>PHCV01000009.1 GCA_002842395.1 Betaproteobacteria bacterium HGW-Betaproteobacteria-11
AATCCTCCAGGCTTCGTCCCGCTTCCAGCAGAGAGGCAGAATTATAGGGACCCTTTCTTGCGTTGTAAAGAGAAAAAAAGAAAAGTTTGATGGTGGTCGCCGATTCAGCCCTATCGTAAGATGCACGCATGTCTCCGTATTCCCTGTTGCGCCCGTTGTTCTTTGCCATCGAAGCCGAAAAGGCCCATGAGCTCACACTGAATTTTCTATCGCTGGCAGGGCGGCTTTGTCCACCCGACAGTCAACACTATTCCTCCGGCAGCGAGGAGGTTATGGGGCTGCGCTTCTCCAACCGGGTGGGGCTCGCGGCTGGCCTCGATAAAAACGGCATTGCCGTTGACGGACTGGGCCGGCTCGGCTTTGGCTTCATCGAGGTGGGCACGGTCACGCCACGCCCACAGCCCGGAAATCCGGCGCCACGGCTATTCCGCCTGCCGGAACACGAGGCCATCATCAATCGCATGGGATTCAACAATCAGGGAATCGACGCACTTCTCGCCAATCTGCGCCAGGTTCGCTATCGGGGGATTCTTGGCATCAATATCGGCAAGAATTTCGATACCCCCATCGAGCACGCCGTTGACGATTACCTGATCTGTCTCGACAAGGCCTACCCACGAGCCGACTATGTCACCATCAATATCTCCTCGCCCAACACGAAAAATCTGCGCCAGTTGCAAGGCTCGACGGAACTGGATGCCCTGCTGGGCGCATTGAAAGCGCGGCAACGGCAACTCAGTGAGCGCCATGGCCGGTATGTGCCCATTGCACTGAAGATTGCCCCTGATCTGGATGACGACCAACTCACGGACATCGCCAGCGCACTGCGCCGTCATCGCATCGATGCCGTGATTGCCACCAACACCACGCTCAGTCGCCAGGGAGTCGAGCGATCATCGCTCGCGGCCGAGGCAGGCGGCCTGTCGGGGGCGCCGCTGTTCGAGCGATCGACGGCCGTGGTGCGTACTCTGGCCACCGCACTGGCCGGCGAGGTGCCGATCATTGCCGCCGGCGGCATCACCTCCGGCGCGCGCGCACAAGCCAAGCTCGACGCCGGCGCCGCGCTGGTGCAACTCTATAGTGGCCTGATCTATCGTGGCCCGTCTCTCGTCAGGGAATGCATCGAAGCCACCCGCGGCTAAAGCCAGCCATGCATCGTGGTTGTACGAATCCGGACAAACGCGGGATAATTCGCGCCTCTGGCACACCTCCCCGGCACAGCGGGCATGCCGCAAGACCCGCACACCATGACCAGCTATCTTTTCATCGTTCTTGGCGCCGTTCTCGTCAATAACGTCGTCTTCGTCCGCATTCTCGGGTTATGCCCGTTCATGGGTGTCTCGAAAAAACTGGAGACCGCGTTCGGCATGGGCGCGGCCACCACGTTCGTTCTCACCATGGCCTGCGGCGCCAGCTTCATCATCGACCGCTGGCTGCTCGCACCAAATCATCTGGAATATCTGCGCACCCTGTCGTTCATCGTCACCATCGCCGCCATCGTTCAGCTGACCGAGCTGATCATCCAGAAAACCAGTCCGTTGCTGCATCAGGTACTGGGCATCTACCTGCCCCTGATCACCACCAACTGCGCGGTTCTCGGCGTGCCGCTGCTCAATGTAGGACTCAAGCACAACTTCGTCGAATCCCTGCTCTTCGGTTTCGGCAGCGCCGTCGGCTTCACCTTCGCCCTGATCCTGTTCGCCGGCATCCGCGAACGCATGGAAGGCGCCGACGTGCCACAACATTTTCGCGGCACGGCGATCGCCCTGATCACGGCCGGCCTGATGAGTCTCGCCTTCATGGGCTTTGCCGGCTTGGACAAGTACAAATAATGCTCACCGCGGTGCTCGTCATGGCGCTCGGCGCCCTGGTCCTCGGCGCGGCGCTGGGCTATGCCGCCGTGCGCTTTCGCGTCGAAGGCGACCCGCTGGTCGAGAAAATCGATGCCATTTTGCCGCAGACCCAGTGCGGGCAGTGCGGTTTTCCCGGTTGCAAGCCCTACGCGCAAGCCATCGCCAAGGGCGAGGCCGACATCAATCAGTGCCCGCCCGGTGGCGAAGAGGGCATCCGCAAGCTGGCCGACCTGCTCGGCCGCGAAGTCAAGCCGCTATCGGCCGAACACGGCGTGGAAAAAGCCAAGAGTCTCGCCGTCATCGACGAGAACCTGTGCATCGGCTGCACGCTCTGCATCCAGGCCTGTCCGGTAGACGCCATCGTCGGCGCCGCCAAGCAGATGCACACGATCATCGCCGCGCAATGCACCGGGTGCGAGCTGTGCGTGCCGCCCTGTCCGGTGAATTGCATCGACATGCAGCCGATCGCCGAAACGGTGGAAACCTGGAAGTGGAAATATCCCGTAGTCGACATCAGGCCGGCCACGGCCCGGGCCGCCTGAACATGCGCAGCCTGTTCGATTTTCATGGTGGAGTGAAGCCGGATTACCACAAGGAAGCGTCTGCGCAACAGCCGATCGCCGTCGCGCCAGCGCCGACTTTTCTGGTCGTGCCCCTCCATCAAAGCATCGGTGGCATGCCGCGGCCACTGGTCGCGGCGGGCGAGCAGGTACGCAAGGGGCAACGCATCGGCGCAGCCGACGGCAACCTCTCCGCCGCCGTCCATGCCCCGGTTTCGGGCACGGTGACGGCTGTCGAAATGCGCCGCATGCCACATCCCTCGGGTCTGTTCGCACTTTGTGTGGTGATCGAGAACGATGGCCGGGAAGTCTGGATCGAACGCCAGCCGTTCGACATTCACGCCCATTCCGCCGAGCAGACGCGCGCGTATCTGCGCGATGCCGGCATCGTCGGCCTGGGCGGCGCCGTCTTTCCCTCGCACCTCAAACTTGCTCCCGGCAAGGCGGGCAAGCTTGACGCGCTGGTCATCAACGGCGCCGAGTGCGAACCCTTCATCACCTGCGACGACATGCTGATGCGCGAGCGCGCCGCCGGTATCGTGCGCGGCATCCAGATCATGCGCGAACTGCTCTTGCCCACGCGCGTGCTGATCGGCATCGAGGACAACAAACCGCAAGCCATCGCCGCCATGCAAGCCGCCTGCGCAGGGCTTTCCGGCATCGAAGTGATCGCCGTCCCGACCCGCTATCCGGCCGGCGGCGCCAAGCAACTGATCCGCGCGCTGACCGGTATCGAGGTGCCGCACGGCAAGCGGTCGACCGACTATGGCGTGCAGTGCTTCAATGTCGGCACGGCCCATGCCATCCACGCGGCGATCGACCTCGGCCAACCGCTGATCTCGCGGATTATCACCGTCGCCGGCAATGTCGAATCGCCGCGCAACTACGACGTGCTGATCGGCACGCCGATGCGCGAGGTGCTCGCCCTCGCCCAGCCCTTGCCCGACACCGACCGCCTCATCATGGGCGGGCCGATGATGGGCGTGGCGATGCCGGGCGATGAGGTGCCGGTGGTCAAGGCCACCAACTGCATCCTCGCCGGATCAAAGAATCTGTTCCCGCCCCCACCACCGGAAATGCCCTGCATTCGTTGCGGCGACTGTGCCAAGGTCTGCCCTGCCGACCTGCAACCCTTCGAGCTGTACTGGTACGCGCGCGCCAGGATTTTCGGCAAGACGCAGGAATACCATCTCTTCGACTGCATCGAATGCGGCTGCTGCGCCTACGTCTGTCCCTCGCACATTCCCCTGGTCGACTATTACCGCTTCGCCAAAAGCGAAATCTGGGCCCGCGAAACGGAAAAAGAGGCTGCCGATCGGGCGCGTGAACACCACGAATTCCGCCAGCAGCGCGAAGAGCGCGACAAGCAGGAAAAATCCGCCCGGCTGGCCGCCAAGACCGCCGCCGGACGAGAACGGGCCGCCGCCGCGCTGGCCTCGGTGACGCAGACGGAAGCCGCGCCTTCGCCCGCGACCGAAGCACGGAAAGCATTGATCGCCGCCGCGCTCGAACGCACCCGCGCCCAGCAGGTCACTCCCGCCAACACCACCGACCTGGCACCGGAACAACAAGCCGAGATCGCCGCCATCGAAGCGCGTCGCGCCGAAATCCGCGAACAGGCTCGCCCGCATCTTCCCCCGGATAACTGACGTGCATAACTCGCCCTATCTGCTCAAACCCGCCAGCGTGCAATCCGTCATGCTCCGCGTGCTGGCCGCCCTGCTACCGGGGCTGGCCGCCTACGTCGGCTTCTTCGGCATGGCCATCCTGGTGCAGATCGCCCTCGCCTCGGCCACCGCACTGGCTGCCGAAGCGCTGATCCTCAAGCTGCGCGACAAACCCATCCTGTTGTTCCTCGGCGATGGCTCGGCGCTGGTCACCGCCTGGCTGATCGCCCTCTCCCTGCCGCCTCTTGTGCCCTGGTGGCTGACCGTGCTCGCCGTCGTCCTCGCCATCGTCGTCGCCAAGCATCTTTACGGCGGCCTCGGGCAGAACCCGTTCAATCCGGCGATGGTCGCCTTCGCCCTGATGATCGTCGCCTATCCGCAACTGATGTCGCGCTGGCCGGCGCCTGGCGCGGCCGATTTCGCCACGCAATGGCAGATGATTTCAGGCGCCGCGGTGGCCGGCCTCGATGCACTGACCTCGGCCACCCCGCTCGATGCCCTGCGCACCGCACTGCACACGGCAGGCAGCGGCGCCAGCGTGGCCAGCGCAATCAGCGCCGCCCAAGGCAGTACCTTCGGCCAGTTCGCCGGCCGCGGCTGGGAATGGGTAGCCGGCGGCTATCTGCTGGGCGGGCTGTGGTTGCTGCAGCAGCGCATCATCTCCTGGCATCTGCCCCTTGCCTTCCTCGCCACCTTGACCCTGCTGGCCGGAATGGCCCACTGGATCGATGGCCAACATTTCGCCGAGCCGCTGTTCCACCTCTTCGGCGGCGGCGCCATGCTGGCGGCCTTCTTCATCATCACCGATCCCGTCTCCGCAGCCACCACCCCGCGCGGCAAACTGATTTTTGCCGCCGGCATCGCCCTCATCACCTGGATCATCCGCAGTTTCGGCGCTTATCCGGATGGCATCGCCTTCGGCGTGCTGCTGATGAACATCGCCGTCCCGCTGATCGACAGGGCGACCCAGCCTCCGGTGTTCGGCCACAAGGACTCCGCTCACAGGGACTTCGACCACGGGGGCCCGTCATGAGCGAACCACTGGATATCCCGCCCAACGCAGAGGCTGGCGCGCTGCGCATCGCCCTGCGCACGGCGGTGATCCTGCTGGCCTTCACGCTAGCCTTCACCGCCTTCATGTCCGCCGCCTGGCAGCTCACCGCGAAACGCATCGCGATCAGCGCCGAAGCCGAGAAACTGGGTCTGATCGGCGCTGTGCTAGCGCCGAGTTTTTACGGCAACGCACTGCTCGACGATGCCATCGTGCTGCCGCCGCAGGCCGCACTCGGCCTCGACGAGGAAGCCCGGCTGTTCCGCGCACGCAAGCATGGCAAGCCGGTCGCGCTGGTCTTCGAGGCCGTAGCCAGAGACGGCTACGCCGGCCCGATCCGCCTGCTGCTCGCGGTAAGCAACGACGGCCGCCTGCTCGCGGTACGCGTCACCCGGCACAAGGAAACACCGGGGCTCGGCGATTACATCGACCCGAAAAAAGACCGCAACAAGGCACGGCCCTGGATCACGCAGTTTGCCGATCTCGATTTCGATCGGTTGCCGGCCGAGCGCTGGCGGGTGAAAAAGGACGGCGGCCAGTTCGACCAGCGCGCCGGAGCGACCATCTCGGCCCGCGCCGTGACCAACGCCACGCGCCAGGCGCTGCTCTGGGTGCTGCCACGGCGCGATAAACTCTTTGCGCTGCCAAGCGGTACGCGATTCACCGACCAAGGGAGCCCGCCATGAACACCTGGAAAGCCATCGTCCACAACGGCGTCTGGAAGCAGAACACCCTGCTCGCCCAGCTGCTCGGCCTCTGTCCGCTGCTGGCGGTGAGCACGACGCTGGTCAATGCGGTCAGCCTGGGCCTGGCCACGATCCTGGTGATGATGCTGGCCAACCTCGCCATCTCGGCGCTGCGCTCGCTGATCCCTTATGAAATTCGCATTCCGGTGTTCGTGCTGGTGATCGCCGCGCTGGTGACGGTGGTCGACCTGGCATTCAACGCCTTTTTGCACGACCTGTATCTGGTGCTCGGCATCTTCATTCCGCTCATCGTCACCAACTGCATCGTGCTCGCCCGCGTCGAAGCCTTCGCCGCCAAGAACTCGCTGGCTGCATCCACCCTCGACGGCCTGGCGATGGGCGTCGGTTTCCTCTGGGTGATTGGCCTGATCGGCGGCATCCGCGAGATCATCGGCCAGGGCACGCTGTTTTCCGGCATCGAGATGATCTTCCCCGGACTCTCCGGCCTGCAAATCCTGCCCGCTGATTACCCCGGCTTCCTGATCATGGTTCTGCCGCCAGGCGCCTTCTTTACCCTGGGGCTCTTGATCGCCGGACGCAACTGGCTGGAAGCCCGCGCCGCCGCCCGCGCCCGGCGACAGGCTGGAGGCGCCACCACCGTCACCGTCGCGACATGACCCGCGCCGAGGTCGAAGCCTTCTTTGCCAGGCTGGCGGCGGCCGATCCGGAACCGAAAACCGAGCTCGAGTACGCCACGCCGTTCCAGCTGCTGGTCGCCGTCGTGCTCTCGGCGCAGGCCACCGACAAGGGCGTCAATCGCGCCACCCGGCCGCTGTTCCACCAACATCCGACTCCGGCCGCGCTCGCCGCGCTGGGCGAGGAAGGCATCGCCGACTATATCCAGACCATCGGCCTGTACCGGACCAAGGCGAAAAACGTCGCCACACTTTCCCGCCTGATCCTGGAACGTCATGGCGGCGAAGTGCCGCACGACCGTGACGCACTGGAAGCGCTGCCTGGCGTCGGCCGCAAAACCACCAATGTGGTACTCAACATCATCTTCGGCGAACCGACCATCGCCGTCGACACGCATATCTTTCGTGTCGCCAATCGCACCGGACTGGCGCGCGGTAAAACCGTCGGCGAGGTGGAACGCAAGCTGCTCAAGGCCGTCCCCGCGCACTACCGGCAGCATGCCCATCACTGGCTGATCCTGCACGGCCGCTACACCTGCAAGGCGCGGGCACCGGCCTGCCCGCGCTGCGGCGTGCGCGACCTGTGCGCCTACAAGGAAAAGACCGATGTTTAATCCGAGCCGCGATCAGGCCCGCCAGTTTCTCGTCACCGCCTGGCACAAGCGCCGTGCCGCCCTGCCGGCGACCCCGCTGGAAACCCTCGCCGCCGATCTGATCGCGGTGCACCCGGAATACCACGCCCTGCTCGAAGCCGACGACGCACTGAGCCGCGAATGGACGCCGGAGATGGGGCAAACCAATCCTTTCCTCCACCTGTCGCTGCATCTGGCGGTCGAGGAGCAGTTGTCGATCGATCAGCCGCCCGGCATCCGTGCTGCACTTGAACGCCTGCTCAACCAGCGCGACTCGCGTCACGCGGCGCTGCACACCGTCATCGACGCCCTCGCCGAAACGCTCTGGCAGGCCCAGCGCGATCGGCAGCCGCTGGATGCAGAACGCTATCTCGAACGCATCTGTCGCAGCTTGTAACACAGTAAAGTTCCCCAAGCGACCGGGAGATAGTGCGAAGCAGGTAAAGTTGCCGGTGCTCCGGCAACAGAGCAGCCCACTGGACACCGCCCATCGGGTCGCCAGCCGGATCGACACAATGCACACACAGCATGTTGGGAGAACCACCATGAACCCTCGCCGCACATTGCTCAAGACTTTCGCTGCCCTCGGCCTATACGGTCCGGCGGGTATTTCCGGCCTGATCCGCGAAGTATTGGCGGCCGGTAACGCACCGATAAAACCGGGACTGCGCAAGTTACGCGGGGAAGTAAAAATCGATGGCGTCACCGCGCAGCAGGACCAGATCATTCGTCCGGGCAATACGGTTGTCACCGGTCAGGGCGCCGAAGCGATTTACGTCATCGGCCAGGATGCGTTCCTGCAACGTGAAAATTCGGTGGTCACTTTCGGTACTGCGGCCACCGCACACCTGATGCGCGTCATCACCGGAAAGATTCTCTCGGTCTTTGGCAAGGGGCCGCGTACCATCCGCGTCACCACCGCCACCATCGGCATTCGCGGCACCGGTTGTTACATCGAAGATGAAGGCACCGGAAGTGGCGCACGCACCTACTTCTGCCTCTGTTACGGTAGCGTCGAACTGACCCCCGACATTGCACCGCAAGAACCAGCTGCGTACAGCACTACTCACCACGAACATCCGCTCTACATCTACAACGATGCGAACATGCCCCACGCCATGGTGCCGGCCGGCGTTCTCAATCATACCGACGCCGAACTGACTCTATTGGAAAACCTTGTCGGCCGCTGGCCGCCGTTTTATGGCAAGGGTGGCAGAACGTATTGACTCGATCAGCCAGGCACGCGATACACGTCCTGGGTAATCAGATCGACGCCGCAGGGCTCGCGTTCGATCCAGTCGATGAGTTGCGCGCACATCGCCTTGCCAACGAAGCGCTGGCCGTGCTGCGGCACGATCTGCTCGATGTCCAGGCCACGCACCATCTGTGCCCAGAAGCGCGTCACCTTGTTGGAAATCATGTAGCGGCGGTGAAATCCGGCCATCTTCGGGATGTGGGCGGCAAAATCGGTCACCGGCTTTTCCGCCTCGCTGTGCTCGACCAGCGAGACGCCGAGATCGCCAGAGAAGAGGATCTTCGTCAGCGGATCGTAGAACTGGAAATTTCCCTCGGAGTGCATGAAGTGGGCGGGAAGAGCGACGAGGTGACTGTTGCCGAGAGGAATCTTCATGCCCTCGTCGGGAATACCCTCGATGCGGCCGGTGATATCGCGGCCGGTGGTGAAGTGCGGCACGAAACGCGTCCACAACTTCGAGATCAGCACCTTGCAGGGCGAGGCGATGAACCACTTGTTGACCGAGGCGATGATGTCCGGATCGGCATGCGAGGCGAGGATGTAGTCGAGGGTGCGCGAGGAGGCGTATTTCTGCATCGCCATCAACAGCGCGTTGTAGGTCATGTTGCCGCCGGGATCGATCAGCGCGCCGTGGCCGCTATCGACGACCAGGAACTGGTTGGCCTGCACCGCGTGGTCGTGCTCCTCATCGACCAGATCGTAAAAAGCCAGGCAAATATGCTTTCCATCGTTATAGAGCTCGACTGCCATGGTTCCTCCTGATCCCGCTGCTTAATGTTTTATTTTCACTCGATCCTCACGGCAGGGGGTGCGACCTTGAGGATTTCCTCGATGGTGGTGAGCCCCGCCGCCACTTTTTTCGCTCCGGCAATACGCAACGATTTCATGCCCTCGCGCATCGCCTGTTCGCGCAGCCGGTCGAGTTCGGCCTTGCTCCCCACCAAGCGCTTTAGTTCGGGCGACAGCGGCATGATCTCATAAATTCCAATCCGCCCCCGATAACCGGTCATGCGGCAGTCCAAGCAACCGGCCGGACGATAGAGCTGCACCGGTTTGCTGGCTTTCCACGGCGCGACCAGCGCGTTCCACGCCAGTTCGTCCTCGGCGCGCATGCCGCCCGGCTGCTTGCAGCTCGGGCACAGCGTACGCACCAGACGCTGGGCCATGACGCCAATCACCGTCGATGAGAGCAGATAGGGCGCCACGCCGAGATCGATCAGGCGGGTCATGGCCGACGGCGCATCGTTGGTATGCAACGTGGACAACACCAGATGTCCGGTCAGCGCCGCCTGGATCGCCATGTCGGCGGTTTCCAGATCGCGGATCTCGCCAACCATGATGATGTCCGGATCCTGCCGCATCAGCGCCCGGATGCCTTCGGCAAAGCCCATGCCGATATCGGGCAGAACCTGCACCTGATTGAAGCTCGGCTCGATCATTTCGATCGGGTCTTCCAGCGTGCACACATTGACTTCCGGTGTCGCCAGGCGCTTGAGCGTTGAATACAGGGTCACCGTCTTGCCGCTGCCGGTCGGCCCCGTGACCAGGATGATGCCATTGGGATTGGAAGCCATCTGGTTCCACAGGGCTTCTTCCTCGGCGGCGAAACCGAGTTCCGAAAAGTCGCGCACCAGAACATCCGGGTCGAAAATCCGCATCACCAGTTTTTCGCCGAAGGCCGTGGGCAAGGTGGCCAGACGCAGTTCCACCGCCTGGCCGTCTGGCATGCGGGTCTTGATCCGGCCGTCCTGCGGGCGGCGCTTCTCGACCACGTCCATGCGACCGAGAATCTTGATCCGGCTGGTCATCGCATTGAGCACCGTCATCGGAATCTGGTACACCTGATGCAGCACGCCGTCGATGCGAAAGCGTACGATGCCCAAGTCGCGGCGTGGCTCGACATGGATGTCCGAGGCGCGTTGCTCGAAGGCGTACTGCCACAGCCAATCGACGATGCGCACGATATGCTGGTCGTTGGCATCGAACTGTTTGTTGCTCTTGGACAAATCGACCAGTTGTTCGAAATTCGATCCGCCACCGGTCACGTCACCCTTGCCCAGCGCCCCCTTGATCGACTTGGCCAGGTTGTAAAACTCCACCTGATACCGCGCAATGTCCTGCGGATTGCTGATCACGCGGCGGATCGGCTTCTTCAGGATCGGCGCCATCTCCGCTTCCCAGGCACGCTGGAAAGGCTCGGCCGTGGCGATCATGATTTCATGGGGCTTGACGTCCACCGGCAGGATGCGGAAGCGCGTGGCATAGGTGTTGCTCATCACCTCGGTCACCGCCGCGAAGTTGATCTTCAGCGGATCGATGTGCAGGTAATCGAGTCCCGACCATTTCGCCAGCCATTGCGTCAGGCTGTCCAGATCGAGCACCCGGTGCGGTGGTTGCAGCGACTTCCAGCGTTGCTCGGCTATCACCACCAGCGGATGGACATCGGCCATGAAGTAGCGCCGCTCCTGCTTGAATATCGCGGCTGGTGCGGCATCGATCAGTCCATCGGCGACGAGCGCATCGACCACCTCGGGCAAGGTGAGGCTGTGTTCCGGAGCTTCTTTCTGGGCAACGCCTCGATGCATGACAAAAAGTCGGTGCTGGTGACACGGCGCACTATAGCCGACAATCTCCCCCGTATTCAATGGAGAAGCGCAAGGCCGGCGCACGGTATGATGCCCTCCCCGAAGTCCGATTGCCGGAGACGCACATGAAACCTTGGCTGCCCTTCGTCCTCTGTTCATTCATCAGTCTGTCCAGCTTGGCCCAGGAGCCGGCCAGCGCAGGGTGCGCCCAAGCGCGCGATCCGCTACGCTGCGAAGCACGGCAGACAGCCCTCGTCGCTTGTGCCGACAAGCGCGGCGCCGAGAAACGCGTCTGTTTCGACGCCCTGATGCCGCCGATCGACTGCAGCAAGGCCGAGGATCCGGCGCATTGCGAGGCGATCGAGCGCGCCAAGGAAATCTGCAAGGGCAAAAACGGCAAGCAACTGAAAGCCTGCCTCAAAGCAGAAAACCCGAAGAAGTCGAGGAAAAAGGCCAGCCACAGGCATCACACGCGAACGCAGACCCACCCCCGTGCCACCACCCAGCCCTGAGGCCAGGTCCCCCTCCAGCACGGACCATCCCGCAAAAGGACGCACGGCGCGGCGTCCGCCGGCGCCGGAATGACGCCTGCCCTTTCCGCCTAAACGGCCGACCAGGCTCAACGACCGCGCATTTCCAGCAGCAACTGGTTCATCCGCTTGACGAAGGTGGCCGGGTCGTCAAGCTGGCCACCCTCAGCGAGTAGCGCCTGATCGAAGAGTACCGCCGCCCAGTCGTCGAAATGCGCTTCCTCGTTTTTCAGGCGCTGCACTACCGGATGCTGCGGATTGATCTCGAGGATCGGCCGGGCCAGCGGAACGGCCTGTCCGGCCGCCTTGAGCATGCGCGCCAGATTGCCCGAGATCGCCGCTTCGTCCGCCACCAGGCAGGCCGGCGAATCGGTCAGCCGCTGCGTCAGCCTGACTTCCTTCACCCGCTCACCCAGCGCCGTGGCGATTTTTTCGATCAGCGGCTTGAACTCGTCGGCCACGGCGGTCTGCGCCTCTTTCTCGGCGGCATCTTCAAGCTTGCCCAGATCGAGCCCGCCACGGGCGACCGAGACCAGCGGCTTGCCTTCGAATTCGGTCAGATGGGAGACCACCCACTCATCGACGCGGTCGGCGAGCAGCAGCACCTCGATGCCCTTCTTGCGGAACACTTCCAGGTGCGGGCTGTTCTTCGCCGCGTTGAAGGTATCGGCGGTGACGTAGTAGATTTTTTCCTGCTCCGGTTTCATGCGGCCGATGTAGTCGGCCAAAGACACGGCCTGCTCGGGCGTATCGCCGTGCGTCGAGGCAAACCGCAGCAGCGCGGCGATTTTTTCCCGGTTGGCGAAATCCTCGCCGACTCCCTCTTTCAGCACATTGCCGAACTCGCTCCAGAACTTGGCGTACTTTCCCTTGTCACCGTCCTCACTGCTATTGGCCAGATCGGCGAGCAGGCCGAGAATCTTCGCCGTGCAGCCCTTGCGGATCGCCTCGATGTCCTTCGATTCCTGCAAAATCTCGCGCGAGACATTGAGCGGCAGATCGCTGGAGTCGACGATGCCGCGCACGAAGCGCAGATATACCGGCAGCAATTGCTCGGCATCGTCCATGATGAACACGCGGCGGACATACAGCTTGACGCCGTGACGGGTGGTGCGGTCCCACAGGTCGAACGGCGCATGCGCCGGAATGTAGAGCAGTTGCGTGTATTCCGTCTTGCCCTCGACGCGGGCATGCGCCCAGGCCAGCGGCGGCTCGAAATCGTGAGCGACATGGGTGTAGAACTCCTGGTATTCCTCCGTGCCGATCTCGCTCTTCGGCCGCGCCCAGATGGCCGAAGCCTGGTTCACGGTTTCCTCCTCCCCACCCTTGACCTGTTCGCCCTTGTCCTTGTCCCATTCTTCCTTCGGCATCAGGATCGGCTGCAGGATATGGTCGGAATAGGTGTGGATGATCGAACGCAGCTTGTGGCCGGAGAGCAGATCGTCCTCGCCTTGACGCAGATGCAGGGTGATCTGCGTGCCGCGATCAGGCTTGCTCACCGGCTCCACGGTGAATTCACCGCTGCCATCCGATTCCCAGCGCACCGCCTGGTCGGCCGGCAGACCGGCGCGGCGGGAGAGCACCGTGACCCGGTCGGCGACGATGAACGAGGAATAAAAGCCGACGCCGAACTGGCCGATCAACCCGGCATCCT
The DNA here is from genome assembly GCA_002842395.1 of Betaproteobacteria bacterium HGW-Betaproteobacteria-11. Lineage (GTDB taxonomy): Bacteria > Pseudomonadota > Gammaproteobacteria > Burkholderiales > Rhodocyclaceae > Rugosibacter. The sequence continues at coordinate 13,169 of PHCV01000009.1, forward strand.
TTTGCTGGTCGCCGGTGAGCCGGGAGAAGAATTCACGGGTGCCCGACTTGGCGATGGTGCCCAGGTGCGTGATCGCCTCCTCGCGGCTCATGCCGATGCCGTTGTCGCTGATGGTGAGGCTGCGCGCCATCTGATCGTAGTCGACCCGGATCTTTAGTTCGCCCTCGCCTTCCAGCAGACCCGGCTCGCCGAGCGACTCGAACCGCAGTTTGTCGCAGGCATCGGCGGCGTTGGAAATCAGCTCGCGCAAGAATATCTCGCGATTGGAATACAGCGAGTGGATCATCAAATGCAACAGTTGCTTGACCTCGGTCTGAAAGCCGAGTGTCTCGCGGGAAGCATCGGATATGGTTGGTGCGGTCATGGAACCCCCTGAAGTGAACAAAAAACTTGAGGAGGCGAATATGGGGGATCAGACAGGCGATTTCAAGCCGGCAGTCTCGGCGACCGGGCCCCGGCCGCGCCAGCGGGCCGCGCTCCGGTTCAGTCAGGAGCCACGGTCGCGCCGACCGCCGCCTGCATCCGCCGCAGCTCCGGCAAACAGGAGCCGCAGGAGGTGCCGCATTTGAGCCGCGCCTGGACGGCGGCGAGATCAAGCCCCTGCCGGTAAAGCGCACCAATCTCGGTTTCGCTCACGCCAAAGCAGTTGCACACCGTGCGTCCGGCCGGTTTCAGTGCTTGCGGTGGTGTGGCGGTCGGTGCGAACAGGTAGCGCCGCAATTCACCGACCGGCTGGCCGCTGGCCATCAACTCACGTAGCCAGTCGGCCGCCAGAGTCTCGCCGGAAAACAGGATGCCAAGCAGGCGATCGTCGCCGGCCGCGATCTTCGCCCGCTTGACGATGGCGCGCCGCGGGTCGCGATAAACAGTACTCTCTTCCAGTTCGACTGCGGCTATCAGGGCTTCGAGCATGTCCTCCGCGAACGGCATTGCGCTGGCCGCCGAAAACATGACGAAAGGATGATCGCGACCGCCCAGGGTCAGCGCGGCATAGTCGAGGCCGGGCAGGAATCTGGCGAGCCGTTCACGAAAATCGAGCACCTGTTCCTCGGCCGAGGCTGATTCGGCAGCGCGCAAAAGGAACAGGCGATGCGGCAGTTCGGCGCGCTCGATGCGAATCGCGGCGGCCTTCAGCTCCGGCTGGCGGGAGACCGGATCGAATGCCTTTGGCATCAACTGGTTGGCGCCGGCATGGGAAAGCGAACGCCCGCCCCAGTGCATGGCGGCAAAGGCCTGGCCCGGTTTCATCTCCTCGCTCACCGCGACCGGCAGCACGATGCTGCCGCGCCGGCTGGTGATGCGCGCCAGATCGCCGACTTTGAATCCGCGACGCGCGAGGTCCGCGGCGTGAAGCAGCAGACGCGGAGTCGGTTCATGCGCGGCGAGGCGGACGGCACGGCCGGTGCGGCTCATGCCATGCCACTGGTCGCGCAGGCGGCCGGTGGTCAGCAGCAACGGATGACGCGCATCGGTGGCCTCGGCCGTCAGCGCGAAATCGAGCGGCACGAAACGGGCGCGGCCATCGGCGGTGGCGAAGCGGTGATCGGCATAGAGGCGGCTCGTGCCCTGCTGTGCACCCTGCGGAAACGGCCATTGCTGCGGGCCGCACTGTTCCAGCAGCGGGTAGCCGAGACCGCCGATGTCGAGATCGCGGCCCTGGGTGAGTTTGGCATGTTCGACGAAAATATCGGCCGGCGCGGCGAACGCGAACAGGCGTTTCGCCGTCTCGCCAGCGCCGAGTTTTTCACCCAGGCGACGGGCGAACTCGGCGGCGATTTCCCAATCCGGCCGAGCCTCGCCCGGTGGCGCCACGGCAGCCCGCACGCGCGAGATGCGGCGCTCGGAATTGGTCACCGTGCCCTCCTTCTCGCCCCAGCTTGCGGCCGGCAGCAGCAGGTCGGCGAAGGGCGCCGTTTCGGTGTCGCGGTAAGACTCCTGGAGCACGACGAATTCAGCTTTTTCCAGCGCGGCGCGCACCCGCGTCTGGTCGGGCAGCGAATGCGCGGGATTGGTGCAGGCGATCCACACCGCCTTGATCGTCCCCTCGTGCAGCGCATCGAACAGTTCGACGGCGGTCTTGCCGGGCCGCTCGGGGACGGACGGCACAGCCCACAGCCGGGCGAGTTCCTCGCGATCGGCGGGGCTCGCCAGATCACGATGGCCGGGCAACAGATTGGCCATCGCGCCGACCTCGCGGCCACCCATCGCGTTGGGCTGGCCGGTGAGCGAGAAGGGGCCCATGCCGGGACGACCAATGGTTCCAGTGGCCAGGTGCAGATGAATCAGGGCGGCGTTGTTGGCCGTGCCATGGGCCGATTGATTCAGCCCCTGGCACCACATCGACAGCGGGGCCCTGGCCTGACCGAACCAGCGCGCGGCCTTGACGATGTCCTCCGCCGCGACACCGCAGACGGCGGCCGCCGCGCCCGGCGTGAGCTCGCGCAACTGGGCGCGCAAGGCGGGAAATCCACTGCTGTGCGCGGCGATGAAGGCCTCGTCGATCAGGTCTTCCCACAGCAACACATGCAGCATCGCGCTGTAGAGCACGGCATCGGTGCCCGGTTTGAGTGCCAGGTGCAGGTCGGCCATTGCCGCCGTGTCGGTGCGGCGCGGGTCAACGACGATGATCTTCAGCGCTGGATTCTTGGCCTTGGCATCCTCGATGCGGCGAAAGATGATCGGGTGCGCCCAGGCCGTGTTGCTGCCGGCGAGCAGGAACAGATCGGCCAGGTCGATGTCTTCGTAGCTGCAGGGCACGGCATCGGCGCCGAGCGTCGCCTTGTAGCCGGCAACCGCCGAGGACATGCACAACCGCGAATTGGAATCGATGTTGTTGGTGCCGACCAGCGCCCGCGCCAGCTTGTTGAAGACGTAATAATCCTCGGTCAGCAACTGGCCGGAAATGTAGAAGGCCACGGCATCCGGGCCATGGGCCTGGATGATCGCGGCAAAGCGGGTCGCGGCCGCGTCGAGCGCGACATCCCAGGAAGTCGGCGTTCGCGGCACGGCGCGTGTGGCCCGGTATTCCGGCACCAGGGCCCGGCCGTTGCGGCTGGTGGTCAGGTGCAGGCTCGCGCCCTTGCTGCACAGGCGACCGAAATTGGCCGGATGCTGCGGATCGCCGCGCACATTGATGATCTTCGCCGTTACCTGCCCGCGAAGCGGCATCCCGGGTACGCAGGGCGTGCCAACGCCGACTGTTTCGATGATGACGCCACAACCCGTGCCGCAATAAGGGCAGGTACTGCGCGTCTCCTGCACCAGGGGGAGGGTTTCCACAGCGCCCATCAGTGCCCCGTGCTCAGAGTTCGAGCAACACCACGCCATCCTCGACGCGTGCCGGATAGCGGCGCGTGCAACCGATGTCGGGCGCGGCCGCTTCGCCGCTGCTGAGTTCGAGATTCCAGCCATGCAGCGGACAGGTCACGCGGTGGCCATGCACGATCCCCTGCGACAGCGGTCCGCCTTTGTGCGGACAAGCGTCGCGCAGGGCAAACACGGCATCGTCCGCGGTTCTGAAGACGGCAATGCTGCCTTCAGCGTGGGGCACGACACGGCTGCCGCGCACGGGAATCTCTTCAAGCAGACACACTTTATGCCAGTTGCTCATGGCGTCCTCCCGTGGCAAATTCGACGGTCTCGACCGGCACCGGCAACGGGGTGAACTCGGCACTCAGGCGGGGCGGCACCTCGCCTTGCGTCCGTTCCAGCCACGGGTCGGCAATTCCTTGCAGGGCATACAGCAGGCGCTGCTGCAGGGCATGCCGGTTGTTCGCGTCCTCGACCACTTTCTGCTTCACGTAATCGAGGCCGACGCGCTGCACGAAATGCACGGTGCGCTCCAGGTACCAGCCTTCCTCGCGGTAGATCTGCAGGAAGGCGGCGGAATATTCCAGCACTTCCTCCCGCGTCGTCACCTTGCACAGGAACTGGGCCACTTCGGTCTTGATCCCGCCATTGCCGGCGACATAAAGCTCCCAGCCGGAGTCGACCCCGATCACGCCAATATCCTTGATGCCCGATTCCGCACAGTTGCGCGGACAACCCGAGACCGCCAGTTTCACCTTGTGCGGCGACCACATGCCGAACAGCATTTTCTCCAGCTCGACGCCCATCGCCATCGATTGCTGCGTGCCGAAGCGGCAATGCTCGGTGCCGACGCAGGTCTTCACCGTGCGGATGCTCTTGCCATAGGCATGCCCGGAAGGCATGCCCAGATCCTTCCATACCGCCGGCAGGTCTTCCTTCCTGATGCCGAGCAGATCGATGCGCTGGCCACCGGTCACCTTGACCGTCGGCACATGATATTTCTCGGCCACGTCGGCGATGCGGCGCAACTCGTCCGGCGTGGTCAGTCCGCCCCACATGCGCGGCACCACGCTGTAGGTGCCGTCTTTCTGGATGTTGGCATGCGCCCGCTCGTTGATGAAGCGTGATTGCGGATCATCTTCCGCCTCGTGCGGCCAGGTCGAAATCAGGTAGTAGTTGAGCGCCGGGCGGCAGGTGGCGCAGCCATCGGGCGTGCGCCAGGCCAGCGCATCGAAGACCGCGCCGAGCGAGAGCAGTTTCTGGCTGCGGATCGCCTCGCGCACTTCCCCATGATTGAGCTCGGTGCAGCCACAGACCGGCTTGGTGGTGCGGTCGCTGACCTGATAGGCGCCACCCAGGGTCGAGGCGAGAATCTGTTCGACCAGGCCGGTACAGGAGCCACAGGAAGATGAAGCCTTGGTGTGCTTCCTGACTTCCTCCAGAGAGAACAGCCCTTGTTCGCGAATGGCCTTGACGATGGTTCCCTTGCAGACCCCGTTGCAGCCGCAGACCTCGGCCTCGTCGGCCATCGCCGCTGCCTTCGACTGCCCGGCATGACCGGTGTCACCAACATGATTGTTGGCGAAGGCGTCGCCGAACATCAGGTGATCGCGCATCGCGCTGACATCGCGGCCTTCCTTGAGCAACTGGAAATACCAGCCGCCATCGCCGGTATCGCCATACAGCACGGCACCGACCAAGCGATCCTTTTCGATCACCAGGCGCTTGTAGATGCCGCCATTCCTGTCGTGTAGCACAATGTCCTCGGTCCCGTCGCCGCCGGTGAAATTGCCCGCGGAAAAAACATCGACCCCGGTCACCTTGAGCTTGGTCGAGGTCACCGACCCCTGATAGCGCCCGATGCCCATCTGCGCCAGATGATTGGCGCACACCTTGGCCTGCTCGAATAGCGGCGCCACCAGGCCATACGCCGTGCCGCGGTGCGCCGCGCATTCGCCGACGGCATAGATGCGCGGATCGAAAGTCTGCAAGGTGTCGGAAACGACGATCCCGCGCTGGCAGTGAAGTCCGGCCGATTCGGCCAGTGCCGTGCTGGGCCGGATGCCGGCTGCCATCACCACCAGGTCGGCGGGAATTTCCGAGCCATCCTTGAAACGCACCGCGCCGACCCGGCCCGAAGACGCGGCGAGCAGCATCTCGGTCTGTTTGGCGAGCAGAAATTTCAGTCCTTTCGCCTCCAGCGAGGCTTGCAGCATGTCGGCCGCCGTCTGGTCGAGCTGACGCTCCATGATCCAGTCGCTGATATGCACCACGGTCACATCCATGCCGCGCAACCTGAGGCCGTTGGCGGCTTCCAGCCCGAGCAGACCCGCGCCGATGACAACCGCATGACGATGGCTGGCCGCGGCGGCGATCATCGCCTCGGTATCGGCGATGTCGCGATAGGCGATCACGCCAGACAGATCGTTGCCCGGCACCGGCAACATGAAAGGCAGGGAGCCGGTCGCCAGCAACAGGCGATCGTAGGCGGCCTCGAGCGGCGCCCCGTCGCCGTCATCGGCGATCACCTTGCGCTTGATCCGGTCGATCCGGGTCACCTTTTTACCGGTGTGCAGGGTGATGCCGTTGTCGGCGTACCAGGCGCGGTCGTTGAGCACGATATCGGCCAGCGTCATCTCGCCGGCCAGCACCGGCGAGAGCAGGATGCGGTTGTAATTGGGATGTGGCTCGGCGCCAAACACCGTGATCTCGTAAAGGTCGGGCGCCAGCTTCAACAACTCCTCGACGGTGCGGATCCCGGCCATGCCATTGCCAACAACGACCAGTTTCTGTTTCTTCATTTTCATTCTCCTGCCAGTACCACGTTCAAGTTATTCATGAGCAAGCCCTGTGCCTACCAACTTGCCTGCCTTCACATATCCAACCTATTGATTCCTATGTCGATATACAGAAAAGTCCGAATCGCTCCCCGGCATCTGCGCACTGTAACGGTGCCTGTTCGCCGCCATGCCCCGAAATGGAACGATTCATCGTTTCGATGCCCAGAAAACGAGCACCAGGTTGAGCAACACCGAAATGGCCAGCAAAACCTTCAGCACCAGTTCGGGCCGCCGCGCCATCAGGGGCACATGGCGTGGCGAAGCCAGCGGCCGGTAGGCGCCACGTTCGAGGGCCAGGGCAAATTCCTCGGCCGTCTCGAACCGCTCTCGCGGCTCGCGCACGCACGCCTTGAGCACCACCGCCTCCAGCCAGGCCGGAATATCCGGCCGATACCGCGAAGGGGGAACCGGCTGGGTAAACCGCGGCTTCTGGAAAGGTTCGATCTCGCCATAGGGATACTTGCGGGTCAACAATTCGTAAAGCGTCACTCCACAGGCATACAGGTCGCTGCCGATATTGGCAGCACTGCCGGCGAACAATTCCGGTGCCATGTAGGACGGTGTGCCCGGATTGTTGATTTCGCGCAGCTGGTCGCCATCGCTGGCAGCCACCCCGAGGTCGAGGATCGTCACCTGCCCCTGAGTGCCGAGCTGGACGTTGTCCGGCTTGATGTCACGATGCACGATGCCAAGCTGGTGGAGCAGGCCGACACCCTTGAGCAGGCGCAAGCCGATCGCCGTTACTTCATCGATACCGAAGCGATGCCCGCGCGCTAGCCGCGCCTTGAGCGATTCGCCTTCATGCCAGGTCATCAGGTAGTACAGCCGGGAACGCGAGGGATGACTGATCACCTGCGGGAAACAGGGGGCAAGCACGCGCCGCGCGAGCCATTCTTCGTGCACCAGCGCCGCGATCGATTCAGTGTCGCCGGCCTCGGGGCGCAGCGTCTTCAGCACCAGGATCTCATTCCCCAGGGCCATCTTGTAGAGCAGGGTCAAGCGCGATTCATGCAACAGCTCGATCACCCGCAGGCCATCGATTTCGTCGCCTGGCTTGAGCGGCGGCGGCAGAGGCAGTTTTTGCGCGCCATCGAGCCAGTCGCGCAGATCGGCCTGCGGCACGGTCAGCACCTGCGCCACCAGCGCGGTGCAGTTATCGCTCGCCCCCTGCCGCACGGCTTCCAGTGCCAGGGCATCCGCCGCCGCTTCCGCCGTAGCGTGACGCGCGAGCAGCTTGTTCATGCCGGCATCGCCCAGCGCGCCCCAGACGCCGTCGGTCACCAGCACGAACCGGTCATCGGCCGCCAGCTCGCCATCGGCATGATCGACCACCAGATGCTGATCGAGGCCGAGCGCGCGGCGCAACACATTGTTCAGTTCGGGATGAGGCCAGGTATGGTCCTCGGTCAACTGGGTCAGCTTGCCTCCGCGCCACAGGTAGGCCCGCGAATCGCCGACATGCGCGACGTGGTAGCGGCTGCCGCGCAGCACCAGGGCCGTCAGCGTGGTGGCCATGCCGGCGTATTCGCGGCTGCGGCGCGCGGTCGCCAGCAGCCAGCGGTTGATGGCGATCAGCACGGTATCGAACGACTTGGCGACGCTCCAGGTTTCGGGCGTGGCGTAGTAGTCGCCCAGCAGATTGCGCACCGCATATTCGGCCGCCTCGCGTCCCTGGGCGTGTCCGCCGACGCCATCGGCCACCGCCAGCAGCATGCCCTTGGCAGCGAGTTCGCTCCCCTCCGGCGCCACCGCGCCGACATAGTCCTCGTTGCGACTGCGCAATCCGGTCAGCGTCGAGTGGGCGATATCGATCTGCAAGACACTCATTTTCCAGATGCACTCAGATACGAGCGGTCGTCATGTGTGCCGCGCCCCAGGTCGTGCGCCAGCGGGTCTTGACCGCGGTAAGGCCGATCAATGCGGCAATGGCCAGTGCCGAGAAAATCAGGAATCCAGCCTGGTAACTGCCGGTGAGCTGACGCGAATAGCCCAGCGACGAAGCCAGCCAGAAACCACCGATACCGCCGGCCATGCCGACCAGCCCGGTCATCACCCCGATCTCCTTGCGAAAGCGTTGCGGCACCAGTTGAAACACTGCGCCGTTGCCCATTCCGAGCGCCAGCATCGCCACTACGAAGACAGCCAGTGCGGCATAGTTGCTGGACAGATTGCTGCTGACCAGAGCCAGCGCCGTGGCCGCCACGACGTACATTGCGGTCAGGCTCTTGATGCCACCGATGCGGTCGGCAACGTTGCCGCCGATGGGGCGCACCAGCGAGCCGGCGAAGACGCAGGCGGCGGTGAAGAAGCCCGCTGTTTTCGCATCGAGTTCATATTGGGTATTGAAATAGATGGTCAGCGACGAGGCGAGGCCGACGAAGCCCCCGAAAGTGACGGCATAGAAAAACATGAACCACCAGGCATCCTTGTCCTTGAGTACGGCCAGATATTCGACCAGTCGCTTGGGTGGCGGACATTCCGGCGCATCCTTGGCCAGCACCAGATAGATGACGAACACGATCGCCAGGGGAATCAGCATGATGCCGAACACATTGCTCCAGCCATAGGTTGCCGCCAGGCTGGGCGCCAGCAAGGCGGCCAGCGCGGTGCCCGAATTGCCGGCGCCGGCAATGCCCAGCGCCGTGCCCTGGTGTTCCGCCGGATACCAGCGCGAGGCCAACGGCAAGGCCACCGCGAACGAAGCCCCGGCCACGCCCAGAAACAGCCCCAGGATCAGGGTGCCCTGAAAGCTATGCACGCCGAATTGCCACGCATAAAACAATGCCGCCATGACGATCACCTGGCCGATCGCTCCGCTCAGCTTCGGCTTCAGGTGATCGACCAGCAGTCCCATGACGACCCGCAGGATGGCGCCCGCCAGCACCGGAAGGGCGACCATCAGGCCTTTCTGCGCATGCGTGAGCTGCAAGTCAGCAGATATCTGCACCGCCAGCGGGCCGAGGATCACCCAGACCATGAAGGCCAGATCGAAGTAAAGGAAAGCGGCGAGCAGGGTGGGCATATGCCCGGACTGCAGGAAGGATTTCTTGTCCATGAATTCTCCTGATTGTGCAAGGTGTCGCCCCATTCAATGGGGTATGTGACCGCATTTAGCAGATCGCATGCCAGCCCTACGCCAACAGGAGAAAGTACTTCCAGAACAATACGTTGCATAAAAAGTCGGCTCTCGCACCACGGCAAGCGCCAGCCTATGATGCACTGCAATAGCGCAGTGGTCCGGGCAACGCACCTCGATGGCGCGTCACCCGCATCGTCAGAACTTCGCCTCGGCCCAGAGCCAGAACTTGTCGGTATCGGCCGCGAAGGTTTTGGCGTTGTAGGTCGCGTACTTGACCCCGACCAGACAGTTCTTGTCGATAGCCCTGGTGGCCTGCAAATCCCATTCCGAGCCATAGCGCGCATTGCCCTGGTCGGCACGGTAGTCGTGGTAGATCGCCGCCAGCTTGACCCCGTACAGCGCCGTGCCGGCGGCCAGATACGCATCTTCCAGTCCGGTGGCCGGCGTCGCCAGGAAGATATCCGCCCAACCGTTGAAGGCATGCAGGGTGGCCAGCGGGGTCTGGAAACTTTTCGTGCCGTTGCCTTCCAACCGCTCGTAGCCGAGTTTCAGACTGTGCACGCCCTTGCCCAGCCCGCCTTCAAGGAAACCGTAGTCGACCCGGTAATTCGCCGGGTTGCTTTTATAGTCCGACTGGGTCGCATACTCGGCGGTGTAGAGCAGTTTCAATCCGTTGGCCAGGGCACGCTCGCCGGTAAAGCGCAGACCCCAGGTCTGCGTCGAGCTGGTGGCAAAATCGGCATAGTCGAGCAGATACCCATAGCCAACGACTTCACCGGCGCTCCAGCCTTTGTAGCTGACATTGAGAATCGGGGACTTCATGTGGGCATTGCCGACATTGGCAAAGGTCGCGACGGGTAATTTGCTCTGGTCGCTGAACACCCGGTTGACGTTGTGGATGTAGCCGGCGGTAAGCGTGGTGCCGGGCAGGGATTTGTTGACCACGGTGAAGGCGTCGAAGGTCTGCTCGTTCTGCCGCCAGCCGACATTGCCGATGAAGCGATGGTTGTCGAGCACGATGCGCTGACGGCCATATTTCAACTGGGTATCGCTTATCCCGCTGTAGCTGAGATAGCCCTGGTTGATTTCGGAAAATTCCGGATCGGCGATGGTGGAATAAGCCGTCTTGCGGTTGGTCGTGCTGTTGTAGTTGTCGGCGCCCAGGGTGCTCAGGTGCTCGGCTTCGAGCAGGGCGCCAAAGCCATGGTATTCACCGGTCTGGTAGCCGAAACGCAGGCGCAGGGTCGAGGCGTTGGCCGCCTTCTTTGCATTCTCCTCGCTCACGCTCTCGTAGCGGTAGCGCGCGTCGAGCCAGGCCTTGCCGCCGGTCAGGGCATCGCCGAAATTTTCCGCGGCCTGTGCCGGCAAGGCGAGCAGCGCTAGCGCCGCGATCGGTATCAGAGGGGATCCAACGAGGGATGAATGACGTGACATGATGATCTCTCCAGAAATGAACAATGAAATTGATCGGGGCTGCGCGCTTACGCCGCCTGTTTCAGCTGTTTGCGATAGAGGAACTCGAATACCGACGCGCGGCAGGCCGCGAAGCGGGGGTCGTGGGCCAGTTCCAGCCGGTCGCGGGGCCGCGGCAGATCGACCGCGAGGATTTCGCCGATGGTCGCCGCCGGGCCGTTGGTCAGCATCACGATGCGATCGGAGAGCAGCACGGCCTCATCGACATCGTGCGTCACCATCACCACCGTGGCGCCGGTCTTGGCCAGCACACCATTGAGTTCATCCTGCAGGCTGGCGCGGGTCAAGGCATCGAGCGCACCGAAGGGCTCATCCATTAACAGGATCCGTGGTTCCATAGCGAAGGCCCGGGCAATCCCGACGCGCTGTTTCATGCCGCCGGAAATCTCGTGCGGATAGTTGTTCCGGGCGTGGCCCATATGCACCATTTCGAGCGCCGCAATCACCCGCGCCTCGAGTTTCGCCTTGCGTTCCTTGCGCCCGAAGACACGCTCGACCGCCAGCATCACGTTCTCGAAGCAGGTCATCCAAGGCAGCAGGGAATGATTCTGGAATACCACGGCGCGTTCCGGCGCCGGGCCGGCGATTTCGCGGTTATCGCAAAGCAGTACTCCATGGGTGGGCCGCGTCAGGCCGGCCAGCAGGTTGAGCAGGGTCGATTTGCCACAGCCCGAATGCCCGATCAGGGTCACCACTTCACCTTCGAAAACATCCAGATTGATGTTCTGCAACGCTGTGAAGCGCCCCTGCCTGGTAACGAACGTCTGTTCGACGTTTTCAACTTTGACCAATGGTTTCATTTCGTTCTCCCCTTAGCGCGATTCGTAACTGAACCGTTTGGCCAGCAACAGCAGCATCTGCTCGAGTAGCAGGCCGACGATGCCGATGACGAAGATGGCGACGATGATGTGCTCGACCTTGAGGTTGTTCCATTCATCCCATACCCAGAAGCCGATGCCGACGCCACCGGTGAGCATTTCCGCGGCAACGATCACCAGCCAGGCAGTGCCGATCGAGAGCCGAATGCCGGTCAGCATGTAGGGCAGCACTGCCGGGAAAAGGATGCTGGTCATCACCTTGCTTTCCGGCAGCGCCAGCACGCGCGCCACGTTGAGATAATCCTGCGGCACCCGGCGCACGCCTTCGGCCGTATTGAGGATCATCGGCCAGATCGAGCAGATGAAAATGGTCCACGTCGCCGCCGGATCGGCGCGCTTGAACACCAGCAGGCCGATCGGCAACCAGGCCAGAGGGGAAACCGGGCGCAGCAGCGAGATCACCGGGTCGAGCATGCGGCTCATGAAGGCGAAGCGGCCGAGCAGAAAACCCAGCGGAATCCCGACCAGAGCAGCAAAGCCGAAACCGATGCCGACCCGCTGCAACGAGGAGAGCACGTTCCAGCCAATCCCCTGGTCATTCGGCCCATTGCTGTAGAACGGATCGGCAAACAACTTGCCGGCCGCATCCCAGGTCGCGCCCGGGCCGGGTATCGCCCCACTTTTCAACGCCACCAGGGCCCACAGCCCGATCATCAATGCCATGCCGCAAAGCGGCGGAATGACGGCTTTGGCGAATTCGCCCAGGTGCTCGCCAGCGAGACCGCGGCGCAGTGATTGCTTGCCGCCGGGCTGAACCCCGCCGACATTTTGCGCGGCAGCGGGAACAGACTTGGCGGCCGTGGAAATTTCCGGCTCCATGACCTCGGCCTGCACAGCGGCCTCGCCGCTTGCGGCGGCAGAAGGCTTTTCGACCAGTTTCAATGCAATGGCGCCCATGTCGTTCTCCTTTCTCATGCAACGGGTTGCTCAGGCATGCACCTTGAAGGATGCGGCGTACTTCTTCGGATCTTTTCCATCCCACACCACACCATCGATCAGCTTGCTCGTACGCATCTCGCTCTTCGGCAAGGCGACCTTGGCTGCGGCGGCGGCCTGCGTGTAGATGTCGATGCGATTGACCTTCTTCGCCACGGCCAGATAATCCGGATCGCTCTTCAACAACCCCCAGCGCTTGTGCTGGGTAAGGAACCACATGCCATCCGACAGATAGGGAAAGTTGACCGCGCCGTCGTTGAAGAACTTCATGTGATTCTTGTCGTCCCAGACCTTGCCCAAGCCATTGGAATAGCGGCCAAGCATCCGCTCGAGAATCACCTCCATGTCGGTGTTGATGTAGGACTTCTGCGCCACGGTCTCGGCCGTCGCACGGCGATTGGCGAGCGAAGCATCGATCCACCTGCCTGCATCGAGAACCGCTGCCGTCATGGCGCGTGCCGTGTTCGGATTTTTCGCCACGAAGTCGGCCGTGGTGCCGAGCACCTTCTCCGGATGATCGGTCCAGATGTCCTGGCTGGTGACGGCGGTGAAACCGATCTTGTCCATGATGGCGCGGTTGTTCCACGGCTCGCCGACGCAGAAGCCATCCATGTTGCCGACCCGCATGTTGGCGACCATCTGCGGCGGCGGCACGACGATGTTCTTGACATCCTTGAACGGATCGATGCCATGCGCCGCCAGCCAGTAATACAGCCACATGGCATGGGTGCCGGTGGGGAAGGTCTGGGCGAAGGTGTATTCGCGTTCCTTCTTCGCCACCAGTTTCGCCAGCGATGCGCCATCGGTCGTGCCCTTGTCCCGCAGCTGGTTGGAGAGCGTAATGGCCTGGCCGTTGTTGTTGAGCGACATCAGTACCGCCATGTCCTTCTTCGGCCCGCCGATACCCAGTTGCACGCCATAGACCAGGCCGTAGAGCACATGCGCGGCATCGAGTTCGCCATTGACCAGCTTGTCGCGCACCGCGGCCCACGAGGCTTCCTTCGAGGGAATGATCTTGATGCCGTACTTCTCGTCGAACTTCTGCACCGCGGCCATGACCACGGAGGAACAATCGGTCAACGGAATGAAGCCGATGCGCACTTCTTTCTTCTCCGGCGCATCCGAACCGGCCGCCCAGGCGCCGGAGCGAACGCCCGGCGGCACCAGGCCCATCAAGGCCGCGCCAGTGGCCAGACTGACGCCGTGGCGTAGAAAGTCGCGCCGCGAGGGCGATCCACTCGCCTCTGCCGACTCGGCCACCGAGCTGCTGGCGGTTACGGCGGGCAACGTCTGCTCATTCGTTCTATCCATGTCCACTCTCCCCAATCCAGTCCAAAAAAAACGGCGCCCGTCGCGCATCCCCTGAAACAGGACACACCACAGACACCGTTGTCGTTCGTGCCGGACCGCCATTGATCCCGCACATGCAAACCATCAAGCAACCTACATGCCAGCCTCTGCAAAAATCTTCAGAACCCTTGCCATGACTTGAACTCCGAAGAAAACTCGGCGTTGGCGGAACGCCGCACCGCAACTATTTGCTGCACCGCAATAGCACAGGCGGGAGTTGTCTTGCACCGTAACGAGGCATTCAGCCACGGCATGCGGTGGCCGCCTCTCGACGCCCCGCTAAAGCAGAAACTTCGCCATCGCCACCAGGTCGGCCGCGATTTTTCCCAGTGGCTGGGCACGCTCCATCGCCAGAGAGCGCAACGCGACATAGGCCTCGTCTTCATCCAGTCCGCGCGTTTTCATCAGGATGCCCTTGGCCTTTTCCACCAGCTTGCGCTCGGACAGTTTCTGCGTCGCCTGGGCCAGCTCCTGCTTCAGTTGCTGGTGTTCCTCGAAGCGCACGATGGCGACATCGATGATCGGCTTGAGCCGCGCCAGGTCAAGGTTATCGACCACGTAGGCCGACACGCCGGCCTTGAATGCCGAACGCATCACATCGGTGTCACGCTCCTGGGTCAGGACGATCACCGGACGCGGCATATCGCGCGTCGTTACCGCCAGGTTTTCCAGTGTGTCGCGTGAAGGTGAGTTGGTTTCGATGAGGATCACATCCGGACGGATCGCCTCGATTTGCATCGTAAGATCAAGCACCGAGGGCAGCACTGCGGCAACCTGATAACCGGCCATCGCCAGCGCGGAACACAGTTCAGCCGCCCGGGCGCGGGATTCGTCGATGATCAGGATGCGCAGCATGCCCGAGGTGCACGCAAGAGGCGTGCCGACTCGCCATGCCTGCGCGGGAAGAATCTGGCTTTCCCCTCCCTTACTTGCCCTTCTCGAGTTTCTTTTCCTCCACCAGCTGCTGGCGGAATTCGCGCAGACGGGCATCGGCCTGCGATTGCTCGTAGAAACTGCCGTCGCCGGCCTTCTGCGCCAGTTCCAGCTGCTCGATGGCTTCGGCCAGGCGCCCTTCGAGAACATAGTTTTCCGCCTGGGCCCGATGCTGCTGCAGGTGCTGGCCGAGGGCGGCATAGGTCCTGGCCTGCAACGCATACAGCGTGGCATCTGCAGAGTAATTGAGCAGATCGTCATTCGCCACCTTGAGCGCGGCCGGAGGCTGGTGTGCATCGAGCAGGGCCTCGATCAGGCCATAGACCACGGCGCGCTCGGCGGGATGACGGGCGTAGGCGGCACGCAGAATATTCACCGCCCCGGCCGCATCGTTCTGCTTGCCGCGCAGTTCGGCGGCCAGGGTATCGATCAGCGGCAAACCCAGCTTCAGGCGCCGCAGTTCAGCCACCTGCCGTTCGGCCTCGGCCAGCTTGCCGGCCCGGGCCAGCGCACGGGCCAGGCCGTACCGCACGGCGCCTTCGCTGCCGGAAAACTTGTGGCCGTCGAGCCGGCTCTGAAATTCGAGCACGGCATCCTGCGCACTGCCTTCCGCAGCGCGCAGCTTGGCCTTGACCAGCTGGAACTCGAGCGAATCGGGCACCTGCCTGAAGTGCAGGCCCTGAATCCGGTTGCCGATGTCGGCCAGCCGTTCGGTGGTCAGCGGATGGGTGCGCAAATACACCGGGGCGTTGTTTTCGTACAGCCGGCCGAACTTCTGCAGACGGCCGAAAAAGCTTTCCATGCCGCGCACGTCGTACCCCGAACGCTGCAGGAGTTGCAGCCCGAGCCGGTCGGCCTCGCGCTCGAAATCGCGCGAGTAGTTGAGCTGGCTTTGAATCCCCGCCGCCTGACCGGCCAGGGCGGCACCCACGGCGACGTCGGGATTGCTGCGCGCGGCCAGCACCGCCACCGCCAGCCCGACCAGGCCCGCGATCTGGCTCTGCCCCGACTTGTTGATCAGCCGCGCCAGGTGGTGCTGGGTGACATGGGACATTTCGTGCGCCAGCACCGAGGCCAGCTCGGATTCCGATTCGGCGGCAAGGATCAGGCCGGTATGCACGCCGATGAAGCCACCGGGCATGGCGAAGGCATTGAGCGTCATGTCATGCAGGGCGAAGAGCTCGAAACTCTGCCGCGATTCCGCGATTTGTGCGGCCAGCCGGTTGCCGAGCCGGTTGAGATAGGCATTGACCTCTGGATCGCCCAACCAGGCGGGATCGCGGCGAATCTCGACCATCGCCTGCTCGCCGATGCGGCGCTCGATTGCCGGCGAGATCTCGACCTGGGCCGCCTCGCCCAGATCGGGTAATCCCTCGCCCAGCGCCGGCACGGACAGCATCAGCCAAAGAGGAAGCAGCAGCGGACGAACGAGCATGGATGGGTTCATCCCGCTATGATAGCGGCTCCCGAAAAACCGGATGTGACACGATATTTCATGAGTGCAGCAAACGAATCCCTCACCCACTTCAATGCCGCGGGCCAGGCGCACATGGTCGATGTCGGCGCCAAGCCCGAAACGGCCCGCGTCGCCCGCGTGCACGGCTGCATCCGCATGGCCCCGACCACCTTCGCGCTGATCGCCGGCGGCGCGGCGAAGAAAGGCGACGTGCTGGGCATCGCCCGCATCGCCGCGATCCAGGGAGCCAAGCGCACCGCCGAGCTGATTCCGCTCTGCCATCCGCTCGCCCTGACCCGTGTCGGCGTGGACTTCCGCCTCGATGCCGAAACGAGCCGCGTGCACATCGAGGTCACGGCGGAAACTGTTGGCCGCACCGGCGTCGAGATGGAGGCGCTGACCGCCGCCAGTGTCGGCCTGCTCACCATTTATGACATGTGTAAGGCAGTGGATCGCGGCATGGTGATCGAGGAAATCCACCTGCTGGAGAAAGCCGGCGGCAAGTCGGGGCACTGGCTCGCCGATGCCGTCCGCTGACCTCGCGCGACCCGCGCGCCGCGCCATCGCCCGCTGGCTGATGGCCTGCTGTGCGATGGTCTTCCTCACCCTGATCGTCGGCGGGGTGACGCGGCTCACCCACTCGGGGCTGTCGATCGTCGAATGGCAGCCGCTGATCGGCGCCCTTCCGCCGCTTTCCGAGGCCAACTGGCAGACGCTATTCGCCAAGTACCAGCAGACGCCGGAGTTCATCCTCCGTAACCACGACATGACGCTCGCCGGCTTCCAATCCATCTTCTGGTGGGAGTGGACGCACCGCCTGTCCGGCCGATTGATCGGCGCAGTCTTTCTCCTGCCCTATCTGTGGTTCCTCGTCCGCGGCCAACTGCGCGGCCCACTGGCCTGGAAGGTGGCCGGCTTCTTCCTGCTCGGCGGCCTGCAGGGAGCGATGGGCTGGTACATGGTGAAGAGCGGGCTGGTCGATGATCCGCGCGTGTCGCAGTACCGGCTGGCGGCGCACCTCGGCCTGGCTTTCCTGATCTTCGGCCTGATGGCATGGACCGCGCTTGGACTGTTCGAACCGCGCAGGCAAAAAATCGGCGCTGGCAAGGCGGCGAACGATGCGCGGCAAACCCGTACCCGCCGCTTCGGCGCGCTACTGATCGCCCTGGTTTTCCTGATGGCGCTCAGTGGCGCCCTGGTCGCCGGCATTCACGCGGGCCTGGCCTACAACACCTTCCCGCTGATGAACGGTCATCTTTTGCCGCCGGAAGCCTTTCTGCTCGATCCGCCGTGGCTGAATTTCTTCAGCAACATGGCGCTGGTGCAGTTCGATCATCGCCTGCTGGCCCTCCTGCTCCTGCTCCTCGTGCCCTGGTTCGCCGTCCGCGTCTGGCAAGACTTTCCCGCGGCACGCGCGCCGGCGCAGGTGCTCGCCGCCTGGCTGCTGGTCCAGCTCGGCCTCGGCGTCGGCACGCTGATGATGCGCGTGCCGCTGCCGCTGGCGGCGGCGCACCAAGCCGGGGCGATGATCCTCTTCGCCCTGGTGATCTGGGTCAATCACGCGATACGGCGACAGCCGCAGCCGCCTCATTCGTAGCGGATGTCGACGATCTCCAGCTCGCGTACCCCGCCGGGACTCTCGAAGCGCACCAGGTCGCCCGCCCGCGCCTTGATCAGCGCCCGCGCCAGCGGCGAGATCCAGCTGATGTGCCCGGCGCCCGGTTCGGCTTCGTCGATGCCGACGATCCGATAGATCGCCTCGCCGCCGGCCTCGTCGCAGACCACCACCGTGGCGCCGAAGAACACCTGGTCGCGGTTTTCCTGCCGCGCCGGGTCGACCACCACGGCCGATTCGAGACGCTTGGCAAGGAAACGGATGCGCCGGTCGATCTCGCGCAGGCGCTTCTTGCCATAGATGTAATCGCCATTTTCCGAGCGGTCGCCATTGCTCGCCGCCCAGGACACCACCTGCACCAGATTCGGCCGCTCGACCTTGACCAGGCGCTCGAATTCGGCACGCAGAGCGGCATGGCCGCGCGGCGTTACATAGTTGTTCGAACCGCCGGGCAGAGCGGGCGCAGCCTCGTCGACCTCATCTTCGTCGACCTCATCTTCGTCGGCGTCCTCGCTGTCACGGACGAAAGCCTTGTTCATCGCCGCTTCGCCTCCGCCGCACGCGCCGCCTTCGCTGCCGCGTAGAGCGGCACCACCTCGGGCAGATGGCGTTCGATGTCGCGCACCCGGTTGTCACCCGCCGGGTGGGTGGACAGGAACTCCGGCGGCGCACCCTTGTTGGCCGCCATCATCTTCTGCCACAGAGAAATCCCTGCGCGCGGATCGAAGCCGGCGCGGGCGGCGAGATCGAGGCCGACCAGATCGGCCTCGTTTTCATCGCTGCGCGAAAATTTCAGATTCAGCAGATCGCCGCCGAAACGGAAGGCGCCGGCATACCGGCCACCACCGATCAGTTCGCCGAGCAGGCTGGCACCCAGCTGGGTCAGGCCGCTCTTGGCCATCCGTTCGCGGGCATGTTCGCGCAGGGCATGGGCGATCTCGTGGCCGAGCACCACGGCCAGCTCGTCATCGCTGAGCTTGAGGCCATCGCTAAGGCCGGTGAACACCGCGATCTTGCCGCCCGGCATGCAAAAAGCATTGACCTGCTTCGATCCGATCAGATTCACTTCCCACCGCCATTCCCCGACGCGCGGATTGAAGCGACCGGCAAAGGGAATCAGCCGGCCGGCAATCGCACGCAGGCGCACGACCTGCGGATGCCGCTCGGGCGCCAGGGCCCCCTTGGCCGCGGCCTGCTGCTTCAACTGCTCGTACTCGAGCGTGGCCTGCTGTTCGAGCTCGCCGGCCGGCACCAGGTTGCGCAGCGCCGAGGGCTTGCCGACATCGATGCCTTCAGCATGCGCCGGCAGGGCGCACAGGATGCCCCCATGGAACAAGATCAAGCAACAGGAAATTATTTTTACCGTGGAGTATCCACAGCCGCGCCCCGTGGTATCGAGCGTAGCGAGCAAGCCGCCTCCCCCGCCCCGGAGCGGGGGTTGGGGAGAGGGGGGCCTGAAAAAGGTTCGGATCACCGAGGCTCCGGTCATCATCATTTCCAGAGCCATAACGATCGCCTTGGGATGATGGTGTTCACTCGCCTTCTCCGCCCAGCGCCTCGATCAGTTCGGCGACCAACAGCGCCAGTTCGCCACTCATCAGGACGAAATCCGCGGCGAACAGGTCATCGCTTCCCTCGGCCTGACGTTCGGCCTCTTCCTTGAGCAGGTCGAGAAAGGCCAGCCGCTTGATCTGCAACTGCTCGGTAAGGACGAAGGAAATCCGGTCGTTCCAGGTCAACGCCAGGCGTGTCGCCGTCTTGCCGGCGGCGATGTGGGCGCGTATCTCGTCACTATCGAGACCATGGCGGACATAGCGCACGGCCGCGCGCTCTTCGGTCGCGGCGCGCAATTCGCAATCGCGGTCGATGCTGAAGCTGCCCGGCGCATCGCCTGCGGCCAGCCACCGGGTCAGCGCCGTGGCGGGCGTCAGCCGGGTTTTCAATAACGTCAGCGGCAGCTCGCCGAGCGCGAGCTTGAGCTGTTCGATGACCTCGTCGGCTCGCGCGCTGGACGCCGCATCGACCACCAGCAGACGATGCACGGGATCGATCCAGACGTAGGTCAGGCTGCGCTTGACGAAGGCGCGGGGCAAGAGTTCCTGCTCGATCTGCTCGAAGATCTCGCGCAACTGCTTGCGGCCCGGGCGGTAGCCTTGCGCCGCCTCGATCTCGGCCGTCCTGGCCTGCGCGTACTGGCGCACCACGGCGGGTGGCAGCAGCTTCTGCTCGATGCCCAGGGCGATCAGTTGCTGGCCCTGCTGGGCAAACACCGGCTCGCCTTCGATGCCGCGTGGCGGCACCCAGCCGCGGGCGACGCGGTCGCTGGCACCACAACCTTGAAACGCCTTGCGTGTCAGTTTTTCGGCCAGCACCTCGCCAGTCAGGTTCCAGGCGTCGGTCAGACGAAAGAGTTGCAGATTACGAAACCACATGGGCAGGCACTCGATTCAGAGGGTAAATTTTGGCGGCGTCTCGCCGTCTCGCCAACGCCGACTTTTTCAGGATCAGGCGCGCACGCAATCGACGTAATAGCGCACGCTGCCGCTCTGGGCATCCTTGACCAGACCGTGGATATCGGTCTCGAAACCAGGGAAGCGTTCGTTGAAATCGCGGGCGAACTTGAGGTAGCGGACGATGGTGGCGTTGAACTGCTCGCCCGGAATCAGCAGGGGAATGCCCGGCGGATAGGGAGTGAGCAGCACGGCGGTGACGCGGCCTTCGAGGTCGTCGATGGCGACGCGATCGATCTGCCGATGCGCCATGCGGGCGAAGGCATCGGCTGGTCGCATCGCCGGCACCATGGTCGACAGATACATCTCGGTGGTCAGCCGGGCGATGTCGTTGGCCTTGTAGACGGCATGAATCTGGTCGCACAAATCGCGCAGGCCGACCCGTTCGTAGCGCGGCTGTCTGGCGACGAACTCGGGCAGCACCTTCCACAGCGGATGGTTGCGGTCGTAGTCGTCCTTGAACTGCTGCAGCGCGGTGACCAGCGTGTTCCAGCGCCCCTTGGTGATGCCGATGGTGAACATGATGAAGAAGGAATACAGTCCGCACTTCTCGACGATCACGCCATGCTCGGCCAGATAGCGGGTGACGATGGCGGCGGGAATGCCGAGCTGGTCGGCAAAATCGCCATCGACATCGAGCCCCGGCGTGATCACCGTGGCCTTGATCGGATCGAGCAGGTTGAAGCCCTCGGCCAGGTCGCCGAACCCGTGCCAGCGCGCGCCGGCCTTGAGCATCCAGGCCTCGCGCTCCTCGATGCCTTCTTCGGACAGGTCGTCCGGCCCCCAGACCTTAAACCACCAGTCGGCGCCCCATTCGACATCGACCTTGCGCATCGCCCGGCGAAAATCCAGCGCCTCGGCGATCGATTCGCCGACCAGCGCCGTGCCGCCCGGCGCCTCCATCATCGCCGCCGCCACGTCGCAGGAGGCGATGATGGCGTACTGCGGCGAGGTCGAGGTGTGCATCAGGTACGCCTCGTTGAACACGTCCTGATCGAGCTTGTTGTTCTCGGCGTCCTGCACCAGGATCTGCGAGGCCTGGGAAAGGCCGGCCAGCAGCTTGTGCGTCGATTGCGTGGAGAACACCATCGACTCCTTGCAGCGCGGACGATCGGCGCCGATGGCGTGGTAGTCGCCGTAGAAATCGTGAAACGCCGCGTGCGGCAGCCAGGCCTCGTCGAAATGCAGCGTATCGATGTGGCCGTCGAGCATCTGCTTGATGTCCTCGACGTTGTAAAGAATGCCGTCGTAGGTACTCTGGGTGATGGTCAGCACCCGGGGCTTCACCTTCTTGTCGGTGACGAAGGGATTGGCGGCGATCTTCTTCTGGATGTTCTCCCAAAGGAATTCCTCGCGCGGGATCGGGCCGATGATGCCGTAGTGGTTGCGTGTCGGCATCAGGAACACCGGAATCGCGCCGGTCATCATGATCGCGTGCAGGATCGACTTGTGGCAGTTGCGATCGACCACCACCACGTCGCCCGGCGCCACCGTCGAATGCCAAACGATCTTGTTCGAGGTCGAGGTGCCGTTGGTGACGAAGAACAGGTGATCGGCGTTGAAGATGCGCGCCGCGTTGCGCTCGCTGGCGGCCACCGGGCCGGTGTGATCGAGCAGTTGCCCCAGCTCGTCGACCGCATTGCAGACGTCCGCGCGCAGCATGTTCTCGCCGAAGAACTGGTGGAACATCTGTCCCACCGGGCTTTTGAGGAAGGCGACGCCGCCCGAGTGGCCGGGGCAATGCCAGGAATAGGAACCATCGCCGGCGTAATGCACCAGCGCGCGAAAGAACGGCGGCGGCAGCGAATCGAGATAGCTCTTCGCCTCGCGCACCACATGCCGGGCGATGAATTCCGGCGTGTCCTCGTACATGTGGATGAAGCCGTGCAGCTCGCGCAGGATGTCGTTCGGAATATGCCGGCTGGTGCGCGTCTCGCCGTGCAGGAAGATCGGAATCTCGGCGTTCTTGAAGCGAATCTCCTCGACGAAGGCACGCAGCTCGGCGATGGTTTCCTCGCCCTCGTTGGCCAGTTCCTCGTCATCCACCGAGAGGATGAAGGCCGAGGCGCGGCTCTGCTGCTGCGCGAACGAAGACAGATCGCCGTAGCTGGTGACCCCCAGCACGTCCATCCCTTCCTTCTCGATCGCCCCGGCCAGGGCGCGGATGCCGAGCCCGGACGCATTCTCGGAACGGAAGTCTTCGTCGATGATGATGATCGGAAAATGGAATTTCATGATTGTCCACCCAACGTGGCAGGAAGAAAAGCGAACAGCGGGCACCGACGGGACGTCGCGCTACCTGCGTCCGGCGTAGGGATTGACCAGCCCGGCCATCAACTCGACCAGCGCCTCGCGCACCTGCTGCTCATCGCAACCCATCAGCACGGCGTCTTCAAAGGCATCCTGGGCGAACTGGCGGAGCTCGGCGAAATTCTCGCGCATCACCTTGTTCTTTTCGAAGCAGGCGATGATGCCGCCTTCGGCATCGCGCCAGACGATGGCATCGGGATCGGGATCGGGGGCCATGGCTCAGATCTTCGGCAGGGTCACGCCGACCTGCCCCTGGTACTTGCCGCCGCGATCCTTGTACGAGGTTTCGCAGACCTCGTCGGATTCGAAGAACAGCACCTGGGCGCAGCCTTCGCCGGCGTAGATTTTCGCCGGCAACGGCGTCGTGTTGGAAAACTCCAGCGTCACATAACCCTCCCATTCCGGTTCGAAGGGCGTCACATTGACGATGATGCCGCAGCGCGCATAGGTGCTCTTGCCGAGGCAGACGGTGAGCACGTTGCGCGGAATGCGGAAGTATTCCATGGTGCGCGCCAGGGCGAACGAGTTGGGCGGAATGATGCAATGGTCGCCATCCATCTCGACGAACGAATTCGGGTCGAAATTCTTCGGATCGACGATCGTCGAGTAGATGTTGGTAAACACCCGGAATTCGCGCGAGCAACGGATGTCGTAGCCATAGCTCGAGGTGCCGTAGGAAACGATCTTGTGGCCATCGACCTCGCGCACCAGGCCGGGCTCGAACGGCTCGATCATGCCGTGCTGCTCGGCCATGCGGCGGATCCACTTGTCGGATTTGATGCTCATTGTCGCGCCTCTGCTAAAAGTTTTCGCCGCTGGCCTGGCATTTCACCGGCGGACACCGGCGCGAAGTATAAGGTTTTTCAGCGGTTTTCAGCCCAGCAGCGCAGCCAGTGCCGCCACCCCGACGGCGGGCGCGGCGCGGGCAACGGTCAGCACCGGCACGCCGCCGACATGCCGCCGCAGACTCTCCGCGCTGGC
Source organism: Betaproteobacteria bacterium HGW-Betaproteobacteria-11 (assembly GCA_002842395.1). Classification (GTDB taxonomy): domain Bacteria; phylum Pseudomonadota; class Gammaproteobacteria; order Burkholderiales; family Rhodocyclaceae; genus Rugosibacter. Next base: position 36,839 of record PHCV01000009.1, read on the forward strand.
CGCGAGCGATACCGGCGTGCCGGGCGACTCGTTGACCATGATCGCCGTCACGCCAACGCCGACTTTTTCCAGTGCCGCCCATGCGCTCAGCGTGTGGCTCAGGCTACCCAGGTAGCTGCCGGCCAGCAGCACGCAGGGCAGGCCGCTGGCCGCGATCCAGTCGCGCACCGTGTGCGTTTCGTCGAGCGGCGCCATCGCCCCGCCGACACCCTCGACCAGCACCGGCATCTCGCCCACTGTCTCTCCCGCTGCCCGGCGCGTGAAGTCGACCAGCGCCGCGAAATCGATCCGTCGCCCCTCGATCCCGGCCGCCATGTCGGGCGAAAGCGGCGCGGCGAAGCGCCAGGGCGCAATGGCATCGAGCGTCGCCATGGCAAGCGGCCGCCCCAGCGCCTGCAGAATCCGCCCTGCATCGCTCGCCGCGGCTTGCGCCGGGTCGAAGCCGGAGAGCACCGGCTTGAAGGCCTGCGGCCGCAGGCCAAGGGTGCGCCAGTGGGCGATCAGCGCACAGGTGAGCCAGGTCTTGCCGATGTCGGTGCCGGTGGCAGTGATGAAATGGGCGCGCATGAGCCACCAAGGAGCCGCTAAACGAACGAATCGGCGAGCAAATTGGCGAGCACCTCGCCGACATCCTTTTCCAGCTCGGGCAAGGCGGCGAGCTGTTCCAGCGCGGCCAGGGCCTGGGCCTGCCGCCCGCCATCGAACATCCGCCAGCGGTCGAAGCTGCGCAGGACGCGCGCGGCGACCTGCGGATTGAGCGCCTGCAACTCGCCGATCACCTCGACGGCCAACCGGTAACCGCTGCCGTCGGCGGCATGGAAATGGCGCGGGTTGGCGGCGCAGAAGCTGCGCACCAGGGCATAGACCTTGTTCGGATTCTTCAGCGTGAAGGCCGGATGCGCCAGCAGTTCGCGCACCCGCGCCGTCGTTCCGGCCAGGCGCGAGGTGGCCTGGAGCTGCAGCCACTTGTCCACCACCAGCGCCTCGCCTTTCCATTTCGCATAGAAGGCGGCGAGCGCTTCCTCGCGCTGCGGCAGATCGAGGTTGGCCAGCAGGCCGAGCGCGGCGCTCACATCGGTCATGTTGCCGCCAGTGTGGAACTGCTGCATCAGGCGCGGCGTGACACTGGCCCGGAGATGGCTTTCCTCGCTCTCGGCGAGATAGCCGAGGGCGAGATTGCGCAGGGCACGGCGGCCGATCTGGGCCGGCTCGGGAGCATAGGAGACCACGGCCAGGGCCGCATCGAGGGTTTGCCAGACCGCCTCGAAGCCCTCGCGCAAGGCAGCGGCAAGATGTCGGCGCAGGTTGAGGCGGGCGCGATGAATCGCCTCCGGGTCGATGGTCTCGCCGCACCCCGCCACCTCCTCGGCCAGCACCTGCTCGGCGGGCAGGGTCAGCGCCTCGGCGGCCAGCGCCGGATCGCCGCTCGGACCATCGACGAGCAGACGGCCGACCGCCGCGACGAAGGCATCGGGAATCCAGTCGCCGCCCTCGCCGCCACATCGTATCCCCGCCAGCAGCACGCGACTGGCCAGCCGCTGGCCGGCCTCCCAGCGGTTGAACGGGTCGGAATCGTGGGCCATGAGATGCGCGAGCTGGTCATCCGTCTGTGCGAAATCGAGCTGCACCGGCGCGGAAAATCCGCGCAGCAGCGAGACCACCGGCGCCTCGGCGATCTCCTCGAAGACAAAGCTCTGTTCGGCCCCGGTGAGCGAAAGCACGCGGGTTTTCTCGGCCAGCGCATCGCCGCCATCGGGCAGTACCAGGCCAACGGCAAGCGGGATGTGCAAAGGGCCGGCCTCGACCGCCAGCCCCGCCTCGGCCAGCCGCCGCTCGTAAGCGCTCGGTTCGAGCGACTGGGCCAGATGCAGCGTGTAGCGCCGCGCCCGTGCGTCGTATTCGCCGCGGGCGGCGAGGCGCGGCGTGCCGGCGCGCGCGTACCAGCGGCGGAACTGGGTCAGGTCGATGCCGCCGGCATCTTCCATCGCGGCGACGAAATCCTCGCAGGTCACCGCCTGTCCGTCGTGCCGCCGGAAATAGAGTTCCATGCCGCGCCTGAACGCCTCGCCGCCGATCAGTGTCTGGATCATGCGCACCACTTCGGCGCCCTTCTGATACACAGTGGCCGTGTAGAAGTTGTCGATCGCCGCATACGAGGCCGGCCGCACCGGATGCGCCATCGGCCCGGCGTCCTCGGGAAACTGGGCGAGGCGCATCTGGCGCACATCCTGGATGCGGCTGACGGCGCGCGAATGCACATCGGCGCCGAACTCCTGGTCGCGGAACACGGTGAGCCCTTCCTTCAGCGACAGCTGGAACCAGTCGCGGCAGGTGACGCGATTGCCGGTCCAGTTGTGGAAGTATTCGTGGCCGACGACGCGGTCGATGTTCTGGTAATCGCTGTCGCTGGCGGTATCCGGCCGCGCCAGCACGTAGCGGGTATTGAAGATGTTGAGGCCCTTGTTCTCCATCGCCCCCATGTTGAAATCGCCCACGGCGACGATCATGTACTGGTCGAGATCGAGTTCCAGTCCGAAGCGTGCCTCATCCCAGCGCATGGCCTGTTTCAGCGCCGCCAGGGCATGGCCGCACTGGTCGCGCTTGCCCGGCTCGACATACACCGCGAGCCGCACCTGGCGCCCCGAGGCGGTGATGAAACGGTCTTCGAGCACATCGAGCCGAGCCGCCACCAGGGCGAACAGGTAACAGGGCTTGGGAAACGGATCTTCCCAGCGCGCCCAGTGGCGGCCGCTGTTTCCCTCGCCCGCAACCTCGCCCGTGGCGACCAGGTTGCCGTTGGAGAGCAAGTGCGGAAAGCGTTCGCGCTCGGCCTCGATGGTACAGGTATAGCGCGCCATCACGTCCGGCCGGTCGGGAAAGAAGGTGAGGCGGCGAAAGCCCTCGGCCTCGCACTGGGTGAAGTAGCCATCGCGCGAGCGGTACAGCCCCGAAAGCCGGGTATTGAGATCGGGCTCGATGCGTACCACGGTGTCGAGCTGGAAAGCCTCCGGTAGCGGGCCGTGAATGGTCAGCCCGTCCGTGGCGAGCGCATAGTGTGCCGGATCGAGCGGCGTACCACCAACGCCGAGTTCTTGCAGACTCAATCCTTCGCCGTCGAGCACCAGCGCTCCGCCCGTGCCCTGCGGGTTGCGGCGCAGTTCGAGGCTGGCGCGGACCTCGGTGAAACCTTCGTGAATCGCCACCTGAAGGTCAATGCGATCGACCCACCAGGCGGGGGGCGCGTAGTCTTTCAGATAAATGGGGTGCGGTGTTTCGGTACGCATGACGAATTCCCGTGTCTGGCTGGCGGCGGCGCGCACTGTGCGGCACGCAACGCTCCGGAACGGCATCCTAGCAGAGACGCTACCGGCACGGCAGGCGACGAGGGCGCCGTTCCCCGGCGCCGCTGAAACATGCTGTTGCAAGTTTGGACTGAACTCCGGCGGCGGATGCCAATCCATCAGGGTGTCATCGACAGCGCGGGATCATCATGAGCAAACACAGCAAACTCCACCTGGCCCATCTGCATCGACCGCCGACTCTGCTGGAGGTTCTCCAGCCCAGTTTCTATCAGGCCAATCCGAAACGCAGCGAAGTCACCACCACGGTCATTCAGCCTGATATCGACAAGTATGGCCATCTCGATGCCGATGATTTCCCGGCGCACGCCGGCAGCGAGGATGACGAGCACCTCGCATGTTCCGGCCGGCGCACCGGCCACAAACGACCAACAGCACGCGCCGCCGCTACAGCCTGCGGAGAGCGGCCATGATCGCGGCGCTGGTCAACCTGCTGGCCACGTTTTACCAGGCGGGCAACCTGCAGCAGGTGGAAACGATCGCGCGCAGCATGCTGGCGACAATCCCGAACGATCTGGTCGCACTTCAGTTTCTTGGCCTGGCGCTCTACCAGATGGGCCGTTTCGACGAGGCCCGCCAGGCCTTCAGAAAAGCCGCCGCCAGACTGGAGCGGACGCCGGCCACGGCCTATCCCACCACCTGCGAACAGGCGGCCATCGCCAGCTACCGCAAAGCCGTCCGCGCCGAATCGGGGCTGGCCGAAGGCTGGCGGCAAATCGCCGATGCCCTGGCCCGGCTCGATTTTCAGAAGGCCGCGACACGCGCCCGCGAGGCAGCGCGCACGGCATCCGCCGGAAGTCGGCCGCAGTCCCCGACGCCACTCACTCCACCGCCGGGATAGTCGTCTCGTCTCGCCCCGCCAGCAAAATCCGGCGCCCGATCGAATTCAGCCGCCGGATTTGACGATGGGGACCCCCGTCAGGATGAATTTGGCATATCCCATGTCAATCACCAGGATATGCTTGGTGAACCAATCGAACAAGAACTTCACCATTTCGTTCTTTACCTCGGATAGCAATGAAGAACGCTGCATCACATCCATCTTCTCGAAGAATGCTTCATGCTCCGTCATATGTGTGTCGGCTTGCGGATACCCGAACAATCGCATCAAGGCTTCTTCAAAGGCAAAATGAAACTCGGCGAAATGCCGCAACTCGACGATCTGATAATGAACGTCCGACCATGATTCACTCTTGCCGATCAATCCGGAAAGCTTCGAAAACAGCCTCAGCAATTCCTTGTGCTGACGGTCGATCTCATGAATTCCTACGGAATATGCGTCTTTCCACTGCATGTTTCGAACACCACAGGCGGGGCCAGGCACGGCGGGAAGCGCGGATCATAAATCAAGGTTCAGTATCATGAATTGATATAACCCGGGTTCACAGCGTCCCGACTCGCCGCCACGAGGGAACGGCTATAGGGATGCAATGTCCGACTTTCCGTCGTTACCCGGCCCCGCCCGGAGCGACGCCCCACGCTGGTAAACTGCGCGGCACTGAATTCTTCCCGGGCCCCGACGCTTCGGGGTTTGTCCGCGCGATGCCACCCGTCTCCCCCTCGCCCGCCCACCTCTGGCTGCCCTACACCCAGATGGCCACCGCGCCCGCGCCGCTCACCGCCGTGGCCACCGACGGCGTGCGCATCCATCTCGCCGACGGGCGCCAACTGATCGACGGCGTCTCCTCCTGGTGGACGGCCTGCCACGGCTACAACCATCCGCACATCCGCGCCGCCGTCAGCCGCCAGCTCGAACGCATGCCGCATGTCATGTTCGCCGGGCTGGTGCATGAGCCGGCGCTGGAACTCGCCACGCGCCTCGCCGCGCTCCTGCCGGGAGACCTCGAACATGTGTTCTTCTCCGACTCGGGCTCGGTGGCGGTCGAGGTCGCGCTCAAGATCGCCCGCCAGTACTGGCTCAACCGCGGCCAGCCGCAACGCCGGCGAATCCTGCATTTCCGCCACGCCTACCACGGAGACACCTTCGCCACCATGGCGCTGTGCGACCCCGAGGAAGGCATGCACGCGCTGTTTGCCGGCAGCTTGCCGATTGAGCCGCTGGCCGAACTGCCGAGCGATGCGCCGCGCCGCGCAGCCTTCGCCGAGCGGCTCGCCAAGGAAGCCGCGACGCTCGCCGCGGTCATCGTCGAGCCGCTGGTGCAGGGCGCCGGCGGCATGAGGATGCACGATGCGGCGACCTTGCGCGCCATTGCCGCAGGCTGCGCAGAGCAGGGCGTGCTGCTGATCTGCGACGAGATCATGACCGGCTTCGGCCGCACCGGCCGCATGTTCGCCTGCGCGGAAGCCGGCATCACGCCGGACATCATTTGTCTTTCGAAAGCGCTCACCGGCGGCACCCTGGCGCTCGCCGCCACCGTGGCGCGAGCGCCGATTTTCGAGGCCTTTCTGAGCGACGATCCGGCCCGTGCGCTGATGCACGGGCCGACCTTCATGGCCAATCCGCTGGCCTGCGCCGCGGCGAATGCCTCGCTCGACCTGTTCGAGTCCGAGCCACGGCTTGAGCAGGTCGCGGCCATCGAAGCGCAGCTCGCCCGCGAGCTTGCGCCCTGCAAGGAGTTGCCGGGCGTGCGCGAGGTGCGCGTCAAGGGCGCGATCGGCGCGGTGGAACTCGCGGGGCCGATCGACCCGGCCGGCCTCGATCGCCTGCGCCGGCGCTTCGTCGAACTCGGCGTCTGGGTGCGGCCCTTCGGCAACGTGGTCTATCTGCTGCCGCCCTTCGTCATCGACCCGCATGACTTGTCGACGCTCACCGCCGCCGTGGTGCGGGTGCTCGAAGAGCGGGCGTTGCAGGTGTAATCAGTTCCCGGCCAGCTTCGCGCGCACCCAGTCCTCGACCGAGGCCAGCGCGGCCGGCAGCGCGGCGGCATCGGTGCCGCCGGCCTGGGCCATGTCGGGGCGGCCGCCGCCCTTGCCGCCGACCTGTCCGGCGACGAAGTTCACCAGTTCGCCAGCCTTGACCTTCGGCGTCAGGTCGGGCGTAACGCCGGCAATCAGGCTGACCTTGCCCGCACTCACCGCGGCGAGCAGGATCACCGCCGAATGCAGCTTGTCCTTGAGCTTGTCCAGCGTCTCGCGCAGGGCGACGGTGTCAGCATCTTCCAGCCGGGTCACCAGCAGCCTGGCTCCCCCGATGTCGCGCGCGGCGGCGGTCAACGCCTCGCCCTGCTGCGCGGCGAGCCGGGATTTGAATTGCGCCAGTTCCTTTTCCAGCGCTCGCGTGTGCTCGAGCAGTTGCGCCACGCGTTCAGGCACCTCGGCCGGCGGCACCTTGACTTCCGCAGCCACCGCTTCGAGCCGCGCTTCGTCGGCCTGCACCCTGGCGAGCGCCACCTCGCCACAGACCGCCTCGATCCGCCGCACGCCGGCGGCAACCCCGGTTTCCAGGGTGATCTTGAACAGACCGATGTCGCCGCTGCGTTCGACGTGCGTGCCGCCGCACAGCTCGCGCGAACTGCCGATGTCGAGCACGCGGACTTCATCGCCATATTTTTCGCCGAACAGCATCATCGCACCGGTTTTCTGCGCCTCTTCCAGCGGCAGGACGCGCGCCCGGGTGGCACTGTTGCCGATGATCTCGGCATTCACCCGGCGCTCGATCTCGAGCAGCTCATGGCGGGTCACCGGCTGGGCATGGGCAAAGTCGAAGCGGGTTTTTTCCGCGTCGACCTGCGAGCCCTTCTGCTGCACATGGCTGCCCAGCATGTCGCGCAACGCCTTGTGCAGCAGATGGGTGGCCGAATGGTGGCGCACGGTGCGTGCCCGCGCCACGGCATCGACCCTCGCCGTCACGCCAGCGCCGACTTTTTTCAACGTGCCGGTGGTCACCACGCCGTGATGGCCGAAGACATCGGCCTGGATCTTCTGCGTGTCCTCGACCCTGAAAATCGCCCCGCCACCGCGCAACTCGCCGCAATCGCCCACCTGCCCTCCGGACTCGGCATAGAACGGCGTCGCGTCGAGCACGACGACCCCGCTCTCGCCCTCGGCGAGTTCGTCGACCGGTGCGCCATCCTTGTAGAGCACGAGGACATGACCATCGGCTTCCAGCGCCGTATATCCATGAAACGTCGTCGCCGGGCCGGCATATTCGAGGGCAGCCGTCATCTTGAACTTGCCGGCCGCGCGCGCCTGCGCCTTCTGTTGCGCCATGGCCCTGTCGAAGGCGGCGGCATCCACCGTCACGCCATGCTCGCGACAGATGTCGGCGGTCAGGTCGAGCGGGAAACCGTAGGTGTCGTGCAACTTGAAGGCGGTGTCGCCGTCGAAGACTTGCGCGCCGCTTTGCGCCATGGCGGCCAGATCGGCCTCGACGATGCTCATGCCATGCTCGATGGTGGCGAAAAAGCGCTCCTCCTCGAGCTTGAGGGTAGCCATTATCCTGCCCTGCGCCTCTCCCAGCTCGGGATAGGCCGCGCCCATCTCGGCGACCAGGTCGGACACCAGCTTGTGGAAGAACGGCGCGCGCACCCCAAGCTTCCAGCCATGGCGGATGGCGCGGCGGATGATGCGGCGAAGGACGAAGCCGCGACCCTCGTTACCCGGAATCACGCCGTCGGCAAGCAGGAAGGAACAGGCGCGGATGTGGTCGGCCAGTACGCGCAACGAAGGCTGGTCGAGGTTATCTTGACCCGTCTCGCGCGCGGCCGCCCTGATGAGATTCCGGAACAGGTCGATCTCGTAGTTGCTGTGCCCGCCCTGCAAAATGGCGGTGATGCGCTCAAGGCCCATGCCGGTGTCCACCGAGGGTTTGGGCAGCGGGTGCATTACGTACTCGTCGCCGCTTTTTTCCCTATTGAACTGCATGAACACGTTGTTCCAAATCTCGATGTAGCGGTCGCCATCCTCGCCGGGCGAGCCGGGCGGGCCGCCGGGAACCTCGGGGCCGTGGTCATAGAAGATTTCCGTGCACGGCCCGCAAGGGCCGGTATCGCCCATCATCCAGAAGTTGTCGGAAGCATGGCGCGCGCCCTTGTTGTCGCCGATGCGGATCACGCGGCCGGCCGGCACGCCGATCTCTTTCGTCCAGATGTCATAGGCCTCGTCGTCCTCGGCGTAGACGGTGACCCAGAGGCGATCGGCGGGCAGCCGGTAAACCCTGGTGAGCAGTTCCCAGGCGTATTGGATTGCCTCGCGCTTGAAGTAGTCGCCGAAGCTGAAGTTGCCGAGCATCTCGAAGAAGGTGTGATGCCGCGCGGTATAGCCGACGTTTTCCAGGTCGTTGTGCTTGCCGCCGGCGCGCACGCATTTCTGCGCGGTGGTGGCTCGCGCGTAGGGGCGCTTGTCGAAGCCGAGGAAAACATCCTTGAACTGGTTCATCCCGGCGTTGGTGAACAGCAGGGTCGGATCGTCGCCGGGCACCAGCGACGATGAGGCGACGATCTGGTGGCCCTTGGATTCGAAGAATCTGAGGAACTTTTCGCGGATTTCGGCAGCGTTCATGATGTTGACAAGCAATCGGGGGAGCCGCGATTTTACGCGATGGAACCGCTTGGCCACCGGTTTCGCCGGGCGGGCGTGCCTTGCCGTTCAGGTGCATAATGGAAGCCTGATTTTCCAAGGAGGCCAGCATGCTTTCCAGACTCATCACTTTGATTGCCGCAGCGCTGCTCGCCCTCGGCGCCCATGCGGCACCCACCCCCATCGTCGATCTCGCCGGTGTCCAGGCCGCCGTCGCGCGTGGCGCCATTCTCTGGGACGTGCGTCCGGCGGAAGCCTATCGCCGCGGTCACCTGCCCGGCGCCGTCAGCATCGGCGATGTCGGCGACGTGTTGCGCGATCCGCAAAGCGAAGAACTTTTGCCGCCGGCGAAGATCGAGAAAATTTTCGCCGCGGCCGGACTCGATCCGAGTCAGGAAATCATCGTCTATGCCGGACGCAGCGCACCGCCAGCCTATTACGGACGCTTTGCCCTGCGCTATTTTGGCGCGCAGAACGTCAGCGTCTTTCACGACGGCGTCGATGGCTGGGTTGCCGCCGGACTGCCGCTGGAACGCAAGACCAGCCGGCGGCCGGCGATCAAGCTGAAACTCGCGCCCCAGCCGCAGCTCAACATCGAGACCGACGCTCTGCTCGCCAGGCTGCAAACCGGCGGCGTGCAACTGATCGATGCGCGCACCCCCGGCGAATATCACGGTGAAGTCGTCCGTGCCGCGCGCGGCGGGCACATTCCCGGCGCCACCAACATCCCCGTGCAGGCCAACTGGGTCGATCCGGAGGTGTTCACCAAGCTCGCCCAGGACAAGGTTGCCGACAGCAGCGGCGCCGCGCTTGCGCCGGCGGAAAAGCTCAAGGCGCTGTATTCCGCGTTCGACCCCGAAAAGGAGACCATCGTCTATTGCCAGAGCGGCATGCGCGCCGCCGAAACCGCCACGGTGCTCGAAGCCATCGGTTTTCATCGCGTCAGGGTCTATGACGCCTCCTGGCTGGGATATGCCAAACGCCAGGATGCCCCGCTCGCACAATAGGGTCGCTTGATGATGATGGAATTGCATGGCAGGCGAGGATGTTGGCCTCGTCGTTCCGGCCACGGATCGAGTCCGGGGTGACGAGGGTGACACCGTCGTTCCGGGCCTGACCCCTGCGCACCGTCATTCCGGGCTTGACCCGGAATCCAGGGATGACCCTCGGTACTCCGCCTCGATCACCGTCTGGATTCCCGCGTTCGCGGGAATGACGGAGGCTTTTACCGTCCGGGGTGACGGACATGCCAGTCGCCGGCCGCACCGAGACGAACGCGGAAACCCTGTAAAATCGCCGCTCTTCGTCGTTGCGCAGGATTTGATCAATGAACCAGAAACCCACGTTCCAGGAAGTCATCCTGCGCCTGCAGGATTACTGGAACCGGCAAGGCTGCGTGCTGCTCCAGCCTTACGACATCGAAGTCGGCGCCGGCACCTTTCACACCGCCACTTTCTTGCGCGCGCTCGGCCCCGAGCCGTGGCGCGCCGCCTATGTCCAACCATCGCGCCGTCCGAAGGACGGCCGCTATGGCGAAAACCCCAACCGCCTGCAGCATTATTATCAGTACCAGGTCGTGCTCAAGCCCAATCCACCCGACATCCAGGAACTCTATCTGGACAGCCTGCGCCACCTCGGCATCGACACCTCGGTACATGACATCCGCTTCGTCGAGGACGACTGGGAGTCGCCAACACTGGGCGCCTGGGGGCTGGGCTGGGAAGTCTGGCTCGACGGCATGGAAGTCACCCAATTCACCTATTTTCAGGAAGTCGGCTCGCTCGCCTGCCGTCCGGTGCTGGGCGAAATCACCTATGGCATCGAACGGCTGGCGATGTATCTGCAAGGCGTCGAAAACGTCTTCGATCTGGTCTGGGCGCCCGGCGTCACTTATGGCGATGTCTATCACCAGAACGAGGTCGAGCAATCGACCTACAACTTCGAACACTCCGACGTCGACTGGCTGTTTTCCCAGTTCGGCAAATTCGAGTCGGAAGCCAAGCGCCTGATCGGCCTCAACCTGCCGCTGCCCGGGTTTGAAATGGTCATGAAAGCCTCCCACACCTTCAATCTGCTCGATGCCCGCGGCGCCATTTCCGTCACCGAGCGCGCCGCCTACATCGGCCGCGTCCGCGTCCTGGCGCGCGAGGTCGCCCAGGCCTATCACGACTCGCGCGAACGCCTGGGTTTCCCGATGTTGAAAGGCGCCGCCCAATGAATGCCACGCTGCTCATCGAACTGCTTTGCGAAGAATTGCCGCCCAAATCGCTGGCCCGGCTCGGCCAGGCCTTTTTGCAGCAGATGCAGGCCACGCTGGCCAGTGAGGGCTTCATCGCCGCCGACAACCCCGGCCGCTGGCTGGCCACGCCGCGCCGCCTGGCGCTGCAATTTACCGACTGCCGCGAGACCCAGCCCGACCGCGTGATCGAAAGGAAGGGCCCGGCGGTCGCCGCCGGACTCGCCGCCGATGGCACGCCGACCCCGGCGCTGCAAGGCTTCATGAAAAGTTGCGGGGTCGACTTCGCGCAACTGGAAAAGCGCGCGGAGGGCAAGGCGGAGTATTTCGTCGTCCGCATCGACAAGACCGGCGAGCGCATCGACCAGCACCTGTCTGGCATGGTTGAAGCCGCGCTGAAGAAGCTGCCTTCGCCTAAGCTGATGCGCTGGGGCGCGAGCGAGGTGCACTTCGTCCGCCCGGTACATGGCCTGGTGCTGATGCACGACGGCCGCACAATTGCCGGCAGCGTGCTCGGCCTGCACAGCGGCAACGTCACGCGCGGACATCGTTTCATGAGCGGCGGCGAGATCGTCATTCCCCGCGCCGAAGACTACGCGGCGGTGCTCGAGCGGGAAGGCAAGGTCATCGTCGACTTCGACCGGCGCCGCGAGATGATCCGCGCCCAGCTCGATGCGGCGGCCGGCCAGCGCATCTGGCTCAAGGACGAGGCATTGCTCGACGAAGTCACCGCCCTGGTGGAATATCCGGCCGTGTATGAAGCCGGCTTCGACGCGGAATTTCTCGCCGTGCCGCAGGAATGTCTGATCCTGACCATGCAGGCCAACCAGAAGTATTTCCCGCTGATGGATGGCAAAGGTTCCGCCGCCAGACTTACCAACCGCTTCCTGCTGGTCTCCAACATGAAGGTGGCCGACCCGAGCCACATCATCACCGGCAATGCCCGCGTGGTGCGGCCACGGCTGGCCGATGCCAAGTTCTTTTTCGAGACCGACAAGAAGACGCCGCTCTCCGCACGCATCGGCAAGCTCTCCAGTGTGGTCTATCACAACAAGCTCGGCAGCCAGGGCGAGCGCGTCGATCGGCTGATCCGGCTCGCTGCCGCCATCGCTCGCCGACTCGGCACCGACATCGCCCAGGCCGAACGCGCTGCGTTGCTGGCCAAGGCCGACCTGGTCACCGACATGGTCGGCGAATTCCCCGAACTGCAAGGCATCATGGGCCGCTATTACGCGCTCGCCGATGGCGAGACGGCGGCAGTTGCCGATGCCATCGAGGCCCATTACCGGCCGCGCTTCAACGGCGATGCCCTGCCGCAAGGCGCGGTGGCGTGCGCCGTGGCGCTGGCCGACAAGCTCGATGCCCTGGTCGGCTTTTTCGGCATCGGCCAGATTCCCAGTGGCGACAAGGATCCCTTCGGCCTGCGCCGCGCCGCCCTCGGCGTCCTGCGCATCCTGCTGGAAACGCCGCTGCCACTCGCCCTGCCCGACCTTATCGACGATGTCGCAGCAGGCTTTGCGCCCGAGCTGTTGCAAGGCAACTGGCGTATCGCCAGCGCCGACTTTTTCCGCGAACGCCTGCGCCACCTGTTGCGCGACGCCGGCCACGAAGCCAGCGCGGTGGACGCCGTGCTGGCGCTCGACCCCGGCCGCATCGACGAAATCCCGCGCCGGCTGCAAGCCGTCGCCGAGTTCGTGCGGCTGCCGGAAGCCGCCGCCCTGGCCGCCGCCAACAAACGCATCGTCAACATCCTGAAAAAATCCGCCGCACACGCCAGCCCGGCCATCGATCCCGCGCTGCTCGTCGAACCGGCGGAAAAATCGCTGTTCGCCGCGATGGAAGGGATCGCCCCGCTGATCGAGTCGCAACGCGCCGCCGGCGACCTGACCGCCGCGCTGAAGACTCTGGCCGGGTTGCGCCAGAGCGTCGATGCCTTTTTCGACGGCGTGATGGTCAACACCGAAGACGCGGCCCTGCGCAACAACCGGCTGGCGCTGCTCGCGCGTCTCGCCGGACTGATGAACTGCGTCGCGGATATTTCGCGGCTGTCGCACTGAAGTCGCGGGTCTTGCGTCGGGCAAGCCGCACCATTTGTCATGCCTGCCGGGAGAAGCCATGGTCTGGATCTTCATCAAGTACGTCATCCGTCGCTTCGGCATCGTGTTGCTGTAGCCTGCGCCTGCCGCGGCCGGCAGCCCTCTTCCGGGTCGGCGCGGGAATCAGGAGCCTGTCGAATAGGCGGCACGGATCGCCGTTTTCCATCCTTTGCCACGTCACCATCCAGCGTAAGCTCAGCGCACCATGAAACTCGTCATTCTCGACCGCGACGGCGTGATCAATGCCGATTCCGCCCAATTCATCAAGTCACCCGACGAATGGAAGCCCATTCCCGGCAGCCTCGAAGCCATCGCCCGGCTCAACCAGGCAGGTTATCGCGTCGTGCTGGCGACCAATCAGTCCGGGCTTGGCCGCGGGCTGTTCGAGATGGATACGCTCAACGCCATTCATGACAAGATGCTCAAGGCCCTGGCCCAGGTCGGCGGACGCATCGATGCGATTTTCTTCTGTCCGCACACCAACGCCGACGACTGCGCCTGCCGCAAGCCCAAGCCCGGCATGCTCGAAGAAATCGCCGCGCGCTTCAATGCCGATCTGACCGATGTACCTGCCGTGGGTGACGCCCTGCGCGATCTGCAGGCCGCCGTGGCAGTGGGCGCGCGGCCGATCCTGGTGCTCACCGGCAAGGGCCAGAAAACCGCCGCCAACCCCGAGCTGCCGCCAGGCACACCCATCTTTCCCGACCTCGCCGCCGCGGTCGCTCACCTGCTGACCTGAGCGACCGGCCCATGCTGTCCTTTCTGCGCTCCCTGCTGTTCCTGCTCATTCTGCTGATCGTCACGCCGCCGTTCACCCTGCTGTTCATTCTCGTCTGCCTGCCGCTCTCGCACCACACACGCCTGCGCCTGGCCCAGCCATGGGTGCGCTTCGCCATCGGACTGGTGAAGCATGTGCTGGGGATTCCCTACCGCCTGATCGGCGCCGAGAATCTTCCCGAGCGGCCGGTGATCGTCTTCGCCAAGCATCAATCGGCCTGGGAAACCCTGGTTCTCCAGGAAATCTTCAAAGACGCCATCTTCGTCTGGAAAAAGGAAATCCGCCGCCTGCCCTTCTTCGGCTGGGCGCTGGCGATGACGCCGATGATCGAGATCGACCGCGGCGCCGGCAAGGACGCCATCAGGCACCTGATCGAGCAGGGCCGCTCGCGGCTCGATGACGGCTATACCGTCATCATTTTTCCGGAAGGCACCCGCGCGCCGCCGGGCGGCAAGAACCGCTACAAGGGCGGCGGCGCCCTGCTCGCCGCCGCAGCCGGCGTACCGGTGGTGCCGCTGGCGCTCAACTCGGGCGAGTTCTGGGGGCGCAACGCGCTGTTCAAGAAGAGCGGCATGGTCACCGTCAGCGTCGGTCCGGCGATCGACCCGCGGGGTCTTTCCGCCAGCGAAATCCTGCTCCGCGCCGAGCACTGGATCGAACACGAGATGCGCAACATCAGCCCGCACCTGTATCACGACCGCCATGAGGGCGCTCCGCAAACCTCAACTTGACTTGCGGCTCGACGCCGCCGCGCCGGATGCCGCAACCCGCTGGCATGACCGGGCGACGATTCCCTATCGCGGCCGCAACTTGTGCCTGCGACTCGACGACGGCCCCGCCGAGACCACCCTGGAAGGCGATGAGCTGCACCTGCCGCTGCCCCCCGGAGCCACTCCGCGCCAGATCCAGGATCGCACTGAGGCCTGGCTACGCGAACAGGCCATGCGCCACCTGAGCACGCTCGTCACGGAAAAGTTCCCCCCGGGACGCAAAGCGCCGGCGCTCGCGGAACGCCGCGGCCCACTGCGCCTGGTGCTCTCCTTCGCCCGCGGCGGCCACTGGATCGAAGCCACCGGGGACAACACCCTCCGCTGCCACTGGCGCTTGATCGAACAGCCCGATGCGGTGATCGCCCGCGCCGTCGATCGCGCCCTGGCCCTGCTGCCCGCAACGCAGGCCATGGCCGATTTATTCGCGGCGGAAGCCTGAGCACCGCCATGCACTCCGCCCAACGCGACCTGTTCCGCCTGCCGCCGGCCGATTCCCCCGCAGCGGGGAAAACCCGGCACCTGCTGATCGGCGGCCGCCTCATCGACTACCGGCTGAGGACCGGCGCGCGACGCCTGTCGATGACCATCGACGACCGCGGCCTGCGCCTCGGCGCCCCGGCGCGCCTGCCACGCGCGGAAATCGAGGCCTTCGTCATCCAGCATCGCGACTGGGTGCTGAAAAAACTCGACGAGCTGGCGACCCGCACGCAGCCGCGCCATCTGCGCCTCGCCGACGGCGCACGGCTGCCGCTGCTCGGCGACGAAATCACCGTCCGCGTCCTGCCCGGCGCCAATCGCATCCGCTGGATCGCGCAAACCCTGGTGCTCGAAGCGCGGCCCGCCGCCGACCTCGGCCTACTCGCCACGCGCGCCCTGAAGCACCGCGCGCTGGAACATTTCGGCGCGCGGCTGGCGCACTACAGCGCCCAGCTCGCGCAACCCGTGCCGCCGCTCGGCCTCTCCGCCGCCCGCACGCGCTGGGGCAGTTGCAGCCATGCCAGCGGCATCCGCATCCACTGGCGGCTGATCCATCTGCCGCCTCATATCGGTGACTATGTCGTCGCCCACGAAACCGCCCACCTGATCGAAATGAACCACAGCCCGCGCTTCTGGCGCCTGGTCGAACAGCTTTACCCCGACTGGCGAAACGCACGCAGCCAGCTCAAGGCCTGCGCGGCTTCGCTGCCGATTCTCTGAAATAAATGGCATGAGGCCGCCGCCAAAGATCCGCATTTGTCATTCCGGCGAAGGCGTCCCCTCCGTCATTCCGGGCTTGACCCGGAATCCAGGGATGCCCCCGGAGCTTCGTGGCGCCACCGCCTTTCAGCTCAGGCAATACCGAAGCCGGCCACCATTAGCGCCGTCTCGCCAGCGCCGACTTTTCAAAGGGGTGCGGCAGGCTCGTCTGGTGCGAGATGGTGCATACTTCACGCGCGTTGCAGAGCAAATCTATTGCGCCATCATCGAATCGTCCGGGAGACAAGATGGATTCGCAGTCCATGACCACCAACAGCTCGGATAAATGGACAAAGTCGCAAGTCCTGTGGATGCAATACTGGACGCCGGCCCTGCTGTCATTTCGAATCTCGCGGATCCCCGATTTTCGCTTCAGGCCAGGTCTCTATGCGCGACTTGGTCTGCGCGAGCGGGAAGACGAAGAACTTGTATGGCGGCCGTTTTCCATGGCTTCGTCACCCGACGCGGATTATCTCGAGTTCATTGCGACACTCGTTCCCGATGGCCGGTTTTCAGTCCTGCTGGAGAAGCTGAAGATCGGTGATTCAATGTGTATCGACAAGGCCGCCTTCGGTTTCTTGACCCTCGATCAACTGGCGCCGGGGCGCGATCTCTGGCTGCTGGCGACCGGAACGGGAATCGGGCCGTTCGTCTCGATCCTGCGGGATGGCGCAGTGTGGCAATGCTTTGAAAACATCATCCTCGTGCACAGCGCCCGCCTCGCAGCAGAGTTGGTCTATCGGGATGAGATCGCCGTTCTCGCAGGAAAACACTCACCGGGCCAAACCGGTGCCCGCCTGCACTACCTGCCCATCGTCACCCGCGAACCCGGTGCGACATCGCTCACCGGGCATATCCCGCAGCTGCTTGAAGACGGCCGGCTGGAAGCGGCTACGGGTTGCCCGATCACCGTGGAAACCTCGCGCTTCATGGCCTGCGGCAATCCCTCGATGACGCAGGAGGTGAGGGCCTGGCTGAACGCCTTGGGTTTCCAGACCACCCGGCGCGGCGTTCATGGCCAGATGGCCTTCGAAAAATACTGGTGACAGGCCGCTATCGAGCCTCTGCAAGGAAATGTCATGAGAATACTGCATACCATGCTGCGCGTCGGCGATCTGGAGCGTTCGATCGCGTTTTATACCGGGGTACTGGGCATGCGCCTGTTGCGGCGCAAGGATTATCCGGAAGGGAAATTCACCCTCGCCTTCGTCGGCTTCGACGATGAAGAAAAAAGTGCCGTGATCGAACTCACCTGCAACTGGGGCGTCGATCGCTACGAACCGGGCACGGGTTTTGGACACATCGCCATCGCCGTGCCGGACGCAGCGGCAGCCTGTGCGGCGATCCGCGCCCGCGGCGGCAAGGTCGCGCGCGAGGCCGGACCGATGAAGGGTGGCGGCACGGTCATCGCCTTCGTCGAAGATCCGGACGGCTACAAGATCGAGCTGGTCGAGCGAAAAGAATGATCTGGTCAATTCGGCGTATGCGGGTTTACAATGAAAAGCGTGGGTGGCCAGTTGTTCATCTTTGAAACTTGCGCAGCTTTATTCCAGATGCCATGAGAATTATCCTTGTCGTGCTGCTGTCCTGCCTGCCGCCATCCGCCGCGCTCGCCCAAAACAGTGGCGGATTCACCAACATGCTGCGTTCGTTGAGCGGTGCACTCGGCGCCGGCAAGGACACGCCGCCACCGGCCGAAACGGCGCCGATCGGCATTCGCGGCATCGATGACGCACCGGCGGCAAAAGCCGCTCCCAGTCCTGCCGGCAGCAACGACATCGGCCGGCTGGAAGGCTGGGCCGCGAGCCGTGGCGAGGCGGAGCGCATGGCCGCGCGCCACGGTCTGGTCGCCCGGCCGGTGGTCTTCGCCGAAGCGGGCAGCGAAGTTGTCAAACCGGAGGCGGGAAAATGAACCGGCGCAACGGCAGGATGATTGTGTTGCTGGCTGCCCTTGGATTGCTCCCATCCGGCGCTCCCGCCCAGACTCGCAATTTCGATCTGGGTGCCGTCTTCGATACGGTCAAAAATGTCGCCCGCAGCCAGTCGGTCGCGTCGATCGATCAGGACGAGGAAATCCGCATCGGCCGGGATGTCGCGGCCTCGACGCTGAGCGACTACCCGTTGATCCAGAACGAACCGCTCCAGCGCCGCCTCAACCAGATCGGGGTATGGATCGCGTTGCAATCGTCACGTCCCGGTCTGCCCTGGCATTTCGCCGCCGTCAAATCCGGCCAGATCAACGCCTTCGCCGCGCCTGGCGGCACCATCCTGGTCACCGGCGGCATGCTCGGACATGTGACGAATGAAGCCGAACTGGCCTGCGTGCTGGGCCATGAAATTGGCCATGTCGTCCACCGCCACCATCTTGCCGTGCTGCAAAAAAGCCTGCTCGTCGCCGCCGGCGCCAGCGCCTTGAGCGTCTCGTCGAAATCGGCGGGCAGCGAAGACCTCCGCAAGCGACTGCTTGCCGAAGGCAAGGAAGTGTTCACTCGCGGCCTTGACCGTGGCGCCGAACGCGAGGCGGACGAAGAAGGTCTGCTATTGGCGGCTCGTGCCGGCTACGATCCGGCAGCCTGTGTCGACTTCATGCAGCGGCTGGCCCGTCTCAAACCCGATGTCGGCCCGCTGGAGGCCCTGTACAAGACCCACCCCTCGGCGCGGGAACGCGTGACCGACGTCACCCAGGCGATGCATCGGCTCCAGGGCGCCACGCCGGGCAGCGGCGCCCGTCCGCCGCTGACACTGGAAGCACAGGGCGGCAAGTAGTCCCGCATCAGCGGCCGCATCCGGTGCTTATGTGATGAGTCGCTACAGCCGCTCCTCGGACAGGGGCATCGGCCGCCGGTCCAGCAGCGCCAGCCAGCCGCGAATCACGCGATACAGCACCCACAGCCCGGTGCCGACGATGGCGAGAATGGCCGCCGGGATGCCGATGAAGGTGATGAACAGCAGCCCGGCGATCAGCAACCACAGGGCGGCAAACCAGAAACTGCGCCACTGCCAGCGCCAGTGCGTATCGAGCCATGTGTCGCGCACCTGATCGTGGGTGACGCGGTTGATGATCACGGCAACAATCGACGGCCAGCCGAAAACGAAGGCGCCGACCACGGTGGCCGAGGTGAGAATCCCGGACAGCGCGGAGAGCGCATGCAGACCGTACATCAGGTGCGCCCAGGCGCGCGGCCCGTCGAGCTCATCGCCCGCGCGGATAATTTCACTCTCATTGCTCATAGTCCCAACTCCCGCCAAAGTTCATCGACACGCGCTTTCACCGCCGCGTCCATCACGATCGGCCGCCCCCATTCGCGCATCGTCTCGCCCGGCCATTTGTGGGTCGCATCGAGCCCCATCTTGCTGCCCAGTCCCGCGACCGGCGAGGCGAAATCGAGATAGTCGATCGGCGTATTTTCAACGATCAGCGTATCGCGCGCCGCATCGACGCGAGTGGTCAGCGCCCAGACGACTTCTTTCCAGTCGCGCACGTCGACATCGTCGTCGGTGACGATGATGAACTTGGTGTACATGAACTGGCGCAGGAAACTCCAGATGCCGAACATCACCCGTTTGGCATGCCCCGGGTACTGCTTCCTGATCGATACCACGGCCATCCGGTAGGAGCAACCCTCGGGCGGCAGATAAAAATCGACGATCTCCGGATACTGCTTTT
This sequence comes from Betaproteobacteria bacterium HGW-Betaproteobacteria-11, assembly GCA_002842395.1. Lineage (GTDB taxonomy): Bacteria > Pseudomonadota > Gammaproteobacteria > Burkholderiales > Rhodocyclaceae > Rugosibacter. The sequence goes on from PHCV01000009.1 coordinate 56,459, forward strand.
GCAGCAGCGGGACGAAGACTTCGTTCAGCGCCAGGCCCAGCATCGCCGGCTCGTCCGGCGGCTTGCCGGTGTAGGTCGAATGGTAGATGGGATCGCGGCGCAGGGTCATGCGTTCGATGGTGAACACCGGAAACTCGGCCTGCTCGTTGTAGTAGCCGGTATGGTCGCCGTACGGCCCCTCGAGGGCCGTCTCCCCCGGATGAATCACGCCTTCGAGCACGATCTCGGCCCGCGCCGGCACCTGCAAGTCCGAGCCGATGCACTTCACCAGCTCGGTCCTGCTGCCGCGCAGCAGGCCGGCGAACTGGTATTCCGAAAGCGTATCGGGCACCGGCGTCACCGCGCCGAGGATGGTTGCCGGATCGCAACCGAGCACCACGGCGAGTGGAAACGGCTCGCCCGGCCGCGCCGCGCAATGGTCGCGAAAATCCAGCGCGCCGCCGCGATGCGCCAGCCAGCGCATGATCACCTTGTTCGGCGCGATCACCTGCTGGCGGTAGATGCCGAGATTCTGCCGACTCTTCGAATTTGGCAAACCCTGCGGCCCGCGCGTCACCGTCAGGCCCCAGGTGATCAGCGGCGCGACATCGCCCGGCCAGCAAGTCTGGAGCGGCAAACGCGCGAGATCGACGTCCGCTCCTTCCCATACGACTTCCTGGCAGGGTGCGGAGGACACCAGCCTGGGCGCCATGTTGAGCACCTGTTTGAGGATCGGCAGCTTCGCCCAGGCGTCCTTCAGGCCCTTGGGCGGTTCCGGTTCCTTGAGCGCGGCGAGCAAGTGGCCAATCTCGCGCAATGCCTGCCGCCAGTTCCCTGCCGCCTCGCTCGACACGCCGGCGGTCACCGCCAGGGCCACGCGCTGCGGCGTGCCGAACAGATTGGCCAGCAGCGGGATCTTTGATCCCTTCGGCTTCTCGAACAGCAAGGCCGGGCCGCCGGCACGCAGCACCCGATCGGCGATCTCGGTCATCTCCAGACAGGGATCGACTTCGATGCCGATCCGCTTCAATTCCCCCAGCGCTTCGAGCCGCTCGATGAATTCCCGCAAGTCGCGATAGATCATGTTCTCATCCATTCCAGACACTGCGTTCCATTCTATCCGTCAGACCACTAAAATCCGTGCCGATGCCCGCCACACTTCCCCACTGGTTCGCCGCCCGCCTTGACGAAACGCTCGCCGGGCTCGATGCCGCCGGACGCCGCCGGCGCTTGCGCGCAATCGCCGTTCCGGGCGCGCGGCTGGTGCTCGCCGATGGGCGGCAACTGATCGATGCCTCCTCGAACGATTATCTCGGCCTGTCGCAGCACCCGGCCCTGAAATCCCGCGCCACACTCTGGATCGAGCGGTTCGGCGCCGGCAGCCGCGCCTCGCGCCTGGTCACCGGCACGCTGGAAGCCACGCTGGAGCTCGAAGCTCGGCTCGCCGAATTCAAGGGCACGGAAGCGGCGCTGATCTTCAATGCCGGCTTCCAGGTCAATGCCGTTGTCCTGCCGGCCCTGTTCGCGCTGGCCGGTGGCAGCGAGGCGCGGGTGTTCACCGACCGGCTCAATCACGCCAGCCTGCATGCCGGCTGCGCGGCGGCCGGGGTCAGAGAACTGCGTTTCCAGCACAACGATCTGGCTCACCTTGACGCCTTGCTGGCCCAACACGCCCGCGGGCAACCCGCCTTCATCGTCACCGAATCGGTGTTCAGCATGGATGGCGACCGGGCCGATGTCGCGGCACTGGCCGCGCTCGCCATGCGGCACGACGCCCTGCTCTTCCTCGACGAGGCCCATGCCAGCGGCGTGCTCGGCACACAGGGGCGCGGGCTCGGCCACGGCCTGCCCAACACCGTCCTGATGGGCACGCTGGGCAAGGCCTTCGGCGCCGCCGGCGCGTATGTCGCCGGGTCGCGGGCGCTGATCGACTATCTCGTCAATCGCGCCAGCGGCTTCGTCTATTCCACCGCGCCGGCGCCGGCCGTGCTCGGCGCGGTGGAGGCGGCGCTGGAATTGATGCCCCGGCTCGATGCCGAGCGCGCCCTGCTCGCCCGCCGTGGCGAGCGGTTGCGTGGACGCTTGCAGGCACTGGGCATCGACACGCTGGCTTCGAGCACCCAGATCGTGCCGGCCGTGATGGGCAGCGAAGCGGCGGCGCTGGCCGCCCAGCAAGCGCTCGAAGCGCAGGGTGTGCTCGCCGTCGCCATCCGCCCGCCGACCGTGCCCGGCGGCACCAGCCGGCTGCGCTTTTCCCTTTCCAGCGCGCTGTCCGCGGCCGATTTCGAACGACTGCTCGAAGCCTGCGGCGTGCTCGGGAATGCCCCCTGATGGCAACCATCCAACTGCTGCATGGCTGGGGATACGATGCCACGCTGTGGGATGCCGTCGTGGCCCGACTCGCCGGCCAGCGGATCGAAACACTGGAGCTCGGTTATTTCGATAAAAAAAAGTCGGCGCTGGCGGCACGCCGGGATAAGGCCAGGGAAGAGGCATGGATCGCCGTCGGTCATTCCCTCGGCGCGCTGTGGTGGCTCGCCGAAGAAGATGCCGGCTGGGATGCCCTCGTCATCATCGGCGGCTTTCCGCGCTTCACATCCACGGCGGATTTCCCCGCCGGCGTGCCGCCGCGCGTGCTCGAACGCATGCGGCGACGCTTTGCCGAAAACCCGGCCGCCGTCCTCGACGACTTCCGGCGCACCTGTGGCGCTCCCGGCCCGATGCTCCCCGCCGATCTCCGGCCGCTGGCCGAGGGGCTCGACTATCTCGCCCAGGCCGACGGCCGCGCGCGGCTCGCGCAGCGCGCGGACGACATCCATCTGCTCGCCAGCCGCGACGATGCCATCGTCCCTCTGGCGATGAGCGAGACGGCCTTCGCCGGGCTGCCCGGCGGGCAGCGTCACGTTTGCGATGATGGCGGCCATGCCTTGCCGTTCACCCGGCCGGAGGACTGCGCCAGGCTGATCCTCGACGTCGCCGCGCGGCTCGAACGCAATCCGCAAGATGTCTGAGAACGAGCGCAAGACGCGGATCGCCCGGCGTTTCGCTGCGGCCGCCGCCACCTACGATGTCGCCAGCCAGGCCCAGCAACAGGCTGCACAACGACTGGCCGAACTGGTCATGCGCTTGCCGGTAACGGGCCGGCCGCCGCGCATCCTTGAAATCGGCTGCGGCAGTGGGCACCTGACCGAGGCGCTGAGGCCGCATCTGCCCGGCGAATGGTTCGTCAGCGACATTGCGCCAGCGATGGTCGATCGCTGCCGCCGGCGTTGCGCTCCCGGCGCCCATTACTTCGTCATGGATGGCGAAGTACCGTCACTCACCGGCCCGTTCGACCTGATCGTCAGCAACCTGGCCGCGCAGTGGTTCGTCGATCTGCCGGGAGGCCTCGCCGGCCTGGCCGAACTTCTCACGCCGGGCGGCCTGCTGGCGTTGAGCACACTCGGCGAACACAATTTCGCCGCTTGGCGGGCAGCGCACGAGGCCGTCGAACTGAGCGCCGCCATGGTGGCGTATCCGGCCACCGCCGCGCTGCTCGCCGCGCTCCCGGAAGCGCTGGCCCTGGAACAGGTCGCCGAACAACACCTCTCCGCGCACCGCGGCGGGCCACTCGATTTTCTGCACAGCCTGCGCGCCCTCGGCGCCGACACGCCCGCGCCGACCAGCCGGCCGCTGACCGCCGGGCAACTGCGCCGTGTCTTGCGCTCCCTCGCCCGACACGCGCCGCAAGGCGTGCACTATCACGTCGTGCACCTTCTCGCCCGACGGCGAGTCTGACTTTCAGGATGCGGGAAACGTTAACCCCGCATCCTGAAGGTCAGCCCATTCTTGAACTCCCACCCCTCCTTCATTCCCACCCCCCTTCGCCCCCCTCACGGGGGGTTCCTGATTGGCTCGCTTCGACCGAAGGAAGTGCAAAGCCGCTCGAACCTCGACAGGATGCCAAATGAGTGAATTTCGTTAAGGTCAGGCCAGCAGGGGTTTGAGGTTCAGCTCGGCCACCAGGCCGAGAAAAATCGCCGCACCGAACCAGGTGTTGTGCCGAAAGGCCTGAAAGCAACGCATGCGATCACGGTCGCGGATCAGGGTGAAGTGGTAGAGCGCGATCAGGGCCGCCGTCGCCAGCCCGAGCTGATAGAACATGCCGTAGCCGAGCATCCCGCCCACCGCCGCGAGAATCAGCAGGGTCAGCGCGTAGCAGGTCATCACTGCCGCCACATCGAAACTGCCGAACGTAATGGCCGCGGTGCGGATGCCGATCTTCAGATCGTCCTCGCGATCGACCATGGCGTACTCGGTGTCATAGGCGATCGCCCAGAAGACGTTGGCGACGAGCATTGCCCAGGCCACGCCGGGCACGCGCCCGGTGGCGGCGGCAAAGGCCATCGGAATGCCGAAGCCGAAGGCGATGCCCAGATAGGCCTGCGGAATGGCGAAAAAACGCTTGGTGAATGGGTAGCTCGCGGCCAGAAAGACCGCTATCAGGGCGAGTGGCCAGACTTCGCGCCAGATCGGCAGGATGAGCAGGCCGGCGCAAACAGTGAGGCCCGCGGCGAGCAGCAGCGCCTCGCGCGGCGAGACGCGGCGGGCAGCCAGCGGACGCTCCCTGGTGCGCTCGACATGCGGATCGAAATCGCGGTCGGCCCAGTCGTTCACCACGCAACCGGCCGAGCGCATGAGCAGCGTACCCAGGGCGAAGATCCAGACCAGCAGCGGATGCGGATGTCCCTGGGTGGCGCCCCACAGTGCCCACAGCGTCGGCCAGAGCAGCAACAGGGTACCGATCGGCTTGTCGAGCCGCATCAGCTTTTCATAGGCATCGAGACGGGCTTTCAGCGCGGCGTAATCCATGCGCCGATTTTACCGGCAGGCAGGGCGGTCAACCGAGGTTTCAAGGTTAAACATCCTGTTTATTGGACTAGACTGTGTTTGTGGGGCGAGGGCCCCAATCCGAGGGAGGGCTATCATGGCAAAAGGCAAGAAACCCGACAACGGCGCCGACACTCCTGTCGTCAAGGCGCTCAACACCATTCTGGAACTGGAACTCGCGGGCGTGGTGCGCTATACCCACTACGCGCTGATGATCTTTGGGTACAACCGGATTCCCATCGTTTCGTGGCTACGCAGTCAGGTGGCGGAATCGTTGGCCCATGCCAACAAGGCGGGCGAGTTGATCACCCATCTGGGTGGACATCCGTCCCTGTCCCTGGGCCCATTGCTGGAAACGCACAAGCATGATGTTGGCGACATATTGCGCGAATCCGCGGAACACGAAAAAACCGCGCTGGAAGCCTACCGCAAGCTGCTCAAGCTGGTAGCAGGCAAATCCGTCATGCTGGAAGAGTATGCACGCGAAATGATATACGCCGAAGAAATGCATCAGGGCGAGGTGGACAAGATGCTGCGTAAACCGGGGGATGTCAGCGTATTCCAGAAAGGGTAGGCAATTCGACGGCCGCCTGCACTCGGCGGCCGTCGGATTGATCGAGCGGCAAGGACAGCCGGCGAAAATTCACGAATCGTCGACGCGTCCGCGCAGGACCTTCACCTTGCCACGAAGAATCTTGCTATCGACGCGACGCTTCTGCGCACCACGGGTCGGCTGGGTGGCGCGGCGCGGGCGGGGGACGCTGGCGGCCCGAGCAATCAGCTCACGCAGCCGCGCCAGCGCGGCGAAGCTGTTGCGTTCGAGGCTGCGGTATTGCTGTGCCTTGATCACCACCACGCCCTCGGCGCTGATGCGCTGGTCACGAAGTTGCAGCAGGCGAGCCTTGATCTCGTCGGGCAGCGAGGATGCCCGGATGTCGAAGCGCAGATGAACGGCATTGGAAACCTTGTTGACGTTCTGGCCGCCGGCGCCCTGGGCGCGAATGGCGGTAAGTTCGACCTCGTCGTCGCGCAACCCGAATGCGGCTTCGGCAGCGTGCGCCATGCCTACTCCGGCTTCGGCTTTGCCGGCGCGTTCACGGCGAGCGCCTGCCAACCTTCGAGCCCCAGCCGGCGCAGGGTCTCGATATTGCGCAGATAGATGTCCGCGGCGTCGGGAAAGGCGGCCGTGGCTCGCGTCAGGCTGGCTTCGCGAATCAGGTGCAGCGTCGGATAAGGTGCGCGGTTGGTGTAATTGGCGATGTCGTCCGGCTCGGCATCGGCAAACATGTAATCCGGATGAAAGCTCGCCACTTGCAGGATGCCGCCGAGACCGTGGGTGCGCAGCACGACCTCGACCAGATCGAGGAAGTCGGTGAACTCGGCAAAGTCGGCAAGGATTCCGGGTGTCATGAGCAGGGTCATGTCGACTTCTTCGGGCGGAGTTTCGATCAGGAACTTCAACTCGCGTTCGAGATCATCGAGCAGGGCTTCGGTGGTCCGCGCCTGGCTGACGACATAACGCAGCTGACCCTTGACGTGCACCGCCTTGGCGAAGGGGCAGAGATTGAGGCCGATCACCGCGCGCACCAGCCAGTTGCGGGTGGCGGCGATGACTTCGGCGGCACCCGCAGTCATCACGGGCATGCAGTTCCGGTCGCCAGGAAGGCAGCCAGCGAACCGGGGACAGCCGCGATGAAAAGAAAAATCTCGTATGCACTCATGGGGCGTCTGGATTACCGAATGGGATTGAACTTTGGCGTGGAATGATCTACACAAGTAGCATTGTCTCCCGGAAACCACGCTCATGGACAAGCCCTCCCTCGCCTTTTTGAGCGCCAGCCTGATTGCGCTGCTGCTGGCCGGTGGCTGCGCCGCGCCGCAGCCGCTGCCGTTCCGTCTGGTCGATGCCGCCTCCAAAGTGCAGAATGGCATGTTCTTTCCCGACAGCCAGCGCATCGAGGTCACGATCGACGGACGGCGGTATGCCGGTTTTTACATCGTCGCCATCAGCGTGGCCCATTCGCAGAGCCTGAGCGGCTGGCGCTTCTTTCCGCACGATACGGTGACCACCATTGCCTCCAACTCGGCACGGGCCCATCTGGCGGCCGAGGATGGCCGGCAGCTGAGTTGCGAATTCCTGATCGAAGCCCGTCGCGCGCTGGGCGCGTGCCGTACGCCGGCCGGTATCGTCTATCAGTTGGCTGCCGACGGTAATTGATTGGGCGCCGCCCAACCGCCAGCGTATCGTGCAGCAGATTTATTCGCAGCCGCTTACCACAGCTTCCACCACGGCTCGACGCGGTTGAGGCTGCGCTTGTAGTAGTCGCTGTCGGGGAAGTTGGCGCGCATCACCCGCTCGGCATCGTCGCGCAGGTCGTTCATGCCCAGCAGGTCGTAGGCCTTGACCACGATGAACAGCGCCTCTTCGTTGGCCGGGGCATCGGGATAGGTCTTGATCGCGAACTGGGCGCGATTGACGGCGGCGAGATAGGCCTCGCGTTTCATGTAGTAGCGGGCAACATGCACCTCGTGCGAGGCCAGCGCATTGACCAGATATTTCATGCGCAAGGTGGCATCCGGCGTGTATTTGCTCTCGGGAAAACGGGTGACCAGCGTCTTGAAGGCGTCGAAGGATTCGGCGGCGGCCTGCGGGTCGCGTTCGGTCAGATCCTGCATGCTGAGATGGCCAAGCATGCCGAGATCCTCGTTGAAATTGACCAGCCCTTTCAGGTAATAAGCGTAGTCGACATTGGGATGGTTCGGGTGCAGGCGGATGAAGCGATCGCAGGCGGCCAGCGCCGAAGCGGTTTCGCCCTGCTTGTAATAGGCATAGGCGACTTCGAGCTGGGCCTGCTGGGCATAGCGGCCATAGGGGAAGCGGGCCTCGAGCTTCTCGAAATATTTGATGCCCTGCTCATAGCCGCCCTCGGCGATTGCGCTCTTGGCTTCGGTGTAGAGCTTGTTGGCGCTCCATTTGCTGGTTTCGTCGATCTGGTCGGGCAGCAACCCGCAACCGCCAACGAGAGCGAGGACGGCCAGAGGAAGAAGTGTTCTGAGGATTGCCGCTAAACTGCGCATGATGAACCTTGCCTCGCAAAAAAGTCCGCCCGATTATAGCCCAGGCGGTAACCCGCCTTCACCGGCTCCCCTGTTGCCGCCAGCGATCGAGATTCCCCGTGAATTCGCCGGCATGCGTGTCGATGCGGCGCTGGCGAAGCTGTTTCTCCAGCATTCGCGCGGCCGCCTGCAGGACTGGTTGAAAGCCGGGCTGATCCGCATCGATGGACGGCAGGTCGAGGCCAAATACCGACTGCTGGGCGGCGAGCGGATGACCTGCGCGGAACAGCTCGCCGTCCCGCCAACGCCGAGTTTTTCGGATGCCGCCGAAGCGATCGCCCTCGCCATCGTGTACGAAGACGCGGCATTGCTGGTGATCGACAAGCCGGCCGGACTGGTGGTGCATCCGGGCAACGGCAATCCGTCCGGCACCCTGCTCAACGCCCTGCTCCACCACGCACCGCAGCTGGCCGAGCTGCCCCGCGCCGGCATCGTGCATCGGCTGGACAAGGACACCAGCGGCCTGCTGGTGGTGGCGAAAACCCTCACCGCCCAGACCGATCTGGTGCGCCAGTTGCAGGCGCGCACAGTCCGCCGGCATTACCTGGCGCTGGCCCTGGGACAGGTCGAGCGCGACGGGGTCATCGATGCCCCGCTTGGCCGCCACCCGACGCAGCGGACAAAAATGGCCGTGGTCCGCAGCGGCGCCGGGGGCAGCAAGGAGGCACGCACGCATTATCAGGTGCGCGAACGCTTCGCCAGGGCCACGCTGCTCGAATGCCGGCTGGAAACCGGCCGCACCCATCAGATTCGCGTCCATCTGGCCTCCATCAAGCATCCGCTGGCCGGCGACAAGACCTATGGCAAGACCTGCAGCGGCGATCCGCGGCTCGACGCCTTTCCCCGTCAGGCGCTGCATGCCTGGCGCCTGGCCCTGGCGCATCCCGTCCTCGGCGAAGAGATGCAGTGGGAATCCTCCCTGCCGCAAGACTTCGCCGCCTTGCTCGCCGAATTGCGCCAGCCACCTCAAGGGCTGCTAGGAGATCGCGCATGAACACGCCCGCCCTCGACCTGATCCACCCCGACTGGCCGGCCCCGCGCAACGTGCATGCCCTGGTCACCACCCGCCAGGGCGGCGTCAGTCAGGGGCCGTGGGCCCGCCTTAACCTCGCCGCCCACGTCGGCGACGAGCCGGCGGCAGTGGCCGAAAACCGCCGACGTCTGTGCGCCTACCTGCCGGCCGAGCCGGTCTGGCTCAACCAGGTGCATGGCGTGCGCTGTGTCGATGCCGGGCAAACTCTGCGCGGGATCGACGCCGATGCCAGCTTCACCCGTACCCGCGGCGTGGTCTGCGCGGTGCTCACCGCCGACTGCCTGCCGCTTTTGTTCTGCGATGAAGCCGGCAGCGTGGTGGCGGCGGTGCATGCCGGCTGGAAAGGGCTTGCCGCCGGAGTGATCGAGGCGGCGGTAGCGGCCATGGCGGTGCCGGGCGAGCGGCTCCTGACCTGGCTCGGGCCGGCGATCGGGGCGGATCACTTCGAGGTCGGCGACGAGGTGCGCGAGGCCTTTCTCGCCCACGACGCGCACACCGCCGAGGCGTTCGTCACGGCGGGCGAAGGCAAATGGCGAGGCGATCTCTACCAGCTGGCGCGGCAGCGGCTGCTGGCGCTCGGCGTACAGCGCATCAGCGGCAGCGACACCTGCACGATGTGCGAGAGTGAGCGCTTCTATTCCTTCCGTCGCGATGAAGTCACCGGACGCATGGCCAGCTGCATCTGGCTGGCATGAGCACCTCGCCTCCCTCCGCCACGCCTTTTGAAGGGCTGACGCCGGAGTGCATGCTCGATGCGCTGGAAAGTGTCGGCCTGAGGAGCGATGGCCGGCTGCTGGCACTCGGCAGTTATGAAAATAGGGTCTGGCAGATCGGCATCGAGGATGGCGCGCCGGTGGTGGTCAAGTTCTACCGGCCGGAACGTTGGAGCGAAGCGCAGATCGCGGAAGAACATGACTTCGTCGCCGAATTGCAGGCGGAGGAATTGCCGGTCGTCGCACCGACGACGATCGGCGGGCGCACGCTGTTCGTCCATGCCGGCTTCCGTTTCGCCATCTATCCGCGCCAGGGCGGCCGTGCGCCCGAATTTTGCGAGCCGCGCACCCTGGAATGGATGGGGCGGTTGATGGCGCGTATCCATCGGGTCGGGGAACGCGCACCCTTCCATGTCCGCGAACGGCTCGACCCGGAAACCTTCGGCCGCGCCTCGCGCGACTGGCTGCTGGCGCACGAGATCATCCCGCCCGAACTGGTCGCCGTCTGGCGCGGCCTCGCCGACCAGGCGCTCGAGGGTGTGGCGCAATGTTTCGCCCGGGCCGGCGACGTTCGTTGTCTGCGCCTGCATGGCGATTGTCATGCAGGCAACGTGCTGTGGACTGATGACGGGCCGCATTTCGTCGATTTCGACGATGCCCGCATGGGCCCGGCGATCCAGGATTTGTGGATGCTGCTCTCCGGCTCGGCAGAGGCCATGGCACAGCAGATGACCCAGGTGCTGGCCGGCTACGAAATGTTCCGCGAATTCGAGCGGCGCGAACTGCATCTGCTCGAGGCGCTGCGCACCCTGCGCCTGCTGCACCACTCGGCCTGGCTGGCGCGGCGCTGGAATGACCCGGCCTTCCCGGCCGTCTTTCCCTGGTTCGCCAGCCGCCGCTATTGGGAAGAGCGCATCCTCGAACTGCGCGAGCAGATCGCGCTGATGCAGGAACCGGCACTGGCCATCGGCCACCTCGCCCGGCAGGGGAAGCCATAAGCAGCCGCCGTGTAGAATCCACGGCCTGCCTCAACCCCCGCGAGCACGTCATGCAAAGAATCGTCAAAAACCTCGAATATTTCATTTTCTGGAGCCGTTGGCTGCAGGCGCCGCTCTACCTCGGCCTGATCCTCGCCCAGGGCGTCTACGTCTATCAGTTCATGCACGAACTGCTGCACCTGATCACCAGGGCCGGCAGCCTGACGGAATCCGGGGTGATGCTGATCGTGCTCGGCCTGATCGACGTGGTGATGATCGCCAACCTGCTGATCATGGTCATCATCGGCGGCTACGAAACCTTCGTCTCCAAGCTCGATCTCGAAGGCCATCCCGATCAGCCGGAGTGGCTTTCCCATGTCAACGCCGGCGTGCTCAAGGTCAAGCTGGCCGTGGCCCTCATCAGCATCTCCTCGATCCATCTGCTGCGCACCTTCATCAATGCCCCGCAGACGGAGGATCGGGTGGTGATGATCCAGGTTGCCATCCATGCCTCCTTCCTGGTCTCGGCCATCGCCATCGCCTGGACGGACCGGATCATGATGCAGACCCTGGCTGTCAGCAGCCAGGCCAAGCACTAAATACATGGTTACTCCCGCGAACCCACAACGGATCCACGTGGAAAGTCGGCTCTCGCGGCACGGCGCTGACATGAACAGAGTGGATTGAAAATGGCTGGGAGCAACCGCAATGCGTGAAGGCCGCGTGAACTGCCTGAGCAATGAGGGGTTTCACCGCATGGCCTATGTCGAATGGGGCGTGGCGGACAACCCGCGCGTGCTGGTCTGCGTGCATGGCCTGACGCGCTGCGGCCGCGATTTCGATTTTCTGGCCCAAGCGCTGGAGAACGAGTACCGCGTGGTCTGCCCCGACGTCGTCGGCCGCGGCCTCAGCGGCTGGCTGAAGACCAAGGCGCTCTATGGCCTGCCGCAATACTGCGCCGACATGGCCGTGCTGATCGCCCGGCTGGGCGTCGAGTCGGTGGACTGGGTCGGCACCTCGATGGGCGGGCTGATCGGCATGGCGCTCGCCGCCCAGCCGGATTCCCCGATCCGCCGCCTGGTGCTCAACGATGTCGGGCCGGTGATCACCGCCGCCTCGCTGCAACGCATCGGCGATTACCTCGGCAATCCACCGCGCTTTGCCACGCTCGACGAGGCCGAACGCTATATCCGCACCGTCTCCGCCAGCTTCGGCCGTCTGACCGACGCGCAGTGGCGTCATCTGACGGTGCATGTGGTGCGCCAGGATGCCGATGGCCAGTACGCCTTCCGTTACGACCCGGGCATCACCGAATCCTATCGCGCCGCCCAGCTCGCCAGCGGCGACAAGGACATCGAGCTGTGGCCGCTGTATGACGCCATCACCTGTCCGACCCTGGTGCTGCGCGGGGCGCAGTCGGATCTGCTCACGCCCGCGGCCTTGCTGGCGATGCAAAGCCGCGGGCCGCGCGCCCAGGCCATCGAAATCCCCGACGTCGGCCATGCGCCGATGTTGCTGGACGGGACGCAGGTGACTCCGGTACGCGACTTCCTGTTGCAGTGACGCCCCATCGCCGGCACGAAGCGGGTGACCCTGTTCAGTCACTGGCGTAGACTTAGGCTCCGCGAGGCGAATCCGCTTCACCTCACTTCGATGGAGTCAATCATGCCTCTAAAGGTAGCCATCCTCGGCGGCGTCGGGCCGGGTTCCGGTCTGGCAACGGCGTTGATGACCGCATTGAGCGAGCAGTACAAGGTCGTCGGCCTGACGCGCTCCCTGAAAACCATCCATGCGCTCGAAAGCCGGATGACGGAACGGACAAGCGTAACGCTTGTGCAGGCCGATCTGCTCGATGCTACCGCCGTTTCCACCCTGGTCGAGCGCATCGAGGCCGAGGTGGGCCAGATCGCCGTCTATATCCACCTGGCCGGAAGCATTACCCTGAAGTCGTTTCTCGATACCACCGATGCGGAGATGGCGAGCAGTATCGAGGTCAACTGCCTCAGCGCGACGGCTATTTCGCGGGCTATCCTGGAAAAGATGCTGCCCCGCAACCAGGGCACGCTGATCTTTTCCGGAGCCACGGCTTCGCTACGCGGCGGCCCGCGCGGAGCGGCCTTTGCGGCGGGCAAGTTCGCCCTGCGCGGCTTCGCCCAGGCCCTGGCGCGTGAATTCGGACCGCAGGGCATTCATGTCGCGCACGTGGTGATCGACGGCATGATCGCGGGGCCTCGCGCCGAGGACCGGTTTCATGCCGCTCCCGAACAATGCATCGCGCCGGCCGATCTTGCCCGCTGTTACCTCGACCTGATCGAACAGCCGCGCTCGGCATGGAGCCAGGAGCTGGACGTCCGTCCCTGGAACGAGAAATTCTGATTCGCTTTACCGCCGAGGAAATCGCCATGATCACCTGCACCCTGCGCTATCTCATCGACCCCTATAAGGTCGGGGAATTTGAACAGTACGCCCGGCAATGGATTCCACTCATCCGCAAATACGGCGGCCAGCATCATGGCTGCTTCCTGCCGGCCGAAGGAGCGAACAATGTCGCTCTGATGCTGTTCTCGTTTCCCAGCCTGGCCAGCTACGAGGACTACCGGAAGCAGTCGCTGAAGGATCCGGACTGCCTGGCCGCCTTCAAATATGCCGAAGACACGCGCTGCATCGTCAGCTATGAGCGCAGCTTTTTCCGTCCGGTGTTCGACTAGCGCGCCTGCGGAGCACTCGCGGAGTGCGCTCAGTCCTTCACCACGTCGGCACCGGCCGGCGGCGTGAAGTGAAACAGGCCGGCGGGGAGCGCGGGGTTGGATTCGAAGCGGGTGAAGAGGAGCAGACTGACCTGACCGAAGGCATCGTGAATCTCCATGCTCACCGGAAGATTGTCCCTGAGGCCGATGCGCACCCGCTCGAAGCTTTTGTCCTCACCCCTGGGCGTGGCCGCGACGAAGTCCACCCCGTTTTCGTTCGCCTCCTCCTTCAGCTCGAAATGCCGTTCGAGTTCCTGCCCGGCAAGCAGGGCCGCGGGGCTCGCGCCGAAGGCATTGCCCAGTTTTTTCTCCGCGACCTGCTTGAGTTCGGGGTCATAGCTCCACAACGTGCGGCCGTCGCTGACCAGCAGCTGCTTGTAGGGGCGCTCGTAGGACCAGCGGAATTTTCCGGGACGCTGAAAGGCGAAGATGCCGGCCGACTGCTGCGGCTTGCGACCCGAGCGGGAGACCACGGCCTGCGTGAAGGTGCCGCTGGCCCGGGTGGTCGTGACGAGAAAGGTCTTGAGTTGTTCGAGCCCGCCGGCCAGGACGGGAAACGGAGCAACGAGGGTTGCGCAAAGCAGGGCCCATGCCGGGATAGGGAGTTTCATGTCGCGCATCGCCGGATTCAGTCGTTGCGCGGCGACGCGATCACTTCGCGGCTGCCGGCGGAGTTCATCGGCGAGACGAGGCCGGCCCGCTCCATCGCCTCGATCATCCGCGCGGCGCGGTTGTAGCCGATGCGCAGATGGCGCTGCACCAGCGAGATCGACGGACGCCGGGTCTTGAGCACGATGTCTACGGCCTGGTCGTACATCGGGTCGGTTTCGGCATCGCCCGTCGCCGTCTCGCCAGCGCCGAGTTTTTCATCGTCCCCGGCCAGCGGAGCCAGAATATCGTCGATGTAGTCCGGCGGGCCGGTCTTCTTCAGATGCTCGACCACGCGATGCACTTCGTCGTCGGCGACAAAGGCGCCATGGACGCGCACCGGCAGGCCACTGCCGGGCGGCAGATAGAGCATGTCGCCCTGGCCGAGCAGCGCCTCGGCGCCCATCTGGTCGAGGATGGTGCGCGAGTCGATCTTGGAGGAAACCTGAAAGGAAATGCGGGTCGGGATATTGGCCTTGATCAGCCCGGTGATGACATCGACGCTGGGACGCTGGGTGGCCAGGATCAGGTGGATGCCAGCCGCCCGGGCCTTCTGCGCCAGCCGCGCGATCAGCTCTTCGACCTTCTTGCCAACCACCATCATCAGGTCGGCCAACTCGTCGATCACCACCACGATATGGGGCATCGTGCTCAATGGCTCGGGGCCGGCCTCGGTCTCCGCGGTCAGCGAAAACGGATTGGGGACATGCTCGCCATTTTTCTGCGCTTCGAGGATCTTGCCGTTGTAGCCGGCCAGGTTGCGCACTCCCAGCACGCTCATCAGCTTGTAGCGCCGTTCCATCTCGCCGACGCACCAGTGCAGCGCATTGGCCGCCCTGGTCATGTCGGTGACCACCGGTGCGAGCAGATGCGGAATGCCTTCGTAAATTGACAGCTCGAGCATCTTCGGGTCGACCAGGATCAGCCGCACATCCTTCGGCTCGGATTTGTAGACCAGCGAGAGGATCATCGCATTGACGCCAACCGACTTGCCCGAGCCGGTCGTGCCGGCGACCAGCAGATGCGGCATCCTGGCCAGGTCGACGACCACCGGCTGGCCGCTGATGTCCTTGCCGAGCGAAATCGACAGCGGCGAGTGCATGCCGTGGTACGCCTGCGAGCCGATGATCTCGGACAGGCGCACGATCTGCCGCCTGGCATTGGGCAGTTCCAGCGCCATGCAGGATTTGCCGGGTACCGTCTCCACCACGCGGACCGACACCAGCGACAGCGCGCGCGCCAGATCCTTGGCCAGGCCGACGATCTGGCTGCCCTTGACTCCTGTCGCCGGCTCGATTTCGTAACGCGTCACCACCGGGCCAGGGAGGGCCGAGACAACCTTGGCGGTGACATTGAAGTCGGCCAGTTTGCGCTCGATCAGCCGCGAGGTGAATTCCAGGGTTTCCGCGGCAGGCAGATCCGTCGGATCGTGGCTGGCCGGGGAGAGCAGATGCAGCGGCGGCAGGGCGCCGCCGGGGGCATCGAAAAACAACGGGGTCTGGCGCTCCTTCTCG
The DNA here is from genome assembly GCA_002842395.1 of Betaproteobacteria bacterium HGW-Betaproteobacteria-11. Classification (GTDB taxonomy): domain Bacteria; phylum Pseudomonadota; class Gammaproteobacteria; order Burkholderiales; family Rhodocyclaceae; genus Rugosibacter. The sequence goes on from PHCV01000009.1 coordinate 72,056, forward strand.
ACCCGTGCAATCGCCTTGGGTGCTGGCGGAACCTCGATCTGGGTGGGCTCGATCTTGATCGGCAGCGGCGGATTCTCCTCGATCTTGCGCCGTTCGCTATCGACCACCGCTTCGCGCTGCCCGGCCATGGCGCGACCATAACGCTTGTCCTGCCAGTGTTCCCACAGGGTCCGCGAGCCCACCCAGGCACCTTCGAGCAGCAACCCGGTTTGCTCGGCAATCGACAACCATGAGGCGCCGGTGAACAGGCTGAAGCCGACCATCGCCAGCACCAGCAGGATCAGCGTGCCGCCGGTAAAGCCGAGATACTGGGCGGCCAGGCGACCCGCCTCGTAACCGAGCATGCCTCCGGGCGCCAGCGGCAAGGCAGCCTGCAGACTCCAGAACCGCATGGCTTCGAGGCCGCTGCTGGCCAGCAGCAGAACGGTGAAGCCAGTCAGGGCGAGCACCAGCGGGCGCCGGTCGCCACCGAACAGGCGACTCAAGCGATGGTAGCCCCAGGCCAGCAGGAAGAAGGGCAAAGCCACCCACCACCAGGCCGAGAAACCGAACAGATAAAGCAGCATATCGGCCAGCCAGGCGCCGAAGCGCCCGCCGGGATTGGCGATGCGCTCGGCAATGGCGGCGTGGGACCAGCCCGGATCGGCCGCATCGTAGCCCCACAGCACCAGCGCCAGGTACAAACCGCAAACACCGACCAGCAACCAGCGCGCCTCGTGCACGCGCAGGGCAATTTTCTCCGGCAAGGGGGTGGCGCGGCCAAAGGAATTCATGCGGGAACTCATGTATTCGTATTCGAAACGGGATACCGAATGGAAAGAAAGTATGCCCCGCGCGAGGGTTGGTCAAGGGCGGAAAAGCCGGTCAACCCCACGCCTGTTTCCGGCTTCCACGAATCACCGCGCCGGGTCGGCGACCAGATCGCGGTAGGCATGGAAACTGGCATGCCCCAGCCAGGGCAGGATGACGACGAAGCCGAGCAACCCGCTGGCGAAGCCAAGGCCGGTGAGCAGCATGATGACGAGTGCCCAGAAGGCCAGCGGCAGGGGATTCTCGGCAACCGCGGAAAAGCTGGTGACCAGCCCACACAAAAACGAGCAGCGCCGATCGACCAGCATCGGCAGGGAAACCACGCTGGCCGCAAACACCAGCGCCGTCAGCATGCCGCCTGCCCCGACATAAACGAGGAACAGTGGCATGTATTGCGGATGCCGCAGAATCTCGCCGATCATCGCCAGCGGCGACATCGCATTGCCTTGGTAGAGCAGCGCCAGGAGGACGACCGAGATCACTTGCCAGGCGGTTCCGGCGAGCAAGGCCAGCAGGGCAAAGCCGGCCAGCCCCGAGGGATTGCGCCGCCAGGCAGCGAGCGAGGCGGCGAGAGTGACCGATTCCGCCGTGGGGGTCTCGTGCAGATAGCGTCGGGAAAGCTCATACAGCCCCGAGGCCAGCACCGGCGCGACCAGCATGAAGCCGGTGATGGCGGCATTGAACAGATAGGGCAGGTGCGCCGTGGTGACCAGAATCAGGCCCCCGGCGAGAGCCACGACGAGTCCGTAGAACAGGCTCACCCTGGGCTGCACCCAGAGATCCGCCCAGCCTCGCGCCAGCCAGCGCCATGGCGCGGTGAAACCGATCTTTTTTACTTCGGGGAAAGTCGGCGCGGGTGATACGGCGTCGGAGCTGGACATGGGTGGAATTCAGGAGACCATGGCAACGATCAGCCGCCGGTCGAACCGGTCAGCCGGGTCAGCGCTTCCTGGTACTTGGCCGCCGTCTTTTCGATGATCTCCGGCGGCAGATGCGGTCCCGGCGCGGTCTTGTCCCAGTCGAGGGTTTCCAGGTAGTCGCGGATGAACTGCTTGTCGAAGCTTGGCGGGCTGATGCCGACCTTGTACCCACTGGCCGGCCAGAAGCGCGAGGAGTCGGGAGTAAGCACCTCGTCGATCAAGTGCAGGCGTCCCTTGTCATCAAGACCGAACTCGAACTTGGTGTCGGCAATCAGGATGCCGTGCACGCGGGCAAAGGCCGCGCCTTCGCGGTAAAGGCGCAAGGTGGTTTCCCTGACCTTCTGTGCCAGTTCGCTACCGAGCAGTTTCTCGGTCGTGGCGAAGTCGATGTTTTCATCATGCTCGCCCATTTCCGCCTTGGTCGCCGGGGTAAAGATCGGCTCCGGCAGCTGCTGCGCCAGCTGCAGGCCCGGTGGCAGCGCGATGCCGCAGATCTGGCTGCCGGCCTGATAATCCTTCCAGCCCGAGCCGATCAGATAACCCCTCGCCACGGCCTCGATCGGCAACGGCTTGAGTCGTTTCACCACCAGGGCCCGGCCGCGCACCTGGGCACGCTCGTCCTCGGTCGCCACCACGGCCTCGGGATCGATGCCAGTCAGCTGGCTGGGAATGACATGAGAAAGTTTGCCGAACCAGAAATTGGATACGGCGGTGAGTACCGCCCCCTTGCCGGGAATCGGGTCGGGCAGGATCACGTCGAAGGCCGACAGGCGATCGGTGGTCACGATCAGCAACTTGTCGTCACCCACCACGTAAATGTCACGCACCTTGCCCCGCCCGAGCAGGGGCAGGCTGGCGATCGAGGATTCAAACAGGGGAGGTTGCGCCATGTATGGAAAGTGAAAATGAAAAAATCATTCGCGGACGAAAGCCTTGCGCGTCTTTTCGCCGGCATCTTCGCGGTAGGGAAAACGGATGTGGCCATAACGGATGACCAGCACCGCCAAGGTCAGCAGAAAAATCGCCGCCGCCACTGCCAGCATCCGCCACTCGGTCATGTCTTTCAGATCGAGAATCAGATACCGGGCCAGGGCCACCATCGCGATGTACATCGGGAAACGCACCGGCAACTGGCCGGACTTGAAATACTGACCGATCATCGCCAGCACCTCGAGATAGAGGAACATCAGCAGCAGATCGGCCAGATGCACGCTCTGCGCTCCGGCCATCAGCAGCGTTTCCTGGAACATCGCGGCCGAGGTCGCCAGGGCGACCACCAGCAGGCCGAGCGTTTCGACGAGATCAAGACCGCCACTGAAAAACTTGCGCAGCCGGTCAAGCGTGTGCGATTGAATGTCCATGAAGTTCCGTGCACCGGTGGCGAAATTGGGCTCGCCAATTTACCCCAAAATCCAGCTCATTTGACGATCTGGTTGAGCTCACCGCTCTGATAACGCGCCGCCATTTTTTCCAGCGGCATGGGCTTGATCTGCGCCGCCCGCCCGGCACAGCCGAAGGCCTCGTAGCGCGCCTTGCAGATCGCCTTCATGGCCTTGCGCGCTTCGCCGAGGTATTTGCGCGGATCGAATTCTCTCGAGCTTTCCGTCATGAATTTGCGAATCGCCGCGGTCGAGGCCATGCGCAGATCGGTGTCGATATTGATCTTGCGCACGCCGTGCTTGATCCCCTCGACGATTTCCTCGACCGGCACGCCATAGGTCTGGCCCATGGTACCGCCATACTGATTGATGATCGCCAGCAAATCCTGCGGCACCGAGGACGAGCCGTGCATGACCAGATGGGTATTGGGGATGCGGGCGTTGATCTCCTTGATCCGATCGATGCGCAGCACGGCGCCGGTCGGCGGCCGGGTGAATTTGTAGGCGCCATGACTGGTGCCGATGGCAATCGCCAGCGCATCGACGCCGGTGGCGGCGACGAAACGGGCCGCCTCGTCCGGATCGGTGAGCAGCTGGTCGTGCGAAAGCGCGCCTTCGGCGCCATGGCCGTCCTCCTTTTCGCCCTGGCCGGTTTCGAGCGAGCCCAGACAACCCAGCTCGCCTTCCACCGAGACGCCGATGGCATGGGAAATCTCGACCACCTTGCGCGTCACCCCGGCGTTGTAGTCATAGGATGAGGGCGTCTTCGCATCTTCCCGGAGCGAGCCGTCCATCATCACGCTGGAAAAGCCGGAGCGGATCGCCTGGATGCAGACCGCGGGACTGGCCCCGTGATCCTGGTGCATCACCACCGGAATATCGGGATGGGACTCGACGGCAGCCTCGATCAGATGCCGCAGGTAGGCTTCGCCGGCATATTTGCGCGCCCCGGCCGAGCCCTGCATGATGACCGGACTGCCGGTCTCGGCCGCGGCTTCCATGATGGCCTGGATCTGCTCCAGATTATTGACGTTGAATGCCGGCAGGCCGTAGCCATGTTCGGCGGCATGATCGAGTAGTTGACGCATGGATACGAGGGCCATTTTGTTCTCCCGGAATGATAGGTTTCAAGTTTGCGGCCGGCGATGCTCACCGACCTTGACCAGCTTCAAGGTATTGGTGCCGCCGGCATTGCCGATCGGCTCGCCGATGGTCATGGCGATCAGATCACCCGGCTCGACGGCACCCGCGGCGATCAGGATTTCCTCCGCCTGCCAGAGCAATGCGTCACGATCCAGGGCCACATATTCGGTCAGCAAGGGATAAACATCGCGGAAAATGCTGACCCGGTAGCGGGTACGAATACGCGGCGTCAGGGCATAAATCGGCACCCCGGAATTGAGCCGGCTCATCCACAACGGCGTCGAGCCGGACTCGGTGAGCGCGGCGATCGCCTTCACCTTCAGATGCACGGCGGTAAACAATGCCGCCATGGCGATCGACTGGTCGATGCGCCCGAACGTCAGATCGAGGAAGTGCGTGTCGAGTTTGACTTCGTGCGATTTCTCGGCCTCGACGCAAACCCTGACCATGGCTTCGACCGCCGCCACGGGATAGGCGCCGGAAGCCGTCTCGGCCGAGAGCATCACCGCGTCGGTGCCGTCGAGCACGGCATTGGCCACATCGGAAACTTCGGCGCGGGTCGGCACCGGACTGGAAATCATCGATTCCATCATCTGCGTTGCAGTGATGACGAAACGATTATGCTCGCGCGCTTCGCGGATGATGCGCTTCTGCAGCGCCGGCACAGCGGCATCGCCGACTTCGACCGCCAGGTCGCCGCGCGCCACCATCACACCGTCGGTGGCATGCAGGATATCTTCGAGATTCGCCACCGCCTCGACGCGTTCGATCTTGGCGATCACCAGTGCATCCGAACCGGCCTCGTGCAGGAGATGGCGGGCCTGGCGCATGTCCGCCCCCGATTTGGGAAAGGACACCGCGACGAAGTCCACATTCAGCGCGGCGGCCGTCCGGATGTCGGCCATGTCCTTGGCCGTCAGCGCCGGCGCGGAAAGCCCGCCGCCCTGCCTATTGATGCCCTTGTTGCTGGAGAGTTCGCCCGCATGGCGGTTGCGGCAGTGGATTTCGCCGTTTTCGATGCGCTCGACGTCGAACACGATGCGGCCGTCATCGAGCAGCAGGACATCGCCCGCGACCACGTCGTCGACCAGTTCCGGATAGTCGAGCCCGGCGCGGGTTTCATCGCCCAGTGGACAGGCCGCATCGAGGATGAAGTGCTGACCGGCCTTGAGCGTGACCGGCCCGGCGGCAAACTTGCCGATGCGGATTTTCGGCCCCTGCAGATCGGCCATGACGCCCACCGTGCGGCCAGCGCGGTGGGCGGCGGCGCGCAACATTTTCACCCGTTGCCGGTGATCGCCCGCCGTGCCATGGGAAAAATTCAGCCGCACCACATCGACCCCGGCCGCGACCATCTCGGCTAACCGTTCGACGCTGCTGGAGGCCGGGCCCAGGGTGGCAACGATCTTGGTGGCGCGCTGCATGGTCATTCGTTGACGCGCCGTTCGAGGATGTCGACGGCCGGCAGGCGCTTGCCTTCGAGAAATTCGAGGAAGGCACCACCGGCGGTCGAAATGTAACTCACTCGAGTACCAAACTTTTTGATCGCCGCGATGGTGTCGCCACCGCCGGCCAACGAGAAAGCGCGCGAGTTGCCGATCGCCGCGGCCAGCACCTGGGTGCCGCCGGCAAAGGCCTCGAACTCGAACACCCCTGGCGGGCCGTTCCAGACAACAGTACCGGCCTGCGCCACGCTGTTGGCCAGCCGGGCAGCGGTCTGCGGGCCGATGTCGAGGATCATGTCGTCGCTCGCCACCGCGTCGACACTTTTCAGGGTTGCTGCCGCATTCGCCGAAAATTCCTTGGCGCAGACCACATCGACCGGCAACGGCACCGCGACCTTGGCCATCACCCGCCGCGCCTGTTCGACGAGATCGGGCTCGGCCAGCGATTTGCCGATCGGCTTGCCGGCGGCGAGCAGGAAGGTATTGGCGATGCCGCCGCCGACCACCAGTTGATCGACCTTGTCGGCCAGGGCTTCGAGCACGGTCAGCTTGGTCGACACCTTGGAGCCGGCGACGATCGCCAGCAGTGGCCGCGCCGGGTTGGCCAGCGCCCGGGTCAGGGCCTCGAGTTCGGCGGCGACGCACGGGCCGGCGCAAGCCACCGGCGCATACAGACCCATGCCGTAGGTGGTGGCTTCGGCGCGATGCGCGGTGCCGAAGGCATCATGCACCCAGATGTCGCACAGCGCGGCGAGCTTCCTTGCCAACGCATCGTCGTTCTTCTTCTCACCCTTGTTCACCCGGCAGTTTTCCAGCAGGACGATCTTGCCGGGCGCGACCTCGACGCCACCGACCCAGTTCTGCACCAGCGGCACCGGCCGGCCGAGCAGTTCGGCCAGTCGCGCAGCGACCGGCGCCAGCGAATCTTCGGCTTTGAGCTCGCCCTCGCTCGGCCGCCCAAGGTGGGAGGTAACCATCACCGCCGCCCCACCCTTCAAGGCATATTCGATGCCGGGCAGCGCCGCGCGAATCCGCGTGTCATCGGTGATGCGCCCGGCCTCGTCCTGCGGCACGTTGAGATCGGCGCGGATGAAGACGCGTTTGCCGCGCACGTCGAGATCGGTCAGTTTCTTGAAATTCATCGTCTATCCAGCAAAAAATTCATGTGGCCCCTAGCGTTGTCGCCGTATCACCAGCGCCGACTTTTTCAGCCGGCGATGACGCGGGCCATCTCCAGCACCTTGCAGGAATAGCCCCATTCGTTATCGTACCAGGCGACGACCTTGACGAAGGTGGAATCGAGGGCAATGCCGGCATCGGCGTCAAACACCGAGGTGCAGCTCTCGCCGCGGAAATCGGTGGCCACCACCTTGTCTTCGGTATAGCGCAACACGCCCTTCATCGCGCCCGCGGATGCCGCCTTCATCGCCGCGCAGATTTCGGCATAGCTGGCCGGCCTGGAAAGTTCCACCGTCAGGTCGACCACCGAGACGTCGGAGGTCGGCACCCGGAACGACATGCCGGTGAGCTTCTTGTTGAGCTCGGGAATCACCACGCCGACCGCCTTGGCCGCGCCGGTCGAGGACGGGATGATGTTTTCGAGGATCCCGCGACCGCCGCGCCAGTCCTTGTTCGACGGGCCATCGACGGTTTTCTGCGTCGCCGTGGCGGCATGCACCGTGGTCATCAGGCCGCGTTTGATGCCCCAGGTGTCGTTGAGCACCTTGGCCACCGGCGCCAGGCAGTTGGTGGTGCACGAGGCATTGGAGATAATGTCCTGACCGGCATAGGTCTTGTCGTTCACGCCGAAGACGAACATCGGCGTATCGTCCTTCGAGGGGGCCGACAGAATGACTTTCTTCGCCCCGGCGACGAGATGCTTCGCCGCGGTTTCCTTGGTCAGGAACAGGCCGGTGGATTCGATGACGATCTCGGCGCCGACCTCGTTCCATTTCAGATCGGCCGGATCCTTGACGGCGGTGAGGCGGATCCTCTTGCCATTGACGATCAGCGTGTTGCCCTCGACGGCGACCTCGCCCTTGAAGCGGCCATGGACGGAATCGTATTGCAGCATGTAGGCCAGGTAATCGGGCTCGAGCAGATCGTTGATGCCGACGATCTCGATTTCGGGAAAATTCCGCACCGCGGCGCGGAACACCATGCGGCCGATGCGGCCAAATCCGTTGATGCCAAGCTTGATACTCATCGAAACACTCCTGATAAAAGAAACTAGAGAACATCCTTCACCGTGGCAACGACATTATCCACCGTAAATCCGAAGGCCTTGAACAGGGCGCCCGCCGGCGCCGATTCGCCGAAGCGGTCGAGACCGATCACCGCACCGTCGAGGCCGACGTACTTGTACCAGCCATCGCTCACCCCGGCTTCGATCGCCACGCGCACCACGCCGGCGGGCAGTACGGCCTCGCGCCAGGCCGTTTCCTGCCGGTCGAAGACATTGGTGCTGGGCATCGACACCACGCGCACGAAAATGCCTTCGGCGGCGAGCCGCTCCTGCGCCTTCACCGCCAGCTCGACCTCCGAGCCGGTGGCGATGAGAATGGCCCGCAGCGGCCCGGCCGCCTCGCGCAGCACATAGCCGCCGCGACGGACGGCGGTCCGGGTAGCCGCATCGCGCGGCATGAAGGGCAGGTTCTGCCGCGAAAAGGCCAGACAGGTCGGCGCATGGCGCCGTTCGATGGCGGCCACCCAGGCCACCGCCGACTCGAAGCTGTCGCACGGACGCCAGATATCCATGCCGGGAATCAGGCGCAGCGTGGCCAGTTGCTCGACCGGCTGATGAGTCGGCCCGTCTTCGCCGAGGCCGATCGAATCGTGGGTAAACACGAAGATCGCGGGCTGCTTCATCAGCGCGGCCATGCGCAGGGCGTTACGCGCATATTCCGAGAACATCAGGAAGGTGCCGCCGTAGGGGATGAAGCCGCGATGCAGGGCGATGCCATTGATGATCGCCGCCATGCCGAACTCGCGCACGCCGTAGTGGATGTAATTGCCGCAACCTTCGCGAGTAACGTCGCGCGAGCCGGACCAGTGGGTCAGGTTGGAACCGGTCAGGTCGGCCGAGCCGCCGAGGAACTCCGGCAATTTCGGGGCGAAGGCCTCGATGCAGTTTTGCGAGGCCTTACGCGTGGCGAGGGTCTCGGCTTTCTCGTCGATCTTCGCCAGCACGGTCTCGGCATGCAGTGCCCAGTCAGCGGGCAACTCGCCCGCCATGCGCCGGCGAAACTCGGCGGCCAGCTCGGGGAAGGCCGCCGCATAGCCATCGAAGCGGCGCTGCCAGTCGGCTTCGGCGGATTGTCCGCTGGCCCGCGCATCCCAGGCGGCATAGACCTCGGCCGGGATCTCGAACGGCGCATGGGGCCAGCCCAGTTGCGCCCGCGCCGCGGCGATTTCCGCCTCGCCCAGTGGCGCGCCGTGCACATCGTGGCCGCCCTGCCTGTTCGGCGCTCCCTTGCCGATCACCGTCCTGCAACAGATCAGCGTCGGCCGCCGGGTATCGGCCTGCGCCTCGCGGATGGCGACATCGATCGCTTCGGGATTGTGGCCGTCGATGCCACGAATCACCTGCCAGCCATAGGCATGGAAGCGCTCGGGAATATTCTCGGTGAACCAGCCCTCGACGTGGCCATCGATCGAAATCCCGTTGTCGTCCCAGAAGGCGATCAACCTGGACAGCCCCCAGGTCCCGGCGAGCGAACAGGCCTCATGGGAGATACCCTCCATCAGGCAGCCATCGCCGAGGAAAACATAGGTGTGGTGATCGACCACGGCATGGCCTGGTCGATTGAATTCATGCGCCAGCAGCTTTTCCGCCAACGCCATGCCGACGGCATTGGCGATGCCCTGGCCGAGCGGTCCGGTGGTGGTCTCGACGCCCGGCGTGTCGCCCACTTCGGGATGTCCCGGCGTCTGGCTATGCAACTGGCGAAACTGTTTCAGCTGCTCGAGCGGCAGATCGTAACCGGTCAGATGCAGCAGGGCATACAGCAGCATCGAGGCGTGGCCATTGGAGAGCACGAAGCGATCGCGGTCGGCCCACTGCGGATTGGCCGGATTGTGGCGCAGATGGCGCCGCCAGAGCACTTCGGCGATGTCGGCCATGCCCATCGGCGCACCGGGGTGCCCCGAGTTGGCCTTTTGCACGGCATCCATGGCCAGGGCACGGATGGCATTGGCGAGCATGCCGGGGGAAGGAAGGGGAACAGCTTGGGAGATACGGGTCTGAGTAAGTGGCATCGTCATCGCAGTCAAAAAGGGGAATCGTGCTCCCGCCAGAACCGGCTATTATCAGCGAAAGCGGACGTATTGCGCCAGTACGTTGATTTTTCAGACGCGCTGGCGATTTTCCAGCAGGCGCAGGATCAGCGGCGTGAAAATCAACTGCATCGCAAGTTCCACCTTCCCGCCCGGGACGACAATGATGTTCGGCCGCGACATGAACGAATCCTTGATCATCGTCAGCAGATACGGGAAATCGATGCCCTTCGGGTTGGCGAAGCGGATCACCACGAAGCTCTCGTCCGCCGTCGGTACCTCGCGCGCGGCCACCGGGTTCGAGGTATCCACCGTCGGCACGCGCTGGAAGTTGATATGCGTCCGGGAAAACTGCGGGGTGATGTAATTTACATAATCCGGCATCCGGCGGAGGATGGTATCGACCACCGCCTCGGTCGAATAACCGCGCTGCGTCTTGTCGCGATGGAACTTCTGGATCCACTCCAGATTGATGATCGGCACCACCCCCACCAGCAGATCGGCATGGCGGGCGACATCGACCTGGTCGGTGACCACCGCGCCATGCAAGCCTTCATAGAACAACAGATCGGAGCCGGCCGGAATGTCCTCCCAGGGGGTGAAGGTGCCCGACTCCTGCCCGCAGGGCGCGGCCTCGTCCGCATTGTGCAGATATCTGCGCACCCTGCCTGAGCCGCTCTCGCCATAGCTCCTGAACAGGGCTTCGAGTTCCTCGAAAAGATTGGCCTCGGGGCCGAAATGGCTGAAATGGTTGTTGCCGGCCAGCCGCGCCTCTTCCATCACCCGTTCCATCGCCTGGCGGTCGTAGCGATGGAAGGAGTCGCCCTCGACGACGACGGCGCTGATCTTTTCGCGGCGGAAAATATGCCGGAAGGTGCGCGTAACGGTGGACGTACCGGCCCCCGACGAGCCGGTAATGGCGATTACGGGATGTTCGATGGACATGGTTCCCTCTTGAGTTGAATTTTGGCGTTACTGGTTGCGGAACGGCGAACAGGCCGGGAACAGCGGCGATTCGGGGAGTGCCGCGTCGCAGCCGGAGAGAAAAGTCCGATGATAGCGCTCAAGCCAGTTCGAGCAGCAGCTGATGATCGGAAGCGCGGCTCGCCGCATCAGCGGTGAGATGCCTCACCCGGCCCGCCAGGTTGGCGCTGACGAAGCAAAATCGCAGGCCGCCGGAGCGGGCAGGAAGCTCGCGCCATGCCGCTCAAAAGTCGGCGCTGGCGAGACGCCGGAATAACACCCTATCCCAGGCATCGAGAAGCGGCGGCGTGGATCGCCTCGTAGCCGGGCAGGCCCCGTCCCCACTGGATGTTCCAGGTCAGCAGGCGCATCGCAGATCGCTCAGGGCTGTTTCCACTTGATCGAACAACCGATGCCCGGAATTTGCTCCGCGGGCCCGCGACCGGTTGCCGCTACCTGGCGCATCGCCTCGAACAGCTCGCGGCGCGCATTGGCCGGCGCGCTTTCCTTGCGCGAAGCATCGAGTCGGCCGCGGTATTGCAGCTCGAGACCAGCGTTGAAGCCAAAGAAATCCGGCGTACACACGGCGCCGTAGGCGCGAGCCACCTCTTGCGTCTCGTCCAGCACATAGGGAAAAGGGAAGTCCAGCGCGCGGGAGACACGCACCATCTCGTCCCATGAGTCCTCCCGGTACTCGCGCGGATCGTTGCTCATGATGGCGATGCTGCCGATGTCCAGTGTCGCCAGCCCGCGCGCATCGCGCACGATGCGGTTGATCACGGCCTTGACGTAGGGACAGTGATTGCAGATGAACATCACCAGCAAGCCCTTCGGGCTGCGGCTGCTGGCCAGCGAGTGGCGCAGGCCATCGACGCCGGGCAGATCGAAATCGATGGCCGGCCGGCCGAAATCAGCACCGGGTGGCGAGAGACTGACCATGACGAAACTCCTTGCAGTGAAATGGTTTTGCGCAAAGTTTTTGGCGATAATGCAGCGATGATACCGAGATTCTTCTGCCCGCTTCCACTCGCTCCCGGCGCGACGCTCGAACTGCCCGAGGCCGTCGCCCACCATGCGTTGAACGTATTGAAACTCGGCGCTGGCGAGACGGTGATCCTGTTCGACGGGCACGGCGGCGAGTGGCAGGCCGTGCTGCAACTGGCCGGCAAGCGGCCGCTGGCCAGACTGACCGCCTTCAGCGAGCCGCTGCGCGAATCGGCCCTGCATGTCACCCTGGCGCAAGCTCTGCCCGCCGCCGACAAGATGGACTGGATCGTGCAAAAAGCCGTCGAACTTGGCGTTGCCCGCATCCAGCCGGTGACCGCCCGGCGCAGCGTGGTGAAACTTTCCGGCCCCCGCGTCGAGCGGCGGCAGACGCACTGGCAGGGCGTGGCCGTGGCCGCCTGCGAGCAGAGCGGCCGCACGCAGGTTCCCGAGGTGCTGCCTCTGCTTGATCTGCCGCACTATCTTGCGCAGACCGGCGCAGAGGCAAACCTGCGCCTGATCGCTGCACCCGTTGCCACATTACATCTGCGACAGCTTGTGCCGCCCAGTACCCGCGTCGATCTGCTGATCGGCCCGGAGGGCGGCTTCGAGAGCGACGAACTGCACGCGGCCCGCGCCGCAGGATTCCAGACCATCCAACTAGGGCCGCGCGTCTTGCGCACGGAAACCGCGGGGCTTGCGGCACTGGCCGCGATGCAGACACTTTGGGGGGACTTCTGATGTTCGAATCAGCCGAAATCGGTCACAAGCTGGACAAGGAAACCTATCGCCAGGCCGTGCCGGGCCTGCGCTCGGCGCTGCTCGACGCACAATACGATCTGAAGGAAAACGGCAAGATTCCGGTCATCGTCCTGGTCAGTGGCCAGGATGGCGCCGGCAAGGGCGAGACCATCAATATCCTCTACGAGTGGATGGATCCACGCTACCTGTCGACCCTGGCCTTTTCCGAGCCGACCGACGAAGAGCGCGACCGGCCGGTGATGTGGCGCTACTGGCGCGCCCTGCCGCCCAAGGGCCGCACGGGGATTTTTGCCGGCTCGTGGTATTCCGATTCGATCCGCCAGCGCATCGAAGACTCGCTATCGCTGACCGATCTGGACGCCCGCATCGACCAGATCAACCGCTTCGAGGCGATGCTGGTGAACGAGGGCGCACTGGTACTCAAGTTCTGGTTCCACCTGACCAAGGACGCGCAAAAGAAACGCCTCAAGGCCCTCGAAAAAGACCCGCGCACCGCCTGGCGCGTCACGCCGTGGAGCTGGGAGCGGCTGAAAAGCTACGACAAGCTGCAGGAAGTCGCCGGGCATATCCTGCGCATGACCAACACCGCCTGGGCGCCGTGGATCATCGTCGAGGGCAGCGACGATCGCTACCGCTCGCTGACCGCGGGCAGCGTGCTGCTCGACGCACTCAAGCAGCGCCTGGCCACGGGAGATACCCAGGACACGCCGGTGGCGCCGCTGGTGCACACCCAGATCGACGGCCGCAATGTCCTTGCCGCACTCGATCTCAAGAAAAAATTGAGCGACAAGGACTACGATGAGCAACTGGGGCACTGGCAGGGCCGGCTATCCGAGCTGGCGCGCGATCCGCGCTTCAAGCAGCGCTCGCTGATCTGCGCCTTCGAAGGCGCGGACGCCGCCGGCAAGGGCGGGGCGATCCGGCGCATCGCCGGCGCGCTCGATGCGCGGCAGTACCAGATCGTCCCGGTCGCCGCACCGACCGAGGAAGAACGCGCCCAGCCCTATCTCTGGCGGTTCTGGCGGCATGTGCCGCGCCACGGCCGGGTCGCCATTTTCGACCGCACCTGGTATGGCCGCGTGCTGGTCGAACGGGTCGAAGGTTTCTGCTCGGAACGCGACTGGCTGCGGGCCTACAGCGAGATCAACGATTTCGAACATGAACTGGCCGAGGCCGGCGCCATCGTCGTCAAGTTCTGGCTGCAGGTCAGCCAGGAGGAGCAGCTCAAGCGCTTCAAGGAACGCGAAAAAATCGAGTTCAAACGCTTCAAGATCACCGAGGAAGACTGGCGCAACCGGGAAAAATGGGACGCCTACCAGCAGGCGGTATGCGACCTGGTCGATCGCACCAGCACCAGCACCGCGCCGTGGACCCTGGTCGAATCCAACGACAAGAATTTCGCCCGGATCAAGATTCTGCAAACCGTGTGCGAACGGCTCGAAGCCGAACTGGCCGGCAAGCCGGCCGCAAAATCGAAGAAAAGGAAAGCCGCCGATGGCAAATAAGCAGACGCAACCCGACACCGATCTCCGCCTGGTCACCTGGGTACGCCAGGCCGCGCCGTATATTCACGCCTTTCGCGGCCGCACCTTCGTCATCGCCCTGGGCGGCGAAGTGCTCGAAGCCGGCAATGCGCAGTCGCTGATCCATGACATCGCCCTGCTCGACAGCATCGGCATCCGGCTGGTACTGGTGCATGGCGCACGGCCGCAGATCGACGCCGAAATGCATGGCCGCGGACTGACGCCGAAGTTCCACAAGGGACTGCGCGTCACCGATGGCGAGGCGCTGGAATGCGTCAAGCGCGCCATGGGCGTCACCCGCATCGAGATCGAGGCGCTGCTCTCGCAAGGCCTGCCGAACACGCCGATGGCCGGCGCCTTCCTCCGCGTCACCGGCGGCAACTTCATCACCGCGCGGCCGGTCGGGGTGGTCGATGGCATCGATTTTCAATACACCGGCGCGGTGCGCAAGGTGATCGCCGAAGAAATCCAGGCCGACCTGGCGCAGGAAAACGTGGTGCTGATCACCCCGATCGGTGCCTCGCCGACCGGCGAAATCTTCAACCTCGCCTGGGAGGAGGTGGCCGAGGCGGTCGCCGTGGCGATCGCCGCCGACAAGCTGATCTACCTGTGCGACGGGCCCGGCCTGGTCGATGCCAAGGGCGGACTGATCGATGCCCTGACCGCCGATGCCGCGCAAAAGATCAGCGGCCGCCCGTTGCAGGCCCAGGCGCCCGGCATCGCCCGCGTGCTGCCGGGCGCGATTCGCGCCTGTCGCGCGGGCGTCGGCCGGGTGCACTTTCTCGACGCCCGCGCCGACGGCGCCATGCTGATGGAATTTTTTACCCGCGAAGGCGTCGGCTCGGTGATGACCCGGGCGCCTCTGGCACACCTACGCGAAGCCAGCATCGACGATGTCGGCGCGATTCTTGGCCTGATCGAACCGCTGGAGGCCGACGGCACGCTGGTCAAGCGCGGCCGCGAGCGCCTGGAGATGGAAATCAGCCGCTTCTCGGTGGTCGAACACGACGGCATGATCGTCGGTTGCGCCGCGCTGTATCCCGTCAGCGGCGAGCGGGTCGGGGAACTCGCCTGCCTCGCCGTGATGCCGGCCTTCCGCCGCAGCGGTTATGGCGATCAGCTGCGCACGCAGATCGAGGCGCGGGCAAAGACAATGAAGCTGAAACAGCTTTTCGTACTCACCACCCGCACCGCGCACTGGTTCATCGAACGCGGCTACCAGGAAACGGCGATCGATGCCCTGCCGGCCTCCCGGCGCGAGCTTTACAACTTGCAGCGGCGCTCGAAAGTTCTGCAGAAGACACTGTAGACTGCGTCCATCACACCACTATCCGGAGAAACAGATCATGACGCGCACGGTTAACTGCATCAAGCTCGGCCACGAGGCCGAAGGGCTCGACTTTCCGCCCATGCCGGGCGAAATCGGCAAAAAACTGTACGAGAACGTTTCCAAGGAAGCCTGGCAGCAATGGATCAAGCTGCAGACCATGATCATCAACGAAAACCGCCTCAATCTCGCCGACGCGCAGCACCGGAAGTATCTTGCGGAGCAGGTGCGCAAGCACTTCTTCGGCGAAGGCGCCGACCAGGTCAGCGGCTACGTGCCCCCGCCGCACTGACCCCCTGCGCGGCGCAGTGCCAGCGCCGAGTTTTTGCGCTGCGGCGCTAAAAACGATATCCGGTTACGGCGCCGAGACTTCGCGTTCCAGCGCTTCCAGTCCGAGGTGGCGCACGTCGCGTCCCTTGACCAGGTAAACGACATACTCGGCGATGTTCTTCGAATGGTCGCCGATGCGTTCGATGGCGCGGGCGATGAACAGCAGGTCGAGCGAACTGGAAATGGTGCGCGGGTCTTCCATCATGAAGGTGATCAGCTGGCGCATCGCCGCCTTGAAGCTGGCGTCGACCTGGCGATCCTGGCGGGCGACCTCGGCCGACACATTGACGTCCAGCCGCACGAAGGCATCGAGCGACTTGCGCAGCATCGTCAGCGCGAGATCCGCGGCCGGGCGCAGTTCGATGCGCGGTACGGCACGCATTTCGTCGCCATGAATCTCGCGCGCCATCTTGGCGATTTTTTTTGCCTCGTCGCCGATCCGCTCCAGGTCGGTGATGATCTTGATCACCGTCATCACCATGCGCAGATCGACCGCGGTCGGCTGCCGGCGCGCGATCAGGCGGACGCAGGCCTCGTCCAGTTCGACCTCGTGGCGGTTCACCATCCGGTCGTTGAGAATGACCTGTTCGATGCGTGCCAGATCGCCGCTGGCCAGGCCGTCCATGGCGTGGGCGAACTGCTGCTCGACCAGTCCACCCATCGCCATGACCCGGCTTTTCAGGTCGTCGAGTTCGACATCGAATTGCTTGAGGGTATGTTCCTGATTCATCGATTCACCTTTTCTCGCTGTTGCGGACTATACCTGTGCCATGTGAAGGAATTGTTGCAGTCAGGCCGCAAATCAGGCCGAATCACGCCCGCGCTCGACCACCCCGGAAGCCGTGGCGAGCAGCAGCACATCGGCGCCGCGCCTGGCGAACAGGCCGTTGGTGACCACGCCGACGATGCCGTCGATCCGTGCTTCGAGTTCCGCCGGCCGGGTAATGTGCAGACCCTGCACGTCGATAATCAGGTTGCCGTTGTCGGTGACGAAGCCGGCGCGCAGTTGCGGCACGCCGCCCAGCCGGATCAACTCGCGGCTGACATGGGCCCGCGCCATCGGGATCACCTCCACCGGCAACGGAAAGCGGCCGAGCGTGGCCACCTGCTTCGATTCATCGCAGATGCAGACGAAGGTTTTTGCCACCGCGGCGACGATTTTCTCGCGCGTCAACGCACCGCCGCCGCCCTTGATCATGGCCATGCCGGGGTCAATTTCGTCGGCGCCATCGACATAGATTTCCATCTCCTCGACCTCGTTCAGGTCGAGCACCCGGATGTCGTGGCCTTCCAGCCGGCGCCGTGTCGCCTCGGAACTCGCCACCGTGCCGCCGAGGCGATCCTTGATCGAGGCCAGGGCATCGATGAACAGATTCGCCGTCGAGCCGGTGCCGACGCCGAGAATCGCCCCGGCCGGCAGATGTGCCGCCACATAGTCACGCGCGGCCAGGGCCACGGCTTGTTTCAGTGCGTCCTGCGTCATTGTTTTCCCGTCCGTTTTACGAACGGCACAGCTTACCTGAAAGCGCTCACCGCTTGCGCGCCGGCGGCAGATCGGTGCAACTGCCATGCGCCACTTCGGCGGCCAGGCCGATGGTCTCGCCCAGCGTCGGATGCGGATGGATGGTGCGGCCGATATCGAGCGCATCGGCGCCCATCTCGATCGCCAGCGCGATCTCGCCGATCATGTCGCCGGCCGAGGGGCCGACGATGGCGCCGCCGACAATGCGGTGCGACTCGGCATCGAACACCAGCTTGGTGAAGCCGTACTCGGCGCCATTGGCAATCGCCCGTCCCGAGGCGGCCCAGGGAAACTTCACCACCTCGATCTTGCGGCCGGACTTTTTCGCCCCATTGTCACCATCCTCGCCCAGGCCAACCCAGGCCACTTCCGGGTGCGTATAGGCGACGCCCGGAATCACGCGGGCATCGAAATGGCTCCTCCGTCCGGCCGCCGCCTCGGCCGCGACATGGCCCTCATGCACGGCCTTGTGCGCCAGCATGGGATTGCCGACGAGATCGCCGATGGCGAAGATATGCGGAATGTTGGTGCGCATCTGGCCATCCACCGGGATGAAGCCGCGCGCATCGACCGCGATGCCCGCCTGTTCGGCGCCGATCTTCTTGCCGTTGGGGCTGCGTCCGGCCGCTTGCAGGATCATGTCATACCGCTGCGGCGCGGCCGGGGCGGCCTCCCCCTCGAATCCGACCCACAAACCATCGTCCCTGGCTTCCACCGCCACGGTTCGGGTCTTGAGCATCACCTTGTCGAAGCGGTGCGCATTCTGTTTCTCCCAGACCTTGACCAGATCGCGATCCGGCCCCTGCATCAGGCCGTCCAGCATTTCGACAACGTCGACCCGGGCGCCGAGCGTGGCATAGACCGTGGCCATTTCCAGGCCGATGATGCCGCCGCCGATGACCAGCATTTTCCGCGGGACGAAGCGAAGTTCGAGCGCCCCGGTGGAATCGACGATGCGCGGATCGCGTGGCAAAAAGGGCAGGTGCACGGCGCTGGAGCCGGCGGCGATGATGCACTGCTCGAAACGGATGACTTTCTTGCCGCCGGTTTTTTCTTGCGCGGCGCCGGTGGTTTCCTCGACCTCGATGTGGTTGCCATCGAGGAAGCAGCCATAGCCGCGCACCACGTCGACCTTGCGCCCCTTGGCCATGCCGGCCAAACCGCCGGTCAGCTTGCCAACCACCTGGTCCTTGTGGCTGCGCAGCACGTCGAGATCGACCTGTGGCGCGGCGAAACGGACGCCAAGCCCGGCGGCATGGGCGGCCTCGTCGATCACCGCGGCAACGTGCAGCAACGCCTTGGACGGTATGCAGCCGACATTGAGGCAGACTCCGCCCAGGCTGGCATAGCGTTCGACGAGCACGGTTTTCAGGCCCAGGTCGGCGGCACGGAATGCGGCTGAATAGCCACCGGGGCCGGCGCCGAGTACCAGCAAACCGGTTTCGATGTCGGCCTTGCCGGCAAAGCGACCGGCCGCGGGAGCGACCGGCGTCTCGACAACAGGCCCGGCAGCCGGAGCCGGCGTTGCGCTGGGCGGACTCGCCGTCTCGGCAACGCCGATGTCCACGCTGGCCACCACGCGGCCCTCGGCGACCTTGTCGCCCACCTTGACCTTGATCTCGCGGATCACCCCCGCCAGCGGCGAGGGCACGTCCATCGTCGCCTTGTCCGATTCCAGCGTGATCAGCGCATCCTCCGCCTTCACCGTATCGCCCACCCCAACCCCCTCCCCCTGGAAGGGGGTGACGATGGTTCGCCGCCGCGCGGCTCCTGAATGTGGCTGGCGCCCCTTCGGGCGGCCGTGCGAGGCGCTCATAGCAGCACCCTCCGGAAATCGGCCAGGAGCTGCGCCAGGTAGACGTTGAAGCGGGTGGCCAGGGCACCGTCGATCACCCGGTGATCGGCGGTGAGGGAGAGCGGCAGGATCAGCCGCGGCACGAACTGCTTGCCATCCCACACCGGTTTCAGCACCGACTTGTTAACGCCGAGAATGGCGACTTCCGGTGCATTGACGATCGGCGCGAAGTAGGTGCCGCCGATGCCGCCCAGGCTCGAAATGGTGAAACAGGCGCCGGACATTTCCGCCGGGCCAAGCTTGCCCTCGCGCGCCTTGGTGGCCAGCGCCCCGCTTTCCGCGGCAATTTCGAACACGCTCTTCCGGTCGGCTTCCTTCACCACCGGAACCACCAGGCCATTGGGCGTATCGGCGGCGAAGGCGATGTTGAAATATTTCTTGACCACCAGGATATCGCCATCGAGACTGCTGTTGAACTGCGGGAACTCCTGCAGGGCGCGCACCGCCGCCTTGATGATGAAGGCCAGCATGGTCAGCTTCCTGCCCGACTTTTCATGCTCCTTGTTCATCTGCACACGAAAGGCCTCGAGCTCTGTGATATCGGCATCTTCGTGATAGGTGACGGCAGGGATCATGGCCCAGTTGCGCGCCAGATTCTGCCCGCTGATCTTCTGGATCCGCGACAGGGGCTTCACCTCGATCGGCCCGAATTTGGCGAAATCGACCTTCGGCCAGGGCAGGAGATCCAGCCCACCCGCCGAGAAAGTCGGCGCTGGCGAGACGGCGCCGGGTGTCGCGCCCGCCGCCATCACGCCCTTGACGAAGGCCGCCACGTCTTCCCGGGTGATCCGTCCCTTCGGCCCGCTGCCCTTGACCCGGCCGGGATCGACGCCAAGTTCGCGGGCGAAGTGGCGCACCGACGGACTGGCGTGGGCCAGCCCCGTTGCGGCGATGGCCGTAGCGGGGCTGGCCGCAGCGGACGGAGAGCTGGCAGGCACGACCGGCGGCACGGGCACAGCCGGTGCCGCCACGCTCTGGACCGCCGCCGGAGCGGCCGCTGGCGGTGGCGCCACGGGGACAGCGGCCACGGCCGCCGCGGTGCCGCCAGCCACCGTTTCGACCAGCGCCACCACGCGGCCCTCGGCGACCTTGTCGCCCACCTTGACCTTCAGCTCGCGGATCACCCCCGCCAGCGGCGAGGGCACGTCCATCGTCGCCTTGTCCGATTCCAGCGTGATCAGCGCATCCTCCGCCTTCACCGTATCGCCCAC
>PHCV01000010.1 GCA_002842395.1 Betaproteobacteria bacterium HGW-Betaproteobacteria-11
TGCGGGGGCAGGCAACTCCGCTTCGCGGCGGGCGAAGCGGGAATCCATGAAGATCAACGCGCTGGATGCCCGCTTGCGCGGGCATGACGACTTGTTCAGCGGTTCCCTTGGTAAACAACGGTATGAAAGTCGGCGCTGGTGGAACGCCGATGTTTACCGCCAGCCGCGCGGAACATGCTTTTATCATTGCGAGTGAAACCACGTCCGCCATTGACCGCAGACCCGTGCAGCGAATCACTCCATGCAATCCTGCCCGCCGAAGCTGCGAGAGAAGCCGCTGCCCGCCCCCGGTTGTGTAGCGACACACATCTGGATCGTGAGTTTCGAGGTCGTGGCACGAAAATCGGCCGGCAAGACTGCGAAAGGCGAAGCACGCGCGACGACCGCCCGCACGTATTCGATTTCCGCCTGCTGATTGGCGGCCCGCAAAACGTGGAAAGCCGTGACCGAGCCATCGACGCCGATGGCAATCTCGACCAGAGCCTTGCCATATCCGGCCGAGGTCTCGGGACGTTTGACGGAACGAGCACTCTGGTTCATCTTGTTGATGAACGCATCGAAATAAAGATCGAGGCTGATCCGTTCGATCGGTTTGCCCTTGGTTGGGGACGACCGGAGTGACGCGCCCCTGTCGCCGTTCTCCTGTTCATAGGCCTCCCCCGCTTTCCCCGCTGCGGCAAGTGCCTGTTGCGCGAGCTCCCGGCCCGAGCGCGGCTTGGGTTTCCTGGCCAGCGTGCCGAGAAAATCAGCCATTTCGGCGCGCTCGGCGCGCGACCATTTCCTGGCCGCCCACAACCCATGCGCAGGCGATGTCTTGCGTGTCTCCTGCCGCGGCGTCGCCACAGGCATTTGCGGCTCGCCGCCACGCTCGGCGCGCGGGCGGGCAAGTTGGGCCTCAAGCCGCGCTTGCGTTGCACCTCGTTGCGTGGACGAAGCCATCCGCTGGGGCAAGTTCACATGAACAAACAGCACGACCAGGTGAAGCAGCAGCGAGAGCGCGAACGCAATCCGCAGCGACCCCGTCCGGCGCACCGCGCGCACTGTTGGCGACAAGCTGGATGACATCGATGCCAGGTCAGGGATGGATCATGGGGGTCTGATTATCGCAGGCGCGGACACGACGCCTTGCGCCGAAAACGTCGAAAAACGGGAAACCGGCGAAACATGGGCGCATGGCCCTAAAATCGGCGCCTGCATGACCCACCTGCCGAGGACCGCATCAATGGAAATATTCCGCACCAAACTCACCACGCCTGACGATTTTCGTGAGAGTGGCCTCAAGCGCTGCCTGTCGGCCTTCGATCTGACGTTGCTGGGCATCGGCGCGATCATCGGCACCGGTATTTTCGTTCTCACCGGCATCGCCGCGGCCACCCAGTCCGGCCCGGCCGTGGTGTTGTCTTTCGTCGTCGCCGGCTTCGCCTGTGCCTTCGCCGCCCTGGCTTATTCGGAGCTGGCTGCCGCCGTGGGAGGCTGCGGCAGCGCCTACGGCTACAGCTATGTGGCCTTCGGCGAGTTCGTGGCCTGGATGATCGGCTGGGATCTGATCCTCGAATATGCGGTATCGGTTGCGGCAGTGGCCAACGGCTGGTCGGGCTATTTCAATAACGCCATGAAGGCCATGGGTTTCATGCTGCCCGAGGCGCTGACCAAGGCGCCCTCCGTCGGCGGACTGATCAACTTGCCCGCCGCCGCCATCATCCTGATCCTGATGGGGTTGTTGATCGCGGGAGTACGGGAACTGGCCCGCACCAACATGGCCATGGTGATCGTCAAGCTGCTGACCATTTCGGTGTTCGTCGGCATTGCGGCGTTCAACGTCGAGCCGGCCAACTGGCATCCCTTCATGCCTTTCGGCTGGTTCGAGCATGACGCGACCGGTCGCCCGGTGGGCGTGCTCGCGGGAGCATCCATCGTGTTTTTTGCCTATGTCGGCTTCGACGCCGTATCCACCGCCGCCGAGGAAGCGAAGAATCCCCAGCGCGATGTGCCGATCGGCATCATCGGCTCCCTGGTGTTCTGCACCGTGATTTACATCGTCGTCGCGGGCCTGTTGACCGGAGTGGTGCCCTATACCGAACTCAACGTTTCCTCCCCCGTCGCTCACGCCCTGCAACTGATGGGTTACAACTGGGCTTCCGCCTTGGTGGCAACGGGTGTCATCACCGGTCTCACCACGGTCATGCTGGTACTGTATTACGGCCTTACCCGGATCATTTTTTCGATGTCGCGGGACGGTCTGCTATCGCCGATCTTCTCCAAGGTCAATCCGAAGACCCATACCCCGGTGCGGGTGATCGTGGTCTGCGGCGTGGTGATGTCCCTGGTGGCAGGGCTTATTCCGCTGGGTGAACTGGCCGAACTGGTGAACATCGGGACACTGGCCGCCTTCGTTCTGATGTGCTTCGGCATCATCGTCCTGCGCATTCGCCAGCCCCATCTCAAGCGGCCGTTCAGGCTGCCTTACCACCCGCTCATACCCACCCTGGGCATGCTCTCCTGCGGGGCTCTGATGGCCTTCCTGCCCGCTATCACCTGGCTGCGTTTCGTGGTCTGGCTGGTGATCGGGATGATCATTTATTTTTCATATTCCTTCAGCCACAGCAAGCTCGCCGGAAAATAAACACGGACCTACTGGTGCCCGGAGCCGGATTTGAACCGGCATGGCCTTGCGGCCGAGGGATTTTAAGTCCCTTGTGTCTACCTGTTTCACCATCCGGGCGGGAAGGCAGGGAAGGCGCGCATTGTACCGTTCTGGAGCATCCATGCGATGTTTCGAGGGTGCGGCGCGGATATCGGTTCGCGCAGGAAAACCGTGCGGCAACCGGCCTCGTCGCCGTCTCGCCAGCGCCGACTTTTTACAAGCGCTCGAAAATCCCCGCCGCGCCCATGCCGGTGCCAATGCACATGGTCACCATGCCATAGCGGCCACTAGTACGCCGCAGGCCATGCGTCACGGTGGCCGTGCGAATGGCGCCGGTGGCACCCAGCGGATGCCCGAGAGCAATCGCGCCACCCAGCGGATTCACTTTTTCAGGATTCAGACCCAGTTCGCGCATCACCGCCAGAGACTGCGCGGCAAAGGCTTCATTGAGTTCGATCCAGTCGAGCTCATCCTGGCGAATGCCTGTCTGCTGCAACACCTTCGGGATCGCGGCGATGGGGCCGATACCCATGATTTCCGGCGGCACGCCTGCCACCGCGAAGCCGACGAAGCGCGCCAGCGGCGCAAGGCCGAGTTCCTTGAGCACCGGTTCCGAAACCAGCAGCACGGCCGCGGCGCCATCCGACATCTGCGAAGAATTGCCGGCGGTCACCGAGCCGCGGGCGTGGAATACCGGCTTGAGTTTGGCCAGCTTGTCGGGCGCGGAATCCGCTCGCGGCCCTTCGTCGGTATCGGCCATGCGCTGACGAATCTTCACCGTGCCGGAGGCCAGATCGGGCAGATGCTCGCGAATCGGATAGGGTGTGGTTTCGGCCCTGAAATGACCGGCGGCGATTGCGGCACAGGCCTTCTGGTGCGAGGCCAGGGCAAAGGCGTCCTGGTCTTCGCGACTGATTTTCCACTGGCTGGCCACCTTCTCGGCGGTCAGACCCATGCCGTAGGCGATGCCGATGTTTTCAGGCTGGGCGAACACTGCCGGGTTGAGCGCCACCTTGTTGCCCATGATCTGCGGCATGGCGCTCATCGATTCGGCGCCGGCGGCGATCATCACATCGGCCAGTCCGAGGCGAATCTGGTCGGCGGCATTGGCCACGGCCTGCAAGCCCGAGGAACAGAAGCGGTTGATGGTGATGCCCGGCACGGTATTGGGCAAGCCCGCCAGAAGCAGACCAATGCGGGCGACGTTCATGCCCTGCTCGGCTTCCGGCATGGCGCAGCCGACGATGACATCGCCGATCCGTGCCGGATCGAGTCCCGGCGCCTGATCCATCACCGCACGAATGGCGTGGGCGAGCATGTCGTCCGGGCGCACGTTCCTGAACATGCCGTTGCGCCGCGCTACCGGCAGGCGACTGGCGGCGACGATGTAGGCATCCCGAATCTGTCGTGTGTTTGTCATTTGTCTGGCCTTATTCAGTTGCGCAAGGGTTTGCCGGTTTCCATCATCTGCGCGATGCGCGCCTGGGTTTCCGGCGTTCTCAGGAGCTTCATGAACTCCTGCCGCTCGACCGCGAGCAGCCAGTCTTCATCGACCCGGCTACCGGCTTCCACCTCGCCACCACACAGCGCCACCGCCGCGGCACGCGCGACCTTATAGTCGTGCGCGGAGATCATCGCGCCCTCCTTCATGTTGACCAGCATCATCTCGAAATTGGCGATGCCGGTCCGCCCGGCCACCGGAATGTCGCGTGCCTTGAGCGGCGGCGCGTAACCCGCCTCGGCCAGCGCCCGTGCCTCACGCAGGGCGACATGGAGCAGCTCGTGCGCATTGAACAGGACGGTATCCGAAGGACGCGCAAAGCCGTAGTCGATCGCTTCCTCCGCACTCTTGCTTACCTTGGCCATGGCAATCGCCTGGAATACCGGCTGCAGGAAATTCATCACCTCGCCGGGCGTTGCCGATTGCGCCGCCCAGGCTGCCGCGCGCAGGGCGAATTCCTTGCAGCCACCACCCCCCGGGATCAGTCCGACGCCGGCCTCGACCAGGCCGATGTAGCTCTCCAGCGCCAGCACGCGATGGCCGGCATGCATCACGAACTCGCAGCCACCACCCAGCGCCATGCCCTGCACCGCGGCCACCACCGGCACCTGGGCGTATTTGAAGGCGAGCGAGGCACGCTGGAATTTGGCGATGGTCTGCTCCAGCATCTCGAACTGCCCGGCCGCACAGGCCGTGCCGATCTGCTTGAGATTGGCGCCCACCGCAAACGGCGCCTGATGCCAGACGACCACGCCGTCGAGCGTGCGCTCGGCAAGCTCCACCGCGGCCAGCACGCCATCGAGCACCTCATCGCCGATGGCATGCATCTTCGACTTGAAGGAAAGGATGCCGATGCCGGCATCGATCTCCGGCAGCACCCACAGCCGCACGCCTTCGTTCTCGAACAATGTCTGCCCGGATTTTTCCGGCGTTCCCGCCGTCTCGCCAAGCACGACTTCCGGGAAGATCTGGCGCCGATACACAGGCAGGACGGAACGCGGTGCATACTCGCCACGCGCGGCCGACCAGGAGCCTTGCGCGGCATGTACGCCACCGCGACCATCGGCAGTGACCCAGGCCGGCAGGGGTGCCGTACTCAGTGCCTTGCCGGATGCGATGTCGGCGGCGATCGCTTGCGCGATGGACTCCCAGCCCGCCGCCTGCCAGGTCTCGAGCGGCCCTTGCGCCCAGCCGAAGCCCCAGCGCAGCGCCAGATCGACGTCGCGGGCATTGTCTGCGATGTGTTCCAGCTGCACCGCGCAGTAGTGGAAGACATCGCGGAAGATCGCCCAGAGGAATTGCGCCTGCGGATGATTCGACCCGCGTAGCGCGGCGAACTTCTCCGCCGGACGACGCATCTTCAGCATCTCCTCGACCTCGGCGGCGACGCTCGCCTGCGCGGGCCGGTAATCGCGCTGTTGCAGATCGAGCACCTGGATTTCCTTGCCCTGCTTGCGGAAGATGCCACAGCGGGTTTTTTGTCCGAGCGCGCCCTGCCCGATCAAGGCTTCGAGCCAGGCCGGTACCGCGAAATGACGATGCCATGGGTCGTCCGGCAAGGTTTCCTGCATGGTGCGGATGACATGGGCCAGTGTGTCCAGCCCGACCACGTCGGCAGTGCGATAGGTGGCGCTCTTCGGGCGGCCGATCTTCGGCCCGGTCAGGGCGTCGACCTCATCGAAGCCGAGGCCGAAGGTCGCCGTATGGTGCATCACCGCCAGCATGGAAAACACACCGACCCGGTTGGCGATGAAATTAGGCGTATCCAGGGCGCGGATCACGCCTTTGCCCAGCCGTGAGGTCAACCAGGTCTCCAGACGATCGAGCATCGCGGCATCGCTCGAGCGCGTGGCGATGATTTCGACCAGATGCATGTAGCGCGGCGGATTGAAGAAATGGATGCCGCAGAAGCGCACGCGCGCCGGCTCCGGCAATCCTTCGGCGAGGACATTGATCGAAAGGCCGGACGTATTGGAGGCCAGGATCGCCGCATCCGACAGGTGCGGCGCAATGCGGGCATAGAGCGCATGCTTCCAGTCCATCCGCTCGGCGATCGCTTCGATCACCAGGTCGCAGCCAGCCAGCAGCGGCAGGTGTTCGTCATAGTTGGCCGCCGCGATGTGGCGCAGCCGGCTCGCGCTGGCCAGCGGCGAGGGCTCGAGTTTCCTGAGCCCGTCGAGCGCCTTGTTCACCACCCCATTCTTGTCGCCTTCCTTTGCCGGCAGGTCGAACAGCAGCACCGGCACGCCGGCATTGGCCAGATGCGCCGCGATTTGCGCCCCCATCACACCGGCGCCCAACACCGCGGCTCGTTTGACGATCAGTTTGTTCAAGACGAACTCCTTCAGGTTTCAACGATCACAGTCATCCTACGATGACTCACGCACGGCTCGCAGCCTGGTTTTTCAGATCATCAGAAGTGCACGTTGTACTGCACGGACAACAAGTCGGCGCTCGTATCAAAATTGCCACGGACGGTTTGCGTGAACGGACCGCCAAAAGCTACCGTTCTTGCCGTCGGCGCATCTTTGAAGAAAATGTGGCTATAACCCAGATCGAGTGTGCTTTGCGGCGAGAGTGTATAGCGAACACCGAAGGATAACCAGGTGCGATCGGAATCCGGCAGGGTCATGGTACGGTCGACATCGCTCGGCACCGGGGTCTTGTCGTAGGCAACGCCAAAGCGCAGTCTCCACGCATCGTTCATCTGATAGTTGGCGCCGAGGCCGACGCGATAGGTATCGCGGAAGTTGTAATCCAATGAAGTGATCCGCGCACCGGTGGTGCCGTTGTACACCACGATGCTCTTGATTGAACTCCAATACGTCCAGGTCGCATCGGCGAGCAGCTCCCATCGGTCATTCAGCTTGTGCTGCAACGCCAGCGACAGATTATCCGGGGTTTCCAGTTCGGCCTTGATCGGACGATTGAGAACCAACCCTTGCACATTCTGCGTGCCTTCGAGATGGAACGTGATGCGCGAACGATAGGCCAGTCCAAGGCGGGTCTCGGGATTGAGCTGAAACAGAGCGCCAAGGTTGTAACCCCAGGCGGTATCGTCGCCCTCGAGTGTACCGATACTCTGCGTCGCAGCACCAACCGGTATCATTTGCCGGAACTCAACTTCGTTTTTTGCGTAGTTGAGGCCGAATCCGAGCGAGACAGTATCATTCAGCCGGTAAGCAATCGAAGGGTTGAGGTTGATCTGCTTAAGCTCGGCAAAATAGCCGGAAAAGCGGCCGATGAAGGTTTCGTCATATTGGGTCTTGTTGCCGAAAGTCGGCGATAGTCCGACGCCGATACGCAAGCGCGGCGAGATGGAGTACGCATAGTACGCCGCAGGAATCAGCGCCGTGCCACCGCCATCGCCACCATTGGTGCCAAGCGGGAACCCGGTAGGCATCGCCGTCGTACCGGCGTTATTAAAATCGATCGAACGGTTAAGCACGGTGCCGGCGACGGACAGGCTGTGCCCTTCAGGCAGGTAGGTCATGCCGGCTGGATTAAAAAAAATCGTTCCAGCGTCTTCCGCTACAGCTGCGACACCGGCAAACGCATTGCCATTGCCGGAACCGTTCTGGTTTTGTAGTGCAAATCCAGCCGCACCCGCCGAACCGGCAAATGCGCCCATCAACAGCGCCGGAATCAGGCGCAAGGTATGTTGCTTCTTCATGGTGCTCTCCTCCTTCTCGTTGTTTTGCCGGGAATCCCGGTACTGCAAAACCCTGCTGCAACCACGCCGAGGCTCGAACTTACACCTCTGACTGCTCGAACTCAAATCCCGCCCCCTTATCCCGCCCTCAGGTCGCCCGCTCCGCCACATGCGGCCGGATTTCTGTTGCCCGCCCGAAGTCGAAGGGAAAATCATCGACCCGGATCACGCGATCACGCAGCGCGTTGCGCCGCTGCAGGATCGCGTATTCCTCACTGTCGATCACCCCGCATTCGAATGCGGCAGTCGCCAGGTCGCGTACGTTACCCAACGGATTGCCGGCAAAGCAGCCGACTTTCTCGGCTTCGCGAAGCCTGATCTCGACGGCTTCCGCGGCCAGCGTCGCGACGAGCGCCTGTTCGATGGCGCCCACCGGCTCCAGCTCGGTTTTCGGTACGAAACATTCGGCGGTAAGGCGGTCGCGTGTCGCCGACGGCTCGATCAGCAACCGGGCGACCCGATGCCCAAGCTCATCGGCAGGAACAACATAGGGATGTCCCCAGGGAAAAATCAGGCGATACAAAACGCGGCCCAGCAGGCGGCCCGGAAAATTCGCGATCACCCCGTCGAACGCCTGCTGCACCCGGTAGATCGCATCCCAGATGGCCCAGTGCGCCAGGGGCGCGTCCTCGATCTGCCGTCCTTCGGCTTCGTAACGCTTCAAGGTGCAACTGACCAGATACATCTGCGCGAGCACATCACCGAGGCGCGCGGAAAGCTTTTCGCGCCGCTTCACGCCGCCCCCGAGCATCAGCAGCGAAATATCGGAAAGAAAGGAAAACGCCGCGGAAAAACGCGTGAGTTGCTGATAATAGCGGCGCATCTCTGGCGCCACGCTGGCTTCGATGCCAGCAAAACGCGAGCCGGTCAGCCCCAGCCAGAACGCGCGCAGGCCATTGCGCATGGCATACCTGGCGTGCGCCCACAGCGCGGTGTCAAAATCACGGAGTCCCCGCGCGGCGTCCGGATTCTGCGCGGCATGCATTTCGGCGAGCAGATACGGATGACAGCGAATCGCGCCTTGACCAAAGATGATCAGGCTGCGGGTCAGGATGTTGGCGCCCTCGACGGTGATGCCGATCGGAATCTGTTGATAGGCGCGGCCGAGAAAGTTCGAAGGCCCAAGACAAATACCCTTGCCGCCGAGCACATCCATGCCATCATTGACCACCTGACGCGCCCGCTCGGTGACATGGTATTTGACGATCGCCGAAACCACCGAGGGTTTCTCGCCCAGATCAACCGCGCCCGCCGTCATCACGCGCGCCGCATTCATCAGATAGGTGTTGGCGCCGATGCGTGTCAGGGCTTCCTCGACCCCCTCGAACCTGCCAATCGCCGTCTTGAACTGCTGGCGTACCCGCGCATAGCCGCCCACCGCGCGCGTGGTGAGCTGGGCCATGCCGGTATTCGACGAAGGCAGTGAAATCGAACGGCCCGCCGCCAGGGATTCCATCAGCATCCGCCAACCCTGGCCGGCCATCGGCGGCCCACCGATGATGAAATCGAGCGGCATGAAGACATCGCGGCCGGAGGTCGGCCCGTTCATGAACATGGCATTGAGCGGAAAATGGCGATGGCCGATGGTCACCCCCGGATGATCGTGCGGCACCAGGGCGCAGGTGATGCCGATCTCCTCTCCGTCGCCAAGCAGACGGTCCGGATCGAACAGGCGGAAGGCCAGGCCCAGCACGGTGCACACCGGCGCCAGCGTGATGTAGCGCTTGTCCCAGGTGACGCGCATGCCTAGGGTTTCCCGGCCTTGCCAGATACCCTTGCAGACGATGCCATGATCGGGAATCGCCGCCGCATCGGAACCTGCCCAGGGACTGGTCAGGGCAAAGGCGGGAATTTCGAGCCCCCTGGCCAGACGTGGCAGGTAGTGATTTTTCTGCTCCTCGGTGCCGTAATGCAGCAGCAGTTCGGCGGGGCCAAGCGAATTGGGCACCATCACCGACACGGCCAGTGCCGAGGAACGGGTCGACAGCTTGGTGATGACTTGGGAGTGGGCATAGGCAGAGAACCCGAGACCACCGTAATGTTTCGGGATGATCATGCCGAGAAAGCCCTTGTCCTTGATGTACTGCCAGGCATCCGCGGGCAGATCGTGGAGCTCGTGGCTCACCTGCCAGTCATCGACCAAGCGGCAGGCTTCCTCCACCTCCTGGGCCATGAAAGACTGTTCTTCCGGCGTGAGTTTCGGTGCCGGGTAGGCCAGAAGTTTTTTCCAGTCCGGATCGCCACGGAACAGTTCGCCCTCCCACCAGACCGTGCCGGCTTCCAAGGCATCCCGTTCGGTCTCCGACATCTGCGGCAAGACGCGGCGATAGGCCGCGAACAGCGGCCGGGTGAACAGCGTGCGCCGCAAGGGGGACAGGACGAGGACGACAGCCATAAGGCCGGCCATAAGCAGCAGCAGGATAAAAAAGTTCATCGGCCTCTCCTCGAGTCGAATTCAGGCTGCCCTGGCCCGCGATTTTTCGCTGGCAGCGGGTATGGAAACTCGGGTAGCGGCGCGCGCAACCCGCCCAGCAAAAAAGCCATCAGCCGTGCCATGAGCCGCTCGAAGCGTTCGCCGCCATCGCTCTCCTCGACCTCCCAGCCGGTCACTAGACGCAAGGTGTCGGTGCCGGCAATGGCATAGGAAGCAGCACCGAGCATGAAGTTGAAACGCCAGACGATCTCGACCCGCGGCACGTCCGGCAAGGCATTGAACAGGGCTTGCCGATAGCGCTCGATCACATCCTTGTGTTCTTCAGCCAGAAACGCCCGAATGAAGCCGGCGGGTTCGGTCAGTGTGCGACCGAGCAGGCGGAGAAATGTCGTTCCACCCTCGGCATCGTTATCCGCCAGATGCAGCAGGGAACCGAAAAACGCCTCGACGACCTGCGAGGGCTTGAGCGGCTTGCCGCCGGCCGCGCGCTCGAGCGCATCGAGCGTGCGCAGCCGCTCCTCGCTCAAGCGATCGAGATGGCGACGCAACACTTCCTGCATCAGGCCTTCTTTCGAACCGAAGTGGTAGTTGGTGGCCGCCAGATTGACGCCCGCCTCGCTCGCCAGTTGCCGCATCGACGTGCCTTCGAAACCTTGCGCCAGGAACAACCGCGCCGCCGCATCGAGGATGCGGTCGCGCGAATCTTTCAATGTTGTCGATTTCGCCATGCTCATCGGTTCAACCGGTAAAAATCAAACAGTCGTTTGATTTTTACCCGGTCAATCTGGCAGTGTCAACACATCCCTCAAAAATGCCAGCGAAAATTGTTCGTATCAGAAAGCCTGATCCCACCGTATAGAAAGCCGGATTGCGGAATTGATAAGTCCAACCATGCTATAGGTCTGGACGAAGTTACCCCACAATTCGCCGCTTTCGGTGTCGATATGTTCAGTCAGCAGGCCGTGGGCGGTGCGCCGGGCAAGCAATTTCTCGAAAAGCGCGTGGGCTTCGTCGCGACGGCCGATGGCTGTCAGCGCATTGACATACCAGAAGGTGCAGATGATGAAGGCATTCTCCGGCTCGCCGAAATCGTCCTTCTCGACATAGCGGAAAATGAAGTCGCCGCGCCGTAGATCCTGTTCGATCGCCGCCACGGTGCTGACAAAGCGCGCGTCGGCCGGATCGAGGAAGCCGACTTCGGCGAGCAGCAGCAGGCTGGCATCCATGGCATCGCCGTCGAAGGTGGAGACAAAGGCGTTGCGCGCCGGGTTCCAGGTCCGGTCGACGATGACGCCATGCATGCGGTCGGCATGGGTGCGCCAGTAGGCGGTCCGTTCGAGCAGACCGAGACGGTCTGCGATGCGGGCCAGGCGGTCGCATGCGGCCCAACACATGACTGACGAAAAGGTATGCACCCGCGCGCTGCCGCGTAGCTCCCAGATGCCGGCATCCGGCTTGTCGTATACGGCGACGGCACGTTCGCCGAGGGGTTCGAGACGGTGGAACAAGGCTTCGTCGCCGCGGCGGGCTAGACGCTGGTCGAAGAAAACATGCGTCGCGGCGAGAATGGTGGAACCGTACACGTCATGCTGAATCTGCTGATACGCAAGATTACCGATCCGCACCGGCCCCATGCCGCGATAGCCGGGCAGGGTCGAGACTTCACTTTCGGCCAGGGTGGCGCGGCCGTCGATGGCATACACCGGTTGCAGCGGGCCTTCCGAGGCGCTGGCGGCGACGTTGAGGATGTAGGCGAGATAACGCTCCATGGTGCGCGTGGCGCCGAGCCGATTCAGCGCATTGACGACGAAATAGCCGTCGCGCAGCCAGCAGTAGCGGTAGTCCCAGTTGCGCGGACTGCCCGCTGCTTCAGGAATCGAGGTGGTCATGGCGGCGACGATGGCACCGGTGTCGTCGTAGGCATTCAGCTTCAGGGTGATGGCCGCGCGAATCACCGCGTCCTGCCATTCAAAGGGGATCGCCAGCGAGCGCACCCATTCGCGCCAGTGTTGCGTGGTTTCTTCGAGGAAGCGGCTACCGGTCTCTCCGACCGAGTCGGGCAGCGACTCATCCGGCCCGAGCACCAGTGTGACGGTGTCTTCGAGGAAGAACGGGGTTTCCTGCAACACGGCGGTGATCGAGGCATCGGTGGTCAGGCGCAGTACCAGATCGGGCGCCACATAGCGAATGTGGTTGCTGCCCCAGGTCACGGCAGGCCGTTGCGCTCCCTGGTTGCAGGCGGGGCGCAGGCGCACCGTGATACGTGGCGAGCCGGATATCCGCCGCAAGGATCGTATCAGCATCATGGGGCGGAACATGCGTCCGAAGTGACCGAAGCGCGGAGCGAAATCGGTGATCTCGACGCAGCCGCCATGGCGGTCGTGAAGCCGGGTGACGAGAATGGCGGTGGCGTCGAGATAATGCTGCTCGGCGCGCTCGACGTCGGCCAGGTCGATGGCGAAGTAGCCGAAATCCGCCTCGCTGCCGTGGGCGCCTCGTTCGCGCAGCAACGAACAAAACGTGGCATCGCCGTCGAAACGCGGCAGGCAGGCCCAGGTGATTTCGCCGTGCCCGTCGATTAGCGCGCCAACCGAGCAGTTGCCGATCAGTCCCAGGTGCAGGGTGTTCATGCGATATCTCCTTGCTCGACAATGGCGCCAGCCAGCCAGTCGCGCACAGAGGGCACATCGGCCAGACGGTAACGGGCCGCCGTCATGCCAGCGCCGACTTTTATCGAATGGCCACCCAGCAGATTTACCCGGGCGAAACCATCCTCGTCGGTGACATCGTCGCCGATGAAGACCGGAATGCGGCCATGAAACGGCGCCTCGGCCATGAATTCGGCGATGGCGGAGCCCTTGTCGAATCCGGCCGGCTTGATCTCCAGTACGCGCTTGCCTTTTTGCAGTTGTAGGCCTTCCGTTTGCTCAATCAAGCGGCCGAGCAGGCGATGCAGCCAGGCGGCGAGCTGCGGTGCTTGACGGTAATGCAAGGCTAGCGTGAGGCCTTTGTCTTCCAGCAGCAGACCGGGATGCTGGGCGACCAGGGAGTCCAGGCGCTGGCGCAGCTCGCGCTTTTGGGCCGCGGGAGTAGCGTGGGCATGTCTGCGTCCGCCGGCATCTCGCCGCTCCAGGCCGTGCTGCCCGGCGAGCGGAATACGAACGCTGCCCAGGCGTTGTTCGAGATCCGTCAGACAGCGCCCGCTGATCAACGCCAGCGCCCCGCCACAGGTGCGATGCAAGCGGGCGACCAGTCCGAGCAAGGCATCATCCACATGTACGGCGCCCGGACTGTCGGCAAACTCGATCAGGGTGCCGTCCACGTCAAGAAAAAAAGCCCAGTCAGGACGTGCTGCCGGAAGGATGGAGCGCCTCTTGTTCATCACTTGCCCGCGCTGCTAGCCGTTGCTGCCGCCGGAGGTTGCCACGGTCGTCGATTCCGAAAGCCGACCTCGACGACGCATGATGGCAGCGTCGAGCAGCATGCGCCCGGCCCATCGATAGACGTTGAAATCGGCGATCAGGCGCCGCATCAGTCGCATGCGGTCGCGCTGCTCGGTGGGTGGCATGGTCAGTGCCAGATGCAGGGCGGCCGCGCACTGGTCGGCATCGTAGGGATTGACGATCAGTGCTTCGGGCAGTTCACGGGCGGCACCAGTGAATTGCGAGAGGATCAGCACGCCGCGCTCGTCGTCGCGCGAGGCGATGAACTCTTTCGCCACCAGATTCATGCCGTCGTGCAGGCTGCTGACGAAGCACAGTTCGGCTGCCCGGTAATGTTCGTAGACCTGCGCCGGTTCGTGATGTTCGATCTTGAGCAGGATGGGTGGTGGCCCGGAACGGCCCGAGCGGCTGAAACGATCGTTGATGCGCACCGCTAGGGCACGCACATGGGCCTCATGTGACTGGTATTCATCGATGCTGGAGCGGGTTGGTGCGGCGATCTGAATAAAGCTGAAACGGCCAATCCATTCCGGCTTCAATTCGAGCATGCGTTCAATGGCACGGAAGCGTTCCATGATGCCTTTGGTGTAGTCGAGACGAT
The DNA here is from genome assembly GCA_002842395.1 of Betaproteobacteria bacterium HGW-Betaproteobacteria-11. Taxonomy (GTDB): domain Bacteria; phylum Pseudomonadota; class Gammaproteobacteria; order Burkholderiales; family Rhodocyclaceae; genus Rugosibacter. The sequence continues at coordinate 14,336 of PHCV01000010.1, forward strand.
CCACGCCAATGCCCAGGGCGTGATCGTGCGGCAGGCTGTTGGCGCGACGGATTTCATCGCGGCAGTCGGCCACGGGCTTGGCCACCATTTCAGGCGCCGGTGGCCAGTCGATGGAAATTGGATAGCGACGCACCGCCGTCGTCTGTCCGCCGAGGCTGACGCGAAAGGATTCGCGATCGACGCGGGCTTCGAGCAGGCGATCCACGGTATCCACGAAATTGTTGCAGTGGGACTGGGTGTGGAAGCCAAGGATGCTGCTGCCGAGCATGCCCGTGACGATTTGCTCTCGCCACGGGCAGATCGAGAAGGATTCCGGGTTGGGCCAGGGGATGTGCCAGAAGGTGATCACCGTGGCATCCGGCAACAGATCGCGAATCATGCGTGGCAATAAGGCGAAGTGGTAGTCCTGCACCAGCACGATAGGCGCCTTGGTCTTGGCTTCATCCGCCACGGCGTGGGAGAACTTGCGATTCACCGCCTCGTAGTGCGCCCAGTCCGACGAGCGGAAGATCGGTCGCACATGGGCGATATGGCACAGCGGCCAGAGGCCCTCGTTGGCGAAGCCAAAGTAGTAACCGGCTTCTTCTTCGGGCGAGAGCCAGACGCGGCGAATCTGGTAGGCGGGCTTTTCCGGGGGCACTTGGACGTGGTCACGCTTATCGACCACATCGCGGTCGGCGGAGCCGCTACCATGTGCGATCCAGGTGCCGGAGCAGGCACGCATGATCGGCTCCATCGCTGTCACCAGCCCGCTGGCCGGGCGCTGCACTTCGATGTGTTCGCCCTTCCTCTGATGAATGTAGGGTTCACGGTTGGAAACGATGATGACATCGTCACCGCGCAATTCGCCTTGCAGGATGCCGCGTAACGACTCGGCGGTCCAATTGGTTTGCCCCTCGTCGCGCGAGCGGGCATCGTTCTCCAGTTCGCGAATGAGTTGCTGCAGGTCGCGGGCGATGGGTTGGAATTCGGGCCGCACAAACTTCACTTCCGGCTGGCGCACCAGACCCTCGCCGCGCAGCAGTGCCCGGATGCCCTCCACCCAGCCACGCCAGGAGAGTTGGGCAATGATTACAGTGATCAACGAAACAACGATAGCCAGCCCCACGAAAAATAAGAAAACGTAACGCCGGGTTTCCTCGCTGCGCCGCTCGATGAAGTTCATGTCATGCACCAGCACCAGCTTGCCGGCCGCCATGCCGCCGCTTTCCATCGACTTCACGGTGACATGAAAGAGCCCCCTGGCGCTCTTCAGCACATGACCGCCAATAGTCTCGAAGCGCGCCAGATTATCGCAGCGGATATCGACGGGCAGCAGCTTGGAGGCCAACGGTGCACTCTCCGGCGTGGCGCAATAGCCAACTGCATAGAGACGCTCATCCTGGGTGATGCGATCGAAGAAGTTGAGGGTTTTCACCTTCGATCCGGCGGCAATCTGCTCCAGCAGGGATTCACCGATGGTGTTGACGATCAGCACCGAGCGAATATCCATATCACGCACGAACCAGCGCAAAGTAAGTCGATCGACTAACGGCACGATGGACCAGGCGAAGACCGCGAGAACCAAGGTGAGGGGAAGGACAAACCGCAGTGACAGTTTCATGATTTGGTCTCCCGCAACAGGCGGAAGGCCGGAGCGCTGCCATGTTTGTCGACGCCCGCATATACCGTCAGGTGCGGATAGGGAATCTCGATGCCGAGTTCATCGAAGGCGACTTTAAGCCGGCGTAGGAACTCGCGTCGCACGGCCCACTGCTCCAGCGGCTTGACCTTGAATCGGCAACACAGTATGACCGCTGAGCCGGCCCAGTCCTGAACCCCGACAATTTCAAGTTCATCGATGATCTTGTCGCTGAAGATTTCGCAGGCACGCATATCTTCGCCAACCCTCCGCATCACGGCGAAGACCTCGTCCACGTTTTCGCGATAGGCCACACTGACCTCGATCAACGACTGAGCAAAGCCACGCGATTTGTTGGTGACCGTGGCAATCAGGCCGTTGGGTATGTAATGGACGCTACCTTCAAAGTCGCGCAGACGCAGGTAGCGTAGCGTCATCTCCTCCACCAGTCCGCTCTTGCCGCCCGCCTCGACGACATCTCCTAGGCGGATCTGGTTTTCAATCAAAATTGAAAATCCGGTAAAGTAATCCTTGATCAAGCCCTGTGCGCCGAAACTGACGGCCAGACCAACCACGCCGGCGGCACCAAGAATCGGAGCGATAGATATCCCCACTTCGGACAGCACCAGCATGCCCGCAATCAGAAAAATGGCGGCCGAAGTGATGTAACGAAACGCGCGGGCCAAGGTTTCGATCCGCCTCGTATCCTCGGAACCATCGGCACGACCACCCATAAAATCGCGGAAAGTCCGGATCAGCTTGTGTGACAGCTTGAGCAATAGCCAGGATATCAACAAGATCAACACAACGTGAAACGAGGAGCGCAACAACGGCAATGCTAAAACTTCTATGACGACCTCCCAAAGACAAGCATAGGCAGAAAACCCACACATTTCGCCGCCCGATCATGCATACGGCGACCCTCGCACAACCGCATTAATGATGGCAGCGGAAATGAGAGACGCCCTATTGTAAGGTAAACATGTAGCACAGCCGACCATAAGTCCTGTTCATCGTGAATTGGAGCCAGAAGGTTTGAACTGAAGTGAAAAGCGGATTAATCATCCGAAAGGTGACATAGCCCGGAGTGGGAACCGCTCGGCAGAAAAGCGGGCAGTTCTGAAATCTGCGACATGCATCTTTCAAAAACGCCTCGCAAGACTAGCTGCAGATTGCGGCCAGGCGGCTTCAAGGAAGCGGAGAGAAAACGGAAAGGAGGAAACTTGGAGGCGCGAGCCGGAGTCGAACCGACCTACTCGGATTTGCAATCCGGTGCATAACCGCTTTGCTATCGCGCCCCGACCTGTGACCAGGCTTGAAGCTAAAAGGGGGAAAGCAGTGCTTTCCCCCAGAGTTCTGGAGCGGGAGAAGAGTCTCGAACTCTCGACCTATACCTTGGCAAGGTATCGCTCTACCAACTGAGCTACTCCCGCAAAACAGAGGCGCATTATAGCGGCCGACTTCGTGGTGTCAACGCTCGAGCGCAGAGATTTCCGGAATCGCCTTGATCAGGTAATAAGCCATCGACCACAAGGTAAGCAGGGCGGCAATCCAGAGCAGCAACGTCCCTGCCGCGTGCACATCGATGCCATCGAGCGGGGCATGCCAAAGAAGTAACGGGATGGCCACCATCTGCGCCGTGGTTTTCAGTTTGCCGATGAACGAAACGGCAATGCTTTTGGCCGCGCCGATCTTGGCCATCCATTCGCGCAGGGCCGAAATGGCGATCTCGCGGCCGATGATGATGAAGGCCAGCAGCGCATCGGCGCGGCCGAGCTGGACCAGCATCACCAGCGCGGCGGCGACCATCAGCTTGTCGGCCACGGGATCGAGAAAGGCGCCGAAGGCCGACGACTGCTTGAGCTTGCGCGCCAGCCAGCCGTCGAACCAGTCGGTAATCGCGGCGATCACGAAGGCCACCGTGGCGAGGATATTTTGCTCGACGGCCGGAATGGGCAGATAAAAAACGCCGACCACGAACGGGATCAGGAAAATCCGGCCCCAGGTCAGCAGGTTTGGAATATTGAGCGGCATCACGGGATCAGCGCAGTTGTCCGTGAATGACTTCGGCGAGCCGACGCGAAATGCCGTCGATGCGGCACAGGTCATCGACGGTCGCCGCGCGTACGCCAGCGAGCCCGCCAAACTGGGCCAGCAGTTTCTTGCGCCGCGCCGGGCCGATGCCCGGCACGTCTTCCAGCGTCGACCGGCTGCGCGCCTTGGCGCGCCGTGCCCGGTGGCCGGTGATGGCGAAGCGGTGCGCCTCGTCACGAATCTCCTGCAACAGATGAAAGCCGGCGTTGTCCATGGCCAATTGTAGCGGTTGGCTGCGGCCGTGCACGAACAAGGTTTCCAGACCGGGCTTGCGGCCCTCGCCCTTGGCCACGCCGATGCTTTGCATCGAGCCGAGTCCCAGTTCGGCAAACACCTCGCGGGCCACAGCGTGCTGCCCCTTGCCGCCGTCGATCAGGATCAGGTCGGGCACCGCCGTATCGCCGGCGCCGACTTTCCGGTTCCGGCCGCCGCTTGCGCGGCTCAACGTTGGCGAATCGCTCACGTCGGCCTCCACCGAAAACCCGGGCGGCGCGGCTGGCGTCGTCGCCGCCTCATCCACTCCGAGTTTTTCGTAGCGCCGGGTCAGCGCCTGGCGCATCGCCGCGTAGTCGTCCCCTGGCTGGATGCCTTCGATGTTGAAGCGGCGATATTCGCTTTTTTTCATCGCCCCATCGACGCAAACCACGCAGGAGGCGACCGTCCCCTCGCCCATCGTGTGGCTGATGTCGAAGCATTCGATGCGCCGCGGCGGCTCGGGTAGATCGAGCGCCTGCTGCAAGGCCAGCAGCCGGTCGGCGGAACGCTTGCCCGCCTGCTGTCGCGCCACGACGGCGAGCCGCGCGTTATGCAGGGCCATGTCGAGCCAGGCACGCTCCATTTCGTTTCTCGCCGGTCCGGCATGGAGGCCCTCGGGCAACTCATCCAGCGGCCATGGACTCAGGATCAGCCGCGCCGGAGCCGGCTGCCCGGCGTAATGCTGGGCAATGAACGCGGCGAGGATCTCGGCGGCTTCGGCAGCGTGCGGCGCCTGCGGGAAGTACGCGCGATCGCCCAGATGCAGGCCACCGCGCACCATCGCCAGGTTGACGCACAGCCCGCCTCGCTCGGCGACGGCAACGATGATGTCGACATCGGCATCGAGCATCGAGCTGACATACTGCCGGTGCAGCACGGTCTGCAATGCCCTGATCTGGTCGCGCAGGCGCGCGGCGGCTTCGAATTCGAGCCGCCCGGCGGCGGCGTCCATGCGCTGGCTCAGGTCGTCGATCACGTCGGCATGCTTGCCGCGCAGGAACAGTTCGGCCAGGCGCGCGTCGGCGGCATACTCTTCCGCGCTGACCAAGCCCACGCAGGGCGCCTTGCAGCGCTTGATCTGATGCAGCAGGCAGGGCCGCGAACGATGGGCGAACACCGCCTCTTCGCAGGTGCGCAACAGAAAGGTTTTCTGGATCAGCTCGATGCTCTCGCGTACCGCCAGACTGCTGGGAAACGGCCCGAAGTAACGCGAGTGCTTGTCGAAGCTGCCGCGATGATAAAAGAGACGCGGGAAGTCCCCTCCCGACAGGCCGATGTAGGGATAGGACTTGTCGTCGCGAAACAAGATGTTGTATTTCGGCGTCAGCTTCTTGATCAGGGTGTTTTCGAGGATCAGCGCCTCGGCTTCGGAGCGCGTCGCCGTCACCTCGACTTTCATCACCTGGCGCAGCATCAGCGCGATGCGCGGGCTGTGGCCGGTCTTCGTGAAATACGAGGCCACGCGCCGTTTCAGATTCTTCGCCTTGCCGACGTAGAGCACCCGGCCTTGCGCATCGAGGTAGCGATACACCCCCGGCGCCTCGGTCAACGTAGCGAGGAACACCTTGCTGTCGAAGGATTCGGCAGAACGGTCAGTCGAGTTCGGCGCGGATGCGGCGGAAGACATCGGAAAAGTCGGCGCTGGTGAGACGGCGGGTTTGCGTGTTGTAGCGGCTGCAATGATAGCTGTCGATGAGTAGTCGGCCAGCGGGCAGCGCATGGCGCGCGCCGTGGGCGAAGGGCAATGCCGACTGCTTGAGACCGAGCGCCAGCAGCACCGCCTTGTGGGCAACGAGCCCCAGCGCCAGGATGACCCGCAACTCGGGCGCGGCCGCCAGTTCATTGGCCAGGTAACGGTTGCAGGTTCTGATCTCCGCCGGTTCGGGCTTGTTTTGCGGCGGCAGGCATTTGACGGCGTTGGTAATCCGGCAGTCATGCAATTGCAGGCCATCGTCGGCCGCGACGGACACCGGCCGCGAGGCAAAGCCGAAGGCATGCAGGGTTTTGTAGAGCAGTATTCCGGCATGGTCGCCGGTAAAGGGGCGACCGCTGCGATTGGCGCCATGCATGCCGGGGGCGAGGCCGACGATCAGCAGTCGCGCCCGCGGATCGCCGAACGGCGCCACCGGGCGGGCATGATAATCCGCATGCCGTTCGCGCACGCCGGCGAGGAAGCCGGCCAGGCGCGGGCAGTCGGTACAACGTAAAAGTGTATTCATTCGGCTAGGATACCGTTCCTCATGGCGAACTGCATCTCATTGACCACCCTTCGTTGCGATATTTTCTGCCGCGTCATCGACAACTACGGCGATGCCGGTGTCTGCTGGCGCCTGGCGCGGCAGCTGGCGCTCGAACATGGCTGGCAGGTGCGCCTGTGGATCGACGATCCGGCGCCGCTGGCGCTGTTGGCGCCCGATCATGCCTCCGGGCCGGTCACCGCGTGCCGCTGGCCGACCGACTTTCCAGCGGTCACGGCCGACGCGACGGCCGACGTCGTCGTCGAAGCCTTCGCCTGCCACCTGCCGCCGGCGTATATCGCGGCGATGGCGCAGCGCACGCGGGTGCCCGTGTGGCTCAACCTCGACTACCTTTCCGCCGAGGACTGGGTGGGTGACTGTCATGGCCTGGCCTCGCCCCATCCGCAACTGCCGCTGGCCAAATATTTCTTCTTTCCCGGTTTTGATGCGCAGAGCGGCGGCCTGCTGCGCGAACGCGACTATGACCCCCGGCGGCAGGCATTCGACGCGGATGCCTTTCGTGCCGAGTTCGCCTTGCCCCCGCAGACAGCGAACACACTGACGGTTTCGCTGTTCAGTTATCCCGGCGCACCGACGGCGCGCTTGTTCCGGGCACTGGCCGCTGCCCGGCAGCCAACCCTTCTGCTCCGTCCAGGCAGCGGCGAGCGGGCGTTCACCGAGGGCAATCTGAGCGTGCGCCCCCTCCCCTTCCTGCCGCAAATCCGCTACGACGAACTGCTGTGGACCTGCGATCTCAACTTCGTCCGCGGCGAGGATTCCTTCGTCCGCGCGCAATGGGCGGGCAAGCCCTTCGTCTGGCAGATCTATCCGCAGGCTGAAAATGTCCATCGGATGAAACTGGACGCCTTCCTCGACCGGTATGCAAAAGTCGGCGCTGGGGATACGGCCAGCAACACGGCGATGCAGGCGCTGCACGATTTCTGGCACGCCTGGAACGGCGAGGGCGTCATTGACTGGAACCACTTTGGCGCCGCCCTGCCGGAACTGACGCCGCTCGCGCAGGGCTGGAGCGAACATCTGTCGCAGCGCCCCGATCTGGCGACCAATCTTGTGCAGTTCTGCCTTGAGCGGCTAAAATAGGCGGTTTCTCATTTCCCTTTGCTGGAAGCATACTCATGAAAATCGCCCAGGAACTCCGCGCCGGTAACGTCGTCATGGTCGGCAACGACCCGCTCGTGGTACAAAAAGCCGAATACAACAAGTCGGGCCGCAGCTCGGCCGTAGTCAAGTTCAAGTTCAAGAATCTGCTCACCGGCGCCGCCTCGGAAGCCGTGTACAAGGCCGACGACAAGTTCGATCAGGTCGTGCCCGAGCGCAGGGAATGCACCTATTCCTACTTCGCCGAACCGATGTATGTCTTCATGGATGAGGAATACAACCAGTACGAAGTGGAAGCCGAGAACATGGGCGATGCCGTCAATTACATCGAGGATGGCATGCCGGTGGCCGTCGTGTTCTACGATGGCAAGGCGATCTCCGTCGAAATGCCCAACAGCGTGGTGCGTGAAGTGGTGTATACCGAACCCGCGGTCAAGGGCGATACCTCGGGCAAGGTGATGAAGCCGGCCCGTATCACCACCGGTTTCGAACTGCCGGTGCCGTTGTTTGTCGAAATCGGCGACAAGATCGAAATCGACACCCGCACCGCCGAGTACCGCAACCGCGTCAAGTAGTCTCCGCCCAAGAATGGCAAAAAAGGCAGCTCGCGTTCGACGCCGGGCTGCCTTTTTATTCTTTCCTCCATGCGCCTGACCGGACTCCGCCTGCCGCTCGACCATGCCGCCGACGCCTTGCCGGCGGCGATCGTCAGGCGGCTCGGCATCACCACCGCCGAACTGCTCGGCTACACGGTGTTTCGCCGCAGCTGTGACGCGCGCAAACCCTCGGCCATCGCTCTCACCTATACGCTCGACATCGAGCTCAAGAACGAGGCGGCGACCCTCATCCGTCTGCGCGGCGACTCGCATGTCGGGCCGACGCCCGACACCGCTTACCATCCGGTCGCGCAGGCTCCCATCGATCCGAAATCACGCCGTCCGCTGGTCATCGGCTGCGGCCCCTGCGGACTGTTCGCCGGCCTGTTGCTGGCCCAGATGGGCTTCAAGCCGCTGATTCTCGAACGCGGCAAGCCGGTGCGCGAACGCACCAGGGACACCTGGGCGCTCTGGCGCGAGGGACGGCTCGATCCGGAATCCAACGTACAGTTCGGCGAAGGCGGCGCCGGCACCTTCTCCGACGGCAAGCTGTACAGCCAGATCGGCGATCCAAACCATCGGGCGCGCAAGGTGCTCAGCGAATTCGTCACGGCCGGCGCCCCAGCGGAAATCCTCTACGTCGCCAAGCCGCACATCGGCACCTTCCGTCTTGTCTCGATGGTGGAAAACATGCGCGCCACGATCGAATCACTCGGCGGCGAAATCCGTTTCCAGAGCCGGGTCGATGATTTCCTCATCGATGCTGGAAAAATCCGCGGCGTAGTTCTTGCCAGTGGCGAAGTCATCGCCAGCGATCACGTGGTCCTCGCCCTCGGCCACAGCGCCCGCGACAGCTTTGCCAAGCTCCATGAGCGCGGCGTATTCATGGAGCCGAAGCCATTTTCCATCGGCCTGCGCATCGAACATCCGCAAACGATGATCGATCGCGCCCGCTACGGCACGTTTGCCGGCCATCCGCTGCTCGGCGCGGCCGACTACAAGCTGGTGCATCACGCCGGCAATGGACGCACGGCCTACAGTTTCTGCATGTGTCCCGGCGGCACGGTGGTCGCCGCCACCTCCGAGCCGGGCCGGGTGGTCACCAACGGCATGAGCCAGTATTCACGCAACGAGCGCAATGCCAACAGTGCGCTGGTCGTCGGCATCGACCCGGAGGACTATCCGCCACGCCATGCGGGCGATCCGCTGGCCGGCATCGAATTCCAGCGTCATTGGGAAGCCCTGGCCTTTGCCGCCGGTGGCGGCGACTATCGCGCGCCGGCACAACTCGTCGGCGACTTCCTCGCCGGCCGGCCGTCGACGACGCTGGGCGAAATCGTTCCCTCCTACACGCCGGGCATACGCCTCACCGACCTTGCGCCCTGCCTGCCCGCCTACGTGGTCGACACCCTGCGTCAGGCACTAGCGGCCTTCGGTCGCACGATTCGCGGTTTCGACCGCGAGGATGCATTGCTCACCGGAGTCGAAACACGCACCTCGTCACCGTTGCGGATCACCCGCAACGAAAAATTCCAGAGCCTGAATGTCGCCGGACTCTACCCGGCCGGCGAAGGCGCCGGCTATGCCGGTGGAATTCTCTCGGCCGGGGTCGACGGCATCCGTGCCGCCGAAGCCGTTGCCCGCGATCTGGCCGGCGGCTAGCGCCCGGCGCGGTGTACTTCGGCGTCTCGCCAGCGCCGACTTTTCTGGCCCGCTCAGACCAGCGCCGCCACCGCCACCCGGGCAGCCGCCAGGCACGCCTCATCGACCTGCCAGGCGAAATCCGGGCGCAGCCGTTCCAGGCGCGCCGCGCGGCGCGGATCGAAGGCCGGCTGCCAGCGCGCGAGCAATTCGCCCACCGCCTCCGGCGCGTTGCAGACCAGCAGCACATCACAACCCGCCGACCAGGCCGCCTCGGCCCGCGCGACGATATCACCCGCCACGCTGGCGCCTTCCATCGACAGGTCGTCACTGAAAATCACGCCATCGAAGGCAAAATCACGCCGCAACAACTCGAGCCAGAGCGGCGAAAATCCGGCCGGCCGCGAGTCGATGCGCGGGTAGATTACATGCGCCGGCATCACCGCATCGAGCCTTAGCTGACGATAGGGCGCCATGTCCTCGGCCAGTTCGTCGAAGCCGCGTTCATCGACCGGAATGGCAACGTGCGAATCGGCCTCGGCCCAGCCGTGGCCGGGGAAATGCTTGCCGCAACAGCCCATCCCGGCGTCGTGCAATCCGTCGATCAGCGCCCCGGCCAGGGCGATCACGGCCCGCGGCTGACGATGAAAGGCACGATCGCCGATCACCGCGCTACGCCCCCAGTCGAGGTCGAGCACCGGAGTGAAGGAAAAATCGGCGCCACACTCGCGCAACTCGGCCGCCAGCAGGTAACCGATGGCGCGCGCGGCCCGCTGTGCCGCAGCGGGGTCGCGATCCCACCAGGCGCCCAGCCGACGCATCGGCGGCAGCACGGTGAACCCTTCGCGGCAGCGCTGTACCCGCCCGCCTTCATGGTCGATGGCGATGACCAGCGCGGGCGCGCGCAGGGCATGAATCGAGCGGCATAGTGCAGCGAGTTGCTGTCTGTCGCAATAGTTGCGCGCGAACAGGATGATGCCGCCGACCCGCGGGTCGGTCAATCGTTCGACATCGAGCGATGAGAGTTCATGGCCGGCAATGTCGATCATCAGCGGACCGAGCGGGATGTTTTTCATGTCGTCTCCAGCAGGACAAAGGCCACGGCGTAATCGGTTTCATCGGCCAGCGAAAGGTGCGCGCACAGGCCACGCTCGGCGAGCCAGGCGGCAGGCTCGGCAGCGAAGGCGAAAGCGGGCTTGCCCAGCGCATCGTGCGTCACGGCCACGTTCGGCAAGACGAAAGGCGAGCGCACGCCGATGCCGAGCGCCTTGCCCAGGGCTTCCTTGGCGGCGAAGCGCTTGGCCAGAAAGCGTGCGGGCAGAGGACTTTCGAGGCAAGCCTGCCGCTCTTCGGACGCCAACAACTTGTCTGCGGCGCGTTCGCCGTGACGTTGCCAGAGCGCCTCCATGCGCGCGACGGCGACGATGTCGGTGCCGATGCCGAAGATCATCGCGCCCGGGCTTCCCGCAGCAGGCGCTTCATCTCGGCCACCGCCTCGCGCATGCCGACGAACAGGGCGCGACTGACGATGGCGTGGCCGATATGCAATTCGCGAATCCCGGGCAGGGCAGCCACCGGCTGCACGTTGAAGTAATTGAGTGCATGGCCGGCATTGAAGCGCATTCCGGCGGCGCGGATCGCCTCCCCGGCGCGGCGGATTTTTTCCAGCTCGGCGAGTACCGGCGCGCTCTCCGCATCGCGTCCACGGCTGTGAAAGACATGCGCATAGGGGCCGCTATGCACCTCGCACACTCGTGCGCCGATCCGCGCCGCGGCCTCGACCTGGGCCGGCTCGGCGTCGATGAAGACGCTGGTGACGATTCCGGCGTCGGCCAACCGGGCGACCACGGTGGCCAGTCGCGCTTCCTGGGCAAGGATGTCGAGCCCGCCTTCGGTGGTGATTTCATGGCGGCCTTCGGGCACCAGCATCGCCATTTCGGGTTTGAGTTCGCAGGCAATCGCCACCATTTCGTCGGTGGCGGCCATCTCGAGATTGAGTTTGATGTGGGTCAGCTCGCGCAGGCGACGCACATCGCGATCCTGAATATGCCGCCGGTCTTCGCGCAGATGCACCGTGATGCCATCGGCGCCACCCAGATGTGCCTCGACCGCTGCCCAGACCGGATCGGGCTCCCAGGTCTGCCGCGCCTGCCGCAGCGTGGCGACATGGTCGATATTCACGCCAAGTTCGATCATGCTTCCTCCGAAGGGCCGCCCCGAGGAGGAACGGCCAACACGTGGAGCGGGCTCTGCCCGCGAACTGAAGTCACCCCTTTCCCGGGGAAAGGGGCTGGGGGAAAGGTCGTCATAACTCCTGCAATTCGATGAAGACCCGCCGCGACTGCAATGGTTTGCCGTCCAGGTGGTGGGCGAGCAATTGTCGCATGAGGGCACGGCTTTCCAGCCGTGTCCGCGGATCGGAATAATCGCCGGCGGTCATGTCGAGCAGGGTCTTGCCGCGCAACGCACTCTGCTCACCCCCGCCCGCCGTATCACCAGCGCCGAGTTTTCGCACCGGGCCGCGTTCGACCTGAAAGACATAACTTGCCGCCGCCTCCACGGCCTTGCCGCTCTCGGCATCGCGATCCAGCGTCAGGCCATAGCCGATTTCCTTGAGCAAGGTCTGCTCGAAGCGGCGTAATTCCGGTGCGTCGGCGGCGCCGGTCGCCAGCGCACGCAGGGCGGCGTCATAGACATCGAACAATGCCGGATGGGCATCTTCCCGCGGCAGCAGCTTGACCAGCAGTTCGTTCAGGTAATAGCCAAGCATCAGACAGCGCCCGCCGAGTAGCGGCACGCCGCCCAGCCACTCGGCCTTGGCCAGCGTCTTCACCTCGCCGGCGCCGAACCAGCCCAGTTCGAGCGGCTGAAAGGCAAGCAGAAGTCCACGCAGGGCGGAACGCGGCCGCCGGGCGCCACGCGCCAGCAGCGGCACCCGGCCGTGGTCGCGTGAAAAAACGTCGACTATCAGACTGGTTTCGCTGTAGGGATACCAGTGCAGTACATAGGTCAGCTGGCGATCGATGCGCTGCTTGCCGCTCATCGCGTCAGCTTCTTACTCGTAACCGAGGGATTTGAGCACCCGTTCGTCGTCGGCCCAGCCGCCCTTGACCTTGACCCAGGTTTCCAGCCAGATTTTGCCGCCGAAGAGTTTTTCCATGTCGCGACGCGCGTCGGTCGAGACGCGCTTCAACCGTTCGCCGGCCTTGCCGATGACGATCGCCTTGTGCGCCGCCTTATCGACGATCACGGCGGCGTAAATGCGGCGCAGATCACCTTCCTGTTCGAATTTTTCGATCTCGACGGCGAGTCCATAGGGCAGTTCCTCGCCCAGGTTGCGAAACAGTTTCTCGCGCAGAATCTCCGAGGCGAGAAAACGTTCCGGCCGATCGGTGATGTCGTCCGCCTCGAAGACCGGTGGCGCGACCGGCAGGTGGCTCGCCGCCGTGACCAGCAGCTCATCCAGGCCATCATCCTTTTCCGCCGACACGGGAATGATCGCGGCAAACTCGTGCAGCGTCGAGACGCGCGCAATGAAAGGCAGCAACTCGCGCTTGTTGACCAGCCGGTCGATCTTGTTGATGACCAGGATGACGGGTTTTTCGGCCGGCAACATGCCGACGATGGCATCTTCGCCGCTCCCCCAGCGACCGGCCTCGACCACCAGCAGAATGACATCGACGTCGGCAAACGAGGCAGTCACGCTGCGATTCATCAACCGATTCAGGGCATTCTTGTGGGTCATCTGGAAGCCTGGCGTATCGACGAAAATGAACTGCGTTTCGTCACGGGTCAGGACACCATGGATGCGGTGCCGCGTGGTTTGCGCCTTCTTCGACGTAATGCTGACCTTGGCGCCGACCAGGCGGTTGGTCAACGTGGACTTGCCGACGTTTGGCCGGCCAATGACAGCCAGATAGCCGGTACGGAAATTCTCGTTCATGGCTTGATTTCGGACAAGGCGCCAGCTGCCGCCCGCTGTTCGGCAATCCGCCGACTACTGCCGGTCCCGATCCGCCGAATGTCCAGTTCGGGAATCAGGCATTCGACCTCGAATTCCTGGGCATGCGCCTCGCCGCGGGTAGCCAGAAGGACATAGCGGGGCAAGGGCAAGTGCCGTCCCTGAAGGATTTCCTGCAAGGTGGTTTTTGCATCCTTGCCTGATTGATTCAGGTCGATTTCGGCCATCACCGGCCGATACAGCCGCTCGATCACCTGACACGCCACATCGAACCCGGCATCCAGGTAGATCGCCGCAAAAACGGCCTCAAGCGCATCGGCCAGGGTCGATGGCCGGCGAAATCCGCCGCTCTTCATTTCTCCGTCACCGAGCCGCAGGTAGTCTCCCAGGTGCAGGGTCAGCGCGATCTCGGCCAGGGTTTCCTGACGCACCAGACTGGAGCGCAGGCGCGAGAGATCACCTTCCTTCGCCTCGGCGAAACGGTGGAACAGGCTATCGGCAATGGCGCAGTTCAGAATCGAGTCGCCGAGAAACTCCAGCCGTTCGTTATGGGGTATGCCAAAACTGCGATGCGTGAGCGCCTGACGTAACAATTCGGGTCGGGCAAAGCCGAGCCCCAGTGTCGCCTCAAGCGCCTGCAGATTCATTTTTTATCGCTGCTGCCCTCGAAATCGAAGACCAGGCTGGTGTTGCCGAACAACGGGACTTTTTTCGAATAGGCAAACGAAATGACCAGGTCATTGCCTTCCTTGCTGATCTCCAGATCCTGTGCCGTGACGCTCTTGATCACGTCGATATCCGCGCGCTTCGAATAAGCCTCGCGCACCTGGGCTACCGAAGCGTCCTTCAGGATTGGATCAGCCGCCGTGGCCTTGACCACCTTGGCAATCTTGCCGTATTCGATCCATTCCGGCAGCACTTTCATTCCCAACAAGGCAACCAGCGCGAAAATCACGCCGCCGATCAAAAGACCATTGAGACTGACACCATGCTGAAATTTCATGCCGCCTCCTAGTGGAACGAGCCGACCCGTTTTAGATCACTGAAGTTAAACCAGATAAGAAACGCCTTGCCAACCAGGTTCTCATTCGGAACGAAACCCCAGAAACGGCTATCCTGAGAATTGTCGCGATTATCGCCCATCATGAAATAATTGCCTGGTGGCACCACACAGCTGACACCTCCGCTATTGTAGTGACAATTGTCGACATGCGGAAAATGCACGATCGGCTGAACATAACCTGGCGCCTCGGCATCGATCAACACCGAATGTTCCACCGTGCCAAGCGTTTCGATGAAATGCGGAGTGTAGTACAGGCGATCACGATCGAGAAAATCCCCGGCTCGTTTTTCCATCACTTCCTGCCCGTTGATGAACAGGCGCTTGTTGCGATAGTCCACCCGGTCACCGGGCAGGCCCACTACCCGCTTGATGTAATCGAGCGAAGGCTGTGGCGGATAGCGAAACACCACCACATCACCGCGTTGCGGGGAGCCTAGTTCGACGATTTTTTTGTTGAGTACCGGGAGCCGTATGCCGTAAGTAAATTTGTTAACGAGGATGAAATCCCCGACCAGCAGGGTCGGCATCATCGAACCGGAGGGAATCTTGAATGGCTCCACCAGAAAGGAGCGAAGAACGAAAACCGCCAGAATGACCGGGAAAAAACTGGCGCCATATTCGACCCACCACGGCTCTTTCGCGCCCTCCGGCCGTTTTTTTCTCGTCCAGAAATGGTCGATGGCCCACAAGATGCCCGTGGCCACCACGATCAGAAACAAAATCAGGGCAAAGTTCATGGCGCCTCCAGGAATGCCGCAGCGGCACGGCGGGACAAGGGATGATGCCGGCCAAACCCGCGAATTTGGAGTTCGGTCAGGAGCAGCGAGCCAGTCATGGTCATTTTTCCCCCACCCGCAGGACGGCCAGAAAGGCTTCCTGCGGAATCTCGACGCGACCGACCTGCTTCATGCGTTTCTTCCCGGCTTTCTGCTTTTCCAGCAGTTTCTTCTTGCGCGTGATGTCACCGCCATAACACTTGGCCAGCACATCCTTGCGCATGGCCTTGACGTTCTCGCGCGAGACGATGGTCGAGCCAATCGCCGCCTGGATCGCCACGTCATACAACTGGCGCGGAATCAGTTCGCGCATCTTGGCCGCCACTTCACGCCCGCGGTAGGCCGCATTGGCCCGATGCACGATCATCGACAAGGCATCGACTTTCTCGCCATTGATCAGAATGTCGAGCTTGACCACGTCGGCGGCACGGTATTCCTTGAAGTCGTAATCGAGCGAGGCGTAGCCGCGGGAGACCGATTTCAGCTTGTCGAAGAAATCCATCACCACCTCGGCCATCGGCATCTCATAGGTCAGTTGCGCCTGCCGCCCGTGATAGGCCAGATTGACCTGCCGGCCGCGTTTTTGCTCGCACAAGGTGATCACCGCACCGAGATAATCCTGTGGCACGAAAATCACCGTGGTGATGATCGGCTCGCGTATTTCCTCGATCTTCTGCACTTCCGGCAGCTTCGATGGATTTTCCACCAGGATTTCGGTGCCATCACGCAGGCGGACCTGGTACACGACGGTCGGGGCCGTCGTAATCAGGTTCTGATCGAACTCGCGCTCCAGCCGCTCCTGCACGATCTCCATGTGCAACAGGCCGAGAAAGCCGCAGCGAAAGCCGAAGCCGAGTGCCTGCGAAACCTCCGGCTCGTAATGCAGGGAAGCATCGTTCAAGCGCAGCTTTTCCAGCGAATCACGCAGGGCATCGTACTGGTTCGCCTCCACCGGATACAGTCCGGCAAACACTTGCGGCTTGATCTCCTTGAAGCCGGGCAGCGGCTCGGCCGCCCGTCGCTCGGCCAGCGTCACGGTATCGCCGACTTTTGCCGCATGCAGTTCCTTGATGCCGGAAATGATGAAGCCCACTTCACCCGCCCGCAATTCGCTCCGCGGCAAGGATTTTGGCGTAAATACCCCCACCTGCTCACACAAGTGCGTACTGCCGGTCGACATCAGCAAGATTTTTTCTTTTGCGCGCAGCACGCCATCGACCACGCGCACCAGCATGACGACACCGACATAATTATCAAACCAGGAATCGATGATCAAGGCCTTGAACGACGCTGCGGGATCACCCTTGGGCGGGGGGATGCGGGCGATCACGGCTTCCAGCACGTCATCCACGCCGAGCCCGGTCTTGGCCGAGCACAGTATGGCCTCGGTGGCATCGATGCCGATCACGTCCTCGATTTCCTGACGCGCATTGTCGGGATCCGCCTGTGGCAGGTCGATCTTGTTCAGCACCGGCACCACATCGACGCCGAGTTCGATGGCGGTATAGCAGTTGGCGACGGTCTGCGCCTCGACGCCCTGTGAGGCATCAACCACCAGCAACGCCCCCTCGCAAGCCGAAAGCGAACGACTGACCTCGTAGGAGAAATCGACGTGCCCCGGCGTGTCGATCAGATTGAGGTTGTAGGTCTGACCGTCTTTGGCCTTGTACTGCAACGCCGCGGTCTGCGCCTTGATGGTGATGCCTCGTTCACGCTCGATGTCCATCGAGTCGAGCACCTGCGCCTCCATCTCTCGCTCCGACAGACCGCCGCAACGCTGGATCAGCCGATCGGCAAGCGTCGACTTGCCATGATCGATATGGGCAATGATGGAAAAGTTGCGTATATGGTTCATCCGGGGGCAACAAAAAAGGCGCTCATGTGATCGGCAGAGCACCTTGGGCATTGAATCGCGAAGCCGGGATTTTAACGGAAAGCACTCAAATACTCACGCACTTTCACCGCATCGAGGAAGTAGTGGCAGAGCTCGTTGCCGCAGGCATCGGCGAGTACCGGCACCAGCTCGTCATAGCGCTGTTCCAGCAGCGGATCGGTATCGACATCGAGCACCTCGATCTCGAAGGCCACCTGACCGGGCTCGTCGCGCAGGGCTTCCAGCGCGACGAGCATGTCGTGGCAAAGATGGCACCAGGCGCGGCTGAACAGTCGCAGACGTGGTCTGGTCGATGGCACGACGGACGACAGGTTATTTATCAGCCAACCCCTTGATGACGACAAAGGTCTGCACCGCGCCGCGGCGAACCAGCAGTGTGAGGGTTGCCGTCTTGTCGAACCCGGCCAGCAGGTCGTTGAACTGGGCAACCGATGTGACCTCGGTTTGCTCGCCCTTGTGGGTCAGCGACAGGATGATGTCCCCCCGGCGCAGATCGGTACGCGTGCCGCCATTGACGACCTGATTGACGATCAGTCCATGGTTTATTCCCAAGGCTTGTTTCTGTTCGGACGTCGGCATCGACAGGATCAGGCCCAGCCGATTGGCTCTTGCCGAATTTTCCGTCTTGCCGCCATTCTGTCGCGAAGGTGCGGCGTCATCCGAGATTTCACCCACGGTCACGGTCAGATCGCGCGTCCCGCCCTTGCGCCAGATCTGGATGCCGACCTTGCTGCCGGGCTTGGTCGAGCCCACCAAACGCGGTAAATCGCCCGATTCGCCGACTGGCTTGCCAGCGAATGACAAGATGATGTCGCCAGCCTCGATTCCGGCCTTCTCGGCTGGAGCGCCCTTCTCCACCGAGGCCACCAGCGCGCCTCTCGGTTTGCCCAGCCCGAAGGCCTCGGCCAGATCCCTGCTGACTTCCTGAATGGCGATGCCCAGCCGGCCGCGGTTGACCTTTCCATTCAAGCGAAGCTGGCCTTGCACGTCCATCGCCAGATCGATCGGAATCGAAAATGCCAGTCCCATGTACCCACCGGAACGTGAATAAATCTGGGAATTGATGCCGACCACCTCGCCCTGCATGTTGAACAGCGGGCCGCCCGAATTGCCAGGATTGATGGCGACATCGGTCTGGATGAAAGGCACATAATTTTCCTCTTGCAGCGTGCGTCCCTTGGCGCTGACGATGCCCGCGGTTACCGTATTTTCGAAACCGAACGGCGAACCGATCGCCACCACCCATTCGCCGACCTTGAGTCTGGACGGATCGCCGAGCCTGACTGCCGGCAGATTGCTGGCGGCGATCTTGATCAGCGCCACATCCGTGCGTTTGTCGGCGCCGATGACCTTGGCCTTGAATTCGCGTTTGTCGGTCAGTTTGACGACCACCTCGTCGGCATCGCTGACGACATGGGCATTGGTCAGGATATAGCCATCGCCGCTGACGATGAATCCGGAACCAAGTGATTGGGTTTTGTATTCCTGGGGCATTCCGGGCCGCCCTGGAATCTGGCCGTGGAAGAAGCGGCGAAAGAATTCCTGCGCCGGATCATCTTCGTCGAAGGGAAAGGGCAGTGCGGCCTGCCCGCCGCGAATGGTCTGGGTGGTGCTGATATTGACCACCGCAGGGCCCTGTTTTTCGACCAATTCAGTGAAGTCAGGCAACTCACGGGACTGAGCGGCGACCGAAAACAGGACGAGAAAAGCGGCAGGCAACGAAATGAAAATTCTGTTCATGATCTTTCCTGGACAAAACGAACTTCCTTCTGTTTCGGGTGCAAGGAAATCAAGGCATGTGCATGGCGCGCACGTAATTCGCGCTGGCGTAGCAGGGCGAAACCGACGGCAAGGGCGAGCAGTGTGCCGACTGCCGCGCCACCACCCCCAGCCGCCATCTGGCCGAGTGTGGCGCCGCCCAGAAGCAGCAGGACAGGGAGCAGATAGGCGCCCCAGGAAGCCTGCCACAGCACCCCGTCGGCGACCTGCAGACTGACCCGATCTCCTACCCGGACCGCGCAGGCGGCGTCCACCTGATAGCGACGCGGCTTTGCCATCCGGCCCAGCATCCCCGTATGACATTCGTCGGGGCTTTTGCAACTACCGCAGGCTGATGCCCGTGGAGGCACTTCGACCCAGATCCGTTCGCCTTCCACGGCAACGACAATGGCGTCGCATTGGCTCATTTATGCCTCGGTTCAATGCCATCGCCAAGGCGCCTGACCGTGATCGCCGGCACTTCGCCCATGACGATCACCCGATAACCCTCGGTATTACGACGGTATACACTGAGCGCACCAAGGCGAGTGGCGCCCTCGTCCTTCGCCATGCCATCCTTGGCGATGGCAGGCTCGATGAAGACCGAAATGGAAGCCAGGCCGTCGGAAAAGAGGATGTGCAGGCTTTCTGCCTGACCCGCCGCCCATTGCCGCTTCATCACCGAAACCTGGTGGAAACCGGGAACAAGGGTACGAAAACTCCAGCCGAGTTCATTTCCGCCCATCGCCACGGCACGGACCTGCTGCATGGACATTTTCGGCGTCCCGGCAAAGCGGGGACGAAACGCATCGCGGTCGAGTGTCCCGCCGACCTGCACCTGGGTAAAGGCAAACGACTCGAGCGCTTCACCCTGCTCCCCGATGATGCTGGCTTTCAGCAGCAAGCCGCTTCCGGCATCCATCCAGAATTCATGGCCATAGCGAAAGTTGTCACGCGGTTCCAGGCGGACGATCCGACTCGTCATGCCGGCAATCCGGCCGTTGCCACCCGTGCGGATCAGGTAATGATCCTGCAGGTTGCCCAGGCCCGCCGGCAGCAAGGCAGGAAAACGGCGCTGGGCGATGCGATTCTCGACGATCACCCGATTGTCTTCGGGGAAAAAACACTTGACCTCGTTGCCATCCCGGATCACCTCGCGCGGACTGCCATCGAGCACCTCGATGCGTTCCTGTTCGCGCCCATCCAGCAGCGCATGGGCGATGCTGGATGTCTCCATGTGGTTGCTGCCGCGATAAACGAAGGTGCCGCTGTAGGTCAGTTGCCGCGAAGCCTGGGACATGCGCTGCAACAACCCGAGACCGGAAAGTCCATCCTCTGCCTGGGAAAAAGTCGGCGCCAGCAGGACGCCGAAAAACACAACCCATGAGACAGCAACCACCATCACCGCCCCTCGCGTGCCATTGATACGGTGCGGACGTGGTTGGCGCCACCGTTCATGGCGCCAACCGGCGCATAAACCTGGTGCGCCACCAGATATTCCTGCATGCGCTGGCGTGAGACCGGATCACTGGCCAGAGCAACCTCCCTGGGCCGAAGCTGGTCGCTGGAAGCCGGACCGGCCGCCAGCGCAGGAAGCTGGTGATCGGCGGTCGGCGCCAGGGCCAGCCAGGCCACCAGCGTCACGCCAGCGGCAGAAGCGGCCAACGCCAGCGCCGGTCGTTGCCAGCCGCTCTCCCGCCGGAGCGCAAGCCGCACCACCACCGGTTCCTGTTCGATCGCCGCCATCACGCGGGCCGACAGTTCCAGATCCAGTTCGGTTTCGTCGCGCAGCGCATCGCCGATCAGTTGATACGCGGCGATCTCGGCATGCAGCGACGCGGCAGCATGCAAGGTACGCAGGGTTTCCAGCATTTCATGCCGGTCGAGTTCGCCATCCATCAGGGCTGAAAGTCGTGTTTTCATGGCAGTCACCACCGTTTGTCGGAAGCCGTGTCGAGTAGCGGCTTCAATTTCGCCGCAATGGCATCGCGCGCGCGAAATATTCGCGAACGTACGGTGCCGATCGGGCAATCCATCACTTGAGCAATTTCCTCGTACGACATTCCTTCGATCTCGCGCAGGGTGATCGCCGTCCGTAATTCCTCGGGGAGCCGTTCGACAGCGGCGTTAACCGTCTCGCCAATCTCCTTGGTCATCAACAACCGCTCCGGCGTTTCACTGGTCTGTGTCGACTCCACATCATCCTGACCAGGTGCTTCTTCATCATCCATCGAGCGCGTAAGCTGTGCCCGCCGGCCATGCGTCACCAACCAGTTTTTCGCCGTGTTCACGCCGATGCGATACAGCCAGGTATAAAACGCACTATCGTTGCGAAAGCCTGGCAGCGCACGGTATGCACGGATAAAACTGTCCTGCACGATATCTTCCACCTCCACCGGATCGCGCACCATGCGCGAGATCAACCGCGCGAGTCGACGCTGATATTTGGTCACCAGCAGGCCAAACGCCTGCTTGTCACCGGCCTGCGCCTGCTCGACCAGAATCTGGTCCGCTTCCCGATCGCCCATGAGCTTTGCTGTATGTCCCTGCCTGTCAGGTTGTGGCTCGATTTCCGGCCGCAGGCAAGTATAACAAGCTACCTGACTCACATTTTGCGCTACCAGACTCCAGCGGACAGACTGCTCCCCTGGCCAATAGTTCCCGGCAGCCAACCGGGGTTCATCACGATGATATAGTCCGCCTCCATGACCGAAAACAACCTCCTCCGCCACTTCGATGTGCTCATCATCGGCAGTGGCCTCGCCGGCCAATCCCTGGCCCTGCGTCTGGCCGACAAGCATCGGGTCGCGCTGGTGACCAAAAAGACTCTCGAAGATTCCGCCTCGGCTTGGGCCCAAGGCGGGATTGCCGCTGTGCTCGATCCGGCCGATTCGGTCGAGGCGCATCTTGCCGATACCTTTACCGCCGGCGCCGGCTTATGCGATCCGCTCGCCACCCGTTTCGTCATCGAGCGCAGCCGCAGCGCCATCGAATGGCTAATTGAGCGTGGCGTCCCGTTCACCCAGGACGATTCGCCCTTCGGCTTTCATCTCACCCGCGAAGGCGGCCACAGCCAGCGCCGCATCATCCACGCCACCGATGCCACCGGCAGCGCCGTGCAGCAAACCCTGACCGAACAGATTCGGCACCATCCGCGGATCAGCGTGTTCGAGCGTCACATCGCCGTCGACCTGATCACCGCCGGCAAACTCGGCCTGACCCCCGACCGCTGCCTGGGCGCCTATATCCTCGATATCGACCGCGATGAGGTGCTGACCTTCGGCGCCAGCCATACCGTACTGGCCACCGGCGGCGCCGGCAAGGTCTATCTCTACACCACCAACCCGGACACCGCGACCGGCGACGGCATCGCCATGGCCTGGCGTGTCGGCTGCCGGGTGGCCAACATGGAATTCATCCAGTTCCACCCGACCTGCCTCTTTCACCCCCACGCCAAGTCCTTCCTGATTTCCGAAGCCCTGCGCGGCGAAGGCGGCATCCTTCGCCTGCCCGACGGCACGCGTTTCATGCCCGCGCACGATGCGCGCGCCGAACTCGCGCCACGCGACATCGTCGCGCGTGCCATCGACTTCGAAATGAAGCGCCACGGCCTCGACTGCGTCTTCCTCGATATGACACACAAGCCGGCCGCGTTTCTGATCGAGCACTTCCCGACCATTCACGCCCGCTGCCTCGACCTCGGCATCGACATCACCCGGCAGCCGATTCCCGTGGTGCCGGCGGCGCATTACGCCTGCGGCGGCGTGGTCACCGATCTCGCCGCGCGGACCGATCTGCCTGGCCTCTATGCCGCCGGCGAAACCACCTTTACCGGTTTACATGGCGCCAACCGGCTGGCCTCGAACTCGCTGCTCGAGTGCGCGGTATTCGCCGCCGCCGCCGCCGAAGATATTCAGGCGACGTCGCACGCACCCTTGCCGCCTCTGCCGCACTGGGATGAAAGCCGGGTGACGGACGCCGACGAGGAAATCGTCATCGCCCACAACTGGGAAGAACTGCGCCGCTTCATGTGGGACTACGTCGGCATCGTGCGCACCAACAAGCGACTGGAGCGCGCCGAGCACCGACTCGATCTGCTGAAAAAGGAAATCGGCGAGTATTACGCAAATTTCCGTATCAGCAACGATCTGATCGAATTACGCAACCTGGTGCAAACCGCCGACCTGATCGTCAAGAGCGCCCAGCGCCGGCACGAGAGCCGTGGTTTGCATTTCAGCCGAGATTATCCGGAGACCCTGCCTCGCGCGCTGGAGACCGTGCTGCATCCATTTCAGGACTAGCTGTCCCGGTGGTTTTGGTAAATAGCTTGGCGGCTCGCCAGCGCAGCCAAAGCCGCAATTTCCGGAAATCGTCGCTAGCGCAGCTATCGCCGAGGAGAACCAGCGATCTCGTGCGCCCTTGCTGGCGATAAAGCAGAACCACCAGGAATGGCAAAACAGTGGTGGAAGGATGCACCTGCCAGACAACCGGCGTCTCATCAGCGCCGAGTTTTTCGAGTCGGCCGTCAGCGTGAAGCCGCAATACTCCACGCCGTGCACACAGATGCTTGTGCACCCGCATCAGAGAGACTCCGATCACGCCCGCCAGCGAAGCAGCAATCCAGACCGGCATGGTGGCCACCAGCACCGCCGACGCCAGAAACAAATGCGCCGTCCACTCGATCATGAGCAGGCGGCGCGAGGGTTTGAAAGCGATTCTGAGCGGAGCGGCGGATTTCATGCCGACTCCAGCGGATCACATCCGGCGAAAGACCAGGGTGCCGTTGGTGCCGCCAAAGCCGAAATTGTTTTTCATCGCCACGTCGATTTTCATCGGCCGCGCGGTATTCGCACAGTAGTCCAGGTCACACTCCGGGTCCTGCTCGAAAATGTTGATCGTCGGCGGGCTGATTTGATGATGCACGGCAAGGACGGTGAACACCGATTCCAGTCCGCCGGCGCCGCCGAGCAGGTGGCCAGTCATCGACTTGGTCGAATTCACCACCAGTGTTTTTGCCGTATCGGCACCGAAGGCCAGCTTGATGGCCTCGGTTTCGTTCTTGTCGCCCAACGGCGTCGAAGTGCCGTGGGCATTCAAGTACTGCACCTGATCCAGATTCACCCCGGCATTGCGTAGCGCGTTGAGCATGCTGCGGCGAGGCCCATCGGTATCGGGTGCGGTCATGTGATAGGCATCGCCACTCATACCGAAGCCGGACAGCTCGGCATAGATCCTCGCCCCACGCCGTTTCGCATGCTCGTATTCTTCTAGCACCAGGACCCCGGAGCCTTCACCGAGAATGAAGCCATCACGCTCCTTATCCCAGGGCCGGCTCGCCGTGGCGGGATCATCGTTGCGGGTCGACAAGGCCTTGGCCGAGGCGAAGCCACCGATCGCCAGCGGTGTCACCGTCGCTTCGGCGCCACCGCAGATCATCGCGTCGGCATCACCATATTCGATCAGCCGAGCGGACAAACCGATGGCATGCAGCCCCGTGGTACAGGCGGTGACCACGGACAGGTTCGGTCCCTTCGCGCCGAGCAGGATCGACAGGTTGCCGGAGATCATATTGATGATGGTGCTGGGGATGAAAAAAGGCGATATCTTGCGCGGGCCGCCGGTGAGAAAGTCGTTGTGGGTTTCCTCGATCATCGGCAGGCCGCCGATGCCGGAGCCGATGTTCACGCCGATGCGTTCTGCATTTTCCGGCGTGACCTCGATGCCGGAATCACGCACCGCCTGAATCCCGGCCGCCATGCCATAGTGGATGAAGGCATCCATCCGCCGCGCTTCCTTGGCGGAGAGATAGGTGGTGACATCGAACCCCTTGACCTCGCCAGCAATGCGGACCGAAAGCGCGGAGGCATCGAAGCGGGTGATCGGTCCCACGCCGCTGCGTCCGGCGAGCAGACTCTCCCAGGCCGAGGCCACATCGTTGCCAATCGGCGAGACGAGTCCCAGTCCGGTAACGACTACACGGCGGCGTGACACGATGGATAAACTCCCGAATTACTTCTTGAGATTGGCGTTGACGTAGTCGATGGCCTGCTGCACGGTGGTGATCTTCTCCGCGTCCTCATCGGGAATTTCGCATTCGAATTCTTCTTCCAGCGCCATCACCAGTTCGACGGTATCGAGCGAATCGGCGCCCAGATCGTCCACAAAGGACGATTCGTTCTTGATATCGGCCTCATTCACACCCAGTTGTTCGGCGACGATCTTCTTGACGCGTTGTTCGATATTTTCCATCTTTGCAGCTCCTTCCCTGATTTATCGGGTATTGAAAACCCGCCTAGTTTAACAAAAAGACCGGACTCCCTCGCGGAAATCAGCCCATGTACATCCCGCCATTCACATTGAGCGTAATGCCGGTAATGTAGCCGGCGCGTGGCGAAACAAGAAAAGCCACGCTGGCGGCCACTTCTTCCGCCTGACCAAGACGGCCCAGCGGAATTTTTCCGAGCAACGTTTCGCGTTGCGCGTCAGGCAACCCACGGGTCATGTCGGTGTCGATGAACCCGGGCGCCACGCAATTCACCGTGATGTTGCGGCTGCCCAGTTCCTGCGCCAGCGCCCGACTCATGCCGGCCACGCCGGCCTTGGCCGCCGCGTAGTTGGCCTGGCCGGGATTGCCCGCTTCGCCGACCACCGAGGTAATGTTGACAATGCGGCCGAAGCGCGCCTTCATCATGCCGCGCATGACCAGCTTCGACAGACGAAAGACCGCCTTCAGGTTGGTCTCGATGACCATATCCCATTCCTCGTCCTTCATCCGCAAGGCGAGGTTGTCGCGGGTGATGCCGGCATTATTGACCAGCACCGAAACCGGGCCGAAACGCTTTTCGATGGTAGCGATCAGCGCCTCGCTGGCCACGGCATCGGTCACGTCGACGACGACACCCCAGCCCGTGATCCCGGCCGCATCGAAGCCCTGCTGAATCTGCGCGGCTCCCGCCTCCGTGGTCGCCGTGCCGACAACCGTGGCGCCCTGAACACCGAGTTCCAGGGCAATGGCACGACCCAGCCCGCGCGAAGCCCCGCTCACCAGGGCAATTTGTCCTTGCAATATCTTCATCTCAGGCCTCTTTCGTCAGGATCAGGGCTGCTTCCAGCCCGGCCAGATCATTCATGGCCAGACCGGTGAGTCCCTCGCTGCAACGTTTCACCAGGCCGGCGAGCACCTTGCCCGGCCCGCATTCGATGACATGGGTCACCCCGCTGCCCTGCATCGCCTGCATGATCTCGACCCAGCGCACCGGAGCGGCCGCCTGGCGTACCAGCGCTTGCCGGATGGCCTCCGGCTGGACCGACCGGGCGACATCGACATTGTTGATGACCGGAATTCGCGGTTCGTGGAGCGTCAGCCGCGCCAGACGCTCGGCCAGTTTTTCCGCGGCCGGTCGCATCAGCGAGCAATGAAACGGAGCAGAAACCGGCAACATCACGGCGCGCTTCGCGCCTTTCACCTTGACCGCCTCGGCGGCACGTTCGACCGCCGATTTGTGACCGGCGATCACGGTCTGCTTCGGCTCGTTGAAATTCACCGCCTCGACCACCTGGCCTTGCGCCGCCTCGGCACAGGCTTCGACCACCAGAGCCGCATCAAGTCCGAGGATCGCGGCCATCGCTCCCTCGCCGGCAGGCACCGCCTCCTGCATGGCGCGGGCACGCAATTCGACCAGCGGCACCGCCTCTTTCAGCGACAGCACACCCGCGGCGACCAGCGCCGAGTACTCGCCCAGACTGTGGCCGGCCAGCAGCGCTGGCCGCGATCCACCCAGCTCGCGCCACAGGCGATAGACCGCGATCCCCGCTGTCAGCATCAGCGGCTGCGTATTGACCGTCTGATTGAGTGCCTCGGTCGGACCTTCGCTTGCCAGTTGCCAGAGATCACGTCCGAGCGCGGCAGAAGCTTCATCGAAGGTGGCACGGATCACTGCCGCGTCGCCATAGGCTGCCATCATGCCCAATGACTGCGAGCCCTGACCGGGAAAAACAAAAGCAAATTTCACGGGAGATCCTTTGAAGTCAGAACCTGAGCAGGGTGGCGCCCCAGGTGAAGCCGCCACCGATGCCTTCCAGCAGCAGATGCTGGCCACGCTGCACGCGTCCGCTGCGCACGGCATCATCGAGCGCCAGTGGAATCGAGGCGGCCGAGGTATTGCCGTGGCGCTCCACCGTAACGATGCATTTCTCCATCGGCAGGCCGATTTTCTTCGCCGTTGCCTGCAGGATGCGGATATTGGCCTGATGCGGAATCAGCCAGTCGATCTGCGTAGCCGTCAGGCCGGCCAGGGCGAGCACTTCCTCGGCTACCTCGGCCAATGCGTTGACCGCGAATTTGAACACCGCCTGACCGTCCATGCGCAAAAATGGATCACCGATCGCCTGCCCACCGCAAATCTGGCCTGGCACCGAAAGCAGCGCATGGTGACGGCCGTCGGCATGCAAAGCCGTGGTCAGCACGCCTGGCTGTTCCGCGGCTTCCAGCACCACGGCGCCGGCGCCATCGCCGAACAGCACGCAGGTGCCGCGATCGCTCCAGTCCATGATGCGCGAGAACACCTCGGCGCCGACCACCAGTGCGCACCGATGAGAACCCGACCGAATGAATTTTTCGGCGATGGAAAGCGCATAGACAAAGCCGCTGCAAACCGCCTGCACATCGAAGGCCGGCGCCCCGTTGGCCATGCCCAGCCTGTTCTGCAGCAGGGTTGCGGTGCTCGGAAAAATGTAATCGGGGGTCGAGGTAGCGACGATCACCAGATCGACTTCGCCAGGCACGCGGCCTGCGGCGGCGAGCGCACGGCGACTTGCTTCCAGCGCCAGATCGCTGCTGGTGACATCCTTTGGCGCCAGATGGCGGCTGCGGATGCCGGTACGCTCGATGATCCAGTCATCGGAAGAACTCAAGCCATGCCGGGCGATCAGCGCCCGATTGTCCAGCGGTTCGCCCGGCAGGTAACTGCCGGTCCCGGTGATACGCGAATGGATCATGTGCATTCAGTCACAAAGAGTCGGCGCTGGCGAGACGGCGGCCATGCGCAGGGCAATCTTTTCCGGCAGCTTCTGGCGTGCCGCCTCGGCCGCGCGTTCCAGTGCGCAAAAGAAAGCCAGCCGGTCCGCCGAGCCGTGGCTTTTCACCACCACGCCTTTCAAACCCAGCAGGCTCGCGCCATTATAGCGGCGGTGATCGAAACGCCGGCGGAAGGATTTCAGCACCGGCAGAGCCACCAATGCCGCGAACCGGGTCAACAGGTTCCGTGAGAATTCTTCCTTCAACGCGCCGCCAATCATCTGCGCCAGACCCTCGGAAGCTTTCAACGTGACGTTACCGACAAAACCATCGCAGACCACGACATCCGTGGTGCCCTTGAAGATATCGTTGCCTTCGACATTGCCGGCAAAATTGAGCCCGCTCTGGCGCAACAGTTCGGCCGCACGTTTCACCACCTCGCTGCCCTTGATCTCTTCCTCGCCGATGTTGAGCAGGCCGACGCTGGGACGCTCGCGGTGTTCCAGGGCGGAGACCAGCATCGCGCCCATGATGCCGAACTGCAGCAGATGTTCCGGCGTGCAATCGACATTGGCGCCGAGATCGAGGACGTAGGTAGTGCCGCGCGCCGAGGGCAGAATCGAGCAGATCGCCGGCCGGTCGATACCCGGCAGCGTCTTCAACACAAAGCGCGAAATCGCCATCAGGGCACCGGTGTTGCCAGCCGAAATGGCCGCATCGGCAAGACCTTCCTTGACCAGGTCGATCGCCACGCGCATCGAGGAATCTTTTTTCCCGCGCAATGCACTGGCCACCGCCTCATCCATGCCGACGGTTTCCGCCGCAGGGCGGATGGCGAGACGCGGGCCGAATTCCGCCAGCGCAGAGCCCAGGTAGGGGCGCAACACTTCTTCACGGCCGACCAGAATGGCCGCACAGGCAACATCCTTGCGCAAAAAATCGAACGTCGCCGGCAGTGTGACCGCGGCACCGTGATCGCCACCCATACAATCGACCGCGAGGGTGATCGCCATAGTCATGAAGTTCCGGATACGAAAACGGCCGGACGCTTCAGCGCATCCGGCCGTTTTCTTTATGGGAACTTATTCCCCTCTGGCCTTGATGGCCTTTTTACCGCGGTAAACGCCGGAGGGAGAAACATGATGGCGCAGATGCACTTCGCCAGTCGTCGGCTCGACGGCCAGCGGCGGAGCGATCAGGAAATCGTGGGCACGATGCATTCCACGCTTGGAAGGGGATTTCTTGTTTTGCTGAACAGCCATTTGATGCTCCTTGTTTCAATGTTTCTTCAAAACGGCCAACGCCTTGAAAGGCGACGACCCGTGATCAATCCCTGCCGTCTGTGGCGGCTGACACTGCGCATGCCGGGCAACGATCGGCAAGGCAAGCAACACCTCGTCCTCGATCAGCGCCAGCACATCCAGTTCCTTTTCTGCGGCGATGGCATCCATCTCATCGTTTTCCAGATCATCGTCCGGCCAATCCTCGCCCGGACGAATCAACTGGAACCGGCTGCCGATGTCCAACGGCAGGTCGATACCCTCGAGGCAACGCTGGCAACGCAGCCTGACGCCACCGGCGACCGCCAGACGCAACCCGCACTTTCCACCGTTATCCTGCCAGCCCTCCAGCCGGACGGAAAGATCGCCCTCCGCATCGAGCAACTCATGCTTCAGCCGTTGCAAGATCGCCAGCGGCACCGTCCCCTCGATCACCCGGCCTTGACGGGAAAACTCGGAGCTATCGATCACCAGGGGAGAAAATACAAGTGCCGAAGCCGTCAATTTTGCCAACCTGAAGCGGGTGCGTGTGACATGGGTGGCGAATGCTATCATGCCCGACCCTCAATTTTCAAGTCGGTCAAATGATTCGTCGCCTGGTGCTTGCCTCGACCTCGCCCTTTCGTCGAGAACTTCTGGGACGCCTGCAACTGCCTTTCGAAACCGCCGTCCCCGCCGTCGACGAACGTCCGCTGGACGGCGAGGCACCCGCCACCACCGCCATCCGGCTGGCTCAAGCCAAGGCTGTCGCGGTTGCAGCACGTTTTCCGCAGGCATTGGTCATCGGCTCGGATCAGGTGGCGGCCTGTGGCGAGCAGCGCTTCGGCAAACCGGGCAACCGCAATGCCGCCGTCAACCAGCTGCAATCGATGCGGGGCAGGGAAATCATCTTTCACACCGGCGTTTGTCTGCTCGACAGCGCTTCGGGCCGGTTACAGAGCGCGTGCATTCCGACCCAGGTGGGGATTCGCGGGCTGACCGACGACGAAATCTTCGCGTATCTCGACAAGGAAGACGCCCTGGGCTGTGCCGGCAGTGCGAAGTCGGAAGGCCTCGGCATCGCCCTCATGCGCTACCTGCGCGGCGACGATCCGACCGCGCTGGTCGGCCTGCCGCTGATCGCCCTTTGCGAAATGTTGCGTGTCGAAGGCATCGCCTTGCCCTGATCATGCCCGGAACATTGTGGCTGCTCCCCGTTGCACTGGGTGATACGCCCTGGGAAACCGTGCTGCCCCCGCAAACGCGGGCAGCCGCCAGCCGCCTGACCCGCTTCATCGTCGAAAACGCAAAAACAACCCGCGCCGAACTCAAGCGCCTCGATCATCCGACTCCGCTGCGTGAATTGTTGATCGAGGAGCTGCCGGAAAAACTCTCCGTCGCGGATATCGAGCGTCTGTTGCTACCCCTGCTCGAGGGGCAGGACATCGGCCTGATGTCGGAAGCCGGCTGCCCGGCCGTCGCCGATCCTGGCGCACTCCTGGTGCGCCGCGCCCATGAACTCGGCATCATCGTCAGGCCGCTGGTCGGCCCTTCCTCGCTGCTGCTGGCCCTGATGGGCTCGGGGCTCGAAGGCCAGCGCTTCGCTTTCCATGGCTATCTACCGACGCGCGAACCTGAACGTGGTACCCGTATCGTCGAACTTGAACGCGAATCGGCCAACAAGCGACAGACGCAGATATTCATCGAAACGCCCTACCGCAACAACGCACTGTTCGCCGCCCTGCTGGCCACCGCCCGGCCGCAAACCCGGCTCTGCCTGGCGACGGATATCACCCTCAGCGGGGAATCCATCCGTACGCATCGTATCCACGAATGGAAGTCACTGCCGGTATCCTGCATCGACAGGCGCCCGACCGTTTTCCTTCTCCTTGCCGACTGAGTGAGTTTCACGTTAAAGCGACCGGATTTTCACAACACCTGGCGTCCCAGCCACCAAGCCATGGCCGCAATCAGGGCGCTGGCCGGAATGGTGAAGATCCAGGCCCAGACGATGCCCACGGCCACGCCCCAACGCACATTCCCCATGCTGCGCGAAGCGCCCACGCCGATGATCGAACCGGTAATCGTATGCGTGGTCGACACCGGAATGCCCAGTCCGGTCGCCATGAACAAGGTCAGCGCGCCACTGGTCTCGGCACAGAACCCCCCCACCGGGCGCAGCCTGGTGATGCGCTGGCCCATGGTTTTGACGATCCGCCAGCCACCGAACAGCGTGCCCAGACCCATGGCCAAATAACAGGAAAAAACTACCCAGAGCGGAACCGCCTGATCCGCTCCGGTTATATCCGCGGCGATCAGTAGCATCCAGATGATGCCGATGGTTTTTTGTGCGTCGTTGCCTCCATGCCCCAGGCTGTAGAGCGAAGCCGACACCAGTTGCAAACGGCGGAAAACCTTATCGACCTTGCCCGGGATGGCGCGATTGCAGGCCCAGGCCACGGCGAGCATGATCAGCCCGCCCAGCACAAAACCGAGGATCGGAGCGACGAAAATGAATATGATCACCTTCATCACTCCACCCCAGACCAGAGCACCCGGGCCGGCCTTGGCCAGCGCTGTACCGATTAGGCCGCCCATCAGCGCATGCGACGAACTGGAAGGAATGCCGTAATACCAGGTGATGAGGTTCCAAGCGATAGCGCCGATCAGGGTGCCGAAAACCACATATTGATCGACGATGCCCGGATCGATGGTGCCTTTGCCGATCGCGGTCGCCACCTTGAGCTGGAACAGGAACAGGGCTATCACATTGAAAGCCGCCGCCCACAGAACAGCATGCTGTGGTTTCAATACGCCGGTGGAGACCACGGTGGCGATCGAATTGGCCGCATCGTGAAAGCCATTCATGAAATCGAAGGCCAGAGCCAGCAACACGAGCACGACAACCATCCACAGGCTGATTTCGACGGCGTGCATGGCGACGGGTCAGGAGTTTTCCAAAACGATGCCTTCGATGATGTTCGCCACGTCCTCGCAGCGGTCGGTCACCGATTCCAGAAGTTCATAAATGCCTTTCAGCTTGATTAACTGACGCACATCCGGCTCGTCGCGAAACAGGTTGGTGATGCCGATACGCAAAACCCGGTCGGCTTCGGATTCGAGCCGGTCGATTTCGCGGCAGAGCGAGAGGATGGCCGGTGTGTTGCCCATCTTGTGCAACAGATGAACCGCCGCATGGACATGCTTGCAGCACGCCTCACAGAGAGTCGCCAGTTGTTGGGCTTCCTGGGTCAGGGAACGAATGTCGTAAAGAAACATGGCCTCCGCAACGTCCTGCACCAGATCAAGGACATCGTCCATGCAAGTAATCAGACGATGAATTTCGTCACGGTCCAGCGGCGTATTGAACGAGGTGTGAAGCAGCGCCATGACCTCATGGGTGATCCGGTCCGCAGCCGACTCTGTCTGGTCGATCGCCTGGGCATTTTTTGCCAGAACCTCCGCTCCCTGTTCCAGATCGGTGACCAACGCCAGCAGTTGACGGCCACCCTGGGCGATCAAGTCCGCATGAGCATCGAACAACTCGAAAAACTTGACTTCCTTGGGCATGAAACGTGCAAACATCGAAGATCACCACCGGCAGACAGGGGACGCGAAGTTTACCAGTTTGTTACATGAATCCCCTTCACCCCGGCTGGTAGAATCCGGAGCCATCCGTTTCCGCTTCCAGCCGCCTGCAAACTCCCCATGAAACCCACTCGATCGCCCCGCCGCACCCGGCCGACAGCCGATACCGAGCAGCTCACCCGCCTGGCCAACCGACTCAACGAGTCCTCCAGCCGGATTGAAGATATCTACTGGGAAACGCGCCTGACCCGCCTGATCAATCGTCTGCTGAACAGCCGCGCGGAAGAGACATTGATTGCGGCGCTCGATCCGCTCTACCGTTCCGGCCAGGCCACCTACGATGTCCTCGCCGACCTGATCGAGGCGTGCACCGAAACGCGCCATGCCGAAGGTGCGGGCAGCCTCGATACGCTGATGATCGCGATACCGGTGCTGGCCTGGTCGCGTTTCCCGATCCCGTCCGGCACCATCCTGGCGTCGCAACTGACGATGATCCGTAGCCATCTGCAGGCGCACATCCTTGCCGCGGAGGCGAAACTCGGTCTCTGCGACATGCTCTACAGCCCGGACCAACTGCCGCAGACCTGGAGCGATACCGCAACCCTGGCCGACAAGCTGGCCAAGGCCGCGGTACATGGCCGCGACCTCGCCATCGATCCGCGGCAACTGGATGAAACCATGGGCTTTCTTTCCGACAGCCGTTACCTGCTGGCCGCCGTCGCCGCGCCACACGGCGCGCCCTTGTTCCGCTGGCAGGAAGACGACAGCGACCGCGCCGGCGCCTTCCGGCAATGGGCGCTCCAGGGCGGCGAAGTCCTCCGCCAGATGCTGCCGGCCTGCGCACTCGAAATTCAGCCGGTGGGCGCCTATCACGCCACCGTCCGCGACACCGACCGCGCCTCGCGGCCATGGTCACTGCGTTCGGCCGTCGCCTTCCTGCAGACGGTGATGGGCCTCGCGCCCGCTGATCTGCAGACCACCGCCGCGCCTTACCATGACCAGGAACTGGAGGAATACCGGGTCGGCTTCGCCCTGCGCAACAACCCCGACATCATTCATGGCGTGGTCTGGCCGCTACTCGACAGCGAGGACGAGAACAGCGAGATGCCGGGGCAGATCGAGGCCGTGCTGCGCGAGGCCGGCGTGCAGCGGATCACGCTGCTCGACCATCGCCTGCCGCTCGAATACTGCGACGACTGCGGCGCCCCGCTGTATCCCAACGCGGAAGGCGAATCGATGCACGCCGAACTTCCCGAGGAACAGGTCGACGCCACGCCGCGACACCTGCACTGAGCGCAGGGATCGGCGTGTTATCAGCGCCGAGTTTTTACAGGTGATACGGCGCCGGATCGATCCCCGCATCGCGGCCGGCGATCTGTTCCGCCAGCAGTTGCGCCGACCCGCAAGCCAGGGTCCAGCCCAGCGTGCCATGTCCGGCATTCAGCCACAGGCCGGCAAGCCCGGCCTCGCGCAGCCCGCAGATCAGCGGCACATTGCTCGGCGTGGCCGGCCGCAGACCGCTCCAGAAATCGATCTGCCGCACGTTGGCCAGGGCCGGAAACAGCGCCCGCGTGCGGCGCATCAGTGCATCGCAACGCGCCGGATTGAGTTCCAGATCGTAGCCGATGAACTCGGCCGTGCCGGCGACTCGCAAACGCTCGCCGAGCCGCGAAAAAACGAGCCTGGCCTCATCGTCGGTCAAGCTGACTGTGGGCGCGGCGGCGGCCAGCCCGGCGGGCAGGGTCAAGGTCGCCGAATATCCCTTGGCCGGATAGACCGGCAGCCGCACACCCAGCGGCCTGAGCAGAAGCGGGGCGTAACTGCCCAGTGCCAGCACGGTGAGCTCGGGAGCGAGCACCTCGCCCGAAGCCAGACGCACCCGGGCCAGCCGGCCATTTTCTCGTTCCAGCGCCCTCACCGATTCGCCATAGCGGAAGCGCACCCCGCGCGCAGCCGCCCGTTGTGCCAGGACTTCGGTGAAGCGCCGCGCATCGCCCGATTCGTCCGTCGCCGTATACGTCCCACCGACGATCGGCAGGGTCGAAGCCGCCAATGCCGGCTCGGTGGCCAGGCATTCGGCGGTGGCCAGCGGCACCCGCTCGCAGCCGAATTCACGCATCACCGCCGCCTGCTGCACGGCATGTTCGAAGGCCCGCGGATCGGTATAAAAATGCAGGATGCCCCTTTCGAGCTGGTCATAGTCGAGCGCCAATTCGCGCCGCAGGGCACGCAAGGCCTCGCGGCTGGACAGCCCCAGCCGGACGATGGCCGCGATATTGGCGCGGGTACGGGAGGGCGAGCATTCGCGCAGAAAGCGCAGGCCCCACAGCCACTGGGCCGGATCGGCACGCAGCCGCCACAGCAGCGGCGCATCCTCCCGCCCCAGCCAGCGCAGAATCTGTCGCCAGGCCGCCGGATTGGCCCACGGCTCGGCGTGGCTGACGGAAATCTGGCCGCCATTGGCATAACTGGTCTCCAGCGCCGGCCCTGGCTGCCGCTCGATGACGGTCACCTCGTGCCCCGCCGCCGCCAGATACCAGGCGCTGGTCACCCCGACCACGCCCGCGCCCAGCACGGTCACCCGCATCGCATTTTCCTGAACTTTCTCACCCGTATCGGCTTCCAATGGCTTCGCCGGTCGATTATAGTCAGCCCCATGAGCGACAAACCCAAGATCATCAAAAGCGAGGCCGAGTGGCGCGCCCAGCTCACGCCCGAGCAATACCGCATCACCCGCGAGCAGGGCACCGAACCGGCGTTCAGCGGTGCCTACTGGGATACCTGGCAAAACGGCATCTATCGCTGCATCGGCTGCGGCGAGCCGCTGTTCGACGCGCAGACGAAGTTCGATGCCGGTTGCGGCTGGCCCAGTTTCAGCGCACCGATCGATGGCGATACCATCGCCGAACACGAGGACACCCGCCACGGCATGCGCCGCACCGAAGTCACCTGCCGCCGCTGCGGCGGCCATCTCGGCCATGTCTTCGCCGACGGCCCGGCCCCGAGCGGGTTGCGTTACTGCATCAACTCGGCCGCGGTCGATCTCGAAACGAAGTAATTCCAACCAATTCCACCCACAGCATGAAATTCCTGTTCGATCTCCTGCCGGTCATTCTTTTTTTCATCGCCTTCAAGCTGTTCGACATCTACATCGCCACCGGCGTGGTCATCGCCGCCACGGCCCTGCAGATCGGCTGGGTCCGGCATCGCCACGGCAAGGTGGACACCATGCTCTGGGTCAGCCTGGCGCTGGTCGTGGTGTTCGGCGGCGCAACGCTGCTCCTGCACGACGAAACCTTCATCAAGTGGAAACCGACCATCCTCTACTGGTTGTTCGCCGTCTCCCTGCTCGGCTCGACGTTGCTGTTCAAGCGCAACCTGATTCGCGGCATGCTCGAGGCGCAGATGCAACTGCCGGAAGCCCTGTGGCGCCGGCTCAACCTGGCCTGGGCGGCCTTCTTCACCCTGCTCGGCGGCGCCAACCTGTATGTCGCCTTCAACTACAGCACCGCCACCTGGGTCAATTTCAAACTCTTTGGCGGCATGGGCCTGATGTTCCTCTTCATCATCATCCAAAGCCTGGTGCTGGCCAAATATCTGCCAGAGGACAGCAAATAATGCTTTATGCCATCGTCGCCGAAGATGTCGCCGACAGCCTGCAGCGCCGCCAGGCCGCGCGCCCGGCGCATCTGGCGCGCCTGGAGGCGCTCCAGGCCGAAGGCCGGCTCGTCCTTGCCGGGCCGTGCCCGGCCATCGACAGTCCCGATCCCGGCCCCGCCGGTTTCTCGGGCAGTCTGATCGTTGCCGAATTCGACAGTCTCGACGCGGCAACGTCCTGGGCCGAAGCCGATCCTTATGTCAGCGCCGGCGTCTATGCACATGTCGTGGTACGGCCGTTTCGCCAGGCCTTCCCCCGCGCATGAACCGTAGCGAGACAATCCGCGCGCAACTCGCCGTGCTCGAGCCCAGCCTCGTCGAAATCGAGGATGGCTCCGCGCGCCACGCGGGACATGCCGGCGCCAGCGGTGGCGGTCATTTCCGGCTGACCATCGTCTCCTCCCGCTTCGCCGGTTGCAGGACATTGGAAAGGCAACGCATGGTGTATGATGCGCTGGCCTCGCTGCTGAAGCGGGAAATTCATGCCCTGAGCATCATCGCAAAAACACCTGATGAATACTCTTCTTCTCTTTAACCCGGGAAACCCAAAATGAATCGCACACTCCGCCATACCCTGCTTGCCGCCCTGTCCGTTTCGCTTTTCGCCGCCCCGGCGCTGGCCGCCAAGAAAGACGGCGAAGGCACCGCCTTCGTCACCGTGAATGGCAAGGCGATTCCAAAGAACCGGGCCGACGCATTGATCAATGGCCAGGCCGCGCAAGGCCAGCCCGATTCGCCGGAACTGCGCAATGCCGTCAAGGAAGAACTGGTGCGCCGTGAAATCCTGACCCAGGAAGCGACCAGGAAGGGGCTCGACAAGAACTCCGAAGTGCAGGCCCAGGTGGAACTCTCCCGCCAGGGCGTGCTGATCGGCGCCTACCTCAGGAACTACGCGCAAAGCCATCCGATCGGCGACGATCAAATCCGCGCCGAATACGAAAGCCTGAAGGCCAAGCTGGGCAGCAAGGAATACAAGACGCGGCACATCCTGGTCGACACCGCCGACGAAGCCACCGCCCTGATCGAAAAACTCAACAAGGGCGAGAAGTTCGAGGAACTGGCCAAGCAATCGAAAGACCCGGGTTCCAAGGAGCGCGGTGGCGATCTCGGCTGGGCGACCCCGACCTCCTTCGTCAAGCCGTTCTCCGATGCGATGCTCAAGCTCGAAAAGGGCAAATACACCACCGTCCCGGTCAAGAGCGATTTCGGCTGGCATGTGATCCAGCTCGACGATACCCGCGAACTGAAACTGCCGACCTTCGACGAAGCCAAGGGCCAGATCGCCCAGCAGCTCCAGCAACGCATGATCCAGAAGCACGTCGAGGATCTGCGCGCCAAGGCCAAGGTCGAATAAAAAGTAGTTGATCCAACCAAAAAAACGGGAGCCGAGGCTCCCGTTTTTCGTTGGCGGCACGAACTGCGCGCCGTATCGCCAGCGCCGACTTTCTGGCGCCGATCAACCCAGCCAGCGGCGTGCGTTGCGGAACATCGTCGCCCACGGCGAAAGGCCGTCGAAACGTTCTTCCCAGTCACGCGGATGCCAGGACATCTGCACCGTGCGGAAGGTGCGTTCCGGGTGCGGCATCATGATCGTGAACCGGCCATCGGCCGTCGTCACGCCGGCGATGCCCGCGACCGAGCCATTGGGGTTGAACGGATAGCGGCTGGCTACCTGACCGCGATGATCGATGTAGCGTAGCGCGACGACCGACTTTTCCGGCTGTTGCGTGGCGGTGAACCCGGCGCGCCCTTCGCCGTGGGAAACAATCACCGGCAGATGCGAGCCGGCCATGCCGGCAAGGAACAGCGAGGGAGAGGCCGGAATCTCGGCCATGACCAGCCGCGCCTCGAACTGCTCGCTGCGATTGCGCTGGAAGGTCGGCCAGTCCTGTGCGCCGGGAATGATCGGGGTCAGTTGCGCCATCATCTGGCAGCCGTTGCACACCCCCAGGGCGAAGCTGTCGGCACGGGCGAAGAAGGCGGCGAATTCATCGCGCAGGCGGGCGTTGAAAAGGATCGACTTGGCCCAGCCCTGGCCCGCGCCAAGCACGTCGCCATACGAAAATCCGCCGCAGGCGGCGAAGCCCTTGAATGCGGCCAGGTTATGACGACCGGATTGCAGGTCCGACATATGCACATCGAAAGGCGCGAAACCCGACTGCTCGAAGGCCGCCGCCATCTCGAGCTGGCCGTTGACCCCCTGCTCGCGCAGGATGGCAATCTTCGGCCGGACCCCGGCAAGCACAAAGGGCGCGGCCGGATCGAAGCTGAGCCGCGCCGACAGGCCGGGGTCGGCTACATCCTGCAGGTTGTCGAATTCTTCCTGGGCACATTCCGGGTCGTCGCGCAGACGGGCGATCTGGTGGCTCACCTCGCTCCAGATGCGCTGCAGCGCGCTGCGCGGCGCTGAAAAGGCCCGTTTCGCATTGCGCCAGAGGCGGATCTCGTCGGCCGTGTTGAGATGGCCGACGACATGCGTCGCCCGGCCGAGGCCGGCTTCGCGCAACACCTGCATCACCGCGCCACGATCGGCCAGGCGAATCTGCAGCACCGCGCCGAGCTCCTCGCTGAACAGGGCGGCAATCAGCCGATCTTGGCTGCGTCCGGCAACCAGTTCGGGACGCCGTTCGCTGCCATCGACATCCGAGGCCAGCGGATCGAAACACAGGGCATCGAGATTGAGCGAGACGCCGACATGGGCAGCAAAGCTCATCTCGCACACGGTCGCCCACAGGCCGCCGTCGGAACGGTCGTGATAGGCGAGGAGTCTGCCTTCCCGGTTGAGGCGCTGGATCGCGGCAAAAAACACCTGCAGCAGCGCGGCATCGGCATCCGGCGGCACGTCTCCGCTCACCCCATGCACCTGGGCCAGCGCCGAACCGCCCAGCCGGTTGCGGCCCAGCCCCAGATCGATCAGCAGCAACTCGGTTTCGCCCACCTCTTCGTCGCGGCGCAATTCCGGCGTCAGGGTGCGGCGCACGTCGGCGAGCGGAGCAAAGGCAGTGACGATCAGCGAGAGCGGCGCCACCACCTCCTTGGTCTGCCCCGCGTCCTGCCAGCGCGTCTTCATCGACAGCGAATCCTTGCCGACCGGAATGCTGATGCCCAGTTGCGGGCAGAACTCGAGGCCGACCGCCTTGACCGTATCGAACAGCGCCGCGTCCTCGCTGGCGCCTTCGCCATGGCCGGCGGCGGCCATCCAGTTGGCGGAGAGCTTGATCCGTGAAATGTCGCCGATGGCGGCAGCGGCGAGGTTGGTGATCGCCTCGCCGACCGCCATGCGTCCGGAAGCCGGCGCATCGAGCAGCGCCACCGGTGTGCGCTCGCCGAGGGCGAAGCATTCGCCGGCGACACCGGCAAAACCCAGCGTGGTCACCGCCACGTCGGCCACCGGCGTCTGCCAGGGGCCGACCATCTGGTCGCGCGCTGTCATACCGCCGACCGAACGGTCGCCGATGGTGACCAGAAAGTTTTTCGAGGCCACCGCCGGCAGGCGCAGCACGCGCTCCAGGGCATCGCTCAGCACGATGGCATCGAGATCGAGCGGCGGCATCGCGACCGGCTTGCGCTGCGCCACGCGATGGCTGCGTGGCGGCTTGCCGAGCAGGACGTCCAGCGGCATGTCCACTGGCCGGTTGCCGAAATGCTCGTCCTTGACGATCAGCCGGCCATCGTCGGTGGCCACGCCGAGCACCGCGAACGGACAGCGCTCGCGTTCGCAAAGCGCGCGAAAATCCTCCAGCCGCTCGGGAGCAACCGCCAGCACATAGCGCTCCTGTGCCTCGTTGCTCCAGATTTCGCGCGGGCTCATGCCCGGCTCTTCGCTCGGAATCGCCCGCAGATCGAAGATCGCGCCGCGCCCGGCGTCATGCGCCAGTTCCGGCATCGCATTGGAAATGCCGCCGGCGCCGACATCGTGAATGGCCAGGATCGGATTTTCGTCCGCCAGTTGCCAGCAGCGGTCGATCACCTCCTGGGCACGCCGCTGCATCTCGGGATTGCCGCGCTGCACCGAGGCAAAATCGAGTTCCGCGGTATTGCTGCCGGTGGTCATCGACGATGCCGCGCCGCCGCCCAGACCGATCAGCATGCCGGGGCCGCCAAGCTGGATCAAGAGCGTGCCGGCCGGAAACTTGAGCTTGAAGGCATCGCGCGCGGCAATGTTGCCAACCCCGCCGGCGAGCATGATCGGTTTGTGGTAACCGCGCATCTCGCCGGCGAAGGCTTGCTCGAAGGTGCGGAAATAGCCGGCCAGATTCGGCCGTCCGAATTCGTTGTTGAAGGCTGCCGCGCCGATCGGTCCCTCGATCATGATTTCCAGCGCCGAGGCGATGCGCGCGGGCTTGCCGTAAACCGACTCCCAGGGTTGGACGTGGCCCGGAATATTCAGATCGGATACAGAGAATCCGGCCAGGCCGGCCTTGGGCCGGGAGCCGCGGCCGGTGGCGCCTTCATCGCGAATCTCGCCGCCGGCGCCGGTCGCCGCACCGGGGAAAGGCGAGATCGCGGTCGGATGATTGTGTGTCTCGACCTTGGCCAGGATGTGCGTCAGTTCCTCGCGCCAGCCGTAGGCGCCCTCAGCCTGCGGGAAAAAACGCCGCGTCGGCGCGCCTTCGATCACCGCCGCATTGTCGGCATACGCGACGACCGTGCCCTCGGGGTGCGCCTTGTGCGTTTCACGGATCATGGCGAACAGCGACAGCGGCTGCTCGACGCCATCCACCGTCCAGGTCGCGTTGAAAATCTTGTGCCGGCAATGTTCCGAATTGGCCTGGGCGAACATCAGCAATTCGACATCGGTCGGATTGCGTCCGAGGCGCTGGAAATTTTCCAGCAGGTAGTCGATCTCGTCCGCCGACAACGCCAGCCCCAGCGCGCCATTGGCCGCCAGCAGCGCGTCCCGCCCGCGGCCGAGCAGATCGACCGTGGCCAGCGGCTGCGGCGCAACGTGATGGAACAGGGCGCGGGCCGCCTCGCCATCGTCGAGCACCGATTCGGTCATGCGGTCATGCAGCCGCGCCGCGATGGCCTCGCGGCGAGTCGCCAGCGCCAGCGCTTTGCTTCCCGGCGGGAATTTTTCCAAGCCGGCGACGTAGTAGGCGATGCCGCGCTCGATCCGCCGCACGGCGGTGAAGCCGCAGTTTCTGGCGATCTCGGTGGCTTTCGAACTCCACGGCGAGATGGTACCCAGACGCGGCGTGACCAGCAGCAGTGCGCCATTCGGAGTCGCTGGCGGCACGGCGGAAATCCCGAGCAGGCTCTCCAGCCGCGCCCGTTCCGCAGCCTCCAGCGGGCGCACCAGTTCGACAAAGAACCACTGCTCGGCAGTCAGGACAAGATTGCGCTCGATGGTCTCGAGATCGCGCTGCAAGCGCTCCAGACGTGCCGCAGAAAACGCGGCAGGCCCGCGCAGCGCAAGGAATTCGGTCATGATCGGGAAGAGGTTCGGGGGATTTCCGGAAGGCCGAAATTATACCCCGCGCCCTGATACCGCTCCTGCACACGGCAGCACGACTGCCTCCTCGATCGGGGTTCGTCCGGCCGGAATCCCTGACTCAATCGCCGTATCGGCAGCGCCGACTTTTCCCGCTACTTGTCGCCGCCGAACAGTGTTCCCAACAAACCGCCCTCCTCGCCGCCGCGTCCGCCGCCGCCTTTCATCACCGGTGCCGCGGCGAAGATGCGCGAGGCCAGCCGCGCGAAGGGCAGCGATTGCAGCCAGACCGTGCCCGGCCCGCGCAGCACGGCGAAGAACAGGCCCTCGCCGCCGAACAACGCGGTCTTGATCCCGCCGACAAACTGGATGTCGAAATCGACGTCCTGGGTGAACGCCACCACGCAACCGGTATCGACACGCAACATCTCGCCAGGGCGAAGCTGGCGTTCGAGAACGGTGCCGCCGCTATGGGCAAAGGCCAGGCCGTCACCTTCCAGCTTTTCCATGATGAAGCCCTCACCGCCAAAGAAGCCGGCACCCAGGCGCTTCTGGAAGGCGACGCCGAGCGTCACACCCTTGGCCGCGCAAAGGAAAGCGTCTTTCTGGCAGATCATCGTGCCGCCATATTTTTGCAGGTCGAAGGCGATGATCTTGCCGGTATAGGGCGCGGCGAAGGCGACCTTCTTCTTGCCCTGGCTCTTGTTCACGAACACCGTGGTAAACAGCGACTCACCGGTGATCAGCCGCTTGCCGGCGCCGAGCAGCGAGCCGAGGAGCCCGCTGTGCCTGGCCGAGCCGTCGCCGAAGATGGTATCCATCTGGATGCCG
Source organism: Betaproteobacteria bacterium HGW-Betaproteobacteria-11 (assembly GCA_002842395.1). Lineage (GTDB taxonomy): Bacteria > Pseudomonadota > Gammaproteobacteria > Burkholderiales > Rhodocyclaceae > Rugosibacter. Next base: position 57,136 of record PHCV01000010.1, read on the forward strand.
TCTTCCATGTACATCATGCTGCCCGCCTCGCCGATCGCGGCTTCCTCCGGGTCCAGCTCGATCTCGACGAACTGCATGTCGTCGCCATGGATATAGAAATCGATCTCGTCCATTGCCATCGGTGGGCCTCCTTGAAAAACTCGATCTTACGTGACGGAGCGGTCTGGCGGCATATTGAAAACCGGTCTATCGTAGCCATATAGAAGAGATAGGGAGCGCCGTCTGTTCCCCGTTCTACGGAGGAGGTCGCACCATGCCGCAGACCCAGACCCACCGCCCGCCCGCTGTCGCCGGCATGTTCTATCCGGCTGCGCCCGCCGCCTTGCGGGCAAACGTGCGTGCCCTGCTGGCCGCCGCCCAAGCGCCGGCACTGCGACCCAAAGCCATCCTCGCGCCGCATGCCGGTTATGTGTATTCCGGGCCGGTGGCGGCCACCGCTTACGCCCTGCTCGCCCCCTTGCGCGGCACCATTTCCCGCGTCGTGCTGCTCGGCCCGGTGCATCGGGTATGGACGCCGGGACTCGCCCTGCCGGGCGTCGTGGCTTTCGATACGCCGCTGGGCTGCCTGCCGATCGACCGTGCGGCGCTGGCCGCCATCGCCGACCTGCCCCAGGTGGCCATCCATCCGGCGGCGCATGCCGAGGAGCATTCGCTGGAAGTGCAGCTACCCTTCCTGCAGGCCACGCTCGGCGAATTTTCCCTGCTGCCGCTGGCTGTCGGCGGCGCCAGCGCCGAAGCGGTCGCCGAGGTGCTGGAACGCCTGTGGGGTGGCGCGGAAACCCTGATCGTCATCAGCTCGGATCTGTCGCATTACCTGCCTTACGCCGAGGCCGTGGCCACCGACCGCGCCACGCTCGCCGAAATCCTGCACCTCGAACCGCGCCTGATCGGCGAACAAGCCTGCGGCGCCCATCCACTCAACGGCCTGCTGCTGGCCGCGCAACACCATGGCCTGAGCGCCCATCTGCTCGATTACCGCAATTCGGGCGACACGGCGGGCGACAAAAGCCAGGTCGTCGGCTACGCGGCCGTGGCGTTCACCGAAGAGGCCAGTCATGTCCGCTGAGAAAGGCCGCCTGCTCACCGCCCTGGCGCGCGCCGCGATCGCTGCCGAACTGACCGCCGGGCGCGGCCAGCCCCTGCCCGCCCTGCCGCATCCAGCCTGGCTCGATACCTCGGGAGCGTGCTTCATAACGCTCACCGAAAACGGACAGCTACGCGGCTGCATCGGCTCGCTCGAAGCGCATCGCTCGCTGCATGACGACGTGATTCATAACGCCCGCGCCGCGGCCTTCGCCGATCCACGCTTTCCGCCGCTCGAAGCCCGCGAACTGCCGCGCGTGCACATCGAGGTCTCCCTGCTCGGCACGCCGCGGGCGCTCCACTTCACCGATGAGGCTGACGCGCTGCGCCGGCTCAGGCCCGGCAGCGACGGCGTGATTTTCGAGTGCGGCAGCCGCCGCGCCACCTTCCTGCCGCAGGTCTGGGAACAGTTGTCCGATCCCCGGCAGTTCCTCGCCCAGCTGAAACGGAAGGCCGGCTTCCCCGCCGATTTCTGGGCGCAAGACGTGCGGCTCTTCACCTATCCGGTGGAAAAATTCGAGGAGGACGAACACCATGATTCCTGAAACTTCCCATCCCGGCCGCTGGTGGCATCCGCTGCCCGACGGCCGCCTCCAGTGCGACCTGTGTCCGCGCGACTGCCGCCTGCACGAAGGTCAGCGCGGTGCCTGCTTCGTGCGCAAGATGGAGGGCAACCAGATCGTGCTCACCAGCTATGGTCGCAGCTCCGGCTTTTGCATCGACCCGATCGAAAAGAAGCCGCTCAACCATTTTTATCCCGGCAGTTCCGTGCTCTCCTTCGGCACCGCCGGCTGCAATCTCGCCTGCAAGTTCTGCCAGAACTGGGACATCTCAAAGTCGCGCGACATGGACCGCCTGATGGATCAGGCCAGTCCGCAAACCATCGCCCGCACAGCCAAGCGGCTGGGCTGCAAGAGTGTCGCCTACACCTACAACGACCCGGTGATCTTCGCCGAATACGCGATGGACACGGCCGACGCCTGCCATGCCATCGGCATCCAGAGCGTGGCGGTGACCGCCGGCTACATCCACCACGACGCCGCCGTCGAGTTCTATTCGAAAATGGATGCGGCGAATGTCGATCTCAAGGCCTTCACCGATGAATTCTATGTGCAGCAATGCGGTGCGCACCTGCAGCCGGTGCTCGATCTGCTGATCTACCTGAAACGCGAAACCCGCGTCTGGTTCGAGATCACCACCCTCCTGATTCCCGGCCTCAACGATTCGGATGCGGAACTCAAGGCGCTGGTCGACTGGGTCGGCAAGGAACTCGGCGCCGACGTGCCGCTGCATTTCACCGCCTTCCATCCCGACTGGAAAATGGGCGACATCCCGGCCACTCCGCCGGCCACCCTGGCCCGCGCGCGGCAACTGGGACTGGCCGCGGGATTGCACTACGTCTACACCGGCAACGTGCATGATGCGGAAGGCGGCACCACCTTCTGCCCGGGTTGTCGCGCGCCACTGATCGAGCGCGACTGGCATGACATCCGCCATTACGCGCTGACCGCCGACGGACGCTGCCCGCACTGCGACACGCGCATCGCCGGACGCTTCGCCGCGTTCGAAAAGGCTTTCGGCCCACGACGGATTCCCGTGCATCTATCGCAGGGTGTGGCCTAGCGGCCGAACCAGTAGCGCCGTCGCGCTTCGCGCGCAGGGTCGAGCGTGATGCCGGCCGCACCGAGCCGGACACTGACCGCCCCGTCGAGATCGGTACGCGACAAGTGCGCGCCGCTCGTCTGCCAGCGGGCCGCCACGGCGTCCTTGGGATGGCCGTAACGGTTGCGGTAGCCGACCGGAAAGATCGCCTCGCGGGCGCCGACCGCGGCAATGAACTCGGGGGTCGAGGAAGTGCGGCTGCCGTGGTGCGGCACGGTAACGACATCGGCATGCAGCGTCTCGCCCGGGCCATCTCGCCGTGCCACCAGCGCCGACTTTTTCGATGAAAACTTTTCGACGAGTTCCAGCTCCTGGGCCGCTTCGATGTCGGAAGTAATCAACAGGCGTTTGTCGCCGGCCTCGACCAGCAGCACGCAGGCCACGGCATTGGTTTTTTTCGCCACCGCCCCCGGCAACGGGTGCAGCACGGCGAAGCGCACCCCATCCCAGCGCCATTCATCACCCGCCTGACAGGGCTTTTGCGGCACCGGCCAGGCCGAGAGCGGATGGGTGAACGGCAGCGAGGTAATCATTCGCTCAACCGGCAGGCTGCCCAGCACCGACTCCGCTCCGCCCTCATGATCCTTATCGGCATGACTAATGACAAGAGCATTGAGCCGACGCACGCCGATGGCGCGCAGGTAAGGCACAATGAGGCGATTTCCGCTGTCCGCCTCGCTGGAGAATTTCGGCCCGGCATCGAACAGCAGATCGTGCGCGGCCGTCTGCACATGCACCGCCAGCCCCTGGCCGACATCGAGCACCACCACGCGCGCCTCTCCCAGGGCCGGTCGTGGCGGCGCGTAGGTGAGCAGCGGCAGAAAGGCGAACACGCCCAGCCAGCGCGCCGGGAAACCGCGCGGCAGCAGCAGCCAGAGGCCGCCGGCGAGCGCCACCAGCAACGCCCAGGCCGGCGGAATGGCCTGCTGCCAGGTCGCCAGCGGCCAAGCCGCCAGCCACTCGATGTACCGCATCAGTACCGCGGTGACAAAATTGGCGACTTCCAGCAGGGGCGAGAGCAGCGGCAGCGTGCCGGCCAGCGCCAGCGGGGTGATGACGAAGCTGACCAGCGGAATCGCCAGCGCATTGGCCAGCGGCGAAACCAGCGAGAACTGGCCGAACAGGGCCAGCACGGCCGGCAGCATGCCCAGCGTCACCGCCCATTGCGTGCGACCCCATTCGCTCAGCCAGTGACGGGTGTCCAGGCGTCCGCTGCCGGCATGGAACAGTAACGCCACGGCGCCGAAGGAGAGCCAGAAGCCCGCCGCCAGCACCGCCCACGGATCAAGCAGGAGGACGAGGAACAGGGCCAGCGCCAGCACCCTGGAGACCGCCAGTTCCCGGTTCAGCAGGCGCGCCAGGGCGACCACGCCGAGCATGTAGAGCGTACGCTGCGCCGGCACGGCAAAACCGGAGAGCAGGCTGTAGGCCAGGGCGGCGAGAAACCCGGCCAGCGCGCCGGCCTTCTGCGCCGGCATTCTGAGCGGCAAGCGCGCCGAACGCCGCCAGAGGACAGAAGCGACGAGATAGGCGAGCCCGGCGAACATGGTCACATGCAGCCCGGAGATACTCATCAGGTGGGTGATTCCGGTCTTGGCGAAGATCTGCCACAACTCGGGAGCGATCGCCTGCTGGTCGCCGATCGCCAGCGCCACCAGAATGCCGGCGTAGGGTGCGGCACCCAGCGTCGACTGAAAACGTTCGCGCAATGTTTCGCGCAACATCTCGATGGCATAACCCGGGCGCCAGACGGCGGCATCCAGCCGCTCGGCACGCTGCGGGCGCACGTAGCCGGTGGCGCGGATGTTGCGCTCGAGCAGCCAGCCCTCGTAATCGAAGCCCTGCGGATTGACGTTGCCGTGCGGACGCTTCAGGCGCACCGTGAAGCGCCAGCGCTCGCCGGCATGGAGCGGAATGGCGGCAGGATAGGCTTCCCCGTCCCAGGCCGCCTCGCCCTGATACCAGGCCAGCGAGACATGCCGCGGCACGGTTTCACTCGCCGTTTCGACATCGAACTCGAAACGCACGCCACGCTCGATCGTCTGCGGCAGGCTGCTCACTATGCCGCTGACGACGATCTCGCGTCCCTCGCTGGCCGCTGGCAATTCGTCGGCCAACCGCCACTGCCCGCGCGCCTGCGCCCAGGCAAAACCGAGGACGAGGCCGGCAGGCAGGAGGATGGAAAACGCCAGCCAGCGCCGCTTCGCCAACGCCGAGTTTTTCCGCGCGAGCGCCAGGAGTACGAGACCCGTGCCAAACAGCGCCAGCAGCCACGCCCCGGAAAACAGCGTAGCCTGTTGTTGCGCCAGCCAGAGGCCGCCGGCGAACGCAGCGACAAATCGCCGCATCAAAAATCCCGCCACAAGCGATCAGGTTTCTGCATAATCCGTTTCACCGCCAGCCCAACGACAATAATCGAGAGACCCCAAGGAGCACCATGAATTTCGCCATCCCCCCCGCACCGCAGGCCAGCGTCGGCATTGCCGCGAGCCGTGACCGGTTTCCCGTGCGGCGCATCTACTGCGTCGGCCGCAACTATGCGGCACATGCGCGCGAGATGGGCATCGACCCTTCGAATTCTTCGCCGATCTTTTTCTGCAAGCCGGCCGACGCCGTCGTCCCCGCCAATGGCAGCAAGTCGGTCAGCGTCCCTTACCCGCCGCAAACCAAGGATTTCGAACACGAGATCGAACTGGTCGTCGCCATTGGCCGCGGTGGCCGCGAGATCGCCTGCAGCGCCGCGCTCGATTACGTCTTTGGCTATGCCGTCGGTCTGGACATGACCCGCCGCGATCTGCAGGCCAATGCCAGAAAACGCGGTGAACCCTGGGATACCGCCAAGGCCTTCGATCACTCCGCGCCGATCGGATCGCTGTATCCGGTCTCCTGCGTCGGTCATCCGGAGAGCGGTGCGATCTGGCTCGATGTGAACGGCAAGCGCCGCCAGGAAGCTGATCTCGAACAACTGATCTGGACCGTGCCGGACATCATCCATCATCTCTCGTACTACTTCGAACTGGCACCCGGTGACCTGATCTATACCGGCACACCTTCCGGCGTCGGCCCGGTCAAGCCCGGCGACACGCTGGTCGGCGGCATCGACGAACTCGGCGAGATATCGGTAAGAATCAACTGAGCTCCGCCAGCCGCTGCTCGAATTCGGCACAGGGCAACGGCCGGCTGAACAGATAACCCTGGAAGTTGCGGCAGCCGTGCAGCTGCAGGAAACTGCGCTGCGCTTCGCTTTCGACGCCTTCGGCGATCACCCGCAAGCCGAGGTTGCGCGCCATGCCGATGATGGTCTGCACGATCAGCGCCGCCGTCCCGCCAGCGCCGAGTTCACGGACGAAGGACTGGTCGATCTTCAGCTCGTCGAGCGGCAGGCGGGTGAGCCAGGCCAGCGAGGAATAGCCAGTACCGAAGTCGTCCATGGCGAAGCGCAGGCCAGTCTGCTTCAGTGCCTGCATCACGGACACCGCCGTCTCCAGTTCTTCCATGACCAGGCTTTCGGTCAGTTCCAGCGTCACGCCTTCCGGGTTGCAGCCGCTTTTTGCCAGCGCCGCCCGCACCGCATCGACAAAATCGGGACGCCGCAACTGGCGCGTGCTGACATTGATCGCCAGCTGCAAAGGCATCGCCGCCGGCTTGGCCTGTTTCGCTTGCCAGGCGGCCAACTGGCTCAGCGCGGCCTCCAGCACCCAATCACCCACGGCATGGATGAGACCGGTTTCCTCGGCCACCGGAATGAACTCCGTCGGCGAAACCAGGCCTCGTTGCGGATGATGCCAGCGCAGCAGGACTTCGGCGCCGGTGATGCGGCCGCTCATCGACACCTGGGGCTGGTAATGCAACTCGAACTGACCGGCCGCGAGCGCCAGACGCAGGTCGGCTTCCATCAGCACGCGCGCCTCCAGTGCCGCCTGGATCGCCGGATCGTAGAAGCGCACCGCATTTCTCCCATTACGCTTGGCCTGATACATCGCGGCATCGGCGCGTTTCAGAATCTCGTCTACCGTGGCGTCCTGCCCACCAAACAGACAGATGCCGATCGACACCGAACTGTGATGTTCGGCGCCGCGCAACTGATAAGGCGCCGCGAGTGCCTGACGGATCTTTTCGGCGACGGCCTCGGCTGCGGCCGCCGCCTTGTGCACCTCGCTGCCGAGGCTCTCCAGCATGACGACGAATTCGTCGCCGCCCATCCGCGCCACCGTATCGATTTCGCGCACGCAGTCCTCCAGACGCCGTGCCGCCTCAATCAGAAATTCGTCTCCGGCCTCGTGACCGAGGCTGTCGTTGAGCAGCTTGAAGTTGTCCAGATCGAGAAACAGCACGGCGCTTTGCGCCGGATGGCGGGCGCTGGCGGCCAGCACATGCTGCAAGCGATCGGCGAGCAGGCGGCGGTTGGGCAGCCGGGTCAGCGGATCGAAGAACGCCAGGCGATGAATTTCGGCACTCTGCCGTAGCCGCGCCGCCTCGTCTTCTTCACGTTCGATGACGATACCGACGATGGCCGCGGCGATGTCGAGCAACAACAGATGAATCGGTTCCGGTGACTTCGCTTCGGCGCTGAACAGGGAGAATGCACCAATCGCCTGCTGCCGTGTGGTCTTCACCGCGGCCGACCAGCAGGAGGCATAACCCGACTCGCGGGCGAAGCGGCACAGATATTGGCAGGCCGTGCTCCTCTCCTGGATCAGGTCGAAACCCGAAGCCTCGCCGCAAAGCAGATTTCGACACTCCGCCACCCCCGGCCCCGGCCGCACCGCATTCAGCCGCGCCACCTCCGTCGCCGACATCTGCCCCATCGCCCGCACGCTGAGGCTCTGCGCAGGCTCGTCGAGCAGGAGAACCGCTGCGGTCGCGCCAGGACGCAGCGCCTCGGCCAAGCCGCAGATCCGGTCGAGAATGTTTTGCGTGTTTTCGCCGAACACCACCGCCTGCAGGATATTGCGCTCGAACTGGAGAATGCGCTCGAAGTCGGCGGTTTCCAGCTGGCACCGGGCATGTGCGGCGGCCAACTGTGGCGCAAGCAACCCCCCCAGCTCGGCGGGCTGGCGCCAGGTCCCTGACCGATTCGGCTCGTACTGCTCCACCGCATGTCCTCCACTGCCGTCACTTGCGGTCGAGTATAAACCTGTCGCCCCCGGATTTCATGCCAAAAATTCTCTTATCTATTTGTTTAAATTGAGTTAATAGTACTAAAGGCATAGAATGAGTACGTCTTTTGCCGGCCCGGCAGGGGTTGAGCAGCGCGTAGAATCGCGCCATGCGCACCCTCTTCAAACGCTTTCTGCCCAACCGCGAGATCATCCTCCACAACCGCTATCTGGCGCCGTTCGCCACCACTCTGCTGCATCCGCGACTGTGGCATCTGAACCGCCGTTCGGCGGCCGGCGCGATGGCCGTCGGACTGTTCTGCGGGCTGATTCCCGGGCCGTTGCAGATGCTCGGCGCCTCCATCTGCGCGGTGCTGTTTCGGATCAACCTGCCGCTGGCGCTGATCGTCACCTTCTATACCAACCCGCTGACCATCGTCCCGCTGTATGTACTCGCCTATGAATTCGGCAAAGGGGTGTTGGGCGGAAACAATGGCGGATTTTCCGCGCCGCCGGAGATGCACACCGGCCTCATCGCCTGGAGCGAGGCGCTGACCGACTGGATGGCTGGCCTCGGTGCACCGCTGGCGCTCGGTCTGCTGTTACTCGCCAGCACCCTGGCCCTGACCGGCTACGGCCTCACCCGCCTCGTCTGGCGCTTCTATCTGGTGCGCGCCTGGCGACGACGCCGGTGGCGATGAATGTCCTCGTCATTCCGGACGGCCCCGGACTTGATCCGGGGACGGAATGACACCTCTCCTCCGTCATTCCGGACGGCCCCGGACTTGATCCGGAGCCGGAATGACGGTGCGCCTCCCTCGTCATTCCCGCGAACGCGGGAATCCAGACGGTGATCGAGGCGGAGTACCGAGGGCCGCTCCTGGATTCCGGGTCAAGCCCGGAATGACGGGGTCTCAATGATCCGCCAGCCGCCCGTCGACCAGATGCAGCACCCGGCCGGCGCGGGCGGCGAGGCCGGCATCGTGGGTCACCATCACCAGCGCCGTACCCTGCTCGCGACAGAGCGCGAGCAGCAATTCGAACACGGCATCGGCGGCGCTGCGGTCGAGGTTGCCGGTCGGCTCGTCGGCCAGCAGGCAGGCAGGCCGCGTCACCAGCGCCCGCGCCACCGCGACGCGCTGCCGTTCGCCGCCGGAAAGCGCGCCGGGGCGATGGTCCAGCCGGTGCCCCAGCCCCACCTGCTGCAACACTGCACTAGCCTGGGCTTCCGCGGCATGGCGTTCCAGGCGGCGAATGTAAAGCGGCATCGCCACATTTTCCAGCGCCGAAAATTCGGCCAGTAGATGATGGAACTGATAGACGAAACCCAGCGCCCGGTTGCGCAGCGTGCCGCGTTCACTCTCACCCACCCGCGCCAGATCATGCCCCTGCAGCACCACGTTGCCGGACGTCGGCGCATCCAGCCCGCCGAGCAGATGGAGCAACGTGCTCTTGCCAGAACCACTGGCGCCGACGATCGCCGCCGTCTCGCCAGCGCCGACTTTCAGCGAGACATCGGCCAGCACCGGCACGACGATCTCGCCCTGGCGGAAAGTCTTGACCAGAGACCGCGCCTCGATCACCGGCTCATTCATAGCGCAGCGCCTCCGCCGGTTGGGTGCGCGAGGCGCGCCAGCTCGGATACAGCGTGGCCAGCACGGTAAGCACGAAAGAGGTCACGCCAATCCGGGCGACATCCCCCCAGTGCAGGTCGGAAGGCAGCTCGCTGATGTAATACACGTCCTTGGCCAGGAACTGCATGCCGAACACCCGTTCGATGAACGGCACCACCACGTCGATGTTGAGCGCCAGGGCGACGCCGCCGATCACGCCGAGAGCGAGCCCCACTGCACCGATCACCACGCCCTGGACGATGAACACCTTCATGATGCTCGCCGGGCTCGCCCCCAGGGTGCGCAAGATGGCGATGTCGGCACGCTTGTCCTGCACCGCCATGACCAGGGTGGAAACGATGTTGAACGCCGCCACGGCGACGATCAGCAGGAGAATCAAAAACATCATGCGCTTTTCGATCTCGACCGCGCGAAAGAAATTGGCATGGCCGCGGGTCCAGTCGCTGACCCAGGCCGTGGTGTCGAGAAAACGCAACAGCTCGCGGGCGATCTGCGGCGCGGCGAACAGGTCATCGACTTTCAGACGCACGCCGGAGACATGCTCGCCCATCCGGTAGAGCGTTTGCGCGTCGGCCAGCGGGATCAGCGCCAGTCCCGAGTCGAACTCGAACATGCCGACCTCGAAAATGCCGACCACGCGAAACTGCTTTAGCCGCGGCAGCACCGCCGCCGGCGTCACCAGCCCCTGCGGCGCCAGCAGCGTCACCTTGTCACCCGGCTGGGCGTGCAACGCGCGCGCCAGTTCGGCGCCGAGCACGATGCCAAACTCGCCCGGACGCAGGTCGTCGACCCGGCCTTCCTTCATGTGGCTGGCGAAATCAGCCACCTTCGCCTCGGCTTGCGGCAGGATGCCACGCACGATCACGCCGCGCACCTGTCCGTCGAAACTCAGCATCCCCTGCTGCTGCACGTAAGGCGCCGCCGCCTTGACCCGCGGATGCCGCGCCGCGGCCTGCATCACGGCGCTCCAGTCGGCCAGCTCGCCGCCTTCGCCACTGATCTCGATGTGCGAGACGACCGCCAGGATGCGCTCGCGCAGTTCTTTCTGGAAGCCGTTCATCACCGAGAGGACGACGATCAGCGCGGCCACGCCGAGCGCCAGGCCGGCCATCGAAATCAGGGCGATGAAGGAAATGAAGCGGTTACCCTGACCTTCGCGGGGCTGGGCGCGCGTGTAGCGCAAACCGATGAGATATTCGTAGTTCATGACGGCAAGACGGGTCGGGCACGCATGTTAACATGGCCTCATGTTGACCCTCATCGTGCCCGGCCTGATCTGGCCGCAGCAGGCGCTCGCCGATCTGACCCGCGACCTTGCCCTGCCCGCCTTTGGCGCGCTTTTGCGTTACGGCCAACTCACCCCGGATGGGCCGCACGATGCGCATGCCGCCCTCGCGGCGACCGTCGGGCTGTCCGCGCCGTTGCCCGCCGCGGCGTTGCGTGGATTGGCAAGCCGGCGGACGCCGGATGAAAGCTGCTGGCTTGCGCTCGATCCCGTCCATCTGCACCTTGAACAGACCCGGGTGCGCCTTGGCGACCCGCAACAACTCGCGCTCGACGAGACCGAAGCCGAACAACTCGCCGTCTCGCTGGCGCCAGCGCTCTGCGTCCCGTCGGGAACTTTTCGTGCTCTGGGCGAACTGGTGCGCCTAACCCCTTCACTCTGGAATCTGCGGCTCGACCCGGATGTTCCGCCGCCCGTGCAGACTACGCCCCTGCCCCAAGCCATCGGCCGGGCCGTCACGCCCCTGCCGGCCGCACCCGCCAATCGCGTGTGGCTCGCCGCACTCAACGAGGCACAGATGGTGCTCCACGAACACCCCGTCAATCGCGCCCGCGAAGCCGCCGGTCGGCCCGTCGTCAACTCGCTCTGGCCCTGGGGTGGCGGACGGCTGGGGGCGTCACGGAGCACCGAGGGGCATCCCTGGATTCCGGGTCAAGCCCGGAATGACGGGGCTTTGGTCATGCCGCACGGCGTCCCCTATCGCCACCTGCTCGCCGACGACGCGTTGGCCAGCGGACTGGGCCGCTGGCTGGAACTCGACACGCGACCGCTGGGCGAGAGAACGCTCGCCCCGGCCACGCTGGTCTTTTACGCTGCGCTCGCCCTGCCCGCGCAGCTCGGCGAAGCCACGCGCTGGCGGGACGCCCTGCTCGCGCTGGAACGCGACTGGCTCGCGCCGGCGCTGGCCATCCTGCGCGAGGGACACATCGAGGCCATCCACCTGTTGCTGCCCGGCGAGCCGCAAGGCCGCCAGCTTCTGCTTCGCCGCCGCGACCTGCTGCGTTTCTGGCGCTCTCCGGCGCCGCTCACCCGACTGGCCAGCCCATGACCCGCATCGTCACCCGCGACATCCCGCCCCGCGCCACCTGGACCCTGGAGCAGGCGGGCGTGCCGCCGCTCCTGGCCCGCCTCTACGCCGCGCGCGGCATCAAGAGCGCCGACGAGCTCGACACGGCACTCAGCCGGCTGCTGCCGCCCGACCAGCTCAAGGGTGCGCGGGAGGCCGCCGTGCTCCTTGCCGACTGCATCGCGGCGCACCAGCGGCTGCTGATCGTTGCCGACTACGACTGCGACGGCGCCACCGCCTGCGCCGTCGGCCTGCGCGCCCTGCGCCAAATGGGCGCCACGGTCGATTATCTGGTGCCCGATCGCCTCACCCTCGGCTACGGCCTCTCGCCCGGCGTCGCCCGGCTGGTGCTGGAACGCCGGCCCGATCTGGTGATCACCGTCGATAACGGGATCGCCAGTTGCGAGGGCATCGCCGAACTGAAGGCCCATGGCATTCCGACCCTGGTCACCGACCACCACCTGCCCGGCGCCGAACTGCCGGATGCCGCCGTCATCGTCGATCCCAGCCAGCCGGGCTGCACCTTTCCGAGCAAGGCGCTGGCCGGCGTCGGTGTGATGTTCTACGTCATGCTCGCCCTGCGCGCTGAACTGCGCCGCCGCGGCGCCTTCGCCGGCCCGCGAAGCGGAATCCCCGGCGTGCAAAGCACCGGCCGGGCCGAACCGAACCTCGCCCAGCTGCTCGACCTGGTGGCGCTGGGCACGGTGGCCGACGTGGTGCCGCTCGACCGCAACAACCGCATCCTCGTCGCCCAGGGCCTGCAACGCATGCGTGGCGGGCAGATGCAGGCCGGCCTTACGGCTCTGTTTCGCGTCGCCGGGCGCGATCCGACGCAGGCCGCCGGCTTCGATCTCGGCTTCACCCTCGGCCCGCGGCTGAATGCCGCCGGGCGTCTGGCCGACATGGCGCTCGGCATCGAATGCCTGGTCACCGACGACCTGGCCCGCGCCATGAACATCGCCCAGCAGCTCGATGCCATCAACCGCGAGCGACGCGCCATCGAAAATGACATGCGGGAAGATGCCGAACGGCTGATCGCCGATCTCGCCTTTGAAGACCGCGCCAGCCTGACCCTGTTCGACCCCGACTGGCATCAGGGCGTGATCGGCATCCTCGCCGGACGGGTCAAGGAAAAACTGCACCGGCCGACCTTTGCCTTCGCCCGCGGCCTGGATGGTGAACTGAAAGCCTCCGGCCGCTCGATTCCCGGCCTGCACCTGCGCGATGCGCTGGACTTGGTCGCCAAGCGTCATCCCGGCCTGTTGCTGCGCTTCGGTGGCCATGCCGCCGCTGCCGGACTCACCCTGGCGGAAGATCGCCTGGCCGAATTCGAGGCCGCTTTCGAGACCGTCTGCCGCGAATGGCTCTCGCCAGCCGAACTGACCCGCACGCTGGAAACCGACGGCCCGCTGGAGAGCGGCTATTTCGGCCTCGACGCGGTGCGCAGAATCGGGCGTGAAGTCTGGGGCCAGGGCTTTCCCGCACCACTGTTCGCCGACCGCTTCGACGTCCTCCGGCAACGCCTGCTCAAGGACAAGCACGTGAAACTCAAACTCGGCAAAGCCGGCCAGGAGTTCGATGCCATCGGCTTCAACTTCGCCGAGCGGCTGGAAGGCGCGGTACCCGCGCGCATTCACGCCGCCTTCCGTCTCGACATCAATGCCTGGAACGGCGTCGAAACCGTGCAACTGGTGCTCGAACACCTCGAGCCGGCGTAGCGCCAGCGCCTGCACTTTGCTTGCCTCGCACTACCTTCGGGTCCCCTGCGGGAACTTTTTTTGTTACCCTCGCGGCTATGATTTTTCACCTGTCCTTACCCCGCAAGGTTTTGCCTCGCGCCAGCCCATTGTGCATCGCTCTGCTCTATAGCGTCTTCGCCGCGACATGGATCATCGTCAGCAGCGCGCTGGTACCCTTGCTGCTCGACGACCCGGCCCTGCATCCTGCCCTCGAAACCTTCAATGGACTGGCCTTCGTCGCCGCCACCGGCAGCCTGCTCTGGTGGCTGCTCGCGCGCTGGCAGACGAGGATCGACACCATCCGGGCCGAGTTGCAGGCCACGCTCGAGGCCATCCCCGACCTGCTCTTCGAGGTCGATCACGACGGCCGCTACCTGAGCGTGCGCGCGGCGCGCAGCGAACTGCTCGCCGCGCCGGCAGAAATGCTGCTCGGCAAGACCATCGACGAAATCCTCCCGGCGGAGGCCGCGGCCGTTTGCCGCGCCGCCCGTACCGAAGCTGAAATCACAGGCTATTCCTTCGGCAAGACGATTTATCTCGAGCTGGCCGACGGCGAACACTGGTTCGAGCTATCGGTCAGCAAAAAAGCGGGGAGCGGAAAGCGCCCGCATTTCATCGTCCTCTCGCGCGACATTACCAACCGCAAACACGCCGAACAAAGGCTCGAACGCATGGCCCAGCTCTACGCCGCGTTGAGCCAGTGCAACCAGGCCATCGTCCGCTGCCAAAACGAGGAGGCGCTCTTTCCCCTCATCTGCCGCGATGCGGTCACCCACGGCGGCTTTCGCCTGGCCTGGATCGGCCTGGCCGATGCCGCGCAGGAACGGATCATGCCGGTCGCCTGGGCTGGCGAAGGCGATGATTACCTCGATGGCCTGGAAATTTCCACCCGCGCCGATCTGCCCACTGGCCAGGGCCCCACGGGCCGCACCTGGCGCGAAAACACACCTTACTGGTGCCAGGATTTTCAACACGATCCGCTGACCGCCCCCTGGCACGAACGCGGCGCGCGTTACGGCTGGGGCGCCTCGGCCGCCCTGCCGCTGACCTGCGAAGGCCGCATGGCCGGTATCTTCCAGGTGTACGACAGCGCGCCCAACGCCTTCGACGAAGCTGCGCGAAATCTCCTGGTCGAAATGGCGATGGATATCAGCTTCGCCCTGGAACGCTTCGCCCGGCAGCGCAGGCAACGGCAAGACGAAGCCCGGATCGCGTTGCTCGCCAATTACGACAGCCTCACCAACCTGCCCAACCGGATGCTGCTCAAGGATCGCGTACAGCAGGCTTTAGCCAGTGCCAGCCGTTCGAACCAGCAGGCCGCGATGCTGTTCCTCGATCTCGACCACTTCAAGAATATCAACGATGCGCTGGGGCATGCGGTCGGCGACCAGTTGCTGTGCGAAGTCGCCCACCGCCTTTCGGCCAGCGTCCGCGAGCGAGACACCGTGGCACGCTGGGGCGGCGACGAGTTCGTGTTGTTCCTGCCCGAGACGACAATCGACGGCGCCACCCGCGTCGCCGAAAAGCTGATGACGGCGATCTCCGCCCCATACCAGCTCGACCACCACGAACTGAACAGCACGCCCTCGATCGGCGTCGCATTCTATCCGTCCGACGGCGGCAATTTCGAGGCACTGGCCAAGGCCGCCGACACGGCGATGTTCCGCGCCAAACAGGAAGGCCGGAATACCTTCCGTTTCTTCACCGCCGAGCTCGAAGCCCGCTCGCAGCGCTTTCTCGAACTGGAAAATGCGCTGCGCCACGCGCTCCGGCGCAACGAATTCTTCCTCCACTACCAGCCGCAGATTGCACTCGCCAACGATCGCGTGATCGGCGCCGAAGCGCTGGTGCGCTGGCAGCACCCGGAACTGGGCATTATCCCGCCTGGCGAATTCATTGGCGTGGCCGAGTTAAGCGGGCAAATTCTCGGCCTCGGCGCCTGGGTGCTGCGCGAAGCATTCAAACAGGCCAAAGCCTGGCAGGACGCCGGGCTGCCGCCGCTGACCATCGCGGTGAATCTTTCCGCCGCCCAGTTCCGTCAACATCGCCTGGCTGAACAGATCAGCACCCTGCTCGCCGAAACCGGCCTTCCGCCGCAATACCTGGAGATGGAAATCACCGAAAGTCTGATGATGGAGAACCCGCAGTCCTCCATCGAAATCATCGATGCCCTGCACGCCCAAGGGGTCACGCTTGCCATCGACGACTTCGGCACCGGCTATTCCTCGCTGTCCTATCTGAAGCGATTCAAGGTTTCCAAACTGAAAATCGACCAGTCTTTCGTCCGCGATATCGCCAGCGACCCGGACGACCGCGCCATCGTCGCCACCATCATCGCCCTGGCGGAGAATCTTGGCTTCACCACCATCGCCGAAGGCGTCGAAACACAAGAACAGCTCGACTACCTGCGCCAACAGGGATGCACCGAGATACAGGGCTACTGGTTCAGCCGGCCGCTTCCGGCCACCGAATTCGAAGCCTTCGTGCGCGCCAGAAACGACGTGTAGCTCGTCTTTTCGCCGCCGTACCCACGCCAGCGTTCTGCTTGCCTCGCACTACCTTCGGGTCGCCTGCGGGAACTTTTCCACGCCCGTATAATCGCGCCCTTCCGCAATCCACCAGAATCCTCGCCGTGTCCCCTTCGCCTCAGGAACTCGCCGCGCAGATCGCGCGGCGCCGCACCTTCGCCATCATTTCCCACCCCGACGCCGGCAAGACCACGCTGACCGAAAAGCTGCTCTGGTTCGGCGGCGCGATCCAGGTCGCCGGGGAAGTCCGCGCCCGCAAGGCGGCGCGCCACGCCACCTCGGACTGGATGGAGCTGGAAAAGCAGCGCGGCATCTCGGTCACCAGCTCGGTGATGCAGTTTCCCTACCGCGAGTGCATGGTGAATCTGCTCGACACCCCCGGCCACGAGGACTTCTCCGAGGACACCTACCGCACGCTGACCGCCGTCGACTCGGCGGTGATGGTGATCGACTCGGTCAATGGCGTCGAAGCACAGACCATCAAGCTGCTGAGTGTCTGCCGCCTGCGCGACACGCCGATCCTCACCTTCATCAACAAGCTCGACCGCGAGGGCCGGCCGCCGATCGAGCTGCTCGACGAGATCGAGGACGTATTGAAAATCCAGTGCGCGCCAATGACCTGGCCGATCAGCATGGGCAAGCGTTTTCGCGGCGTCTATCACCTGTATGACAACACCATTCATTTTTTTGACCCGCGGGCGGAAAAAGGCACCGCGGAAATCATCGCCGGGCTCGACAACCCGCGCCTTGCCGCGCTGATTCCCGACCAGATCGAGGAACTGCGCGCCGAGGTCGAGCTGGTGCGCGGCGCCTCGCACCTGTTCGATCGCGCGGCCTATCTGGCCGGCAGGCAAACCCCCGTGTTCTTCGGTTCGGCGGTGAATAATTTCGGCGTGCAAAGCCTGCTCGACGCGGTGGTCGAGCTCTCGCCGCCGCCGCAGCCGCGCGCCACGCAAACGCGACCGGTGATGCCCGGGGAAGAAAAATTTTCCGGCTTCGTCTTCAAGATCCAGGCCAACATGGACCCCAAGCACCGCGACCGCATCGCCTTCGTCCGCGTTTGTTCCGGCAAGTACGAGCGCGGCATCAAGCTAAAACAGGTGGCGACCGGCAAGGCGCTGGCGGTGAATAACGCGATCACCTTCATGGCCCAGGATCGCAGCACCACCGACGAGGCCTGGCCGGGCGACATCATCGGCATCCCCAACCATGGCAGCATCGTCCTCGGCGAGACCTTCAGCGAGGGCGAGGACTTGAAATTCACCGGCATCCCTTGCTTCGCGCCGGAACATTTCCGTCGTGCGCAGATTCGCAATCCGATGAAGATGAAACAGATGCAGAAGGGCCTCCAACAGCTCGCCGAGGAAGGCGCGACCCAGTTGTTCAAGCCGATCCACAGCAACGACCTGATCCTCGGCGCGGTCGGCACGCTGCAGTTCGATGTCGTCGCCCATCGACTGGAATTCGAATACGGCGTCGATTGTTTTTTCGAGCCCTATCACGTCGCCACCGCGCGCTGGCTGCGCGGCGACGAGGCCCAGCTCAAGGCTCTCGCCGAAAAATCCGGGGTCAATGTCGCGCTCGATGGCGCCGGCGACTACGTCTATCTCGCGCCAAACCGGGTCAACCTGAATATGACACTGGAAAAGTATCCCGCGATCCAGTTCCTCGAAACCCGCGAGATTCACTGACAAGGGTTGAAACGTACTGCGGCATTGCGCGGTACGTGCCGAAGCCCCGACTTCGCCCTCGCTACGTTTCGGGTTTTCGGATTCCGTGATTGTTTTTGTTGTGTAATGGACAAATGACGTAGGAAACACATCCTGCTCAAACTGACCGTCGGTAACGGCCATCTCCAGTCAGTGACAGCACGCCCAAATCGCATTTGTGGGCGTCCAGTCTGCTTGCTGTAGGGTAGCGAAGGCGATCTCGTTGACGTCTCTTCGCTTCATCGGCATAGGCTAGGCTCCCTCGCTATGGGTTTGTAACAGACCATAGTTCCCATTGAACCAGCACCCGGCACCAACTCATGTTGACGCACAACGGGTTGCCAGGTAGGGTTTGGTGGGAGGAGCGGTGAAATTCCTATCCTTTTACATGGGGAATAAAATTCGATGCGAACGATGGTAGTGAGAAAACCCAAAGCGGACCTTGCAATGGAAGACCGGCCAGTGACGGAACCCGCCCCGGGTTGGGTGCGTATTCGCGTACACGCCTGCGGTGTTTGCCATGGTGACGTGGCAGTCTGGCAAGGCGCCTTCCCTTACACGAATTTCGCAACCTATCCCCGCGTGCCGGGGCATGAGGTGTCAGGTGTCGTGGATGAAGTCGGCGCCGGGGTCGAGTGGCCGGCGAAAGGAGACCGCGTCGGCGTGCCGTGGCTTTTTTCATCCTGCGGTCACTGCCGCTCATGTTGCCGCGGGGATTTTGTTTATTGCAAGGACACCGAAGTGACCGGCGTAACCCAAGATGGGGGATTTCAGGAGTATATGCTTGCGCCCGCGTCAGCCTTGTCGCCGATCCCCGATGCGATTCCCTTCGAGGAGGCGGGTCCCTTGATGTGCGCAGGGCTCACTGTCTTTAACGGACTTAAAGAGGGCGGATTTCATGCCGGCGACAAAGTGGCCGTCGTCGGCATGGGCGGGCTTGGCCATTTGGGCGTTCTTTATGCGGCTGCCATGGGTGGGCGGGTTGCCGCCATCTCGACCCATCCCGAGAAAGAGGACGAAGCTAAGAATTGGGGGGCGGAACTCTTCATCAACGCCACTTTCGAGGATGTGGCCGCACGCCTGCAGGATTGGGGTGGAGCCGATGTGATCCTCACCACCGCGCCCTCGGCCAAGGCGATAAGCCAAGTTTTCCCAGGGCTTGCCCAGCGCGGTAGCTGTGTCGTGCTCGGCCCCTCGCCCGATCCGATCGAGGTCCGTCCGGGTCTCCTTCTCAACGGGAACCGCAAGCTCACTGGCTCGACCACGGGATCGCGGGAAGACATCCGGCGCACGCTCGAGTTCGCTGCGGCGAATAGCATACATCCGACCTTGACACGGTTCAAACTGGAAGACGCACAGGCGGCCCTCGTCGCACACCAGACAGGCAGGCTCAGGGGCCGCGCGGTCCTGCTGTTCGACTGATCGACACAAGCTCTGATCTGCATGACTCGATCCGCCGGCGATTCAGGTTCCGTCATTCGACAAAAAGATTCCAATCCATTAGGCTGCTGAAAACGGGTAAATCAGAAGGGAGCAAATGATGAAAGTGGCGGTCGTTACGAAAGCGAAAGCAGCGATCAAGATCGAGGAAAGGGAGACACCCCGTCCCCAAGCGGGCGAGGTGCTGATCCGCGTCAAGGCCTGTGGGGTCTGTCATGGCGATCTCGACCTGCAACAGGGCGCGTTTCCTTACGGAGACATCGCGGCCTATCCCGTCATCCCCGGCCACGAGGTGGCGGGCGTGGTCGCGGTGGTTGGCGATGGGGTCGATTGGCCGAAGACGGGCATGAGGGTGGGCATGCCCTGGCTCTATTCCTCCTGCGGCCATTGCGCGGCCTGCCTGGCCGGGGAGGGAGCGATGTGCGCCGAGGCGCAGATCACCGGTGTGACGAAGGACGGTGGTTTCGCGGAGTACATGATCGCGCCGGCATCGCATGTTTCCGTCATTCCCGATGGGCTTGACTTCGCCGAGGCCGCGCCGTTGATGTGCGCGGGGCTCACCGTGTTTCGTGGTCTGCGCAACGCGGAATTTCAACCTGGCGAAAAGGTCGCAGTCATAGGCATGGGCGGACTCGGCCATCTGGCGATCCGTTACGCCAAAGCGATGGGCGGCCGCGTTGCGGTGATTTCGCGGAGCCCGGACAAGAAAAAGCTCTCCGAAGAGTTAGGCGCGGAGCTTTTTATCGATGGCGGCAAGAAGGACGTCGCGGAGAAGCTTCGGGCCTGGGACGGCGGCGCCGATATTATTCTCGCCACCGCGCCGTCGGTGAAGGAGATGAACGCAGCGTTCCCCGGCCTTGCCCGGCATGGCCGGCTCGTCGTGATCGGTGTCGCCGACGCCGGCGTGATGGTCAAACCTTTGGATCTCATCCTTGGCGAGCGCAAGGTCGTGGGGTCGTTGATCGGCTCGCGAAAAGACATTCAAGATTGCCTGGAGTTTTCGCTCGCTCATGGCATCCGGCCCGAGATCGAGACGTTTGCACTCGAGGAGGCCGGAGAGGCGATCCAGCGCATGAAAAACGGAAACCTAAAAGGCCGCGCGGTCATTGTAATGGAATGACCACGATGCCCCTTCCCGAGCCGCGGACGAACCATGGTTCCCGCCGCCAGGGGCCGGAGTGCGCCAATCGGTGCGCCAATGGCCGATCAGGGTCAAGCCGATGTTTAGTTCTTTGAGATAGCTGTTCCGCTCGACTAGAATCGCTTTGTAGCGACCTTGGAATACATGCCCACTTTGCCGTGACGCCGGTTAAACTTTTGGGTGTATACGCCATTGAGCCGGCGCATTCCTTCGGATAGATTGCCGTCTGGCGTTTCGATCAGGAGAGGGTAGCAGTTATCCATCAGGCGGTAGGCATGATACGGTCAGCCCATTCTTTGGCTGACCGTCGTGCAAATATTCAGGAAAGCCACGCGGCCTGCGTCATCCCGATAGATCGATAGATGGCTTCTTGATCATCACCCCGGGAAGTCGCGTAGTAAATCGCACGAGCAGTCTGTCGGACTGAGGGTTCGGGTTTGTGGGCAAAGCTGAGAGATGAACTGAAATTTCATGGCGGTTGCCCGAATCGAATCGCAGTTGAGATGGGACACCCTCTGCTCATGCAGGCGTAAGGGCGAACATCCGTCTCACATTCCAGGCCGGTGTCACCGGATTCCACTCGCCTTTGATCTTTTGCAGCCAGCGCAGCGAGAATTGCCTGAATCCCATCACCGATTTGATGATGCCGAGCACCGGTTCCGGGATCTGCTTGCGCAGGGCATAACGTTGTTTGCCTTCCTTTGTCGCCAGCCGGTGCACCACATGGATATCAATCACGAAATCCCGATAGCCTGCGTTTTTCAACACCCAGTTAGGATCGGGCCATGAAGAGCGTACTCTACGACTGGGGCGGGCTGAATCTCTGGCTGTTCCACGCCATCAACGACCTGCGCTCGGCGTGGCTCGATGCCTTCATTCTGTTCGGCTCCTGGCTGGGCGATCCCGACCGCTTCTGGCTGTTCCTTGCGCTCGCCCTCCTCTTTGCCTGGCGCGGCGGCGTCGCGCACGATGGTGCGCGTGGCCGCGCCTGGCGGATCACGCTCGTCGTGTTCGTCTTGGGCTATGGACTCGACGGGTTGCTCGTCCATGGCCTGAAACTCTGGCTGGACTTTCCGCGACCGCCGCTGGCCCTGCCGGCGGCGAGCCTGCATATCGTCGGCGAGGCCGTCTTCCGGCGCAGTCTGCCCAGCGGCCACGCCGCCTTCGCCATGCTGGTGGCGGCAAGTTTCTGGCCGCGCGCGAACCGGCCCGTGCGCCTGTTGCTCGCCGGCTTCGCGCTCTGGGTCGGACTCTCGCGCGTCAGCCTCGGCGCGCATTTTCCTGCCGACGTAATCGCCGGCTGGCTGCTCGCCTTCGGCGTGGTGCGGCTGCTCTATCGGCTCGTCGCGCCGTGCTGCCCGCGGAATGGCTAAACTCGATCGTCATTCCGGCCCCGGATCGAGTCCGGGGTGACGGACCCGGAATCCAGTGATGTTCCTCGCTGCTTCGTTGAGACCCCGCTCTGGATTCCGGCGTTCGCCGGAATGACGAAGGAGAGGTGTCGTTCCGGCCCCGAATCGAGTCCGGAATGACAACATCAATTATCAATCCTTCGTCGCCGGCTCGCGGCACAGGCGCGGCTCTTCCGGCGCGGCGAGGCCGGCGGCGATTTCGCTCACCAGGCGGTGAATCTCCTCGGTGGAAAACGTCGCCAGCAGTTTGTTGGCCAGTTCGGGGTCGAGGCGGATGGTGCGCACACTGCCATCGGCGAGGGTGGCCGATACCGCGGCCAGACGCTTGCCGACCCAGCCTTCGGCACTCGCCACGCGGCTGGCGGTTTCGTCGAGCAGTTCATCGCAACGCGCCTCGAGCAGGGCCAGCAGGGCGCCGGGCAGATCGTCGGCGGTGGTCACCGTCCGCACCGCCACCGTCGCGTCCATGTTCTCGTCCACCGCGCAGCGACAGGCGATGTTCAGGCTTGCGGCATAGGCGATGAATTCATCGCACAGCGCGGCATCGAAAAAGACGTAGTCCATGGGGCTTCCTTTCCAGCGTGGGTCAGCCGTGCCGCTGGCGACGGGTCTCGAACAGGCAGATGCCGGCGGCGACCGACACGTTCAGGCTTTCGACGTGGCCGGCCATGGGGATGCGCGCCAGCACATCGCAGGTCTCGCGGGTCAGCCGGCGCAGCCCCGCGCCCTCGCTGCCGAGCACCCAGGCGGTGGGCACGGTCTGCTCCACGTCGTGGATCGTCTTCTCCGCCTCGCCCGCCGCGCCGATCACCCACAGGCCGCGCTCCTGCATCTCGCGCAGACTGCGCGCCAGATTGGTGACGGCGATGAACGGCACGGTATCGGCCGCGCCGCTGGCGACCTTGATCGCCGTGGCATTGAGGCCGCAGGACTTGTCCTTCGGCGCCACCACCGCCTGCGCCCCGGCGGCATCGGCCACCCGCAGGCAGGCGCCGAGATTGTGCGGATCGGTGATGCCGTCGAGCACCAGGATCAGCGCCGGCTCGACCAGGTTCTCCAGCACGTCGTCCACCGTGACATGTTTCATCTGCGCCGCGACCCGCGCCACCACGCCCTGATGCGCGCCCTGACGGATGGCGCCGCCGGCGCCGACCAGCGCATCGAGCCGGGCGGCCTCGACCGGCGTCACGCGAGCGCCGACTTTTTTGGCCAGGGCCAGCAGATCGCGCATTCGGCCGTCCTGGCGGCCCTCGGCGACAAAGATCTCCCTGACGTCCTCGGCGGCATGACGAAGTTTTGCGGTGATGGCATGAAAGCCATGGATGAGGCGGGTTTCAGCCATTTTTCTGGACCGGATCGGTGTTGAGCAGGCGCACTTCGCGCTGCGGGAAAGGAATGCAAATGCCATGCTGACGGAAGCTCCGCCAGATCGCCTGGTTGATCGCCGACTTGAGCCCGAGGCTGCCGTTTTCCGGATCGGCGATCCAGAAGCCCAGCAGCAGGTCGATCCCCGAATCGGCGAAGCGCACGACATAGGCTTCCGGCACCGGCGCGGGCAATACCCTGGGCTGACTCTGGGCGGCCTCGCGCAGCAGACGCAGGGCGAGTTCCAGGTCACTGTCATAACTGACCTGCACCGGCAGCGAGAACCAGACATTGCGATCGGTGTAGGCCTCGTTATGCACCACCGAGGAAATCATCAGCTCGTTGGGCACCAGATATTCGACGCCGGTGACGCTGCGCAGCACGGTATAGCGGGTAGTGATCTGGGTCACCACGCCGCGATTCTCGCCCAGGCTGATCAGGTTGCCGAGGCGGATCGAGCGGTCGAGCAGGATGATGAAGCCGGAGACGTAATTGCTGGCGATTTTCTGCAGGCCGAAGCCCAGGCCCACGCCGAGCGCGCCGCCGAATATCGAGAGGGTGGTCAGGTTGATGCCGACTAGCGGCAGGGCGAGCAGAATCGCAATCAGGGTAAGCAGCGCGCGGGAAACCCGCCCCAGCACAATGCGCAGATTGGCGTCCATCTCCGCCGCCTGCGTGAGCCGCGCCTCGAAGGCATTGGACAGCCAGAGCGCGCCGAGCACCGTGGCGGCGACGGTGACGCTGGCCTGCAACATCTGCCAGAGCGTGATTTCATTCGGGCCGAGCGGCAGGGCGATGGTATTGAGGAAATCGATCGCCTCCGGCAGCCAGCCGAGAATGTGCAGCGCCACCACGCTCCAGGCCAATGCCGCGAAGAGGCGCTCGAAGGGCGCCAGCCACGGCGCGTTGCCGAAGCTGTGGCGCAGGATGTAAACCACCAGGCGGATGACCGCCAGCGAGAGCAGGAGCGGCAACGCCAGGCCGAGGAGATGGGTATGAATCTGCAAACGCAGCAGGTGGCGCGCCAGCAGCACCAGCAAGAAGGCCGCCAGCGGAAACATCACCCGCTTCAGACTGCCACGCAGCCTTTCCTCGTGCACCCGGCCCGCGAAGCGCTCGCGCACCCGGCTCTCGAACAGCTTCGCCAGGGCCAGACAAACCAGCAGCGTCAATAGTTGCCAGACGATGTCCGGCCGCGAAAGTTCGCTCAGGGTCTCCTGCCAGAGGTCGACCAGATCAGTGGCCATGTTCGATGTCCTGTTCGCTGTCTCGCTTCACGCGATAAGCCTCGGCGTCCGCGCGGTGCCGCTGCCAGTGTTCGAGAAATTTTTGCTGCAAGGCCGGGTCGTCGCGCAGGATCAACAGATTCTCGGCATTGCGCGCCTGCGCCGACCACGTGTAATTGTAGCTGCCGGTGAGCACCGCGCCGTGCGGGCTGGCGCCATCGATCAGCATGATCTTGTTGTGCGCGATGTTGTAGCGCGTCTCCAGCCAGACCGGAATGCCGGCGCGGGCGAGCTCGGGGATCAGCGAGTTCTGGCCGTTCACCACCATTGCCTTGTCGGCGAGGATGGCCACCGCCACCCCACGCGCCTGGGCCGCCTTCAGGGCCCGCGCGATGTTGCGGCTGGTGAGCAGATAGGCCTGGACATGGATCGTCTGCCGGGCCTCGTCCAGCGCGCGGATCAGCGCCCCTTCGGCATCGTCCCAGGGCGTGAACAACACTTCGACGCGGCCCGTGGCCGGCAGTTCGACAGCCAAGACGGCCTCGATCGCCGTCCCACCAGCGCCGACTTTCCAGAGCAGAAAGGCGCAAAGCAGCTGAACCAGGCGTCTCACGCCGCACGCTCCAGCACGACGGCATAGAAGCCGTCGCTGCCATGGGTCTGTGGCGCAAGACGCAAGTCCTCGCCGCAGTGTCCGGAGTACCGACCCCGGAACCTCATCCTTCGTCGTTCCGGGCTTGACCCGGAACCCAGGGATGACCCTCGGCGCGGCGTGGTCGCCGTGGTCTGGATTCCGGATCGATGCTACGCATCGTCCGGAATGACGGAATTTCTGTAACACAGATTGGTAATTCATCATCGACCCGTCTCACGCCGCACGCTCCAGCACGGCGGCATAGAAGCCGTCGCTGCCATGGGTCTGTGGCGCAAGACGCAAGTCCTCGCCGCAGTCGACAACGATGCCTTGCGCGGCCAGCACCTCCTGCGCCGGCAGGCGGCGGAACTCGGGATGGGCGGCAAGGAAGGCATCGACAATGGCGGCATTTTCCTCGTCGAGAATGCTGCAGGTGGCATACACCAGCCGGCCGCCGGGTTTCACCAGGCGCGCGGCGGCGACCAGAATCGCCGCCTGCTTGCGCTCAAGCTCGGCCACGCTCTCCGCGGTCTGCCGCCACTTGAGGTCGGGATTGCGGCGCAAGGTGCCCAGCCCAGAACAGGGGGCATCGACCAGCACCCGGTCGGCCTTGCCGGCGAGCCGTTTGACGCGAATGTCGTTCTCGCTGACGATGGCGATCGGATGCACATTCGACAGGCCGGCGCGGGCGACGCGGGTCTTGAGCTTGACCAGCCGCTTGCCGGCGATGTCGAAGGCATACAGGCGGCCGGTCGAGCGCATCAGCGCGCCGAGCAGCAAGGTCTTGCCGCCGGCGCCGGCGCAAAAGTCGACCACCAGTTCGCCCCGCCGCGGCGCCAGCAGATGGCCGAGGAGTTGCGAGCCTTCGTCCTGCACCTCGAAGCTGCCGTCGAGAAATAGCGGATGCCGCTGCAAGGCCGGCCGGCCCTTGACGCGCACGCCCAGCGGCGCGAAGGGACAGGGCGCGGCCTCAAGGCCGTCCGCGCGCAGCCGGGTCAGCACGTCCTCGCGCGTGGCCTTCAGCGGATTGACGCGCAAGTCGAGCGGCGCCGGGGTGTTGAGCGCGCGGGCCAGCGCCAGCGCCGCGTCCTGCGGGTAGCGGGCGAGCAGGCGTGCGGCCAGCCAGTCGGGGAAATCCATCCGCTCGGCAAGTGAAAGCTCGGGCTCGGCTTGCTGGCGAATCGCCGCCAGCCACTCCGCCTCGCCCGCCAACAGGGCCGGTTCGAGCTGGCGCTGCGACAGGCCGCGCACCCGCGAAAGCGAGAGCAGCACCAGCTCGCGCGGCAGGATCGCCTGCTGCGCCGGTGGCTTGTTCGGATAAACCACGAGGCCGGCCAGGCGCTCGAGTAGCCGCTTGCGGCGCAGCACGGCATAGGCCGTTTCGGCGATGAAGGCGCGGTCGCGGACGCCGCTTTTCTTCTCGCGGAAAAAGGCCGACAGCAGCGCATCGGCCGGTTGCGCAAAGTACAACAAACGACGGACTGCCTCGACCGCCGCGGCGAGCAGCGCCTCGCTCACCCCGCTCTCCGCCGCGCTGAGCGTGCCCGGCGAGGCCGGCTCGCGCCCCGCGGCAGATGCCGTCCGCGGGCGTTCGTGGCGTGCCGTTTCATTGCCGTGGGGCGGGTGGCCGGGGCGGCCGGGGCGACTCGTGCGGGCGGAATTACGGACGGGTTTGCGGGCGTGGGTCATGGGGTTTCCTTGGGTACGACAGGCGAAGGGTCGTTCGATAGCTCGATCGCCTCGGCGCGCTGCTCGAACAGCTCGCCATTGCGATCGATGAAACGGATCAGCACGGGCAATCCGCGCAGTTCCGGGGCAAACCAGAGCTCGATGGCATCCGTGCCGTTGCGGGTTCGGTAGTGCCAGGTGGAGAGCACGTGCTGCTGGTAGTTCAACGCTTCGCGGCCGACGAACTCGAAGCGATAGGTTTCGATCGCCTTGCGGGTGAGGATCGGCAATTCGACGAGCGGCGGCGCGTCCGCCGACAGCGACCAGGCCAGCTGATAGTACATCGAGAGCATGTCCTGGGTGCCCGCCGGCAAGGACTCGCTGCGGCCGCCCCCTTCGACGTGATGCGTGGCCCAGTCGAGGCTCGCCTCGCTCACCCCCTTCTTGTCTTCCTGATGCACCCACTGCGGCCGCAAACCAGCGGCGGTGACTTCGCCGCGGCTTTGCTGCACGATGCGCGCCGGCTTGAACACGGCGGCGATGCCGGTGGTCTCGGTCACGCTTTCCAGCCGGTAATCCGCATCCTCGCGCTGCCAGGTGTGGATCGCCTGGCCGACGACGAAGCCACCTGCTCCCCGGCTGATGAGGTAACGCACCCGCCCATGCGCGGCGAGTACGCTGGCCGGATCGAAAAAAGTCGGCGCTGGCGGCACGGCGGCAGCGGGCATGGCGGCCGCGACGGTGGCATCCTCTCCAAGCGGCTCGCGCGCGGCGGCAGCGGCATCCCCGGCAGCATTCGCCG
>PHCV01000023.1 GCA_002842395.1 Betaproteobacteria bacterium HGW-Betaproteobacteria-11
CGCCCACTCGCCTATTTTGTAGATATCCCCGGTATCCTCTGCAACCCGGACAAATTCATTGGGCGGCACCCAGCCAAACTCCGGGTGATGCCAGCGCAGCAGAGCCTCTGCGCCAACAATGCTGCCGTCATGTAATGATATCAGCGGCTGAAAACTCAAGGACAGCTGATGCTGCTCAATCGCATAATGCAATGCAGTCGTCAGCTGCATGGTGCGTATCGAATCCTCCTGCATCTTGAGCGTAAAAAAATGATAGTTGTTGCGCCCCAACTGTTTGGCGCGATACATGGCAATATCTGCCGACTTGAGCAAGTCATCGAAATCCCGTCCATCATCAGGGTAAACAGAAATGCCGATCGAAGGCGTAATCGATATCTCGTGATGATTGACACGGTAAGGCTCTGCAACCGAACTCATCAGTTTCTCTGCAACGCGTGTTGCGCCGTCCACATTGGTATCCAGCAACAACAGCACGAACTCGTCGCCTCCTATGCGGGCAACGGTATCCTGCTCACGGACTATCGCCAGCAAACGTTGTGCAACCTGGATCAACAGCTCATCGCCGACGCCATGCCCCAGGGAGTCATTCACGTTCTTGAAGCGGTCGAGATCAAAAAACATGAGACTCAGATGTTGCTGGTTACGCTGGGCGATATTGATGGCCTGATTGACCCGATCCATCAACAAGGTCCGGTTCGGCAATCCGGTCAGCACATCGTACTGGGCAAGATGACGGATACGAGCCTCTGCATCTTTCTGCTGAGTGATATCACGCAATGTGGTGTAAAACGCTTGCTTGCCGTTCAAGGTAATGGTGACCATGCTGACTTCCACGGGGAAATCACCCCCATCCAGTCGCTTGCTTGTCCATTCGAAGCGGGAACGGCCCTGAATCCTGGTGATTTCCAGCATCTCCTGCATCTTTTCCCGGCTTAACGTGCCGTCCGCCTGCCGCGCCGGCGCAAACACCCAGACCGGGTTATGCAGCATTTGCTCCTGCGTGCAGCCCATCATGGCGAGTGCAGCTGGATTACATTCCATCACTTCCTGCTCATTCATCACCAGCAGGCCATCCAGGCTCTGATCGAACAGCAGGTGGAATTTGGATTCACTTTCCGACAACTGTGTTTCGGCAAACTTGCGCCTGAGTTCCTTATCAAAATTATCCAGGGCATAACTGATGTCAAAAGCCATTTCAAGCAGCAAATGTTTTACCGGCGCATCAAACGCATGTTTCTCGGCAGAATAGAGATTAAGCGTACCCACCACCGCGCCAGCCCGGCTAATGGGAATGGCAGCCGACGAACCCCAGTTGCCACGGCTGCGCCCCTGCCAGCTGGCGGTAATCGGGGTTGCTGCGTAATCCTGACACCAGTAAGGTAAATTCTGCCGAATTGCCCGCCCCGTTGGTCCTTGCCCATAGGGGCTACCTGCATCACTTGAAATCCTGATCTCCTGCAGATAGCCGATGTCATCGCCATAACTGGCTACCGGTTCCACCATATTG
>PHCV01000011.1 GCA_002842395.1 Betaproteobacteria bacterium HGW-Betaproteobacteria-11
CTGATTGCTCCGATCGCCATGGAAGAAGGCCTGCGCTTTGCCATCCGCGAGGGCGGACGCACCGTCGGTGCCGGAGTCGTGGCAAAGATTATTGAGTAAAAAATACTTGCAATAAAATCAATGCCGGCATAGACTGCTCGGCTAGCTTTTATCGTTCTTTATCGGGAAAGTCAGAGATGCAAAGTCAAAAAATACGCATTCGCCTCAAAGCGTTTGATTATCGGCTAATTGATCAGTCCGCGCTAGAGATTGTTGAAACAGCAAAACGTACTGGGGCTGTAGTAAGCGGGCCAGTACCTTTGCCCACTCGAATTGAGCGTTTTGACGTTCTTCGCTCCCCGCATGTTAATAAATCGTCGCGAGATCAGTTTGAGATTCGCACCCACTTGCGCTTGATGGATATCATCGATCCTACGGATAAAACGGTTGATGCTTTGATGAAGCTTGACCTTCCCGCAGGAGTTGATGTGGAAATTAAATTGAACTGAAAGACTTGCTGGGTTTGGTAGTTGGATTCAATTTTTAAGTGTTTCTGTGAATGAGGCCGGCCAATCGTAGCCGGGATTTGGAGAAAAAAATGAGTGTAGGCCTTGTTGGTCGTAAGGTTGGGATGACACGTATTTTTGCCGAAGATGGATCATCGATTCCAGTAACGGTGCTGGATGTGTCGGGTAACCGTATTACTCAAATTAAAACCCCGGAGCTAGATGGCTATGCTGCAGTGCAGGTGGCCTTCGGAGTTCGGAAGCAGGCCAGAATTACAAAGCCTGTTGCGGGGCATCTTGCCAAGGCTGGGGTGGGTGTTAGTCGGGTTCTGAGGGAATTTCGGGTAGATTCTGATGAACTGGGTAATTTTAAGTCCGGAGATATGGTTGATCCAGCTAGATTTTTAGTTGGTCAGCGTGTTGATGTAAGTGGAAAATCTATTGGAAAGGGGTTTGCTGGTGCAATCCAGCGCCACAACTTTTCATCGAACCGTGCATCGCATGGGAACTCCCTATCGCATAACTCAGCGGGCTCTATCGGGATGGCGCAGGATCCTGGTCGCGTTTTCCCTGGCAAGAAAATGGCAGGTCATCTTGGAGATGAAAACTGCACAATCCAAAATCTTGTAGTTGTGCGCGTAGATGAGAGTAGGAGCCTGTTGTTTATTAGAGGCGCCATACCTGGAGCTAGGGGAGGGAGTGTTGTCATCATGCCAGCCGTTAAGTTTCCTTCTCTGTCTGGAAAAGAGGGGAATGCGTGATGGAGCTCAATTTAATTGGAACTAATGGATTGGTCGGCGCCAAAGTTGCTGTGTCCGACTTGCTGTTTGGCAGGGAGTTTAATGAGTCGCTGATTCATCAAGTGATAGTCTCTTATCAAGCTAACTCACGTTCCGGTAACAGAAAACAAAAAAATCGTGAGGAAGTCCATCACAGTACAAAAAAGCCTTTCAAGCAAAAAGGGACGGGACGGGCGCGTGCAGGCATGACATCTTCACCGCTTTGGCGCAGTGGTGGTCGTGCATTCCCGAATTCGCCAAATGAGAATTTTGCACAGAAAATTAATCGAAAGATGTACCGGGCGGGTATTGCGGCGATTCTTTCGCAACTTGTCAGAGAGGGGCGATTGGTTGTTGTTGAGGATTTCATAGTAGGCGCCCCGAAAACCCGTCTTGTGTCGCAAAAAATAAAAGAAATGGGAATGGATAAAGTCCTGATCATTTCCGACGTCGTTGATAGCAATCTGTTATTGGCATCTAGGAATCTGCCCAACGTATTGGTGCTTGAGCCCCATCAGGCTGATCCGGTCTCGCTAGTTCGCTTTCCGAATGTGATTCTAACCAAGTCGGCGGTCGCTAAGATGGAGGAAATACTGGCATGAGTCAGAGTTTTAATGAAGAGCGACTGCTCCAGATTCTGGTAGCCCCTCAGGTTTCTGAGAAGGCCACGTATGTGGCCGACACGCGGAATCAAGTCATCTTTTTAGTGCTACCAAGTGCTACGAAGCCCGAGATCAAAGCTGCCGTTGAGCTCCTGTTCAAGGTTTCTGTTAAATCTGTTCAGGTGTCAAACGCCAAAGGAAAAGTAAAACGTGTTGGCCGCACAATCGGCCATCGTAGTGATCTTAGAAAGGCATTTGTTTGCCTCCAGTCGGGGCAGGAAATAAGCTTCACAGAAGGGAGCGGAACTTAAATGGCGTTGGTAAAAGTTAACCCAACTTCTCCGGGAAGGCGCGCTGTCGTCAAAGTTGTAAACAAAGAGCTATATAAAGGGCGCCCTCATGATGATTTGGTCGAGAAAAAAGTAAAGACTGCGGGTCGCAATGCGCATGGCAGGATTACTACTCGTCATATGGGTGGCGGGCATAAGAAACATTACCGGATCATAGATTTTCGTAGGAATAAAGATGGTGTTTCAGGGAAGGTTGAGCGTATTGAATATGATCCAAATCGCTCGGCAAACATTGCCCTTGTTCTTTATGCGGATGGTGAGCGTCGTTACATCGTAGCGGCGAAGGGTATGGCAGTCGGCCAGTCTGTTATAAGTGGTGCTGATGCACCAATCAAATCTGGGAATGCCATGCCTCTGCGAAATATTCCAGTTGGAACAACCATTCATTGTCTTGAAATCGTCCCGGGTAAAGGGGCGCAGTTAGCCAGGTCTGCGGGTACTTCTGTTCAACTCTTGGCGCGCGAGGGGGTTTACGCCCAGATTCGTCTAAGATCAGGCGAGATTCGTCGAATTCATGTTGAATGTCGTGCAACTATTGGTGAAGTCGGCAATGAAGAACATGGCTTGCGAAAGATAGGCAAGGCCGGTGCCCAGCGTTGGCGTGGGATCAGGCCAACTGTGCGTGGGGTGGCAATGAATCCTGTTGATCATCCTCACGGTGGGGGTGAAGGGCGGACTGGCGAGGGGCGTGTGCCGGTGAGTCCTTGGGGCACGCCAACTAAAGGTTACAGGACAAGAAACAATAAACGAACAGACGCAATGATCGTTCAGCGTCGTTACAAGCGTTAAGTTAAGGGGCTGATTCATGGCGCGTTCTATTAAAAAGGGACCTTTCGTTGACGGACATCTATTAAAGCGGGTAGATGTCGCGAGAAATTCAAAGGATAAACGACCGATCAAGACTTGGTCTCGACGTTCAACAATATTGCCTGACTTTATTGGACTTACGATTGCAGTTCATAACGGAAAGCAGCATATCCCGGTGTATATATCTGAAAATATGGTTGGCCATAAGCTTGGCGAGTTCGCTCTTACTAGAACTTTCAAGGGCCATACGGGCGGCAAAAAAGCTGTCGCTAAGAGGTAAAGCAAATGGAAACTAATGCGAGCTTAAGAGGTGTTCGTTTGTCCCCGCAGAAGGGCAGACTAGTGGCGGATTTGATCAGAGGTAAGACAGTTGATCACGCGCTGAATGTGCTGACCTTCTCACCAAAAAAAGGGGCAGAAGTTATTAAAAAAGTTCTTGAGTCGGCTGTTGCAAATGCGGAACACAATGATGGTGCAAACATAGATGCGTTGAAAATTTTGAAAATATATGTTGAGAAAGGCACTATTTTGAAAAGATTTACGGCTCGTGCGAAAGGGCGTGGTAACAAGATATTAAAACCAACATGTCACATTTATGTGACGGTTGGGGAGTAAACCTATGGGACAGAAGATACATCCAACAGGATTCCGATTGTCCGTCACGCGTAATTGGTCTTCACGTTGGTACTCAAATAGCAAGACATTTCCTCAGATGCTAAAGGAAGATCTTGATGTACGGGATTTCTTGAAAAGCAAATTGGCACATGCATCAGTAGGTCGGGTTGTTATTGAGAGGCCTGCCAAGAATGCTCAGGTAACAATCTATAGTGCTCGCCCTGGTGTGGTGATTGGCAAGCGGGGAGAGGACATAGAGCAGCTGAAGATTGATCTTCAGCGGAAAATGGGAGTTCCCGTCCATGTGACCATTGAGGAAATCCGGAAGCCAGAGATTGATGCACAATTAATCGCTGATTCGATAGCTCAGCAGCTAGAGAAAAGAATCATGTTTCGTAGAGCAATGAAGCGGGCAATGCAAAATGCAATGCGTCTTGGAGCTCAGGGAATTAAAATCATGAGCTCTGGCCGGCTTAATGGAGCAGAGATTGCCCGCCGTGAATGGTATCGGGAAGGGCGGGTTCCGTTGCATACATTGCGCGCTGATATCCAGTATGGAACATCTGAGGCAAAAACTACTTATGGGATCATTGGGATAAAGGTCTGGGTTTATAAAGGCGAAATGGCGACTCGAAATGATATTCATGAAGTCGCCAGTATTCCAACGGCAGATGAAGTCAAAAATTCCCGTCATGTAGCAGCGAAAACTAAGAGTGTGGTTGGCGGATCGAAAGATATTGTTGGCGTGATTCAAAAAGTAGAAGAATCGACAGCAGGGACAGATGTTGTTGCACCCAAGCCCCCGGTTAAACGCATACGAAAATCTGTAGCCAAAACCGCGGTGGATGTCAGTGCAGGTGATGAAACAAAGGGGTGATCAATGTTACAGCCTTCTAGAAGGAAGTATCGCAAAGAACAAAAAGGTAGAAACACCGGCCTTGCAACTCGTGGAGCCAAAGTCAGCTTCGGCGAGTATGGGTTGAAGGCTATTGGGCGCGGGAGATTGACTGCCAGACAGATTGAGGCGGCACGAAGAGCAATGACCAGGCATATCAAGCGTGGTGGCCGGATATGGATTCGAATTTTTCCTGATAAACCTATTTCAAAGAAGCCGGCTGAGGTTCGAATGGGTAATGGTAAAGGTTCACCAGAATACTGGGTTGCTGAAATTCAACCAGGAAAAGTTTTATACGAAATGGATGGTGTTGATGAGACCTTGGCACGTGAAGCCTTTCGCCTCGCCGCCGCAAAGCTTCCATTGGAGACGATTTTTGTAACCCGTCACTTGGGGTAAGTCATGAAAATTAAAGAATTACGCAGCAAAAATGATACTGAAATTCAAAAGGAGCTCCTGGATTTGCGCAAAGTGCAATTTAGTCTTCGGATGCAAGTTGCTACTCAGCAGTTATCTAACACGAGTCAAATTGTGAAGACGCGCAGAGATATTGCTCGGATCAAGACAATTCAGCATGAAAAGGCGATAACGAAATGACTCGTGATTTTACTCAATCTGTCAAGCGCACTCTGCAAGGGCGTGTGGTATCAGATAAGATGATTAAGACAGTCACCGTCTTAATTGAACGAAAAGTTAAGCACCCTTTGATTGGGAAGATTCTAACTCGGTCGAAAAAGTACCATGCTCACGTTGAAGAAGTTGAGACTTTTCTTGGTGATCTCGTCCAGATTGAGGAATGCGCTCCGATTTCAAGAACCAAAGCATGGAAAGTGACGTCGGTGCTTGAAAAAGCCAAGAGTGAATAAGTCGAGAACGAAAACTGAACGAGTAATTTGTAAAATTTTCGTGTGATTTAGGTTAAGTGGTGCTATACTTAACAATTGTTGTTAGCAGCTTGTGCGAACCTAGGTAAGGTAGCATCAGCATTCTGGCCCCAAGCGGGCTCCAAGACTGATCGAGGGATTATCTACGCTCCCGCGAATTAAGTTGGAGAAAGAACAAAATGATTCAAATGCAAACTCTACTGAATGTCGCCGACAACACTGGTGCGCGTTCTGTCATGTGCATCAAAGTTCTCGGTGGTTCGAAGCGTCGATATGCGGGCATTGGGGATGTGATTAAAGTAAGCATAAAAGACGCTGCACCTCGTGGTCGAGTCAAAAAAGGCGAGGTCTATAGTGCGGTTGTTGTTCGAACGGCAAAAGGTGTTCGCCGCAATGATGGCTCCTTGATTAAGTTTGATGGTAATGCAGCTGTCTTACTGAATAATAAGATGGAGCCGATTGGTACTCGTATTTTTGGACCGGTAACGCGAGAGCTGCGTACAGAGCGTTTCATGAAAATTGTATCGCTTGCGCCAGAAGTTCTCTGAGGATGACCCCATGAGTAAATTAAAAAAAGGCGATAGCGTAATCGTTATTTCCGGCAGAGAAAAGGGAAAGCGTGGATCCATCCTTTCGTGGGTTGGTTCGGATTCTGTACTTATTGGCGGTGTCAATAAGGTAAAAAAACACGTCAAGCCTAACCCAGCGAAAGGCATTCAGGGCGGTGTTTCTGAAAAAGAAAGTCCATTAAGCATCTCTAATGTGGCGCTTTTCAATCCTGTGGTGCAAAAGGCTGATCAAGCTTGCTTCAAGATGCAGGCTGACGGCCGCAAAACGAGGGTTTTTAAATCAAACGGTGATCCTGTTGATCTAAAAGGATAATAGTAATGGCGCGTTTGCAAGATTTTTATAAACAAGTGGTATTGCCTGAGCTCCAGACAAAGTTCGGATATGAGTCTGTCATGGAGGTCCCCAGGATTACCAAAATTACTCTGAATATGGGTGTTGGCGAGGCTGTGGGGGACAAAAAAGTTCTTGATTATGCCGTGGCTGACATGGCAAAAATTGCCGGTCAAAAACCTGTCGTTACCAAGGCGCGTAAGGCAATCGCTGGTTTCAAGATTCGTGAAGGCTACCCTATCGGGTGCATGCTGACATTGCGTGGAAGCAAGATGTATGAATTCCTCGATCGCCTGGTAAGCGTCGCCATGCCAAGAATTCGTGATTTCCGTGGTGTTTCTGGCAAGGGGTTTGATGGGCGAGGTAATTACAACGTTGGTGTTAAAGAGCAGATTATTTTTCCTGAGATTGAGTATGACAAGATCGATACGTTGCGGGGCCTGAACATTAGCATTACCACTACGGCGAAGAGTGATGAGGAGGCAAGGGCTCTTCTTGCTGCATTTAAGTTCCCATTTAGAAATTGAGTGATATATGGCGAAATTGTCTTTGATAAACCGCGAGAAAAAACGAGCTAAAGCCGTAGCAAAATACGCCAAAAGACGTGTTGAGCTTCTAGCGGTAATTAATAATCTGGAACTTTCTGACGAGCAGAGAAATGAGGCTCGTATGAGCTTTCAAGCCTTGCCGAGAAATTCAAGCCCGTCGCGTCAACGTAATCGTTGCGCGTTAACCGGTCGTCCGCGTGGTGTATTTCGCAAGTTTGGATTGTGTCGCAATAAATTACGAGAAATGGCCATGCGTGGTGAAGTGCCAGGCATGATCAAGGCGAGCTGGTAAGGGAGGGGGAGCGAAATGAGTATGACTGATCCAGTAGCCGATATGCTGACTCGTATTCGTAATGCGCAGATGGCTGAGAAGAGCATGGTTTCGATGCCTTCCTCGAAGCTCAAGCTTGCCATTGCCAGTGTTTTGAAGGACGAGGGATATATCGATGCATTCAGTGTCCGGACCAATGGGGCTAAGCAGGAACTCGATATTGTCCTCAAGTACTACGCCGGGCAGCCTGTTATCGAAAAAATAGAACGCATATCCAGGCCGGGACTCCGGGTCTATAGAGGAAAAGATGAATTTCCAAGAGTCATGGATGGGCTGGGGATCGCGATCATATCTACTCCAAAGGGCGTCATGACCGACCGGAAGGCAAAGTCCGCGAATGTTGGTGGTGAAGTTCTCTGTATCGTTGCGTAAGGACCGGACTCATGTCTCGTATCTCTAAATATCCTGTTGATTTACCAAGTAATGTCGAAATTTCCCTGAATCCCACAGAGATCTCTGTCAAGGGACCTCTTGGAACGTTGAAGCAGTTCGTACTGCCTTCTGTGCTGGTAGAGCGTGACGGCGGAAAAATCTACTGTCGCGCAATCAGGGATGTTCCCAATTCAGATGCCATGTCAGGAACCATGAAGGCGTTGATAAGCAACATGGTTACCGGTGTTACTAAGGGTTATGAAAAGAAACTGACATTGGTTGGTGTTGGATACAGAGCCCAGGCACAGGGTAGCAAGGTGAACTTGTCCTTGGGATTTTCGCATCCGGTTGTGTATTCAATGCCTGAAGGTATAAAAGTCGAGACGCCGACGCAGACAGAAATTCTTATCAAAGGGGTCGACAAGCAAGCTGTTGGCCAGGTGGCTGCTGAAATTCGAGCCTATCGTCCTCCAGAGCCATACAAGGGCAAGGGGGTAAGGTATGTCGATGAAGTGGTTGTAATCAAAGAAACCAAGAAGAAATAGGCGAGGCGCTGAATTATGGAAAAGAAGCAAGTACGCCAGCGTAGAGCACGTAAGACACGTGCCAAGATTGCTGAGCTAAAAATGATCAGGCTCGCGGTTCACCGTAGTAGTTTACATATTTCGGCGCAGATTTTTTCCGGCTGCGGAACCAAAGTTATTGCATCGGCATCAACGATGGAGTCGGTAATCAAGGCTAAGTTGCAAAATGGATCAAATATTGATGCGGCGAAAGTGATTGGTAGTCTTATCGCGGAGCGTGCGAAGGCTGCTGGCATTGAGCAGGTTGCATTTGATCGTTCAGGATTTCATTACCATGGTCGCGTTAAGGCGCTGGCTGACGCTGCCCGAGAGGGCGGTCTCAAGTTTTAAGTGAGAATGTAAATGGCTAAACCTCAAGGTAGAAAACCGCAGCAGGCTCAAGAAGAGCGTGATGATGGGATGCGTGAGAAAATGGTCTCCATCAACCGCGTAACAAAGGTTGTAAAAGGTGGCCGCATTCTCGGATTTGCTGCGCTCACGGTTGTTGGTGATGGTGATGGCGGTGTTGGCATGGGGAAAGGCAAATCCCGTGAAGTCCCTGTCGCAATTCAAAAAGCGATGGAGGAAGCGCGCCGCAAGATAGTCAAGATCAATCTGAAAGAAGGCACCTTGCACCATTCGGTAATTGGGCGTCATGGGGCGACCAAGGTGCTCCTTTCTCCCGCTTCTGCCGGTACGGGAGTAATTGCTGGCGGGCCGATGCGTGCGGTTTTTGAGGTGATGGGGATCACTGATGTTGTAGCCAAGACCATTGGCTCGACAAACCCATACAACGTTGTGCGCGCAACTCTCCATGGATTGCTTGCGATGAACACTCCGGCCGAAATAGCAGCAAAACGCGGGAAATCCGTGGCAGATATTCTGGAGTGATGAATGGTTACAAAAACTTTGAAGGTTACTCTTGTCAAAAGCGTGATCGGTACCAAAAAGGATCACCGGGCAACTGTTCGGGGTTTGGGCTTACGCAGGCTCAACAGTTCGTCGGTGCTGGAAGATACCCCGGCAATTCGGGGAATGGTCCGCAAGATCGCTTATTTGTTGAAGTGTGAAGTTTAAAGGTAACTCAAGATGAAGCTTAATAATGTAAAGCCCTGTGCTGGTTCCAAACATGCACCGAAACGGGTTGGTCGCGGTATCGGTAGTGGTTTGGGGAAAACTGCGGGACGTGGCCACAAAGGGCAGAAATCACGAGCGGGTGGCTACCACAAAGTCGGATTCGAAGGAGGCCAAATGCCTCTCCAGCGGCGATTGCCAAAAAGAGGATTTGTCTCCCTGACGGCAAGTCGGAATGTGGAAGTTCGATTATCCGATCTTGATAAAATTGCACTTGACGAAATTGATCTTCTAACGCTAAAGCAAACTGGTGTGGTGCCTCTTGATGCATTGTCAGCGAAGGTTATTTTATCCGGGACGGTGAATCGAAAAGTTATCCTCAAAGGTGTTGGCGCAACCAAAGGAGCACGTGCTGCCATTGAGGCTGCGGGTGGTTCTGTAGTCGACATTGCGGTTGCTTGATAGCTTTATTGGAAAGAATTCGTGGCAAATCCAAACACATCGCCATTGGGAAAAGCTGGAAAATACGGGGATCTGTGGAGTCGTCTGTTGTTCTTGTTGGGTGCCCTTGTTGTTTACCGCATAGGTGCTCATATTCCGGTTCCAGGAATTGATCCGGTACGGTTGGCCGAGTTGTTCCAATCACAGCAGGGCGGGATTCTCGGTGTCTTTAACCTTTTTTCCGGCGGCGCGCTTTCTCGATTTACGATTTTTGCCCTGGGGATAATGCCTTACATATCCTCGTCGATCATCATGCAGTTGATGACGATTGCAGTTCCCTCATTGGAGACCTTGAAAAAGGAGGGTGAGGCTGGACGTCGCAAGATCACGCAATACACACGGTATGGTACCGTGGCCTTGGCGCTGTTTCAGGGGATTGGCATTGCTATTGCTCTCGAGTCACAGGCAGGCCTTGTACTTGATCCAGGCTTGATGTTTCGTTTCGTTACTGTCATGACGCTGTTGACGGGTACGATGTTTCTCATGTGGCTCGGCGAACAAATTACTGAACGTGGTCTTGGCAATGGGATTTCGATAATTATTTTTGCGGGGATTGCGGCTGGTTTACCCAATGCGCTTGGTGGATTATTTGAGCTCGTTCGCACAGGAGCAATGCATCCAGTTTCTGCTTTATTTATCGTTATCCTCGTAATGTTGGTTACAGCATTTGTTGTCTTTGTCGAAAGAGGACAAAGAAAGATCCTGGTTAACTATGCCAAAAGGCAGGTTGGAAACAAAATTTATGGTGGGCAAAGTTCACATTTGCCGCTCAAGTTAAACATGTCGGGCGTCATTCCTCCCATTTTTGCTTCTTCCATCATCTTATTTCCGGCCACGGCCGCCAGTTGGTTCGGGAGTGAAGAAAGTCTGCGCTGGTTGAAGGATGCAGCATCTGCACTTGCTCCCGGGCAACCTGTCTATGTGATGCTTTATGCTACAGCGATTGTATTTTTCTGTTTTTTTTATACCGCGTTGGTTTTCAACTCAAAAGAAACAGCCGATAACTTGAAAAAGAGTGGCGCCTTCATTCCTGGGATAAGGCCCGGCGATCAAACGGCACGTTATATCGACAAGATACTCACCCGCCTGACGCTTGTCGGGGCTGCGTATGTGACCATCGTATGCTTGTTGCCTGAATTTCTTATCATTAAATGGAATGTGCCTTTTTATTTTGGTGGCACGAGCTTATTGATTATCGTCGTAGTCACAATGGATTTCATGTCTCAAGTTCAGGCATATATCATGTCTCATCAGTATGAGAGTCTTCTGAAGAAGGCGAATTTCAAGGGATCGGGACTCTCAGCTCGATGAAGCATGTCTAAAGAAGATGTTATTGAGATGCAGGGAGAGGTCATCGAGAATCTTCCGAATGCCACATTCCGGATCAAGCTGGAGAATGGGCATGTGTTACTTGGCCATATTTCCGGGAAGATGCGCATGCATTACATACGAATTCTCCCCGGAGACAAGGTCACAGTACAGTTGACGCCCTATGATTTAAATAAGGGTCGAATAGTGTTTCGTGCAAAATAAACGTCCATATATCGGAAAGGATTCTTATGAAAGTCATGGCTTCGATCAAGCGTATCTGCCGCAATTGCAAAGTGATCAGGCGAAAAGGTGTCGTCAGGATTATTTGCACGGATCCGCGGCACAAGCAGCGCCAAGGTTGATTGAGAAACTGGCATCGGATATAATTTCGCGTTTTAGTTTTGTTGACAAATAACTTCTCGAAGAGAGACAAACAGGTAGACACATGGCTCGGATAGCAGGCGTTAATATTCCAAATCACCAGCATACCGAGATTGCATTGACTGCAATCTTTGGAATTGGTCGTACTCGTGCACAGAAAATTTGCGATGCAGCTGGTATCAAGCGCTCGACAAAGGTGAAAGAACTCAACGACAGAGAGATGGAGCGCCTTCGTGATGAGGTTGGCAAATTCACGGTAGAGGGCGACTTGCGCCGCGAGGTGACAATGAGTGTCAAGCGCCTCATGGATCTGGGTTGCTATCGGGGTGTGCGCCATCGTCGTGGGTTGCCAGTGCGTGGCCAACGGACACGTACTAATGCGCGAACCCGAAAGGGCCCGCGTAAGGCAATTGCTGCCGCCAAGAAGTAATCCAGGGACTAATTAAATGGCTAAGACTGCGACAAAAGTTAGAAAGAAAATCAAGAAAAATGTTGTTGAAGGCGTGGCTCACGTTCACGCATCCTTCAACAACACGATTATTACCATTACGGATCGCCAGGGGAATGCGCTCTCCTGGGCAACCTCAGGTGGAGCTGGATTCAAGGGGTCCCGGAAGTCGACACCTTTTGCGGCCCAGATTGCGGCTGAGGCAGCAGGAAAAGTAGCTGTGGAATGTGGTGTCAAGAATCTTGAGGTTCGTATCAAGGGGCCGGGTCCGGGTCGTGAATCTGCTGTGCGGGCGCTCAATGCCTTAGGCATGAAGATCACCAGTATTACTGATATCACGCCTATTCCCCATAATGGATGCCGGCCACCGAAGCGCCGCAGAATTTAAGAAAACAGAGGATAAACCGTAATGGCCCGTAATCTTGATGCCAAGTGCCGTCAGTGTCGTCGTGAAGGCGAAAAGCTTTTTCTTAAAGGCGAGAAATGTTTTACCGATAAGTGCTCTGTAGAGCGACGCGCTTATGCCCCGGGACAGCATGGCCAGAAATCTGGACAGCGGCTTTCGGGGTATGGAACGCAGTTGCGCGAAAAACAAAAAATTCGTCGCATTTATGGTGTGCTGGAACGGCAATTCCGTAAGGTTTTTTCCGTTGCTGACCGTAAAAAGGGAGCAACCGGCGAGAATTTGCTGCAATTGCTTGAAGGTCGTCTTGACACCGTAGCTTACCGCATGGGTTTTGGAATTTCGAGAGCCGAGGCGCGTCAGGTTGTTCGGCATAACGGTGTGCTGGTCAATGGCAAGAAGGTGGATATTCCGTCTTTTTGTTGCCGGCCAGGTGACGTCATCCAACTGTTGGATAAAACGAGACAGCAGCTTCGTACCAAGGCTGCGCTCGAAGCCGCCCAGTCTCGGGGCTTCCCGGAGTGGCTTGAGGTTGATATTAAGGATGGACGGGGTGTTTTCAAATCTTATCCCGCAAGGCAGGATTTGCCAGCTTCGATCAGCGAAGGCCTGGTCGTCGAATTGTATTCTCGCTAAAAAACAGCTTTACGCCTGACGTCTCGCGGACGTCAGGCGTTTCCCATTTGAAGGAAAGCAATAATGCAAACACTCCTTAAACCTCGCAGTATCGATGTCCAGCAGCTTTCGCCGCTTCATGCCCGGGTGGTTATGGAACCCTTCGAGCGCGGTTTTGGCCACACTTTGGGTAACGCATTACGGCGGGTTCTACTCTCCTCGATGGAGGGAGTGGCGCCAACCGAGGTTGCTATCGACGGTGTTCTGCACGAGAATTCCACACTAGACGGTATCCGCGAGGATGTAGTCGATATTCTCTTGAATATCAAAGGGGTTGTGTTCAAGATGCACACCCGGCGTGAAGCAGTACTGACTCTGGCCAAATCCGGTGAGGGAGTGGTGACGGCAGCTGATATCGAGTGTGGGCATGATATTGAAATTGTCAATCCTGACCATGTGATTGCTCACCTGGCCCCCGGGGGGCAGTTGAAGATGCAGATTCGCATCGAGTCAGGCCGTGGGTACGTCGCAGCCAACCAACGTCAGATCTCACGTGAAAACAAGATGATCGGGCAGATCATGCTTGATGCTTCCTTCAGTCCGGTACGTCGTGTCAGCTATGCCGTGGAATCCGCGCGGGTGGAAAAACGTACTGATCTGGATAAATTGATTCTCGATATCGAGACCAACGGGGCAATCGACAATGCCGAGGAAGCGATTCGTATCGCGGCGCGTATTCTGATGGAGCAATTGTCGTTCTTCGCCGACCTTGAAGGTCTTCCCGCCGCTTCGGAAGCACCGAAGGCATCGACTATCGATCCGCTTTTGGAGCGTCCGGTGGATGATCTGGAATTGACTGTGCGTTCTGCCAATTGCCTCAAGGCCGAAAACATCTATTTCATTGGCGATCTGATCCAGCGTACAGAAATCGAACTCCTGAAGACACCTAATCTGGGTCGAAAGTCACTCAATGAAATCAAGGAAGTTCTGGCGTTGCGCGGCCTGACATTGGGCATGCGCCTTGAAGGCTGGCCACCCGAAGGACTGGGGCGTTCTGCATAAGCATTGCTTTGCGCATCCGGGTTTCAATATCTCTAGATAACCATTAACCGGCTGTTTGCAGTGTGCGGCAGCCGCAATAAAAGAGGTCAATCATGCGTCACGGTAACGGATTACGAAAACTTAACCGAACTTCCTCGCATCGCCTGGCGATGCTGCGCAACATGGCGGTTTCATTGTTGCGTCATGAGGCAATCAAGACAACGCTGCCAAAGGCGAAGGAACTGCGCCGAGTGGTCGAGCCTCTGATCACCCTGGGCAAGAAGCCTAGCCTCGCCAATCGTCGCCTTGCCTTTGACCGGACGCGGGATCGCGATATCGTCGGCAAGCTGTTCAACGAACTTGGCCCGCGCTATGCCAGCCGTAATGGAGGCTATCTGCGCATTCTGAAAATGGGTTTCCGGGTCGGCGACAATGCGCCCATGGCCTTTGTCGAACTACTGGATCGCCCCGAGGGCATCGAGCCGGATACCGGTCTTGCCGCAGAGTAAACCAGATCCGGTTAAGCAGCCAAAGTAAAAAGCCAGGCATTGCCTGGCTTTTTACTTTTCATGATTCTCCC
Source organism: Betaproteobacteria bacterium HGW-Betaproteobacteria-11 (assembly GCA_002842395.1). GTDB lineage: Bacteria > Pseudomonadota > Gammaproteobacteria > Burkholderiales > Rhodocyclaceae > Rugosibacter. The sequence continues at coordinate 14,486 of PHCV01000011.1, forward strand.
GGATCGTGGATCCCGTCAGAGAATCATCCCGGCGGCGACGGTATTGTTTGTCGTATCGTCGATCACGATGAAGGCGCCCGTTGCCCGGTTCCGGCTATAGGCATCCACGCACAGTGGTTGTGCCAGACGAAAGGACACCCGGGCGATATCATTCATCGCCAGGTGATCTGCCGGCATCTGCTCGAGAGAGTTGATGTCGACGCGAAAATCAATGCTCGAAATGGCGGCCTTGCTCAGGCGCGTCGTCTGCCGGATGACATATTTACGTTGCGGGTCCAGCGGAGTCTCGGAAAGCCAGCAGACCATGGCCTCGATTTGCCGTGTCACCAGCGCCGACTCTTGCGGCCGTACGATCATGTCGCCTCGCGAGACGTCGATTTCATTTTCGAGCAGCAGAGTGACCGACTGGCCGGCGATAGCGGAGGGCAGTGACTGATCAAGGAGGTGAATGTCCTTGACATGTGATTTGATGCCAGCCGGAAGCACGAGAACCTCATCCCCCCTATGAATCTCGCCGGATTCGATGCGCCCCATGAAGCCGCGAAAATCATGCAATACCGGGTCATCGGCACGCTGTGGACGGCAGACATACTGAACAGGAAAACGGAAACGCTGATCGGTTTCGCTAAACACGGTGGGAACGGATTCAAGTAGCTCCAGCAAGGTCGGCCCCTCGTACCAGGCCATGGCATCCCCTCGGTCGACCACCATGTCGCCATTCAACGCCGAGAGTGGAATGAAGGTAGCTTCTGCGATTCCAAGTTGCCGGGCGAAGGCCAGGTAGTCGCTGCGAATGCGGTCGAACACATCCTCGGCATGGCCGACCAGGTCCATCTTGTTGATGGCAACCACGAGGTGCGGAATCTCCATCAGGTGGGCTAGATAGGAGTGGCGCCGGGTCTGCGTCAACAGACCCTTGCGCGCATCGATCAGGATGATGGCCAGGCTGGCGGTGGAGGCGGCCGTCACCATGTTGCGGGTATATTGCTCATGGCCGGGGGCATCGGCGATGATGTACTTGCGGGTGCCGGTCGTGAAATATCGGTAGGCGACATCGATGGTGATGCCCTGCTCGCGCTCGGCTTGCAGGCCATCGGTCAGCAGGGACAGATCGACTGCCTCGAGCCCCCGTCGTTCCGAAGTGCGCGCGATGGCGGAGAGCGTGTCGGCGAGGATGGTTTTGGTGTCGAAAAGCAGACGGCCGATCAGGGTGCTCTTGCCATCATCGACGCTGCCGCAGGTCAGAAAGCGCAGCAGGCCGGTATCGACTGGCGGCTGGCATTCGGGCAGGAGTTCGACTGCGCTCATCAGAAATATCCTTCCTTCTTGCGTTGTTCCATCGAGGCTTCCGAGGTCTGGTCATCCAGGCGGGTTGCGCCACGTTCGGTGATCGTCGTCTCGGCCGTCTCGAGAATGATCTTGGCCGTGGTGTCGGCGGCGGATTCGACCGGGGCGGTACAGGGAATGTCGCCGACCGTGCGAAAGCGCACCATCAGCTCCTCGACCACATCATCCGTCCTGGCGGGAGTCAGCGCGGTGATGGGTTGGAGCAGTCCGTTGCGGCGCACGATCGGGCGCCGATGAGCGAAATAGATCGAAGGCAAGTCGAGTTTCTCGCGCTCGATGTATTGCCAGACATCGAGTTCGGTCCAGTTCGAGATCGGAAAGGCGCGAATGTTCTCGCCCTTGTGCACGCGGGCGTTGTAGAGATCCCATAGCTCGGGTCGCTGGTTTTTCGGATCCCACTGACCGAATTCATCGCGAAAGGAAAAAATCCGTTCCTTGGCCCGTGCCTTCTCTTCGTCACGCCGCGCGCCGCCGATGCAGCAATCGAAACCGAATTCCTCGATGGCTTCGAGCAGCGTTATCGACTGATGCTTGTTGCGGGATTCATCCGCCGCTTTCAGCACGATCGTGCCGCGCCGCATCGAATCTTCGAGCGAGCGCACGATCAGGCGCTCGCTCAGTTCGCGGGCGCGACGATCACGGAATTCGATCACTTCCGGATAGTTATGCCCGGTATCGATATGCAGCAATGGAAAGGGAAAGCGTCCCGGGCGAAAAGCCTTCTCGGCCAGACGCAGCAAAACGATGGAATCCTTGCCGCCGGAAAACAGCAGCGCCGGATTGGCGCATTGGCCGGCGACCTCGCGTAAAATATAAATCGACTCGGCTTCCAGCCAGTCCAGATGGGATAGCGCCGCCGGTCGATGTGATAACGCCTGACTGCTCATACGGGTGTTTCCTCTTTCTTGATGCGTTGCAGGCGGCCGTCGACCAGGTGCAGGCCGCACTCTTTGGTTTGCGGATTTTCCCACCACCAGCGGCCGGCGCGAATATCTTCGCCGGGGGCGATGGCGCGCGTGCAGGGCGCGCAGCCGATGCTGGGATAATTTTGTTCGTGCAGGGCGTTATAGGGCACGTCGTGCGCACGCAGGTAAGCCCAGACCTCGGCCTCGCTCCAGTCCGCCAGCGGGCTGATCTTGGCGATGCCGTGCTGCGGGTCGGGCGCGATCGGCTGCAGCCCTTCGCGGGTCATGGCTTGCGTCGCCCGCAAGCCGGTAATCCAGGCCCGCTTGCCGGCCAGAGCGCGTTCCAGGGGCGCGACCTTGCGCGCATGACAGCAGGCCTTGCGCGCTTCGATCGAGTCATAGAAGCCGTTGATCCCATAGTGCCGGACGCAGGCCTCGACGTCTGCCGGATGCGGAAAGATGATCTTGATGCGACGGCGGTAGTGCCGTTCGGCACGGGTGATGAGATCGTAGGTTTCCGCGGGCAGGCGGCCGGTATCGAGCGAAAAAATATCTATCTCAAGCTGCTTGCGCCAGATGATGTCGGTCAGCACCATGTCCTCGGCGCCCAGGCTGTTGGCAAACGCGACCGGCGAGAAATCGCGCACGGCGGTGGCAAGCAGGGCGACGACCGCCGCGGTTTTGGTGGTCAGTTGCTCGGGTTGAACCGATGACGTGTCGGGCAGCATGCTTGGAAAACCTCAGCCGAAGCGGCGGCGAAAATGTGGCAGGCGCTGACCGACCGCCGCTTGATAAGCCCCCGGATAATCGGCCAGACCCAGCAGGGCATCGTTCGCGTCCCGGCTTTCTGGAATCAGGAAGGCATCGAAGCCCGCGCGGCGGAGAAAGAACAACTGGTCACGGCCGATATCGCCGACCGCGCGCAGCTCGCCCGAGTAATTGTACCGTTCGCGGAGCAGCCGGGCCGTCGAATAACCGCGGCCGTCGGTGAACTTGGGAAACTCGACGGCGATCAGGGGCAGAAGACGCAGATCAGGCACCAGGTCTTCGACGCGAAAAGTCGGCGCTAGCGAGACGCCGATCGTACCGACGCGTTGCCGGAGGGTGTCGCGATGCGCCAGCCAGAACGACGCGGGAAGCAGAATCGGTCCGTCGGGAAGCGTCGATGAGGCGGCATCTGCCGCCGGATCGACGCGTTGCCAGGGGTCGGCTTCGAGGTGGCCGTGGCGGATCAGTTGTTCAGGCATCGATGAGCTCCTGGTCGGCTGCGGCGGCATTCACGGGATCTTTGGCGTAGGCTGTCGCGCGGAAGGGTTCGAGACCGAGACGGGCAAGCGTCTCGTTGAAGGTCTCGCCTTCGTGGCGGAGGGCGAGGTAGGTGGCGATCAGTCGTTCGACGACCTCCGGCACCTCGGCGGCAGCGAAGGAGCGACCGATCACCTCGCCATAACGCGTCGCGTTGCCCTGGGTGCCGCCCAGCGTGATCTGATACCACTCTTCGCCGTGCTTATCGACACCGAGAATGCCGATGTTGCCCAGATGGTGGTGACCGCAGGAATTCATGCAGCCGGAGATGTTGAGCGCCAGATCGCCAATGTCGAATAAGTAGTCGAGCTCGTCGAAGCGTTCCTGGATCGCCTTGGCGATCGGAATCGATTTGGCGTTGGCCAGCGAGCAAAAATCCCCGCCGGGGCAGACGATCATGTCGGTCAGCAGACCGTGCGTCGCATTGGCCAAACCGGCGCGGCGAGCTTCCTGCCAGAGTGAAAACAACTCGCGTTGCGGCACATCGGCGAGCACCAGATTCTGTTCGTGCATGGTGCGGATTTCACCAAAGCTGAAACGGTCGGCAAATTGGGCGGCGGCTTCCATCTGTTCGGTGGTGGCATCACCGGGTGCGCATCCGGCCTGCTTCAGGGTGAGGACGACGACGGCATAGCCGGCAACCCTGTGCGGCTTGACGTTGCGACTCAGCCAGCGGGCAAAGGCGGGGTTGTCCACCTTCACGGCGGACAAGTCCTCGTTTTCCAGGCGCTCGTAGGGCGGTGGCGCAAAGTAAGCACTGACCCGAGCGACTTCTTCGGCGGTCAACGTTTGCGGCCCGTCTTTCAAGTGCGCCCATTCCTCCTCGACCTGACGGGCAAACTCGGCGCCGCCGAGGGCTTTGACCAGAATCTTGATCCGTGCCTTCCAGACATTGTCGCGCCGCCCGTAGCGGTTATAGACCCGCACCACGGCCTCGCTGTAGGTCAACAGGTGCGGCCAGGGCAGAAAGTCGCGGATTTTCTGGGCGAGCAGCGGAGTGCGGCCGAGGCCGCCACCGGCATAGACGGTGAAACCCAACTCCCCGGCCTCATTGGTGACCAGTTGAAAGGCCAGATCATAGGCATGGAGCACGGCCCGGTCTTCCCGCGCACCGTTGAAGGCCACCTTGAATTTGCGCGGCAGATACTCGAACTCGGGGTGAAAGGTGGACCATTGCCGCAGGATCTCGGCCCAGGGGCGCGGATCAGCGATTTCGTCGGCGGCGACCCCGGCGAAGGGATCGGTGGTGATGTTGCGGATGCAGTTGCCGGAGGTCTGGATCGCATGCATGTCCACACTGGCCAGTCGTTCGAGGATGTCCGGCGCCTCGGGCAGCTTGACCCAGTTCAGTTGCAGGTTTTGCCGTGTCGTGAAATGTCCGACCCCCCGGTCGAAATCGCGGGTGATCGAGGCCAGTGTGCGCATCTGCTGCGATGAAAGCTGGCCATAGGGGATGGCGATGCGCAGCATCGGCCCGTGGCGCTGAATGTACAGCCCGTTTTTCAGGCGCAGCGGACGGAATTCATCCTCACCGAGCTTGCCGGCCAGGAAGCGCTCGGTCTGGTTGCGGAACACCTTGACCCGGGCTGCGATCATCTTGCGGTCGAAGTCGTCGTAGTGGTACATCAGGCAGTCTCCGTCAGGCCAGGATGAGTTTAGCGCCCACCAGCATGAGGACGGTGGCAAGCAGGGAACGCAGACGCCGCTCTGGCACGCGTACGGCGAAATGGCTGCCGAGCATGATGCCCGGCAGGGAACCCAGGAGCAGGTTCAGCAGCAGCACGAAGTCGACGCTGCCCAGCCACCAGTGACCGAAGCCGGCGACAAAGGTGAGCGGCACGGCATGGGCAATGTCGGAGCCAACGATGCGCCGCGCTTCCAGCTGAGGGTAGAGAAAGATCAGCGCGGTCACACCCAGCGCGCCGGCGCCGACCGAAGTGAAGGCCACCAGGCTGCCGACCACGGCGCCGACCACGGTGGTGCGGCGGGCCACTTGTTGTGCGGACAGATTCTGCTTCAAATATTTCTTGGCCAGGGCTAGCACGTGCTGGCGAAAAATCAGCGAGCCGGCGGTCAGAAACAGGGCCACACCCAGCAGCGAAGTGATGAGATGGCTGGTGCTTTTGCTGGCGGGTTCGAGGTGGGCGATTATGAAAAGCGAAAGGGCGGCAGCAGGAACGCTGCCCAAGGCGAGACGCCAGGTGATCTGCCAGTCGATGTTGTTGTGTTTGTGGTGCACCCAGCCACCGCCGCTTTTGGTGATGGCCGCATACAGCAGGTCGGTACCCACGGCCGTGGCCGGTTTGAAGCCGAACAGCAGCACCAGGATCGGCGTCATCAGTGAGCCGCCACCGACCCCGGTGAGGCCGACCAGCAGGCCGACCAGCAGGCCGGAGAAGGAGAGTGCGGGGTTGAGGGTAAATTCCATGGTGCTGCGCAGTATAGAATGCTCGTATAGGTGTATAAAATCACATTGATCTATTTGGATAGAAGCAAACGATCTAAACATGAAGCTCCAGCAATTGCGCTATCTGGTGGAAATCGAGCGGCAAGGGCTCAATGTCTCGGCCGCTGCCGCTGTCCTGTTCACCTCGCAACCGGGTATTTCGAAACAGATCCGCCTGCTCGAGGATGAACTGGGGATAACCATTTTCGAGCGTAGCGGCAAACGCCTGACCGGGGTGACGGCGCCGGGGCAGGTGGTGATCGAAATGGCGCGAAAAATCCTGCACGAGACGCAGAACCTGAAACGGGTCGGCGAGGACTTTGCCGCCGGCTCCAGCGGCCTGCTCTCCATTGCGACCACCCATACTCAGGCACGCTACACCCTGCCGCCAGTGATCCAGCGCTTCGTCCGCCAACATCCGGCGATTCGGTTGCACCTGCAGCAAGGCAGCCCGACACAGGTGGCGCACTGGCTGGTGGACGGAGTGGCCGACATCGGCATCGCCACCGAGGCGCTCGATGGGCACACCGAGCTACTGACCCTGCCCTGTTACCAGTGGTCGCACAAAGTGGTGGTACCTGCCGGCCACCCCCTGGGCGAGGGCGGCTCGTTGAGTCTGGCGCGTCTGGCCGAGTTTCCGCTGGTGACCTACGATGCGACCTTCACCGGCCGTTCGCACATCGATCATGCCTTCGAGCGTGCCGGGCTGGTGCCCAACGTCGCCCTCACCGCCATCGACTCCGATGTGATCAAGACCTACGTCGCGCTCGGACTGGGCGTTGGCATCATCGCCGAGATGGCCTTCGATCCGCTGCGTGACACGGAACTGGTTGCTCTGGCGGCGAATCATCTGTTCGAAACCAACACCACGCGCATTGGTCTGCGCAGCGATGCCTGGTTGCGTAGTTTCGAGTACGACTTCATCGAGATGCTGGCCCCGCAACTGACGCGGCGTGTGGTGCAGGCGGCGCTGAAAGGCGGCGGGCTGGACGCCGGCCTGTGATGGGGCGGCTCCTGTCCCGCGAAAAGTTCCCGCAGGCGACCCGCAGGTAGTGCAAAGCAGGCAAAGCGCTGGCGCTGGCGAGACGCCGGCTATTTTGGGGGGTGCTTGGTCAGCTTGCGCTGCAGGGTACGCCGGTGCATGTTGAGCGCACGCGCGGTGCGCGAAATGTTGCCGTCATGCTCGGCCAGCACTTTGTTGATGTGTTCCCATTCCAGCTTGTCGACCGTCATCGGTGAGTCGCCGATCGGCACGGTGGTGGTGCCGCCACTCCGCCCCAGAGCCAGCACGATGTCATCGGCATTGGCCGGCTTGGCCAGGTAGTGCGTGGCTCCGAGCTTGATCGCTTCGACCGCAGTGGCGACGCTGGCATAGCCGGTGAGGACGACGATGCGGGTCTGCGCATCGAGTTCGATCAGTTTTTCGACCAGATCGAGTCCGGAGGCGCCGGGCATTTTCAGGTCGATGACGGCATATTCGGGTGTCAGCTGGCGGGCGAGGGGAAGCGCTTCTTCGGCGCTGCCCGCCGTGCTGACGGCAAAGCCGCGGCGGCCCAGGGCGCGACCGAGCACCTCGCGCAAGTCGGCATCATCATCGACCAGCAGCAGGCTGGGCCACTCATCGCCTGGGTTGACCGGTGTGGTCCCGGTGATTTCAGTCTTCATTGGGTTTCCTCTTTCAGGGGCCTGATGGCGGACGAATCGACCGCCGGCAAGGTGATCCGGGTATGGGTGCCGCCGGATTCCCGCGGCAAGAGCTCGACCTTGCCGCCGAAGCGTTCGATGGTGGCGTTCGACAGGAACAGGCCGATGCCCAACCCGCCCTTGTCGCTACGGATGAAGGTCTTGCCCAGGCCCTCGGCCAGGACCGCATCGATGCCTGGCCCGTTGTCATCAATTTCGATCAGGCAATGTGCGGCGGTCCAGGTATAACGCACCTCGATACCGGAGGGCGAGGCGTCGGCCGCATTGTCGAGCAGATTGAGGATGGCCTGCTCCAGCGTGCGGTTGGCGAAGAGTTGCGGCGGGCTGGATGAGCATTTCTCCGCGGGCACGGCGAGCAAGCTGCAGCGGGCGGCGGGCCGGAGCAGTTGCCATTGATCCAGGCAGTGGGTGACCAGTTCGGACAGGGTGACCAAAGCACCGCTTTCGCGGCGTTCCTGCCCGGCGGTACTGAGCATTTCGGAGAGAATGTTCTTGCAGTTATTCACCTGGTTTTCCATTAGCGCGAGGTCGGCTTCCAGCTCTTTTTCCCCGGCATGGGCCAGGCGCAATTCGTGGAGGACGACGGCCAGCGTGGTCAGCGGCGTGCCCATCTGGTGCGCCGCGCCGGCGGCCAGGGTGCCGAGCGCCAGCACCTGCTCGTGACGCAGTGCCTGTTCGCGTGTTGCCGCCAGCAGCGCATCGCGTCGACGCAGCGCCTGCGCCATGCGGCTGACGAACAGGGTGATGAGGAGCGCGCTGAGCACGAAATTGAGCAGCATGCCGAGAATGTGCAAGCCGAAGCCATGGCCGGACAAGTGAGCTTCGTGGCCCTTTGCCACGCCGGTCAGTGTCAGCAGGTACTCATCGAACCCGGCCAGGTTTTCCGAAGGCGGCGGCAGCGGAACATTGAAAAATATCAGCAGCGCGTAAGCGGCGAACGCCACCAGCGTGAGCAGTCCGATATCGATCGGCGAGAGCAGCATGGCGCCGATGGTCAGCGGCAGCAGCAGCAGCGAGACGAAAGGATTGACCGAGCCGCCGGTGAAGTAGAGCAGGCCGGCCAGCGCGATCAGATCGAGGGCGAGCTGCAGCAGCAGCTCGCGGCTGCCGGGCTCGCCGAGCGTGCTCAGGCGGCCGAGGCTCGCCACGTTGAGCACGATCAGGACGAACACGATACCCCACAACGCGGCAAAGGGCAGCTTCAGTTGCAGGTAGCCACCGACGAAAAACAGAGCCGCCGAAATCATCAGGATCTCGATCCAGCGCAGGGCGACGAGGCGTTGCAGCGGGTTGGCGGAGAATGAAAACAGCATGGGTTCGGCAGCGAACGGAATACTGCATTCTACAAGCCGGATTTTCCTGCCGCGCCGCGGCATTTTGTCGCAGGACAGGCGATTCAGTCGGTTCACTCAATTGATACGCATGGCCTCGGCCGGGCATGTCGAGAAGCTCATGGGCCGGATCAGGCGAATCCCCGGCTTGTTAACGTGAAACTTGCTCATTTGGCATCCCACCAAGGTTCGAGCGAAGCGAGCCAATCGGGAACCCTCCGTGAGGGGGGCGAAGGGGGGGGCGGGAGTTTACGAATGGGCTGACTTTCATGATGCGGGGTGATGTTTCCCGCATCATGGAAGTCAGTCCGTTATGACTGTTCCGTGGCCAGGTCGAGTGTGTCGATGGGCAGCATGGTGGACAGGCGCTGGCGCACGGCGTCGGTACGTTCGGCGCCGGCGACGACCTCGATGTGGCTGAGCAGCAGCCAGGCGACTTCGACCAGGGCCTGCGTATCACGGGACTCGCGCAGGAGCTGCCGCAACTGGGCGACCAGCGCAGGCTGGCTGCGGACGAAAAAGCGTTCGGCCATGTCGAACAGGTACATGCGGGCCGCCGCAATCGACTTGCCGTGAAGAAACTGGTCTGCCACGACCGGTTGTGCCGCGGGTGGTGAAGGCTGTGGCGCTGGTTGGGGCGTGGGTTGCGCAGTGGCTTGGGGCCGGGCCGGAACAAGGAAACCCGAAGCGATGAGTTCATTCACCATGGCGTCGACGGGCCCGTTCATGAGCACGGAAAGTTCGTTCAGGCTACGCTGGCCGGTGCACAGCAAAAGCATTGTCCGCTGGAAAGTCTTGAGGCCATGCTGGCGAGTTTTCAGCTCATCCAGCGCCTTGCTGGTCTTGATCGGATACATCGCATCACCTTGGGGAATGACATCACTGCCCCAATGTGCCAAAAGCGCATGAAGACTTGATGACACCGATGTGACACGGAACCGTCGAGCCTCGCCACGGTGTCCGCGGTCAGGCGGAACCGGCAGGGGAGGCGCGGTCTTGGCGAGGGCAAGTACGGGGTTCCCTTCGCGGGGCCGCGTGCCGGTAGTGAGACGCGGAGGGATCAGCGCGCCATGTTCAGGCCGGGGTTTTTTCTTCCTGCTGCTGCAGCGCCCACATGCGGGCATAGAGGCCGGCGGCGGCGAGCAGTTGCCGGTGGGTACCGCGCTCGACGATGCGTCCGGCATCCATGACCAGGATTTCGTCGGCATTCATCACGGTCGACAGTCGATGGGCGATGACCAGCGTGGTGCGGCCGACGGCGGCCTGGTCGAGTTCGGCCTGGATTGCCTTTTCGGTTTTGGAATCGAGGGCCGAGGTGGCCTCGTCGAAAATCAGGATCGGCGGGTTTTTCAGCAGGGTGCGGGCGATGGCCACGCGCTGCTTCTCGCCGCCGGAAAGTTTGAGGCCGCGTTCGCCGACGCGGGTGTCATATCCATCGGGCAGGCGGAGGACGAAGTCGTGGATGTGTGCCGCCTGCGCCGCGGCGATGACTTCCTCGCGCGAGGCCGTGGGGCGGCCGTACTGGATGTTGTAGAAGATCGTGTCGTTGAACAGCACCGTGTCCTGCGGCACGATCCCGATCGCCGCGCGCAGGCTGATCTGCTGCAAGGCACGCAGGTCGTTGCCGTTGATGCGGATGCCGCCCCGGTCGACATCGTAGAAGCGGAACAGCAGGCGGGCGAGGGTGGATTTGCCCGAGCCGCTCTCGCCGACCACCGCCGCCGTCTTGCCAGCACCGACTTTCAGGTTGATGTCGAAGAGTATCTGCCGCGCTGGCTCGTAACTGAAATCGACATGATCGAACTCGATGGTGCACGGCCGGGGAATTCCATCGGCAAACAGCGGGCGGGCATCGTCGGCATCGCGGATCTCGCGGTGAGTATCGAGCAGGGCGAACATGCGCTCGATGTCGGTCAGCGCCTGGCGAATCTCGCGGTAGAGCACGCCGAGGTGGTTGAGCGGCATGTAGAGCTGGATCAGGAAGGCATTGACCAGCACGATGTCGCCCACCGTCATGCGCCCGGCGGTGACACCGACGGCGGCACGCCACATCATCAGCGAGACACCGCCGGCGATGATCAGCGACTGGCCGAGATTGAGCCAGGACAGCGAGACCTGGCTCCTGATCTGCGCTACTTCCCATTTCTGCATCTGTTCGTCATAACGGGCCCGCTCCCAGGCTTCGTTGTTGAAGTATTTTACCGTCTCGAAATTGATCAGGCTATCGACGGCACGGACATTGGCCGCCGAATCGAGCTCATTCACCGCGCGGCGCAAGTGCGTGCGCCAGTTGCTGACGACGATGGTGAAGACGACGTAGGCGACGAGCGTGATGAAGGTGATCAGGCTGAAATCCCAGGTATAGCGATAGAGCAAAATACCGAGCACCAGCGCGATCTCGAGCAGCGTCGGCAGGATCGAATACAGCGTGTAGGTGATCAGCGAACCGATCGAGCGGGTGCCGCGTTCGACGTCGCGGGTGAGTCCCCCGGTCTGGCGTTCGAGATGGAAGCGCAAGGAGAGCGCGTGCAGATGCTCGAAGACCTGCAGGGAGATGGTGCGCACCGCCTGCTGGGTGACCCGGGCGAAAAGGATCTCGCGCAGCTCGGTAAATAGAGCGGTGGAAAAGCGCAGCGCACCGTAGGCCGCGAGCAGGCCGAGCGGTACCAGCAGATAGACCTGTGCGCGCGGCAGGGTGAAGGCATCGATGATGTCCTTGAACACCAGCGGCACGGCGATGTTGGCAAGTTTTGCCGCGACCAGGCAGAACAGCGCAAAAATGACGCGCCCCTTCCAGGCCCACAGGTAAGGCAGCAGAGTGCGAATGGTGTGCCAGTCATGGCGCGATCTGGACGATGACGCAGGTAGAGGCAGGGCGGTGGCGCGGCGCATGGTTCGATTCTAACAGTCCGCTTTTTGACTCCGCGAAAAGCCATGGACGGCGCAAAGTCCGCCGTGCGGGATAAACTTGGCCGCGCCGCCAATCCATCGCCGTCCCGCCATGACCGACTTTTGCTGGAACGATCCGCTGCTGCTCGAACAACAACTCACGCCCGAGGAGCGCGCCGTGCGCGACGCGGCGCGGCATTTTGCCGAGGACGTGCTGGCCCCGCGCGTGCTCGAGGATTTTCGCCAGGAGCGCACCGAAGCCGCCCTGTTTCGCGCGATGGGCGAGCGGGGCTTGCTGGGCGCCACGATCGCCCCGGAATACGGCGGTGCCGGGGTGAACTACGTCAGTTATGGCCTCATCGCCCGCGAACTCGAGCGGATCGATTCCGGCTACCGCTCGTTGATGAGCGTTCAATCCTCGCTGGTCATGTTGCCGATCGCGTTGTTCGGCAACGAGGCGATGCGGCAGCGCCTGCTACCGCCGCTGGCGCGCGGCGAGAAGATCGGCTGCTTTGGCCTCACCGAGCCTGATCACGGCTCCGATCCCGGCGGCATGACCAGCCGCGCGCGGAGCGTTCCCGGCGGCTTCCGGCTTTCGGGTTGCAAGACCTGGATCACCAATGCGCCGCTGGCCGACGTCTTCATCGTCTGGGCGAAAGATGACGCCGGCAAGATTCGTGGCTTCGTGCTGGAAAAAGGCATGGCCGGCCTCTCGGCGCCGGTGATCGCCGGCAAGGTCGGCCTGCGTACCTCGCTCACCGGGCAGATCGTGATGGACGAAGTCTTCGTCCCGCTCGATAACGCGCTCGAGGTCAGCGGCCTGAAAGGGCCTTTCGCCTGCCTCGATGCGGCACGTTACGGCATCGGTTGGGGCGCGCTCGGCGCGGCGGAAGACTGCTGGTTCCGCGCCCGCGCCTACGTGCTGGAGCGCCGGCAGTTCGGCCGGCCGCTGGCCGCCAATCAGTTGATCCAGAAAAAGCTCGCCGACATGCAAACCGAAATCACGCTCGGCCTGCAGGGGTGTTTGCGCCTGGGCCGGATGAAGGATGCGGGGATATCCGCGCCGGAAATCACCTCGCTGATGAAACGAAATTCCTGCGGCAAGGCGCTGGAGATCGCCCGCGTCGCCCGCGACATGCACGGCGGCAACGGCATCTCGGACGAATATGGAATCGCCCGCCACCTGGTCAATCTGGAAGTGGTCAATACCTACGAAGGCACCCACGACATCCACGCCCTGATCCTCGGCCGGGCGCAAACGGGACTGCAGGCATTTTGTTAACGAATGAAATTCACTCATTTGGCATCGCGTCAAGGTTCGAGCGAAGCGAGCCAATCGGGAACCCCCCGTGAGGGGGCGAAGGGGGGCGGGAGCTCAAGAATGGGCTGACTTTCATGATGCGGGGTGATGTTTCCCGTATCATGAAAGTTAGCCAGGAGAAGCGGATGAGCGAGAACAAAGTCAGCATGCCGCCGGGCGTGCCGGAGTTGCGCGTGGTGACCATGCCGCGCGATGTGAATATCGTCGGCGACATCTTCGGCGGCTGGGTCATGGCCCAGGTCGATATCGCCGGCGGCTATGCCGCGATGCGTCGCGCCGGCGGACGGGTGGCGACGGTGGCGGTCAATTCGTTCGTCTTCAAGCAGCCGATTTCGGTTGGCGATCAGGTCAGTCTGTATACCGAAGTCATCCGCGTCGGCCGCACCTCGATCACCATCGATGTTCAGGTCTATGCCGAACGCAATCCGGCGCATCCGATGGTGGTCAAGGTCACCGAAGCCCAGCTGACCTTTGTTGCGCTCGATGCCGAAGGCAAGAAACGGCTCGTGCCGCCTTTGCCTTGACGTAACCGCTCACCCCGTCATTCCGGCCCCGGAGCGGAATCCGTTCCCTCGCCCGCCGTCTCATCGGCGCCGACTTCTTGCTCCTCCAGCTCGCGCAACACGCGGAACAGTTCACGAAAGGCGTGCGGCGGCTTGTTGCGCTCCGCTTCCTTCAGGGCATTGCGGCGCAACTGACGCAGGCGCTGCACGTCGGCGACGGGATGCTGTTGCAGGATCTCGCCGACCACGACTTCATCCTCCAGCAGGCGTGCGCGCAGGCGTTCGAGACGTTGCAGGCGAATCGTGGCCGTGGCCGAGACGCCCTTGATTTCATCGAGCGCGGCCTGGATCGGCGCGCAGTCGATGCCGCGCATCAGCTTGCCGATGTATTGCAGCTGGCGCCGTTTCGCTTCGTGCGCGGTGAAGCGTTGCGCATCGCGCACGGCCTCGCGCAAGGTCTCCGGCAGGTCGATTTTTTTCAGCCGGTCCGAGGAGAGGGCCACCAGCTCGGCGCCCAGATCCTGGAGCGCGGTCATCTGTCGCTTGCGCTCGGATTTACTCGGCCCGTCGAAGGCCTCTTCCGCGCTGGTGGCGAGGGAGGGGTCGGCAAGGCCGTAGTCGTGGTCGAGGGGTTTCACGGCTATGATTATAGCTTCGCATCCATATCGACCTTCAGGGACTTTTCATGACTCACGGGTTTGGCTTCACTCCGGCAGCGCTCGCCACGCTCGCGCAACAGGTGCTCGATCACGCCAAAAAGAGAGGCGCCACGGCCTGCGAGGTGGATGTCTCGGAAGGTTTCGGCCAGTCGATCAGCGTCCGCCGGCAGGCGGTCGACACCATCGAATACAACCGCGACAAGGGCCTCGGCGTGACGATCTATCTCGGCCAGCGGAAAGGCCATGCCAGCAGTTCCGATTTTTCACCGGCAGCGGTCGAAGCCACGGTCGAGGCGGCGCTGTCGATCGCCCGCTTCACCGCCGCGGACGACTGCGCCGGCCTGCCCGCGGCCGAGCTGCTGGCCAGGCAGGTGCCGGATCTCGATCTCTTCCATCCCTGGCCGATCGATGTCGAGCAGGCGATTGTCATCGCGCGGCGTTGCGAACAGGCCGCCTTCGATGTCAGCCCGCTGATATGCAATTCGGAAGGCGCCACGGTCTCCATCCAGCAATCGCACTTCATTTCCGCCAACAGCCTCGGCTTCATGGCCGGCTTCCCCAGCTCGCGCCATTACATCGCCTGCTCGGTGATCGCCGGCTGCGGCGAGGAGATGCAGCGCGACGACTGGTATGCCGCGGGGCGCGATGCCGCGAAATTCTCGCCGCCCGAGGCGATTGGCGACTATGCCGCGCGCCGTGCGCTGTCGCGGCTGGGCGCGCGCAAGCTATCGACGCGCAAGTGCCCGGTGATTTTCGAGGCGCCCCTGGCCAGCAGCCTGATCGGCAACTTCACCCATGCCATCTCCGGCGGCGCGCTCTACCGCAAGACCTCGTTCCTGCAGAACAGCCTGGGGCAGAAAATTTTTCCCGATTTCGTCGCGATCAGCGAGCGGCCACATCTCAAGGCTGCCGTCGCCTCCTCGCCCTTCGATGACGATGGCGTGGCGACCCACGATCGAGAGGTTGTTGCGGACGGCGTGGTGCAGGGCTATTTCCTGTCGACCTACACGGCGCGCAAGCTCGGCATGCAGACCACCGGCAATGCCGGCGGCGCGCACAACCTGCTGGTCAGGCCCGGCCGCCACGACCTGACAGGGCTGCTGCGCGAAATGGGCACCGGGCTGCTGGTCACCGAGCTGCTCGGCCAGGGCGTGAATTACGTTACCGGCGATTATTCGCGCGGCGCCGCCGGCTATTGGGTGGAAAACGGCCGCATCGCCTACCCGGTGGAAGAGATCACCATCGCCGGCAACCTGCGCCAGATGTTCGCCGGCATCGCCGCCATCGGCAATGATATCGACACGCGCGGCGGCAAGCAGGTCGGCTCGATCCTGCTCGAACAGATGACCATCGCAGGTAGCTGACCTTTCATTCGAAGGAAACCCCATGTGCGGATTTGCCGGCGAGCTGCGCTTCGACGCGGCCATGGCCGATACCGACGCCGTCGCGCGGATGACCCGGGCGCTGACGCGGCGTGGCCCGGATGACGAAGGTTTTTTCAGCGAAGGCCCGGCGGCGTTCGGCCACCGCCGACTTTCCATCATCGACCTCTCCGCCGCAGCGCATCAGCCGATGCTCGACCGCGAGCTGCATCTGGTGCTGGTGTTCAACGGCACCATCTACAACTACCGCGAACTGCGCCAGGAACTCGAAGAACTCGGCTACGCGTTCTTCTCGCAGGGCGACAGCGAGGTGATCCTCAAGGCCTATCACGCCTGGGGCGAAAAATGCGTCGAGCATTTCCACGGCATGTTCGCCTTCGCCATCCGCGACCTGCGCCATGGCACGCTGTTCCTCGCCCGCGACCGCTTCGGCATCAAGCCGCTGTATTACGCGCTCGAAGGTGTGCGGCTGCGCTTCGCCTCCAGCGTGCAGGCGTTGCTCGCCGGTGGTGGTATCGATACCTCGCTCGATCCGATCGCGCTGCACCACTATTTCAGTCTGCATAGCGTGGTACCCGCGCCGCGCACTTTGCTCAATGGCATCAAGAAGCTGCCACCGGCCACCACCTGGCTGATCGACGGCGAAGGCAGGATCAAACAGCGCCGCTACTGGCAGCTTGCGGCCACCCGCCCGCAAGCCGAGCTCAGTGAGGCCGACTGGCTCGCCGCCACGCGACTGCTGCTGACCCAGGCCATCCGGCGACGGCGCGAAGCCGCCGACGTGCCGGTCGGCGTGCTGCTCTCCGGCGGCCTCGATTCGAGCCTGCTGGTCGCGCTCATGGCCGAGGAGGCGCAGCAAGGGCAGCCGCTGCGCACCTTCTCCATCGGCTTCGAAGACCTCGAAGGCGGAGATACCGGCGAGAAGGCCGACGAGTTCGAGTATTCCGATCGGGTCGCCGAACACTTCCATACCGTGCATCACCGCTACCGGATCAGCAACCACGAAGTGCTCGAGCGCCTGCCCGAGGCCATCGGCGCGATGAGCGAGCCGATGATGAGCCACGACGCGATCGCCTTCTATCTGCTCGCCGAGCGCGTCGCCGATGAAGTCAAGGTCGTGCTCGCCGGGCAGGGCGCGGATGAGGTGTTCGGCGGCTATTTCTGGTACCCGGCAATGGAGGCGGCAAGCGGTACACCGTATGAACGCTTTGCCCGTCATTATGTTGATCGCGAGCACGAAGAATATCTGGTGCTGATCGATCCGCGTCACCATGTCGGCGATGTCAGCCGCGCGTTGATCGAACAAGCGCTGGCCCAGCCGGGGGCGGAGACCTTCCTCGATCAGGTTTGGCGCTTCGATATCACCACGCTGATCGTCGAAGACCCGGTCAAGCGCGTGGACAACATGCCGATGGCCTGGGCACTGGAGGTTCGCGTGCCCTTCCTCGACCACGAACTGGTCGAGCTCGCCGCAAAAATGCCGCCGGGATTGAAACTGAAGGAGGGCGGCAAGTTTCCGCTCAAGGCCCTCGCCCGTGGCCTGCTGCCCGATGCCGTGATCGACCGGCCGAAAGGCTACTTCCCGGTGCCGGTGCTCAAATACGTGCGCGGCGCCTTCCTCGAAAAAATGCGCGCGATCCTCGACTCCCCGACTTGCCGCGCCCGCGGTCTGTTTCAGCGCGCCTATGTCGACCAACTCCTCGCCGCGCCGGAAGCCCACTTCACCCGCATCAACGGCAGCAAACTATGGCAGATGGCGGTGCTCGAATGGTGGCTGCAACTCAACGTCGATCCGGTGAGCGCGGCGGGTAAGTAAAAAGTCGGCGCGGGAGCTACGGCGATCATTCCAGTTCGAAGTCACCACAAGCACCTTAGCCTACTGCAATCGGAACGCGCCACTTGATCATCGCGACCTTCAATGCGTCGTTCACGAGGAGGCACGAAAACAGCGCATAGGCGAATACCGCAAACGTCAGCCACCAGGGTAATGGTGCAAGGCCAGGTAGGCCGATCAGCGTCAGGACAGTACCCACCGCCACTTCCGCCGTAACGGCCGCAACCAGCGTCTTGCTCGGTGCGGTCGTCCAGAACCAGCGTCGTTCTCGCGCGGACACGATGGAGAATGCGGCGAAATAAAGCAGCATCAGAAAGCTGAAGGTATAAAGGGCATTGTCGTTGCTTGCCAGGCCGAAGCGCGTCCAGCCGACGTACAGAAACAAAAGCGTCTCCAGCACCATGGCCACGCCTAGCGCCACGGCCACCTCGATGAAGCCACCGATGTTCCACGTTTCGGGTTTCGGCGAGGGCTGAACGCGGTCGGTGGCGAGCGATATTTTCGCGAAGTCCGTCATGAAAACCAGCAGCAACATGGCAAAGGCGGAAACGACGAACTTGCCGGTCGCCACGAAAGCGATGGCCACAAAGGCCGCCTTCAGGACGGTACGGCTGACCTTGTTGATGATCCAGGTCAGAATGCGCTGGTAGATTGTCCGTCCCTGTTCGACCAGGGTCACGATGTTGGTCAATCCCGGTTCGGTCAAGACCACGCTGGCCGCGCCCTTGGCGACATCGGTCGCGCTGCTGACGGCGATGCCGACTTCGGCCTGGCGTAGGGCGGGCGCATCGTTGACCCCATCGCCCGTCATGCCGGTCACGTGCCCCGCGGCCTGCAGGTGCTGCACCACGATATATTTGTCCTCCGGGTACACCTCGGCAAACCCATCCACCCCTGCCAGCAGATTGGCATCGGCCTTGCCGGTCTTGGCGTCCGCGGCTTTCAGGTCGGCCATGCGCCGGATGTTGACCAAGCCGACCCCCTGTGCGATTTCGCTCGCCACCGCCAACGCATCGCCGGTGAGCATCTTTACCGAAACACCAAGCTTCCGCAGTTCGGCGATTAGCTGTCGGGCATCCGGCCGGGGTGGATCGTACAAAGTCGCCAAGCCGACCAGTTCGGGCGTGCCGGTCTCGGAGCCGCGCGCTACCGCCAGCGTGCGATAACCTTTCAGCGCGGATTCGGCGACACGCGCCTCCAGCGCTTCGATCGCCGAGGGCTGGAGTCCGCAGGCGGCGGCGACGGTGCGCACGGCGCCCTTCATCACCCGCAGCCGCTGCCCATCCTGTTCGATCACGGCTTCTGTGCGTCGGTTTGTTGCGTCGAAGGGCACGAAGGAGATGGGGGTAAGCGCAAGTACGCCGTCGAAGACATGTCGTTCTTTTGCGGCGGCGAGGAACGCCAGGTCGATCGGATCCTGGTTGGCCTCCTGTGACGCCAGGGCCGCGGTAAACAGCACATCCGCTTCAGTCGCCTGCGCCAGCGGGATCACACCGGTCACGGCCATCCGGTTCAGCGTGATCGTGCCGGTCTTGTCCACGCACAGCACGTCCATCGTCGCGGCATCCTCCGCGGCGCTGAGGCGCGTGACCAGCACGCCGCCTTTCGCCAGTTCCTTGGCTCCGACGGCCATGCTGACCGTGAACATCACGGGAAGGGCGACCGGCACCGCACTCATCAACAGCACGAGCAGGAGCGGCGCCATTTCGAGAAGCGGCATGCCACGAATCAGCGACATCACAAAGACCACGCCGAGCAGTGTGCCGACGATGACGAAGAGCCAGCGCACCACCTTGGCTACCACCGCTTCGATATGAAGCCGCGGACGTGCCTGCTGCACCAGTTCCGTGGTGCGTCCAAAGTAGGTCTGCGCGCCCGTCAGCATGACCACGCCGTTGCTCTCTCCCCGGCGCACGATGGACCCCGACGAAAGCACGTTGCCTGGCGTCTTGTCGACATCCATGGATTCGCCGGTGAGCGCCGACTGGTCGACGCTCAACGCACCGTTCAAGAGTTTGACGTCCGCCGGGACGATATCGCCGCCGCGTACGCGGATGATGTCGCCGGGGACCAGTTCGCGCGAGGCAATGACCTGCCACTCGGTCTCGCGCAGGACACGCGCGGTGACCCGCAGGCGCTGCCGGAGCGTTTCGACGACGCCGGCAGCGCGTCGCTCCTGCATCAAGCTCAACACGGCATTGACCACCAGTAGCGCACTCACCACGGCAAGGTCCGAGTATTTACCCAGAACGGCCGACAGGATCATGATCAGCTCCAGCATCCACGCCGACACGCCCCAGAACTTTCCGAGGAACTGGCGTACCGGGCGGCTCTTCTGCTCCGCCACTTCGTTGTAGCCGTACTCCTTGCGGCGGACGTCCACGTCAGCCTGCGCGAGCCCGGTCTCGGGGTTCACGTGAAGCGCCGCAAGCGTATCGGGGAGCGATGCAGATGCGAGATCAGCCGCCTTGCCGGCGAATGGCATCGAACGCGAATTCATAGATTGCTCCTGATGGTTCCCGGATCATCAATATCCATTAATGGGCCTTCGGTCTCCTCAGCTTCAGAATGCCACACGAGGTCTTCATGGACCAGCTACGCTTGCGTCATAACGCTGTTGCACTTCAAAAACGGCGATCATGATTCGCGGCTTTGCCGATAGCGGAACACCAGCCCGGAACCTTCTGGCCGGTCGAGCAGGCTCAGGCTTGCGTTCAGGTTGGCAGCAGCCTCCCTCGCTATCGCAAGCCCAAGTCCGCTACCTTCACCGGGTGCTCCTGGCATTCGATAAAACCGATCGAACACACGGTCCCGCTCCGAGACAGGAATGCCCGGACCGTTGTCGACGACTTCAATGACGTTGCAACAGTCATCGGAGTAGATGCGGAGTGTTATCTCCCCGCCTTCCGGAACATATTTCAGCGCATTCTCCAGGGCGTTCCTAAGCACCAGCCGCAAGGATTCGGGCGCAGCATTCAGCGTGAGTGACGTGGCCTCTTCAAGCCCCAGGTCTATGCCTTTCACCTCTGCCAGCGGCAGATATTCCGCGATCAGTTCCCGCGTCATCGCCGAGACATCGACCGCCGCCTTTTCCGCAGTCCCGGTCTGGGTTTTGGCAAGGCTCAAGAGTTGCTCCGTAAGCTTTCGTGCTCGCTCGATACCCGCCTGTAGCGGCAGGACGCGCTCACGCATGGTCTCGAACGTCCGCGCCTGCCTCAGATTCTGGGCCTGGATTGACAGTGCGGTGAGCGGGCTCCTGAGTTCGTGGGCAGCATCGGCGATAAAGCGTCGCTGCTGTTTCATCAGATCGCCGACCCGTTTGAGCAGGCGGTTTATGGCGTGCACAAACGGGACAATTTCATCCGGAATCCCCTCGTCGGACAGGGGTTGAGGCCGATCTGCCGGCTGTTCATCCAAATGGCCGGCGAGACGGTTGACGGGCTTGAGTTCGCTGCGGACGATACGCATGATCAGCCAGACCATGACAGGCAGAAGCAGCAGCAGAGGAATGAGTGTGCGCAGCGCGCTATTCATCGCAATCTCGTCGCGTGTATCGGTCGACTGAGCCACTACCGTTGTCTTGCCGGATGGGCCCTTTTGTATGAACACCCTCAGTCGCTCGCCGCTTGTCTCAAGCGTGTGGAAGCCGGGTGCCAAGTCGCCCACAAGCCAGTCGGGGCGGGTGTCTGCTGGTAAACGAATCACGCTGATTCGCGATTCAGGCTCACCCAGGGCAACGTCGGCATGATTTTGGCGAGGTACCTCGATCTGCGTTGAAACCCCTGAGTTTCGTGTCATCAACAAGGCGATCTGTCGCACCATGTCGTCCTGGAACTCCTTCGCTTCGGCATAGGCGAGGGTGAAAGACGCCACGGCCGCGACAAGACCTGAAAGCAGGATGGCGCCGCCCAGCATCAACGAGAGTCGCCGTTGTAAGGACTGCTTCATTGCATTTTTTCCACCATCCAGCCAGCGCCGCGCACATTCTTGATGAGACTTGCACCGAGTTTCTTGCGCACCCCGTGAATCAGGAAGTCCACGGCGTTACTTTCTACTTCCTCGTTCCAGCCGTAGATTCGCTCCTCCAGTTTAGACCGGGTAAGGATCGCGCCAGGGCGTAGCAACAGCGCGTGCAAGAGGGCAAACTCACGCGCGCTTAGAAGCGCCACGATATCACCGTAGCGTGCCTCGCGGGTCGCCGGGTCGAGACTGACCTTGCCGTTGGTTAGCACTGGCACGGCCTGTCCGCCCTGGCGACGAACGACCGCGCGCAGCCGCGCCAGCAATTCGTCGACGTCAAATGGTTTAACCAGATAGTCGTCGGCACCGAGGTCCAGCCCCTTGATACGGTCTTCAACCTCGTCACGGGCGGTGATGACGATGACGGGAATTTTGTTTCCCGTTTCCCGCAGGCGCCGCAGCACTTCCAACCCGTCGCGTTTGGGTAGGCCAAGATCGAGCAGAACGGCCTGGTGTTCGCCGTGTTCGAGCGCACTGCCGGCAGTGGTGCCATCCCTTACCCAGTCCACGGCATAAGCGGCGTCCTTGAGGGCGATGGTTACGGCCTCGCCGATCATTGGGTCATCTTCAACCAACAGAATACGCATCCTTATTCTCGCCATTCAGAATGGTTCATTGTCGCACCCAGCCTCTTCGGATCCAACCGGCAAATATCGTCCGATAGAGGGGCAGCAGCAAGCGCATCAACGGTGTGACCAAGCGATGTTCTTGCCCCAGGATGAGCCAGGCGCTACTCAGTGCCACGAGTGCGGCGCCGAGGATATCCAGCGGAAAATGCACGCCCAGATAAATGCGAGCCCAAGCGACCGTCATGCCTGACGCAGCAAGTGCCCAGCCGATGATCCTTGACTGCTCATGCAACAGCAGGCTGAAGGCAACGGCCCAAATCAAGGTCAGGTGGTCGCTCGGCAACGAACTGTCCCGTACATGCGGGATCAGTGTCCGACCGATTCCTGCCTCGAATGGTCGGGGGTGATACCAGACCAGACCGATCACCTGATTGATCAGCAAGGCCGTCAAACCAGAAACCATGGCCGCAACCAATATCTGCCGGGCCGCCATAGACCCACGTAGCCAGCCCAGGATCATTCCGGCCGGCATGATCCAGATCAGTCTCTCCGCCAGAAAGTGGGCAATGCCGACCATTGCACTAGACTCGCCCGGTGCTGCGTTGAGGAGGAGAAACAGCGACTCGTTTAATTGTTCCACAACAACTCCTGATCGAGTCCCTTGGACTGTGTCGTATTGCATCAATGACCTTGTTTTGCCGCCCTTTGCTGGAAGATCAAGATGCAGGTCACAATAAACACAAGGAGTGCCGCCGATGCGTGGTAGCGGCTCAATGCCAGCCCACCTGCGTTGACCGGCTTGTCCAAAAAGTCACCCACCACGGCACCAAGGGGGCGCGTGAGGATGAATGCCGACCAGAACAGCAAGGTGCGAGATAGGCTTGTCCAGTAATACGCGGCAACAACGAGCGCCAGCAGAGCGCTGAATACCATCGCGCCTCCCCCATAACCTAGCCCTGCCGTGTCAGCCGTCCAATCGCCAAGTGCAGTACCCAGGGTTTGGGAAAACATGATCGTCACCCAATAGAACATCTCGGCCTTTGGAGAACTAACCGTATCAACCGATACCGTGCCGAGTGACCGATGCCAGATGGTCAAAGAGGCCATCAACAAGGAAAACAGCAGCAACGATCCCCCCGCATAGCCGATTCCAAGAGAGCGGTCCGCAAAGTCTGCCAACGTCGTCCCGACGGTTGTCGTTGCGATGATGGTTGTCCAGTAGAGGAATGGATGAAAGCCGTTTGCCTTAACTTGGGCAGCTACGGCGACTAAAAATATTGCTGCGAAAATTGCCGTTCCGACAAGGTAACCCAGGTGCATCGACATGGACACTGCATCACCCCCGGTTTCTCCCAGCGTGGTGGCAGCGATTTTGATGACCCAGAAATGAAGCGTGACTTCCGGCACTTTGTTCAGCATCTGAGGTGCGTCGTTACGGGTGAGTGTTCTCATTTTTGTTCTTCCGTGGCTTTCCAGAGGTATCTGCTTCCACTCAAGGGAAAAACCGGAGCAGCAGCGCCACTCCGGCATCGCATTGGCCTGGCCAATCAGTCGGCCTTGTCATGGTCATCGTCGTGATCGGTCTTGTCCTCTGTTGCGGCAAGCACCTTGCCGCTTGTCGGGTCGACCTTTACATCCATGACCTTCTTGCCGCTCACTACTTCGACGTCAAAAACCCACTGGCCTTTGTGCTTCTCGAACTCGGCGCGGGAAGCCTTGCCGCCGACGTGCTGCTCAGCGGTGGTGACAGCTTGTGTCAGGCCGATTTTTGCGGTTTCGATAGCCAAGGCATCGTTTTCCGTGGTCTTGGCTGCGACGGCGCTTCCAATGATGGTCGCGGCAAGCGCAGCAAGGGCTGTCAGATAAAGTTTGTGTTTCATGATGATCGCTCCTTTGAATCACGCGGGTATTCGCGTGATTCAAAAGATAGCAATCAATAATTAGGGAAGAATTAGCGGATTTCCGTCCATCTACTTCCTGTTCCGTCCCGTCTGCATGAACTGGTCGAAGCTGGCTTCGGCGAAGCGCGCCCAAAGCACCTGCTCGTCGCGGAAGGCGGCGTAGTCGGCGTAGATTTTGCGCCAGACCGGATTTCTGGCCGAGAGTTCGC
The DNA here is from genome assembly GCA_002842395.1 of Betaproteobacteria bacterium HGW-Betaproteobacteria-11. Classification (GTDB taxonomy): domain Bacteria; phylum Pseudomonadota; class Gammaproteobacteria; order Burkholderiales; family Rhodocyclaceae; genus Rugosibacter. The sequence goes on from PHCV01000011.1 coordinate 38,811, forward strand.
CGTAGAGCAGCATCGCTGCTTCGTATGCCGCCTTCATGATCTCCGGGCTGAACCGGTGCACCTGCGTGCCGGCAATCACCAGGCGCTTGAGGGCCGGCGGGTTGAGCACGTCGTAGCGCGCCTGCATGTTCACATGGGCGTGCGAGGCGGCGGCTTCGAGGATGGCCTGGAATTCGGCCGGCAGGCGTTCCCAGGCGCCGGCATTGACATAGAGCGCGAGCTGCGGGCCGCCCTCCCACCAGCCGGGATAGTAGTAGTGGCGGGTGACCTTGTGGAAACCGAATTTCTCGTCGTCATGGGGGCCGACCCATTCGGCGGCATCGATGGTGCCTTTTTCCAGCGCCTGATAAATCTCGCCGCCGGGCAGATTCTGCGGCACCGCGCCGAGCGCGGCGAAGACCTTGCCGGAAAAACCGCCGATGCGGATTTTCAGTCCCTTGAGATCGGCCAGCGTCTTGATTTCGCGCCGGTACCAGCCGCCCATCTGGGCGCCGGTGTTGCCCATCGCGAAGTTGACGATGTTGTAATTACGATAGAACTCGCGGAACAGTTTGAGGCCGTTGCCCTGGTAGCTCCAGGCGCTCATCTGGCGCGAGTTGAGGCCGAAGGGAATCGCGCAGTCGATGGCGAAGGTGTCGTCCTTGCCGAAGAAATAATAGGGCGAGGTGTGCGCGCATTCGACCGTGCCCTGCTGCACGGCATCGACCACGCCCAGCGGCGGCACCAGCTCGCCGGCGGCATGCACCGAGATGTTGAAGCGGCCGTTGCTCGCCGCGGTCACCTTTCTGGCGAAGACCTCGGCGGCGCCGTAAAGCGTATCCAGCGTTTTCGGAAAGCTCGAAGCCAGACGCCAGCGGATCGCCTGCTCGGCCTGCACCGCCGGCGCCATGCCGGTGGCCAGGATGCCGCCAAGGCCGGCATGCTTGAGGAATTTTCGGCGTTGCATGTCGCTCTCCTAAGGATGTTGGCCCGCTTGTTCGCGGCGGATGCTCTCGATCAGGTCGTGCAGCGGATCGTCGTCCTCGCCGCCGGGCTCGGGCGGTTGCAACTGCATCAGGCCCGCCTTGGGTGCGCCGCCGAGTTGATCGAGCACCAGGGCGGGCCAGCGGATCAGGGCGGCGACCATCAGCAGCTGGAGCAGGATGAAGGCCAGCGAGCCGCTGTAGATCTGCGCCGTGGTCACGCCCGGGATGCGCGCGCCGCTGACCCGGTCGATGGTGTCGGTGCGGGCGGCCACGCTGCGCAGATAGAACAGGGCGAAGCCGAACGGCGGGGTGAGGAACGAGGTTTGCAGGTTCATCGCCAGGATCACGCCGAACCAGACCAGGTCGATACCGAGCCGCTCCGCGACGGGCACCAGCAGGGGAACGACGATAAAGGCGATTTCGAAGAAGTCGATGAACATGCCAAGCACGAAGACCAGCAAATTGACCACCAGCAGGAAGCCCAGCGTGCCGCCGGGCAGCCGGTCGAACAGATGGCTGACCCAGGCCTGGCCGTCGGCGGCGTTGAAGGTGAAGGAGAAGACGGTGGAGCCGATCAGGATGAACATGACGAAGGTGGTCAACTGCGTGGTGTTCGCCAGCGCCTGGGTGAGCTGCGCCCGGTCGAGCCGCCGGTGGGCGAGCGCCATGATGAGCGCACCGAGGGCACCGAGGGCGCCGCCTTCGGTCGGCGTGGCCAGGCCGAGGAAAATCGTGCCGAGGACAAGGAAGATCAGCACCAGCGGAGGAATCAGGACGAAGGTGACGCGCTGCGAGAGGCGCGAGAGCAGCCCGAGACCGAGGGCGCGATGGATCAGCGCCAGGCTCAGCGCCGTCAGCGCCGCCACGGCCAGCGAGAAGATGACGATCTCGTCGTTCGGGGCGGCATCACCGCGGCCCAACCAAGCGGCGATGAGGCGCGAATGCGCCCGCGACCAGGCAAAGCCAGCGGCGGCTGCAATCAGCAGGAGCGCGGCCAGCGAGCGATGACCGCTGCTGCCGTCGGCCTCGCCATGGACGCGGGCTTCCGGCGGCAGCGCCGGTACCCAGGCTGGCCGCACGAGCGCCACGCCGATGATGAATAAAGCATAGAGGCCGACCAGGGCGAGGCCCGGCAGCATGGCGCCGGCATACATGTCGCCGACCGGGCGGCCGAGCTGGTCGGCCATCACGATCAGCACCAGGGACGGCGGAATGGCCTGCGCCAGCGTGCCCGAGGCGGTGATGACGCCGCTGGCGAGCGCCGGGTTGTAGCCGTAACGGAGCATGATCGGCAGCGAAATCAGGCCCATCGAGATCACTGCCGCGGCCACCACGCCGGTCGTCGCGGCGAGCAGGGCGCCGACGAAAATCACCGCCAGCGCCAGGCCGCCGCGCAACGGGCCGAAGACCTGGCCGACGGTTTCCAGCAGGTCTTCGGCCATCCCGCTCTTTTGCAGCAGGGCCCCCATCAGGGTGAAGAAGGGAATCGCCAGCAGGGTGTCGTTCTGCAGGATGCCGAACACCCTGAGCGGCAGTGCCTGGAACAGCGCCGGATGAAACAGGTCGAGTTCGATGCCGAGCAGGCCGAAACCGAGGCCGCAGGCGGCAAGCGCGAAAGCCACCGGAAAGCCGCTGAGCAGGCAGCCGAGCAGTCCGAGGAAGAGCAGCGGAACGAAGTTTCCGGCGAGCAGTTCCATCGGCTACTGCGCCCGGTGAGCCGACAACGGGTCACCGCCGAGCCCGCGCAGGAAAGCGATCCGCTTGATCAACTCGGAGAGGGCTTGCAACAGCAGCAGGCCAAAGCCCATCGGCAGCAGCAGCCAGACCGGCCAGCGCACCAGGCCGCCGGCGTTTTGCGACATCTCGCCGCTGGCCCAGGCATTGACCGCCAGCGGCCATGACATGAGGATCAATATCAGGCAAAACGGAATCAGGAAGAAGACGATGCCGAACACATCGATCCAGTTGCGGGCGCGCGGCGAAAGCCGGGCGGAGAGGATGTCGATGCGGACATGGGCATTGCCGAGCAAGGCATGGCCCGCGCCGAGCAGGAATACCGCGGCGAACAGGTACCACTGGATTTCCAGCAGGGCGTTCGAACTCAGCTGGAAAATCCTGCGTACCAGCGCATTGCCGGCAGCGACCAGCACGGCGAACAGGATCAGCCAGGGCAGGCTGTGGCCGAGCCGGGCGTTGAGGGTATCGATGAGGCGGGAGTAGCGCAGCAGGAATGGCATCGGTCGGCAAACGTCGGTCAGGCAAGCAGAGCGAGTGAGAAGCGAAGTCCACAGTTTAGCGTTTCGGGCCGGGGCTCAACCCAAACCCAGGGAGCGTGCCAGGAGGAAGGTGGCGACGACCAGGTTGAACCATGCAAAGGCCTGGTTGAGATGCCGCGAATGGAGCCGGCTGGCGAGGCGGCGGCCGAGCGCGAGGGCCAGCACCGCGCCGCCGCAAAAGGGCCAGGCCACCGCCCAGGGCAGGGCGCCGACCCAGCTCGCGGCGGCGATACCGCTCGAGGAGACGAGCGCGATCACCGCCAGCGAGGTGGCCTGGATACTGCGGATGTCGAGTTCGGTGTAGCGTTTGAGCGCCGGAACGATGACGAAGCCGCCACCGACACCGAGCAATCCGCTCAACAGCCCGGCCAAGGCGCCGGTGCCGGCCAGAGCGCGGGCGCAGGGGCGTGTCCAGGTCAGACGGTGATCGGCAGGATCGACATGGCATGGTACGGCTTTGCCCGACATCGTCTCGGCTACGCCGCGCAGTGTGCGCACGGCCACGAAGGCCAGTACCAGGGCGAACGCGGCGAGCAGCGGGCGATTGGGCAGATGCTGCGCGGCGCTTATACCCAGGGGCGCCAGCAGCATGCCGATGCCGCCGATCAGGGATGCTGCGCGGTAGCGGACGATACCCTGCCGCAGCCCGAGCACCGCGCCTAGCGCCGCGGCGAGACCCACCGACAAGAGGCCGATCGGCGCGGCCTGCCGGAGTGGCAGGCCCAGGCCAAAGACGAGCAGCGGCACCGCCAGCACACCGCCACCAGCGCCGGTGAGAGCAAGCAGCAGGCCAACGAGTGCGCCGAGGCTGGCAGCGAGGAGGGCCGGCTCCATGGTGAGGTTGTGCTTTTAGAGCAGATCGATGGGGAGTTTGAGGTAGCTCACGCCGTCGATGACCGCCGCGTGCCGGTTGACCGGATCGGCGGCCACGTGGCTGACGGTTTGGATGACGGGATCGAAAAGGAGTGAATTTCGGCTTTCGGCATGGGGAGAACGTCGTCATGGTGACCGGGTTTCATCATGGCATGCTTTGCCGGGGCTGACAATCGGACGGGCTTGGGCGGTTTTGGGCGTGGTTTCGGCAAACCCAATAAAATGTTCGCTTTGCCTGGACTTCCGACCATGAACGATCCATCGAATCCCGCCGCGTGTCTGCTCTGTCTGGTGCGCCATGGCGAGACCGACTGGAACAACGAGCGTCGCCTGCAAGGCCAGCTCGACATCGGTCTGAATGCCACGGGATTGCTCCAGGCGCGGGCCGTGCAGCGGGCGCTGGCCGGCATGGCGTTCGCCGCGGCCTACAGCTCGACCCTGGCGCGGGCCTGGGCCACGGCGGAAATCGCCTGCGCGAGGCTCGGCCTCGCCGTCTCGCCAGCGCCGACTTTACGCGAGCGGCATTACGGCGTGTACCAGGGGCTGACCACCGCCGAAGCCGCCGAGCGCCATCCGCAGGTGCATCGCCGCCACGAGCGGCGCGATCCCGACTTCGATTACCACGGTGGCGAGACGCTGCTCGATTTTGCCGCGCGGGTGATGGAGGGGCTCGACGAACTGGCGAACCGGCATCGCGGCCAGACCATCCTCGGCTTCACCCATGGTGGCGTGCTCGATATCGTCTACCGTGCCGCCATCGGTAGCGGGCTGGAAGGCCCGCGCGACTTCCCGATTCCGAACGCCGGGCTCAACTGGCTGGAACATGCGGATGGCGCCTGGCGCATCGTGCGGTGGGCCGATGCGCGACATTTCGCGCAGTCGCTCGACGAGTTCGCGGTATAGCCTTCCTGCCCTGCTAAAATCAACGGCGTAGCTTTACATTCAACCCCTTACCGGATATTCCCATGTTCTCCAGACAAAACACCCTCGCCAAGACCGATCCCGAGCTGTGGGCCGCGATTGAGGCCGAAAACCGCCGGCAGGAAGAGCACATCGAATTGATCGCTTCCGAGAACTATGTGTCCTGCGCGGTACTCGAGGCGCAGGGTTCGCAACTGACCAACAAATATGCCGAGGGCTATCCGGGCAAGCGCTATTACGGTGGTTGCGAGCATGTCGATGTCGCCGAGCAGCTCGCCATCGACCGGGCGAAAAAACTGTTCGGCGCCGAGGCCGCCAACGTGCAGCCCAACTCCGGCTCGCAGGCCAACCAGGCGGTGCTGATGGCCTTTCTCAAGCCCGGCGACACGATCCTCGGCATGAACCTCGCCGCCGGCGGCCACCTGACGCACGGCATGGCGCTCAACATGTCCGGCAAGTGGTTCAATGCCGTTCCCTACGGCCTCGACGCCAGTGAAGCCATCGATTACGGCGCGATGGAGCGCCTGGCCCATGAACACAAGCCGAAGCTGATCATCGCCGGCGCCTCGGCCTATGCGTTGCGCATCGACTTCGAGCGCTTCGCCAAGGTGGCCAAGGCGGTTGGCGCGATTTTCATGGTCGATATGGCGCATTACGCCGGCCTCATCGCCGCCGGCTGTTATCCCAACCCGGTGCCGCATGCCGACGTGGTGACCACCACCACCCACAAGACCCTGCGCGGTCCGCGTGGCGGGCTGATCCTGATGAAGGCGGAGCACGAGAAAGCCATCAACTCGGCGATTTTCCCCGGCCTCCAGGGCGGCCCGCTGATGCACGTGATCGCCGCCAAGGCGGTGGCGCTGAAAGAGGCGATGACGGGCGAATTTCGCGGCTACCAGGAGCAGGTGGTGAGCAATGCCCAGGTGATGGCCAAGGTACTCAAGTCGCGCGGACTGCGCATCGTTTCCGGGCGCACCGAATCGCACGTCTTCCTCGTCGACCTGCAAAGCAAGCAGATCACCGGCAAGGACGCCGAGGCGGTACTCGGTCAGGCGCACATCACGGTGAACAAGAACGCGATCCCGAACGATCCGCAAAAGCCCTTCGTCACCTCGGGCGTTCGCATCGGCACGCCGGCGATGACCACCCGCGGCTTCACCGAGATCGAGGCCGAGCAGGTGGCCGAGCTGATCGCCGACGTGCTGGATGCGCCGAACGACGAAGCCGTGCTGGAGCGGGTGCGCGGCGAAGTTTCCGCCCTGTGCAGGAAATTCCCGGTTTATGGCTGAGCAAAGCCGCGGCGATTGAGCGGAGGGCGCGATGAAATGCCCCTTTTGCGGTGATGAAAATACCCAGGTCGTCGACACGCGGGAGAACGAGGAGGGCGACACGGTACGCCGCCGCCGCCGCTGCCCGGCTTGCGAGAAGCGGTTCACCACCTACGAGCGGGTCGAGCTGCAACTGCCGCAGGTAGTGAAGAAGAACGGCAGCCGCACCGAGTTCCAGCGCGCGAAATGCAAGGCCAGCATGATGCTGGCGCTGCGCAAGCGCCCGGTGACCACCGAGAGCATCGATTCGGCACTCGACCACATCGAGGAAAAGCTGGCCCAGCTCGGCCAGCGCGAAGTGCCCTCCGAGCGGATCGGCGAACTGGTGATGCGCGAACTGAAGAAACTCGACAACATCGCCTATATTCGTTTTGCCTCGGTCTATCGCAACTTCGAGGACGTCGATGAATTTTCCAATGTCATCCGCGAAGTGAAAAAACCGCAGCGTCCGCCATTGTGAGCCGATCGTGAACTTTTCCGCCGACGATCACCGCTTCATGGCTCGCGCCCTGCAACTGGCGCGCCACGGCCTCAATACCGCGACACCCAATCCGCGCGTCGGCTGCGTCCTCGTCAAGGACGGGCGGATCATCGGCGAAGGCTGGCACGCGGTGGCCGGCGGACCGCATGCGGAGATCGTGGCGCTGCAAAAACTCGGCGCTGGCGATGCGGCGAACGGCGTATCCAAAGTGGCGCGGGGCGCCACGGCTTACGTCACGCTCGAGCCGTGCAGCCACCACGGGCGGACGCCGCCCTGTGCCGAGGCGCTGATCGCCGCCGGTGTCGGTCGGGTGGTCGCCGCGATGCAGGATCCGAATCCGCGGGTTGCCGGGCAGGGCCTGCAACGCTTGAATGACGCCGGCATTGTCGTCGCGTGCGGCCTGCTCGAAGCCGAAGCGACGGAACTCAACATCGGCTTCGTCGCGCGCATGACGCGCGGCCGGCCCTGGCTGCGGCTGAAGATCGCGGCCAGCCTCGACGGCAGGACGGCACTTGCCAATGGCCTCTCGCAATGGATCACCGGGCCGGCCGCGCGACGCGACGTGCATGCCTGGCGCGCTCTCTCCTGCGCCGTGCTGACCGGCATCGGCACGGTGAAAGCCGACGATCCGCGGCTCACCGCGCGCGAGGTGGAGACGTCCCGCCAGCCGCTGAAGGTGGTCATCGACAGCCGGCTCGAAACCCCGCCCGATGCCGCCGTGCTCGCCGGCGGCGGCGTGCTGATCGCCTGCGCCAGCGTGGATGCCGGGCGGCGTGCGGCACTGGAGGCGCGGGGTGCGGAGATCGTCGCGTTGCCCGATGGAAAGGGACGGGTTGATCTTCCCGCCGTGCTGCGGGAGCTGGCGCGGCGCGGCAGCAACGAAGTCCTTGTCGAGGCGGGCAGCACGCTGGGCGGCGCGCTACTGCGTGAGGGCTGCGTCGATGAGCTGCTCATCTATCAGGCGTCGCTGCTGCTCGGTGATGCGGCGCGCGGCATGGTCGACCTGGGTGAGCTGACCACGCTTGCGGCCGGCCACCGCCTGCGCATCCTCGAGCGCCGTGCCGTCGGCGCCGACTTTCGCTTGCGGGCCCACCTTGACGAAGAGTGAGCGTGGGAATCAACCTCGCCGCGACTTTGCCGGCCGCGGCCTGCTGATCAACCTCGCCCGCGTCGTGCATCTCGTCGGCCTGGCCCTGCTGGCCGCGAGTCTGTTGGGGGCCGCAGGGGAGATGCAACGCGCCGCCGTGCTGATGCTGGTCTCCGGCCTGGCCATCATCGCCCTCGATGTGTGGGCCAATCCGGCCTGGCTGCGCGAGGTGGTGGGTATCGCTACCGTGTTCAAGCTGGTCCTGGTCGCCCTGCTGTTTGCCGGCGATGTGGCGCGCCTGCCGCTATTCTGGATCGTGCTGGCGTTTTCCGTCCTGCTCAGTCATGGGCCGGGGAAGCTGCGCCACCGGCGGTTGTTTTAACCTTAAAACCTCAGTTGGACACGCCCGAGGGTGCGGTTTTTGGGGTGCCCGGCAAGGCGCGACGACGCGGCATGGCCACTCCATGCAAGGAGGAGCAACGCAGCCAAGCGGCCCAAAAACCGTGCCATCGAGTGCGTAGCGAGGCCACCCGGTGGGTGAACGTAAGCGGCGGCGACAACGCTTCCATTCCTGCGGCACGGTAGTCAAGTCCAAAATCTGCTGTAAGTTCTCTATCTCCATGAGCTTCCCCCGAAATTTCGTCTTCCAAGGGTAGTTGGATAGGATGACGGAAATGGAGGGAAGAGATGTTCAAGATACCGAAGCCGGAATACACGCCGGAATTCAGGGAACTGGCGGTGAAGCGGGTGAAATCCGGCCAGAGCATTGGGGCGGTTGCGCGAGAACTGGGTCTGGTCGAGCAAACGCTGCGCAACTGGGTCAAGGCGGCCGCGCAGGGCAAGTTGAATCCGCCCGGGGCCAAGGTGGTCACACCGGAACAGATGGAGTTGTCGCGCCTGCGGGTGGAGAATGCCCGACTCAGGATGGAGTGCGAAATCCCAAAAAAAGCGACGGCGTACTTCGCGAAAGATGCGCTGTGAAGTACGCCTGGATTGACGGCCAGCGGAACGCCTACCCGCTGCCGGCGATGTGCGCGACACTGGACGTGAGCATCAGCGGCTACCAGGCCTGGAAAGGTGGCGGGACGCCGAATCGAAAGCGACTGACCGACACCCAAATGCTGGCGCTGATCCGTGCCATCCATGCCGAGTTCAAGGGTGCCTACGGCAGCCCGCGAATGGCCGAGGAAATCCGGGGCAGAGGCTTTCCGGTCAGCGAGGAACGCGTCGAGCGACTGATGCGGGAGAACAACATCCGGGCGCGGCACAAGCGGCGCTTCAAGGCGACGACGGACTCGAAGCATTCGTTGCCGGTGGCGCCGAACCTGCTGGAGAGGAACTTTATGCCGGCCGCCCCGAATCAAGTCTGGACCGCCGACCTGACCTACATCTGGACGACGGAAGGCTGGCTCTACCTGGCTGTGGTGCTCGATCTCTTCAACCGGGAAGTCGTTGGCTGTGGTCGCTCAAGCCCAGGATGGCAGCGGACATCGTCATCGATGCGCTGACGATGGCATGGTTCCGCAGGAAGCCGGCACCGGGGTTGATCCACCACTCCGACCGGGGAAGCCAGTATGCCAGCCACGCCTTTCAGGCGCGGCTAAAGAAATACGAAATGATCTGCTCGATGAGCCGCAAGGGGAATTGTTGGGATAACGCACCGACCGAGAGTTTCTTCAACAGCTACAAGAATGAGCGGGTGCATGGCACCCGCTACGCAACCAGAGAAGAAGCGACTGCCGACGCCTTCGATTACATCGAGCCGTTCTACAACCGCAGACGCAGGCATTCCACGCTCGGCTACGCCTCGCCAATGCAATTCCTGGCGGAGTGGGTCAGCAGTCAGCATGAGAAAGATTTGGCGGCATAATGCCGTTGGGTTGGAAGACGAAAAACAGAGGGAAGCTCAAGCGGAAGGCGTCTCAACGCTTTTCATTACCCCGGTGATCTATCTCTATCTGGATCGTTTTTCCGGTAAGGGACCACCCAAGTTTGAGGCAGACCAGGAACTGGGTAGCGGAAAAAACTGATGATGATTTATGGCGAAACCCGTTGTTGGTTTCCAAAATTATTCACTACAATTTTGCCTCCCGAAATAACCAGATCGGGATATTCCAGAATTTTCAGGCTATGCGTGGGGTCGCCCTTCACTGCAATAATATCGGCAGGCGCATCCCGCTGTAGGGTACCCAGCAGCGGCAGATTCAGATGCCGGCCTGCTTTCGATGTTGCTGCCCGCAGCACATCCATCACTCCCAGTTTTGCCATTTGCATCATGTAGATAAGCTCCTGCGCATCAATCCCCCACGGAATATCCGGATGTGCCACTTCAGCCCCATATAAAAGTTCGCCACCCAGCGCCGTCCAAGTGCTGGCATTGTGAGCCACGCCTGAACATTTTGCTAAGGTATCCAGCGTAGTGACTATTTTTACGTTCTGCGCCACGGCCTTTTTTAACAACGATTCAGGAATAATGTCACAAGGCATGTGGGCCCATTCATCGACACCAGCATTAATTGCAATTTGTGCGCCTCTTGCTTCAGCAAGATGTGCCGTCACTTGATGATTATTTTTATGGGCTTCATCCACAATCGCCTTCACAATATTTTCTGGTAAAAGCGGCCATGCTTGTTTCGAGTGGGAGGCATTGTAGACAGGTTTGTGATTGGTATGCGCATGTTCCGCGGCCGGTTGATCCTGATGGCCAGGACCATGGCCATGTCCATGACTGGATGACCAGGGGGCGCCGGCTTCGCCACCGGGTTCCAGCGCGACCTTAATCACGACAGCGCCTCTGTCAATAAGATCACGGACGGTTGCGCGTGCTTCTTTTTCTGTGGAAACAGCCATTGCGATATTGGTATCTCCCAGCATCGGGATGGGATAACCATTCGGTGCGGTAATGATCGGCCCCGAGGTGAGTACGCGCAGGCTCCCGTCGCCGCCATATGGTTTGTGTACGGGACCACCTACATCGCGAATGGTCGTGATGCCGTGTTTTAGAACGGTATCAGCTGGAACATGCTGGAATGTGAGATGTGCGTGCAGCTCGATAAAGCCAGGCAGTATGGTTGCATCACCCAAATCAATGACCTTCGCATTACTGGGCTTAAATGATTCACGCGTATCAATCCGTGCTACTCGTCCATTTATCACCAGTACCGAAGTATTCGTTCTGATGTCATTGCCGTCGAAAACTCGCGCGGCATGCAGAAGAAGAGGTGCGTGCCCTGTTTCCTGGGCGTTGACCGAGGAAGAAGTTGAGATTGTCAGGAGAAGGAACAGACCCTGCGCGAGCCTGTTGATCGCTCCGAGGCGGATGCGCTTCATAACTCCATGCCCGCTCGCGCGGGCATCCCGTTCGTTGATTTTCATGGATTCCCACTTCCGCGGGAATGACGAGGATGAATTTTTCAGTATCTCATCAGAACGAGGCACTCAAACCAATCCGATAATTTCGACCAGGCATCGGATACCCTGCATTGTATTCATAAGACGCATTGAACAGGTTGTTGGCGCTGACGAAGACTTCGCCTTTCTTGCCTAGGCTGGGCAGTGGGTAGGCTATCCGTAGATTGGCGACGGTAAATGCCTTGACTTCATCGTTGTCTCCGGTCAGGCTTCGGTCCCAAGTTTGGGAGTACATCTTGGTTTGGTGTTGTGCATCGAAGGCGACACGGAAGTTGGCGATATTTCCGTTAGCGCCGACTGAGTAAGCCATGTTGGGTGCGAAGGGGACATTATTTACCGAGGGATCCAGATGAGTTACGCCAGCAAAAACGACCCAATCCGTACCGAATTCCTGCCGAACCGTGGCTTCTGCACCACGCATTTTGTAGTCAGGGTAGCTGTTGCTCCACACGCTCGTTGCAAAGGGCGTGAAGCCGGACCAAACATAGCGGTCGCTGACCTTATCCTGGAAGACACTGATATCAAGATGGGTAGTCGCAGTAACATCCCACTTCGCACCGACTTCGGTATGCTTGTTTCGTTCAGGAGAGAGAGTATCCCAGCCGTTGTTGGCCATGAATGCCATTGGCAAAGCACGGGTCAGGGAATAGGTTTCCGCTCCCGGATACAGAATGCCTTCCGAATGGTTGGCGTAGACCGTCAGGTTGTCACGAATAAGCGATAGACCGACATTCGACGCTGTCTTGGATGCGTAGATATTGCTTCGATAGGTCCGCACCCCGACAGAGGGCTGCAATACCCAGTTGTTTCCCAAGTTGAACTTGTGGTTGATGCCGAGATAGGGGGAGGTTACCCGGAATGTCGGAACGTCGGCAGTGCCCGCTACACCAAAGGCAAAGGGAGTTCCCACCGCGGAGCCGACATGAGGTCCGCTCATCGAACCGGAGATCGCATCGTAATCAATCCCTGCCACGACCTCACCACCTTGCCAGGGACTGAATTGCTCTCTCCAGCGTACCCCGGTCATATCAAAGTTGCTTTTGAAGGTTCCCCAGTTGGCATCCTGGGTAATATCGTTCTTGCCCCTGTTGGAGTAAACTTTGAACTCGCCACGCCAACCCTCGTTCTGGTGCGTTACAAAGGCCATCACCATATCCGTGGCGCTATCGTTCCGGCCGACACCGTTGGATTGATAAGGGCCAACGGGGGCAGTCGTGGTTAGATAACGGTTGTCACCCGGGTCACCAACCTTGTTTTCCACATGGAGGAAACTCAGGCCGGCTGACCATACGTCATTCATACGGAAGGTGACTTTCCCTAAAGCATTCTTGAGGTCGGCATCCCCATTGGGACGATAGCCATCGGAGTCTGCGCTGCCTATGGCCAATGCGAAGTCCACTGCGTCAGAGCGGCCAAACAGGTTGCCCTGAAGGATATGGGTTCCGTAAGAACCGACCGCAGCACTGGCATCGCCGTGAATGCCATTTTCTGTTGGCGTCTTTGTTAGCAGGTTAACAGATGCAAAGTTATTCCCGGACACCAGAGGTTGCGGGCCTTTGTTGATCTCGATGGTTTCGATGCCATTCAGCGGGAGCAAATCCATCAATGGGTGATTCCACAACCCCATGTAGACGGGTAAGCCATCAAGATAGGTTTTGATTTCGCTGCCAGGTCGGCTGGTTCCCATGCCGCGGACGTAAACACTGCCCCCTTGGTTACCCGAGTAGTTACCCACCGAATCGTAAAGAGAGACTTGAACACCAGGTGTCATTCGCAAAGCATCCGGTAGGCTCAAAGCCCCCAGATCCCTGATCTGTTTATCAGTGACCCTGGTAGTCAATGTCGAGAAGCCATCAACCCGGGTGGAGTCGACGATGGGGTTTGCAGTCACAGAAATACTCGACAGTTCAGCAACGGACGTTTCTTGTGCCCAAGTACTGGCTGCAACAAATAGACTGGCAATAGCCATAGTCAGCGGCTTGAGTACTAACCCACGATCGATAGTTTGTCCCATTTTTCCATTTTCCAGAGTGGTTGCAGGAGGCCTGCTTCAGGCCTCGGAGCGGAAGCAAAAGCAGCACCCGGCGGATTCTAACGTCTGATCTTGGGAATGATCATGCGACAAATTGTCGCACGCCGTGTTGGTGTCAGCAGGCGCAACTGGGAGTCGATCGTGGCAAGGCGTGCTTGTGCTGGAAAGCGATCTGAAGGAGCCACTGAACAAAGTCATCATGCCCGCACAAGCCTGCTTCCCGTTCGCTGATTTTCATGGATTCCCGCTTCCGCGGGAATGACGAAGACGGGTTTTCATCGGTTCCCTTGAGTATCAGCTGAACATACCGCGAAGATTGCCTTCGCGTTGAGTTTTCTCAGTCGGGTAAGGGTGCTTTGGGCGATGCACGATTACCTTGCCCCGGCGGATGATCCGACGTTCTGCCTGTTTTGGGGAGGAGCGACTCCTTCGGTAATTTCGTGGTCTGCGGGTTCGCGCCGCTGGGCGTCCGTAGCGATGGAGGCTGCGTTACCTGTTCAGGGTCGGTTCACCGCGCACACCGCGCAGTCCGCATCGCGCGGGACACGGATTTCGCGCCACTCCATGCCGAGGCCATCGAGCAGCAGCAGGCGCCCGGCCAGGCTGGCGCCACAGCCGGCCAGCAGTTTCAGCGCTTCGGCCGCCTGCACCGTGCCGATGATGCCGGTGAGCGGGGCGAAAACGCCCATCACCGCGCAGCGCACCTCGTCCACCTCGCGGCCTTCCGGGAACAGGCAGTGGTAGCAGCAGGTGTCGGGCTGACGCGCGTCGAACACCGAGACCTGGCCATCGAAGCGGATCGCCGCGCCGGAAACCAGCGGCTTGCCGAGCTTGACGCAGGCACGATTGACGGCGTGGCGGGTGGCGAAATTGTCGCAGCAGTCGAGGACCACGTCGGCGCTGGCGACTTCTGCCTCCAGCCGTTCGCCGGACAGGCGTTCGACCAGCGGGATGACATGGCATTCGGGATTGATCCCGGCCAGCGTGCGCTGGCCGGAGAGCGCCTTGGGCTCGCCGATCGCCGCCGTGCGGTGGAGGATCTGGCGTTGCAGGTTGGTCAGATCGACCACGTCGCCATCGGCCAGCACCAGCGTGCCGACCCCGGCCGAGGCGAGGTAATAGGCGGCGGGCGAGCCCAGCCCGCCGGCGCCGATCACCAGCACGCGGGCATCGACGATGGCCTGCTGGCCCTCGATGCCGATCTGCGGCAGGAGGATGTGGCGGCTGTAGCGCAGGAGCTGCTCGTCGTTCATCGCGATTCCGTGCTGCGTCGGGTCATTTATCCTGCCGCAGATCGGGCGGCGTGTCGTCGTGGTCGCCGTGCGGGTGGTGTTCCCAGGCCTTGGAATAGATGTCGTTGGATTTCTTGATCAGGCGCTCGGAACCGTGCAGGTTGCGCAACTGGGTTTCCTCGCAGAAAAAGGCCAGGGCCCGGGCGATCCGCGCCCGCGGACTGTTGTCGAGGCGAAAGCCCTGGCGGGTCAACGCCTTGACGATGCCTTCGAAGGTGTAGTCGTTAATGTTGTACCAGAGCGAAAGGCAGTTTGGTGCCAGACCAGCGTCGACCTCCATGTCCGGCAGGCCGGCGAGCAATTCGCGGGCGGTCTCGGTGTGCTTGGGAAAATCGGGATGGAAACGCAGCTCGCGGTGCTTGCGCGGGCCCGGTTGCGGCGTGAAGGGCGAGACGCGATGGCGTCCCCCGTCACGCAGTTCGCGTGCTTTTTCGGGGGACATCTTGCCCATGCGTAACCTCCTGGTTCAGCGCTTGATGATCTGCCAGGCCTTGAGCAGATTCACCGCCTGGGAGAGCTGGTAGTCGTTGGCGGAGGCGAACTCGACTGGCGCGCGGGCCGCTTCGTCGCCCTCGTCCGCCTTGCCTTTCTTGCCACTTTTCACCGGCTTGGCCTCGACCGGTTTGTCGGCCGCTTCCTTGTCGTTCTGGAGGTGATGATCCAGGTCCGCTTCACGCAGACGGTCGTGCGATTGGCCGTTCGCCGTCTCTTCGACCACGATGTCCGGGGTGATGCCCTTGGCCTGGATCGAGCGTCCCGAGGGGGTGTAGTAGCGGGCGGTGGTCAGCTTGATCGCGGTGCTGCCGGAGAGCGGCAGCACGGTCTGCACCGAGCCCTTGCCGAAGGTCTGGGTGCCCATGACGACAGCGCGTTTGTGATCCTGCAGGGCGCCGGCGACGATCTCGGAGGCCGAGGCCGAGCCGCCATTGACCAGTACGATCAGCGGCAGGGTCTTGGCCAGCGGCGGCAATTGTTTCATGAAGTCGTCCTTGTAGCCGCGCAGGTAGTCTTCCGGGCTGGCGGTGAAGCGCCGCTTGGCCTCTTCGGTGCGGCCGTCGGTCGCGGTGACCAGCACCTTGGGGGGCAGGAAAGCGGCGGCGACCCCGACCGCGCTGTTGAGCAAGCCGCCGGGATCGTTGCGCAGATCGAGCACCAGACCCTTCAGGCCGTCCTTTTCCTGTTTGTTCAGTTTTCCGAAATGCTTGACCACGTCGGCCGCCGTTTCTTCCTGGAACTGGGCGATGCGCAGGTAGCCGTAGCCGCCTTCGAGCAGTTTCGACTTGACGCTCTGCACCTTGATCTTTTCCCGCGTCAGGGTAACTTCGAAGGGCTTGAGCTCGCCCTTGCGGACGATGGTCAGACGAATCTGCGTCTTCGGCTTGCCGCGCATTTTCTTCACCGCCTCGGACAGCGTCATGCCCTTGACCAGGGTGTCGTCGAGCTTGATGATCAGATCGCCCGGTTTGAGGCCGGCACGATGGGCCGGCGTGTCCTCGAGCGGCGAGACCACCTTGACGAAGCCGTCTTCCATGCCGACTTCGAGACCGAGGCCGCCGAATTCGCCCTGGGTGCTGACCTGCAGATCCTTGAATTCCTCGACGTCGAGATAGGTCGAATGCGGGTCGAGGTTGGACAGCATGCCGCTGATCGCGTAGGTGATCAGCTTCTTGTCGTCGACCGGCTCGACATAGCCCTGCTTGATCGCGTTATAGACATCGGCGAAGCTGCGCAGCTCCTCGACCGGCAGGGCCGCGAGGGCGGCATCCTTGCCGGCGCTGGCGGAAAAGTTGAGGCTGAGAAAAATGCCGGCGACCAGGCCGGCGCCGATCAGACCGATTTTTTGCAAGCTGCTGCGCATAGTGGCTCCAAGTGTGTGGGCTGTCGGGGTGCCCTGTGTAGATCAGCGGCCGCCGAGCCAGGGGGCAGGATCGAACGGCTGACCCCGATGCCTGAGTTCAAAGTATAAACCCGACTTCGCATTGCCGCCGCTATTGCCGGCGGTGGCGATCGTCTCGCCGCTCTTGACGCGGCTGCCGACGCTGGCGAGGAGGGATTCGTTGTTGCCGTAGATCGACAGGAAGTCTTCGCCATGATCGATGATGAGGAGGTTGCCGAAGCCGCGCAGCCAGTCGGCGAACACCACGGTGCCGGCCGCCACGGCATGGACTTCGGCGCCCTCGCCGGCGCGGATGAACACGCCCCTGGCGGAAACGCCGCCCTCGCCGTGCGGGCTGCCGAAACGGCTGGCGAGCGTGCCGGCGACCGGATAGCGTAGCTTACCGCGCAAGGCGCCGAAGATGCCGATGGCGCCGGGGTCGGCATTGCGCAGGGGCGAACCGCCACGGCCCGCCTTGCTCTGCACTACCTTCGGGTCGTCGCCAGCACCGGGTTTTCCTGCGGGAACCCCGGGTGCGGAAGTCGGGGAGCGACGCGTGCGGTGCGCGGCGCGGGCGAGGCGGTCGATGAGTTGTGTCAGCCGCCGCTCGTCGCGGCGCAGACTGCCGATCTTCTGGCGCTGGGCACGGATGCGCCCCGAAAGTTCGGCCAGGATGGCGGCGCGCTGCGCCTTGCGTTTTTGCAATTGCGCCTGGCTGTCCTGCTGACGCCGTTCGATGATCGAAAGTTGCTCCCGGCGTTCGCGGGCGGCTTCGGCCAGCCGCCGTTTTTCAGCCGCCGCCGTTTGCAGTTGCTCGATCAGGCGGGCCTTGGCGCGGCCGAGCTGGGTGAGGAAATAACGGTCACGGGCGGCCTGGTTGGGATCGCGGCCGGAGAGCAGCAGCGACAGCGCCTCGCTTTCGCCGCCGGCGAACTGGCGGCCGAGCAGTTGCGCGAGTTGCCGCTGTTGCGCCTCTGTCTGCTGCGCGAGGTGTTGCGATTGTTGCTCGAGTTCGGCCAGCTGGGCTGCCACCGTGCCGCGCTCGACGGCCAGCTGGTGCAGGGTGCGGCCGACGTCGGAGATCGCCGATTCGACCGTGCGCAACTGGTCGGCCACCGCCGCTTGCGCGGCTTCGCTCTTGCCCAGGTCGCGCTGCAGGATTTCGATCCGCCCGTGCAGCCGGTTGAGTTCGCCTTTTTTGGCTTCGATCCGGGCGGCGTTGGCGGGTGAGGCGAGCGCCATGGCCAGTCCCAGGCCCAGTCCGAGCTTCAGGCCGGAATGCCAGGCGGAGAAAGCGCGGGCTTTCCCCTGCCTTCGTGCATCCCGGCCGTCGGCAATCAAACCCTGGCCTTGCCCTGATTGGCGACGGCTTGCAGGGCCGCGGCGATGGCTTCCGGATCGCCGAGATAGTAGTGGCGAAGCGGCTTCAGGTTCTCGTCCAGCTCGTACACCAGCGGCTGCGCGGTGGGAATGTTGAGGCCGACGATGTCGCTGTCGGAAACATCATCGAGATACTTGATCAGGGCCCGGATGCTGTTGCCGTGGGCGGCAATCAGAACGTTCTTGCCGGCGCGGATCGACGGCGCGATGGTGTCGTTCCAGAAGGGCAGGACGCGGGCCACGGTGTCCTTGAGGCATTCGGTGCGCGGAAACTGTTCAGGCGGCAGATCGGCGTAGCGCGGGTCGTCCAGCGTCAGCC
The DNA here is from genome assembly GCA_002842395.1 of Betaproteobacteria bacterium HGW-Betaproteobacteria-11. Classification (GTDB taxonomy): domain Bacteria; phylum Pseudomonadota; class Gammaproteobacteria; order Burkholderiales; family Rhodocyclaceae; genus Rugosibacter. The sequence continues at coordinate 57,052 of PHCV01000011.1, forward strand.
GCGGGTCGTCCTCGGCCAGCGGCGGCGGCGGGGTATCGTAGGCGCGGCGCCAGATCAGCACCTGCGGTTCGCCGAACTTGGCGGCGGTCTCGGCCTTGTCCAGACCTTGCAGCGCGCCATAGTGGCGCTCGTTGAGCCGCCAGGAATGGTGCACCGGAATCCACATCCGCTCCATCTCTTCCAGCACCGTCCACAAGGTCTTGATGGCGCGGCGGAGGACCGAGGTATAGGCGAGATCGAAGGCCCAGCCCTGAGCTTTCAGCAACTGGCCGGCGGCCTGCGCCTCGGCCAGGCCCTTGGCGGTGAGGCCGACATCGGTCCAGCCGGTGAAACGGTTTTCCTGGTTCCAGGTCGATTCGCCATGACGCAGCAGCACGATCTTGTACATGAGGTTTCCTGCTCCAAAAGGCCCGATTCTAACGCGCGAGATGGGCTGCCGCCCAGTCCGGGACGCAATCCGCCGGTGGCGTGCCCCGCTGCATTTCACGTCAAGGCAGGCAGGCTCCGCTCTGGCACCGAATGCTATAGTGCTTCGGACGAATCTTGTTGCGCACGGACTCAAGAAATGGAGAAGACGATGTCATGTGGACGATGCCATGGGGCATTGGCCCGGATAAATACGCCCCTATTGTTTACGTAACAAAATGATTTATCAATCGCGCTATCATTTGCTGGTGGTCACCGCTAGGCGCGACCAGCTCGCCGGTAGAACTCAAGAGGAGTACGCCACGTCGATCAGACAAGCCGAGCGGCAACTTAAAGAGTTTATTGAGCGCAATCGCAACTGGAACCTCATGAGCAAGTAATTTTTGAACTGTCCGAAGGCCAAGGTTTTGATTGAGTGCATTTTTTATTTGGAGGCAAACCATGAAACGAATTACCTTGAAAACGAATTGCACGTTGGTTCTTGTGATCGCTGGAATCCTGATAGCCGGTCAGGCAATCGCGGGCAAACCATCATGGGCCGGCGGTGGCAATGGCGACAAAGGCGAGAGAAGCGAACACCGGGATGGTGACGAAAGATCGCCACGCGACAATGCCGGAACTACGGTCAGGATGAGCGAATATTTTGGCGACCGGCACCGGACAATCGCCCATGACTACTACGACGAGCAGTTTCGCCGTGGCCGCTGTCCCCCCGGATTGGCCAAGAAGCACAATGGCTGCATGCCGCCCGGCCAGGCCAGGAAGTGGGCTGTCGGCCAGCCGCTGCCGCGGGACGTGATCTATTACGCTGTGCCGCCGGCGCTCGTCGTGCAATTCGGCCGGCCGCCGACCGGGTATCGATACGTGCGAGTAGCCAGTGACATCCTCCTGATCGCGGTGGGAACGGGAATGGTGATCGATGCCATTCAGGATATGGGCAGAATGTAACGGAGCGTTTCTCGTATTTATATTGGTCTATTGCCCATGATGGTCGAGGTTATTTAATTCGTCATGGCCTGCTTGCATAGCATGGCGCTTGACCTCGCTCCCTTCGGTCGCTGGACGCTCCGCCATAAAGCGGCGCAGCGCCCCTGAGCTTGGACGTTGAAGCTGTAGAAAAACCCATTTTCACGCGTCGCGAGACGTAAAAAATGGCGCGGATTTTCCCGCGCCATTTTCATTTCATCATCTCCCACCGTGTTCCCTATCGTCCCTTCCTACTGCCCATACCCGTGGTGCGCCAGCTTCTCGATGTTGTGCACCAGGCAGTAGAGCTTCCACTGCCCGTCCACCTTCTTCTGTCCGCGCAGCGTGAAGCGATTCAGTCCCTTGTTGTAACGGATGTTGCCGAACACCGGCTCCACCGTCGCGAAGCGTCCGCCGTAAAGCGCCCGCCCGCGTTCCGAATCGATCGCCCGCTGCATCCGGTCCATCACGTTGATCGCCGCCGGGTCGGCCTTGCCGCGAAAGAACATTACCTGCCGCGCCTGCGTCGTGTCCGGCTTCCTCAGGCAGTTGTCACGCAGGGTACAGGGCACACAATCGCGTAGCGCGCCCTGGAACTTGGTGCCGATCTGTCCGTTGTGGATGCAGTTCGATCCGCTCTGGCACAATGCGCGGATGCCTTCACCCGCTTCTTCGCCGCCTTTTTCTCCCGCCGCCCTGCGCCGCGCCCTGGTGATCAAGCTGCGCCATCATGGCGACGTGCTGCTCGCCGCGCCGGTGCTCTCGACGCTCCGGCAGTTCGCCCCGCAGTGCGAGATCGACGCGCTGGTCTATGCCGACACCGCGCCGATGCTGGCTGGCCATCCGGCGCTCGCCGAGCTCCACCTCATCGACCGCGCCTGGAAGCGGCAAGGGCCGTTGCGCCAGGCACTGGCCGAGGCACGGCTGCTTTCCTGCCTCACGGCGCGGCGCTATGATCTTGTCATTCATCTCTCGGTGCATACCCGTGGCGCCTGGCTGGTGCGCTTGCTGCGCCCGCGCTGGTCGGTGGCGCCGCGTTACCGACCTGGTTTCTGGGAAAACAGCTTCACCCATCTTTACCCGGCCCAGTCGCACCCCGACCGGCCCACGGTGGATACCAACCTCGACAGCCTGCGCGCGCTGGGGCTTGAGCCATCCCGGGACGAGGCGCGGGTGATCCTCGTTCCCGGCGCGGCGGCCGAGGCGAAGATGGCCGCGCTGCTGGCGGCGCACGGGTTGAGCGCGGGCGGTTTCATCCACCTGCATCCCACTTCGCGCTGGCTGTTCAAGTGCTGGCCGGCGGAGCGGGTCGCGGCACTTTCGCGGGAACTCGCCGCGCGCGGCTGGCCGCTGGTGTTCACCGCCGCGCCGGAGGAAAGGGAGCGGGCGATGATGGCGCAAATCCTTGACGAACTCGGCCGGCCCGGCGTATCCCCAACGCCGACTTTTTTCGATTTCTCGGGCCGGTTCTCGCTCAAGGAACTGGCGGCGCTCACCGCCAAAGCGCGGCTCTTCGTCGGCGTCGATTCGGCGCCGATGCACATCGCCGCCGCGATGGGCACGCCGACGGTGGCCATCTTCGGTCCCTCCGGCGAGCGCGAATGGGGGCCCTGGCAGGTCACGCAACGCATCGTCACTTCCACCGCGCATGCCTGCCGCCCCTGCGGCCGCGCCGGCTGCAACGACAGCAAGATCAGCGAATGCCTGACCACGCTGCCGGTGGCGCAGGTGCTGGCGGCGTGCGACGAGTTGCTGGCGCTGCCGGTCGCCGCGCGGAGCGCAGCGGGATGAAGATCGCCCTGGTGCGCCAAAAGTACACTCCCTACGGCGGCGCCGAGCGCTTCGTCGCGCGCGCGCTGGAGGGCCTCGTGGCACAGGGCGTCGCGGTGGAGATCATCGCCCGCCGGTGGGCGCCGACGGCCGGCGTGGCGGGCCGCCGCGTCGATCCCTTCTATCTGGGCCGCACCTGGCGCGACTGGAGCTTCGCCCGCGCCGTGCAACGCATCATCGCCGCCGGCGACTATGACCTGGTGCAAAGCCACGAGCGAATTCCCGGCTGTCATGTCTATCGCGCCGGCGACGGCGTGCATGCCACCTGGCTCGAATTGCGCGGCACGCGCGCGCCCCTTTCGCCCTGGCATCGCTACACGCTGGCCGCCGAGGCGGCGCTGTTCCGCCATCCGAATCTGCGCGCGGTGATCTGCAATTCGACGATGGTCAGGGACGACATCGCGCGGCGCTTCGAGGTTGCCACCGAGAAACTGCATGTCATCACCAATGGCGTCGATCTCGAACAGTTTCATCCGCGGCTGCGCGAGGCGCACCGGCAGGCGTTGCGGCAAAAACTCGGCGTTGGCGAGACGGCGAGGGTGGCGCTGTTCGTCGGTTCCGGCTATGCCCGCAAGGGGCTGCCGGCGTTGCTCGAGGCCTTCGCTAGCCTGGCCATGCCACGGACCGAGCTATGGGTGGTCGGCCGCGACCGGCAGGAGGCGGCGATGCAGCGGCGGGCAGAGGCGCTGCTGGGCAGTGGACGCAACTCGCGGGTGCGCTTCTTCGGCGCGCAGGAGGATGTCCGCCCGTTCTACGGTGCTGCCGACCTGTTCGTCCTGCCGACGCGCTACGACCCGTTTCCCAATGCCGTGCTCGAAGCCCTGGCCTGCGGCCTGCCGGTGATCACCACCACCACCTGCGGCGCCGCCGAGCGGGTCGGCGCCAGCCATGGCGCGGTGATTCGCGCCGGCGATGTGACCGCGCTCGGCGAGCGGCTCACGGCGCTGCTCGCGCCCGGGGTGAGCGAGGCGATGCGCGGCGCGGCGCGGGAGAGCGTCGCCGATCTCGACCTGGCGTCGATGACCCGGCGCCTGCTCGCGCTGTACCAGCACCTGCTTGCCCGCGGCTGATCTCCGCGAAAACCAAAAAATAGCGGAAAGCCTTGTGAACAGGGGGGGCGACAACATGTCGCATTGACCTTGCAAAGGACAGGGTTAACAATCGTTCTCTCATGGGACGTTCGATTTATGCTGGCGTAACCCTGAAGTGCTGATCGCTATCGTAGTCAGCAGAAAAGAAGGCGGATTCAAGGATGAAGTGCCCTTAAACGCAACAAAGGAGGAAGTGATGGGAAATAACACGGCAGTAAAACAGGCCCTGAAGGCCAATCCCGTACCGAGTTCGGTGGATCCGCAGGAAGTCCATAAGTGGCTTCAGGATTTTACTTGGGACTTCAAGTCCAAGACGGCGAAGTACCCCACCAAGTACGACATGGACGTTAATACACGCGAGCAGTTCAAGTTGACGGCAAAAGAGTATGCGCGCATGGAGTCGAGCAAGGAAGAGCGCCAGTACGGCACGCTGCTTGACGGGCTCGACCGCCTTGACGCGGGTAACAAGGTGCACCCGAAGTGGGGTGAGGTGATGAAACTGGTCGCCAACTTCCTGGAGACGGGTGAATACGGCGCCATCTCCGGTTCGGCTCTGCTGTGGGATACGGCCCAGTCGCCCGAGCAGCGTAATGGTTATCTGGCCCAGGTGATCGACGAAATTCGCCACGTTAACCAGACGGCTTATGTAAATTACTATTATGGCAAGCACTATTATGATCCGGCTGGCCACACCAACATGCGCCAGCTGCGGGCGATCAACCCGCTCTATCCTGGAGTCAAGCGCGCCTTCGGTGAAGGCTTCCTGGCGGGTGACGCGGTGGAGTCCTCCATCAACCTTCAGCTGGTTGCCGAGGCCTGCTTCACCAACCCGCTGATCGTTTCGCTTACTGAGTGGGCGGCGGCCAACGGCGACGAAATCACCCCGACGGTATTCCTGTCGATTGAAACGGATGAGCTTCGCCACATGGCCAACGGCTACCAGACCATCGTCTCGATCATGAACAACCCCGAGACGATGAAGTATCTGCAAACCGATCTTGACAATGCCTTCTGGACTCAGCACAAGTTCCTCACCCCCTTCGTCGGGGTGGCGCTTGAGTACGGTTCCAAGTACAAGGTCGAGCCGTGGGTCAAGTCGTGGAACCGCTGGGTGTACGAAGACTGGGCGGGGATCTGGCTGGGTCGTCTGCAGCAGTTCGGCGTCAAATCGCCAAAGTGCCTGCCGGATGCCAAGAAGGATGCGGTCTGGGCACACCACGATCTGGCGCTGTTGGCGCTGGCCCTGTGGCCGCTTACCGGCATTCGCATGGAATTGCCCGATCAGCAAGCGATGGAATGGTTCGAAGCCAACTATCCCGGCTGGTACAACCACTACGGCAAAATCTACGACGAATGGCGCGCTGCCGGCTTCGAAGATCCGAAATCAGGCTTCTGCGGTGCGCTCTGGCTCATGGAGCGCGGCCACGGCATCTTCGTTGATCACGCCTCCGGTCTGCCGTTCTGCCCCAGCTTGGCAAAGAGCTCCGTCAACGCCCGGTTCGCCGAGTACAACGGCAAGCGCTACTCCTTCTCCGAGCCGCATGGCGAGCGCCAGTGGCTGCTTGAGCCTGAGCGTTACGAGTTCCAGAACTTCTTCGAACAGTTCGAGGGCTGGGAGCTTTCCGATCTCGTCAAGGCGGCGGGCGGTGTCCGTAGCGACGGCAAGACGCTGATGGCGCAGCCGCATCTGCGCGATACCGACATGTGGACGCTCGATGATCTCAAGCGGATCAACTTGACCATCCCCGATCCGATGAAGATCCTCAACTGGCAACCGATCCAGTAAGGAGATGAACGCGGGCCCGGCAAGGGCCCGCGCGGAGCGCAAAACTCGAGCATTACCTGTAAAAGCTAGTTAATTACAATATCTTAAGGAGCAGACAAGTATGTCTTCTAACGTTTTTATTCGCGGCATGGTTGATCCTGAGCGCCAGGCCCAGATCCAGGCGCTCGTTCCCAAGGCGCCGCTGGAAACGAAGCGCGACCACATTCCTTTTGCCAAGCGCGGCTGGCGTCGCCTCACCGAATACGAGGCAGTGATGCTGCATGCCCAGAATTCGCTCGATGCGATTCCCGGCAGTCAGGAAGTAGGCGAGACTGTACAGAAGTGGCCTGGCGGTCGGGGATCTTACAGTATCGAATCGACCGCAGCGATAAGCAGCAACTGGTTCAATTTTCGCGACCCGTCCAAGCGCTGGTTCCAGCCCTACGTCAAACAGAAGACAGAGGAAGGGCAGACTGCCGAACGGGCGATGAAGGCTTGGGTCGAAGGTGGCGATACAGGGATGATGAACACAGCGTGGCTTAATCAGATCCTGAGCAAGCACTACGGCGCAATGATTTTTAATGAATATGGCCTGTTCAGTGCGCATTCGACAACCACCTATGGCGCTCTTTCCGACCTTCTAAAGACTTGGATTTCCCAGGCCGCTTTTGATAAGAACGACGCTGGACAGATGATTCAGATGCAACGGGTGCTGCTTGGCAAAGCCTTCCCTGGCTTTGATCCCAGCCTGGTTGAAGCCAAACAGGCCTGGACACAGGGTGAAGTCTGGAAACCTGCCCGCGAGTTCGTCGAGCATATCTGGGCGGACACCTACGACTGGGTTGAGCAGCTATGGGCTATGCACGCCGTCTACGACCATATTTTCGGGCAATTTGTGCGGCGCGAGTTCTTCCAGCGCATCGCCGGCCTTCACGGCGACACGCTGACACCCGTTATCCAGTTCCAGGCGCTGACTTACCATCAGCAGGCCGCCGATGGTGTGAGTGCCTTCTGTCTGAAACATCTGATTGACGACGAACCGGTGTACGGACAGCACAATCGGCGTTATCTGCACGCTTGGACAGGGAAATACCTGCCACAAGTGGAAAAAGCGCTCAAGGCTTTCCTGGCGATCTACAAGGAAGTGCCGGTCAAGGTTGATGGCGTGACATGCCGCGCCGGGGTGCAGGCTGGAGTCGAACGTGTTGTGAACGGTTGGGCGGATCGCTTCGCCGAACCGATCGGCTACAAATTTAATCGCAATGCGTTCGTCAAGAACGTCATGGCTGGTTACTAAAAGGACAGGGTGATTTATGAACAATATTAACGGGTATAACAGCGGCACCAACGCCCTGAGCGGTCAGTCTTTCATCGATGAATTCCTGGATGAGAGGAATTCAGCACTGCCGACGAGCGAATCGGTCGTTCTGGCACTCATGAAGACCGAGGAAATCGAGGCTGTCATCGATGAAATGATCAGGCCCCAGATGGAGGACAACCCGACCATCGCTCTCGAGGACCGTGGCGGGTACTGGTGGATCAAGGCCAACGGCAAGATCGTCATCGATTGCGACGAAGCGACCGAAATTCTGGGCAAGAAGTACACGGTGTACGACCTGCTGGTCAACGTCAGCACGACCGTCGGTCGCGCAATGACGCTGGGCAACCAGTTCATTATCACCAACGAACTCCTGGGCCTCGAAACCAAAGTCGATAGCGTCTACTAATTTAGGAGAAACGACATGTCTAAGCTAACGTGGTACAGCAGCCCGGTGCGTGATGAGTGGGCGGAGAAGATCAATGCGATCAAAACTGTGTCGGAGGGCATAGCAATGCTTGCCGACTTCCGCAAGAACCATACGGGGCCGGATCGCACAACCTACGAGCTCAAGAAGGAATACAACTGGATCGAGGCGCGCATTGAAATGCGACTCAATCAGCTCCACGCCGAAGCGACCCTGTCAGACGATGATCTCCTCAACAAGACCATTGATGGTCGTTGTGCCAAGGAAGTCGCGGCGGAATGGATGAAGAAGGCCGAGGATATCGACTGCCATTACGAAATGGAGAAGCTCTGCGTGGCTTTCCGCAAGGCGTGCAAGCCACCGATGATGTCGGTTAATTTTTTGGCGCCGGCTGAGCGAGTCTTGGTGGCCAAACTGATGAAGCTACGGGCAGCAGTCTTTCTCACCAAATCGATCGATGAGTTGCGTACCGCACGTGGAGTCACGATGATCAGTGTGCAATAAAGGAAGTTACTTGCGGGTGTCGCCGTCCAAGCGGCGACACCTACTCGCAATCCGAATCATCGCCCGCACAAGTGGGCGTCCCGCCCGTTGGTTTTTTTCCTGGATTCCCGCGTGCGCGGGAATGACGGGGCCGGGCTATTTGGCTGTTTTACTTAAGCTTTTCAGGGTGCAGCGCATAACGGTTATGCGAGCCAATAAGAAACAGATATCGGAGAGAGAGGGATGGAGCAGCCAAAAACCAAATACCAGTCAGACGATAACGAGAACAGCGGACTGGAGACCAAGGGGATTTTGCTCCACGAGGAAGGCGATTTCCGCGTCTACGCGGAAGACATCGGAATTATGTGGAAATGGGATCTCTACCAAGGAGAGCGGCATCTTCACACGGGATGCGCGCAGCGCCCAGAAAGCTGTGTTGTCTCGGCCAAGACCCGCATCAGCTTCTTCCAGCGGAAGGACGTTGCGGGGTTGATGACGCAAATTAAAGGCTAGATGCCTCGTTGCGAAGAAGGACTGCTGCACCAAGTACGTGTAAATGGTCAGTCCGGGCAGATCGATCTAGGCAAAGCTGCGGATGGGCCCGGTCTCTACTTTTCAGCCCTGCCAGACGCTCATGAGTTATCGACTTATCTACAAATAGGATTAAATAAGTATGTCGCAAACGTATTCGATCACGTCCCGTTTCGAGGACGGTGCAGAAGTTCAATTTCAGTGCTGCGAAGACGAGGATATCCTTGCCGCCGCGCTGCGTCAGGATGTCCGTCTACTCTGCCAGTGCAGGAAAGCGTTCTGTGGCAGTTGCAAGGCGCTGTGCTCCGAAGGAGATTATGAGTTAGGCAGTCGCATCAACGTCCAGGTGTTGCCACCAGATGAAGAAGAGGATGGCGTCGTCGTCACCTGCGATACCTACCCCCGTAGCGATCTCATCCTGGAGTTCCCATACACGAGCGATCGTCTCGGTAGCATGTCTGCCTGCGAAGTGAAGGCGAACGTCGTGAGCGTCGAAAAGCTATCCGCTACCGTGTATCGCTTGGTGCTGCAAACGCTTGATGCAGAAGGGCGGCCCGAAAAATTCGATTTCGTCCCGGGTCAGTATGCCGAGATTAGTACCTCCGACTCTCCCGAGACTCGCGCATTCTCGCTGGCGAATCTACCTAACGAGGATGGTTTCTTGGAATTTCTGATACGGCTCGTTCCGGGTGGATACTACGCTGCTTACTTAGAAAACCGGGCGGCCGCAGGGCAAACGATTACCGTGCGCGGGCCTTTTGGCGAGTTTCTGCTGCGTGATAGTCATCTGGTTGAGGATTTCAGGCTAAACGAAACATCGCCCGAATGTGCCGAACCTATCGTTTTTATTGGTGGCAGCACAGGATTGGCGCCTCTGGTAAGCATGTTACGTGAACTCGCTCGGCGCGGGTTTGCTGGTGAATGCCACCTATTCTTCGGTATGCAGGACGCAGCAACCATGTTCTACGAGAAAGAGCTTAGGTCCTTGGCGAAGTCCTTGCCTGGATTGAAATTACATCTCGCGTTGATGGACCCTCCTGCCGATTGGGATGGCTATCGCGGAAACGCTGTTGCTGCTTACAAGGATCATTTCGCCAGCGGTATCAGCCTGCCGAAAGCGGTCTACCTGTGCGGTCCTGGCCCTATGATTGACGCTGTGTTGCAGGCTTGTGCCGAACTTGGAGTTTCGCCGGACAGGATTCACCGCGAAGAATTCGTGGCAAGTGGAGCCTGATGCAGGAAAACAGTAAAAATCCCAGCACCAAAGGGAACGCAACCATGGACCCTGAAGAACTGGAGCTTCTGGCTGGTGCCGCGAAAACTCTGAGTGAGAGTGTCGCGGCACTGGAGCATTTTGCCTCCGAGTTGGAAGAGAAGATCGGGTCGGAGCGACTGGAAGTTGTTAGAGCTGTGCTGGAGCGATCATATGAACGCGGCGAAGAATATGAAGTGCGTGCTTCGCTTTCATACACCGAGCGAAAGTTGTTATGGGTATGGGTCCGGTTGAGGAATTTGAAGGATCTCAGGTGTACGATTGGGCGCGATTCCATGCGAAACATATCTTAATTAGCAGCAAGAGAACATGAAAAATTATACGAATACGACGACGCGCTTTGGTGCACAAATCAAGCTAGTACGCGGCATGGAGGCGCTCGCGGACGTGGTTGGGGTAACATTGGGGCCGCAGGGCCGCAATGTTATGCTGCAGCACCGCGCTGGGTTAGCGCCGTTGGTCAGCAAAGATGGAATACAGGTAGCGCGCTACTTGGCTTTGCCGGACCAAGAGGAAGAGCTCGGGGTCAAGTTGCTGCGGACTGCGGCAATAACACTCTCTGAATCATTTGGCGACGGGACCACCACAGCCACCGTATTTTCTGCAGATTTGGCGGTGAGGGCGCTAAAAATTGTGGCAGCTGGGGCGAGCACATTGGACGTTCGTCAAGGGTTGGGAGTGGCTGCGTTCGCCACACAGACCATGTTGGCCGAGATGGCACTTGCCGCTGACCTGCATATGCTCACCGCAGTCGCCCAAACCGCCGCGAATGGCGATGCCGGCGTCGCCAACCACCTTCTGGAAGCTTACGAGGAAATCGGAGCCGAAGGTTCGATAGAAGTCGAAATGGGTAATGCCGTAGAGGATGTGCTCGAGATAGCATCAGGAAGTCATTTCGAGACGGTTCCGTTGGTCAGGGCTCTTTTGCCGGCGACCGGCAAACTTGAGTTAGCTCGGCCGCTCATTCTGCTATATGGTGATGCTCTCGAAGAAGTGGACGATATCCTCCCTGCTTTGGAGATCGCCCGCCGGTCGGAAAGGCCTTTACTTATCCTGGCCGATTCGGTGGGTCCGGAAGTGGAGATGTTGCTTGTTCGAAATCAGCATGTAGGCACCTTGAAGGTGACGGTTATGCGTGCACCGATGTTCGGCGATACCCGTCGCGAGGCGCTTCTGGATCTGGTGAGCAAATTCGGCGGCAGGGCGTTCGGGAGGGAGGCGTTTGTGGAATCTGCACTCAAGCCTTTGCGGTTGCTAGCCGAAGAGGACTTGGGCCAGTCGGATGGCGCCACCATCGGGCCCAGCAGTGTTACGTTGATGGGTGTCAGCAATGATCCGGTTGCATTGAAAGATCGGATTGCGCTGGTGCGTGCAGAACTTGAGAAGGGGGATCTCGGTGTCGGCGACTCACCATCTGCTAAGCTCGATTACGTAGAAAAACGAATCGAGCGCCTGAAGTTGTTAAATTCGGGTAGTGCGAAATTGCAAATCGGCGGGTTGACCGATGCTGACATCAAACGCCGACTCCCGCTTGCCGAAAACGCGCACCGTGCACTCCGCACGGCAGCAAGATCGGGCGTCCTCCCTGGAGGTGGTGTTGCCATGTTACGCGCGAGCAAGAGGGTGCGCGAAGAACTGCGTGCTCTTGAAGGCGATGTTGCAGTGGGGGCGTCCATTTTCTTACAGTCGTTGGAGGCTCCCATCCGATGGGTCGTCCGCAACGCCGGGCTGCGTCCGGACGACGTGCTTGCGCGGATCATGACGCAAGAGTCAGATTCTTTCGGTTTTAACGCCATGACTGGTCGCTATTGTGATCTCGTCGAAGATGGTGTACTAGACGCCCTCGATATGCTTTTGGAGGTGATTAGAGTCGGGATCAGCGTAGCTGGATCGACATTAGGCGTGGGCACCCTGGTTACGCGCGAATCTCCAATGCCTGCCCCTGAGCGCTTCCAAGGCACGGAGAGGGTATACGACAAATTGCTGAGGGAAGGCGCGCTTGACGGATAGTAACTCGGCGCCCCCTCTGTGCCACGACGTAAGGTTACAGGTTGACCGTTGCCTCATCGGTGACGAGGAATACGGGTTTGCCGCCCGAGGAAATCTGTTCCGCGTGAGCTAGCGTCTCCTGCCCTCCGGGGGAGGCGGCGCACGCTTGCAATGCATCCATGGAGGAAAGTAGACTTCTGCGATCCGATAGTAGGGGGCCGCTCCCGCTGGCGAGCCGAGCACCTTCGAAGCAACTATTTTTGTCGCACCCGCCAGTTTGGTAACAGCCATGGGTACGTGTTCGTCCAGGTAGGCGCGCTCGAATGTCTCGATATCTTTGGGCGTCGGGTAAATGACAAGCAGCTTTACAAGACTCATAACGATTCCTTTATGCAATTGATTTGGGGTGAAAATCCCAGTCATTTCACAGGTTCACCAAGGCAAGGGCGCTCCCCAGGAATTCAGCTACGGTTACGCGCCCGCGTCGAACATGTGTTCGGTGCGATGGAAAACGAGATGGGCGGGATATTTCTGCGCAGCATTGGCGCTGACCGAGCGGCTCACGGCGCTGCTCGCGCCCGGGGTGAGCGAGGCGATGCACGGCGCGGGAGGGCGTCGCCGATCTTGGTCTGGAGTCCATGACCCGGCGCCTGCTTGCCCGCGGCTGATTTCCGCGAAAACCAAGAAATAGCGGAAAGCCTTGTAAACAGGTGGGTGCGACAACATGTCGCATTGACCTTGCAAAGAACATGGTTAATAATCGTTCTCTCATTTCCAACCCGAGGATCGATTGATGACACGAGCCAACATGCCCCGTCTGCTGACGGTTGCCGCCGCGCTACAGGCGGTCCTTGCCGTCAATGCCTTCGCCGCCGACGAAACCCTGCTGCCGCCGGTGACGGTGACGGCGGCCAAAGGCGCCGAGTCGCAACTCAATGCCGCGTCGGCCGACACGCTGCAAACCCTGCCCGCGGCCACCAGTGATACGGCCAGCCTGTTGCGCGACGTTCCGGGAGTGAATCTCTACGGCGCCGGCGGTGTTTCCAGCCTGCCGGCGATTCACGGCCTCGCCGACGACCGCCTGCGGATCAAGGTCGATGGCATGGACCTCGTCTCCTCCTGCCCCAACCACATGAATTCGCCGCTCTCCTACGTCGACCCGAGCAACATCGGCGTGCTGAAGGTCTATGCGGGGATCACGCCGGTGAGTCTGGGCGGCGACAGCATCGGCGGCACTGTCGTCGCCGAGACCCCGGTGCCGGAATTCGCCGCGCCGGGCGCGGGCAACCTGATCAAGGGCCGGATTGGCGCTTTCTATCGCAGCAACAACAACGCCCGTGGCGGCAATCTTGGCGCCACCTGGGCCAACGAGACGCTCAGCGTGACCTACAGCGGCGCCACCAGCCAGGCCGACAACTACACCGCCGGCAAGGATTTCAAGCCGACGACGGCGACCGGCCGGCCGGGCCACACGCTGCCGCTCGACGAGGTCGGCTCCACCGCCTACAAGACCGAGAACCACACCCTCGGCTTCGCGCTGAAGAACGCCAACCACCTGTTCGAAGCCAGGTTCGGCTACCAGGACATTCCCTACGAGCTGTATCCGAACCAGCGCATGGACCTGCTGGGCAACACCCAGCATCGCCTGAACATGCGCTATCTCGGCGCCTTCGACTGGGGCACGCTGGAAGCCCGCGCGTATCACGAGAAGGTTGCCCATTTCATGGAGTTTGGCGCCGACAAGCAGTTCTTGTATACCGCTGGCAATACTACCCAAGGGATGCCCATGCGAACCGAGGGCAAGACCACCGGAGCCAGTGTGAAGGCGGATATCGTCCTCGCGAAGAATGATCTGTTCCGCGTCGGTGGCGAGTATCAGCACTATCGGCTCAACGACTGGTGGCCGGCCGTGGTCGGCAGCATGGGCATGGGCCCGAACGATTTCCTGAACATCAACGACGGCCAGCGCGACCGCACGGCATTGTTCGGCGAGTGGGAAAAGAAGCTCTCTCCGCAGTGGCTGACGCTGCTGGGCCTGCGCTATGAGCAGGTGAAGACGGATGCCGGCATGGTGCACGGCTATAACCTGGCGACATTTCCCACCAGCGGGGCGGGCGGGATGATGAACCAGACGCGCGATGCCGTTAATTTGAATACTTCGAATCGCGACAAGACCGACAACAACTGGGACCTGACCGCATTGGCGCGTTATACGCCGAACACCACGCAGGACATCGAGTTCGGCTTCGCCCGCAAGGTGCGCTCGCCCAATCTGTATGAGCGTTATTCATGGTCCACCGCGAACATGATGGGGATCATGAACAACTTTGTCGGCGATGGGAACGGCTACGTCGGCGACGTTAATCTGAAACCCGAAAAAGCCCACACCCTCTCGGCTACCTTCGACTGGCACGCGGCCGACCATGGCTGGGAATTCAAGGCGACCCCCTATTACACGCGGGTGACCGATTACATCGATGCGATCCAGTGGAATGGGACGACCAATGCGTCACGTACACCGCTGGTGACAAACCAATTCACGGTACTCAAGTTCGTCAACCAGTCGGCGCGGCTCTACGGCCTCGACCTCTCTGGACGCCTGCCGCTGGGCAAGACCGGCTGGGGCGAGTGGGGCATGAAGGGCCTGCTCAATTACACCAACGGCAAGAACCGCAGCACGGGCGATGACCTCTACAACATCATGCCGCTCAACGCCAAGCTGACACTGACGCAGAAGTACGGCGCATGGGACAACGGCATCGAGCTGGTGATGGTCAAGGACAAGAACAAGGTTTCCGACATGCGTAACGAGATCAAGACGCCGGGCTACAGTCTGGTGAACCTGCGTGCCAGCTACTCGTGGCAAAAGGCGCGCGTCGATTTCGGCGTCGAGAACCTGTTCGACAAGCACTACTATCTGCCGCTGGGCGGCGCCTATACCGGGCAGGGGAGGACCATGGGCATCAACTCGATTCCCTACGGCATCGCCGTTCCCGGCATGGGCCGCTCGCTCTATGCAGGGGTGCAATACAAGTTCTGACCTGCACGGCGCACGGCCACGGCAACCCCGCTCCGGCGGGGTTTTTTCCGGCCTGACTTTCATGATGCGGGGTGATGTTTCCCGCATCATGAAAGTCAGGTCATTCTTGAACTCCCGCCCCCCTTCGCCCCCCTCCCGGGGGGTTCCTGATCAGATTGCTTCGCTCGAACCTTGACAGGATGCCAAATGAGTGAGTTTCACGTTACAGCGCGTGGGTGCGGTCGCCGCGGGCGAAGCCGAGCAGCGGCGCGGGCAGGCCGCGGCCGAGGGCGGTGACCTTGAACAGTTCGCCCATCTCGTTGGGAGAAAGCAGCACGCTCACCGCGCCCTGGGCTTTCAGGTCCTGGAGACTCGCCGTCTCGCCAGCGCCGACTTTTCGGGCCAGCAGCAGCTCGCCGATGCCGCAGTTGATGAGGAACTGCGCCTGGCTGGTGTAACCGAGGACGGAGAGTCCCGCATCGAAGCCGGCTTCGGCCACGGCGGTGAAGTCGACGTGCGAGGTGATGTCGGACAGCCCCGGCAACCACAGCGGGTCGTCATGGACGCGGTGGCGGTAGTGGCAGCGCACGGTGCCGCCATCGCGTTGCGGGTGGTAGAGCTCGCGGCGCGGCAGGCCGTAGTCGATCAGCAGCATTGCGCCATGTTCGAGACGGCGCGCCAGTTCGGCGACCCAGGCACGCGCCGCTAGCGAGATTTCGCCGCGATAGGGTGATTCGACCGGCAGTGCTTGCGCTGTTTCGAGCAGCGCACCGCTCGCCGGGCGCTCGCTCAGGATGAGGCGGCCCGGAGCATCCACCATCACGCCGATCTCGAACATGCTCTCGTTTCCCCAGCGCACGGCATGCGTCGGCATCGCATCGAGCACTTCGTTGCCGATCAGGCAGCCGGAAAATTTCTCCGACAGATCATCGAGCCAATCGACCCGGTCGAGAAGGTGCGGTGCGCGCCGGGCGAGGGTTGCCGCCTGGCGCGCGCGCAGCTCGCCGGAAAGTTCGAGGATGGCATAACGTTGCGGTACACAGTCCTGCGCTTCGAGCGCGAGGAGCAGGTCGGCGGCGAGCTGCCCGCTGCCGGCGCCGGCTTCGATGACGAAGGGTTGCGAGGCCGCCAGCACCTGCGCCACCTGCCGCGCCAGGGCCTGACCGAACAGCGGGGTGAGCTCCGGCGCGGTGACGAAATCGCCGCCGGAGAGTGCATCGCCGAACTTGTGTGCGCCGCCGGTGTAGTAGCCGAGGCCCGGCGCGTAGAGCGCCAGTTCCATGTAGCGGGCAAACGAAATCCAGCCGCCGCGGGCAGCGATTTCGGCGGCGATGCGCTGCGAGAGTTCGGCGCTGGCGGCCAGCGCAGCGGGGGAAGCTTCGGGCAGGTCGGCGCGCATGCGTATTGGGTTATTCCAGGGTTTCGATCTGCTCGACCAGCGCCAGCCAGCACGTCTCGGCCTCGGCGAGTTGCGCCGCGAGTTGCGCCTGCCGCTGGCTCAAGGTGTGCAGCAAGGGGGAATCCGGGGTGACGTACAGCGCCGGGTCGGCGAGCCGGGTGGCCAGCGACTCGAGTTCAGCCTGCCCCTCGGCGAGCTGCGCTTCGAGCTTGTCCAGGTCTTTTTGCAGGGGTGGCCGGCGTGTCGCCAGCGCCGGGTTTTTGGGGCTGGCAACGGCCTCCCCGCTGGCGGCGCGGGGTGCCGGCTTGGCGCCGGATTTGTCCGCGGCGCGTTGCTCTGCCAGCCATCCGGCATAGTCGTCGAGGTCGCCGGAAAACGGCACGACGCGCCCGTCGGCCACCAGCCAGAGTTCGTCGCAGGTGGCGCGCAGCAGATGCCGGTCGTGCGAGACCAGCACCATCCCGGCTTCGGTCTCTTGCAAGGCGAGGGTCAGGGCTTCGCGCATTTCGAGGTCGAGGTGGTTGGTCGGCTCGTCCAGCAGCAGCAGATTCGGCGCGGTGCGGATCAGCAGCGCCAGCGCGAGGCGGGTTTTCTCGCCGCCGGAAAAGCGGCCGCAGGGCGTGTCGACCATCTCGCCGCGAAAATCGAAACCGCCCAGATAATTGCGCAGATCCTGCTCGCGGGTCGATTTTCCCAGCGATTTTTCGAGCCGGATCATGTGCCACAGGGGCGTTTCCTCCGGCCGCAACTGTTCGAGCTGATGCTGGGCGAAGTAGCCGAGTTTCAGGTTGCGTCCTTCCTCGCGCGTGCCCGCAAGCGGCGCAAGCTGGCCGGCCAGCAGCTTCATCAGGGTCGACTTGCCGGCGCCGTTGCGGCCGAGCAGGCCGATGCGGCTGTCGGGACGCAGGCTGAGGCTGACGTTATCGAGGATCAGCGCCTTGCCATAGCCGACTTTTGCCCGATCGAGCAGCAAGAGCGGATCGGAGAACGCGGCCGGTTCGGGAAAGCGGAAGGTGAACGGCGTATCGACATGCGCGGCGGCGATCTCGCCCATGCGCTCGAGCATCTTGATCCGGCTCTGCGCCTGGCGCGCCTTGCTCGCCTTGGCGCGGAAGCGGTCGATGTAGATCTGCAGATGGGCGGCCTCGCGCCGCTGCTTTTCCGCCATCGCCAGGTCGTTGGCCAGGCGCTCGGCGCGGGCGCGCTCGCAGGCCGAGTAATTGCCGGTGAACAGCTGCATGCGGCGGTTTTCGAGATGGACGATATGGCTGGTCACGCCGTCGAGAAAATCGCGATCGTGCGAAATCACGATCAGCGTGCCGGCATAACTCTTGAGCCAGGTCTCGAGCCAGAGGATGGCATCGAGATCGAGGTGATTGGTCGGTTCGTCGAGCAGCAGCAGGTCGGAACGGCACATCAGGGCGCGGGCGAGATTCAGCCGCACCCGCCAGCCGCCGGAAAACTCGGCCACCGGCCGCCGGAAATCCGCGTCGGTGAAGCCCAGGCCATGCAGCAGCGCCGCGGCGCGCGCCGGCGCGGCGTAGCCGTCGATCTCGGATAGCCGCATGTGCAACAGGCCGATCTGTTCGCCGGCATGGAGGTCGTCATGATGCTGCTCCGCTGCGCGCAGGTCGCGCTCGATCTGGCGCAATTCGATATCGCCATCGAGGACGAACTCCAGCGCGGCATCGGGCAACGCCGGCGTGTCCTGCGCGACATGGGCGATGACCCAACCCGGCGGACGTTCCAGGTCACCCCGGTCGGCGTGCAGTTCGCCGCGCAGGAGCGCCAGGAACGAGGACTTGCCGCAGCCATTGGCGCCGGTGAGGCCGACCTTCCAGCCGGGATGCAACTGCAACGACGCGCCCTCGACGAGCGCGTTGCCGTTGCGGGAAAAGCCGAGATTGCGCAGCAGGATCATGCGGTCGTTACCTGAGCAGGTGAGGTGTCATACCCGTATTCCCCCGTCGTTCCAGCCCCGGATCGCGTCCGGGGTATTGGCCCGCCCACCGTCATTCCGGCGGCCTCGACACGCCCGGAACTCCGCTTCGCGGCGGGCGAAGCCGGAATCCAGGAGTGAGCCTCGGTGCTTCGTGGGGGCCACCGCCTGGATTCCGGAGCGGGCCTTGTGGCCCGTCCGGAATGACGAAGAAATAATCGGTCTGCCCGGCATGGGCTACTGGAAAGTGTCATGAATCCGCTCAGACATAGGCCCATTGCCGCAGCAGATTGTTGTAGGCCGCGGCGACCAGATCGCGCGCCGCGCTGTCGTCGTTCTTCGCCCGCAGATGGCCGAGCGCAAGGTCGAGATCGACCAGGATGCGCCGCTGGCCAGGGTCGCGTGCGACTTGCCGCCTTGCGGCGGCGTCTTGCGCGCAGGCTTGCCAGCGCCTGCATTATCCGGGCTCCTGGCTGGCCAGGTAGTCTTCGTAGTTGCCGCGATAGTCGACGATGCTGCGATCCGGCCGGATGTCGATGATGCGGGTGGCCAGCGAGGAGACGAATTCGCGGTCGTGCGAGACGAAGAGCAGCGTGCCGGTGTATTTGTCGAGCGCGGTGTTGAGCGACTCGATCGATTCCATATCGAGGTGGTTGGTCGGCTCGTCCATCAGCAGCACGTTGTTGCGCAGCAGCATCAGCTTGCCGAACAGCATGCGTCCTTGTTCCCCGCCGGAAATCACATTGACCGGCTTTTTCGCCTCGTCGCCGGAAAACAGCAGCCGGCCGAGCGTGCCGCGGATCAGGGTTTCGACATCGCCGCCGTCATAGCCGCCCTCGCGCACCCATTGCACGATCCACTCGGTGAGCGGCGTGTCCGCGGCGAAATCGGCTGCGTGATCCTGGGCGAAGACGCCCGGCCGCGCTTTTTCCGCCCACTTCACGCGACCGCCCTGGGGGAGCAGGCCGCCCAGCTTTTCGCCGGCCAGCAGGCGCAGCAGCGTGGTCTTGCCGACGCCGTTCTCGCCGATGATGGCAACCTTGTCGCCGGCCTCGATGCTGGTCGAGAAGGACTTGATGATCGGTACCCCGGGCTCGTAGCCAAAACCCAGGTTCTCGATCTCGCAGGCCAGCCGGTGCAGCTTTTCCTTCTCGTCGTAGTCGAAACGGATCCACGGATACTGGCGCGAGGAGGGCTTGATATCCTCCGGCTTGATCTTGTCGATCAGTTTCAGGCGGCTGGTGGCCTGGCGCGCCTTCGACTTGTTGGCCGAGAAGCGGCGGACGAAGGTCTGCAACTCGGCGACTCGTTCCTTGGCCTTGGCGTTGGACGAGACCTGCCGCTCGCGGGCCACGGTCGAGGCTTCCATGAAGTCGTCGTAGTTGCCGCCGTAGACCTTGATCGTGCCGTAATCCAGGTCGGCCATGTGGGTGCATACCTGATTCAGGAAATGGCGGTCGTGGGAGATGATGACCATGGTGCTCTCGCGCTGGTTGAGGATGTCCTCCAGCCAGCGGATGGTGTTGATGTCGAGGTTGTTGGTCGGCTCGTCGAGCAGCAGGATGTCGGGATTGGCGAACAGCGCCTGCACCAGCAGCACGCGCAGCTTCCAGCCCGGCGCCACCTCGCTCATCGGTCCGGTGTGCTTTTCGATCGGGATCCCGGCGCCGAGCAGCAGCTCGCCGGCGCGCGACTCGGCGGTGTAGCCGTCGTACTCGGCGAAATGCGATTCGAGCTCGGCGGCGCGCATGTAGTCGTCTTCGCTGGCGTCCGGGTTGGCGTAGATCGCGTCGCGCTCGCTCATGCAGGCCCACATTTCGCTGTGGCCCATCATCACCACGTCGAGCACGCGCCTGTCCTCGAAGGCGAACTGATCCTGCCGCAGATACGCCATGCGCTCGCCCGGATCGAGCGAGACATTGCCGGCGGTAGACTCCAGCACGCCGGCGAGAATCTTCATGAAAGTGGTCTTGCCCGAGCCGTTGGCGCCGATCAGGCCGTAGCGATTGCCTTCGCCGAATTTGACCGAGACGTTTTCGAACAGCGGCCGAGCGCCGAACTGGATGGTGGTGTTTGATGCGACGAGCATGGGAGCGCAACCGGACGAAACAACGAGGCGTGCATTCTACTTGCTGCCTCCGCCAAAAGTTCCCGCAGAGAGGCACAGCGCTGGCGTTGATGAAGCCACCGCGCGACAAGGCGGTCGAGCAAAGTACGCGCTCCTCGCCGCTGCGGATCCTCGCCGTAGCGGATGGTGGCACGGCGAGCCGGAAGAAAGCGTCGACAGATCAGTCGCTTACCAGCCCGGCGGCTTTCAGTTCGGCCCACTCGGCATCGGCAAAGAGCCGGGAGCGGGTATGGAAGGCCTTGCCTTCCGACCCTTCGAGGGAAAACGTGCCGCCGTGTCCCTCGATCACATCGATGATCAACTGGGTATGTTTCCAGTACTCGTACTGGGCCCGGCCGATGTAGAACGGGCAGCCGCCGATCTCGCCGAGGTGTACGTCGCCAGCGCCGATCGTCAGTTCGCCCGGCAAGTAGGCGTTGGCCGCGCTGTTGTCGCAGCATCCTCCGGACTGATGGAAAAAGAACGGGCCATATTTTTGCTTCAGAACTTCGATAAGTTCAAGCGCTGCATCGGTCGCCGTGACGCGTTCAACCATTTTTCGCTCCTTGTTTGAATAGAAAGCAGCCCGCAAGCTGCTCTACGGATCACGGTCTTGCCCGCGGGGGCAAGGGCGATGACAGACTACGGTCTGTCATCGCCCCGGAGCCGATCAGAAGAAGCCCAGCTTGTTCGGGCTGTAGCTGACCAGAAGGTTCTTGGTTTTCTGGTAATGATCGAGCATCATCTTGTGGGTCTCGCGGCCGATGCCAGACTGCTTGTAGCCACCGAAGGCGGCATGGGCCGGGTAGGCGTGGTAGCAGTTGACCCATACTCGGCCGGCCTGGATGCCACGGCCCATGCGGTAGGCCGTGTTGCCGTCACGGCTCCACACGCCGGCGCCCAGGCCGTAAATGGTGTCGTTGGCAATCGCCAGTGCATCCGCCTCGTCCTTGAAGGTCGTCACCGCCAGCACCGGGCCGAAGATTTCTTCCTGGAAGATGCGCATCTTGTTGTGGCCCTTGAACATCGTCGGCTGGATGTAATAGCCGCTGGCCAGATCGCCGGGAAACTGCGCACGTTCGCCACCGATCAGGCATTGGGCACCTTCCTGTTTGCCCAGATCCAGATAGGACATGATCTTGGTCATCTGCTCCTGGGAAGCCTGGGCACCGATCATGGTGTCGGTATCCAGCGGATTGCCCTGCTTGATGGCCTTGACGCGGGGGATGACGCGTTCCATGAACTTGTCGTAGATCGATTCGTGAATCAGCGCCCGTGAGGGGCAGGTACACACTTCGCCCTGGTTGAAGGCGAACAGCACCAGGCCTTCGACGGCCTTGTCGAAGAAGGCGTCATCGGCCTCGGCCACATCGGCGAAGAAGACGTTGGGCGACTTGCCGCCCAGTTCCAGCGTGGCCGGGATGAGGTTGTTGGCGGCGGACTGGCCGATCAGGCGGCCGGTAGTGGTGGAGCCGGTAAAGGCGATCTTGGCGATGCGGCTGCTGGTTGCAAGCGGCAATCCGGCTTCACGGCCGTAGCCATTGACGATGTTGAGCACGCCCGGTGGCAGCAGGTCGGCGATCAACTCGGCCAGGACCAGGATCGAAACCGGAGTGGATTCCGCCGGCTTGAGCACCACGCAGTTGCCCGCGCCGATTGCCGGCGCCAGCTTCCAGGCGGCCATCAGGATCGGGAAGTTCCACGGGATGATCTGGCCGACGACGCCGAGCGGCTCGTGAAAGTGATAGGCTACGGTGGTTTCGTCGAGGTCGCTCAACGTGCCCTCCTGGGCGCGGAGGCAACCAGCGAAGTAGCGGAAATGATCGACGGACAAAGGAATGTCGGCAGCCAGGGTCTCGCGGATCGGCTTGCCGTTATCCACGGTCTCGGCATAGGCTAGCAGTTCCAGATTCTGCTCGAGGCGGTCGGCAATCTTGAGCAGAATGTTGGCCCGCTCGGCGATGGCCGTCTTGCCCCATTTGTCGGCGGCGGCATGCGCCGCATCGAGCGCCAGCTCGATATCTTCCGCCGACGAGCGGGCAGCTTTGGTGAACGGCTTGCCGGTAATAGGGGTGATTACGTCGAAATACTGGCCCTTGACCGGCGCGACCCATTTTCCGCCGATGAAGTTGTCGTACTTGGTCTTGAACTGGACTTTGGCACCGGCGGTTCCGGGGGCTGCATAAAGCATTTGAGTCTCCTTGTATAAGTATGAATGGCATGACTTCGCCCCCGAAGGGGCTCTCTGCCTTAGCAACCCGCATGCCATTGATTCACGAGCCTTGTGCCGCAAGGCTTTCTCACGAACTTGGGGAGGTTCCTGATGGCCCGCTTGACGATTCCGGGTGTTACGTTGCATGACACTTTTCCCGAAATGAAACACCACGGCACGCGGCCAGCCGTGCCTGGCATGCAAGGCAGGGGACACCGGAAAATGCCGGCAGACGACGACTACGCCGTGTGTCGCGTGCTTCTGACTTCATGGCAACTTTTGCATATTGTCCTGCTCCAAGCGATTGGCAGCATAATGGGACGATAAACAAGCCATGCCACGTCCAGGCTGTCCTGGCGGGCATGCAGATGAAAATGCCGGAGGAGAGTCGATGGGTGCAATCGAGATTGCAACAGCCAGAGGTGCCGGCGACGCCATGCGCATCGCCCGGCGTTGCCTGCTCGACTCGGGGGTCGTCCCCGACGGATTGGTGAGTGCGCGCATTGCGCGCTCGTGGCAGCGTTCGCTCGCCGCCGGACTGGATCCCCATCAGAACCGTCCGCTGATGCAGGCACTCAGCGCGCCCGAGTTGAGCCAGGCACGAGAAAGCCAGCAGCAACTGATTGACCATGCCCGGCCGGCAATGGCTTACCTCCATTCCCAGATCCGTGATTCGGGGAGCATCATCGTCCTTGCCGATCCCGCCGGCTTGCTGCTCGAATTGTGCGGCGACGCCGATTTCGGCAACAAGGCTGCGCGGGTGCATCTGGCCCCTGGCGCCTCGTGGCATGAAGCACAGCGGGGCACCAATGCCGTCGGTACGGCGCTGGCGGAACGTGCGCCGGTGGTCGTCAGCGGCGCCGAACATTTTTTCGTCAGCAACGGGTTTCTGACCTGCGCTGCCGCGCCAATTACCGATTCATGCGGCAGGTTGCTCGGGGTGCTCGATATTTCAGGCGACTACCGCAGTTCCCATCCACACACCTTCGGGCTGGTGTGCACCGCGGTACAGATGGTCGAAAACCGGCTGTTCACCAGCCGTCACGGTAACGATCTGAGAGTGCGCTTTCATCCGCTGGCGGAAGGGATCGGCACCCTGGCCGAAGGCATGGTGGCGTTGACCGGGGAAGGCGGGCTGTTGGGCATCAATTCGATGGGGAGATCGCTGCTCGGACTCACGGCCGCCGATCTTTCGAGCGCGCGTCTCGACAGCCTTTTCCCCGTCGAAATCGAAACCCTGCTGGACTGGGGCCGGCGACACACGGACGAACCCTTGTCGATTTGTCGCCATGACGGATCACCGCTGTTCATGCGTGTCGATATGCCGCGTTCGGTCAGTCTGCCACGGGCCGCTACTCCGATCTCCGTTCCGCGCGATGCGCTTGCCGGGCTGGATACCGGCGATGAACGCGTGAGGGTGTCCATCGACAAGGCGCGCCGGGTGCTTGCAAAATCGATCCCCCTGCTGATCATGGGCGAATCCGGGGTCGGCAAGGAACTGTTCGCCAAGGCGGTGCATCAATCCGGCCCGCGCCGGCAGGGGCCATTCGTCGCCGTTAATTGCGCCGCGCTGCCCGAAAATCTGATCGAGGCGGAGCTTTTCGGCTATACCGGCGGCGCCTTCACCGGAGCCCGCCGCGAGGGTCGTCCGGGGCTCTTGCGCGAGGCAAACGGCGGCAGCCTGTTCCTCGACGAGATCGGTGACATGCCACTGGCATTGCAGGGGCGCTTGCTCCGCGTGCTGCAGGAGAGGGTGGTGCAACCCCTGGGCGGCGGACGGCCCGTGCCAGTGGACTTCCATCTCATCTGCGCCACCCATCATCACTTGAAAGATGTCGTGAGCGCGGGGCGTTTCCGTGACGATCTGTACTACCGGATCAACGGGCTCGCCCTCACCTTGCCTCCCCTGCGCGAACGGAGCGACGTGCACCGGCTGATCGCCATGCTGCTTGCGGAGATCGAACCGGGTCATGCGCTCGGCCTGGCTCCGGAAGTCACCAAAGCCTTTGTCGGCCATGCCTGGCCGGGCAACCTGCGGCAACTGGCCAATGCTCTGCGGACGGCTGCCGCCCTGCTCGCCGAGCGGGAGCAGCGCATCGGCTGGGAACACCTGCCTGAAGATCTGGTGGCTGAACTGCGACTTGGTTCCACGGGCGATGCTCGCCCGGCGGCACCTGAATCCTTGCAGGCGCTAGCCGAGCAAACCATCGCCGCGACGCTGGCGGCAACGCATGGCAACGTCGCCGCCGCATCCCGCCGCCTGGGCATCAGCCGGACGACGCTGTACCGTCGGCTGGGCCAACTGGGCAAACGATAAGGACGCCGCGCGAAAGAAAATCCTTCGCGGTAGCGGGGGACGCCCTGGATTCCCGCGCTGCGGGAATCCAGGGCTTATCCGGCGTTTCCTTGCTTACTCCACGCCGACCATCACGCTGTCCGCCTTGATAATGGCATAAGCGGTGCCGCCGGGCTTGAGGCCCAGACGGGCCACCGAAGCACTGGTAACCTGTGCCGTGACGACCACACCGGGGGCGATTTCGATGACGACTTCGCTGTTCACGGCTCCCGGCGTCACGGATTTGACGGTGCCTTGCAACTGGTTGCGGGCGCTGACTTTCATGATCTTCTCCTTGTCGGTCGTTACGGTTGAACGAAAAAGGCTGCCGTGATCAGCTTAGCGCCGGGCGTTGGGAAAGAACAGTTGCTCGCCATTGATCTTGTACGCGGTGATAGTCTGCTGGCCGACGGGCGAGAGCAGCCAGTCGATGAACTTCTGTCCGTCGTCCTTCTTGACGTGCGGGTGCTTGGCCGGATTGACCAGCATCACGCCGTACTGGTTGAACAGGCGGGTATCGCCTTCGACCAGGATGCGCAAGTCGCCACGATTCCTGAAATTCAGCCAGGTGCCGCGATCGGCGAGAATGTAGGCGTTCATCGCCGCCGCGGTGTTGAGCGCCGGACCCATGCCGGAACCGGTGTCGCGGTACCACGCGCCTTTGGCCTGGTCGAGATCGACGCCGGCGGCTTTCCAGTAGCGCAGCTCGGCCATGTGGGTACCGCTCCGGTCGCCGCGCGAAACGAACGGCGGGCGGGGTGAAATGTCGGCGCTGGCGATACGGCGCAGACCTTCCAGAATGTCGTGGCCGGCGACCTGTGCCGGATCGTTCCGCGGGCCGATCAGCACGAAGTCGTTGTACATCACCTCGAAACGCTGCACGCCAAAGCCTTCGGCGACGAATTTCTCCTCCGCCGCCTTGTCATGCACGAAGACCACGTCGGCATCGCCGCGCCGCGCCAGATCCAGTGCCTGGCCGGTGCCCAGCGCGACCACGCGCACCTTGATCCCGGAGGCTTGTTCGAAGACCGGCAACAGATGCGCGAACAGCCCGGACTGCTCGGTCGAGGTGGTCGACGCCACGGTGATGAATCGCTCGTCGGCTTGCGCCGGCCACGCACCGACGGCACAAAGGGCGAGGCAGCAGGCGCCGAGCAGGCGGCGCCAGGTCTGGGTCAGGGAACTTGCTTTTGTCATCATGGGATTTCCTCCTTGAGAAAATGCTTTGCCGCAGCGGATTGCGGCGCTTTGAAAAAATCGGCCACGGCCGTCCGCTCGATCATCTGGCCGTCATCGATGAAAACGATTTCCTCGGCCAGTCGTCGCGCCTGGCCGAGATTGTGGGTGGTCATCAGGATGCGGGCGCCGCTGTCGGCAATGTCTTTGATGATCCGTTCTACTTCGCGCGTACTCGCCGGATCGAGGCTGGCGGTCGGCTCATCGAGAATCAGCAGTTCGGGTTCAAGTGCCCAGGCGCGGGCCAGTGCCACGCGCTGCTGCTCGCCGCCGGAAAGCAGCCGCGCCGGGTGTGCGGCCAGGTGCAGGAGGCCCGCGCGATCGAGCGCGGCCTCTGCCCGCCGCCGGCACTTCGCTGCATCCGGTTGCTTCAGCTTGAGACCGTAGATCACGTTGCCGAGCGCCGTCGTGCGCAGCAGCACGGGCTTCTGGAAAACCATCGCCTGGGAGAGTGGCCGTCGCCAGGAAAGCCACCCGCCATGCGGCCGCAGCAGGCCATGGATCAGGCGCAGCAGTGTGCTCTTGCCGGCGCCGTTGGGGCCAAGAATGACCGTGCGCCCGGCGGCGAGAGCGAGCGAAACGTCGTCGAGAATACGCCGCTCGCCGGGGGCGAAACGCAGGCGCTCGAGTTGCAGCCAGGTGCTCATCCCCAGCGCCTTTCCGACCAGCCGCGCACGGCGAAGATCACGCCGTTGATGGCGAGCACCAGCACGATCAGGATCAAGCCCAGGGTGAGGGCCAGCGGCAGATCGCCCTTGCTGGTCTCCAGCGCGATGGTGGTGGTCATCACGCGGGTCACGCCGTCGATGTTGCCGCCGACGATCATTACCGCGCCGACCTCGGCGATCGCCCGGCCGAAACCGGCCAGCGCCGCGGTGGATAGCGAAAACCGGGTGTCCCAGAGCAGGGTCGCCGCCGCGCGCAGGCGGCTGGCGCCGAGCGAATGCAGGAGTTCGTGCATCTCCTGCCAGGCATCGGCGATCACCTGCCGGGTGAGGGCGGCGACGATCGGCGTGATCAGCACCATTTGCGCAAGGATCATTGCCGTCGGGGTAAACAGCAGGCCGAAGGCGCCCAACGGCCCGGCCCGCGAGAGCAGAAGATAGACCAGCAGACCGACCACTACCGGCGGCAGCCCCATCATGGCGTTGAACAGCACGACCAGCACCCGCCGCCCCGGAAAGCGGCCGACCGCCAGCAGCGCGCCCAGCGGCATGCCGATCAGGCAGGCCAGCACCGTGGCGGTGAGGCTGACCCGTAGCGAGAGGAGGACAATATTCCACAGGCGCGCATCGCCGGCCAGCAGTAACTGCCGGGCAAGGGTGAAGCCGCTGTCGAGTTCGGTCATGAATGGCTGGATGATGCGGGGCAACTATGCAGGAAGCTGCATAAGAGGGCGTCAGGTTAAAGTACGTGCCCTTAAGGAGCAAATATGTCGAAGAGTGCAACAAGCCCGCGCCGCAGTTCGCGTCATCAGCCGCCCCGGCTGCGCTGGGCCTGGGATTTTGGCACACCGATGGAAAACATCAACACCACGCGCCTGCCCGAGCTGCTGGCGGCGATCCGCGATGTCGGGGCGCTGGGCGAGGCGGCGGCCATCGTCGGCATGTCCTACCGCGCGGTCTGGGGACTGCTGCGGCAATGTGAAGCGGCCCTCGGTGTGCCCCTGGTGGTCATGCAGCGCGGACGGGGCAGCCATCTGTCCGCGCTGGGACAGTCCATTGTCGAGCTCGACCGCGAGGCGCGGCTGGCGCTCGGCGAGGTGCATGCCCCGTGGGAGCATCGATTGCAGGACGTTTTGCGACCGGCCACGGCGAGCGCCTTTGCGCCGCCACTGCGCTTTTTCGCCAGCCACGACCTGGCGCTGGCAAGCTGGTGCGAAGCGCACGCCGAGCCGCTCTTTGATCTGTCCTGGCACGGCAGCGAGGAGGCGCTCGCCGCACTGGCCGGCGACGAGTGTGACATCGCCGGCTTCCATCTGCCGGAAACCTGGCCGGCCGCCCAGGTCGGACTCTGGCTCGGCCGCTGGCTACGGCCCCGGCTGCATCAATGCCTGCCGTTGATGCGCCGGCAGCAGGGACTGCTGGTGGCTGCCGGCAACCCGCTCGGCATCCGCTCGCTGGCCGACCTCGCGCGGCGCGGCGTACGCCTCGTCAATCGCCAGCGTGGTTCGGGCACGCGCCGCCTGATCGATCAGTTGCTGGCCGCCAACGGTCTGCGTCCGGAGCAGATCGAAGGCTGGCGGCACGAGGAATTCACCCATGAGGCGATCGCCGCCACCGTGGCCAGCGGTCAGGCCGATGCCGGTTTCGGCATCGAAGCCGCGGCGCGCAAGCTCGGGCTCGATTTCGTGCCGCTGACCTGGGAGCGCTATGGCCTGGCCTTTCGCGCCGGGCTCGCCGCCAGTGATGCCGGGCAACGCCTGCTCGCCAGCTTGCAGGCCGACGATTTCCGCCAGGCGCTGACGGGGCTGCCGGGCTATCAGCTGCCGCCGCTCGCCGCGCCGGGCCCCTGGGAAAGTTTTTTAAGGAACCGCTGAAAAAGCCCGGCTTCGTCATTCCCGCGAACGCGGGAATCCATGAAAACCAACGCGCTGGATGCCCGCTTGCGCGGGCATGACGGCTTGCTCAGTGGTTCCTTAACGAATGAAAATCACTCACTTCAAGCCGGATCAGAGCGCCCGCGCGAGTTCCGTGCCTTGCGCGATCGCCCGCTTGGCATCGAGTTCGAGGGCGAGATCGGTGCCGCCGATCAGGCTGTGGGGAATGCCGGCGGCAGCGAGTTCGCCGACCAGCTCCCGACACGGTTCCTGCCCGGCGCAGATCACTACGTGGTCGACGTCCAGCACCTGACGCTGGCCGTCGACCTCGATTGTCAGGCCCGCCTCGTCGATGTTCAGATAACGCACGCCGCCCAGCATCCTGACCCCGCGCTTTTGCAGCAGCAGCCGGCGCGCCCAGCCGGTGGTCTTGGCTAGGCCCTCGCCGAGCTTGCCGCTCTTGCGCTGGAGCAGCCAGACTTCACGCGGAGGCGGCGGCATCTGAGGCGCTACCAGGCCGCCGCGCCGGTCGGTGTAGTCGAGATCGATGCCCCATTCCCGGCAATAGGTCTGCGCCGCGTCGCCGGCGGGGGCATGGGTCAGGTATTCGGCGACGTCGAAGCCGATGCCACCGGCGCCGATGATCGCTACCCGCCCTCCGGCCTGCCGGCGTCCATGGAGCAGATCGACGTAGCCGATCACCTTGGGATGGTCGATGCCGGGAATCCCCGGCAGGCGCGGGGTGATGCCGGTGGCAAGGACGACGTGGTCGAAGCGGTCGAAAAGCTCGGCGCTGGTGACACGCCGACCGAGCTTGATGGTCACGCCCAGTTCGGCCAGCCGGACGCGGAAGTAGCGCAGCGTCTCGGCGAATTCTTCCTTGCCGGGGATGCGCTTGGCGAGGTTGAACTGGCCGCCGATTTCGCTGGCCGCCTCGAACAGCGTCACCCGGTGGCCGCGCTCGGCCAGGGTGGTCGCCGCGGCGAGCCCGGCGGGGCCGGCGCCGACCACGGCAATGCGGCGAAAACCCGGCGCCGGCGAGACGGCGGAGACGGCAAATTCGCGCTCGCGGCAGGCGGCCGGATTGACCAGACAGGAGGCGATCTGGCCGACGAAGATGTGATCGAGGCAGGCCTGGTTGCAGGCGATGCAGGTGTTGATGGTCTCCGCCCGGCCGGCGGCGGCCTTGATCACGAAGTCGGGATCGGCGAGAAAGGGACGCGCCATCGAGACCATGTCGGCATCGCCACGCGCCAGGAGCTCCTCGGCCAGTTGCGGGTCGTTGATCCGGTTGGTGGCGATCACCGGGATGCCCACCGCCTGCCGCAGCCGGCGGGTGAGCGGGACGAAGACGGCGCGCGGCACCATGGTGGCGATGGTCGGGATGCGCGCCTCGTGCCAGCCGATGCCGCTGTTGAGCAGATCGACTCCGGCAGCCTCGAGCGCCCGGGCCAGCAGAACCACTTCCTCCCAGGTGCTGCCGTCTTCGACCAGATCGATCAGGGAGACGCGGAAGATGATGATGAAGTCTTTCCCGCAACACTCGCGCACCGCGCGCACCACCTCCAGCGCGAAGCGGGAGCGATGCTCGAAACAGCCGCCCCAGGCATCGTCGCGCCGATTGGTGCGGGGGGCAATGAACTGGTTGATCAGATAGCCTTCCGAACCCATCAGCTCGACACCGTCGTAACCGGCGCTCTGCGCGAGTTCGGCGCAGCGCGCGTACTCGGCGATGGTCTGGCGGATTTCGGCCTCGTCGAGCGCACGCGGGGTGGCCGGATTGATCGGCGCGCGGAGCGGCGAAGGCGCCACCGGCTGGCGGACATAGGCATAGCGGCCGGCGTGGAGGATTTGCAGGCAGATGCAGCCGTCATGGCGATGGACGGCCGCGGTGATGGCCTGATGACGCAAGGCCTCCTCGGCAGAATCGAACACCGCGGCATTCGGCGCGGCGCGGCCGTCGCGGTTGGGCGCATAGCCGCCGGTGACGATCAGTCCGGCGCCACCCTTGGCGCGGGCCGCGTAAAACGCCGCGAGACGTTCGACGCTGTCCGGCTGCTCTTCCAGTCCGGTGTGCATCGAGCCCATCAGGACGCGGTTTTTCAGGGTGGCGGCGCCGAGGGCGAGAGGCGAGAGCAAATGGGGGAAATTCATGGGAATGTACCTGGCGATCGAAGCCATCCGCGGAGAATGAAAGAACGCAAAATCAACTTGACGCCCCCCACCCCCCGCCCCCGCCCCTGGGCGGGGGACTTGGCTTGCTCGCTACGCTCGATGTTTGACCCCGACATCTCATTTCCTCCTTCTGCGTCAAGCTTCGGGATCAGACGCCCCACACCACCGGCTTGCCTTTTTTTCGCGCCCATTCGAGCAGTTCCAGCAGTGGTACGGCGCGCTGGTAGAGGCTGACGACGAGGCGTCCGCCGGTCGCCCCCGGCTCGCTCTGCGCGCGCTGTTCCTCCGTCATGGCGGCGATTCTGGCCTTGTCTTCGGCAATGGCGGCCTTCAGCCGTTCGATGGCCGCCGGCAACTGCTCGACGGTCAGGATGCCCTGCTCCGCCGCTTCCTTGCCCATGGTTTGCAGCAGGCGTTTGGCCACATCGCCGAACATGATGACGTCGCCCGCCGCAGCGGACTTGAAGGTGATGATCATTGGCTGTTCCTCGTTGGCGTTCAGGCGCGATTCTCGCCGAAAAATTCCATCAACTCGGCGCTCACCTCCCGTGGCGCTTCTTCGGGCAGGAAATGACCGCAATCGAGGGCTTTGCCCGTCACCTGAACGGCGCGCTCGCGCCAGGTGGCGAGCACATCGTAGGTGCGCGCAACGAACGCCCTGGCACCCCACAGGACGCGCAGGGGGCAGATGATTTTTCTGTCCAGGTCGGCCTCGTCATGCACCAGGTCGATGCTGGCCGCCGCGCGGTAATCTTCGCAAGACGCATGAATGGCCGCCGGCGTGAAGCAGCGCACATACTCGGCCACCGCCGCGGCGTCGAAGCTCGCCCCCGGCGCGCTCCAGCGGCGCAGCTTTTCTTCGAGGTAGTACGCGGGGTCGGCGCCGATCAGGCGTTCCGGCAGGCCGTCGGGCTGGATCAGGAAGAACCAGTGATAGTAGCCGGTGGCGAACTGCTGATCGGTATGGCGAAAGGCGTGCAGGGTAGGGACGATGTCCATCACGCAGGCCCGGCGTACGGCGGCGGGATGATCGAGCGCCAGCCGGTGCACGACGCGGGCGCCACGATCATGGCCGGCGACGAAAAACTGCCGGTAGCCCAGCGCGGCCATCAGTTCGACCATGTCGGCGGCCATGGCCCGTTTCGAGCAAGGCGCGTGGTCCGCCGTGCTCGCCGGTTTCGAGCTGTCGCCGTAACCGCGCAGGTCGGGGCAGATGACGTGAAATCTTGCGGCCAGGCGTGGCGCCACCGCATGCCACATTGCATGGGTTTGCGGATAGCCATGCAGGAGCAGCAGCGGCTCGCCCGCGCCGCCTTCGCACAGATGAATTTCGGCGCCGCCGGTGCTGATGCGTCGCGAGGTGAATCCGTCGCCGAATAGCCGGGGCATGGGCGTCTTACAAGTCCTGGCTTCGCAGCCAGTCGAGGATGTCCTGCGCCGGCTGCGGCCAGTCGTGCTCGAGCATCAGGCCGTGGCCCATGGCGGGGAATATTTTTGCTTCGACGCCATAGGTGCGCGCCGTCATTTCGACTAGCGAGGCCGGGATCAGGTGATCGAACTCGGCGCCCTGCACCCTGAGCGGCGTGCGCTTGATGGATGCGCTGCGCGGCAGCGAGAACAGCGACATATCCCAGAGCGCGCGATGGGATTCGGGTTGCGCCAGGCGATGGAAACGTTTGAGGTCGGCGACGTCGATCGGCTGGGCGAACAGCGCGTCGCGCAGCGCATCGAGCGCCACATGACCGCCGCCGAGCATTGCGTTCAGATCCTTCATCAGTCCGGGACGCGAAAACATCAGCCCGATGGCGGCGGAAAGCAGTCCCTGCGGCGGCACCGAGCACATTAGCACCGCGGCCGGCGCCGTGTGCCGCTCCAGGTATTTCTGTACCACGAAGCCGCCCATCGAATGGCCGATCAACACCGGAGGCGCGGGCAGGGCCGCTACGGCGGTCGCCACGTCAGCGACATAATCGTCGATCGACAGGCTGTCGAGCCGCTCGCGGCCGGGGGAAGCGCCATGACCCGAGAGCGAGAGCGCATGGGCGGCATATCCGGCTTCGGCGAAGAAGGTCAGGAAATGTTCGTCCCAGCACCAGGCGCCGGTAAATGCGCCGTGGATGAAGAGTAGCGGGGTCCGGCGCACGGCCGTGCCGGCGGCGGGCAGGCGGCTGAGAATTTC
The DNA here is from genome assembly GCA_002842395.1 of Betaproteobacteria bacterium HGW-Betaproteobacteria-11. Lineage (GTDB taxonomy): Bacteria > Pseudomonadota > Gammaproteobacteria > Burkholderiales > Rhodocyclaceae > Rugosibacter. The sequence goes on from PHCV01000011.1 coordinate 90,291, forward strand.
GTGAGTGGCGAAGCGGGGAGAGTTCATTTTGTTTTTGGTTTTCATCGCGCCACGAGTGTGGCGGACAGTGATGGCGACCATTTTAGCGGCCTGCTCTCCTGAAAACCGTCGGTGATCGGTCGAAACTTCCCGCAGGCGCCGGACTCGATCCGGGATTCGATCCGCAATTTTCCGTCGTTCCGGCCCCGGATCAGGTCCGGGGTGACGGCCCCGGAACCCAGGGGTGACCCTCGGCGCTGCGTGGAGCCCTGCCCTGGATTCCGGATCGCCACGGCGTGGCGTCCGGAATGGCGAATTTACCCTTCAACCGGGGTTCTTCGCCCTGGTCAGGGCCTCGATCCGCGCGGCGCGCAGCGCGGCGGCGATCCGGTGGCTGGCTGCGGCGGACGTTTCCGCCGTGGCGCTGACCGCGCACGCAATGCCCCCGGCGTCGATGGTGCGCACGGCGGTGAGTGCGCGCAGCAGGGTTGCGGCCTGCGGGTAGGCGCGTTCCGTCCAGCCCAGCCGGCCGCGGTAATCGGCTTCGCAGGCCAGCAGCACCTGCCCGAACCGCTGCGGCCGACGCAGTGCATCGCAGGCTTCGAGCAGATCGAGCGTGGTGGCCGGGCGCAATTCGTCGCAGCGATGGATGTCACCGTGATAGCGCGCGACCAGCCGCGCCAGTTCGCGGCATTCGGCCGGCACTTTCAGCCGTTGGCAGAGAGGCAGGATCAGGGCGACGCTATGCTGTTCGTGGCCAGGATGCCGCGGCAGCAGCCCGACCGGCGTCTGCGCCTTGCCCAGATCATGGGTCAGCGCGGCAAAGCGCGTCGGCAGGGGCGAGCCGAGTTGCGCGGCCATGTCGATCACCATCATCACATGGACGAAGGTATCGACTTCGGGATGGAAATCCGCCCGCTGCGGCACGCCGCCCAGCGCGTCGACTTCAGGCAGCAGGCGGGACAGGGCGCCGCACTCGCGCAGCACCTCGAACATGCGCGAAGGCCGCGCCTCCATCAGGCCACGGGCAATCTCCTGCCAGACCCGTTCGGGGACCAGGGCGTCGACTTCGCCGGCAGCCACCATCCGCCGCATCAGCGCCAGCGTTTCCGGGGCCAGGCCGAAGTCGTGAAAGCGGGCGGCAAAGCGCGCCACGCGCAGGATGCGCACGGGGTCTTCGGCAAAGGCCGGCGAGACGTGGCGCAGCACTTTCGCCGCCAGATCGTCGCGGCCGCCGTGGGGATCGAACACCATGCCGGCTTCATCCTTGGCCATCGCGTTGATGGTCAGGTCGCGGCGGCGCAGGTCTTCTTCCAGCGTCACCTCGGGCGAGGCGTGAAAGACGAAACCGGTATAACCCGGCGCGGTCTTGCGCTCGGTGCGCGCCAGCGCATATTCCTCATGGCTCCGCGGATGAAGGAATACCGGGAAATCCCGGCCGACCGGCAGAAAGCCCCGGGCCAGCAGCATCTCGGGCGTGGCGCCGACCACTACCCAGTCGCGGTCGGTGACGGCCAGGCCGAGCAGCTCATCGCGCACGGCGCCGCCGACGGCGTAGGTTTTCATTGCCGCGGACACGCGAGATAGTCTGGTGCGATGGCTTCGAGCGGCGTCGCCACACGGCCGAAGGGCAGGCAGGCGTGTTCGCCGCACACGCTGGCGACCTGCATCGAACGCAGGTTGTCGCGGGTGAGCGGCGGGTTCGGCAGAAACTCCAGCAGGCGCGCCTGCCACCAGGCCGCTGCAGCGGGCAGGGAGACAATGGGGCGCGGCCGGCCGCTCACAGCGGCGGCGTAGGCCACCAGCTCGGCCAGCGTGTATTGCCGGGGGCCGCAGAGGGCGTAGGTCTGGCTGCGGCTTTCGGGATGCCAGAGGCTGTCCGCCAGGCTGGCCGCGACATCGCCCACCCACACCGGCTGAAAACGCGCCTGGGGAGAAGCCAGGGGAAAAAACGGGGCGATCCTTGCCAGCCGGGCAAATAGATTCAAAAACGCATCGCCTGCACCGAAGATCACCGTGGGCTGAAAAATCGTCGGTTCGAGGCCGGCCTCGCGCAGCGTCGCCTCGCCCGCCGCCTTGGAACGCAGATAATCAGAAGGCGCATCGGCTGCTGCCTTGAGCGCGGAAACATGCAGCACGCGATCGACGCCCGCGGCCTTGGCCGCCACGGCAATCTTGCGCGGCAGATCGACATGGACGCGGGCAAAACCCGGGCCGTAGGGCTCGCCTTCGCCGTCGTGGAGTATGCCGATCAGATTGACCACCGCGTCCTGCCCGACCATCAGGCGGGCCAGCGTGGCGGCGTCATGTACGTCGGCTTCGACCAGCTCGACATTGGGCAGCACGGTGAGATCCTTGGCCCGCTCGCGTCGGCGCGTCGGCACGGTAATCGAAAACTCGGCGCTGGCGGGACGGCGCATCAGTTCGGCAAGCAGGGCGCGGCCGACGAAGCCGCTGCCGCCGAGCAGCAGAATCCTCCTCACGGCAGATCCGCCACTACTTCGTCGCGGCTGCCTGCAGGCTGCACCACGCCAAGGCGGGCCTTGAGCGAGAGCGGCCGGTTGCCGAGCAGGGCGCTGTAGTACAGCGTGTTGCTCATCACCTTCTTGACGTAGTCGCGGGTCTCGGCGAAAGGAATGGTTTCGGCATAAATTGCACCTTCCAGCGGCTCCGCGCCGCGCCAGCGGCGGGCCCGGCCGGGCCCGGCGTTGTAGGCGGCGGTGGCCAGCACCGGCTGGTCGTCGAGTGCATCGAGCACCATTTTCAAGTAGCTGGTGCCGAGCCGTACGTTGGTTTCCAGTTCGCCTATCTGCCGCGGGTGGAAACTGGCCAGTTTGATTTTTTTCGCCACCCAGCGCGCCGTGGCCGGCATCACCTGCATCAGTCCGCGGGCGCCGACGGCGGAATTGGCCTGGATGACGAACCGCGATTCCTGCCGCATCAGGCCATACACCCAGGCCGCATCGAGCGCCTGTGCTTCGACTTCCGGAACGACCGCATCGAGAAAGGGCGCCAGGTAGCGCAGGCTGAAGTCGTGTTCGAGACGGGTGCGTTCGGCGCTGGCGATGGCGCGATCCCATACTTCGTTGCGTCGCGCCAGGTCGGCGCTGGCGAGCAACTGGCGATCGCTCATCCCGCGCAGACTCCAGTTCCATTCACGCACGCCCTCGACCCGCATGTCCAGGCCGAACAGCGCCAGCGTCCGCTGCAAGCCGGGATGGGCCTGGGCGGCGGCGCGCTCCTCGGCCAGCGGCGGTGCGGCCAGCGGCGGCAGGGTTAGCGGCTGGCCGAGTTCTTCGCCGGCGAGATTGCCGTAGAAATTGGCCGGACCGGCGATCTTGCGGAACATGACGAATGCTTCGTCGCGCGCCGCGCCCGTTCCCTGGGCGAGCAGCGCCC
>PHCV01000024.1 GCA_002842395.1 Betaproteobacteria bacterium HGW-Betaproteobacteria-11
CCGCGATGCCAGGCACCAGCGCAAGCAGCACCCGCAGCATGATGGAGGTCACGCTGGGTGCATCGGTCAAATAGGGTGAACGATTCATTTCGCTTCTTCTGTCGGTTGTTTTTCTTTTGATAAGGTCTGCATGCTATCCGCCTGCCCAGCATCCGGTGCAGCAGGTGCTTCCTGCGGTTCAGCAAACAGTTGCGCCTGCTCTGGCTGGCCTGGTGACTTAGGCTGGCCTGCCGGCTCTGGCTGCTGTGCACGTCTGGCCTCGATCTCCGCAATCGCGGCTTCAACCCGGGGAGATACTTCCTCGGTGTTTTTTGCCTCGACTTCGGCTTTCTGCGCCTTGGCCCGCTCGACGGCCGCAGCAATTGCCGCCTTCTTTGCTGCCTCAGCCGCGCTGTCTACGCCGGACTCGGCCTTGGCACCAGCGGCCTTCTGTGCGTGTTTCTGCGCACGTTCCTGCTTCTCACGCTCGATGCGCATCAGACGGAATTCATTGCGCTCACGCGCGATATCCGCGGCCTCTTTCGCCCGGTCCTGCGCAATGATCTCGCTCTTGGCATAGCGATAATATTGTACGAGCGGAATATTGCTCGGACAGACATAAGTGCAGCAACCGCATTCGATGCAATCGAATATGTTGTACTCGCGTGCCTTCTCCAGATTCTGCGATTTCGAGAACCAGTAAAGTTCCTGAGGTTGCAGGTTCACCGGGCAGGCTTCCGCACAACGCGTACAACGAATACAAGGTAGAGCTGGTTCCGGCTCGGGGAACATTTCCGCGCTGGGCACAATAATGCAGTTGGTCGCCTTGACCACCGGAACATCAGCCGATGGCAGATTAAAGCCCATCATCGGGCCGCCCATGATCAGATTGCCATCCCCCGCCTGGCTGCCAGCCAATTGCACAAGTTCACTGATTGAGATGCCGAGTGGCGCCTCATAGTTGCCGGGGCGAGCAACATTGCCGGTCACCGTCACGATGCGCGAAATGACCGGCTCTCCATAGTTAACTACCCGATTCACGCTATAGGCGGTCGCCACATTAAAGCACTGCACGCCAATCTCGTTAGGCAGTCTGCCGCTGGGCACTTCCTTGCCGGTGATAACCTTGATCAGCTGCTTGGCACCTCCGCCCGGATAAATGGTCGGTACGGCGATGACATCAATGACAATCGCACTTTTGGCAGCCGCCTCACGCATGGCCCGG
>PHCV01000025.1 GCA_002842395.1 Betaproteobacteria bacterium HGW-Betaproteobacteria-11
AAGCCGCACGTAAACGTTGGCACGATTGGTCACGTTGACCACGGCAAGACGACGCTGACGGCTGCGATCACGACGGTGCTGTCGGCGAAGTTCGGCGGCTCGGCGAAGAAGTACGATGAAATCGACGCGGCGCCGGAAGAAAAGGCGCGCGGTATCACCATCAACACCGCCCACGTCGAATATGAAACCGCCAATCGTCACTACGCCCACGTTGACTGCCCGGGCCACGCTGACTACGTCAAGAACATGATTACCGGTGCCGCCCAGATGGACGGCGCCATCCTCGTCTGTTCCGCCGCTGATGGCCCGATGCCGCAGACCCGCGAGCACATCCTGCTGGCCCGTCAGGTCGGTGTGCCGTACGTTCTGGTGTACATGAACAAGTGCGACATGGTCGACGACGCCGAGCTGCTCGAGCTGGTCGAAATGGAACTGCGCGAGCTGCTCTCCAAGTACGACTTCCCGGGCGACGACACGCCGATCATTCACGGCTCCGCCCTGAAGGCCCTCGAAGGCGACCAGTCCGAAATCGGCGAACCGTCGATCTTCCGTCTGGCTGATGCCCTGGACACCTACATCCCGAATCCGGAACGCGCCATCGATCAGCCGTTCCTGATGCCGGTTGAAGACGTCTTCTCGATCTCCGGTCGCGGCACCGTCGTTACCGGTCGTGTCGAGCGCGGTATTGTCAAGGTTGGCGAAGAAATCGAAATCGTCGGTATCCGCCCGACCGTCAAGACCATCTGTACCGGTGTTGAAATGTTCCGCAAGCTGCTCGACCAAGGTCAGGCCGGCGACAACATCGGCGCCCTGCTGCGCGGCACCAAGCGTGAAGACGTCGAGCGTGGCCAAGTCCTGTGCAAGCCGGGTTCGGTCAAGCCGCACACCCACTTCACCTCGGAAGTGTACATCCTGTCCAAGGACGAAGGCGGTCGTCACACCCCGTTCTTCAATGGCTACCGTCCGCAGTTCTACTTCCGCACGACCGACGTGACCGGCTCCATCGATCTGCCGGAAGGCGTCGAGATGGTGATGCCTGGCGACAACATCGCCATGACCATCAAGCTGATCGCGCCGATCGCCATGGAAGAGGGTCTGCGCTTCGCCATCCGTGAAGGCGGTCGTACCGTCGGCGCCGGCGTCGTCGCCAAGATCATCGAGTAAT
>PHCV01000012.1 GCA_002842395.1 Betaproteobacteria bacterium HGW-Betaproteobacteria-11
ACTTCACCGTGTGCGAAAGTAGGTCAACGCCAGACTCCCTTATCCCTCCAAACCCCCTTCAATTACCCATTGAAGGGGGTTTGCCGTTTGGGGAAATGGTTTCGGTAGATATAGCGTCTGAATGTTAAAATTGGCCCGATGAAAGTTTCATTTCTCGAATTTGAAAAACCCATCGCCGAACTGGAGGCGAAGATTGAGCAGCTTCGCTTTGTCCAGGATGATTCGGCGGTGGATATCTCGTCCGAAATATCAAGGATTGAGGCAAAAAGTCGCAATTTGACCAAGGATATCTATGCCAAACTCACCCCTTGGCAGTGCGCACTGGTTTCCCGCCATCCGAGCCGGCCCTATACGCTTGATTATCTTTCCGCGATTTTTACTGATTTTGAGGAACTGCACGGCGACCGTGGCTTCGCTGATGACGCAGCGATCGTTGGTGGATTGGCGAGATTCAATGGTCAATGTTGCGTGGTGATCGGCCATCAAAAAGGCCGGGACACCAAAGAGAAAATTCGTCGAAATTTCGGCATGCCGCGCCCCGAGGGTTACCGGAAGGCGCTGCGCCTGATGCGGCTGGCTGAGAAGTTCGAGATTCCCGTGTTCACTTTCATCGATACCCCGGGAGCTTTCCCGGGCATCGATGCGGAAGAGCGTGGCCAATCCGAGGCGATCGGAAGGAATCTGGCAGCGATGGCAGAACTCCGGGTGCCGCTGATTGCAACGATCATTGGCGAGGGGGGGTCAGGTGGGGCGCTGGCCATTGCCGTAGCCGATGCGGTAATGATGTTTCAATACTCGACCTATGCCGTGATTTCTCCGGAGGGGTGTGCCTCGATTTTATGGAAGAGCGCCGAGCGTGCGGGCGATGCCGCCGAGACCATGGGGATCACCGCGCAACGACTGAAGTCACTTGGCTTGATTGACCGTATCGTCACTGAGCCCGTGGGAGGGGCGCACAGGGATCATTCCGCCATGGCGCAAAGCTTGAAAAAAGCGCTTCAAGAATCGATGAAACAGCTCGCCGAATTATCCGCCGAGGAACTCGTCGAAAGGCGTTATGAGCGTTTGATGAGTTATGGCCGATTCAAGGAACAGTCTGCCTGACGAGCCGGTACTGCGCTCCCTGTCCGCCTGCCTCGCGCGGCATGTTCGTTCTGGGCCGGAGTTCACGATTGCCTACTCGGGCGGCCTTGACTCGACGGTATTGCTGCATGCGGCACAGCGGTCTGCGGCGGCATCCGATGCCAAATTATCCGCACTTCATATCCATCATGGGCTCAGTCCGAATGCCGATGCATGGGCGGGACATTGTGCGCGCCAGTGTGCCTCGCTGAATATCAGGCTGGACGTGATCCATCTCCGGATCGAGAACAACAAAGGTGAAGGCCTGGAAGGGGCTGCGCGCGTTGCGCGGTTGCAAGCCTTGCTTGGCCACTCCAGCGGCTGGATTTTGATGGCGCATCATGCCAACGACCAGGCCGAGACCGTGCTGCATAACCTGCTCCGTGGGGCCGGCCCGCGGGGAATGGCTGCCATCCCCGAGGTACGCGGGAGAGTGTTGCGACCCTTGTTGCATATTCCCGGAGATCATTTGCTTGCCTATGCGCGGGATCATGATCTGAAGTGGGTGGATGACGAGAGCAATGATGATCGTCATTTCACGCGAAATTATCTCCGCCATGAGGTGTTGCCTGTTTTTGAAAAGCGGTTTCCCGGGAGTGTGGATCAACTTGCAGCAGTGGCCAGGCGCTTTGCCGAGACTCAAGATTTGCTCGATCAGCTCGCCCTGGCTGACCTTGGGGCAGCACGCTTTGAATTTCCAGTTCCGCTTGATCGGTTTAGGGAGTTGCCCGAATTGAGGGCCCGCAACCTGATGCGGAGCCTGTTGAGTCACCAGGGCGTGCAATTGCCAGGCGAGCGGCGCTTGAATGAATTTGTCAGACAATTGCGATCTGCCGGAAGCGATCGTCACCCTTGTTTGTGTCTGGTGGGCTACACGCTTCGAGTTGGCGCCGGGATGCTCAATTTTTCGAGTGGCCACGATTTGCTGTAACGGCGTTCCGGACAAGGAGATTCAATGCAATCTGCGATAAAATCACCGGTTTCCATCCAGAAACTTAACCTGCCGGAGAATGCAATGGCTGTTGAACGCACACTTTCGATCATCAAACCCGATGCCGTAGCCAAGAATGTGATTGGCAAGATCTATTCGCGTTTTGAAACCAATGGACTCAAAATCGTGGCTGCGCGCCTGACCCAACTTTCCAGACAGGAAGCCGAGGGGTTTTATGCGGTGCATCGGGAGCGGCCGTTCTTCAAGGATCTCGTCGAATTCATGATCTCGGGCCCGGTCATGGTGCAGGTGCTCGAAGGCGAGGGCGCGGTTGCCAAGAATCGGGATCTGATGGGTGCCACCGATCCGAAAAAGGCCGAGCCCGGCACGATCCGCGCCGATTTTGCCGACAGCATCGATGCCAATGCCGTACATGGATCGGATGCCGCCGAAACGGCTGCTGCTGAAATTGCCTACTTCTTTCCGGCAATGAGCGTCTATTCACGCTGACACCCAATGGCGGTCAACCTCCTCGATTTCGATGCTGAAAGCCTGACCGCCTGGTTCGCGCAACAGGGGGAAAAACCCTTTCGTGCGCGCCAGGTGTTGCGCTGGATTCATCGTTTCGGGGAGGGAGATTTCAACGCGATGAGCGATCTCGCCAGGTCCTTGCGCGAGAAATTGCTGACCATCGCCGCCGTCTCGCCAGCGCCGACTTTGAGCGACAAACTGTCGGCCGATGGCACGCGCAAGTTCTTGTTTGACGTCGGTAACGGCAATGCCGTGGAAACCGTGTTCATTCCAGAAGAAGGTCGCGGCACGTTGTGTGTTTCCTCCCAGGCGGGCTGTGCGCTTGACTGCACGTTTTGCTCCACCGGCCGGCAGGGATTCAATCGCAATCTGACCACGGCCGAGATCATTGGCCAGCTCTGGCAGGCCAACCGACTCCTGAGCATCAATGCACCGGGTGAGCGCGTCATCAGCAATGTCGTCATGATGGGGATGGGCGAGCCGCTGGCCAACTTTGATCATCTGATTCCCGCCTTGCGCCTGATGCTCGATGATAATGCCTATGGTCTTTCGCGCCGCCGTGTGACGGTGTCGACTTCAGGAATCGTGCCGGCCATTGACCGTCTGGCCGAGGCTTGCCCGGTAGCGCTGGCTGTTTCTTTGCATGCCCCTACCGATGGCTTGCGTGACCGCCTGGTGCCGATCAACCGCAAATATCCGCTGGCGGAATTGATGGCCGCCTGCCAACGCTATCTGGTGCATGCTCCGCGCGACTTCATCACTTTTGAATATGTCATGCTGGATGGGGTGAATGACAGTGACGCCGATGCGCGTGCCTTGCTGCATCTGGTTCGCGATGTGCCCTGCAAGTTCAATCTGATTCCGTTCAATCCATTCCCCGCTTCCGGTTTTCGCTGCTCGACGGCGGAGCGGATGCGTCGCTTTGCAGCCATTTTGCTCGAGGGTGGCCTGGTCGTGACGACGCGCAAGACGCGTGGTGACGATATCGATGCCGCTTGTGGACAGCTGGCTGGACAGGTTCTGGATCGGTCGCGGCGTGTGCAGCGCGCAGCCACCATTCCGGTCAGAAATTTCTCAATGAGCGGGACAGCAGCATGAATCGTCTAAAACGGATTTCCCTGGCCGGATGGTCTTGCGTGCTGTCCAGCGCACTGTTTTTCGGCTGTACCACGATGGGAGCGGGGCCGGGGGGTTTCGACAGCAGCGAGGCGACGCAGGCTGTTTCGGCGCAAGTACCGGAGAACGAAGTTCAGCAGCGAGCCAAGGTCCATACCGAGCTTGGAAGCTTGTACCTCATGGACGGCCGCCCGGCGGTTGCGCTTGAGGAGGCACGTATCGCGCTGTCCGTTGATTCGAGTTATGCACCCGCCTACAGCTTGCTCGGTTTGACCCACATGACGCTGGGAGAGTCGCGTCTGGCCGGGGAAAATTTCGAGAAAGCCCTGAGCCTCGCCCGTGGCGATCCGGAAATCAACAACAATTACGGCTGGTTTTTGTGCCAGACCGGACGCGAGCAGCGTGCCATGGAGTACTTCATGACGGCAGCACGCAACCCGTTGTACGCCACACCGACCAAGGCTTACACGAATGCCGGAATCTGCGCCTTGCGGACCAAGGATTACAAGACGGCAGAAGATCATCTGGCGCAGGCCCTGCGGCTTGCGCCCGCCAATACGCAGGCCATGTACTGGCTTGGCGATCTGACCTACCGGATGGGGCGGTACGCCGAGGCGCGGCAATGGGTCGGCGAAGTTGAAAAATTGCAGGAACCTACGGCCGAGTTGCTCTGGTTGGGGTTGCGGGCTGAGCGCAAGCTTGGCAATCGTGAGGCGGAAGCACGGCTTGCCGTCCAGTTGCGCAAACGCTTTGCCAACTCCACGGAAAACCGGTTGCTGATGCAGGGACAATACGAGTGAGCGAAGCGCAAGATGAGTTCTCCGGGCAATCCGCGACGACAGTGGCGGAGATTGCCTTGCCGGGCGCCATGCTGCGCGCCACGAGGGAGGCCTATGGTTTGTCGATCCCGGATGTGGCACAGATCACTCGTTTCAGTGCGCGGCAGATTGATGCGCTCGAACGTGATGATTATGCAAGCCTGTCCGGCCCGACGCAGATCCGCGGCTTTGTCCGCAGTTACGCAAAGCTTCTCAAGCTCGATGCCGCGCCCCTGCTGGCTGCGCTCGAGCCAGCCGCACCGGTTGTCGTTGCCGAGGTACGGCCGCCCGAGAACTTTGGCATCGCGGAGCAGCCTGCTCTGGCGCAGCGGATCAAACCCTGGATTTCGGTGGCGGGGTTGCTGCTTCTAATCGGGGTGGCGATTGCGTTTCGCATCCTCTGGCCGGAGCGTGAGCCATCTGCGCCCCCGGAAGCCGTCCCGGGGATTGCCGAGCAGGCCACCGCAGTTTCACCAGCGAATGTTGTTGCCCCCGCCCTGACCCCGGTTGCGCAAACGCCTGCCGTAACGGCGCTGCCTGCGCTAACGACCGAGGGCAGTGTGGCGTCTCCGCCGGCAGCAGTTAAGCCTCCTGCTTCCGGGCTGCGCGTCGAGTTTGTCGATCCGTCATGGATCGAGATTCGTGACGCCACGCAGAATGTGGTGATGAGTGGGGAATATCCTGCCGGCACGCGGCAGGATATTCCCGGCAAGCCCCCGTTCCAGGTCTGGATCGGCAAGGCCAGCGGGGTTCGACTGTACATGGCCGAGCGGAGCATCGACCTGCAGCCCTACACGCGGGCCGAAGTCGCTCGGCTGACCGTGGAATGAGCAAGCCGGGCGCGGAGCTGTCGCGGCGGGCCAGTCGCCAGGTCAGGATTGGAAAAGTCGGCGTTGGTGGCACGGCGCCGATCGTCGTTCAGTCGATGACCAACACCGCCACCGAAGATGTATTCGCTACGGCGATGCAAGTGGCGCAGCTGGCGCGTGCCGGCTCCGAGTTGGTGCGGATTACCGTGAATACCCGCGAAGCCGCCGCCGCCGTGCCGAAGCTCCGCGAGCGTCTGGCGCAGATGAATACCGAGGTGCCGCTGATCGGCGATTTTCATTTCAATGGCCACAAGCTCCTCGGCGAATATCCCGAGTGTGCCGCAAGCCTGGCCAAGCTGCGCATCAATCCGGGCAATGTCGGCAAGGGGGCGAAGCGCGACGAGCAATTCGCGCAACTGATCGAGATCGCCTGCCGCCATGACAAGCCGATACGGATCGGAGTCAACTGGGGCAGCCTCGATCAAAGTTTGCTGGCGCGGGTCATGGATGAAAATGCCCGCCGTCCGCGGCCGAAAAATGCCATCGAGATCGTGCGCGAGGCAATGGTCAGCTCGGCCCTCGAATCGGCGGCGCAGGCCGAGGCGCTCGGGTTGCCGGGTGATCGGATCATCCTTTCGTGCAAGGTTTCCGGAGTGCAGGATCTGATTGCGATTTATCGCGAACTCGCTGTCCGTTGCGACTATCCGCTGCATCTGGGCCTGACCGAAGCCGGCATGGGCAGCAAGGGCATTGTCGCCTCCACGGCGGCGCTGGCCGTTTTGTTGCAGGAAGGCATCGGCGATACGATCCGCGTCTCGCTGACTCCGCCACCGGGCGGCGATCGCACGCAGGAAGTCGTCGTCGCCCAGGAGATCCTGCAGACCATGGGGCTGCGTGCATTCACGCCTCTGGTGGCGGCTTGCCCGGGTTGTGGCCGTACCACCAGCACGGTGTTCCAGGAACTGGCCGAGGGCATTCAGACGTATGTGCGCGAACGGATGCCGGAATGGCGTGTGGCGCGGATCGGCGTCGAGGACATGACGCTGGCCGTGATGGGCTGCGTGGTCAATGGCCCGGGCGAAAGCAAGCAGGCCAACATCGGCATCTCGCTGCCGGGTACCGGCGAAGCGCCGGTGGCGCCGGTTTATGTCGATGGCGAACGGGTGACCACCTTGCGTGGCGAGAATATCGCCGAGGAATTCAGGCGCATCGTCGACGACTATGTGGCGCGAACCTATCCTCCTCGTCTCTGACCGCACTGCCATGAGCCAACTCCTGCAAGCCATTCGTGGCATGAACGACATCCTGTCCGGTGATGCCGAGTTGTGGGAGCAGTTCGAGCAGACGATCCGCGACTGGCTGGCGGCCTATGGTTATCGCCCCATCCGCATGCCGCTGGTCGAGCCTACGGCGCTGTTCGTGCGCGCCATCGGCGAAGTCACCGACATCGTCGAGAAGGAAATGTATTCCTTCGAAGACGCGCTCAACGGCGAGCAGCTCACGCTGCGACCGGAAGGTACGGCGTCCTGCGTGCGTGCGGTGTTGCAACACAATCTGCTGTATGGCGGCGCTCAAAGGCTGTGGTACATGGGGCCGATGTTCCGTCACGAGCGGCCGCAGAAAGGCCGTTACCGGCAGTTTCATCAAGTCGGTGTCGAGGCGCTCGGCATCCCGGGCCCGGACGTCGATGCCGAGCAGATCGCCATGTGCGCACGTCTGTGGGACGACCTGGGGCTTACCGGCATCCGGCTCGAGATCAATTCGCTCGGGCAGGGCGAGGAACGCGCCCGTCATCGTGCCGACCTGGTGGCCTACCTGGAGCAGCATCAGGCGATGCTCGATGCGGATGCGCAACGCCGCCTGCACACCAATCCGCTACGAATTCTCGACACCAAGAACCCGGCGTTGCAGGAGCTGGTCAATGGCGCGCCGAAGCTGATCGATTATCTCGGCGAGGCATCGCTCAAGCACTTCGAGGGCGTGCAACAACTGCTCCGCGATGTCGCCATTCCGTATCAAATTAATCCGCGGCTGGTGCGTGGGCTGGATTACTACAACCTGACGGTGTTCGAATGGGTTACCGATCAACTGGGCGCCCAGGGTACGGTTTGCGCCGGGGGGCGCTACGATGGACTGGTTGCCCAGCTCGGCGGCAAACCGGCGCCGGCCTGTGGTTTCGCGCTTGGCATCGAACGCCTGCTGGCGTTGTGGCAGGAGCAGGGACATCGGCATGATGCCCCGGTGGTCGATGCCTATCTCGTGCATCAAGGCGAAGCGGCGGGGCGGTTTGCCTTTCGCGTCGCCGAGGCTTTGCGTGGCCGTGGATTCGCCGTTCATCTGCACTGCGGTGGCGGAAGTTTTAAGACGCAGATGAAAAAGGCCGATGCCTCGGGTGCCGCGGTGGCGCTCATTGTCGGCGATGACGAGACGGCGGTTAATGAAGTCAGCATCAAGCCGTTGCGAGAGGGTTTCGAACAACCGGTGACGCAATATCGCGTTGCCTTCGATGAACTCGCCGATACGCTCGGCGAACTGATTTTTCCAATGGAAGACGACAATGGCAGCCTATGATCTTGAAGAACAGGAACAGCTTGACGAACTGAAAACCTGGTGGAAACGCTATGGCAACGTGGTCACCGTGATTCTTTTCGCGGCCACCCTCGGACTGGCCGGCTGGCAGGGCTGGGACTGGTGGCAACGCAGTCAGGTCGCACAAGCTTCGGCAATCTTTGGCGGCCTGCAGCAGGCGGCTCGCCAGGACGATCCCAAGCGCGTACGCGAACTGGCGGGCGAATTGATCGACAAGCATGCCGGCACCAGTTACGCGGTGATGGGGGCGCTGCTCTCGGCGCGTGTCCAGATGGATCACGGCGACATGAAGAATGCCCAGGCGCAACTGGCCTGGGCGGCGGTTCACGCCAAGGACGCCGGCCTGCGCGATCTGGCCCGCCTGCGTCTGGCGGTCGTGCTACTCGATCAAAAGGCTTATGACGAGGCCTTGAAACAGCTGGCCATCGAGCCTTCCGCGCCTTTTGCGGCCCGCTATGCCGAGCTGCGTGGCGATGTGTATGTTGCGCAGGGGAAACTGGCCGAAGCCGCCACCGCGTATACGGCAGGGCTCGAGAAAGTCGATTCCCTGGTGAATAAGGACGACGCAGGCATGCATGCCGCCTATCGCGACCTTCTCGCCACCAAGCGTGATGCGCTGGGAGCCGCCAAGTGAGGATCTGGATGCCGGCTTTGGTGGCAGTGCTGGTGGTCGGTTGCTCGACCGTGGAACAGCTGAACCCATTCGCCTCAAGCGCGCCCAAGGTCAAGATGGCCGAACTCACCCCGTTCACTGCCACACTCCAGGTGCGTACTCTCTGGCAAGCCGGGATCGGCAGCGCCGGAGCGCAGACATTTACTCCGGCGATCGTTGGGCATAGCGTCTACGCTGCCGCCGCAGATGGCAGCCTGGCCCGTTTCGATGATGGCCATCAAGTCTGGCGGATTGCGGTTGGCCAGCCGCTTTCCGGCGGTGTTGGCGCCGATGGCAGCCTGGTCGTGGTGGGTACGCCGAAAGGCGAAGTGCTGGCATTCGATGCCGCGAACGGCCATGAAGCCTGGAAAGCGCGCGTGAGTTCGGAAGTGCTTGCCGCACCTGCGGTTGGCGGTGGGCTGGTAGCGGTGCGTTCTGGCGATTCGCGCATCGCCGGGTTCGAGGCGGCCGATGGCAAGCGGCGCTGGGTGTACCAACGGAACACGCCGACGCTATCGCTGCGTTCGCATGTGGGTGTGTTGCTGACCGAGCGGTATACGTTTGCCGGCTTCCCCGGCGGCAAGCTGGTCGCCGTCGCCAACAGCAATGGCGCCGCAGTATGGGAAGTCACGGTCGCGGCGCCCAAGGGAACCACCGAGCTCGAACGGGTGACTGACATCACCAGCACTCCGGTCGTCGAAGGCAACCGGGTCTGCGCCGTCGCCTTCCAGGGGCGTGTTTCCTGTTTCGATGGCAACACCGGCAATGCCCTCTGGTCACGCGAAATGTCGTCCAGCGCGGGCCTCGACATGGACAGCCAGTATGTGTACGTGGCCACTGACAAGGGGAGCGTGCACGCGCTCGATCGTGACAGCGGCGCCAGCATCTGGAAACAGGACAAGCTTTTCATGCGCGGTCTCGCGCGCCCACTGGCGCTGGGCGAGTCGATCGGGGTTGCCGACAGCCAGGGCGTGGTTCATCTTCTACGCCGTGCCGATGGTGCCTTCGCGGGGCGCGCCAGCGCCGATGGCAGTGCGGTGCGGGCCGATCCGCAACGGCTGGGCAGCGGCTTCCTCGTCCAGACAGTCAATGGCGGTCTTTATGCCATGGAAGCGCAGTAGGCATGAAGCCCGTTCTGGTGATCGTGGGGCGGCCGAATGTCGGCAAGTCCACCCTCTTCAACCGGCTGACACGCTCGCGTGATGCGCTGGTGGCCGATCAGCCCGGGCTGACCCGCGACCGCCACTACGGGCATGGCCGGCTGGGCCGCAAACCCTATCTGGTGGTCGATACCGGCGGCTTCGAACCCCAGGCGAAAGAAGGCATCGTGCATGAAATGGCGCGGCAGGCCGAGGCGGCCATCGCCGAAGCCGATGTGCTGATTTTCGTGGTCGATGCGCGCAGCGGCCTGGTGCCGCAGGACAAAGTCATTGCCGACCTGTTGCGTCGCAGTGGGCGGCCCGTACTGCTTGCCGTCAATAAGGGCGAGGGCATGAATCGTGCCGTGACCGGCGCCGAATTTTTCGAACTGGGCTGCGGCCATCCGTACGTGATCTCGTCGGCCCACGGCGATGGGGTGACCGAGCTGGTCGATATCGCACTGGAGCCTTTCCCCGAGGAAAGTCCTGATGACACGGCCGATGGCGGACCGCGCGTCGCCATCGTTGGCCGACCCAATGTGGGCAAGAGCACACTGGTGAATACTCTGTTGGGTGAAGAGCGGGTGATTGCCTTCGACATGCCCGGCACGACACGCGATGCGATCGAAGTCCCCTTCGAGCGCAACGGCAAATCCTATACGCTGATCGATACGGCCGGACTGCGGCGCCGGGGGCGGGTCTTCGAGGCGGTCGAAAAGTTTTCCGTGGTCAAGACGCTGCAGGCGGTCGAAGAGTCCAACGTCGTTGTCCTGATGGTCGATGCCAGTCAGGAGATCTCCGATCAGGATGCCCACGTCGCCGGGTTTTGCATCGATGCCGGCCGGGCGCTGGTGGTGGCGGTGAATAAATGGGATGCCGTGGATGCGTACCGCCGCGAGCGGGCCAAGGTGGACATCGCCCGCAAGCTGAATTTTCTTGGCTTCGCCCGCATTCACTACATTTCGGCATTGAAGGGACAGGGAATTGCCGGGGTATTGACCTCGGTGGACAAGGCCTTTGCCGCGGCCATGGCGAAAATGACGACGCCGAAGCTGACCCGGGTGCTGATTGCCGCGGTGGAAAAACAGACGCCGCCACGGCATGGCGCCTTCCGGCCCAAACTGCGTTACGCCCACCAGGGTGGCAGCAATCCGCCCCTGATCATCATCCACGGTAATGCGCTGGAGCATGTGCCAGCGTCCTATACGCGGTACCTGGAACATTATTTCCTCGAGGCTTTCAAGTTGCAGGGTACACCGCTGCGCATTCAGTACAAGACGTCGAAAAATCCTTACGCGACGTGAATCCGGGCGCAAAAAGTCGGCGCTGGTGGCACGGTGGGGGAAAATCGATTACATTGTGTACCGCTTCCACAAGACCCAATCTCTTCATTAAAGGACGTTAAAAATGAGCAATAAAGGGCAAATGCTACAAGACCCGTTTTTGAATCTTCTCCGCCGCGAGCATGTTCCGGTGGCCGTCTATCTGGTCAACGGCATCAAGCTGCAAGGCCAGATCGAGTCCTTCGATCAGTATGTCGTGCTGCTCAAAAATACAGTGACCCAGATGGTCTACAAGCACGCAATCTCGACCGTCGTGCCGGTGCGTGCCGTCAGTCTGGAGATCGAAACAGGGAATGACGATTGAGTTCAGCGATTTCCGGCCGGTTCTGCGGATGGATGCGCAGCCTCGCTCATCTTGAGTGAGGGACGGTCTGCCGGCGCCGAGCATGCCGTGCTGGTACAGCTGGATTTCGGCGAGAAGGATTTTGCCGAGCGTCTCTCCGAGTTCCAACTGCTGGCCGGCAGTGCCGGGGTGCGGCCGCAAGCCCTGATCAGCGGCAGGCGGGCGCGCCCGGATGCGGCGCTTTTCGCCGGCAAGGGGAAAGTAGCCGAGATCGCCGATGCCGTCAGGTTGCATGAAGCGGTAGTGGCGATCTTCAACCACGAATTGTCGCCCGGCCAGCAACGCAATCTCGAACGTGAACTTCAATGCCGGGTGATCGACCGGAGCAGCCTGATTCTGGATATTTTTGCCTTGCGGGCGCAAAGCCATGAAGGCAAGCTCCAGGTCGAGTTGGCACAGTTGCAGCATCTTGCCACGCGCTTGGTACGTGGCTGGACCCACCTCGAGCGGCAACGGGGTGGCGTGGGCTTGCGCGGCCCGGGTGAAAAGCAACTCGAAACCGACCGCCGTCTTCTGGGCAAACGTGTCGCCGTACTCAAGGAACGCCTCAAGCAACTCGAACGCCAGCGTGCCGTGCGGCGTCGCTCGCGTCTGCGACAGGGCGTGTTGTCGGTTTCTCTGGTGGGGTACACCAATGCCGGAAAGAGCACGCTGTTCAATGCCCTGACCAAAGCGGGAACCTATGCCGCCGACCAGTTGTTCGCCACCCTGGATACCACCTCGCGGCGAATGTTTGTCGAGGGCGCCGGCCAGGTTGTTCTGTCGGACACGGTCGGATTTATTCGCGATCTACCCCATTCGCTGGTTGCCGCATTCCAGGCGACATTGGAAGAGACTGCACAGGCTGATGTGCTGCTGCATGTGGTTGACTCCGCCAGCGCAGACCGCGACCAGCAGATTGCCGCGGTTAATGGCGTGCTGGCTGAAATCGGAGCAGCCGCGGTACCGCAGCTTGTCATCTGGAACAAGATCGATGCCACGCTTGCCAGTCCCGGAATTGAGCGGGATGGCTGTGGTAACATTTCCAGGGTGCGATTAAGTGCAAGAACAGGTTCAGGCCTTGATTTGTTGCGTGGCGCGATTTCGGAGTTCGCCAATCATCAGCCGGAATTGAATGCAGTCGCAACGACACAGACTGTCGTTGCGGCGTTGGGCGGTTTGTGACTTTTGCGACGCGGGATTACTTACGGATAGCCAATATGATTACTGGAATTCTCATGTCGCTGGGCGACAATGGGTGGGGAAATCCACCTGGCGGTGGAAAAGGAGGCAGGAAGGGGCCGCCCGACCTGGAGGATCTTTGGCGCGATTTCAATCGTCGGCTGTCGGGGTTTTTTGGAAACAAGGGGGGCGGCAACAGGAATGGAGGCGAGGCCGGCAATGCGCCGCCTGCGTTGTCCCCCAAACAGTTTGGTGGCGGCATCGGGATCGTCATCGTGCTGGCGCTGGTGGTCTGGCTGGGCAGCGGATTTTATGTCGTCGATGCTTCGCAACGTGGCGTTGTGCTGCAGTTCGGCGCGTTCAGGGAAATGACCGACCCCGGTTTGCGCTGGCGGTTGCCGTGGCCTGTTCAGTCGCACCAGATCGTCAATCTTACGGGTGTGCGCACGGTGGAAATCGGCTATCGCGGGACGGAAAAAAACAAGGTGCCGAAAGAAGCCCTGATGCTGACGGATGACGAAAACATCGTCAGCGTGCAGTTCGCCGTGCAGTATCTGCTGAAAGATCCCAAGGCCTATCTGTTCAAGAACCGCAATCCCGATGACACCGTGACCCAGGCGGCGGAAACCGCCATCCGCGAGGTGGTGGGCAAGAGCAAGATGGACTTTGTTTTGTACGAGGGGCGCGACCAGATTGCGGCCAATACGCTGAAACTGATTCAGGATATTCTCGATCGCTACGAAACCGGGATCCAGATTCGCTCCGTCAGCATGCAGGGGACGCAGCCCCCGGAGCAGGTGCAGGCGGCGTTCGATGATGCCGTGAAAGCCGGTCAGGATCGCGAACGGCACAAGAACGAAGGCCAGGCCTATGCCAACGACGTGATTCCGCGTGCGCGCGGCACGGCTTCGCGCCTGATGGAAGAAGCCAATGGCTACAAGCAGCGGATCATCGCCACGGCCGAGGGTGATGCCTCGCGCTTCAAGCAGATTCTCGTCGAATACAGCAAGGCTCCGGAGGTGACGCGTAGCCGCATGTATCTGGAGACCATACAGCAGGTTTACGCCAATACCAGCAAGGTCATGGTGGATACCAAGGGTTCCGGCAATCTGCTCTATCTGCCGCTCGATAAACTGATGCAGACCGTGGGCGCGGCTACGCCAGCGACTACGGCGATGCCCGAGGCGAGCGCTTCCCCGCTTGGCGCGGCCGCCGCGCCGCCTGCACCGAGCGATGTTCCGCCGCAACTCGACCGTGCCCTCTCGGGCGATACCAGGTCACGCGATGCCATGCGTTCGCGTGAAAGAGGAGACCGCTAATGCTACGCCACCTCTCTTTCGCAGGTTCGTTCGTCTTTGCGTTGATCGTCGTTCTCGGTACATCGCTGTTCACCGTCGATCAGCGTCAATACGCGATTGTTTTCCAGTTGGGAGAAATCAAGGATGTCATCACCGAGCCCGGGATTGCCTTCAAGTGGCCGCTGATCCAGAACGTGCGGTTTTTTGACAAGCGGATTCTCACCCTCGATTCGGTCGAACCTGAACGTTTTCTTACCGCGGAAAAGAAGCCGGTTCTGGTGGATTCCTTCGTCAAGTGGCGCATCCACGATGTCAGGCAGTATTACATTTCGGTCAGTGGTGACGAGATGCTGGCGCGCACCCGCCTCACGCAAACGGTGAATTCCGGCTTGCGCGAAGAGTTCGGCCGGCGCACGGTGCATGACGTGGTCTCGGGCGAACGTGACACCATCATGACCGAAGTGCGCAAGAAGGCCGATGCCGATATGCGTGCCATCGGCGTCGAAATCATCGATGTACGCCTGAAACGTGTCGACTTGCCACCCGAGGTTTCGGAATCGGTTTATAGCCGGATGGAAACCGAGCGCAAGCGGGTAGCCAACGGGCTGCGTTCGCAAGGTGCCGCGGAAGCGGAAAAGATTCGCGCCAATGCGGATCGTCAAAGCGAGGTCATCGTTGCCGAAGCCTACCGCGATGCGCAAAAAATCAAGGGCGAAGGCGATGCGCGGGCGGCGTCGATCTATGGCAAGGCATTCGGCGCCAATCCCGAGTTCTATGCGTTTTACCGTAGCCTTGAAGCCTATCGCGGCAGTTTCAAAAACAAGAGCGATGTGCTGGTCATCGAGCCGAACTCCGAATTCTTCAAGTATCTGAAGAATAGCGGACGCGGCAAGTAATCCGGGTGGGCTACCTGTTGCGCTGATGGAAACGGTACTTCTGGCGTTTGCCCTCATGCTGGTGATCGAAGGTCTGTTGCCGTTTCTGTCGCCGCAGACCTGGCGCGAGGCTTTTCGTCGCCTCACGGAACTCGCTGATGGACAGGTTCGTTTCATGGGATTGTCATCCATGGTGATCGGTCTGATTTTGCTGTTTTTCTTGCGCTGAACTCTGCCCGGTCGCTTTGACATGACACACCGTCGTTGGCTTTTGCCGGAGTCGATCGAGGATGCGCTGCCGCCGGATGCCGTCCGCCTCGAAGTCTTGCGCCGCCGCGTGCTTGACGCTTTTTCGGCCTATGGTTACGACCTGATCGTGCCGCCGCTGCTGGAGTTTGTCGAATCGCTGCTGCCCGCCAGTCGCAGCGAGCTCGATTTGCGCACGTTCAAGCTGGTCGATCAGGTTTCCGGCCGCAGCATGGGCATCCGCGCCGACATCACGCCGCAAGTAGCGCGGATCGATGCCCACATTCTTAATCACACCGGAGTAACCCGTCTATGTTATTGCGGTAGCGTGGTACACACCTTGCCGGCCTGCTTCAATTCGACCCGTGAACCCTTACAGATCGGCGCCGAAATTTATGGCCATGCCGGCCTGGAAGCCGATATCGAGATCATTGGGCTGCTGGCCGATGCGTTGCGTCTGTGCGATGTGCCGGCCTTGCGTCTGGATCTTGGTCATGTGGCGATCTTCCGTGCACTGGCCGATGGTGCCGGCCTGGCGGCCGAGGCGCAGCAGGATATGTTCCTGATCTTGCAGCGCAAGGATGTGCCGGCACTGCTTGAAATGGTGACGGGCCTGGCCGAACCTTTCCGCTCCGCGCTTCTATCCCTGCCCGATCTGCACGGTGGCCGCCGGGTGCTCGCCGAGGCTGCGCTCAGATTGCCGCCACTGCCTCAGATACGCGCTGCACTGGCAGATCTCGAACGGCTGTCGCTGACAGGCGATTTACCCATCGGTTTCGATCTGGCCGATTTGCGCGGCTATGAATATCACAGCGGGGTTGTGTTCGCGGCTTACTGTGCGGGCAGCGCCAGCGCGCTGGCGCTGGGAGGTCGCTATGATGGGCTGGGCTGCATGTATGGCCGCTCCCGTCCGGCGACCGGATTTTCAATGGATCTGCGCGAGGTGGCGCGGTTATCGCCTAACGGTGCGGTGCGTGGCGCCGTTCTGGCGCCGTGGCCGGTGGATGCGCTTTTGCAGGCCGAGATTGCGCGGCTGCGCGCGATGGGCGAGCGGGTGATGGTTGCCTTGCCCGGACACGAAGGCCAATGGCGGGAGGCCGGGTGTGACCGGGTTCTGGTTTGTTCTGCAGGTCAATGGAATATCGGGTCCCTGAAGGAAGATTGAGATGGCAAGGAATGTGGTCGTTGTCGGCACGCAGTGGGGTGACGAAGGCAAAGGAAAGATCGTTGACTGGCTGACGGATCATGCCCAGGGGGTCGTCCGCTTTCAGGGGGGGCATAACGCAGGTCACACCCTGGTCATCGGCGGCAAGAAGACCGTTCTGCATCTCGTTCCCTCGGGTATCCTGCGGGCCGGAGTGACCTGCTATATCGGCAATGGCGTGGTGCTTTCGCCCGATGCGCTGCTCAAGGAACTCGACGAGCTCGCGGCGGCAGGCATCGATGCCGAAACGCGGCTGAAAATCTCCGAGGCCTGTCCGCTGATTTTGCCCTATCACCAGGCGCTTGATATGGCACGCGAAGCAGCGCGCGGCAGTAACAAGATCGGCACGACGGGACGCGGCATCGGCCCGGCCTACGAAGACAAGGTGGCGCGGCGTGCCATTCGTCTGCAGGATCTGACCAAACCCAAGCGCTTCGCCGAGCGCCTCGCTGAATTGCTCGATTACCATAACTTCGTGCTGACCCGATATCACGGAGTGGCGGCGGTCGATTTCCAGCAGGCATTGGATGATGCCATGGCCATTGCGCCGCGCCTGACGCGGATGATCGCCGATGTGCCACGGGCCTTGTACGATGCACACAAGGCCGGTGCCAACCTGCTGTTCGAGGGCGCGCAGGGTACCTTGCTCGACATCGATCATGGCACCTACCCCTTCGTCACCTCGTCGAATTGCGTCGCCGGCGCGGCGGCGGCAGGTGCGGGGGTCGGGCCGAGCATGCTGCATTATGTTCTTGGGATTACCAAGGCCTACACCACGCGTGTCGGTAGCGGTCCGTTTCCGACCGAATTGTATGATGCGCTGGAAAAGCAGGATCCGGTCGGCAAACACATGGCGACCAAGGGCCACGAGTTTGGCGCCACGACGGGACGTGCGCGGCGTTGCGGCTGGTTCGATGCCGCTGCGCTGAAGCGCGCGATCCAGATCAATGGTGTTTCGGGGTTGTGCATCACCAAACTCGATGTGCTCGATGGCGTCGAAGAGTTGAAGCTTTGCACCGGCTACCGGATCAACGGACAGGTGTCCGACATTCTTCCCGTGGGCGCCGACGATCTCGCCTGTTGCGAGCCCGTCTATGAAACCGTGCCTGGCTGGACGGGCAGTACGGTCGGGGTGAAGACACTCGCCGAGCTGCCTGCCGAAGCACGCGCCTACATTCAGCGCATGGAAGCGCTGTGCGGTGTTCCGGTGGACATGATCTCAACCGGCCCGGATCGAGAGGAAACCATTGTCCTGCGCCATCCTTTCCTCGAATAGAGCGTGTCCCTCTTGTGGACAAGGGCCGCGGTTGCGGCCCTTGTGTTTTGTCTCCTGTACATTTCCCCGATGATCTCCCGACCGGTGGCCATGGATGTCGTTCACGCTGGCTGATTTCGATTACAACCTGCCCCCCGAGTTGATAGCCCAGGCACCGTTGCCGCGGCGCTCGGCGAGTCGGCTGCTGGCGGTCGCGGGATCGGTTTGCCGGGACGGCCGGATGGTCGATTTGCCCCTCCATCTGAAGCCAGGGGATCTGTTGGTGATGAATGACAGCCGGGTCATGCATGCCCGATTGCTGGGGCGCAAGGCCAGTGGCGGACAGGTCGAGGTATTGGTCGAGCGCATTTTGTCCGCTGACGAGGTGTTGGCGCAGATCCGTGCCAGTAAATCGCCGCAGCCGGGCGGCCGGCTGCGACTGGAAGATGTGCTCGATGTCGAGGTGGTGGGCCGGGAGGGCGAGTTTTATCGCCTGCGCTTTGCCGGCGATGCACTGCAACTCGTCGAGCGTCATGGACGCCTGCCTTTGCCGCCGTATATCGAACGCCTCGCCGAGGAGAACGACGAGACGCGCTACCAAACCGTTTTTGCGCGCAACACGGGATCGGTGGCGGCGCCGACGGCGGGCCTGCACTTCGACACAGAACTGCTCGAGGCTGTGCGGCTGCGCGGCGTCGATTTGGCCCATGTCACGCTGCATGTCGGGGCCGGCACCTTCCAGCCGGTACGCGTCGAAGATTTGGGCCGGCATCGGATGCATACCGAGCGGTATGCGATTCCCCAGGAAACCGTGGATGCCATTGCCACGACCCGAAGACGTGGCGGCCGGGTCATCGCGGTCGGCACCACGGCGCTGCGCGCGCTGGAGTCGGCCGCGACCGATGCGGGCCTGAAAGTCGGCGCTGGCGAGACGGCGATTTTCATCACCCCGGGCTTCCGGTTTCGCATTGCCGATGCCTTGCTGACCAACTTTCACTTGCCGCGGTCGACGCTGCTGATGCTGGTTTCGGCATTTGCCGGTTATGACGAAATCCGTATCGCATATAAGCACGCGATTGCGGCCCGCTACCGGTTTTTCAGTTATGGCGATGCCATGCTCCTGGCGCGCAAGGGAAGCTCATGAAATTCGATTTACTCACCCAGGATGGACCGGCCCGCCGTGGCCGCTTGTCACTTGCGCACGGCGCGGTGGAGACACCGGTCTTCATGCCGGTGGGAACCTACGGCACGGTGAAGGCGATGGCGCCGAACGAACTGGAAACGATCGGCGCCACGATCGTTCTCGGCAACACGTTTCATCTCTGGCTGCGACCGGGTCTCGAGGTCGTCGCGGCACATGGCGGGCTGCATCGCTTCATGGCTTGGGAGCACCCCATCCTTACCGACTCCGGCGGCTTTCAGGTGTTTTCGCTGGGCGAGATGCGCAAGATCAGCGAAGAGGGCGTCAAGTTCGCTTCACCGATCAATGGCGACCGGCTGTTTTTGACGCCGGAAGAATCGATGCGCATCCAGCATGTGCTGAATTCCGATATCGTCATGATCTTCGATGAATGCACGCCTTACCCGGCCAGTCTCGATGAGGCGGCACAATCGATGCGCCTGTCCCTGCGCTGGGCGCGACGCTCGCGCGACACGCATGACCGGTTGCAAAATCCCAACGCGCTGTTCGGCATCGTCCAGGGCGGCATGCATGAAGCGCTGCGCGATGAATCCCTTGCCGGGCTCGAACAGATCGGCTTCGACGGATTCGCCATCGGCGGCTTGTCGGTCGGCGAGCCGAAGGAGGAGTTCTCGCGGATTCTGGCGCATATCGCGCCACGTCTTCCAGCCGGGAAGCCGCGCTATCTGATGGGCGTCGGCACGCCGGAGGATCTGGTTTATGCGGTCGGTCAGGGCATCGACATGTTCGACTGCGTGATGCCGACGCGCAATGCCCGCAACGGCTGGCTGTTCACCCGCTGGGGCGACGTCAAGATCAAGAATGCCCGGCACAAGGCCGATACGCGTCCGCTTGACGAAACCTGCGGCTGTTACACCTGCAGAAACTTTAGTCGGGCCTATTTGCACCATTTGCATCGCGCGGGTGAGATTCTTGGCGCACGCTTGAACACGATCCACAACTTATTCTATTACCAGACGCTGATGGCCGAAATGCGCGTCGCCATCGAGCAGGCTTCGTTTGCCATCTTTGCCGACCGCTTCCAGCGGGAGCGGTCGGGGGAGCAGGTATAATCAACCTCCATCTTCCGGCGTGCCAAGGCATTCGCTGGTAGTCATTTCAAGGAGATTTGAATGTTCATTTCCGATGCTTATGCCCAGGCGGCAGTCGTGGCGCCCGGTACGGCGGGTGCCGCGGACGCCACGGGTGGTCTGATGGGGATTTTGCCCCTGGTAATCGTGTTTGCCGTGATGTGGCTGTTGATCATCCGTCCGCAGTCGAAGAAAGCCAAGGAGCATCAAAAACTGGTCAGTGAACTGGCCAAGGGTGACGAGGTCGTCACCCAGGGTGGTGTTACGGGCCGCGTCGCCAAGGTGGGTGAAAATTATCTTCATCTCGAGGTGGCTGAAGGCAAGGATGGCCCGCTCGAATTGACGGTGCAGAAGTCCGCCGTGACTGCTTTGCTGCCCAAAGGCTCCTTGAAGAATCTTTAGCCCCGTGCCGGGATCGATTTCCCGGTTTCTTGCGTTTACCGGCTTTTGCAAATGAATCGTTATCCACTCTGGAAGAATGTTCTGGTGCTGATCGCCTTGTTGTTCGGGTTGATCTATACCCTGCCCAATTTTTTTGGCGAAGCGCCCGCCGTGCAGGTGACCAGCGTCAAGGCGACGATCAAGGTCGACGGCAGTTTGCAGGCTCGCGCCGAAGGTGCACTGAAAGCGGCTGCTGTCCCCTATCAGGCGGTGACGCTCGATCTCACCAGTGTCCGGGTGCGTCTGGCGGATACCGATACGCAGCTCAAGGCCAGGGATGTAGTCGAAAAGGCACTTAATCCCGATTCCGAGAATGCCAGCTACAGCGTTGCCCTGAATCTGGTTTCCAACTCGCCGCAGTGGCTGGCGAATATCGGCGCCAAGCCCATGTATCTGGGGCTCGATTTGCGTGGCGGGGTACATTTCCTGTTGCAGGTGGATATGAAGGGCGCCCTGACCAAACGTCTCGATTCGATCGGCGCCGATTTACGCAGTCTGCTGCGTGAAAAAAATGTACGCCACAACGGGATTTCCCGCGAGGGTGAGCGGGTGGTGATCCGGTTTCATGATGCCGAGACGCGAGAAAAGGCCCGCGCCATTCTGACCGACAGCCAGCCCGATCTGGCGCTGAACGATGTTCAGGACGGAACCGAATTGAAATTGGTCGCCTTGCTCAAGCCGGAAGCCGCCAAGCGGATCCAGGACTATGCGATCAAGCAGAACACCGTCACCCTGCATAACCGGATCAACGAGCTGGGCGTGGCCGAACCGGTCATCCAGCAGCAGGGGGCGGACCGCATCGTGGTGCAATTGCCGGGGGTGCAGGATACGGCCAAGGCCAAGGACATTCTCGGCCGCACGGCGACGCTGGAAGTACGGATGGTCGATGACGAGGCCAGCAACAATCCGGCGATCATGGAGCTGGCGGCACGCGGACAGTCGCCGGCGGGCACCGAGTATTACGTCGAGCGCGGTGGTCACCCGCTACTGGTGAAGAAACAGGTGGTGCTCACCGGCGAGCGGCTGACCGATGCCCAGTCCGGATTTGACGGGCAGACGCACGAGCCGGCCGTCCATCTGACACTCGACTCTGCTGGTGCCCGCATTTTCAGGGATGTGACCCGCGAAAGCATCGGCAAACGGATGGCGATCCTGTTGATCGAAAAAGGCAAGGGCGAGGTGGTGACGGCGCCAGTCATTCGCAGCGAGATTGGCGGGGGACGGGTACAGATTTCCGGGCGCATGACCACCACGGAGGCGGCCGACGTGGCCCTGCTACTGCGTGCCGGCTCCCTGGCCGCGCCGATGGAAATCATCGAGGAGCGCACCATCGGCCCCAGTCTCGGCGCCGATAACATTGCCAAGGGTTTCCACTCGACATTGTGGGGCTTTACGGCGATCGCCGTATTCATGAGCCTGTATTACCTGGTTTTTGGTTTTGTTTCGATTCTGGCATTGTCTGCCAACTTGCTGTTCCTGATTGCCCTGCTTTCGTTGCTGCAGGCCACGCTTACCTTGCCGGGGATTGCTGCCGTTGCGCTGGCGCTGGGCATGGCGATCGATGCCAATGTATTGGTAAATGAACGGATCCGCGAGGAACTGCGCAATGGCAGTACGCCGCAGGCGGCGATCATGACTGGTTACGAACGCGCCTGGGGGACGATTCTCGACTCCAATGTAACGACCCTGATCGCCGGCGTTGCCTTGCTGATTTTCGGCTCCGGTCCGGTGCGCGGGTTTGCGGTGGTCCATTGCCTGGGCATCCTGACCTCGATTTTCAGTTCGGTGGTGGTTTCCCGTGCCCTGGTCAACCTGATCTACGGCCGCCGTCGCAAACTGGAAAAGCTGGCCATCGGGCAGGTCTGGAAACCAGTCTGAGCACCGCCAGAAGAGCGCAACCAACACGAGAAACAGCGATGGAATTCTTCCGCATCAAAAAAGACATCCCCTTCATGCGCCATGCGCTGGTCTTCAATGTCATTTCGTTGATTACCTTCCTGCTTGCGATATTTTTCTTGGCGACCCGGGGCTTGAGCTTCTCCATCGAATTCACCGGGGGCACCTTGCTTGAAGTGAGCTATGCACAGGCGCCGGAACTCGAGAAGCTGCGGCATCAGTTGGAGGCCGACGGGTTTGCCGATACTCAGGTGCAGAATTTCGGTTCTTCCCGCGATGTGCTGATCCGTGTACCGCCGACGAAGAATGCGCCCACCGATGTGAGTTCTTCCAAAGTCGGCGAGCGGGTGATGGCTTCTCTTGAAAAAGTCGGCGCTGGCGAGACGGCGACAGCCGTGGCTGCCAACAAGCCCGAACTGAAGCGCGTCGAATTTGTCGGACCGCAGGTCGGCAAGGAGCTGGCCTCCGACGGTGCGCT
Organism: Betaproteobacteria bacterium HGW-Betaproteobacteria-11; assembly: GCA_002842395.1. Taxonomy (GTDB): domain Bacteria; phylum Pseudomonadota; class Gammaproteobacteria; order Burkholderiales; family Rhodocyclaceae; genus Rugosibacter. The sequence continues at coordinate 22,519 of PHCV01000012.1, forward strand.
GGCTCTGTTGCTGGTGGTCATCGGTATCGTCATTTACCTGGCGTTGCGCTTCGAATGGCGTTTCGCCATTTCGGCGATCATCGCCAACTTGCATGACGTGGTGATCATCCTTGGATTCTTCGCCCTGTTTCAGTGGGAATTTTCCCTGCCGGTGCTGGCTGCCGTGCTGGCGGTGCTGGGTTATTCGGTCAATGAATCGGTGGTTGTCTTCGACCGGGTGCGCGAGACCTTCAAGAAGAAACGCGGCCTCTCTACGCCACAGGTGCTCGATCATGCCATTACCAGCACTATTTCGCGCACCGTGATAACCCATGGCTGTACCCAGATGATGGTGACCTCGATGCTGGTATTCGGTGGCGCTGCCCTGCATTACTTCGCCATGGCACTGACCATTGGCATTCTGTTCGGGATTTACTCCTCGGTCCTCGTCGCCAGTCCTTTGGTGATGTGGCTTGGCGTGTCGCGCGAGCAATTCATCAAGGCGAAAGTCGAGAAACAGGAAGCGGTGGTCTGATCGGGTTGGCGGAGGAGTCACTCGCCAACGGCGAAGAGGTGTTTGACCCGCAATGTTCCAATACTTCCTGCAACCAGGGTCAGCAAACGATCGATGTTGGGGTGTTTGCCAGGATTCTGCCTGGCGTCATCGGCATGCTCCGCATACAGTTCCAGCCCCTTGCGGGCCGCATCGGCGGTGATCGCGCCGTACAGCTGCCCAAGGTGGTTGTAGATGGCAAGCGAGCCGGTTTGCCCCGGTTTGTTTTCAATGGTGGCGACGACTTCGCCTGCGGCGCCGAGCAACTGGAGGCCGGTCAGATGGGAAATTCCCGGCAGCTGTTTCAGGTTCTCCGCAAAAGCCATTTCAAATCTTCCGCGCGAGTTCGGCGGCCTTGCCGATGTAGTTGGCCGGTGTCATGGCCAGCAGGCGTTGCCGGTCGGCTTCCGGTATCGGCAGCGAGGCGATGAACTCGCGCAACACCTCGGCTCCGATTCCCTTGCCGCGGGTCAGACTCTTGAGTTGCTCGTAGGGGTTGGGCACGCCGTAACGACGCATCACGGTTTGAATCGGCTCGGCCAGCACCTCCCAGGCCGTATCCAGGTCTTCGGCCAGGCGTGCAGGGTTGGCCTCGAGCTTGTCCAATCCCCGGCGGGTCGAGTCAAGGGCCAACAGGGCGTAGCCAAACGCCACTCCCATGTTGCGCAGCACGGTCGAATCGGTCAGATCGCGTTGCAGGCGCGAGATCGGCAGCTTCTCGGCCAGATGACGCAGCACGGCATTGGCCAGCCCGAGGTTGCCCTCTGAATTCTCGAAGTCGATCGGATTGACCTTGTGCGGCATGGTCGATGAGCCGATTTCTCCTTCCTTCAGTTTTTGCTTGAAATAGCCGAGCGAGACGTATTGCCAGAAATCGCGATCGGCATCGATCAGGATGGTGTTCACTCTGGCCATGGCGTCGAAAAGCTCGGCCATGGCATCATGCGGTTCGATCTGAATGGTGTAGGGATTGAACTCAAGGCCCAACTGCTCGATGAAGCGTCGGTTGAAATTTTCCCAGTCGATCTCGGGATAGGCCGCCAGGTGAGCGTTGTAATTGCCGACCGCGCCGTTGAACTTGGCCGTTAGCGAGATACCCGCAACACAGGCATAGCCACGTTTCAGGCGAGCGGCGATGTTGGCCATTTCCTTGCCCAGTGTCGTCGGGGTGGCCGGCTGGCCGTGGGTACGGGCGAGCATCGGCAGATCCGCCAGATCATGGGCCATTCCGCGCAGGCGTTCGATCACTTGTTCCAGCGCGGGCAGCAGATTGCCGCTAACGGCTTCCTTCAGCATCAGCGCATGGGAGACATTGTTGATATCCTCCGAGGTGCAGCCAAAATGAATGAATTCACTGGCCCGCATCACCTCGGGATTTCCGGCACAGCGCTCCTTCAGCCAGTATTCGACTGCCTTGACGTCGTGATTGGTGCGCGACTCGATGGCTTTGACCGCCTCCGCGTCGGCCAGCGAGAATTGTGTCGCGAGCCGATCCAGGAACTCTGCCGCAGCGGTGGAAAACCCGGAGCACTCGGTGATTCGTGGCGCCGCAGCCAGCGCCTTGAGCCATTCGATTTCGACTCGAACCCGATACCGAATCAGCCCATACTCGGAAAAGTGGGAGCGAAGCGCGTCGACCTTCGAGGCATAACGGCCGTCAAGGGGGGAGAGTGCGGTCAGTGGAGAGAGTGTCATGGGTTTGAGTTATGAAGATGAAACAAAGCGGGGCAACCAGGGAAGAGACAACACCGCGAGCCAGAATTTTATCATGCGTGTTTCATCGGGTTGAGGAATGCCATTTCAGGTAGATGGTTTGTAACGTCCTCGGGTAGAATGACCGCCCCGCGTGCCCCATTTTTGACAAGGATGTTGCCAATGTACTCCGGAATGGTTGCTCTGCCCTGGTGGGGCTACATCGTGGTTACCTTGCTATTGACGCATGTCAGCATTGCCAGTGTCACGATTTTTCTGCATCGTCATCAGGCACATCGGGCACTCGATCTGGGGCCGATCCCCAGCCATTTTTTCCGCTGCTGGCTCTGGTTGACAACCGGGATGACCACCAAGGAATGGGTGGCCATTCACCGCAAGCATCATGCCAAATGCGAGACGGCCGAAGATCCCCATAGTCCGCAGATTTATGGTCTGCGACGCGTGCTGTGGAGCGGAGTCATGCTCTACGTCAAGGAATCACGTAATACGCAGACACTCGAACGGTATGGTCACGGAACGCCTGATGACTGGCTGGAGCGCAAAATTTATGCTCCGCACCACAAGCTGGGAGTGGTCATTATGCTGGTCACGGACATGGCGATTTTTGGCCTTGTGCCAGGACTATTGATCTGGGCCGTGCAGGTCGCATGGATCCCCTTCTGGGCGGCGGGTGTCATCAATGGCGTCGGCCATTTCTGGGGTTACCGGAATTTCACCTGTGCCGATGCATCGACCAATATTTTCCCCTTTGGCATTCTGATCGGTGGCGAGGAGTTACATAACAATCATCACGCCTTTGCCGCTTCGGCAAAATTGTCCAATAAGTGGTACGAGTTCGATATCGGTTGGTTTTACATTTGCCTGCTCGAGTTCGCCGGCTGGGCGAAAGTGAAGAAAATTGCACCCAGACCGCGCTTTGGGTCTGCTCGGGCGACGGTTGATCTGGCACTGCTGCAAACGGTGGTTACCCATCGTTATGATGTCATGGCCCGCTATATGGGTTCACTGCACCGGCTGGCGGCCGAGGAATTTTCCGTACTTGAGATTGAGGCACCCGAAAGTCGCTTGATGAAACGCCTTCTGGACAAGGACAGGGCAGGGTTGCCTGCTCCATATCAAGAAAAACTGGTCACTCTGCTGGGCAGGAGCGAGCGGCTGGCCAAGGTATATCACATGCGTGCGGAACTGGAGGCCTTGTGGGCGCGTTCTGCTGCTACTCATGAACAGTTGATTGCCCAGTTGAAGGACTGGATCGATCGCGCGGAGCAGAGCGGTATCCGGCAACTGGAAGAATTTTCCTTGCGTCTGCGGTGCTACGCAGCATGAAGTAGCAGCTCAGGCAGAGGTATCAGCACAATAAAAAACCGCCGTCAGGCGGTTTTTTATTGTGCTGGCACGGTAGTGACTCGAGCTACTTGAGCTTCACTTCCTTGTAGGCTACATGCTTGCGAACCTTGGGGTCGTACTTCATGAACTCCAGTTTCCCTGGAGTAGTTTTCTTGTTCTTGTTCGTGGTGTAGAAATGCCCGGTACCCGCAGTGGATTCCAGTTTGATTTTCTCGCGTCCGCCTTTAGCCATGATGGTTTCTCCAGTTAGATGCGTTCGCCACGCTCACGCAACTCGGCGAGAACGACGTCAATGCCCTTTTTGTCGATCGTACGCAGACCGGCATTTGAAACGCGTAGGCTGACGAACCGATTCTCGGTCTCCACCCAGAAGCGACGGCTGTGCAGGTTGGGCAGGAAGCGACGCTTCGTTTTGTTGTTGGCATGGGAAACATTGTTCCCGACCATCGGGGCCTTGCCCGTGACTTGACATACGCGCGACATGGTTATGAACTCCTGAATGCTGATTTCGCAAAGTTGCGCAGTTTACCAAGAATTGCCCATGCAATTCAATCTCTTTTTCAAATCAGGCCACGTTCGGCAAAAGAAACGGGTGCGGCCCCCGCGGTTACGATGAAGTGATCGAGCAGCCTGACGTCGATCAGGGCAAGTGCCTGCTTCAGGGCGATGGTCAGGAGTTCATCGGCTCGTGAGGGCTCGGCAAGGCCGGATGGGTGATTATGGGCGAGGATTACGGCTCCGGCATTGTGCATCAGTGCGCGCTTGACGACCTCGCGCGGGTAAACGCTGGTCTGCGTCAGTGTGCCGCGGAATAGTTCCTCACTGACGATCAGCCGGTTTTGGGCATCCAGCCACAAGGCGATGAATACCTCATGCTGCAAATGGCCGAGCGAGAGCCGCAGCCAGTCGCGAACGGCTTGCGGCGAGGCCAGCGCATCGCGTGTCTTGATGGGGTTGGTCAGCGCCCGTCGCGCCAGTTCCAGGCTGGCGATCAGTTGTGCCGCCTTGGCGGGACCAATGCCTGGCAGTTGCGCCAATTGTTTGGCGTCGGCGGTCGCGAGGGCTGCCAGATCACCTTCGAAGCGGGAGAGCAGTTCGCGGGCCAGGTCGACCGCACTTTTGCCGACTATGCCAACCCGCAGGAAGATAGCCAGCAGTTCGGCATCGGAGAGCGCCTCCGCGCCCTGCTTCAGGAGTCGTTCGCGTGGACGCTCTGTGCTGGGCCAGTCGCGGATGGCCATGGTTTACAATCCTTTCTTCGATGTGAACCCACGGGATTGTAATGTCATGAATGCATTTCGCGGCAAGCGCTTCGTGCTCGGCGTTACGGGAGGGGTGGCGGCCTACAAGACGGCCGAGCTTTCGCGCCTGCTAGCCAAGGCCGGGGCCGAGGTCGATGTCGTTCTGACGGAGGCCGGAAGCCGGTTTGTCGGTGCGGTGACCTTTCAGGCACTGACGGGTCACCCCGTCTGGCAGTCGCTGTGGGATGACCGGATCGGTAACGGTATGGCACACATCGAGTTGAGTCGGGGAGCCGCCGCGCTTCTGGTGGCGCCGGCAACGGCGGATTTTCTGGCCAGGCTGGCCCATGGTTTGGCCGATGACTTGTTGACCACGCTTTGTCTGGCGCGTGACTGTCCGCTACTGGTGGCGCCGGCGATGAACCGGCAGATGTGGGAAAACCCGGCGACGCAGCGCAATGTGGTGCAACTGCGCGCCGATGGCATTAGCATTCTTGGCCCGGCGACGGGCGAGCAAGCTTGTGGCGAGTACGGCATCGGCCGCATGCTCGAGGCGCCGGAATTATTTGACGAGCTGCATGCCTTCTTGCAGCCCAAGGTATTGGCTGGAAAACGGGTCCTGCTGACGGCCGGGCCGACCTTCGAACCGCTTGATCCGGTGCGCGGTCTGACTAATTCGAGTTCCGGCAAGATGGGTTTCGCACTAGCCCGGGCTTGTGTCGAGGCCGGTGCCGAAGTTACCCTGGTGGCTGGCCCGGTCACCCTGGCAACGCCACACAGTGTGTGCCGAATCGATGTGCGGACAGCGCTGCAGATGCGCGAAGCCACGCTGCAAAATCTTCCCGGACAGGATGTATTCATTGGCGTGGCTGCGGTGGCCGATTACCGGCCACGGTCGGTCGAGGCACACAAGATCAAGAAGTCGGCGGGGCCACGAGCCCTGGAGCTGGTAGCCAATCCGGATATTCTGGCCGAAGTTGCGGCGCGGAACGATGCGCCGTTCTGTGTCGGCTTTGCCGCCGAAAGCCAGGATCTCGAGAAGCATGCCGAGGCCAAGCGGATCGGCAAGAAGCTGGATCTGGTGGTTGGCAATCTGATACAGGATGGACTGGGTAGCGACACCAACCGTATCACCCTGTTCGCGGCTGATGGCGCTCATCCCCTGTTGCCGGCAGACAAGGCCGAGCTTGCGCGGCAGATCGTCGCCTTTCTCGCCGCCCGGATGGAGAAAAGCCGTGCGTAAAATTGCCCTCAAACTGCTCGACCCGCGTCTCAAAGACCCCCAATATGCTCCGCAGTACGCGACGCCCGGCGCGGCCGGGATCGATCTGCGGGCATGCATCGATCGCGCGATGAAAATTCATCCCGGTGAAACCCTGCTGGTGCCGAGCGGGATCGCCCTGCATATTGCCGATCCGTCGTTGGCGGCGGTGATTCTGCCGCGTTCGGGGCTTGGCCATAAACATGGCATCGTGCTGGGAAATCTCGTGGGGCTGATCGATTCCGACTATCAGGGCGAGATTTTCGTGTCGACCTGGAACCGCAGCCACGAAACGTTTACGCTGAATCCGTTGGACCGATTGGCGCAACTCGTCGTTCTGCCCGTGGTGCAGGTCGGTTTCGACGTGATTGACGAGTTTCCCGAAAGCCCGCGTGGCGCTGGCGGTTTCGGCAGTACGGGAAAGGATTGATTGCGGCTGGATCACTGCACGACAGCGAATTCCGCCAGAAATGCTGTTACGGTTCGCAAATTACAGCAGCGTATCGGCCCAGATGTTTTTGGCCCAGGCCAGCGCAAATTTGGCTTCCAGTTTGGAGGGCGCCGCAGACAAACCACCCGAGCCGGGAACCAGTTTGAAGGTTTTTTCCTGGGCGTCCCAAGCATGTACCGTGACCACGTGCACGGCGTTGGCGGGATCAACGAAACTGTAACAGGTATTCACCATCATCGGCTCGGGATTGACCGGTTGCCCGGCGAACAGATTCAGCAGGGCGGCGGCCACCACCTTGGCTTGCTGGTTGGTGATATGGCCTGACTTGGGCATGCCGGAAGTGGCAAACGTCGCATCGCCGATCACGTGAATGTTCGGGGCGACTTCGGACTCCAGCGATAACCAATCGACGCCAACCCAGCGCCCGTTCTTGTTGACCAGTGGTTGAGCAATGTGCCCGGCCTTCTGAGCTGGAATGATGTTCAGCACATCCGCTTTCACCGGCTCATCGAACTCGAACTCGACGCGGCGCTGGACCACATCGACGCCGACGATGGTATGTCGCGAACGATACTCGATGATCTCGGGGTAGATGTCGCTCCAGACCTTTCTGAACAGGTCTTTTTTGGCCGCAGGTTCATCATTGGCATCGAGAATCAGCACCTTCGATTTGGGCTTGTGCTGCTTGAAATAATGGGCGATCAGACAGGCGCGTTCGTACGGTCCCGGCTGGCAGCGGAACGGCGCTTTGGGAATGCAGAGGGCGAAGGTACCGCCATCAGGCATCTTCTCCAACTGCTTTTTCAGTGCGACGGTTTGCGCACCGGCCTTCCATGCATGCGGAATCATTCCGCTTTCGGCGGCTTCCGGGATCAAGCCAGGGAGCGTGTCGTACATAAAATCGATGCCAGGCGAGAGTATTAGCCGGTCATAAGGCAGGGAGTTTCCATCGCTTAGGCGTACCTGACGTCGCTCGGCATCGATCGCCAGGACATCGCCTTGGATAACGCGTACACCACGTTTTTTCAGGGCCTCGTAGCCGAAGCTGATGTCGGCCATGGTTTTCGTTCCCCCCAGCACCAGGTTGGAGATCGGGCAGGATATGAAATTCGGATTGCGCTCGACCAGCGTCACCTCGATACCCCCCCGCGACCACAGGCGCAGATAGCGGGCGGCCGTGGCGCCGCCGAAGCCGCCACCGACCACCACCACACGCGGCTTGGCACTTCCCGCAGCGAAGCTGAACGCTGCCCGGCCGGAAAGACTGCCGAGCAGCAAGCCGGCGGCCGAAGCCTTGAGAAAATCACGTCGTTGAAAGGTCATTTCACTCTCCTCGTGACTTTTCCTTGGGAGGACAGATAGCCGGCGATGAGATCGATCTGCTCGGCGCTGAAGCCCTTGGCCAGTTGATTCATCAGGGTTGCGGCTTTTTCGTCGTTGCGGAAGGCGTGCATTTTCTTGACGATCTTTTCCTTCGACATGCCGGTGAGCGGCTCAATGGCACTGTTGTCGCGCGGATTGGGGCTGTGGCAGTTGGCGCAGATCGCAGCGAGGTTGCGGCCGAGGTTGGGGTCGCTCGCGGACGGGGCAGCAAGGCTGGCTTCACATCGGAAAATCACAAGCATTGCCAGCGAGCAAAGCAGGTTCTTCATTTGCAGTCTCCCGAGCATTTTTTACGACTGCAATTATGCAAGTAAATGGCGGCGAGAGCAAGGCATGCGCTGCGATTGTGTTGTGATTGTCTGCTCGTCGCTTGCGTGGAAAAAAACGGTGACAGAAGTCTCCTTCTGCCACCGTTTTACGGCCATGCGCCGTATCGCCAGCGCCAGTGCGTTGCATCCCTGCAGGAACTTTTTGGCGCCGCTTGAGGGGTGTCGTATATTTACTCCATCGCCTCATACAGCGGCAAGGTGAGGAACTCCGGATAATCGTCGGCCAACGACATGTCTGCGAAGATTTTGGCGGCCTGGTCGTAGGTGGCCGTGTCCTCGCCCTGACTGCTGACGGTGGCCTTTACCTTCGTCAGTTCCTCGGGAATCATGGCGCGCACCATGTTGGCCGTGACTTTCCGGTCATCGTCGAGGATGCCCTTGGGTGAGACGACCCACTGCCAGACTTGCGAACGGGCGATCTCGGCGGTGGCGGCATCTTCCATCAGATTGTGGATCGGCACGCAGCCATTGCCGGCGAGCCAGGAGCCGAGATAGTGGATGCCGACGTTGATGTTGTTGCGCAGGCCGGTTTCGGTGATCGGTTGCTCCGGCTGGAAGTCGAGCCAGTTGTTCGGGCCGAAGTTTTCGTCACGCTGCTTACCCCATTGGTTGGGTAGGTCGCCGAGCACTTTCTGGAATTCTTCGGCAGCAATCGAGACCAGTCCCGGATGAGCGACCCAGCCGCCATCGAAGCCGTCGTTGGCGTCGCGGGTCTTGTCGTGCCGGATGCCGGCCAGGGCTTTTTCGTTGGCCACCGGGTCGTTCTTGATCGGGATCAGGGCGCTCATGCCGCCCATGGCGGGTGCGCCACGCTTGTGACAGGCCTTGACCAGCGCCAGGGCATAAGCGCGCATGAAGGGCACCTCCATGGTGATGGCGCTGCGATTGGCGAGGCAGAAATTCTTGTTGCGCTTAAATTTCTTGATGCAGGAAAAAATGTAGTCCCAGCGGCCGGCGTTGAGCCCGGCGCTGTGTTCGCGCAGCTCGTACAGGATTTCTTCCATCTCGAAGGTGGCGAGGATCGTCTCGATCAGCACGGTGGCCTTGATGCTGCCCTGCGGGATGCCAGTTTCATTTTGCGCCATGACAAAAATGTCGTTCCACAGCCGGGCCTCGAGATGGCTTTCCATCTTGGGCAGGTAGTAGAAGGGGCCGGCGCCACGGGCGAGCTGTTCGCGGGCGTTGTGGAAAAACACCAGGGCAAAATCGAAAATGCCGCCGGAGACACGCTGGCCGTCGATCAGCACGTGTTTTTCGTCGAGGTGCCAGCCGCGCGGACGGATTTGCAGGGTGGCGATCTGGTCGTTCAGCGTGTATTCCTTGCCGGCCTCATTCCTGAACGAGAGCTGGCGGCGAATGGCTTGGTAGAGATTGATCTGACCTTGAATCTGGTTCTCCCATTTCGGGCTGTTGGAATCCTCGAAGTCGGTCATGTAGGAATCGGCGCCCGAGTTGAAGCCGTTGATGATCATCTTGGCTTCGACCGGACCGGTGATCTCGACCCGACGGCGTTCCAGCGCCTTGGGCAATGGCGCGATTTTCCAGTCGCCCTCACGGATGTGCTTGGTTTCTGGCAAAAAGTCGGGCATTTCGCCGGCATCGATGCGGGACTGACGGTCGATGCGTTTTTTCAGCAGTTCCCGCCGGCGTGGTTCGAATGCGCGGTGCAGCTTGGCAACCAGCATCAGGGCTTCCGGGGTGAGAATTTGTGCGAACTCGGGAGTGATGGGGGCGTCGATCTGGACGCCGACGGGCAGGTTCATGGGTAACTCCTTGGGTTTGATCGATGGCAGCGGATGCTCGATTGTAAATGCGTTGGAAAGCGCAAATCGACAGATGGGCTCTCAAGCGAAAACGCCGCACCCCCGAAGTCAAGGTGCGGCGTCCCCGGTCTGGCCTCATCCCGGTGAGGGACCGGGGCCGATGGCTTAGTGGAACTGTTCTTCTTCGGTCGAACCGGTTAGCGCGGTGACGGAAGAATGGCCACCCTGGATCACGGTGGTCACTTCGTCGAAGTAGCCGGTACCGACTTCCTGCTGATGCGAAACGAAGGTATAGCCGCGATCGCGGGCGGCAAATTCCGGTTCCTGCACTTTTTCCACATAGGCCGACATGCCGCGCTGGGCGTAGTCCTGCGCCAGATCGAACATGTTGTACCACATGGAGTGGATGCCGGCGAGGGTGATGAACTGGTACTTGTAGCCCATGGCGCCGAGTTCACGCTGGAACTTGGCGATGGTGGCATCGTCCAGATTCTTTTTCCAGTTGAAGGACGGCGAGCAGTTGTAGGCCAGCATCTTGCCTGGATGTTTGGCGTGGACGGCTTCGGCGAACTTCCTGGCAAAGTCGAGATCGGGCGTGCCGGTTTCGCACCAGACTAGATCGGCATACGAGGCATAGGCAATGGCACGCGAGATGGCCTGATCGATGCCCTTGCGCGTCTTGTAGAAGCCTTCGGCGGTGCGTTCGCCAGTCAGGAAGGGTTTGTCGTTTTCGTCATAATCAGAAGTCAGCAGATCGGCCGCTTCGGCGTCGGTGCGGGCGATGACCAGTGTCGGTACGCCGCAGACGTCGGCGGCAAAGCGCGCTGCGACCAGCTTCTGAATGGCTTCGGCCGTTGGAACCAGTACCTTGCCGCCCATATGACCGCACTTCTTGACGGAAGCCAGCTGGTCTTCCCAATGGACACCGGCGGCGCCAGAGCGGATCATGGCTTTCATCAGTTCGAACGCATTCAGCACGCCGCCAAAACCGGCTTCGGCGTCGGCCACGATGGGGGCGAAATAGTCGACGTAGCCCTTGCTGCCAGGTTCGATGCCTTTGGAAAACTGGATTTCATCGGCGCGGCGGAACGAGCTGTTGATGCGTTCGACGACCTGCGGCACGGAGTTCACCGGATACAGCGACTGATCCGGGTACATGGCCATGTAGGAGTTGTTGTCGGCGGCAACTTGCCAGCCGGAAAGGTAAATGGCCTTGATCCCGGCCTTGACCTGCTGCATGGCTTGACCGCCGGTCAGGGCGCCGAGACAGTTGACGTAGGGCTCGTTATTGACCAGGTCCCACAGCTTTTCGGCACCACGGCGGGCGATCGTGTATTCGATGGGGAAGGAGCCGCGCAAGCGAACCACTTCGTCGGCACTGTAGCGGCGTTTGATGTTTTTCCAGCGGGGATTTTCGGCCCAGTCCTTGGTCAGGAGAGCGGCAGCGGTTTTACGGTCAGTCATGGTCAATCCTTTCGGGGGAGGTCGGAAAGAAAAATCAGGCTAGTTGATGTTTTAACGACAGCGGCAGTATATCTAGCATTTTGCGCCGCAACAAGTATCTTATATAAGATATCAGAGAATTGACTCGTTTAGTTTAGTGAAGATGAATCAACGCAACGAAAAATGTAGCCGATGAGTGTGCGAGTGTGCTTGTGTGTCGCAAACGACCTTCAGGCAATACGGGATTACTGATGAATTGCGTCTGCGCTGACGATCACTCCATCCTCATCGGCGTAAAGCCATTCGCCTGGAACGAAAGTGACACCACCGAAGATGACCGGAATCTCGGCTTCGCCTGTGTTTCTCTTGGGTGTTTTCAGTGGATTGGTGGCCAGGGCAAAGACCCCGATAGCCATTTCACCTATCGCGCGAGCATCACGGATGCAGCCATAGACAACGATACCGGCCCAGTTATTTTTCAAGGCCAGTGTGGCCAACTGGTCGCCCACCAGCGCCCGGCGCAGGCTGCCACCACCGTCAATGACCAGCACGCGACCATCGCCGGGAGTCTCCAGGGTCTTCCGTACCAGCGAGTTATCCTCGAAGATTTTCAGCGTGGCGATGCGGCCATGGAACGCATGCCGTCCGCCGTAGCTGGAGAACATCGGGCTGACGACGCGCACTTCGCCTTCGTGGGCGTCGCACAGATCGGTAATGGGCTGGATCATGATGGAAAAATTCAGCAGGGTAAAAAGTCGGCTCTGGTGGAACGGCGACTCGTTTAGGCAGAGGGTGTGGCCAATGGCGATATGGCAGTATCTTCGACAAGACTGAGCTTGACGTTCTCTCTTTCATCGAGATCGATGGTTACCCGGCCGCCATGCTGTAGCCGTCCAAACAGGAGCTCGTCGGCAAGTGCCGAGCGGATGGTGTCCTGAATCAACCGCGCCATGGGCCGCGCACCCATGAGCGGATCGAAGCCCTTCTCGGCCAGCCAGGCGCGAAGTGCATCGGTAAATATGACCTCGACCTTTTTCTCGTGCAACTGGCCTTCAAGCTGCATGAGGAATTTGTCCACCACCCGCAAGATGATTTCGGCATCGAGCGCGCGGAAGGAAATGATGGCGTCGAGCCGGTTGCGGAACTCCGGAGTGAACATGCGTTTGAGGTCAGCCATTTCATCGCCTTGCGTTTTGTTGGCGGTGAAGCCGATGCTGGCCTTCTGCAAGGCTTCGGCGCCGGCATTGGTGGTCATGATGATGGCCACGTTGCGGAAATCTGCCTTGCGCCCATTATTGTCGGTCAGGGTGCCGTGATCCATCACCTGCAACAGGATGTTGAAAATTTCCGGATGCGCCTTTTCGATTTCATCGAGTAACAGTACGGCATGAGGTTTTTTGGTTATGGCTTCGGTCAGCAGTCCTCCCTGGTCGAAACCAACATAACCCGGGGGAGCTCCGATCAGCCGGCTTACCGCGTGTCGTTCCATGTACTCGGACATGTCGAAGCGGATCAGTTCGATGCCCAGGCTGTACGCGAGCTGGCGCGCGACTTCGGTCTTGCCGACACCCGTGGGGCCGGAAAAGAGGAAGCTACCAATGGGTTTTTGCGGGTCGCCGAGGCCGGAGCGCGACATCTTGATCGCCTTGGCCAAGGCATCGATTGCGGCATCCTGACCGTAGACTACGTTCTTCAGATCGCGATCGAGTGTTTTCAGTGCCGAGCGGTCGTCAGAGGAAACATGCTGCGGCGGGATGCGCGCAATCCGGGCCACGATGTCCTCGATTTCGGCCTTGCCAATCAGTTTTTTCTGCTTTGATTTGGGCAGTATTCGCTGCGCTGCCCCGGCCTCGTCGATCACGTCGATGGCCTTGTCCGGCAAATGGCGATCATTGATGTATTTGGCCGACAGTTCGGCCGCGCAGGAGATGGCCGCCGCCGAATACTTGATGTGATGGTGTTCCTCGAACCGGGTTTTGAGGCCGCGCAAGATGGAGACGGTTTCGTCGATGGTGGGTTCGTTGACATCGATTTTCTGGAAGCGGCGCGAGAGTGCATGATCTTTTTCGAAGACGCCGCGAAATTCGTTGTATGTCGTGGCGCCAATACACTTCAAGGCGCCTGACGAGAGCGCCGGTTTGAGCAGATTGGATGCATCGAGGGTGCCGCCGGAGGCCGCCCCGGCGCCGATGATGGTATGAATTTCATCGATAAATAGAATCGCGTTCGGGGCATCGGCCAACTGCTTCAGTACGCCTTTCAGTCTCTGTTCGAAGTCGCCACGATACTTTGTGCCGGCCAGCAAGGCGCCCATATCGAGTGCGTAGACAGTGGCATCGCTGAGTATGTCAGGGACGCGATTCTCGATAATGCGGCGAGCAAGTCCCTCGGCAATCGCTGTCTTGCCGACCCCGGCCTCGCCAACCAGCAGCGGATTGTTCTTGCGCCGACGACATAAGGTCTGAATGACCCGTTCGAGTTCTTTTTCGCGGCCGATCAGCGGGTCGATCTTGCCGGCGAGCGCGTGCTGATTCAGGTTCAGGGTAAAGCTTTCCAGCGGGCCGCCCTTTTCCTGGGTTTCAGCCTCCGTCTCGGTCGGCTCTTCCTTGTTGCCGGATTGCGGCAGCTTGGTGATACCGTGGGAAATAAAGTTGACTACATCCAGCCGCGAAATATTTTGCCGCTGAAGGAAGTAGACGGCATGCGAATCTTTCTCCCCGAAGATTGCAACTAGAACATTCGCGCCGGTGACTTCCCGTTTGCCGGAAGATTGCACGTGCAGAATCGCACGCTGAATGACCCGCTGGAAGCCAAGCGTGGGCTGAGTGTCGATTTCATCGGTGCCGGAAACCATGGGGGTGTGGTCGGTGATGAAGATCGTCAATTCCTTGCGCAAACCGTCGATATCGGCCGCGCATGCTCGCAACACTTCAGCCGCCGAAGGGTTGTCAAGCAAGGTTAATAGCAGATGCTCGACCGTAATAAACTCGTGGCGCTTCTGCCGCGCTTCGACAAAAGCCATGTGCAAGCTGACTTCCAGTTCCTGGGCGATCATCAGTTTTCCTCCATCACACACGCCAGCGGATGCTCGTGCTGGTGCGCAAATGCACTCACCTGTTCTACCTTCGTTGCTGCAACATCGACAGGATACACGCCACAGACCCCTCTGCCTTCGGTATGTACTTTGAGCATAATTCTGGTCGATTGTTCGCGTGACAAAGCAAAAAATTTCTCCAGAACGATAACCACAAAATCCATCGGCGTGAAGTCGTCGTTGAGCAGAAGCACCCGGTACATGGGCGGAGGCTTGCTGCGCGCTTTTTCCGGTGCAAGGGCTGCCGTATGGTCGGTTTCTGAAGTTTTTCGAACGCTCATGTTGGCTAATTCTAATGCGATTCAGCAGCCATTCAACTACGCAAACAAAAGAGGATCAGGAGCTAATCGAAAGCAATCTGGCGGTATGAAGAAAGATTGCAAGGCCTCTGGCCTGTGCGACGCAACATCGAAAGTTGTTGACGCTGGTTGACTTAGTAGGTAAAACGCCAACCGTGTTTAGTTCAAGTTCTTCCGTAGTGACCCACGGTCGTCTCTCAGCCTGTCGATTTGCAGTTCCTCTGAATTGCCGCTTGGATCTCCCTACCACGCTGAATTTGAATATAGACATGCCCCGGCCGGGGTGCGGTGTGTTGCAGCCCGCAGCGGTGGCCGATTCGTTTGTTTTTGATTAAGGAAGAAGTTACATGGCAACTGGTACAGTTAAGTGGTTCAACGACGCCAAAGGTTTTGGCTTTATTACTCCCGATGATGGTAGCGAAGATCTTTTCGCGCACTTCTCCGCCATTAACATGGCCGGATTCAAGTCGCTGAAGGAAGGCGACAAGGTAACATTCGATGTAGTGCAGGGTCCGAAGGGCAAGCAGGCCTCAAATATTCAGCGCCCCTGACAACATTGTTGTTGATTTTGGCGCTGACGCAATAGATCCAGCTCCAAAAAAATCAACCCCGCCCAGTAATTCATGGGCGGGGTTTTTTTCTGGAGATCCGGTTTAGGCTACATGCGATCGATCATCGCCTGGCCAAAGGCGGAGCACTTCACTTCTTTTGCACCCTCCATGAGGCGGGCGAAGTCGTATGTCACGACCTTGTCGCCGATGGCCGCTTCCATCGAATGGATGATGAGTTCGGCGGCTTCTGTCCATCCCATGTGACGCAGCATCATTTCGGCGGAAAGGATAAGCGAGCCAGGGTTTACGTAGTCTTTGCCGGCATACTTCGGTGCGGTGCCATGGGTAGCTTCGAAGACGGCGTAATCGTCAGAGATATTCGCTCCCGGGGCTATGCCAATACCACCGACCTGCGCGGCCAGGGCGTCGGAGATGTAGTCTCCGTTCAGGTTGCAACAGGCGATAACGTCGTATTCGGCTGGACGTAGCAATATCTGTTGCAGGAAGGCGTCCGCGATGGCGTCCTTGATGACGATGCCGTTGGGTAACTTCAGCCAGGGCCCGCCATCGATCTCGGTTCCGCCAAATTCATTTTTTGCCAGCGCATAACACCAGTCACGAAAACCACCTTCGGTGTACTTCATGATGTTGCCCTTGTGGACAATGGTCACCGATTTTCGATTATTGCCGATGGCGTAGTTGATCGCCGCACGCATCAGGCGCTCCGAGCCTTCGCGTGAAACCGGCTTGATGCCGATTCCGGAGGTATTGGGGAAGCGGATTTTGGTTACGCCCATCTCCTCAAGGAGAAATTTGATGACCTTTTTCGCCTGTGGTGATTCTGCCTGCCATTCGACGCCTGCGTAAATATCTTCCGTGTTTTCACGGAAAATGACCATGTCGGTTTTGGTTGGGTCTTTCAACGGGGACGGAATTCCCTTGAAATAGCGAACTGGACGTACGCATTGATATAGGTCCATCTCCTGACGCAGGGCGACATTGAGCGAGCGAATACCCCCACCGACCGGTGTGGTCAGCGGCCCCTTGATGGAAACCACGTATTCTTTGCAGGCGGCGATGGTCTCTTCGGGTAGCCAGATGTCGGGACCATAGACCCGGGTCGCTTTTTCCCCGGCATAGACTTCCATCCAGGAAATCTTTCGTTTGCCGCCGTATGCTTTTTGCACGGCGGCATCGACCACCTTTTGCATGACGGGTGTGATATCGATCCCAATACCATCACCCTCGATAAAAGGAATGATCGGATCGTCAGGAATCGGTTGACCGGGAATTATTTTCTGGCCTTGTGCGGGAACTTTGATATGGGAAATGCTCATGCCTGCTCCATTGTTGAGTGTTGAGAGCCACCTGGCCCGAAACGAGAGACGCGCCGCTCGCAATTATCCCCTAAAACCACAGTCAGTTAAATGCAAAAGCACAACGGGCCGATGCTTGCTCCGTAAATCCATCCGGGGGTATCGACTCGGGTAAAATCGCAAGTCCGATTTCCCGATGCCGATTTCCTCGTACATTCATGTCCAGTCTCATATCCACAAAACAGATTCTTCCGCAGGATCGTCTTATTGTCGCCCTGGATTTCTCCTCGGTTCAAGAGGCAATGCGCCTTGTCGAACAATTGGGCGACGCTGTCACTTTTTACAAGATTGGTCTCGAGCTTTTTATGTCGCAAGGTTATTTTGAACTGCTCGACTGGTTGCTCGCGCGGGACAAGAAGGTCTTCGTCGATCTGAAATTCTTTGATGTGCCTGAAACTGTGCGTTCAGCCGTCAGGGCGCTGGCAAGTAGCGGGGCGACGTTTGCCACGATCCATGGCAATCAGTCCATCATGGAAGCGGCAGTGAAGGACAAAGGCACCCTAAAAATTCTTGCCGTCACCGCACTGACAAGCCTCGATCGTGGCGACCTGGATGATCTCGGATTTTCCTGCGATGTACAGCAGTTGGTGCTTTCACGGGCGCGCCGCGCTCTTTTGGCGGGGGTGGATGGAATCGTTTCCTCTGGTCTGGAGGCCGCTCTCATCCGCGCGGAGCTGGGAGACAAACTGCTGGTGGTGACGCCAGGAATTCGCCCCGTCGAGAACAGGCCCGAAGATGATCAGAAACGTACCGTGGATGTTGCCCAGGCATTCAGAAATGGTGCTGATTACATTGTCGTCGGACGCCCTGTCCGCCAGGCTGCGGACCCTCGCGGAGCAGCAGAGGCCATCCAGTCAACGATTCGGGGTGTATTTGCGTACAAGGCCACTTGAGCCTGTCTGTTCTTGGTTCGCTGGAACCTTGTGTTATCTCCTTGTTTGAACTAGAATCACGCGCTTTCCTTATTAGCTGAGTGGAACATTATGGTTGTTATTCGTCTTGCCCGCAGCGGTGCCAAAAAGCGTCCCTTCTTCAACATGGTCGTGGCTGACTCGCGCAACCGCCGCGATGGTCGCTTTATCGAGCGGATTGGTTATTACAACCCTGTAGCCGCGGCAAATGAACAAGGTCTGGTGATCAATGCCGAACGCCTGGCTTTCTGGCAGGAACATGGCGCCCAGTTGTCGCAGACCGCTGCCCGGCTGGTCAAACAATCCGCTGTGCAAACGGCTGCCTGATACGGATGATTGTGCTGGGGCGGATAGTCGCCCCGTTCGGGGTTCTGGGTTGGTTGCGGATTCATCCGTTCGGGGATGATCCGCTCGGGTGGAAAGCCATACCGCACTGGTTGCTTTCGCCTGATGCCGATGTGGCGACCGATGCATGGCAAATGTATGTGCCTGCAACTGTCAAAGTCCATGGTGGCGGACTGCTAGCCAAACTGCAGGGAGTCGATGACAGGGGCTCTGCCGAAGCGCTCACGGGTTGTTATATCGGTGCGTTACGAAGCGATCTTCCGCTGACCGGGAAGGACGAATATTACTGGCGTGATCTGATCGGGCTGGAGGTGCAGAATCTTCAGGGAATGAGTCTGGGCCATGTCGACTCTTTGCTTGAAACAGGAGCGAATGATGTGCTGGTGGTGGTGGATGGCAAGAACAGGAGATTGCTGCCATTTGTGGGGAAGGTGGTGGTGAACGTGGATACCGTCGGGCGGCTGATTCTTGTCGATTGGGGTATCGACTGGTGAGCCTGCGGTTTGATGTCGTCACGTTGTTCCCGGAAATGTTTGCGGCAATTACGGATTCGGGGATTACCCGGCGAGCCCTGGAGAGGGGTCTGTGGCAGCTGGAATGCTGGAATCCACGACGGTGGACTCGGGATGTGCATCATACGGTGGATGATCGGCCATACGGTGGCGGCCCCGGCATGGTAATGCTGGCTGAACCGCTGGAGCAAGCGATCGATGCGGCAAAAGTCGGCGCTGGCGAGACGGCGAAAGTGATTTACCTGTCTCCGCAGGGAACACCGATCCGGCAACAGCATGTGCTGGAACTGGCGTCGAGTGGCGGTGCGATTCTGCTTTGTGGTCGGTACGAAGGAATAGACGAGCGGCTGATTCAGCGTTGTGTTGATGAAGAACTTTCATTGGGTGATTTTGTTCTCTCTGGCGGAGAACTCGCCGCGATGGCTTTGATGGACGCGTGCATCCGCCAGTTGCCTGGTGCATTGAATGATGCTAACTCGGCAGTGCAGGATTCATTTGCTGCCGGGTTGCTGGACTGTCCGCATTACACGCGGCCAGAGGTGTATAAGGAACATCGGGTGCCTGAGGTGTTGTTATCGGGCGACCATGAAAGAATCCGGCGTTGGCGCCTTCAACAAGCGCTGCAACGGACTTGGCAAAGGCGTCCGGATCTCATCGAGAAGCGGAGCTTGAGCCGGGAAGAGGTCGAACTGCTGGCAGGTTGCCAGCGGAACGACAATTAAAAACAGCGTGCATCAGGGCTGTCGGGGCGTTTTCGCAACCTTGGTCCCTGCGCTGCACGTCAGGTTGGCGGGAGTTTCCGCAGCCATAATGATGGAGAATCAAATGAACTTGATTGATCAGTTGGAGCAGGAAGAAATTGCGCGCCTTGGGAAGGTCATCCCCGATTTTGCGCCTGGCGACACGGTGGTTGTCAATGTGGCGGTGGTCGAGGGCACCCGCAAGCGTACTCAGGCGTTTGAGGGGGTGGTGGTCGCCAAGCGCAATCGTGGCCTTAATTCGAACTTTATCGTGCGGAAGATCTCTTCCGGCGAAGGCGTCGAGCGTACCTTTCAAACGTATTCTCCCTTGATTGCCGGGATTGAGGTCAAGCGACGCGGCGATGTACGTCGGGCCAAGCTGTACTATCTGCGCCAGCGTTCGGGCAAGTCGGCGCGGATCAAGGAAAAGCTGACGCGAAGCAACCCCCAGGCGAACTCCTGAGGCTGCAGGCGTCCTCTTCACGAACAAACCAGCCGCGGTTCCATCTCGGAACCGCAGTTCGTTTCATTTCCAAAATTGGTTCAATTACCGTTAGCGCCCAAGTGACTAACCTTGCTGCTTGGTGTGCTCGATCAAAGCATAGGCCGAGTGGTTGTGGATCGATTCAAAGTTCTCGCTTTCGACGATATAGGCATCGATACGCGAGTCTTTGTTCAATGCCGTGGCCACATCACGAACCAAGTCTTCAACGAATTTTGGATTGTCATAAGCCCGCTCGGTGACGAACTTTTCATCCGGACGCTTGAGCAAGCCGTACAGTTCGCAGGATGCCTCGACCTCTGCGATGCGAATAATATCCTCGATCCAGACGCGTTGATTGGTTACCGCAGTGATGGTCACATGCGAACGCTGATTGTGCGCCCCGCGCTCTGAAATCCTTTTTGAACAGGGACAAAGGCTGGTGACCGGAACCAGTACCCGGATGGTTTGCCGATAGTCTCCGTTGGCAAGAATCTCTCCAATAAACGTGATGTCATAGTCCATCAGGCTTTTGACCCCCGATATTGGCGCCGATTTGCTGATGAAATAAGGAAAGCTCATCTCCAGGTGCCCGGTTCTTGCCTCGAGCCTGACTACCATTTCACGGAGCATCGTCTCGAAACTCTCGACCGAGATTTCATCCTCATGGGCATTGAGAATTTCGACGAAGCGAGACATGTGGGTGCCCTTGAAATTATGCGGCAGCCCAACGTACATATTGAACGTCGCGATGGTGTGACGGACGCCGCCACTCTTGTCGAGCACCTTGAATGGGTGGCGTATATCCTTGATCCCGACCTTGTTGATGGGCAGGGACCGAAAGTCCTCGCTGGATTGAACGTCCGGAATAGCGGAGCTATTAGGTTTTGGCATGGAGTCTCTGCAATTCATGGTGTGCGCCCTTATTGAGCGCCAACTTTATCATTCTCGACAAAATTACTCAACTATTGCATCGGGCGCGATGCCGAGGTGTTTTGTGATGCTACGGACGATGCCCTGGGCATCGAGGCCAGCTTCGGCAAGCAGTGCCGAAACTTCACCGTGGTCGATAAACGCATCAGGCAAACCCAGGCGCAACAATGGCGTTCTGGATCCAGCTTGTTCAAGTAGGCGGGCGACTTCGGCTCCGGCGCCGCCGATGATCGTGTTTTCCTCGAGGCTTACCAGCAGGTCGTGGCGGGACGCCAGGTCGGACACCAACTGGGTATCCATCGGTTTGACGAAGCGCATGTTGGCTACAGTTGCATCGATCAGTTCGGCCGCTTTCAGTGCAGGGGAAAGCAAGGAGCCAAAAGCAAGCAAAGCGACTCCTTTACCTTGCCGGCGCACCTCACCTTTACCGACCGGGAGCGTTTCAAGCCCGGGGCTGATGGGTGTGCCTGGGCCACTGCCACGCGGATAGCGGACTGCGGTTGGGCCTTCCATGGCGAAGGCGGTGCTGAGCATCTTGCGGCACTCGTCTTCATCACTGGGTGCCATTACAACCATGTTCGGGATGCATGTGAGATAGGAAAGGTCGAATGCGCCATTATGTGTTGCGCCATCAGCACCCACGAGGCCACCACGATCGATGGCAAAAACCACGGACAGATTCTGCAAGGCAATGTCATGGATCAATTGGTCATAGGCTCTTTGCAAGAAAGTGGAATAGATGGCAACGACCGGCTTCAGGCCTTCACAGGCGAGGCCGCCGGAAAAAGTGACGGCATGTTGCTCGGCGATCCCGACATCGAAGTAGCGTTCGGGGAATTCCTTGGAAAATCGCAGTAGTCCGGAGCCTTCGCACATGGCTGGCGTGATTCCGATGAGACGGGGGTCGGCAGCAGCCTGATCACAAAGCCAGTCCCCGAAGATTTGAGTGTAGCTCGGCTTGCTGACGGATTTGGAAGGTTCGATACCCTGAGTGGTGTCGAATTTGCTGACCCCGTGATACAGGACTGGATTTGCTTCGGCAAGTTTGTAACCCTGTCCTTTGCGCGTGATGACATGCAGAAACTGGGGACCTTGGAGGCGCTGCAGGTTCTGCAACGTAGGGATCAGCGCATTCAGATCGTGGCCATCAATCGGGCCGATATAGTTGAAACCGAGTTCTTCAAACAGGGTGCCGGGCGAGATCATGCCTTTGACATGCTCCTCGACGCGGTTGGCAAATTCAAGAACGCCAGGTACGGCGGATAGCACCTTTTCACCGGCGCGTCGCGCGGCATTGAAAGTTCGTCCGGAGAGCAGACGGGCCAGGTACTTGTTCAGCGCTCCAACGGGATGTGAAATTGACATGTCATTGTCGTTGAGAATGACAAGGAGGTTGGCGCCGCTGACGCCCGCATTGTTAAGCGCCTCAAAAGCTTGTCCGGCGGACATGGCGCCATCGCCGATGATGGCTACGACGCGTCGGCTTTCGCCTTTGTTTTTCGCGGCAATGGCCATCCCCAGGGCAGCAGAAATGGAGGTCGAGGAATGGCCGGCGCCAAAAGTGTCATAAACGCTCTCGGCGCGACGGGGGAAGCCGGAAATGCCGCCCTTCATGCGCAATCTTGCCATCTCGGTGCGGCGGCCGGTCAGTATCTTGTGGGGGTAAGTTTGATGGCCGACATCCCAAACCAGCCGATCTTCGGGTGTATCGAAAATGTAGTGCAGTGCAATAGTGAGTTCGATAGTTCCCAGATTCGAAGATAAATGGCCGCCCGTTGCGGCAACCGATTCGAGCAGAAAAGCACGCAGTTCTTCGGCGAGCTGAGATAACTGGGAGCGTTCCAGGCTGCGCAGGTCAGCCGGGCTCTGGATCGTATCAAGTAGCGGAGTAGTCATCAGAAATTTCGGTCGACAATGAAGTCAGTCAGTTCATGTAAGCGCAATGCGCGCGAATCGAATGGGGCAAGGGTCTCATGTGCCTCCCCGCGCAGATCGGCGACCAGGGAATCGGCACCAACCTTGCCCAGCAGGCTGGCATAGGTGGGCTTGTTCTGTGCGGCATCCTTGCCCGCTGTTTTACCCAGCGTGGCTGTATTGCATTCGGCATCGAGAATGTCATCGACGATTTGAAACAGCAATCCGGCCCGATTGGCGTAGTGGCCAAGTTGCTCAAGTTCTTCTGCCGAGGCGTTGCCACAATGGGCGCCCAGCAAGATGGAGGAACGGATGAGGGCACCAGTCTTGTGAATATGGATGAATTCGAGTTCATTCACGGTCGGTTGCTGGCCGACGGCTGCCATATCCAGCGCTTGCCCCCCGGCCATGCCGTGCGATCCGGATGCCAGCGCCAAAAGATGAATCATGGCGAGCTGCCGCTCCGCGCCAATGCCGGGCATTCTCATCGAAAGTGTCTGAAAGGCCAGACTTTGCAAGGCATCGCCAACGAGCAAGGCCATGGCTTCGCCAAATTCGACATGGCAGGTTGGTTTGCCGCGGCGAAGAATATCGTTATCCATGATGGGCAGATCATCATGGACGAGAGAATAGGCATGGATCAGTTCGGCTGAAATGGAAGCAGCATCCAGATTGTTGTCGTCGGCAGGAAAAATGCTTCCCGCCGCATGGCAAAGGAGTGGCCGGATTCGTTTTCCTCCTCCCAGTACGGAATACCGCATTGCATCGTGCAATGCCGAAGGCGAATGGTCGATTGAAGGCAAGGAGGCTACAAGGGCGTGTTCGACCCGCTGCCTGACACGGGATACCCAGTCCGGAAATTTCATGCCTTTCAGATATCCGTCGGGTTGGCCGTGTCGGATTCGAGATCGCGCAAAACTCCGTTCTCAAGAATTCGGGTTTGCTGTTCGGCGCTGTCAAGGGTCGTCTGGCAGTGGCGAAGCAATGCAATGCCGCGCTTGTAGGCATCAAGAGTTTCCTGAAGCGTCATTTGGCCGATCTCCATGGCGGTGATGATGGCTTCCAATTCACTCAGTGATGTTTCAAACGAATGCGGTTTCGGTGACATAAGTGACCAGATCGTAGCGAGCACAAGTGCCATGACTCAGTGAAGCGAGCATGCACAGAATGAAAATTGTTGAAGATAACCCAGCGACGTCCTTGGGTCAAATTTGTTACAATGGCGCAACCGGCATTGTGCCGGTTTCTTTCTTTTGTCTTTTTATTTCCGGTTTCCGGGTGGGGTCTTCTTGGAGGTTGGGAATCATGTCTGATATCAAGCCGAATATCCCTCTCCGCCCTGGTAAGTCACAGTTGCCGATGGCATGGTACTTCGATGAGAAGCTGTTTGAACTGGAGAAAAAGCTGATCTTCGATGCCGGCCCGGGGTATGTCGGACACGCATTGATGGTTCCCGAGATATATGACTATCGCAGCGAGGAGTGGAATGACCACGCGTGGCTGATCGTCCGTCAACCGGATGGTGCCTATGAAATATCCAATGTCTGCCGCCATCGCCAGGCCATCATGTTGCAAGGTTGCGGTAGCGCAAAAAATATCGTTTGTCCGATCCATCGGTGGACATATGACAGCGCAGGTGAGTTGGTGGGGGCGCCCCACTTTCCTGCCAATCCATGCCTGAATTTGCGGAAGCAGAAACTGGAAAGCTGGCGGGGATTGTTGTTCAAGGGGCCACGTTCCGCCCATGAGGATCTGGCGCGGATGAAGGTGGCACCGGAATTCGACTTCACGGGCTACAAGCTCGATCATGTCGAATTACATGAATGCAACTACAACTGGAAGACATTCATCGAGGTCTATCTGGAGGATTATCATGTCGTCCCCTATCACCCTGGACTGGGCAATTTCGTCACCTGTGACGATTTGAGCTGGCAGTTCGGCGACTGGTATTCAGTGCAGCGCGTAGGTATCCAGTCACTGGCCAAGGCAGGCACTCCCACGTATCAGCGGTGGCAAAAAACCGTGCTTGATTACTATGGCGGGAGACTGCCAGAGCATGGTGCGATCTGGCTGACGTACTACCCAAATATCATGGTCGAGTGGTATCCCCATGTTCTGGTGGTGTCGACGCTGATTCCACGGGATGTTGATAAGACGCTGAACGTTGTCGAGTTTTATTATCCGGAAGACATTGCGTTGTTCGAGCCGGACTTCATCAAGGCCGAGCAAGCGGCATACATGGAGACAGCGATCGAAGATGATGATATCGGGGAACGGATGGATCGTGGGCGCCGTGCGTTGCTCAAGCAGGGGCGCAGCGAGGTTGGGCCTTACCAATCACCGATGGAGGATGGAATGCAGCATTTCCATGAGTTCTATCGGCGCATCATGCAGCCTCATCTGGGATAAACCGTGAATCACGAGGGAAATCGTGGCGAATAATTAGCCGCAGATTTCTTGCTTCAGATTCAGCGGATGACGACGCCCCAGGGTGCCGTGCCGACGGGAATCGTTGCCACGGCCTGGATCGAAGCAGTATCGACGACGGAAATGGAATCCGAACGGCCATTGGCCACATAAAGCCAGCGGCCATCGGGAGTGGTCGTCAGACCCCACGGACGCTTGCCGACGGGAACCGTAGCAATGATTTTCTGGGTTGTCGTGTCGATGACCGATACCGAAGCATCCCGTCCATTGGAGATATAAACGCGTTTGCCATCGGGCGCGACCGCCACGCCATTGGAGAAATTGCCCGCCAGAATCGAAGTAACCGCGGTCTGCGTGGCCAGATCGATCACGAAAACCGTGCTGACCAGTTCGCAGGCGACATAAGCGCGACTGCCGTCGGGCAGGAATCCGATTCCGCGCGGGCGGTTGCCGACCTTGATCGAGCTGACCTGGCGTCGGGCGACGACGTCCACCACGTCGACGCTATCGGCTTCCTCGGCGCTGACCAGCAACCAGCGTCCATCCGGGCTGAATACCGCATGCTCGGGATTCTTGCCGTTGGTTTTGATCGAAAAAGCGACCTTGTTCGTCCCAGTGTCGACGAACATCACGCTGTTCGATAGTTCCACTGCGGCAACGACCCAGCGGCCGTCGGGAGAAATGCTGATGCCCTCGGGTGATTCGCCAAGCGCGATGCGATCCTGGACTTGTTTCCGGTCGAGATCGATCACGACCAGGGCATGGGCCTTCTGGTCACTCACATAAAGCGTCTTGCCATCGCGGGAGACCGTGATGCCACGCGGCGTACCACCGATTTCCAGGGTATCGGTAACCTGCCGTGTCGCGGTATCGATGATCGAGATCGAGCCGGACTTTTCGTTGGGAACGTAAGCGAATGGAGCCGCTACGGCCAGCGAAACCGTTGCGCAACCCGCGATCGCCAACGCGATCTGCCAATAGCGAAGAATTTTCATGGCCGCCGATGGGTGATCCCGCTATGCGCCATGATGCGATCAATGGTGCCATCTTCCATCAATTCATTCATGGCTTTTTGCAACGCCTTGGCCAGGGCTTCATTTTCTGTTTTGACGGCCAATCCGACGGGCCACTGTCGATAATGCAGGGACGCAATCGGTGGTGGTTCGATGGCGAAGCGTTTGTCATGATCCAGTCCGCCTTCGAGTTCGCCCTGCTGGGCCAGCACGGCAACGACTTCTCCTGTCTTGAGGGCGGCAATTGACTCTTCGGCGGTTTTGTACAGCTTCAGCGTGTTGCGGTATTTGCCGCCATCGGCACCGAGCATGACCGTTGCGGGCAAACTGTCGCCCTCGACCCCGATCGGCTGGTTTTCGAGCGGAGCCAGGGAATCGAGTGTCGGCACCCGGTCGAGGTTGCGGGCAATGGCATAGCGTTCGCGATGGTAAGGAGCAAAGAAACTCACCTTGTCGAGCTTGGCCATGTAGTTGTGGTCGATTGGCACATGGATCATGACATCCGCAGGGCCGTAACCGAGGTAGTGACCCTTCCAGACCATATTGCGCAAATCGTCCTCCATGTTCTCATCGGCATCGAACCACAATGCGGACATCTTCAGCCCCAGTCTGGCCGCCAGTGCTTCGGCGATTTCGACGTCGGCGCCCTTGCCCTTGTTGGAAAAGGGCGCGAAGGTATTGTAGAAGGCGAAACTGATCTGTCCGCGCTGCTGCAGATCGGCCAGGTCGTTGGGGCGCGCCTGGGCGCTGCCAGTAGCCGCCAGTGCGGCAAGAGCTACACCGGCGAGCAGATTGTTCAGATACGACCGGATGCCACGCATGGGGTCACTCGTTCAGCGAAGCGCGACGGGTTTCGAGATAAGCCTTGATGGCCCACATGGCTTCCTGCGACAGAATGCCCTCGAAGGGCGGCATATAGACCCGGCCATCGCGCACCTTGCCGTGACGCACCGAGTTCAGGTAATACTGATCGGTGTCGGGATCGATGTCGAGCTTGCGCAAATCCGGGGCAACACCGCCACTGATGGCTTCCAGGCCGTGACAGCGCGCGCAGTTCTGGTTGTAAGCCGAGTCGCCGAGTGTTTCGGCCGCCTTGTCGCCGCGATACGGGTTTTCCTCGCGCCATTCTTCGCCGAGCTGTTTCAGGCTGGAGGCGTCGACGGCGTGAGGGACGACGTCGCCGTGCGAACTGGCGGGCAAGCTGACAAGGCAGCCGGTCATGGCGACGATCAAGACCAAGGGACGTAGCGGGCGTTTCATGGTTTCTTCTCCTGAATCCTGTGGTTGAATTTAGTATTTGCAGACAATTTGCAGGCACCAATGATGATCCGGCTTCTCCTGGCGACTGGCATCCTATCATGAGCAAAACGACTCATGCTAGATAGTGTCGTCACGAGATAAGAAATGTGTGAAGATTACGCCTTCTGAAAGCATGGAGGGTCAGCGATGGCAGAAGCGTACCGGCGACACGACAT
>PHCV01000013.1 GCA_002842395.1 Betaproteobacteria bacterium HGW-Betaproteobacteria-11
CGCCGAGCGCGCGCGGCAGACGCAGGCCGCGGATCACCTCCACGGCCAGCGCGCCGCCGCCCCCGTCCTGTCCCGCCGTTGCTCGTCCGCTGACCGCCGCCAGCACGTCGCGCCACCCCACCGGCAGGCTGCCGGCCATCAGCGCAACGGCGAGACTCGCCAGCGCCAGGGCAAAGAGCAGGATCAGAACCAGCAGGGCGCGGCGGCGGATGGGCATGGGCTACTTGAGAGTGAAACGCGCTCCGACGAATACGGTGGTACCGAGCGCGGCATAGTCGGTACTCGAACTGGTGACGAGTTGATACTGTTTGTCGAAAAGGTTGTCCACCCGCGCGAAGACCGACCAGCCGTGATCAAGCTGGTATTCGCCGTGCAGATTGACCACGCCATAGCCGCCCATTTTCTTCGTATTTTTCCTGGTAAAGAAATCCGGGGCATCGTACCGTGGTCCGGAACCCTGAATTTCGCCGCCCCACGACCAGCGCCCGGAGTCATGGCCGAGAGACAGGGTAGCGAATTTTTTCGCCCGCCGTATCAGGTATTCACCGGTGTCCATGTCTTTGGGATTTTGTACCGTGAGATGGCCGCCCACTGTCCACCCGGCAAGACGAGTCGATGCGGCGGCTGTCCAGCCAGTGATGCGCGCCTGTCCCACATTGCGTGGCGTATAGAAGAACGAGCCGGGAGGTGATTCTTCCCATTGAATCAGGTTGTGAATGGTATTGCGGAATGCGGTGAGCGAGGCCTGGGAATCGCCTTCTTCGTAGTGCAGGGCGAGTTCATTGCTGCGACCTGTTTCAGGTTGCAGGGCCGGGTTGCCGACGCCGACAAAAGGCGTGTTGGGGAAATACAGGTCATTGAAGGTTGGCGCCTTGAAAGATGTTCCCGTGTTGGCCGCCACGCGCCAGAGTGGCGTCAGTCGATAGCCATAACCTAGCGTTTCGGTAGTCTTGCCACCGAACTGGGAATTGTCGTCGTGACGGACGGCAAGCTGCCAGAAATGCGCGCCGGCACTGCCGTTCCAGCCAAGAACGAGTGAATCGGTGGTGCGTTGGGTGCCCGTATAAATATTGGTCGAGGCAATTTTCTCGCGGAGCGTTTCCACGGCAACCAGGGCCTGGCCGAGCGGCAGATGAATGTCGTTCTGCCAGACGAACTGATCCTGTCGGGTTTTGAAACGGTCATTCGCCTGGCCGAGAGTGAACGAGGGAGTCGAAACGCTATCGTCTTCACTGCGTCCGGCGCGGAACGTGCTGCTCCAGTCGTCCGTGAGTTTTGTCTTCGCATGCGCCGAGTAGCTGGTGATTTTGTGGCGTGTTTGCCAGTCGGAACTGGCGGGAGGTCCGAAAGGCGGGAATCCATCGGCGTCAAAGCGGTTCATGCCATCGGTCTCGAACCATTGAGCGCCGATTTCGGTTTTTTCATTCGGGCGCCAAGTGGCATGCAGGGCCGTTGTCCTGCGCCAGGAACCATCCTTGTCGGGGTTATAGGCGGAGCTGGAGGGATTGGTGATCATGCTGACTCCGCGATTCCGCGAGTCGCTGACCCTCAATCCATAATCCAGTTGTCCGAAGTGGCCGCTATGCGCCAGGGAGGCTTCCTGCGCACCGCGGCTCCCCGCACCCAGGCTGACGTCGAGGCGCGGGCTCTCGGTGGCAGGCCGGGTGGTGATGCGAATGACGCCGCCGATGGCGTCAGAGCCGTAGAGCGCGGAGGCCGCGCCACGCAGGATTTCGATGCGTTCGATTTGCGTCAGGGGAAGCGATTCGATCGCCGTTGCGCCCAAAGTGGCTGAACCGACCCGAAGACCGTCGACCAGTACCAGGGTGTGTCCCGTGTTGGCGCCACGAATGAAAATGCCTTCGGGCGCCCCGCGGCTCCCTTGACGGGAAAGTTCGACACCGGGAACCCGTGTCAGCAGATCACCGAGCGTGGCGTTGGGCCCGGCTTCCTCGATCGTTGTCCGGTCGAGCAGGGTGATGTCGGTGGTCAGCGCGCTGATGCGGCTTGGCTGGCGGGTGGCGATCACCACCACGGCTTCGTTGCCGGTTGAAGGCTCGGCGGCGGCGGACAGGGATGCGGAAAAGATGGAAACGACAGCCGCCGCAACGGCGGTAATGCGAGATGGATGGTTCATCGATGGACTCCCAAAGGTCGGCCTGCGTCCCCGCAAGCCGATGACTCGAACATCAGCGACGGCGAGGGGAAGGGAGTTCGGGGAGTGTGTTCCGGCGAAACGCGCGCGAGGAGCAACCCATCCGACGCCGCCACCCCGCAGCCTCTGATACGGATGTTCCTGGCCGGTCTCCGGGCTCGGACGTCTTGCCGCTTCGCCTTCCCGGATCGCGTGTTGCGAATCCAGTGGCATCGAGAAGTGGCCGCACGTCCTTACCGTTGCGGGGGCAGCGCCGGAATTGAGAGTCTTGTGGGAGTTCTCGCACCGGCTTCCCGTTTAATCCGGCATGAAGACTCATGCGCGGACACCACGAACGACGCGCAGTATAGCAGGGGGTGGGAGGCAGAATGATGGGGGAGAAACGTCATTCCGGGCTTGTCCCGGAATCCAGGGATGACCCTTAGTACTTTGTGGTGCCCTCTGCCTGGATTCCGGATCGACGCTACGCGCCGTCCGGAATGACGGGGCGGAATGCGCCGTGGCTGGCCGCCCACAGGGCCAGGCCCTGGGCATTGAGCTCGATGTCCATGGCCAGTGCCTCGCACAGTGCCGCGTCGGCGAGGTGCACGCCGTGCGTGCGCGCTTCGGCGAGAAGGTACGCCTTGAGCGGTGGCACGATGGCCGAATGCAGGGCATCGGTCGCCGTGTCGCCATCCGCTACGGCGAGGAGAGCGTTTCTTGCTCGACCGCCTTGTAGCGCAGTTGCTTCATCAGCGCCGAGTTTTTGGGCTGCGGTTGTGGCGATGTCGACGAAGGCGTCCAGCCGCCGCAGGAGCGCCGGAATCAGGGCGCACGGATCGAGCAGCTGGCCGAAATGCGTGAGATAGGCCGCGCGCGGGACGAGTGCGCGAATGCGTTCGATCGAGGCGGCGAGCGCCTCCGGATCGAATTGTGAAGGCGTGGTGGTGGGAAACAGAAACGGCCGGCCGTCGGCGTACAGCTCGCGATAGGCGATGCCGAGAGTGTCGCCGGTGAACACGCCGCGGCTTTGCTCATCGTGAATGACGATGTGATGGCGGGCATGGCCGGGCGTGTCGAGGCAGACCAGCGCGCGGCCGGCGAGGGAGATCGTCGTGCCCTCGGGCGCCTCGATGATGCGCTCGGCGGCGACGGGCTTGAGCACGCCGTAGAGGTCGCGTGCGCGTTCCTTGCCATACACCGCTTCGACGCTTGCCATCAGCTTCGAGGGCTCGACCATGTGCCGCGCGCCGCGCGGATGGACGACCAGCCGGGCCCGCGGAAAGGCGGCCATCATCGCTCCGGCGCCGCCGGCGTGGTCGAGATGGATATGGGTGAGGATGACGTAATCGACAGCCTCCGCCTCGAGGCCGCGCGCCGCGAGCGCGGCCAGCGCGCGCGGCAGGGTGGCGTTGGTGCCGGTATCGATGAAGGCGGCGCGGCCCTCATGCACGAGCAGGTGGACGGCGACCAGTTGCGGTCGTTGATAACCGGCATCGAAGGCATGGATGCCGGAGCCGTAGTCGAGGAGTTCGTTGGTCATGATGGGCAGCCCGCGATGGATGGGCGAGCGTTGCTTCGGGTGGGTGTATTTTGCCAGCGAAAACTACAGGCGCGGCCACCATCCGGGCGTACTCCGCATGTAGTTGCGGTAGTCATCCCCAAAGCTGGCCATGGTTTGCTGTTCCTCGCGCCGGGCCAAGCGGACGTAGGTCATTACCAGGATCGGGAACAGGGTCAGGGTGATCAAGGTCGGCCATTGCAGCAGAAATCCGCTCATCACCAGAATGAAAGCCGCATATTGCGGATGGCGAATCCGCGCGTAGGGGCCGGTGCAGGCGAGCTTTCCCTCTTTCTGCGCCCGATACAATACAGGCCACGCCTTTGCAAGGAGCCAGAACCCGCCGAGGATGAAAGCGTTCGACAGCAGGTGGAACGGGCCGAAATGCGGATTTCCCTTCCAGCCAAACAGCATTTCCGGCAAATGCCCGGCATCGTGGGATAACCAGTTGACGCCTGGAAAACGTTCGGTCAACCATCCTGACAGCAGGTAGATCGTGAGGGGGAAGCCATACATTTCGGTGAACAGGGCCACCACGAAGGCCGAAAACATGCCGAGGGTCCGCCAGTCCTGCCCGGACCGTGGCTTGAAAAAGCTGGCGGCGAACAGGATAAAGAAGACCGAGTTGATGATGACCAGGAACCACAGCCCGTAGTCCCCGTCTGCAGGGCTCATTTTTCGTTCTCCCCGTTTTCGCCTTTGTCACGAGGCCCGTGCCCGCCGTGCCGCCGGTGCATGAAGAAATGCATGAAGGGGCAGGCCAGCAGCAAGAGGTAAGGCAATATTCCGAACAGATGGGCTTGATGGTCCGCCAGCAGGTAGAACAGTGCGACCGCCGCAAAGAACCACCAGCCCCGGGCGAGTCGCCGCACATGGCGCTGATCGTGCGCTTGTTCCGTGGAGGGCTTGCTCGTGAAATCATCGGCCATGATCGATGTCCTTGGTGAAGTTGACGTTCAGCGAATCGGCCTCCGTTGCCCGTGCTGCGAAAGCGACCTGATACAAGTGGATGCGACTATCTGCATCGTGGTTCACGCGAAGCTGCGACACCGCCGGCATGCGAGGGAGTCGCAAGCCGGCGGAACGGGGACGCTTACTTGCTGTCGCGGGGATGGAAGTGTTTGGACTTGTCCTTGTCGGCCGTTGGCGCCGGGGTCTTTTCAGCGTCCGCGGCGTAGGCGCCGACGGACAGGGCCGAGACGGCGGCAAACAGGATGACGGGAAGCATGGCTTGCAGTTTCATGGGGGTTCTCCTGACAGGTGGATTATGGAACTTGAATCCGGCCCGGTCTTTCCGGACAGCATGAAGTCTGCGCCTTCGCAACTGTCAAGTAAATGATCGCCGGATTACTTTTCTGCAAGCTTTCGCTGTCTACACACCGCGCAGGCGCAGGGCGTTGCCGACCACGCTGACCGAGGACAGGCTCATCGCCGCCGCCGCGATGATGGGCGACAGCACCAGCCCGAAGGCCGGGTAGAGGATTCCCGCGGCGATGGGCACGCCGAGCGCGTTGTAGAGGAAGGCAAAGCCCAGGTTCTGCCGCATGTTGCCGACGGTGGCGACCGACAGGAGGCGGGCGCGGGCGATGCCGCGCAGGTCGCCCTTGACCAGGGTGATCTGTGCGCTGTTCATGGCGACATCGGTGCCCGTCCCCATGGCGATGCCCACATCGGCCTTGGCCAGCGCCGGGGCGTCGTTGATACCGTCACCGGCCATCGCCACCACACCTCCTTCCTGCTGCAGGCGATCGACCAGGGCCAGCTTGTCGGCCGGCTTCACCTCGCCGTACACCTCATCGATGCCCAGCCGCTGGCCGACCGCCTTGGCCGTGGTCAAGCCGTCCCCGGTCGCCATGATCACGCGCAGTCCGGCCTGCCGCAGGGCCGCCAGCGCCTCTGCCGTGCTGGCTTTGACCGGGTCGGACACGGCCAGCAGTCCCAGCAGGTGGCCGCCGGCCGCCAGGTGCATGACGCTGGCCCCGCTCTGTCGCAGGGTTTCCGCCATGCCGGCCAGCGCTCCGATCGCGACACCCTCCTGGGCCATCAGCGCCCCGTTGCCGAGTACCAGGCGGCGTCCGCCGACTGTTCCCCGCACACCGATGCCACTGGAGGATTCGAACCCCTCGGCCTTTGCGAGGACAAGTCCGCGTTCCCGTGCCGCCTTGACAATGGCATCGGCCAGGGGATGCTCGCTGCCCTGGTCGAGACTGGCGGCAAGATGCAGCACCTCGTCCTCGGTGATGCCTTCGGCCGCCACGGCTCGTTCGAAGGCCGGACGGCCCTCCGTGAGGGTGCCGGTCTTGTCCACGATCAGCGTGTCGACTTTCCGCAGCCGTTCGATGGCCGCCGCGTCGCGGAACAATATCCCCTGGGTGGCGGCCTTGCCGGTGGCGACCATGATCGACATCGGCGTCGCCAGACCCAGGGCGCAGGGACAGGCGATGATCAGCACCGAAACACCGTTGATCAGTCCGAAAACCCATCCTTGTTCACCACCGAGCAGACCCCAGGCGAAGAAACTCGAGAGCGCTATGGCAACGACGCCAATCACGAAATAACCGGCGACCACATCGGCCAGCCGCTGCATCGGCGCCTTGGAGCGTTGTGCCTGGGCGACCATCTGGACGATCTGGGCCAGCACGGTCCGGGAGCCGACTTTTTCCGCACGGATCACCAGGCTGCCGGAGGTGTTGAGCGTGGCTCCGATCACCTTGTCCTGTGGCCGCTTGGTGACCGGCAGAGGTTCGCCGGTGAGCATGGCCTCGTCCACCGCGCTGCTGCCCTCGATCACCTCGCCGTCCACCGGCACTTTCTCGCCCGGCCGGACGCGCAGGGTGTCGCCGACATGGACGTGAGCGAGGGGAACGTCTTCTTCCGTACCGTCCGGATTGATCCGGCGCGCGGTCTTGGGCGCCAGGCCGAGCAGCGATTTGATCGCCGCCGAGGTTTGCGAGCGGGCGCGCAGTTCCAGCATTTGCCCGAGCAGGGTGAGCGAAACGATGACCGCCGCCGCCTCGAAATAGACGCCGATGCGTCCATGCGCTTCGAAGGAGGCGGGGAAGAGCCCCGGCGCCAGTGTCGCCACGACGCTGTAAGCGAAAGCGGCGCCGGTGCCCAGGCCGATCAGGGTCCACATGTTCGGGCTGCGCTGAACGACCGACTGCCAGCCGCGCACGAAAAACGGTCCGCCGGCCCAGAGGATGATCGGCGCGGAGAGGAGCATCTCGCCCCAGGTCCGGATCGCCGGAGACAAGCTTCCGATGCGGTGCCCGACCATGGCGAGTACCACCACGATGATTGTCAGCGGCAGGCTGCCCCAGAAACGGCGGTGAAAATCCAGGTACTCGGAATCGTCCTCCTCCCCTTCCAGATCGGGCAGAACAGGTTCGAGGGTCATCCCGCATTTTGGGCAGATCCCCGGCCCGAACTGGCGCACCTCGGGGTGCATCGGGCAAACGTATTCCGTTCCCGCCGGGACGTTTTCTTCCTGCTTCGGGTCAAGGAAGCGCCGGGGATCGGCATCGAACTTCGTCTTGCATTTCTTGCTGCAAAATCGGTAATGCGTTCCCTCCAGGTCGGACGCATGGGGAGATTCCGGCTTTACTGTCATGCCGCAGACGGGATCAATGGCCATGATGAGAGGTTGATCCGGGGAGCTGAATTTACGTTATTTCCAGAATGGGACGCGTCAATGTGGCTGAGCGTCGTGACCGGTTCCGGTTTCCGGAACCGGGTGAGAATGCACCACCATGCCGCGATGGGAATGCCCCTCGCTGGAGGCGACCCGATGTCGATATTGTTCCATGGACAATCCCGGAAGGATTTTCAGGAAGGCGATCAAATCCCATATGTCTTCATCCTCCATGCCCGCTTTGGCCCAGGCGGGCATGGCCGAGGCCTTGATGCCGTGCTTGATGACCCAGAACCGGCGCGCGTCCGCCCGCCCGGATTCCCCCGCGCCGGCCGTGGAGAGGGAAAGGTCCGGTGGTTGCGGGTAGAGGCCTTTGCGGATCTCCGAATCGCCGGCGCCGGGCGAAAGATGGCAGCCCGCGCACATGGCATCGTAGTTGCCCGCGCCACGACGGATTCGCGCGGCAGCGGACAAGTCGGCGGGCGGGATGATGCCACGGGAATGATGGTCGATGGAGCGTTCCCGCACCCATTCGATCAGCCGGTATACGAGCGGACTGTGAGGTGTATCGGCGGATACGTCGATCCTCCCGGCCAAGAGCAGTCCGCTGCCCGCTACCGCGCCGAAAATCAGAAGGCTCAAAGCGCCGATCAGTGCTTTTCCCATGGTGACTTTCTGCGGATTGTTCTCGGGGAATGGTTTTCCGATATCCCGCTTGGCATCAACATGACTCCGTGATCAACAGTTCCGTACTCTTTATGAAGTCTTTCCTCTTCCGGAGCAGAATCGCCGGAAGAAATCTTTCCCGGGAGTGCAATCATGAAAATCCTCGCCGTGGAAGATGAATCGAGAACCGAAGATTACCTCAAACAGAGACGGACGGAAGCCGGTTTCGTCATCGCTCTTGCGTGGGACGGCCTTCGGGCCAAGGTGGACGGCGGCCGGTCTGGCTGCGTTTCTAAGCGGTTTCCTCGGCTGGCCCGCGGCCCGCCGCTGACATCGCTCAAGGAAATGAAACAAGTGATGGCGGATATGCGTCCCATCCTGCGTGCGCATGGAAAAAATGTTTCCGTACGATCCGCAGATGGCGGTACGGTGTTCGAACTTCGACCCCCTGTCTGATGCCGCCGCCGGGGAGCGAAACACGTGTTGTGTCGGCCAACGCCCGAGATTCCAGTCGTTCGCGCGGACGAAAAATATTCCCCGATTTCTTGCACGCTGCGGCAGGCTGTGGCAGAATGCGCGCCTTCCGCACGGAGCGGTAGTTCAGTTGGTTAGAATACCGGCCTGTCACGCCGGGGGTCGCGAGTTCGAGTCTCGTCCGCTCCGCCAAGTACCTAAGCAAAAACGGCCCTTTTGGGCCGTTTTTGCTTTCTACCCATCGTTTCGGCTGATATGTAGTGGCATTCAGTGAGTTACAGGGTTGCGCTAAACACCGCTCGTCACTATCTACTCGTTCGCTACCTCACTGACCGCGTGACCTGCAGGCCTTGCCTGTGCTGCCAATTGGCAAAGCCAGGTTTGGTCACCGAAGAAGAAGTTAGGTCGGATATGCAAAAATCGCCAAGGCTGCATATAGTCTGCCGAAGGTGCGAGGTACGCGGCCTCGATCAATCGTTTCAATAGCCCATCCGGCAAGACACCGGAAACAAAGTGGCGAACATCGCGACGTTCGCGCAAAGCGCGCCACAGCGCGGCGATTTCCGCATCGCTGTGGGCATGGGCGCCGTTCATGTTGTGAACAATGCCGCTACTGCTTGCGGGTTCGAGGGAAAGT
This sequence comes from Betaproteobacteria bacterium HGW-Betaproteobacteria-11, assembly GCA_002842395.1. Lineage (GTDB taxonomy): Bacteria > Pseudomonadota > Gammaproteobacteria > Burkholderiales > Rhodocyclaceae > Rugosibacter. The sequence continues at coordinate 9,104 of PHCV01000013.1, forward strand.
AGAAATGTACGTAAGAGGCGGTGAGACGGTTGCGACGATAAATTGCTTCACCTTCTTTTCCATCGAGTTTTCTCGCACGCACGAGCGGTGTGAGCGACGTCTCACTTTTCGAATAATGGAAGGTGTGCTCCTTTATTTTGCCCTCGGGCAATTGCGTGATTTGTGTACCGAGTGCCGATTTCCGCCGCCTGTAATAAGCCGAGGTGCCGTTCCGGCAGCGCTGTTTCGGCATCGCGCGGCAATGCGCCGTACCAGACCATGTCAACCGAAAATTCGCCAGACCATGAGCCACGGCACCAAACGTTTGTGCCATCGCCGATGCATCGATCAGACCGAGTACCGGGATGTTAAAGCGGCAGGCGACATCGGCTGCAGAAGGCTTGCCGTCGAACAGCCCCATTACGCCCTCGACCAGAATCAAGTTGGCGTTTGCGGCAGCATCTGCCAAACGCAGTGCCGCATCCTCTGCGCCGCACATGCCGAGGTCGAGGTTGTACACCGGGCTGCCGCTTGCCACCGAGAGGATTTGCGGATCGAGAAAGTCCGGCCCGCACTTGAACACGCGCACGCGTTTGCCTTGCCGTGCATGTAGACGCGCCAATGCAGCGGTGACGGTGGTTTTGCCTTGGCCCGAAGCGGGTGCAGCAATCAGCAGTGCAGGACAGTTCGTCATGGGAAGTCTCAATACGTGTAACGCATGCCAATGCGAACGGGGGCGGACTTTACCACGTCAACTTGTCAGTTTCCGGACCAGCGCATAAACTGCGCTCTGTAGCAATGCCTTAGGTAATTCAAGGGCTGTTGTCCTTGAAATTAAACGGGAAGTTCGGTGTGCTCTTTTTTTGAGTGAGCCCGACGCTGCCCCCGCAACGGTAAACGCGTGAAAGCCAGCAGTACGCCACTGTGCATCGCATGGGAAGGCGCTGGTGATAGGACAGGGATTGTTCTGGCGTGTGAGCCCGGAGACCGGCCTGAAGCAACGAGTACGAGTTGAGCACCAATTGGGCTTGTGTCGCGGAGGGCGACCTAGATGGCTTGCGATTGCACTCCATCCAGTTTTCCTCCCTGATCAGCCTCCAAAGGCAACGCAGCACTTTCAGGAAGGGATATCGCATGTCGCTAATTCAGAGTTTGTCCGCCAACGCAGCTTCACAGCCCCATTCGCCTGCTTTGCAGGGCAAGCTGTTACCTGCTTTGCTTGCCGCCGGTCTCGGTTTGGTGTTGCTGTACGCCGCAGGGTTTGCCGAAATGCCGCAACTGCACAATGCCGCGCATGATGGACGACATTCCGCCGCTTTCCCGTGCCACTAAAGGGTCTGGCCGGGGTATTCAACTTGGCATTGTTCAAGCGGATCGTTGCTGCTGCTGCGTTTTCCGGTGCATTGAGCGGATTGCTGCTGACGCTGGTTCAGCAAGTGCAGGTGATTCCACTCATTCACCAGGCAGAGGTTTATGAGGATGCCGCCAACGAAGCAGCGGAGTCAGTTGAGCATGCGCACTTGCATGCCTTGGCAACGCAAGACGCTGAGCATGAGCGCGAACATCATTACGATGCCGACGCATGGCAACCCGCCAATGGTATTGAGCGCACCTTGTTTACCACTGGTGCGAACATCGTCATCGGCCTAGGTTTTGCGCTGCTGCTGAGTGCTGTTTTCGCCATCACTGGCGTAAAAGTGGATGGGCGTATTGGCTTGTTGTGGGGCTTGGCGGGTTACGTCATTTTCTTTGTTGCACCATCGTTAAGTTTGCCGCCGGAAGTCCCTGGTACTGAATCCGCGCGATTGGTCGATCGACAGGTATGGTGGCTGATAACCGCGTTATGTACAACGATCGGCTTGTCTCTGCTGGTATTTGCCAAGCCTTGGTGGTTCAAGTTGCCGGGCGCGCTGTTGCTGAGCGTGCCTCATTTCATCGGTGCGCCGCAACCGGAAGTCTATGGTTCCGCTGCACCTGCCGAATTGGTGCATGCCTTCATCTATGCCGGTTTTCTCGCCAATGCCGTTTTCTGGCTATCCCTTGGCGCGCTGCTGGGATTTTTTTACAAAAAGCTGGCCTAGTTATTTTGCCTGCGCACCCCAACTGGGGTGCGCAAAGAATGCGGTAACGCTCATGAGAACCCATACCCGACATGTGTTGATGTGCACAGGCCCGCGTTGCACGGAAGACGGTGTGGTGGCCCAGGCCATGTTCGAGCTGATGGGCGGCAAGATCGATGCTCGTCCGCACCTGCGTATCAAGCGTACCAGAACTCACTGCATGGTCGCTTGCCAGTTCAAAGGCCCGATCCTGCTCGTCTACCCCGAGGGGGTCTGGTATCGCTGTATCAATGAGACGACGCTTGACCGGATCGTGACCGAACACCTTGAAGGCGGGCGCGAAGTGACCGAACACATTATTCATAGGCTCGGTACCGGGGATATTGAAGGTGCTTGCCCCCTAGGTGAAGCAGGTTGTGATAACGAAGATGACTGATACAAGGATACCTGCCCGCATCGCGCTGCTGACGCACTCGCCGAACGATCTGGTGGTGTTGCATCGCGCCCTGATGCAAATGCCGCAGGATTTTCCGGCGGTCGTTGGTATTGATTTGCAAACTCTGGAAGGAGAGGCGCAAATGGCGACGCTACTGACGCAGCAGCTCGCCGCCGCGGAAATCATCGTGTTGCGTATACTTGGGTGCCTGGGCAGCGTGCCCGGCGTTGCCGATCTGGTGCGTCACGCCCGCAACAGCAGCCTGCATCTGATCGTGGTCAACGGCATCGGCGAACCCGATCCTGAACTGGCAGCGGCTTCCACGTTGCCGCCGGACATATTGCACGAAGCACAGGTCTATTTTCAGGCCGGCGGTAATGCCAACGTTGCTCAACTGCTGCGCTATTTGTCCGATCATTTATTGCTGACTGGCTTCGGTTACGAGCCCGCCGTGGCGCTGCCCGAACACGGGATTTATCACCCCGACCTGGCGGAGGATGCCGAAATCGACGACTGGCGCGCATTGCGTAAGCCGGAGCAGCCCAGCGTCGGCATCGTTTTTTATCGCGCGCACTGGATGAGCGGAAACACGCGTTTCGTCGATGCGCTGGTACAGGCGCTGGAAAAACGCGGCATGAATGTGCTCCCGGTGTTCACCGCATCGTTGCGGGTAGGGGGAACCAGCGGCGATGACGGCACGCAGTTGCCCACCGCACTGCGTTATTTCCGCAACGATCAAGGGTCGCTGGTCGACGTGCTGATCAACACTACCTCGTTCGCGATGGGCGAGATTACGCCGGGCGGCGCGACCCCCGCAGGCTGGTCGGTATCGGTGCTCGAACAGCTCGATCTGCCCGTGCTCCAGGCCATCACCAGCGGCATGATGTATGGCTCGTGGGAACAATCCGCGCGCGGCCTCAACCCGCTCGATGCGGCAATGAACGTAGTGCTGCCCGAGTTCGATGGCCGCATCGTTACCGTACCGCTGTCGTTCAAGGCGCGTGCCGCCGGCCTTCCCGATGAGCTGGTCGAATATCAACCGCTGCCGGATCGCGCCGAGCGCATTGCCGGTTTGGCACAACGTTTTGCGCATCTCAAGCGCCTGCCCAATACGCAAAAGCGTATCGCCTTCGTGTTTACCAACTCCAACAGCAAGGCATCGCAAATCGGCAATGCGGTCGGGCTGGATGCACCGGCATCGCTGATGAATATTCTGAGTGCGATGCAAGGCGCGGGTTATCACGTCGGTGAATTGCCCGCGAGCGGTACCGCGCTGATCCACGACCTGATCGACCGCTGCAGCTACGATAACACCTATCTCAGCACCGAACAGTTGAAGCACGCCGTTGGCCGCGTGCCAGCGGCGAAATATGAAAAATGGTTTTCAGACCTGTCGCCGACGTTGCAGCAAAAGATGGCAGCGCAATGGGGGCCGGCACCGGGTGAAGCCTATGTCCATGACAAACATCTGGTGCTCGCCGGCATCGAACTGGGCAATACCTTCGTCGCGCTGCAACCGCCGCGCGGCTATAGCATGGACCCGGATGCGATCTATCACCAGCCCGATCTGCCACCGACGCATCACTACTACGCGCTGTATCGCTGGCTGCGCGACGAGTGGCGCGCCGACGCCATCGTCCACGTCGGCAAACACGGCACGCTCGAATGGCTGCCGGGCAAGGGCGTCGGCCTGTCGGAGAGCTGCTTCCCCGATGCGCTACTCGCCGACATGCCGTTGTTTTATCCTTTCATCATCAACGATCCGGGTGAAGGGTCGCAGGCGAAACGGCGTGCGCATGCGGTGGTGGTCGATCACCTGACGCCGCCGATGACAACCGCCGACACCTATGGCGCGCTGGCGCAATTAACGCAACTGGTCGATGAGTACTACCAGGTCGAAGTGCTCGACCCGGCCAAGCTACCATTGTTACAGCAGCAGATTTGGGAACTGGTGAAACAAACCAACCTGGATGCCGATCTGCAAGCCAGACTGCTGCACCATGACCATGACCACGGGCATGAGCATGGACACGATCATCACGGGCACCATGGTCATTCGCATCACGAAGAACACGCGCATCATCACGACCACGAACATGATCATCACGATCATGGCCACGATCACCATCATCACGATGACGAGCTTCCCGAAGCGCTTACTGCCATGGGAGGTTCCGACGTTGCGCATCTGATCGAGGATCTCGACGGTTATTTGTGCGAACTGGGTTCGGCGCAGATTCGCGACGGCCTGCATATCCTGGGTCAGGCGCCGCAGGACGAGGCGCTGGTGGACATGCTGGTGTCGCTCACCCGTTTGCCGAATCAGGATGTTCCCGGTCTGCAGGAAGAAATGGCCCGCCTGTTTGGCCTCAAGCTCGACATGCTGCTGGAAGACAAGGGACATCGAGTCAATGCCGGCCCGTCGCTGGCGCGTCTTGCCGGGCGCGCCATCGTTACGCGTGCCGATGCACTGGAAGCGATAGAAGCGCTCAGTCGCAAAATGTTTGCCGAGCTGCAGTTGCAGCGCTACGCGACGGAAAGCATAGATGCGGTACTGGGTTCGGTATTCAATGGGCTTGATGCCGCCGCAGCAGCGAAGCCACTAATGCAACCCGCTGCTCGTTCGCGCAGCATGTCGTTTGCTTCGTCGATAAAGGTTGCGCCGAAAGCGATCACGGAAAAAGCCAGGCCCGTGCTGCAATCGACAAGTTTGTCACCGACCGATCGCCTGGAAGCGCTGCGACGCGTACTCGACTTCGCCTGCCGAGAGCTGGCGCCGAACCTCGTTCGCACCACGGACGAGATCGATAACCTGCTGCATGGCTTGCAAGGTGGCTATGTGCCCGCTGGCCCGAGCGGTTCGCCGACTCGCGGCATGGGGCACATTTTGCCGACGGGACGCAATTTCTATTCGATCGATCCGCGCAGCGTGCCGTCGCAATCGGCCTGGCGTATCGGCCGGCAACTGGCGCATGAGGTGCTGATGCGCCATCGGCGCGAAAGCGGCGATTATCCGGAAAGTGTTGCTATCAGCATCTGGGGCACCAGTGCGATGCGCACCCACGGCGACGATGTGGCGCAGATACTCGCGCTGCTTGGCGTGCGCCCGGTGTGGCGCGCGGAGAACCGGCAATTGACTGGCGTCGAAGTGATTCCGATCGACGAGTTGAAGCGTCCGCGCATCGACGTTACTACCCGCATCAGCGGTTTCTTCCGCGATGCTTTTCCGCAACTGATCGATTTGATCGATGACGCCGTCAACGCCGTGATCGCACTGGACGAACCGTTGACGCAGAACTTCGTGCGCAAGCACTATCTCGCCGAGTTGGGCGAATGGATCGGCAAAGGGCTGTCGCAAGCCGAAGCCGCGCGCCGCGCCGGTTATCGCGTGTTCGGCGCCAAGCCCGGCAGTTATGGCGCTGGCATTCTGCCCTTGATCCAGCAAAAAAACTGGGAGAACGATGCCGACTTCGCCGAGGCCTATGTCAATTGGGGCGGCTACGCCTACACACGCGGCGAACAAGGCAGGGCTGGCAAGGACGAGCGCGATGCGTTTCGTGTGCGATTGTCCGGCGTGCAGGTCGCGCTGCACAACCAGGACAATCGCGAACACGACATTTTCGACAGCGACGACTACCTGCAATTCCACGGCGGCATGATCGCCACCATCCGCGCCTTGAGCGGCCAGCAGCCGCGCCATTATTTCGGCGACAGCCACGACCCGGCGCGCGCCCAGGTGCGCGATCTGAAGGAAGAAACGCTGCGTGTGTTCCGCTCGCGCGTGGTGAACCCCAAGTGGCTGGCAAGCATCCAGCGCCATGGCTACAAGGGCGGACTGGAACTTACGGCGACGGTGGATTACCTATTCGGCTACGATGCCACTGCGCAAGTGATGGATGACTGGATGTACGAGCAAGTCGCCGAGACCTATGCTTTCGACCCGGAGATGCAGCGCTTCCTGCAGGAAGCCAATCCCTGGGCACAAAATGCCATTGCCGAACGCTTGCTTGAAGCTGCGACACGCGGCATGTGGACCGAACCGAAACAACAGACACTGGAGTCGTTGCGCGAACTCTATTTGCACAGCGAGACCTTGCTCGAAGCGCGTGGCGAAACGGCGCGGAGCCGAGGATGAGTGCGCATAACTTCCCCTTCTCGGCCATCGTCGACCAGCCGCAATTGAAGATGGCGCTGTTGCTGTGCGCAGTCGATCCCACGCTGGGCGGCGTATTGATTCGCGGCGACAAGGGCACCGCCAAAAGCACGGCGGCGCGAGCATTGACCGACATCCTGCCGCCGATTGAACGCGTCACGGGTTGTGCCTTTAACTGCTTGCCCGAAGTGGTTTGTGAGCACTGTGAAGTTTGCAATGGCGCTGACGCTGTTGCTCCCTCGACGGTCGATCTCTCCAGCGTACCTTTCATTACGCTGCCGCTCGGCGCGAGCGAAGATCGCGTTATCGGCACGCTGGATCTCGAGCGCGCATTGAAAAGCGCCAAACGCGCCTTCCAGCCCGGCCTGCTGGCGGCGGCACACCGCGGCATTCTCTACATCGACGAAGTCAATCTGTTGCCTGATCATCTGGTCGATGTCTTACTCGATGCCGCGGCAATGGGCGTCAATTCGGTACAGCGCGAAGGCTTGTCGATTGTGCACCCGGCGCGCTTCACCCTGATTGGGACGATGAATCTGGAAGAAGGCGATCTGCGTCCGCAACTGCTCGATCGTTTCGGTTTGATGGTCGAAGTTACCGCTCCGCGCGAGCAAGCCATGCGTTCCGAGGTAGTGCGGCGACGTATCGCCTTCGAGGCTGACCCGGAGAGCTACGTAACACAGTGGGCCGAGCAGCAGGAGGCCTTGCGCCAGCAGCTTGCCACTGCGCAGTGCTTGCGTTCCGATGTGGTTCTGGATGACGATCTGCTCGACTTGATCAGTTGCCTGTGTTGCGAATTTGACGTGGCCAGCCTGCGCGCGGACATTGTGATGCACAAAGCGGCACGAGCGCTTGCGGCCCTTGCCGGGCGTGCGCGGGTAACGGCTGATGATGTACGTGCCGCTGCCGGGCTGGTGCTGCCACATCGGCGCCGGCGCAAGCCGTTCGAGCAGCCGGGGCTGGATCAAGAGCGCCTTGATGACCTGATGCGGCAAGCCTGTCAGCAGCCACAACAAAATGATGAATCCGCAGCAGGCAATTCCGAAGGTAGTACCCCGCAGAGCAGTGAACAGCGAGGCCGGCAGGAGCAGCAGGAAAAACAGCAGCAACAGGTATTCGCCGCCGCCCCGAGTACAACCATGCGCCGCATCGCCGTCGATAACATCGCTACGCCTACTGCTCGCATGGCAGCGGGCCGTCGCAGTGAAGTGGCGGACGCGCCGCGCGGTCGCGTGGTACGTACCGTCCTGGATGAAGCCCCGACCAGCCTTGCCGTCGGCGCGACACTGCGCAGCGCAGCGCTACGCAATGCCTCAAAATTCAGCGTCAACAAAAGTGATCTGCATCAACAGGTGCGTAGCGGGAAAGGTGCCAATCTGATTTTGTTCGTGGTTGATGCTTCCGGCTCAATGGCAGCGCAACAGCGTATGGAAGCGGTCAAGGGCGCGGTGCTGGCATTACTGACCGACGCCTATCAGCGTCGCGACGAAGTGGCGGTGATTGCCTTTCGCGGCGATTCGGCACAACTGCTGCTCGCTCCCACGCGCAGCGTCGAACGCGCCGAGCAGGGCCTGCGCGAACTGCCCACCGGTGGGCGCACACCCTTGCCGCAGGCATTACAACTGACGCTGGAGACATTGCAACAAGCCAGTAGTAGTACGCCACCTTTGCTGGTGCTGCTCAGCGACGGCAAAGCCAATGTGGCATTGAATTCAGATGGGGACCCTTGGCGCGAGACCCTGACGCTGGCAGCTTTGCTGGCAGAACGGAGCATACCCGCCTTGGTGCTCGATACCGAAACCGGTTATCTCCGTCTCGGCCGTGCCGGCCAACTGGCGCAAGCGCTGGGCGCGGAATGTTTAACGCTGGAAGAGTTGTCAGCCGACAGTTTGGTATTGACTATCCGCGGCTGCATATAAAAGACATGAATGAAATTCAACAAGGCAAGGTGTATTTGATCGGTGCCGGTTCCGGCGACGTCGAGTTGATGACGCTCAGGGCCGTGCGTCTGCTTGGCGAAGCCGATGTGGTGCTGCTTGACGATCTGGTCAATCGTGAGGTGCTGCGTTTTGTACGTGCCAAGGCCGAGGTGATTGAAGTCGGCAAGCGCGGCGGCTGCAAATCGACGCCGCAATTGTCGATACACGAACAAATGCTGGTGCACGCTCGGGTGGGCAAAATCGTGGCGCGACTGAAAGGCGGCGACCCTTTCGTCTTCGGTTGCGGCGGCGAAGAAATGCGGTGCCTGCTGGCGGCCGGTGTCCCGGTCGAAGTCGTCAGCGGCGTCACTGCCGGTGTCGCCGTTCCGGCAGCGCTGGGGATTCCGGTCACGCATCGCGACTATGCCCGCAGCGTGACCTTTGTTACCGGCCACACCTGCAACGAGCGCCCCGTCGACTGGTACGGACTTGCCGCGGCGGGCGGTACGCTGGTGATTTACATGGGCATCACCCATCTCTCGCAAATCATTGCCGAGCTGCTGACCGCGGGCTTGTCGCCGACGCTGCCTGCCGCTGCCATCCAGCATGGCACCTTGCCGCGGCAGCGTAGCGCGTTCGCCACGCTGGCGACATTACCTTTGGCGGTGCGGAACGAGGCGATCGGCAGTCCATCAATTGTGATTGTCGGCGAGGTCGTGGGACTCGCGTCGGATTTGCTTCCGGACACAGTCAACACAAAAGGTAAGCCGGAAATGCTTGAGGAGCAGTCATGATTATTTGTATCGGTGCCGGGCCTGGCGATGTTGGCTACCTCACCCAACGCGGGGTGGATCTGATTCGCAATGCCGACGTGGTGGCCGGGTTTGAAGCGGTGCTCAATGTGGTGCGCAGCGTGGTTCCGGCTACGGCAGAAGTGGTGACCATGGGCTATCGCGACCAGATCGAAAAGCTGGAGCAAGTAGCGGCCGCGCATCATGCGGGCAAGCGCTGCGTGGTGGTGTTCATGGGCGATATCCACTTCAGCGGTTTTCAGTATCTGGAGCGCGTCGAACGTGCCTGCGGCCATCCAGTCGAGACGCTTCCCGGCATTTCATCAGCGCAAATTCTCGCTTCACGCGCCAAAGTGTGCTTTGACGAAACTAGTTTCATTACCTTCCATCGCCGTGGCGATCTCACCCCTTTCAAGCGCCATCTGGTGCACGTACTCAATGACGGCCGTAATGCGATCGTGATTCCCTGCCCTTGGGATGCAGCGCGTTCCTTCATGCCGCCGCACATCGCCACTTATCTTCTGGAAAACGGCATACCGCCCGAGCACCCGACCGAGGTATGGGAAAACCTGACCCGCAACGAAGCCGAGTGGCATGGCACGTTGGCCGAATGTGCGCACAAGGAGTTTTCCGACATGAGCATCATGCTGATTCGCACGCTGAGGCCGATGTCGAGCCAAATCGAGCCGGCGGAGGCGAAGTGACATCTACTGATGCCGGCGAACAGTTCGGCATCGTGATTGCCGGCCATGGCAGTCGCGATCCGGACGGCGTGCGCGAGTTCGAGGCGCTGGTGGAATTGGTTTGCACGCGCGCACCGGGGCATGCCGTTACTTACGGCTATCTTGAGTTCTCCAGTCCCACCATCGAAGCGGCGGTCAAGGCCAATCTGGCTGCCGGTTCGCGCCAGGTGTCCGTGGTGCCGGGCGTGTTGTTGGCGGCACGTCATGCCAAGAACGACATGCCCAGTGAGCTGCAAGTGCTGGCACGGACGCATACTGATATCGACTTTCACTTCGGCGCACCGCTTAATCTGCATCCGCAACTGTTGCAGTTGGCGCAGCAGCGCATCATCGCCGCAGAGTCCACGTCGTCGCATACGGCGCGTCGTGCCGAGACCTGCCTGGTGCTGGTCGGGCGCGGGACCTCGGATCCGGACGCCAATAGCGAAATTTCAAAGTTAGCGCGCATGCTCGAAGAGGGAATGGGTTTCGGCGGCGTCTACGTTTGTTATTCCGGCACAGCCAAGCCACTGGTCGCCGACGGTTTGCGTACGGCGGCACGGATGGGTTTTCCGCGGCTGGTCGTCATGCCGTATTTTTTGTTCGATGGTGTACTGGTCAAGCGCATTTATGCGGCGGCGGATGCGCTGCAAGAGCGCGAGCCACAGCTTGAGGTTATCAAGGCCGGCTATCTCGGCGTGCATCCGCATGTCGCCGACGTGTTGATCGAACGCGCGCGCGAAGCCATTGCCGGCCGTGCGGCAATGAATTGCTCGCTCTGCAAGTACCGTGTGCAGATCGTCGGTTTTGAAGAACAGGTCGGTGAGCCGCAGCGCGCGCATCATCTGCAGGTACGCGGCCTGTTGACGAAAGAAGAGAGCCTTGTGAGCGACTCCATGCCCGTTCCAGTACAACCGGACTTTCTCCCGTATGTGCCGCATCCGATAGAGACCGAGAGTTTCGAGATCATCGCTGCCGGCCGCGACTGGTCGGGTTTCCCGCCTGCGCACCTCACGGCCTTGCAGCGTCTGGTTCACACCAGTGGCGATTTCGACATCGCGGACGACATTTATTTTTCGCCGGGCGCGATCGACGCGGGTATTCGCGCGCTGCTGCGTTGCAAACGCGTAGTGGCGGATGTCACGATGGTGACCAGTGGCTTGAAACGCGCGCTGCTCGAACAGCTCGGCATCGACACTTGGTGCGGTGTGCATGATCGCGAAGCGCATCTGCTCTCCGCATCGCAAGGCATCACGCGTTCGGCCGCCAGCATTCGCCGTGCTTGGGAAAAATTCGGCAATGATCAGGTCGTGGCGATCGGCGATGCGCCTACCGCGATCACGGAAGCTACACGCCTGATCCGCGATCACGGCTGGCGTCCGCAACTGGTGATTGGCCTGCCGGTGGGTTTTGTCGGTACGCGCGAAGCCAAGGACGATCTCAAGCGTTGCCTGCAGGTACCGCGCATTACCAACAGCGGCACGCGTGGCGGTTCGCCCTGGGCGGCAAGCGTGGTCAATGCGCTGATGATCGATGCGATCAACCATCTGGCCGGGTGTGAGCGAGCGAGTGGTGGGGAATGAGCGCTCCGAATTCGATCTCAGTGTGCCGGCTCCCAATGGCCTGCGGCGTGGCCGCACGACGGGCAGTTGCGCCACGGCGGCCGTCAAGGCCGCGCTGTATTTGCTGCTGCACGACCGGTGTTGCGAAAGCGTGGAGGTGATGTTGCCCGATGGCGCGCGTTATCTCGTGGTGCCGGTCCAGCATGTGCAGCGGCTGGATGAACGCACGGTGCGCGCCGAAGTGTTGAAGGATGGCGGCGACGATCCGGACAACACGCACGGTGCGACCATCTTCGCCGAGGTGCGGTGCAACGATCGCGGGCAGATTCGTTTTCTCGCCGGGCGCGGTGTCGGCACGGCGACGCGGCCCGGCTTGCGCGTCGCGGTAGGCGAGCCTGCGATCAACCCGGTGCCGCGCGAGATGATACGGCAGGCGGTGGCGGATGTGCTGATGGCGGACTCGGAGACAAACAGCGATGCCGGCTTCGACCTCATCATCGGTTGCGAGAATGGCGAAGAGATCGCCAGGAAAACATTCAATCCGCGGCTCGGCATAGTCGGCGGCATTTCGATTCTGGGCACTTCGGGCATCGTCGAGCCGATGTCACTGGCATCGTGGATCGCGTCGATCGAAGTGTATGTCCGCGTTGCTCTCGGCGGCAATGCGCCAAGCATCGCCTACCTGCCCGGAAAAATAGGTCGTTGTTATGCGCGCAAAGTGCTTGGCCTGCCCGACCAACGCGTCGTACAGATCGCCAATTTTATCGGCGAGACACTCGATTTTACGGAGCAGGCACTGGTGGAAGAAGGACGCCGTCTGCCGCTGCTGTGGCTGCTCGGCCACCCCGGTAAGCTGTCCAAGGTGCTCGATGGCGTGTGGGACACGCATTCGAGCAAGAGCGGCATGGCAATGGCTAGTGTGGCACGGGTGGCGGAAGAATGCGGATTCGCTCCGAAACTGGTGGAAGAAATGAGAAAGGCCAATACAGTGGAAGCGGCAATGCAACGCATCAAGAACGAACCCGGCGCGACAGCGCTGTGGTCGAAAATCGAACGTCGCATTGCAGAGCAGGTACACCGGCGCGTGCCGCAGGTGGATCGGGTGGAAGTCCGCCTATTCGACTTGCATGCCAGTGTCCTTGGGCAGGACGCATGATGGATAGCCAGAACAAGCTCGGCACTTTATGGGGTATCGGCGTTGGCCCTGGCCCGGCGGGTTATCTGCCGGTCGCGGCGCTGGTTGCGTTGCAGCAGGCCGACGTCGTATTCGCGCCACGCGCACGCAGTGCCGACACGTCGGTCGCACTACAATGCTTGGCCGGTATCGAGATTCCACCGCAGCGTCTGCGCGACATCGAGTTCAATATGGATCCGGATCGCAGCGTATTAAGCGAGCACTATTCGCAGTTGGCCGAGACCATTGCCCTGGAACTGCGTGCCGGACGCAATGTCGCCTATCTGACCATTGGCGACTCGCTGACCTACTCCACTTACGGCTATATGCTGATGGCCTTGCGCGATTTGCTGCCGGGTTTGCCGCATCGCACTTTCCCCGGCATCACCAGTTATGCCGCCGCTGCGGCGGCCTTGGGCTGGCTGCTGGGCGAAGGGAAGGAGCGCACGTTGATCCTGCCCTGCCCGGATGACGTCGTCGCATTGCGCAGCGACATTGAAACGCACGACATCGTGGTGTTGATGAAAGTCGGCGCGCGCCTGCCCTGGGTGCTCGATCTGCTGCGCGAAATGGGCATCACCGACAACTGCGCATTCGCGCACCGCATCGGTCTGCCCGGTGAGTTGCTGGCCGGTGCTACAAGCGGCGCGGGCAACGGTGTCGGCCAACTGGTGGCTACCGAGGCAATGGGTTATCTCGCCACGCTTCTGATTCGCAAAACACCGAGAGAAAGGCGACATTCATGAAAGTTTATTTTATCGGTGCCGGTCCCGGCGCCGCCGATCTGATCACGCTGCGCGGCGCCAAACTGCTGGGCAGCGTGGGCATGGTGATGTACGCCGGTTCGTTGGTGCCGACCGACATGCTGCAACACTGTCGCGGCGATGCCGAGATATTCGACACCGCCGCGCTTGATCTCGAACAGCAGGAGGCCTGCTATCGCCGTGCCCAGTTGGCGGATTGCAACGTCGCGCGTTTGCACTCCGGCGACCCGGCCATCTATGGCGCGACGGCGGAACAGATGCGGCGGCTCGATGCGCTGGGCATCGAATACGAAGTCGTGCCGGGCGTCTCGTCGTTCTCTGCCGCCGCCGCTTCGGTGAATGCGGAGTTGACCAAGCCCGCTGTTTCGCAGACCGTTATCCTCACCCGCGTTTCCGGTCGCGCCTCTGCGGTGCCGGAGGCGGAAGCGATCGCCAAGCTGGCCGAGCACCAGGCCACGATGTGCATTTTCCTTTCCGGCCCACACCTGAAAAAAATCGTCGCCGACCTGCGTCTGCATTACCCGGCGGAAACGCCGGTGACGCTGGTCTATCGCGCCACCTGGCCGGAGCAGCGCATTTACCAGGGCACGCTGGCAACCGTGCTCAAGCAAACCAAGCGCACCGAGTGGAACCTCACCACCATGATGCTGGTGGGCGCCGCGCTGGGCAAGGAGCTGTCGCTGGAGTCGAGTCTGTATTCCAAGGACTACACGCATATTTTCCGCGTCGTGAAAAAAGCGAAAAAGGTCAAGGTGGCGGCGTGAGTGAATTTGGCGAACTCGGCATCTGGTTGGTAAGACAGGAGAGCGAAAGCCTGGGTACAACCCTGCAAACGCATCTCGGTGGCGAGCTCTACCGGCCGTGGCTAAACGCGCCTTTGCCGCAGAAGGAACAGTTCGCGGCGGTCTATCGGCAGTATGCTAAATGGGTAATGGTCACCGCGAGCGGCATCGCGGTGCGTTTCCTCGATGGCTTGCCGCAAGACAAGCATAGCGACCCGGCCGTGGTGGTGGTGGATGAAGCAGGTCGTTACGCCGTCTCGCTGCTGGCCGGCCATGAAGGCGGCGCAAATGGCCTGGCCTATCGCGTCGCCAGTGCGGTTGGCGCAGTGCCGGTCGTCACGACGGCGACCGAAGCATTGAAGCCGCTGGTGGTCGGCATCGGTTGCCGCAAAGGTGCGACGGTCGAGCAGATCGAAACCGCGGTCAAACAAGCATTGGGCGAGCGCAGCGTGCATGAAGTGCGCGAAGTCGCCACGATCGACCTGAAGGCGAACGAACCCGGCCTGCTCGAATTTTGCGAACGCCACGGTCTTGCGTTGCGCGTGTTCGCGCGCGACACCGTGGCGGCGCGGTCGTGGGTGAGCAAGCCCTCCGACTGGGTGAAACAGAATGTGGGTGTGGATGGCGTGTGCGAACCCTGTGCACTCCTGGCCTTCCCCCGTGGGCATCTTTTGGTGCCGAAGATGGTATGCGATGGCGTGGCAGTTGCCATCCTCGAGGACAAGGTATGAATGGAAAATTGAACATGGTCTCGGTCGGCCCCGGCACGGCCGACCTGATCGCGCCGCTGGCACGACAAGCACTGGAAGAAAGCGACGTCATCGTCGGCTATGAGCTGTATCTGCGCTGGATCGAGCCGTGGATCAAGGGCAAGGAAATCCATTCGCCGCCGCTGACGCAGGAACGCGCGCGCGCGCAACTGGCGCTCGATCTGGCGCGTAGCGGACGTACTGTAGCGCTGATATCGAGCGGCGACATCGGCGTGTATGCGATGGCGACTCTGGCCTTCGAGGACATGCGCGAGGACGATGCCTTTGAGGTGCGCGTGGTGCCGGGCATCACCTCAGCCAATGCCTGCGCTTCGCTACTCGGCGCGCCGTTGTCGCACGACTTCGCCACGTTGAGCTTGTCCGATCTGCTGTGCCCGTGGGAGTGGATTGAAACGCGGGCGCGGCATATCGCGCAGGCCGATCTGGCCGCCGTGTTCTACAACGTGCAGAGCAAGGGACGGCCTGAAGGCGTGTATCGCATCCTGCGCATCATGCTCGAACACAAACGCGCCGACACGCTGTGCGGCATCGTGCGCAATGCCTACCGTCCGGGGCAGTCGGTCGATATCTGCACGCTGGAAGAGTTGCCCGGCCGCCGTTTCGACATGCTGACGTCGCTGGTGATCGGTAATCGCTACACGCAGCGCAGGCGTGGCTGGATCTTTACGCCGCGCGGCTATGGCGACTGGGATCAGTCGCGGGTCACTGGCACCGGTGCCGTCAGTGAAAATGCCGACGAACCAATTGCGGCAGTGGCAGACGAACTGCCGCTCAATGCGGCATGGGTCTTCTCCGGTACCAGCGACGGCAATGCGCTGGCGCGCGAGATTGCCGGTCGTGGCACGCCGGTCGTGCTCTCGGCGGCGACAACTTACGGCGGCGAGGTTGCCAAAAGGGTGGCGCAGCAAAGCTTCTCCGGCATTCATGTGTTGGCCGGGCGGCGTGGCATCGAGATGCGCCGTCAGGACTTGCGTCGCAGCGAGGCAAAAGTCATCGTCGATGCAACACATCCCTATGCCGAAGAAATGTCTCGCCAGTTGATGGCGCTGGCGCAGGAATTGGCCTTGCCTTATCTGCGCTTCGAGCGCCCCGGCAATCTGACAGCGCAGTCGGCGCAAGGCACTGAGGTTTGCGACAGCATGGATACGGCTGCACGTCTTGCGATCAAACGCAGCAAACGTATTTTCCTCGCCACCGGATCGAAGGATCTCGCCACCTTCCTCAATACCGAAGGCGCGAGCGAGTGCGAGTGGTTTGTGCGCATCACCCCAGAGCCTGATTTCCTGCGTCAAGCACTGAGCCTGGGCATGCCGGCCAGCCATATCTGTTCCATGCAAGGCCCATTCTCATCGGCCTTCAATGAAGCACTGTGGCGTGATTGGGGTATCGATTGCGTCGTTACCAAAGACTCGGGCGAGGCCGGTGGTTACGGTGCAAAATCCGCCGCCGCCGCCGCCCTCGGCATCCCCTTGCTGGTGGTACGGCGACCGCAGATCAACTATCCGCTGATTGCAGCGGATGTTGCAGGTGTGCTTGAGTTGATGGCAGGTATTTAGGAGTCGTGCAGTGATTTCCGCGACAGCTTCGCTCATTCCCGTCACCATCGTTACCGGCTTTCTCGGCTCTGGCAAGACAACCTTGTTGTCCAACCTGCTCAAGGGTAGCGATTTGCGCCGGCTGGCGATTCTGGTGAACGAGTTCGGCGAAGTGTCGATTGATGGCGCGTTGTTGCGAACGGATGACGCTCGCGAAAATGACAGAAATGATCGGCACGTTGAGATACATGAGCTAAACAACGGCCTCGTGGCTTATGGCGAGGACGATCAATTTTTTCCGGCGATGTTGGCGATTCGTGCGCGGCGCAATCACATCGACCATGTGCTGATCGAAACTTCGGGCCTGGCCCTGCCGACGGCAGTGATGGCAGCGCTGCAAAGCCCGGCGTTGTGCGGCGATTTTGTGCTGGATGCGACACTGGCCGTGGTGGATACGCCGCTGCTGCTATCCGGCGGCTTTGCGGCTGCACAAGGCGAATCGGTTGCCGTGCTGTTTGAACGTCAGCTTGAGTATGCTGATATTGTCGTGCTCAACAAGATCGATGATCTGGATGAGCCCGTGCTTTTGCAAGCCGAGACACAAGTGCGGAATATTGCGCCGGACGTGCGGTTTCTGGAGTTGGCATGGGGTGCGAAGCTGGATGTACGTTTGACGCTGGGCCTGCGCCTGCACTCGGCGAGCGCGGGTACGCGCGATCCGCATCACGGCCCTGTGCGTTATACCCCGACGGGCGATAGTCAGCCGCCGGCGAACCAGATGCGTTTTGATGGCCATTCGCATTTTGGCCAGCCGGCCCATGTGCATGGCCTCGCCACGCATAAGCATTTTCATGAACACGATCCGGGCTGGCAGTCGTTCGTACTGCGCAGCGGCGAGCCGCAGCAGGCGGACAAGCTGCGGTTAGCCTTGCAACAAGTTGTGCAGTGCGAGCCAATCCTGCGCTTGAAGGGTTTTGCGACAGCCAATGGAGAACAATTGAGTAAGTCTCAGCACCTGTTGGTGCAGGGTGTGCGGTCTCGCATCAAAGTGGGCTGCTTGACGGGAGCAGGAGCGGAGGCCAACCCGAAAGCCGAACTGGTTTTTATTGGTTACCATCCGAGTCGCTCCCGTATTGTCGAATTGCTCGACAGAATGACGGGCACAAGGTGGCGTTGAAGGTACGAACACTGAGGTTAAACGCTAGGAGTAAACGATGGAAATCTTGCCGAATAGCTGGTTCGCGCTAATGCTGCTGGTATTGGTTCTGGGGCTGAAACATGGCCTCGATGCCGACCATCTGGCGATGATCGATGGCTTGACCCGCTTCAATATCCGCAACAACAGACGCGTCGCGCGCTGGTGCGGTTTTCTCTTCTCGTTGGGTCACGGTACTGTGGTTGTTGTCGTTTCTGTCGTGGCAGGCATGGTGGCAATACATTGGGCATTACCACAATGGGTGGATGATCTGGGCGCTTGGATTTCCATTTTCTTTCTTACCCTGATAGGCGTGATCAACTTGCGTGCCGTGTTGATCGCTCCCGCGCACAAAGTCGTACGAACCATCGGTATCAAAGGACGTTTTTTGGGCCGCTTGCAGGAAGCCGGCAACCCCCTGCTGATCGCCGCCATCGGCGCCTTGTTTGCACTGTCGTTCGATACCCTGAGTCAGGCCACTTTGTATGCGCTCACAGCCACTCAGTTCGGTAGCTGGCAGCACGCTCTGGTGCTCGGCATGGTATTCGCGCTCGGTATGATGACCAGCGATAGCATCAACAGCCTGTGGATATCGCGTCTGTTGCGCCGTTCCGATCAGATGGCGCGTTTCGCTTCGCGCATCATGGGCCTGATGATCGCGGGCATGAGCCTGTCGGTTGCCGCTTTCGGTGTGGCCCGCTATTTTTCACAAGACGTTACTGCGTGGAGCGCGGGCAAGGAGCTGTATTTCGGTATTGGCGTCATCGCCATGATCGCCGCCAGTTATTTTGTCGCCCGCCATCTTGTGCGCGAAGCTGCGGCGCTATAAGCAAACCACAGTTACTGAATCTAAAATCGCCTGATTCAATACTCCATACCGGCATCGCTTTGACCCCGACTTTGAAAGCGTGCTTGATCAGGCCGACTTCACTTACCGTATCGGCAGCGTCAATCAATGCTTGCGGAGCACCCCGACCGGTTATCACCAGATGTTGATGGCAGGGTCGTGATTTTGTCGCGGCGATGACTTCATCAATAGCGAGCCGGCCGTACTTGAAGGCATAGGTAAGTTCATCGAGCACCACAAGGCCGCAAGCCCCGGGTCGGCGAGGAAGCGTTTGGCAATTTCCCGTGCGGCTTGAGCGGCTTTGGTGTCACGATCTCTATTCTGCCTCTCTTGAATTTCGAGTGGGTAACTGTGCATGACGAAGGCAGCCCGAGGCTAGGGATCAGGGGCGGGCGAAGCCCGGCGGAGCGAACCCTTGACGCCTGGAACCGGGCGATGCGCTGGTCTATGGCTGGAGGCGGCGCTGTTACGCATCCGGCCATAGAGACCCAAGCGGCGATTGGAAGGAAGGCGAGGCAGGTAGGATACGCGCCCGACCGAACGAGAGTGACAGGACAGACATGAGCGCGAAGTTGTTTGAAGCCGCGCTGGGCATTGCCGATCCATGGTTCATCAACGGGGTTGATTTCGACGCTGGGAAGAAGGAACTGACCATCGCCGTGGATTTTGTCACCGGTAGCCGCTTCGCTGTTCCCGACATGGACGGCATTCATCCCGTCCACGACACCGTGACCAAGCGTTACCGGCACCTGAACTTCTTCCAGCACGAGTGTCGGTTGGCGGTGCGTGTGCCGCGAGTCAAGTTGCCTGATGGTGGTGTTCGCCAGGTCGAGCCGAGGTGGGCGGGAAAGCTCGCCGGCTTCACCCTGCTTTTTGAGGCACTGGTTCTGACGCTGTGTCGCGAGATGATCTTCACAGCAGTCTCCCGCTTGGTGAATTTCTCCTGGCATCAGGTGACGGCCATCTGCAAGCGTTACGTCGACCTGAGTCTGGTGCAGGTCAGACTTCTCTGAAGTGACGCGGCTGGCGGTCGAATCCATCTCCATCGACATGTCGCCCGCCTTTATCGGTGGCGTATCGAAGCATCTGCCCAACGCTCAGATCACCTTCGACAAGTTCCACGTCATCGCTTATGCCAACGCCGCTGTCGACAAGATCCGTCGCATTGAACAGCGCACCGATCCAAGCCTCAAGGGATTGCGCTGGAAGCTGCTGCATGACCGGGCGAATCTGGCAGCGGATGCTCGCAACGATCTGGATGTCTTGGTGGCCCAGGCAACCACCAAGCGAACCGTCCGGTGCTGGTTCTGCAAGGAGGAACAGTTGCGAGAAATTCTCGAACGCAAGCAGGTCAATGTCGTGCGCGGTATGTTGCTGCAATGGGCGACCAACGTGATGCGCTCGAAGGTCGAGCCAATGAAGGAGGTGGCTAAGGAAACGCTGAACAAGCCACCGCCGAGCGCGACGACAGGTTCAAACTGAGGGCGAATTGTGAAACGAGTCGAAATTTCATCGATGGCTGCCCGGTTATGGCGGTGAAAGCGGGGAATTCCCCGGTCTTCCGCTCATGCCGGGCGCACCTCTCCCGTCAGCGGTCGTCCCCATTTGACGACATTCAGCATCGCCAGCATGGCAAAGGCCCGGTTGGCATTCTTCGTCAGACCGCGATAGCGTACCCTGGCGAAGCCCCACAGCCGCTTGAGGGTCAGGAACGGATGCTCGACCTTGGAGCGGATGCTGGACTTGCGGCGGTTGGTCTCCCGGTCTGCATCGGTCAGCGGCGCGTTCCGGTAAGCCCGCTTGTTGGTGAAATCCTTCGCCTGCGGCGCGATTTCCTTGAGCCGCTCCCGTTGCGCCTTGCCCCGGTAGGCGCTGTCGCCGTAAAAGCGGGTTTCCTCGGATGATTCGCTCTCATGTGGAGGGCATCGTCGCCTGGACGCAGACCCGACAGACCAATGGCTTCCTCGAAGCCATCAACGGGCTGTTCCGGCCGCCAAGCGCAAGGCGCGTGGCTATAGCAGCTTTTCAACCATTTGCGCCGTCGTCTTTCCCATTGCCGGCAAGCTCGATTTCTCGAAAATCAACCCTCATGCCGCTTAACCCACTTGAAATTCAACAGAGCCAAAAAAGTAGAAACGAAGCCTTCCACAGCGAGTGTGGAGGAGGCGACAGTTTGCTGAACCGCAGAAATTTGTCGTCTTCGCCATAATTTTTAACCCCCCGTTTTGATCCCAAGATTCGACTGGGATTTTGTGGGATTCAGTGAGTCGTCGTGAAATAATAAGTTTTTCGGGAAGCCGCACCAGCTATGGGTTTGTGGCACGTTGTGGAATGCTATGACAACATTGTGGAACGGTCGTCCGCTCAGCCAACGTTGCAAAACACACAGCCCGCTCCGGTGGGCTGTATGTTCTTCTGGCCCGCTGCTGATCTCCGGCCTATTCCGGATCGCCGTATCGTCAGCGCCGACTTTCCTCCGGCCATGAAAGCTGGCATTCTTCCGGCATGGCTTGCCAACCTCGTCTGCTGCAATTCTCCGCGCCCGACCCTCGGGGTGTGCATACGGTGGCCTATACCGAATGGGGGCGGGTGGATGCGGCCCGGCGCGTGGTCTGCGTGCATGGGCTGACGCGCAACGGCCGCGATTTCGATGCGCTGGCGGCGGCCTTGTCCGCGGCCTGCCGGGTTGCCTGCATGGATGTCGTCGGTCGTGGCCGCAGCGATTGGCTGGAGCACAAGGAAGACTACGGCTTCGCCCTCTACCAGTCGGATGCGATGGAACTGATCGCGCGGCTGACGGCATCCGCGCCACGCCGCTTCTGGTCACGCTGGTTTTCCCGCCGCGCCGAGCCGCGGGTGGCGCAGGTCGATTGGGTGGGCACTTCGATGGGCGGATTGATCGGCATGATGCTGGCGGCGCGGCCGGACGCGCCGATCCGCCGGCTGGTGCTCAACGACGTCGGCCCGCAGGTGTCCTGGCGGGCGTTGTTGCGGCTGAAGGGAATGCATGGCAACGGTTATCCGCACTTCGATGATCTGGCGGCGGCCGAAGCCTATCTGCGCGAGGCTTGTGCCGGCTTCGGTCCGCTCGACGACGCACGGTGGCGAGAAGTTACCCGGCATAGCATCGCACCGGTCGCGACCGGCGGCTTTCGCCTCGGCTGGGATCCCGACATCATGCGCAGCCTGCCCCGGCACGGCATGAGCGGCGTGGAGTTCGAGATCGACCTGCTATTCGGCCTCGATCTGTGGTCGCTCTGGGCGCGCGTGCGTTGCCCGGTGCTGGTGCTGCGCGGCGCGGATTCCGACCTGCTGACGGCGGAGACGGTGCGGCGCATGCAGGCGTCGGGGCCGCCGGTCGAGGTGGTGGAATTCCACGGCGTCGGTCATGCGCCCTGGCTGATGAGTGAGGAACAGATCGCCATGGTGCGCGATTTTTTGCTGGAGTGAGGAGGGCATCATGCGCTGGCTACTGCTGTTGATCCTGTGGACGGCGACGGCGCTGGCCCAGCCGCTGGAGATCATCCCGCTGCAACATCGCCAGGCCAGTCAGTTGCTGCCGCAACTTGCGCCGTTCGTCGAGCCGGGAGGGACATTGAGTGGCGTCGGCGACAAGCTGTTCTTGCGCGCTTCGCCGCGCAACCGGGAGGAGATCGGCCGGCTTGTCGCTACGCTCGATACCCCGCCTCGCCGGCTGCTGATCCGCCTGCGCCTTTCCGGCGCGGAGGACGCGGGCCGGACGGAGGCCGATCTCGCCGGCCGTGTCGTACTCGGCAGCGGCCGCCCCGTGGTGCAAGGCACGGCGCGCCTCGGGCAAGCCACGCGCAGCGAGCGGCGCACGACGCTACAGGAGGTGCAGACCCTTGAGGATGCCCCGGCCTCGATCATGGCCGGTCAATCCCTGGTGCTACCCATGCGTCAGGTGGTGCTGACGCCGGTTGGCGTGGTGGTTGCGGATAGTCTGGTGCAGCGCGATCTGGGCAGCGGCTTCATCGCCGTGCCGCATCTTGCCGGCGAGCAGGTGACGCTGACCATCCGCCCAGTGGAGGCCAGCGCCGGGTCACTGCCCGGCACGGTAAACACGTTCGAGCTGTTCACCACGGTCAGCGGACGGCTCGGCGAGTGGCTTGAACTGGGCGGGGCGAGCGGTGAGACGAGGGCTGAGACGACGCAAATCGCCGGGCAGGGCACGAATTCGGCGTCTCGCCAAATCCGAGTTTTCGTGCAGGTCGAAGAGCTGCGCTGAAACGGGCATCAGGCCGCGTGCTACCATGCCGCGCCCGCCATGACTGCCCCGGATTTCTCCATCGACCTCGACCGCCTCTTTGCTCCCGACGGGCCGCTTGCCGCGTCGATTGCCGGTTTTCGGCCGCGTCCGCAGCAGGTCGAGATGGCGTGCCGCATCGCCGAGGCGTTGCGCGAAAATTCCGCGCTGGTGGTCGAAGCCGGCACCGGCACCGGCAAGACCTTTGCCTATCTGGTCCCGGCGCTGCTCTCGGGCGGCAAGGTCATCGTCTCCACCGGCACCAAGAACCTGCAGGATCAGCTCTTCGATCGCGATCTGCCGACGGTGCGCGCCGCGCTCAAGGTCGGCGCCTCGATCGCGCTGCTCAAGGGGCGCGCCAACTACGTCTGTCCCTATCACCTCGAACGCGCGCTCACCGCCGGGCGGCTGGCGACGCGCGAAGAGGCGGCGCATCTGCGCAAGATCGCGCGCTTTGCCGAGCGCACGAAAACCGGCGATCGGGCCGAATGCGACGACGTGCCCGAGGATTCGCCGGCCTGGAACGTGGCGACCTCGACCCGCGAGAACTGTCTCGGCCAGGAATGTCCGCAGGTCAAGGGCTGCTTCGTGCTCACCGCGCGGCAGAATGCGCAGCTGGCCGACGTGGTGGTGGTCAATCATCACCTGTTCTTTGCCGATGTCATGCTCAAGGACGAGGGCCTGGGCGAACTGCTGCCGGCCTGCAACGCGGTGATCTTCGACGAGGCGCACCAGTTGCCCGAAGTGGCCGGCCTGTTCTTCGGCGAGAGCCTGTCCACCGCGCAGCTGATCGAGCTGGCGCGCGATGCGCGCGCCGAGGGGCTCGCCGCCTGCAAGGACTATGCGCCGCTGCAGGAGGCGAGCGCCCGGCTCGACAAGGCGGCGCGCGATCTGCGGCTGGCGGTCAAGGGCGAGAACCTGCGTCTGGCCGCCGCCCAGGTCGAAGGCGAAGCCGGCTTCGTCGCGGCACTGGCCGAGGTCGCCGCAGCCTTGCAGGAACTCGCGCGGCATCTCGATGCCCAGGCCGAGCGCAGCGAGGGGCTGGGCAATGCGCGCGGGCGCGCGCAGGAGCTGCTCACGGGCCTGGCCCACTGGCGCGAGGGCGGCGTGCCCGCGGCGAAAAATGTGGCGGAAAACACGGCGGAGGCGGTTGAAAAGGGCGCCGCGGTGAAGTGGCTGGAGGTCTATTCGCATGCCCTGGTGCTCAATCTCACCCCGCTCGATGTGGCGCCGATCTTCCGCCGGCAGATGGCCGGCCATCCGCGGGCCTGGATTTTCACCTCCGCCACGCTCGCCGTCGGCAACGATTTTTCCCACTACTGCACGGCCCTCGGGCTGACCGAGGCGGCCACCGCGCTGTGGGGCAGTCCCTTCGACTATGCCGGGAACGCCTTGCTCTACGCCCCCGCTGCGATGCCCGATCCGAACAGCGCGCACTACGTCGAGGCCGTCGCCGAGGCCGCCTGGCCGGTGATCCGCGCGGCCGGTGGGCGGGCCTTCGTGCTGTGCACCAGCCTGCGGGCAATGCGCCGGGTGCGCGAGCTGTTGCAGGAAAAGCTCGAGCGGGAAGGACTCGCGTTGCCGCTGCTGATGCAGGGCGAGGGCAGCAAGCGCGAACTGCTCGAACGTTTTCGCCGGCTCGGCAATGCGATCCTGGTCGCCAGCCAGAGTTTCTGGGAAGGTGTCGATGTGCGCGGCGAGGCGCTCTCGCTGGTGGTGATCGACAAGCTGCCCTTCGCGCCGCCCGACGATCCGGTGCTTGCCGCGCGCATCGAGAGCCTGCGCCAGGCGGGGCGCAATCCGTTTCTGGAGTACCAGTTGCCACGCACCGTGATCAACATGAAGCAGGGCGCCGGCCGGCTGATCCGCGACGAAGCCGATCGCGGCGTGCTGATGATTTGCGACCCGCGCCTCATCTCCAAACCCTACGGCCGGCGGGTCTGGCAGTCGCTGCCGCCGATGCGGCGGACGCGCGAGCTGGCCGAGGTGGAGGCGTTCTTCGGCAGCACGGTAAGTCAAGTAGAATTCGCCGATGAATGATCTGGACTGCGTTACCCGGGCGCGGGCGTTGAACGATGCCTGCGCCTGCGCCCTGACCGCTCCCTCGCCGCTGGCTTCCCGCCTGACGGCGCTCGAGCCGGAACTGGCCGCGGCCTTGCTCGCCGAGCGGCCGCATCTATTCTCCGAATCGATGGTGTTCATCAGCGAAGCCGAAGCCCGGCGCATCGCGGAAGTGATTGCCGCCGTCGAGGCGGTGGTGGCACGGCCGGCTTACCCGTCGCAGGTGCTCGAACAGGCGCCGGCGGTCGCGCGGCAGGTGGTGGCCAATCGTGGCGCCTTTCTCGGTTTCGACTTCCATCTCGGCCCGCAGGGGCCACAGCTCATCGAAATCAACACCAATCCCGGTGGCGGTCTGCTGATTGCCCTGCTCGACGCGGCACAACAGGCCTGTTGCGCCGACATCGCGCAGCTCGTCTCCGGTTCGCCGGGCCGCGCGGCGTTCGAGGTCGCGCTGATCGCCATGTTCCGCGCCGAATGGGAACAGGCTCGCCGTCCCGCCAACGCCGACTTTCCGCGCACGGTGGCGATCGTCGATGAAACGCCCGAGAGTCAGTATCTTTATCCCGAGTTCCAGCTTTTCCAGCGACTGTTCGCCGCGGCGGGCAGCACCGCGCTGATCGTGCCTCCCGAGGCGCTGGTCTTTCGTCGGGGCGCGCTCTGGCACGGTGAGCAGCGCATCGATCTGGTCTATAACCGGCTGACCGATTTTTATTTCGAGGCCGCAAACGCCGCCGCCCTGCGCGAGGCGTATCTTGCCGATGCCGTGGTCATCACGCCGCAGCCGCGGGCGCATGCGCTGTATGCCGACAAGCGCAATCTGGTGCTGTTTTCCGATCCGGCCGCGCTCGCCGCGCTGGGCGTGGAGGACGCGAGCCGTGATCTGCTCGTCCGGCATGTGCCGCGTACCCGGATCGTTCGTCCGGAGGATGCCGATGTCCTGTGGGCAGAGCGCCGCCAGTTGTTTTTCAAGCCGGTCGCCGGCTTCGGCTCGAAAGCCGCCTATCGCGGCGACAAGCTCACCCGCCGGGTGTTTGACGAGATCCTCGCCGCCGACTATGTCGCCCAGGCGCTGGTGCCGCCTTCGCTGCGCACCCTGCGCACCGCCGCCGGAGAAACTGCCACGGCGCCGCTCAAGCTCGATTTGCGCGCCTTCGCCTATGCCGGCAAGGTGCAGCTGTTCGCGGCGCGGCTGTGGCAGGGACAGACCACCAATTTCCGTACCCCCGGCGGCGGCTTCGCGGCGGTGCGCATCGTGCCGTGCACCGACGAGCGGAAGGAACAGAACAAGGAGCAGGCCAAGGAGCAGAACAAGGAGCTGGAAGCGGGATGAAAGTGTTCGGTCTGGCGGGCTATTCCGGTGCGGGCAAGACGACCCTGCTCGAAGCCCTGATCCCGCGTTTTGTCGGCCGTCGGCTCAAGGTCTCGCTGATCAAGCACGCCCATCACCATTTCGACATCGACCATCCGGGCAAGGATTCCTTTCGCCTGCGCGAAGCCGGATGCAGCGAGGTTCTGCTGATGTCCGATCAGCGCTGGGTGCTGATGCACGAATTGCGCGGCGCGCCGGAGCCCTCGCTCGATGAACAGCTGGCGCGCTTTTCCGACTGCGATCTGGTGCTGGTCGAAGGCTTCAAGCACGTGGCGATCCCCAAGCTGGTGGTGCATCGGGTGGCGCTGGGCAAACCCCTGATCCAGGCCAGCATGGTGGAGACCCTGGTCGGCGTGGCCACCGACGAGGTCGATATTCTCGGCCGGGAAACCGATTTGCCGGTACTGAGTCTCAACGACCATGACGCGATTTTCGAGTTCATTCTTCGCCACGAGGGTTTGCAATGAGTCTGTTGAGTTTTGAAGAGGCGCGCGAGCGGCTGCTGGCCAAAGTCCTGCCGGTCACGGCGAGCGAGCGGGTGTCGACCTTCCTCGCCCACGGCCGGGTGCTGGCCACGGCGCTGGTCTCGCCGATCGACGTGCCGCCGCTGGACAACAGTTCGATGGACGGCTATGCGCTGCGCGCGGCCGATGTGCCGGCTGCCGGCGCCCGGCTGGTGGTCGAGCAGCGCATCCCGGCCGGCGGTCTCGGCCATACGCTGGCGCCCGGCACGGCGGCGCGAATTTTCACCGGCGCGCCGGTGCCTGCCGGTGCCGATGCGGTGGTCATGCAGGAGCGCTGCGCGCGCGAGGGCGACACGGTGATCGTCGAGCATCTGCCGCGAGCTGGCGAATGGATCCGCCGCCGGGGCGAGGACATCGCCGCCGGCAGCCGCGTGCTGGCGGCGGGCTGCCTGCTCGGCCCGGCGCAGCTGGGGTTGGCCGCCTCGGTCGGCGCGGCGGAACTGGAAGTCTTGCGCCGCCTGCGCGTCGCGCTGTTTTCCACCGGCGACGAGCTGGCGATGCCCGGCGAGCCGCTCAAGCCCGGCGGCATCTACAACTCGAACCGCTACACGCTGCGCGCCCTGCTGGAAAACCTCGGCTGCACGGTGGCCGACCTCGACATCGTGCCGGACAACCTGGCGGCGACGCGGGCCGCCCTGCGTGCGGCGGCGGCGGAGAACGACCTGATCCTGACCAGCGGCGGTGTCTCGGTCGGCGAGGAGGATCACGTCAAGCCAGCGGTAGAGGCCGAAGGCAGCCTTGCTCTGTGGCAGATCGCGATCAAGCCGGGTAAGCCGCTAGCCTTTGGTCAGGTGAAAAAATCAGGGAACCCAAAACTCGACGCCGGCGAGACGGCGACGGTGCCCTTCATCGGCCTGCCCGGCAACCCGGTGTCGAGCTTCGTCACCTTCGTCATGCTGGTGCGGCCCCTGATCCGCAAGCTGCAAGGCGCCAGCGAGCATGCGCCGCGGGCCGTCGCGGCGCGCGCCGGCTTCGACTGGGCGGGCGATGCGCGCCGCGAATTCCTGCGTGCCCGGCTGGACGAAGACGGCAGCGTGAGCCTGTTCCCGAACCAGAGCGCCGGCGTGCTGACCTCCTGCGCCTGGGCCGATGGCCTGCTCGACAATCCGCCGCGCCAGGCGATCCGCCGCGGTGATACAGTGCGCTTCCTGCCGTTTTCCGAACTGTTGTGAAAGGAAGTGAGCCGCTGATGAAGGTGAAGGTTCTGTTTTTTGCCGGCCTGCGCGAGGCGCTGGGCGTGGCTGCCGAAGCGGTCGACGTGCCGGCGGGGATCGTCCAGGTCGGCGCTCTGCGTGACTGGCTGGCGGCCCGTGGCGAGCCGTGGCCGGCGCTGGCGACGGCGAAAAACCTGCGGGTGGCGGTCAATCAGCACATGGTCGGCCTCGATGCGCCGCTCAACAGCGGCGACGAGATCGCCTTCTTTCCGCCGGTGACCGGAGGCTGATCATGCAGGATGGATTTTCGGTGAGCGTGCAGGAAGCCGACTTCGATGCCGGTGCCGAGATCGCGCGGCTGGTTGCCGGGCGCGAGGACATCGGCGCGACGGCCAGCTTCATCGGCTATGTGCGGGCCGACAAGGTGCATGCCGCCGCGGCGGAAAAAGTCGTGGCGATGACGCTGGAACACTATCCGGGGATGACCGAGCAGGCGCTGACGGACATCGTCGAAGCGGCGCAAGGCCGCTGGCCGCTCGTAGCGGTGCGGGTGATCCATCGCGTCGGCCGGCTCGAACCGGGCGCGCAGATCGTCTTCGTCGCCGTCGCCGCGGCGCATCGCGGCGAGGCGTTCGCCGCCTGCGAATTCATCATGGATTATCTGAAAACCCGCGCCCCGTTCTGGAAGAAGGAAGAAACCCCGGCCGGCGGCCACTGGGTCGAGGCACGCGAAAGCGACGATCAGGCGACGGCCCGCTGGGCAGGACGGTAAATCGCTCGCCGGTCGGGCTATACCAACCCGTTCATCAGCTGCACATTCACCGTCTCGCCAACGCCGACTTTTTCGCGGCCGGGCTCGAGTACGATGAAGCAGTCGGCCGCGGACATCGAGCGCAGGATGCCCGAGCCTTGCGCGCCGGTCGGCCGTACCCACCACTGGCCTTCCTGTTCGAACAGCACGCCGCGGTAGAACTCGGTGCGTTCGCGCCCCTTTCGTAGCGGTTCGGCGAGCCGCGCGGGCAGGGCCGGGAAGGGCGGCAGCGGATCGACTCCGGCCAGCTTGAGCAGCGCCGGACGGACGAACTGGTAGAAGGTCACCATCACCGCCACCGGATTGCCGGGCAGGCCGAACAGCCAGGCGGCGGGACCGGCCTTGCCCTCGGGCTGGAGGCGACCGAAAGCCATCGGCCGGCCGGGCTTCATGGCGATTTTCCAGAAGGCGACTTCGCCCAGTTGCTGCATCAGTTGCTTGATGAAGTCGGCTTCGCCGACGGAGACGCCGCCGCTGGTGATGATCGCGTCGCACGAGGCCGCCGCTGTGCGCATCGCCGCTTCGAGCGCGGCGGGTTCGTCGCGGATCACGCCCATGTCGAGCACCTCGCAGCCGAGGCGGGTGAGCATGCCCCACAGCGTATAGCGGTTGCTGTCGTAGATCATGCCCGCGGCGAGCGGCTCGCCCAGCGAGCGCAGTTCGTCGCCGGTGGAAAACAGCGCCACGCGCACCCGGCGGCGCACGCTGACTTCGGCCAGTCCCAGCGAGGCGATCAGGCCGAGTTCGGCCGGACGCAGCCGCTTGCCGGCGGTGATCGCCGGGCTGCCGGTGCGCAAGTCCTCTCCGGCGCGGCGCACGTTCTGCTCGCGGCGCTGGCCGGGCGGAATGATCACGGCATCGCCTTCGCTGCGCGCCACTTCCTGCACCACCACGACATCGGCGCCGGGAGGCAGCACGGCGCCGGTCATGATCCGCACCGCTTCGCCGGCGCCGAGTTTTCCCTCGAAGGCGCGGCCGGCGAAGGCGGTGCCGACGATCTTCAGCCGCGTCTCGCCGTCGGCGGCGAGATCGGCGTGGCGCACTGCCCAGCCGTCCATCGCCGAGTTGTCGTGCGCCGGCACGTCGAGCGGCGAAATCACGTCGGCGGCAAGCACGCGGTCGAGCGCCTGGCGGACAAACAGCCGCTCGACGCCGGTAACGGGCGCGAGGTGATCGAGCATCAGGCGGCGCGCCTGTTCGACGGACAGGCCTTCGGGGCCGCTGGTGGCGGGCATCAGGGAATCGAGAAGCGAGGTCATGGTAGTGAAAGCCTGTCGAAGTTAAACCGCGGCGTGAAGCGCAGGCCGCAGTTTACCCGCCGATGTAGGACATTTCGATCTTGCGCCGCGGGGCCGTGGCGGCGGTGCGGATTTCCGAGTAGCGATCCGCGCGCGCGCGCCAGATGCCGGCGATGGCGCGGCTCAGTTGCTCGTCGTTCGAGCCGCCGCGCAGGAGGTCGCGCAGATCGTGCCCGCCCTGGGCGAAGAGGCAGGTGTAGAGCTTGCCCTCGGTCGACAGCCGCAGGCGGGTACAGGTGCTGCAAAAGGCCTGGGTGACCGAGGAGATGACGCCGATCTCGCCGCCGCCATCGCGATAACGCCAGCGTTCGGCCACTTCGCCGGGATAGTTCGGGTCGATGGCTTCGAGCGGAAACTCGCGGTCGATGCGGGCGATGACCTCGGTGGAGGAGAGAACTTCGTCCATCTTCCAGCCGTTCGAGCTGCCGACGTCCATGTATTCGATGAAACGCAGGATCTGGCCGCTGCCACGGAAGTGGCGGGCCAGCGGCAGTATCTGATCGTCATTGGTGCCGCGCTTGACCACGCAATTCACCTTGACCGGCGCGAGGCCCGCGGCCGCCGCCGCGTCGATGCCGGCCAGCACGTCTTCGACCGCGTAATTGACATCGCTCATCCGCTGGAAGACGAGCGGATCGAGGGCATCGAGGCTGACGGTGACGCGGTTGAGTCCGGCCGCTTTCAGGGCGTGCGCCTGAGCGGCCAGCAGCGAGCCGTTGGTGGTCAGCGTGAGCTCGACCGGTAGTTCGGCCAGTTGCTCGATCAGGCGTTCGAGTCCATGGCGCAGCAACGGCTCGCCGCCGGTGATGCGGATTTTCTCGACGCCCTGGACGACGAACAGGCGGGCCAGCCGGGTGATTTCCTCGAAGGAGAGCAGTTGTTCGCGCGGCAGGAAGGGATAGTCGCGGCCGAACACGGTCTTCGGCATGCAATACACGCAGCGGAAATTGCAGCGGTCGGTGACCGAAATGCGCAGGTCGCGCAACGCCCGTCCGCGCGTGTCGCGCAGGGGTTCGCCAGGTGCGGCCGGAGCCGCCGAGGGAAAACTCGGCGCTGGCGCGACGGCGATGGGAATGATGCGGTCGTTGGCGTTCATGAGGGGGCAAACTATATGCCGGAGCGTGCATATAGACAAGGGGTTGGCCTGGGTTTTTGCCCCTGCCTGAAACATGGAATTACAACTTCGCGGCGTGTGAAATAGTTTGGGGCGAACCGCTGCGGCATCATGTCGTCGAGGATGCCTTGATCTCTCCACCGTCCTCGAACGCTGGTGGGACATGGATTCGGGAAGTGCGTGGCGGCCGCTTTGCGCCACCGGATTTCGTTGTTTGATCCTGAAAGGAGAATCACATGAACAAGCTGCTTGCCGCATTGTTGCTGGTTGCCGGTGTTTCCCTCGCCCATGCCGAACCGCCGTCGGCCCAGGCTGCGCCTGATGCCGGGCCACGGCATGCAATGCGCGAGGAAATGCAGAAGCGCTGTGCCGAGAACCCCGAGAAATGCGCCGAAATGAAGGAGCGCATGCGCAAGGAACACGAGGAAGTTCGCGCTGCCTGCGAAAAGGATCCCGCACACTGCAAGGACATCCGCCGCGAGCATCGCGAAAAAATGCACGAACGGATGTGCGCCGAGCATCCGCAAAAATGCGAGGAAATGAAGGCGCGGCGCGAGGAAATGAAGAAACGCTGCGAGGCTGACCCCAAGGCGTGCGAAGCGAAGAAGGCGGAGTTCCGGGAAAAGATGCAGCAGCGGCGCGAGGAAAGACGCGAACAGCGGCGCCAGCCGTCGCCGGACGCGGCACCCGCCACTGTCAACTGAGCAAGGTGTTCAGCGCGAAGCCGCTATCGGCCGCCTGCTCCGGAGTGGGCGAGATGCCCTGCTCGAACAGCCGGCGGCCGGCCATGTGCTCGGCCGGCTGATTGATCGAGTCGATCGCCAGCAGGCGGCCCGCGCGGTAGTAGAAGAGCGAGAATTTGTGCGCCTCGGGCGAGCCGCGGAGGACGGTTTGATCGTACCCCGCGGTCAGTCCGATCATTTGCAGCTTGACGTCATACTGGTCGGACCAGAACCACGGTGCACCGGCGAACGGCCGCGCCTTGCCGAGCAGGGCAAAGGCAGCCGACTTGCCCTGTTCGGTGGCGTTCTGCACCGATTCGAGACGCAGCAGGCTGCCATCGGCCAGCCGGCGCACGGTGCAGTCGCCGGCGGCGACGATCGCCGGGTCCGCTGTGCGGCTTTCGCCATCGACCACGATGCCGCCCGCAACCTCGAGCCCCGCCGCCTGCGCCAGTTCGGCATTGGGGATGACGCCGATGCCCACCAGTACCAGATCGGCGGGGAATTCGCGGTCCGGTAATCCGGTTGTCATGACCGACGAGTCCCGCCACCATCGCGCCGAGCACGATGTCAACGCCATGGCCGCGGTGCAGGTCGAGGTAGAACTGCGAAATCCGCGGGCTGACGACGCGCGCCATCAGGCGCTCGGCCGCTTCCAGCACGGTGACCTGCTTGCC
Organism: Betaproteobacteria bacterium HGW-Betaproteobacteria-11; assembly: GCA_002842395.1. GTDB lineage: Bacteria > Pseudomonadota > Gammaproteobacteria > Burkholderiales > Rhodocyclaceae > Rugosibacter. The sequence continues at coordinate 41,787 of PHCV01000013.1, forward strand.
CAGCTTGCGCGCGCAGGCGGCGACTTCGAGGCCGATGAAACCGCCGCCGATGACCACCAGGCTCTGCGCCGACGCCAGCTCCGCCGCGATGGCTTTCGCGTCGTCGAGCGTGCGCAGGCCATGCACGCCCCGCCAGTCGCTGCCTGGTAGCGGCAGGGGGCGCAGGCGCGAGCCGGTGCATAGCGCAAGGCCATCGTAGGCCAGCGTCGAGCCGTCGGTGAGGGTCAGGGTGCGTGCGGCACGGTCGATCGCCGTCGCGCCAGCGCCGAGTTTTTGCGTGATGCCTTTCTTCGCCAGCAGCTCGGGCGCGCGCATCCAGAGTTGGGCTTCGTGGGTTTGTCCGAGCAGGAAGCCCTTGGACAGGGGCGGCCGGTGGTAGGGCGGATAGGGTTCCTCGCCCAGCAGCGTGATCGCGCCGGCGAAGCCCTCGGCATGCAAGGTTTCGGCTACGGTCAGACCGGCCAGGCCGGCCCCGATGATGACGATGTGATCCATGTGCACACTCCCCCAAACGCATCCTGCCTTCGATTATAGGGCACCTCTAAAAATCGTCATTCCCGCGAAAGCGGGAATCTATAGTGCATTGAAAAACCTGGATTCCCGCTTTCGCGGGAATGACGAAATCTCGATTTTTAGAGGTGCCCTTTATAGGGTGGAGAGCGCGCATCTTTCCGCCTGAAACCGGGAGCTGTGAAAACCCGGCCGCGCCCGACTTTAGCGTATTCGTATTTCATTCTCCGTAGCTGACAACTCGCGGCCATGGGCGTTAAGATGGACGCCCCACACAACCGTGAGAATACTCGGGGGCCGGATGCCAGCCTCTACTCCGGCCGCCGGAAATTCGCCACCTGATGCCCAGTTGTCATCGCCCGAAAGGCCGCGCACCTTGATGACCCCGCCAACTTCAGGCCTTGCCGATCGCAACCGAAAGCGCTTCATCGCCTTTCGCGTGCTGTTCAACGCGCGCTTTTACTACCCGGTATTGGCCGTACTGTTCCTCGACCTGGGACTTTCGGCCACGCAATACACGCTGCTTAATTTTGCCTGGGCGATTGTCATTGTCTTGGCCGAAGTGCCGTCCGGCGCGCTTGCCGACCGTGTCGGACGGCGTCCGCTGATCGTCGCGGCGGCGATCTGCATGGTGCTGGAGATGGTGGTGCTGCTCGTCGCACCGCTCAACGGGGGCGTGGTCCTGTTGCTGTTCTGCCTGGCCAACCGCATCCTCAGCGGCCTCGCGGAGGCCTTGGCCAGCGGCGCAGACGAATCCCTGGCCTACGATTCCCTGGCGGCGGAAGCCCGTGCCGCCGAGTGGCCGGACGTACTCGCCGATGTCATGCACTGGCAGTCGTTTGGTATGCTGCTGGCCATGCTGGTCGGTGCCGCCGTGTATGACCCACACCTGCTGAACAGGATCATGGATGTGCTCGGCAGCGATCTGCGCATCGATCAGGGTCTGGCACTGCGCTTTCCGATTGCGCTCAATCTGATCAGCGCGATGCTCGTGCTATGGCTTGCGCTTGGCATGCGCGAGCCGCCCGCCGTTGGCGCAACGCCCCAGGCGAAAAGTCATCCGGCCAGCAGTTGGCACGGCATCGTGGCTGCCGGTGCCTGGATTCTGCACACGCCGGTGGCACTCTTCGTCATCCTCGGTGGCGTGCTGATCGACAGCGTGATTCGCCTGTTCCTGACCTTTGGTAGCGTGTTCTTCCGCCTGATCGATCTGCCGGAGGCCAGTTTCGGGCTGATCGGCGCCGGCATGGCCGGACTGGGAATGCTGGTCTCGCCGGTTGCCAGAACGCTGGCCCGTACCAGTTCATTGCTGCGCAATTTCATGATTCTCGCGGCGTTGACGCTGGCCGGGCTGGTCGGGGTGGCGTTCAAAATTCCGTTCTGGGGCGTGTTGTTCGCCATTCCCCTGGCTGCAGCGATGACCGCGCTGGGCTTGATCGTTTCGAACACGCTGAATGCCCGGGTTGACGCCGCGCACCGCGCCACCGTTCTTTCCTTCAAGGGGCTGGTGTTCAATCTTGGCTACGGTTTTGCCAGTCTGCTGTTTGCGCTTGCCTTGCGCGCGATGCGAAACGACGGTTCCGCGGAACAGGCATTTGCCCGTGCCATTGAAGTGCTGCCGCTGTGGCTGTTGTTTACCCTGGCGCTGCTTGCGCTGGCGTTCCGCCTTCACCACGCCGAGTTGGACGCCAAAGCGGCTGACCCGGAACGGCCCCAACGAACTTGAAGAAAAGCAGACCAATGCCTTCCAGAAATTCCCCAGCTATTTTTGGGGCCGGCTCCTGCGGATGATCGAAGCGGCGGTGGTTCTGTCGGTGGTGGATCGGCACACTGGCCTACACAGCCTGGCTCGGCCGGCGGCAGGACAGCGAAGCCCTGCGCGTCGCGTGGGCGGCCTCAAAAATGGCACCATCTTTGGCTCCTCGATCTGGGCTCGAACCAGGGACCTACGGATTAACAGTTCGATAAATGTATAGTTAAATCAACGTATTGATTCGCCCTCAAACGCCAATACTCACCAGACAAAGTTTCAATATCTACGTTGCTGTTGGCACTCACGTGATACGGTGCGGTAGTAGAATCCGTTTGTCATTCGCGATAAGGCAAACGAGGGGGCAAAGTGGCAACGCTGATTCCGAGCTACGGTACATGCGCATCGCGCATGACCCCCGGCGAGCGCCGTTTCGCGCAGAGGCTCGAAGTCAAACTTGAAGATGACTACCTTTGCTGGTTTGATGTTCCCGTTGGTCCAACGAACAGCCACCCCGATTTCATCGTCTTGCATCCTCGCCGAGGACTGTTGATCCTCGAAGTAAAGGACTGGAAGCCTGAGACGATCCAGTCGATAACGAAATCGGATGTCGCGATCCTGACTCCCAAGGGGCTCAAGCATGTTCCCAATCCACTGGAGCAGGCTCGCCAATACGCCCATTCAGTCATTGGCGTACTAGAGCGCGACAGGCAGCTGACCTTCTCTAGTGGCCGTTTTGTGGGGCGGTTGATGTTCCCGTGGACCTATGGGGTTGTGCTGACAAACATCTCCCGCTGTATCTTCGACAGCTCCGGTCTGTCGGAAGTCATCGAGCCGCATCGCGTGATCTGTCAGGACGAAATGACTGAGTCAGTGGATGGCGAAGCCTTTCAGCAACGGCTGTGGGAAATGTTCTCCATTCGCTTTCAGGGCGGGCTGTCATTGCCCCAACTCGACCGCATCCGCTGGCACTTGTTCCCGGAAATTCGTCTGCCTGATCCTCAAGATGGGCTCTTTAGCGTAAAAGAACTTGAACCCGTGGAAATCCCCGATTTGATGCGGGTGATGGACCTACAGCAAGAACAACTGGCGCGTAGCCTCGGCGAAGGGCATCGCGTCATCCACGGTGTGGCAGGCTCGGGTAAGACCCTCATCCTCGGCTACCGTGCCGAGCAGCTTGCTAAGGTCTGCGTAAAGCCTATCCTCGTTCTTTGCTACAACAAGACGCTGGCGGGACGGCTCATGCACTGGATGTCTAGCAAAGGCGTGGCCGACAAGGTACATGTGCGTACCTTCCACAGCTGGTGCTATAGCCAATTGAATGCCTACAACGTCAGCTTCAACAAGACGAAGGGCGACAAAGCTGCGGACATGGCCGAAATGGTCCAAGCTGTTATCCGCAGCGTTGATCGCGGTCAGATACCCGTCGCCCAATATGAAGCCGTGATGATCGACGAAGGTCACGACTTCAAACCAGAGTGGCTGAAGCTTGTTGTCCAGATGGTCGATCCGCGCACTAATTCGCTGCTGGTGCTATACGACGACGCACAGTCGATATACGAAGCGGGGCGGCAGAAGAACTTCAGCTTCAAGAGCGTAGGCATTCAGGCGCAGGGCCGCACCACCGTCTTGAAAGTGAATTACCGCAACACTCAGGAGATTCTGGAGTTCACCACGCAATTCGCTAGTGAGTTGCTCAAACCTGCCGAGGCTGAAGAAGATGGTATTCCGCGCCTCGCGCCCATTTCGGCAGGTCGCCACGGCAAGGTGCCAGTGGTGGTTAAACTGCCGACACTACAGTCCGAAGGCGCATGGATCGCAGAGCGATTGAAGGAAGAACATACGAATGGAATTGCTTGGCGCGACATGGCGATCCTGTATCGCCATTACGATCCGGTTTGCAAAGTTGTTCGGGCGGAATTGCGCAAGGCTGGCATTCCCAGTACATGGAAAGACGAGGTGACTTTCGGCGAGAGCCAAGAGACCGTCAAACTACTGCCGTTTCATAGTAGTAAAGGCCTTGAGTATCGAATTATCGTAATTCCTGGCGCAGGGCTGCTTCCGACACCGGATAGGGCGACAGATGAAGATGCGCGCCTGCTTTATGTCGCAATGACTCGGGCAACGTCACAGCTAATCGTTACTGGAGCAGATCAATAAGGACTGATGAAAGCCAGCAATCTCACCAGGATGGCGCGAATACTGTTTGCGGTACTCCAGGGGGCACCGCAATGAGGGTTGGGATGTACCGCCAGGCGCCTACCAGCGGCAGCCGCCACAGTAGCGAGAACCTCGAACCGTCGTCAATTGTTCATCCACCTCCCAACCAAAAACTTCATTGCTTTGGCCATGTCGTTACCATATTCATGGTCTACCATCTGTTCATCGCTCATGAAGTGCCAGAATGGGCCAAGGTATGTCTCCTGCAAGTCCTCATAGCTCTCGAATTCAAGCGGGAAGTGCTTGTCGTCGCAGACATCCTCGATGGCATTCAGCAGGGCGACGGAATCCTCATAGTCCTCGAACTTCAATATCTCCCGCCGCTCCATCACCCACTTTTTAAATGACTTGCTCCATCCGGCCAGCATCTGGCTGACGGGGGTCTTGGGCTGCCAAAGAATCAGGGACGTCTTGCCCGGATACCACCAGCTCCAATCATGGTGGAACGTCACCCACATGCCAATCTCCTTGGCGTGGTTGAAAACCTCCTTCTCCGCGTCGCCCCTCAATGCCTCCATGTAAGGCATCGACACTTCGGCGGTGCATACGGCGACGGAGCGCCCGCTGGACAGTTTCAGCAAATGAAAGAAATTCCAGCAATGGTCGCTATGCGGATGCGAGAGAACCGAAGTGACGGCCTTTTTCAACAAATCTGATTCAGATGGCTTGGCCGAATGGTTCAAATCGACGCGGGGATATTCACGGGCCAGCAGGTCCTTCGGCAGGTTGTGGAGCGGAATGCCCAGTCTGAACTCCTTGGCGAACATCTCGGCGAAACGCTCTTTGAGCGGCAGCGAATTCTCGCGTTTCTCGACAGCCGCGAGAATCTTGCCAAGCAGTTCGTTGGCCTCCAATGTCAGATTGACTCCGTGCAGGGACGGCATTGCGTCTGATGCCGCGGAGGAGATTTCCAGCAGGGAGCGCACGAACCTGTCCATCTCCTCGGCGGAAACGGAGAACCACTCCTTTCCCTGCCCGGCAATCTTGTCCTTGAATGCCTGCTTGATGAACAGCTCGATTCTGTGTGCCTGCTCCGCCGAGCACGGGTAGGTCCTGAAAACCTCGTGGTTGGGGTTGTGCGTCTTGTAGGCCGGAAGCCTCCTTTCCAGATTGGAGCTCTTGCCAATCTTGGCTTTGTCTCCATCCTTGATGATGTAGATGTGAGCGGTCATGTTTTCCCTCTGTGGCCTGTCCCGATTGTATGCCAAGCAGGACCGCCGTTCAGCGTCATTCTTTGACATTGGCATCGTCAGAGTTATAAATGCTTCTTTCAAAGAGTTTGAGTTTGATGGCATCGGCAGGCGGGAACGTCCTGCGACGAGCTGAAGGACTTGGGCGGATGGAAGTCGCGTTAGATGGTAGGTCGATACGCAAAGTATGCAACCAAGCATCTAGCGGTGGCGGCAGCGCGAATCGAGAGCTGTGCGGATGCAGGTGGGAAGGATGGCGGCGGGAACGCAGTTTTGTTTCCTGCGTTTCCCTACGTTCAGAAAGACAAAGGGCCTAGCCTTTTGGGCTAGACCCTTACGTATTCTGGCTCCTCGACCTGGGCTCGAACCAGGGACCTACGGATTAACAGTCCGGCGCTCTACCAACTGAGCTATCGAGGAATTGCATTGCTGCAAGAGGCGCGCATTATAACCGGGCGACTTGGGGCTCGCAATAGTCTTGTCGCGGGTTTTACTGCTTCAGCACGCTGGCGATGGCCTCGGCGACGTAGTCGATGTTCTTGCTGTTGAGGGCGGCGAGGCAGATGCGGCCGGTGCCGACGGCGTAGATGCCGAAGCCGGTTTTCAGCTGCTCGACCTGGGCGGCGGTGAGCCCGGTGTAGGAGAACATGCCGCGCTGCTTGATGACGAAGGAGAAGTCCTGGGCGACGCCCTGGGCCTTGAGTTGTTCGACCAGGGCCAGACGCATGGCGCGGATGCGCTCGCGCATGGTGGCGAGCTCGGTTTCCCATTGCTGGCGCAGTTCCGGATTGGCGAGGATGGCGGCGACGAGGGCGCCACCGTGGGTGGGTGGATTGGAGTAGTTGGTGCGGATCACGCGTTTGACTTGCGAGAGGACGCGGGCGGCTTCGTCCTTGTCGGCGGTGACCAGGGTCAGGGCGCCGACCCGTTCGCCGTAGAGCGAGAAGGATTTGGAGAAGCTGCTGGAGATGAAGAATTGCAGGCCGGAAGCGGCGAACAGGCGAGGGGCGATGGCATCTTCCTCGATGCTGTCGGCGAAGCCCTGATAGGCCATGTCGATGAAGGCGATCAGGCCGCGGCGGCGCATGAGGTCGACGACTTCCTGCCATTGCGCGGCGTCGAGATCGGCTCCGGTCGGGTTGTGGCAGCAGGCGTGGAGGACGATGATGGAGCGGGCGGGCAGGTTTTCGAGGCAAGCCTTCATGCCGGCGAAGTTAACGCCGCGGTTGGCGGCGTCGTAGTAGGGGTAGGTGCCGACGTCGAAGCCGGCGGCTTCGAACAGGGCGCGGTGGTTTTCCCAACTCGGGTCGCTGATGTAGAGTTTGGCGTCGGGGTAGAGGCGCTTGAGGAAGTCGGCGCCGACCTTGAGCGCGCCGGTGCCGCCCAGGGCCTGGATGGTAAGGGTGCGGCCTTCGGCGAGCAGGGCCGAGTCCTTGCCGAAAACCAGTGTCTGCACCGCCTGGTTGTAGGCCGCGGAACCTTCGATGGGCTGGTAGCCGCGTGGCGGGGCGGCTTCGATACGCAATTTTTCGGCGGTCTTCACGGCGCCGAGCAGCGGGAGTTTTCCGTTGTCGTCGTAATAAACGCCAACGCCGAGGTTGACCTTGGTGGTGCGGCTGTCGGCGTTGAAGGCTTCGGTCAGGCCGAGGATCGGGTCGCGCGGGGCCAGTTCAACGGCGGAGAAAATCGAACTCATGGGGAAACTCCAGGGATGGATGGTGAAAAAGTCGGCGCTGGCGAGACGGCGCTCGGTGCTAGCGACAAAGCGCGTAATAATACCCGATTGGGTGATCGGTTTCGATCGGTGAAGGCTGGTGCGGGATGATCGAATCGTGACGAATGGAACGGGGTCTGGCGTGGGTGAAATGCATGATTTTCCGGGGCAGGTGATCGAGTTCGAGGGCAGTCCGTTTCGGCTCTTTCAGCCTTTTCCTCCGGCGGGCGACCAGCCGGAGGCGATCGATGCGTTGTGCGCGGGGTTGCGCGACGGCCTGTCGTTCCAGACGCTGCTCGGGGTGACCGGTTCGGGCAAGACCTTCACCATGGCCAACGTGATCGCCCGCCTCGGCCGGCCGGCGCTGGTGCTGGCGCCGAACAAGACGCTGGCCGCGCAGTTGTATGCGGAATTCCGCGAGTTCTTTCCGCACAACGCGGTGGAGTATTTCGTTTCCTATTACGACTACTACCAGCCCGAGGCCTATGTGCCCTCGCGCGATCTGTTCATCGAGAAGGATTCGGCGATCAACGAGCATATCGAACAGATGCGCCTGTCGGCGACCAAGAGCCTGCTCGAGCGGCGCGACGTGGTGATCGTGTGCACCGTCTCGGCGATCTACGGCATCGGCGATCCGGTCGATTACCACAGCATGATCCTGCATCTGAAACAGGGCGAAAAGACCGGCCAGCGCGAGATCATCCGCCGCCTGGCCGAGATGCAGTACGAACGCAACGAAACGGATTTCCGGCGCGGCACCTATCGCGTGCGCGGCGAGGTGATCGACGTGTTTCCGGCCGAGCATGCGGAACATGCGATTCGCATCGTGCTGTTCGATGACGAGGTCGAATCGCTGACCCTGTTCGATCCGCTGACCGGACATGCGCGGCAGAAACTGGGGCGCTTCACGGTGTTTCCCTCCAGCCATTACGTGACGCCGCGGGCGACGGTGTTGCGCGCCATCGAGGCGATCAAGGACGAGCTGCGCGAGCGGGCCGCCTATTTCGGCGAGGCACAAAAGCTGGTCGAGCTGCAGCGTATCGAACAGCGCACCCGCTTCGACCTGGAAATGCTCGATCAACTGGGCTTTTGCAAGGGCATCGAAAACTATTCGCGGCACCTGTCCGGACGACAGCCGGGCGAGCCGCCACCGACGCTGTACGACTATCTGCCGGCGGATGCGATCATGTTCGTCGATGAGTCCCATGTCGCGATTCCGCAAGTGGGCGCGATGTACAAGGGCGATCGCTCGCGCAAGGAAAACCTGGTGGACTACGGCTTCCGCCTGCCCTCGGCACTGGACAACCGGCCGCTGAAGTTCGAGGAGTTCGAGCGGCTGATGCCGCAGACCATTTTCGTTTCGGCCACGCCCTCCACCTACGAGGAGGCGCATCAGGGGCAGGTGGTCGAGCAACTGGTACGGCCGACAGGCCTCGTCGATCCGTCGGTCGAGGTACGTCCGGCGGCCACCCAGGTGGACGATCTGCTGGCCGAGATCAAGAAGCGCGTGGTGAATGAAGAGAGGGTATTGGTCACCGTGCTGACCAAGCGGCTGGCCGAGCAGCTCACCGAGTTCCTCGCCGACCACGGTGTCAAGGTGCGCTATCTGCATTCCGACATCGATACCGTGGAACGGGTCGAAATCATCCGTGACCTGCGCCTGGGCATCTTCGATGTGCTGGTCGGCATCAACCTGCTGCGCGAGGGGCTGGATATTCCCGAAGTCTCATTGGTGGCGATTCTCGATGCCGACAAGGAAGGTTTCCTGCGCTCTACCCGTTCGCTGATCCAGACCATGGGCCGGGCGGCACGCCACCTCAATGGCACGGCGATCCTGTATGCCGACCGGATGACCGATTCGATGCAGCGGGCGATTGCCGAAACCGGACGCCGCCGCGCCATACAGCTGGCCTTCAACGAAGCTCATGGCATCACGCCGCGTGGCGTGAAGAAGCGGATCAAGGACCTCATCGATGGCATCTATGAGCCTTCCGCGGCAATGACCGAACTCAAGGCGGCGCAGGAGGTGGCGCGCTACGAGGCGATGAGCGAGAAGGCGCTGGCGAAAGAGATCCGGCGGCTGGAAAAGGCCATGCAGGAGCACGCCCGCAATCTCGAGTTCGAGGCGGCGGCGGCAGCGCGGGACGAGTTGTTCCGGCTCAAGCGCCTGGCCTTCGGCGCGGAGATTCACGACTCCGACGCCGCGGACTGAGCGGCGGCTACAACCAGCCGGCGCGTTTGAAGCGGCGATAGAGAATGCCGCAGGTGGTGGCGATCAGCGCCAGCGCCATCGGGTAGCCGTAGGGCCAGTCCAGTTCGGGCATGGCCTTGAAGTTCATGCCCCAGATGCCGGCGAACGCGGTGGCCACGGCGAAGATCCCGGCCCAGGCGGCGAGTCGCTTATTCACTTCGCTTTCCTCGATGGCGACCATCGACAGGTTGACCTGGATGGCGGTGCCGATGGTGTCGCGAATCGCGTCGATCGAGGTATTGACGCGGCTGAGATGGTCGGCGACGTCGCGGAAGTAGTGCCGGGTTTTGGCGCAGACCACCGGCACACGGCCGCTGTAGAGCTTGCCGCTGGCTTCCATCAGCGGCGCCACGGCATGCTTGAGGCGCATCACCTGGCGCTTCAGTTCGTAGAGTCTTTCTATATTGGAACGGGTGGTGCCCTTGGCAAAAATCTTTTCTTCGATCAGTTCCAACTCCGATTCGAGGCGGTCGATAACCGGGAAATAGCGATCGACGACCGCGTCCATCAGGGCGTAAAACACGAAGCCGGCGCCCAGGGTGAGCAAATGGGGTTCCTGTTCGCAACGGCTGCGTACCCCAAGAAAATTTTGCTGGCTGCCGGTGCGTACCGAGAGAATGTAGTTGTGGCCGACGAAGATGGCCAGCTCGCCGAAGCTGGGTTCTTCCTGCTCGCCACCGGCTTCGATCAGGTGCATCACGGCGAAAATCGAATCGTCGTATTCCTCGATTTTTGGCCGCTGATGCCCGTGGTGTGCATCTTCGACGGCCAGCGGATGGAGATTGAACTCCTGCTGCATTTCGGCCAGTTCGTCGACGGTGGCATCGCGCAGCGCCACCCAGACGAAACATTCCGGTTGCTCCAGGTAGTCGCTGATCGCGGCGACCGGAATGTCGGCCAGTTTTTTACCCTTCTGGTAGGCGACGCAATTGATCAGCATGAGCGTACGGAGAATTTTGCGGATGCCTCATGGTATCCGTCGGCGGCAGAACCACTGCCTCGAAAAGGGAAGGGGTGTCGGCCCACTTTTCCGTTTTCGACAGGCAAAAAAAGCGGGGTCATGCACTGCATGCACCCGCTTCCGGTGCGTCCTGAGGCAGGGTTACCGCTTTACTGGTCGTGGTGGGTCTCCACCATCTGCAGCGGTTCCGCGGCGATCACCGGCGCAGGCCTGGGTTTGCGTCCAAGCGGTTGGCCGGGGGTGCTGGCCACGGTTGGCGCCGGCGTGCCGGTGGTCGTTTGAATCATCACCAGACCCGCTTGCTGCAACGTGGCACCCATGTCTTCAAGCGCCGGCCGTGGCGTAGCGACGGCGACTGGCGGCACGGGAGCTGGCGCGAAAACAGGCTCGATCGGCGCCGCGGCCACCGGCACCGCGGCCGGCAGCGGTTGCGGCGCCGCGAACGTCGCGGGTTCAGCGACGCCGGATGCCGTTGGCGTCGCCCGGGTTTCGCTCACCGACACGGCGGCGGGCGGAACGACAGGCAGCGACGTGATGGATTCCACGGGTGGCAACGGCTGTTGTTCCGTGGCAGAAACCAGGGTGGGTTCGGCAGGGGTGACTTCAAGCGGTGTCACCGTGGGGGCGTTGTCGTCCTGCAGCGTCGCCGGGCTGTCTTCACGACGCTCGCCACGGCCACGGCCACGGCCGCCGCGGTTGCGGCGGCCGCTGCGGGCTTCGCCGTCCGCGCCGCGAGCCGGGTTGGCCTCTTCGCCAAAAGTCGGCGCTGGTGACACGGCGATCGGGGCGGCGTCAGCGGTAGCAACGGCGGCTTCAGCACGCGGCGGGCGCGGCGGACGCGGCTGCCGGGGCGGCCGTGGCTCGCGCGGTTCGGTCGTTTCCCTGGCCTCGCGTGGCTCGCCCGGCTTGCTGCGCGAGCGACGGCTGTTGTCCTCGCCGAGGCCTTCTTCGCGGGCGCCTGATGAGCGCGACTCGGGCCGTGATTCCGGCCGCTCCTTGCGTTCGCTGCCGTCACGGCGTCCATTCCGCTCGCGACCACGGGAGGCATCGCGGTTCCGCTCGCGGCCATCGCGGCGGGGGCGGGGCTTGTCGCTGGTTTCCTGCACGGCAAGCGGAGGTTCCGCTTTCTTTTCGCCAAGGAAGAAGCCGACGATCTTGCCGAACAGTCCGCCGCTGTCGGCGGGTGTCGGCGCGGCCGGTGCTTCGGCTCTCGCTTCGACGATCGGCGCCGGGTGGTCGGGGGTGATGCCGCGTACCGCGGCTTCGACCTTGATCGCCTTGCCCTCGGCCTGTGCCGAAGGTGTCTGATACGTTTCGGTAGCCGGTGCCGTGGCCATCTGGTAGCTGGCAAGCGTGGAGGTGCCTTCGCTGTTAAGTTGCTCGTGGCGGACCCGGGTGATTTCGTGCGCCGGCGTTTCCAGATGACGATTGGGAATGATGATCAGACTGACGCGGTGGCGGCTTTCGATATGCGAGATATCCACCCGTTTTTCATTCAACAGGAAGGTGCCGACATCGACCGGAACCTGGCAGTGCAGGGCGCCGGTATTTTCCTTCATCGACTCTTCTTCGAGAATGCGCAGGATGTGCAGCGCTGCCGATTCGGTGCTGCGGATGTGGCCGGTGCCGGTACAGCGCGGACAGGTGATGTAGCTGGTCTCGGCCAGTGCCGGACGCAGACGCTGGCGGGAAAGCTCGAGTAGGCCGAAGCGGCTGATCTTGCCGGTCTGCACGCGGGCCCGGTCATGATGCAGGGCGTCCCTCAGGCGATTTTCGACTTCGCGCTGGTTCTTGGCCGATTCCATGTCGATGAAGTCGATCACGATCAGCCCGCCCAGGTCGCGCAGACGCAGTTGGCGGGCGATTTCGTCGGCGGCTTCGCAGTTGGTGCGGAAGGCCGTTTCCTCGATGTCGCTGCCCTTGGTGGCGCGGCCGGAGTTGACGTCGACCGAGACCAGTGCTTCGGTGTGGTCGATGACGATGGCGCCGCCGGAAGGCAGGTTGACCTGGCGCGAATAGGCCGACTCGATCTGGTGTTCGATCTGGAAGCGCGAGAACAGCGGCACGTCGTCCTGATAGCGCTTGACGCGAGAGACATAGGCGGGCATGACGTGAGCCATGAACTGCTGCGCCTGCTCGAAGACGTCGTCGGTATCGATCAGGATTTCGCCGATTTCGGCGTGGAAGTAATCGCGGATGGCGCGAATCACCAGGCTGGATTCCTGGTAGATCAGGAAGGCGCCGCTTTGCGCCTTGGCGGCGCCGTCGATGGCCTCCCACAATTGCGCCAGGTAATTCAGATCCCACTGCAGTTCTTCCGCCGAGCGGCCGATGCCGGCGGTGCGGGCGATCAGGCTGGCACCGGCGGGAACCTCGAGCTGATCCATGACTTCGCGCAGTTCCTGGCGATCTTCGCCTTCGATGCGGCGCGAAACGCCACCGCCACGCGGATTGTTCGGCATCAGCACCAGGTAGCGCCCGGCCAGCGAGATATAGGTGGTGAGCGCGGCGCCCTTGTTGCCGCGTTCGTCCTTTTCGACCTGGATGATGAGTTCCTGGCCGACGGAGAGCGCATCCTGGATGCGGGCCTTGCTGACTTCGACGCCAGCTTTGAAGTAACTGCGGGAAACTTCCTTGAACGGCAAAAAGCCGTGACGCTCGGTGCCGTAATCGACGAAGGCCGCTTCGAGGCTGGGCTCGATACGGGTGATGACGGCCTTGTAGATGTTGCTCTTGCGTTGTTCTTTCGAGGCCGATTCGATGTCGAGATCGACCAGTTTCTGGCCATCGACAATCGCGACGCGGAGTTCTTCGGCTTGCGTCGCATTGAAAAGCATGCGTTTCATCTGTGTTCTCCTACGCGCAGTGCTGGCAGGAGGGCACGACAAGTCAGCGAGCGGGGTGTCAGGACACGGCGCTCACGGAATAATTTTTACCGGATGTGCAACTGGGGTAGCAGGTTCATGGCGCCCAAAAGTGCTGCTGGCAAATTAACTGGATGGCTTGTCATTCAAAAACGGGCGCCGATAAATCGTATCAGCGTCCGAAAATCTGTGCCCGACTGTGTAGCAAGTACGCGCAATCAAGTAGTATCCGCTCCTTCTTTCGGGCGAGCGAAAACCCCGTGGTCGGCTGAAGTCGCACCTTTGCCAGAGAAACCGGCTGTGCTGCACTCCCTCTCCGCTTGCGGCTGCTCACCGGGTAAACGATGGATACGATCAATCGTTGCGAGCTGCGGTGCAAACGGCAACGTCACGTAAACTGCGCCTCTGATACCGCTTCGGGCTATCAGGCACGCCGTTCAAGGACGGCTAACCAGGGGATCAGTATATTGCAAATTAATGACTTGAGCAAAGATGCAGCGACTTGGCTTGAGGTCGAGGACGATGCCGAGGGGCAACGGATCGACAATTTCCTGTTGCGTATTGCCAAGGGCGTGCCACAGAGCCACATCTACCGAATTCTTCGCAGTGGCGAGGTGCGCGTGAATAAAGGGCGGGTGAGCGCCGAGTATCGGCTCAAGCTTGGCGATCGGGTGCGCGTGCCGCCGATTCGCACCGCCGAGCGCTCGGCCCAGGCCGCCGCACCGGCGCGTGAATTTGCCCTCGTCTTCGAGGATGAGGCGCTGCTGGTGGTCGACAAACCGGCGGGCGTGGCCGTGCATGGCGGCAGCGGAGTCAGTTTCGGGGTGATTGAGCAGTTGCGTCGCGCCCGGCCACAGGCGAAATTCCTCGAGCTGGCCCATCGGCTCGACCGTGAGACTTCCGGCCTGCTGATCGTGGCGAAGAAGCGCGCGGCGCTGACCCGGTTGCACGACCAGTTTCGCGACGGGGTCATCGAGAAGCGCTATCTCGCTCTGGTCAAGGGCCGCTGGCGGAACGAATTGCAGCATGTGCGCCTGCCGCTACTGAAATACCTGACGGCGGCGGGCGAGCGGCGGGTGAATGTGGACGCCGGTGGCAAGGCAGCGCATTCGATCGTTCGCCTGGTGTCCCGCTGGCAGAATTTCAGCCTGGTCGAGGTCGAGCTGAAGACCGGCCGGACGCATCAGATTCGGGTACATCTGGCGCATCTCGGCTTCCCCATCGCCGGCGACGACAAATACGGCGATTTTTCGCTCAACCGCGAGTTGCAAAAGGCCGGCCTGCGCCGCATGTTCCTGCATTCCGCCCGGCTTCGCTTGCCTCACCCGCTGAGCGCCGCGCCGCTGGCGCTGGAATCCCCCCTGTCCGGCGAGTTGCAGGACTTCCTTGCACGGCTGGATGCCCACGAAAGACGTGATTTTGGATGAATAGACCATGACGTATTTCGACCTCATTGTTTTCGACTGGGACGGTACCTTGATGGACTCCACCGGGATGATCGCCGCCTCGGTCCAGGCGGCGGCGCGCGATCTCGGCATTGCGCCGCCTTCCCTCGATCAGGCCCGGCAGATCATCGGCCTGGGCCTGGATGATGCGTTGCGTCAGGCGCTGCCCGATTTGCCGGCATCACGTTATGCGGAACTGGCCGAGCGCTACCGGTTTCACTATCTGGCCCGCGATCATGAACTGCTGCTCTTCGATGGCGTGCACGAACTGCTGGCAGAGTTGTCCGCCGCCGGCTATCGGCTCGGTATCGCCACCGGCAAGTCGCGTCACGGGCTGGATCGGGCCCTCTCCGGCAGCGGGTTGGGCAAGCACTTTCACGCCACGCGTTGCGCGGACGAGTGCCCTTCCAAACCGCATCCGCAGATGCTGGATGAGTTGATGGCCGAATTCGGCGTTTCACCAGCGACGACCTTGATGATCGGCGACACCACGCATGACCTGCACATGGCCCGCAATGCCGGGGTGACCGGCGTCGCCGTGGCTTATGGGGCACATCTGAAGTCGATGCTCGAGGCCGAGGCGCCGGCGTTCTGCGCCGACGACGTGCGGGCGCTACAGGCATGGCTGCGCACGAACGCCTGATCTGCGCCGCGGCCGATCTGGCCGATGGCGGCAGCGGACTGAGATTCACCGTTACCCGTCACGGTGCGGACCAGCCGGCATTCGCGATTCGTTTCCGCGGCCGGGCGTATGCCTATCTCAACCGCTGCGCGCATGTGCCGATCGAAATCGACTGGGAACACGGGAAGTTCTTCGATCATTCCGGCTTATACTTGATCTGCGCGACGCATGGCGCGCTCTACGAGCCGGAATCGGGACGCTGTGCCTTGGGGCGCTGCGATGGCCGGGGATTGATTCCACTGCGGATCGAAGAACGTGATGGGCATGTTTATCTGATTGAGGAAGGTGTCGAAGGTGGCCGAGAACAACGATCCAAATGACGCGCGCTGGGAACGCAAGGTGCTTGAGAAGGTTGCGCTGGAGGCGATCGCCGAGCAGCGGCGCGGTCGTCGCTGGGGCATTTTCTTCAAGCTGCTCGGCTTTTCCTATCTGCTGGTGATTCTCGGCACGATGGTGAACTGGGGTGGCGAGAAGTTTGCCGAAGGCCAGAAAATCACCGCGCTGGTCAGTCTGGCGGGCGTCATCCAGGCCAAGGGCGACGTTAATGCCGAGAACGTGGTCAGCGCGTTGCAGGATGCCTTCGACGACAAGCATACGGCCGGGGTCATTTTGCGGATCAACAGTCCGGGGGGCAGCCCGGTTCAGGCCGGGATGATCAACGACGAAATCCGTCGTCTGCGCGCCCTGCATCCGGCCATTCCGATCCATGTGGTGATCGAGGACGTCTGTGCCTCGGGCGGTTATTACATTGCCGTGGCGGCGGACAAGATCTTCGTCGACAAGGCCAGCATCGTCGGTTCGATCGGTGTGCTCATGGACGGTTTCGGCTTTACCGGCACGATGGATAAACTCGGTGTCGAGCGGCGCCTGCTGACCGCCGGCGGAAACAAAGGGTTCCTGGATCCCTTCTCGCCGCAGAACGAACGCCACAAGGCACATGCCCAACTGATGCTGGACGAAATTCACCAGCAATTCATCGAGGTGGTGCGCAAGGGCCGCGGCAAGCGTTTGAAAGAAACGCCGGAGATGTTCTCCGGGCTGATGTGGAGCGGGGCGAAGAGTATCGAGATGGGGCTGGCCGACGGCTATGGCACGGTGGAAAGCGTGGCTCGCGACGTGATCAAGGCGGAAGACGTTCGCGACTTCACCGTGAAGCCGAATTTCGCCGAAAAATTCGCGCAGAAGTTCGGCGCCGACATGGCCGAAGGCGTGGTCAACGCGTTCGCCCGCATCACGTTGCGCTGACCGGTGTCGCCTGCATTGCCACCAGCAGACGCTCCTGGGCGCAAAAGCGGGCACGCCGGGTCGGCTTGATGGCGTAGCTGCCGCTACCGTCCATTTGCCAGGCCTGGGTGTTGTCCGCGAGATAGGGTTGCAGACCCTCCTTGAGCACCCGACGCTTGAGCTTGGGGTCGAGAAGCGGAAAACAGGTTTCGATGCGCCGGAAAAAATTGCGTTCCATCCAGTCGGCGCTCGAAAGGTAGATGTTTTGCGCGCCCTCGGCATGAAAGTAGAAAATCCGGTGATGTTCGAGAAAGCGGCCGATCACCGAGCGCACCCGAATGTTGTCCGACAGGCCCTTGACCCCGGGACGCAACGAACAGGCACCGCGTACGATCAGGTCGATGCTGACACCGGCGCCGCTGGCCTCGTACAACGCTTCGACGATTTCGGGCTCGAGCAGGGAGTTCATCTTGGCGATGATGCGCGCCGGCCGGCCGGCACGCGCCGCGCCGGTTTCGGCGCGGATGGCGGCGAGCATATTGGCATGCAGGGTGAACGGCGCCTGCCAGAGATGTTTCAACGCGCTGGCCTTGCCCAGGCCGGTCAGTTGCTTGAACACTTCATTGACGTCGTTGCCGATCTCCGGGTTGCAGGTGAGGAGACCGAAGTCGGTGTAGAAGCGGGTGGTTTTCGGATGATAGTTGCCGCTGCCCAGATGGACATACCGGCGATAGCCATCGTCCTCCCGGCGCAATACCATCAGCATCTTGGCATGGGTCTTGAAGCCGACGACGCCATACACCACATGGGCGCCGACTTCTTCCAGGCGCGAGGCGATGGAGAGATTCACCTCTTCGTCGAAGCGCGCCATCAGTTCCACCACCACGGTGACTTCCTTGCCCTTCTGTGCGGCACGCAACAGATGCTCCATCAATACCGAGTCGGTGCCGGTGCGATACACCGTCATCTTGATCGCCACCACCAAGGGATCGTCCGCCGCCTGGCGCAGGAAATCGATCACCGGCGTGAAGGACTGATAGGGATGGTGCAGCAGGATGTCCTGTTTGGCGATGCTGGCGAAGATATCCGCGCGCTTGGTCAATGATTTCGGCAGCCCCGGCTGGGATGGCGGATATTTGAGGTCGGGACGATCGACTTCGTCGGGGATCGACATCAGTCGCACCAGATTGACGATGCCGGGCACGCGGTAGAGGTCGCTGTGCTCCAGCTCGAACTGGTGCAGCAGGAAGTCGGTCATCACCGGAGAACAGTTATCGGCCACTTCCAGCCGCACGGCATCGCCGAACTGGCGTTGCGGCAGTTCGCCCTGCAAGGCGATGCGCAGGTTCTTCACTTCTTCGTCATCGACGAAGAGATCGGAATTGCGGGTGACACGAAACTGGTAACAACCCAGCACGCGCATTCCGGCGAAGAGTTCGCCGACGTGCTCGTGCAGGACGGAAGAGAGGAAAACGAAGCTGTGATCCGCGCCACCGAGTTCTTCCGGCAGGCGGATGACTCGCGGTAGCGCGCGTGGCGCC
This sequence comes from Betaproteobacteria bacterium HGW-Betaproteobacteria-11, assembly GCA_002842395.1. Lineage (GTDB taxonomy): Bacteria > Pseudomonadota > Gammaproteobacteria > Burkholderiales > Rhodocyclaceae > Rugosibacter. The sequence goes on from PHCV01000013.1 coordinate 60,139, forward strand.
TGGACGATGGCCGCGCCTGAATTGCGGCCGAAGGCATCGGTGCCCTCCAGCTCGACGGCGAAGTTGAGGCTTTTGTTCAGCACGCGGGGAAAGGGATGCGAGGGGTCAAGGCCGATCGGCGTCAGCACCGGCATGACCTCGACATGGAAAAAGTCGCGGATCCATGCACGCTGCGCTTCCGTCCATAGGCTGCGGCGGATGAAGGTGATGCCTGCGATGGCCAGTTCCGGAAGAATGGCGTCGTTGAGCAGGGCGTATTGCTCGGCGACGAGTTGATGCGCTTCGGCCGTTACCCGTCGATACACGATCTGTGGCGGCAGGCCATCGGCTCCGGCAGCCTGGCTGCCGAGTTTCATCTGCGCCCGCAGGCCGGCGACGCGAATCTCGAAAAACTCGTCCAGGTTGGACGACAGGATGCACAGGAAGCGCAGACGTTCGAGCAGGGGAATGCGGATATCGACCGCCTGGGCCAGGACGCGGCGGTTGAACGCCAGCAGCGAAAGTTCGCGGTTGAGGAAATGGCTTTCGGGAAAGCGATGCGTCAGCGGCATGATCGGTCGGCAGGGTATCCGGACAATTTTCTATTATGTGTCATTATCGTTGCAGTTGTGCGGCAGGAAAGCCGGGAGTGCGGCAGCGGTTAGAATCGTGCCATGAATTACGCTCTTGCCGCCGCCGTCGATCTTGGTTCCAACAGTTTCCGCCTGCAGATCGGACGCATCGTCGACAACCAGATTTACCCGCTCGACGGGTTGAAGGAGACGGTGCGCCTGGCGGCCGGCCTGACAGCGGACAAGCAACTGGATCTTGCCGCGCAAAAACGCGGACTGGTGGCGCTGGCGCGTTTCGCCGAGCGCCTGCGCGGTTTCGAACCGGGGGCCGTGCGTGCCGTGGCGACCAATACCTTGCGTGTCGCCAAGAATGCGGCGGCATTTTTGCAGCAGGCGGAACGGGTACTCGGCTTTCCGATCGAGGTCATCGCCGGGCGTGAGGAAGCGCGACTGATCTATCTGGGCGTAGCCCACAGCCTGGCCAACCCCGGGCAGCGTCAACTGGTTGTCGATATCGGAGGCGGGTCGACCGAGTTCGTAATTGGCGAGGATTTCACGCCACTGCAACTCGAATCGCTGTACATGGGCTGCGTCAGCTACAGCCTGCGCTTTTTCCCCAACGGACGGGTCGATAAAAATGCCCTGTTTGCAGCCGAAATGGCGGCACGACGCGAACTGCAAGGCATTGTTCACGCCTATCGCGAAAGCGGCTGGGATCAGGCTTACGGTTCCTCGGGCACGGCCAAGTCGATCGTCGATCTGCTGGAACAGAACGGGTTCTCGGAGCAGGGCATCACGCGCGACGGGCTGGAGCGACTGTGCGCCGAACTGCTGCGGGCCGGATCGGTCACCCGGTTGCGGCTGCGTGGCTTGCGGGACGAGCGCAGGCCCGTGCTGGCCGGCGGTGTGGCGATCATGTCGGCCCTGTTCAAGGAATTCGATCTGCAGCACATGGAGTTTTCCGACGGGGCACTGCGCCTCGGCGTGCTTTACGACCAGCTCGGCCGTTATCACCACGAGGACATGCGGACGGCGACGGTGAAGCGGTTCATGCAGCGCTACGAGGTCGATCGCCGTCAGGCGACACGAGTGGCGCAGATGGCGTTGTCCCTGCTGCATCGGCTGGCGCCGACGACGACGGAAGAGGATCATCCCGACGCGCAATTCCTGCTCTGGGCGGCGCAACTGCATGAAATCGGCATTTCGGTGGCGCATTCGAGCTACCACAAGCATAGTGCCTACATCCTGGCCAACGCCGACATGCCGGGTTTTTCGCGTCGCGACCAGCTTCGTCTGTCGCGGCTGGTGCTGGGCCATCGCGGCAAGCTGGAACGCGCCCAGCCGCTGGACAAAACCGCGACGGAGTGGACGCTGCTGTTTTGCCTGCGGATTGCCGCGCTGCTCTGCCGGGCGCGCGATGACCAGCCCCTGCCGGCGCTCGCCGTCGGCTTTACGCGCAACGGGTTTCGTCTCGACATGGGCGCGGACGAACTGAAGGCATTACCGCTGACTGCGGCGGCGCTGGAAGACGAATCCCGGCAGTGGGCGGCGGTGGGTGGCGAGTTGCGGCTTTGTACGGAAGGGTAAACTGTCGCGAGTGAATACCCCGGGACGACTGGCGACGTCCTTTTTTGCCGAACCGAGATCGAGAGGAACAAAATGAGCCATCCCTACAACATCGGCCTGGAAAAGAATCCGGCCAACTATGTCCCGCTGACGCCGCTGACCTTCCTCGAACGGTCGGCGATGGTGTATCCCGATTATCCGGCGGTGATTCACGGTCGCCGCCGCTATACCTGGCGGCAGGTCTATGATCGCAGCCGGCGCCTGGCCTCGGCGTTGATGCAGCAAAAAGTCGGCGCTGGCGATACGGTGGCGGTGATGCTCAACAACACGCCGGAGATGATCGAATGTCATTTCGGCGTGCCGATGACGGGCGCCGTGCTCAACACCCTGAATACCCGGCTCGATGCCGAGACGCTGGCCTTCATGCTCGGCCATGGCGAGGCGAAACTGCTCATCACCGACCGGGAATATTCGGCGACGACGAAGCAGGCGCTGACCCTGCTTGGCCGCGAGCTGCGGGTGATCGATGTCGATGACCCGGAATACACGGGCCCCGGCGAGTGCCTCGGCGGTCTCGATTACGAGACTTTTCTGGCCAGCGGTTCGCCCGATCATGCCTGGCAGGGCCCGGCCGACGAGTGGCAGGCGATTTCGCTCAACTACACTTCGGGCACCACCGGCGATCCGAAAGGCGTCGTCTATCACCACCGCGGCGCCTACCTCAATGCGCTCTCCAACATCGTTTCCTGGGGCATGCCGCCGCAGGCGGTATATCTGTGGACGCTGCCGATGTTCCATTGCAACGGCTGGTGTTTCCCGTGGACCATGGCGGCCAATTCCGGCACCAATGTCTGTCTGCGCCGGGTCGAGGCGAAGGCCATTCTCAACGCGATTCGCGAGCACCGGGTAACTCACTATTGCGGTGCGCCGATCATCCATTCGATGATCATCAACGCGCCAGCCGAGTTGCGCGAAGGCATCGAGCACAAGGTGTCCGCCCTGGTCGCCGCGGCGCCGCCGCCGGCCGCGATGATCGCCGGCATGGCGCGGATCGGTTTCGATCTCACCCATGTCTATGGCCTGACCGAAACCTATGGTCCGGCCTCGGTGTGCGCCAAACACGCGGCTTGGGACGACTTGCCGCTCGACGATCAGGTGCGGCTCAATGGTCGCCAGGGCGTGCGCTACCACGCCCAGGAGGGCCTTACCGTGATGGATGCCGAGACCATGCGGGAGGTGCCGCGCGATGGCCAGACCATGGGCGAAATCATGTTTCGCGGCAACCTGGTGATGAAGGGTTATCTGAAAAATCCCAAGGCCACGGCGGAAGCCTTTCATGGCGGCTGGTATCACACCGGTGATCTGGCGGTGCTGCAGCCCGACGGCTACGTCAAGATCAAGGATCGCGGCAAGGACATCATCATTTCCGGTGGCGAGAACATTTCCTCGATCGAGGTCGAGGATGCGCTCTGCCGTCACCCGGCGGTCGCGGCGGCGGCGGTGGTGGCGGCGCCGGACAAGACCTGGGGCGAGATTCCCTGTGCCTTCATCGAATTGCGCGAGGGGATGACAGTCAGCCAGAAGGAGTTGCGCGAGTTTTGCCGCCAGCACCTGGCGCGCTACAAGGTACCGCGCGCCTTTGTCTTCGAGCCCCTGCCGCGCACCTCGACCGGAAAGATCCGCAAGAACGTGCTGCGCGAGCAAATCGGCTCGCGCTCGGCCATCGAATGAGGATGTGACCGTGCACGCCAATCAGGAAGGCAACGCCGAACTGCTGCGCCATGATGCAGATGGCATCGTCACCCTGACGCTCAACCGTCCCGCCCAGTTCAACGCGCTCTCCGAGGGTCTGCTCATGGCCTTGCAGCGCGAACTCGATGCCATCGCCGGCGATGGGGCGATGCGCGTCGTCGTCATCGCCGGTGCTGGCAAGGCGTTCTGTGCCGGCCATGACCTCAAGGAGATGCGCCGCAACCATGAACAGGTTTACCTGCGCCGGTTGTTCGGCAGGATCAGCCAGCTGATGCTGAGTATCGGCCGCCTGCCGCAGCCGGTGATCGCCCGGGTGCACGGCATCGCCACCGCCGCCGGCTGTCAGCTGGTGGCCGCCTGCGACTTGGCGGTGGCCTCGGACGCGGCCAGATTCGCCGTCTCCGGCATCAACGTCGGCCTCTTCTGCTCGACGCCGGCGGTGGCCCTGAGCCGGGTCATGGCGCGCAAACCGGCGCTGGAGATGCTGCTCACCGGCGAGTTCATCGATGCCGCCGAGGCGCAGCGGCGTGGCCTCGTCAATCGGGTGACGCCACCCGACCAGCTTGATGTCGAGCTTGAAAAGCTCGCCGCGGTGATCTGCGCGAAATCGCCGCTGGCCGTGAAGCTGGGCAAGCAGATGTTCTATCGCCAGCTCGAGATGGGGCTGGAGGGCGCCTATCAGCTGGCCGCCGAGACCATGACTTGCAACATGCTGAGCGAGGACGCGGCGCACGGCATCGATTGCTTCATCGAAAAGAAACCGCCGCAGTGGCAGGGACGCTGATTCTTTCCTTCTGACCGAGGAGGCGGTGTACCGGGCATGGGCGGAAAACCGGATCGCCTCACGGACAACACGGACGATACGCTAGAATCGGGCCCCGCCATTGCAGGCCAACGTCGGCCAGGCAGGCTGTACTGATAAAGCCAGATGAACCCGATTACCGAAAGTGCCCGGCAGTTTGCCAACCAGTTGCTGGCGTATCTCGTCGTACCCGTCTTCGTGCTCGATGCCGAGCAGCGCGTGGTGACCTGGAATCATGCCTGCGAGGAACTGACTGGCGTCATGGCGGCGGAACTGATCGGCACCCGGAACCACTGGCGTGCCTTTTACGATGCGCCGCGGCCCTGCCTGGCCGATATCGTGGTTACCGATCGCCTGGGAGAAATCGCCGCGCTGTATGCCGATTCGGAGCAGGTGGTCACCCTGGAACACGGGGTCCATGCCGCGAACTGGTGCGCCATGCCGCAGCGTGGACAGAATCTCTATCTGGCCATCGACGTGCGACCGGTTTATGACGCAGGCGGACGCCTGATTGCGGCGGTGGAAACCTTGCGCGACATGACTGCGCAGATCACCCTGCAGCACGAGGCGACCCATGACGGACTGACCTCGCTGCTCAATCGCCGCGCTTTCGACGGTTATCTGCCGCGGGAATGGAAGCGCGCTGCTCATGGGGGGCAACCCTTGTCCCTGATCATGGTCGACATCGATCATTTCAAGCACTACAACGACACGCATGGCCATATTCGCGGCGACGAATGTCTGTGTCAGGTGGCGGCGGCGCTGCAGGAGGCGACCCGGCCGGGAGACCTGACGATTCGTTACGGCGGCGAGGAATTCACCGTGATTCTGCCCGGAGCCCAACATGAAGCCGCGGCCCGGGTGGCCGAACGGATCAAGCAGCGCATTGCCGCGCTGGCGCTGCCGCACCCGCTGAGCGAATGGGGCGTGGTCAGCGTCAGCATGGGCGTGGCGACCACCGTTCCCCAGGTGGAGGTCGATGCCATGACCCTGCTGGCGGCAGCCGACGCTGCGCTGTATCGGGCCAAGCATGCCGGACGCAATCGTTTCTTTCTTGCCTCCGGGCCGATGTAAAAACTCGGCGCTGGCGGCACGGCGCTTGTGCTGGATCAGCGTGCCGGGCGCAGCATCAGGTGCAGGGCGGCGAGCGCGAAGGCGCTGAAGGCGAGCAGCGACCATTCGGCGATCGACAGGCCGAGGAATTTCCAGCCGGCTTCGGAGCACAGGCCGGTGGCTTCGAACAACAGCGGCACCTGCTGTCCGGCCCAGTCCACGAACTGTTCCCACCACGGCTGGTCGGCGGTGCAGCTGACTCCCTTGGCAAAACGCTGCAACCAGGTCTGATAAGCGGCGATGCCGGCACCGACCAGCGCGGCCAGGCCGATCAGCGTGCCGGCCAGGCGTGCCACGCCCGGACGGGTGGCGAATGGCCAGGCCAGCAGGGCCAGGGCGGCGAGCAGCAGATAGAGCATGCGTTGCAGGATGCACAGCGGGCAGGCGGCGAGATTGAGGCTATGCGCTAGCAGCAGCCCGCCGCCGACCAGTCCGCTGCTGGCCAGGCCGACGACGGCGAAAAAAAACCGCGGCGATGAACGGGGCTTCATTCTGGATCAGCGCCCCTTCTTTTCCTTGCGTGCCTTGTCGATCAGCTGATCGACCCGTTTGATCAGTTCTGCGTTGGTCCCGGCGGCCTGGTTGACGAGCAGCCAGCGGCCATCGACAACCAGCGCCGGTACGCCCTGGATGCGGGCTCGGCCTGATTCCTGATCGGCCTGGGCGACCTTGCTCTGCACGCTGAAGGAAGCGAGCACGTCGCCGAATTTCTTGCCGTCGAGCCCGTTTTTCACTGCCCAGGCGACCACGGCTTCATCGCTGTTGAAATTGGCGCGTTCCTCATGAATGGCCTTGAATACCGCACCGCTCAGCCGCTCGGCTTCGCCCAGCGCATCGAGTGCATAGTAGATGCGCGACAGGCGTTCCCACGGCAGGCGATGGAAGGTGATCGGCACCCGGCGCAGGACGACGTCCTTGGGCAGCTTGGCGGCCCAGGCATCGAGCAGGGGATGGAATTCGTTGCAATGCGGGCAGGCGTAGGAAAAAAATTCGACGACCTCGATCTTGCCTTTCGACGCGTAGAGCGGCGGCTCGACCGGCGTGTAATCGCGGCCAGCCTGCAGCTCGGCGGCGAAGGCGGCAGCGGCGGGAAGGAGGAGGGTGGCGGCGAGCAGGGCGAACCAGCGACTCGGTTTGATCATGGCAAGACTCCTTGAAAAGTTAACGCGTTAACGTAACGTAACGCGGAGGATTGTAGGACAGGGCGCCCGCCGCGATGTTCCGGCGCGGTAACGGAATGTTTCAAGGTTCAACCCTTTGTTTCAATCACCGGCTTCCGGCGTCACGCAGGTGCAACACAGGTTGCGGTCGCCGTGCACATCATCGATGCGATTGACATGCGGCCAGAACTTGTTGGTCGCCACCCAGGGCAAGGGGAAGACGGCCAGCTCGCGGGAATATGGCCGCGTCCACTCGCCGACCAGATCGGCCGCGGTGTGCGGCGCCTGGCGCAAGGGCGAGGTGTCGAGCGGCCATTCGCCGCGCTCGATGCGGCCGATTTCATCGCGGATGGCGATCAGCGCGGCGCAGAAGCGGTCGAGCTCGGCGAGATCCTCGGATTCGGTCGGCTCGATCATCAGCGTCCCCGGCACCGGAAAGCTCACCGTCGGCGCATGGAAGCCGTAATCCATCAGCCGCTTGGCGACATCGCTTTCACTGACGCCCGTGGCGGCCTTGAGCGCGCGCAGATCGAGGATGCACTCGTGGGCCACCCGCCCCTGCGCGCCGGTGTAGAGCACCGGATAATGGGGCGCGAGCCGGGTGGCGAGGTAATTGGCATTGAGGATGGCGATTTTCGTGGCGCGGGCGAGGCCTTCGCCGCCCAGCAGGGTGATGTACATCCAGGAGATCGGCAGGATCGAGGCCGAACCCCAGGGCGCGGCCGAAACGCTGCCCTGGCCTTGGTGTCCCGGCAGGAAGGGGGCCAGATGCGCCTTGACGCCGATCGGCCCCATCCCCGGCCCGCCGCCGCCATGCGGGATGGCGAAAGTCTTGTGCAGATTGATGTGGCAGACGTCGGCGCCGATATCGGCCGGACGGGTGAGCCCGACCTGGGCGTTGAGATTGGCGCCATCCATATAGACCTGTCCGTCATGGGCATGGACCAAGGCACACATGTCCTTGACCGCTGCCTCGAACACGCCATGGGTCGACGGGTAGGTCAGCATCAGGCAGGCCAGGTCGGCGGCATGCCGCTCGGCCTGGGCGGCCAGGTCGGCGAGATCGACGTTGCCCTGTTCGTCGCAGGCCACGGCGACCACCTCGAGGCCGCACATCTGCGCCGAGGCCGGGTTGGTGCCGTGGGCGGATTTCGGGATCAGGCATATCTTGCGCGCGCCCTCGCCGCGGCTCTCGTGGTAACGGCGAATCGCCATCAGTCCGGCATATTCGCCCTGACTGCCGGCATTCGGTTGCAGCGAGACGGCGTCAAAGCCGGTGATGGCCTTGAGCTGGTTTTCGAGTTCGTCGAACAACGCTCGGTAACCGGCCGCCTGTTCGCGCGGCGCGAACGGGTGCATCTCGGCGAACTCCGGCCAGGAGACCGGCAGCATGGCCGCGGCAGGATTGAGCTTCATGGTGCAGCTGCCGAGCGGGATCATCGCCTGATCGAGCGCCAGATCACGGTTCTGCAGGCGCTTGAGATAGCGCAGCAGGGCGTGTTCGCTGTGATGTGAATTGAATACCGGGTGGGTGAGGAAGGGGCTTTGCCGTTGCAGTCCGGGGGGAATCGCGCAGAGGCCATCTTCACTCGGCAGTTGTTTGCCGAACAGGCGGGCGACAGCGGCGATATCTTCACGGGTAGTGGTTTCGTCGCAACTGACGCCGATGGTTTGATCACCGACCCGACGCAGGTTGTAGCCGGCCGCCGCGGCCGCGGCGAGCAGGCTCGCCGTGCCGCCAGCGCCGACTTTTACTTCGAAGGTATCGAAAAAGCTGCCTTCAGCGCCGAGCGCCCGGGCCAGCAGGGCGGTCAGCCGATGCACGCGGGCGGCGATGGTGGCCAGGCCCTGTGGACCGTGCCAGACGGCATACATGCCGGCCATGTTGGCGAGCAGCACTTGCGAGGTGCAGATGTTGGAGTTGGCCTTCTCGCGGCGGATGTGCTGCTCGCGGGTTTGCAGCGTCATGCGGTAGGCTGTCTTGCCGCGCGCATCCTTCGAGACGCCGATGATGCGCCCCGGCATGGCGCGGACGAACGCCTCGCGGGTGGCGAAGAAGGCGGCATGCGGGCCGCCATAGCCCATCGGCACGCCGAAGCGCTGCGCCGAGCCGAGCGCGATGTCGGCACCCATCTCGCCCGGCGGCTTGAGCAGGGTCAGCGCCAGCAGGTCGCAGGCCACCGCCACCACCGCGCCGCGCGCGTGGAGCGCGGCGATCGGCGCCGAGAGATCGCACAGCCCGCCATGGGCAGCGGGGTATTGCAGGAGTGCGCCAAAGACGTCGTGCCTGGCTGCCTCTTCCGGTTCGCCGAAGATCAGCTCGAAGCCGAAGCCGGCGGCACGGGTTTCGAGCACGGCGCGGGTTTGCGGAAAGACTGTGGCATCGACGAAGAAGGCATTACCTTGCGCCTTGCTCATCCGCCGTGCCATGGCCATCGCCTCGGCCGCCGCGGTGGCTTCGTCGAGCAGCGAGGCATTGGCGATCTCCATGCCGGTCAGGTCGATCACCATCTGCTGGAAGTTCATCAGCGCCTCCAGCCGTCCCTGCGCGATCTCGGCCTGGTAGGGCGTATAGGCAGTGTACCAGCCGGGGTTCTCGAACAGGTTGCGCAGGATCACGGCGGGCACATGGGTGCCGTAATAGCCCTGGCCGAGCAGCGATTTCTTCACCACGTTGCGGCGGGCGATATCGCGCAGGCGGGCCAGCGCCAGCGGCTCGGGCAGCGGCGGCGGCAGGTCGAGCGGCGCTGGCGAGCGAATGGCCGCGGGTACGGTCTGCGCAATCAGGGCATCGAGCGAGTCGACGCCGAGGGTGGCGAGCATACGGACCACCGCCGTGTCATCCGGGCCGATGTGGCGACCGACGAATTCATCGCGGCGTTCGAGCGCGGACAGGGACAGGTTCAAAGCAGGAGCGGACATGGTCACAGGCTCGCCGCATAGGCTGCGGCATCGAGCAACGCGTCGAGTTCCGCCGGGTTGGACGGCTTGATGCGGAACAACCAGGTGGCATAAGGCCCGACATTGACCGATTCCGGTGCGTCGGTGGCGGCCGTGTTGCTATCCACGATCTCGCCGGAGACCGGCGCGTAGATGTCGGAGGCGGCCTTGACCGATTCGACCACCGCGCAGGCTTCGCCGGCCTTGAGCACGCGGCCGGCGGCCGGCAGTTCGAGGAAGACGATATCGCCGAGGGCCTCCTGCGCGTGGTCGGTGATGCCGATGGTGACCGTGCCGTCGGCCTCCGGCTTGATCCATTCGTGGGAAGCGGTGTATTTCAGGTCGGTAGGGGTGTTCATGGGTTGCTCCTCAAAGTAACGATATGCCGTGACGGACGAAAACGGGTTTGACGACGCGCGCCTTCAGACGCTTGTCGCGGATCTCGACCCCGACTTCGCTGCCGGGGGCGATGTCCGCCGGCAGGCGGGCGAGAGCGATGGATTGATTCAGTGTTGGCGAGAAGGTGCCGCTGGTGACCTCGCCCTCGCCGTGCGGGGTGAAGACGTGCTGATGGGCGCGCAGCACGCCACGCTCGAGCAGCAGCAGGCCGTGGAACTGGTGCGTGAGGCGGCGTCTCGCCAGCGCCGACTTTCCGATGAAGTCGCGCGCGACATCTTTCAGGTCGACGGTCCAGCGCAGCCCGGCTTCATAGGGCGAGATGCGTTCGTCCATGTCCTGGCCGTAAAGATTCATCCCGGCTTCGAGCCGCAGCGTATCGCGTGCGCCGAGGCCGCAAGGTTTGACGCCCACGGCCAGCAGCGCCTGCCAGAGCGTCGTCGCCTCGCTTGCCGGCAGGCTGATTTCGAAACCATCTTCACCGGTGTAGCCCGTGCGGGCGATCATCCAGTCGCCCTTCTCGCCCTGCCATTCCGCGGCCTGAAACGGGATCAGCGCCATCGCCGCTCCACGCGCGGCGGGAACGGCTGTGCAAAAGCGCTCGCGGGCCTCGGGCCCCTGCACGGCGATCATCGCCAGGGCGGTTTCACCCTCGCGGCGCGGCGTGAGTTCGACGGCAAAGCCGGCGAGATGGGTGCGCAGCCAGGCCAGATCCTTTTCCGCGGTGCCGGCATTGACCACCAGGCGATAGCGCGTTGGCGTGAAGAAATAGACGATCAGGTCGTCGATGATGCCGCCATCATCATTCAGCAAGCAGGAATACAACGCCTTGCCGGGCGTGGCGAGTCGGGCCACGTCGTTGGCCAGCAGACGTCGCAGATAAGCCGTGGCGTCCGCGCCGACGAGGTCGATGGCGCACATGTGGGAGACGTCGAACATGCCGGCATGGCGACGGACGGCATGATGTTCCTCGATCTGCGAGCCGTAGTGGATGGGCATTTCCCAGCCGGCGAAATCGACCATGCGGCCACCGGCGGCGAGGTGGGCGGAATAGAGCGGAGTGCGCAGGGTGCGTTGTGGCATGGGTTTCCTCGAACGAAAAATAGGGGATACGGCGGCGATCCGCGGTATCCCCATCTGTCCTTGGCACCTGAGAGATTTACTCCGTCGGTGGATGGCCGCACCCTGGAAGCATCGGTGGCCATCGCTCTCCAGATTTTTACTGCGTCGTCGGCCCTTTTGCCTGAGCGGTTGCTGGGGGTTGCGCCTTCGGCGGCGAAGCGGGAACGATGATTTTCCGCTGCGCTCTCTCCCGACGATCAGGCGGATTATACCCAGCCCTCGTCATCGGGGGCCGCCGCCGATTTATTCTTTGGCTTTGGTCGCGGGGGGGCTGTCTGGCGGAGAGGGCGGGATTCGAACCCGCGTTAGGGTATTACCCTAAACACGCTTTCCAGGCGTGCGACTTAAACCGCTCATCCACCTCTCCGGAATGCTGATGGCCGTCATGCGAGCAGGGCGCGGATTCTAGCAGACTCAACCCTCGCTGTGCCGCAGCGAGAGGTCGATGGCGCGGATATCCTTGGTCAGGGCACCGATGGAAATGCGGTCGACCCCGGTTTCGGCGATGGCGCGCACGGTATCGAGCTGGACACCGCCCGAGGCTTCGAGTCGGGCGCGGCCGGCGGTGCGCGACACGGCTTCACGCATTTGTTCGCGGCTCATGTTGTCGAGCAGGATCAGCCTGGCTCCGGCGGCGAGGGCTTCGTCAAGCTGGGCGAGCGTTTCGACCTCGACCTGGATGAAAAAGTCGGCGCTGGCGAGACGGCGCGCTGCGTTCAGGGCCGCGGTGATGCCGCCGGCGGCGAGGATGTGGTTCTCCTTGATCAGGATGCCGTCATAAAGTCCGAGGCGGTGATTGATTCCGCCGCCGCAGGTGACGGCGTATTTCTGCGCCAGGCGCAGGCCGGGCAAGGTTTTGCGGGTATCGACGATTTGTGCCCGGGTGCCGGCGACGGCGTCGACATAGCGGCGGGTGGCGGTGGCTGTGGCGGAGAGCAGTTGCAGGAAGTTCAGCGCGGCGCGTTCGGCGCTGAGCAGGACGCGGGTGTCGGCGGTGATGGTGCACAGCGTCTGCCCGGCGGCGATGACATCGCCATCGCTCGCCTGCCAATGGATTTCGGCGGCCGGATCGAGCCGGCGAAAGCAGGCGCCGAACCAGGCCGTGCCGGCCAGCGTCGCGGCCTCCCGGCTGACGACCGTGCCGCGCGAGCGGCGATCGGCCGGCGTGAGCAGGGCCGTCAGGTCGCCGCCACCGATGTCCTCGACTAGCGCGGCGAGTACGTTGCGCTCGATCTCGGCGGCGAGCTGAAGTGATTTTTCCATGGTATGTTGCGACTCCATTGCGCGGTTCCATTGCGGGTGTGCGATCGAGATTCTAACAGCGGGAGCGGAAGATGCTGAGTGTGTTTTCGGTCAGTTTCGGCGTTCTGCTGGCGTTCACCCTGGCCATCGTCATCGCGTATTTTTATCTGCGCGACATCACGCAAAAACGGCATGCGATCTTGCGCAATTTCCCGTTGATCGGCCATCTGCGGTATTTCTTCGAACAGCTGGGCGAATATTTCCGCCAGTATTTCTTTCTCGGCGATCGCGAGGAGCGGCCTTTCAATCGGTCCACCCGCGCCTGGGTCTATCGCATGGCGAAGAACGAGGGCGGCGTGCTGGGTTTCGGTTCGACCTACAACCTGCACGAGGCGGGGGCGCTGATCTTCGTTCCCGCGCCGTTCGCCGTCCTGGAGAGCGAACGGCTGCCCACTCCGCCCCTGACGATCGGCGAGGGCTGGTGCGAGAAGCCGTTCGTCGCCCGCTCGCTGGTGAATATCAGCGGCATGAGCTTTGGCGCGATCTCGCAACCCGCGGTGCGCTCGCTCTCGCTGGGGGCGGCCAAGGCCGGCTGCTGGATCGATACCGGCGAAGGCGGCTTGTCGTCCTATCACCTCGAAGGTGGCTGCGACGTGATGATGCAGATCGGCACGGCGAAATACGGCGTGCGCGATGCCGACGGACGGCTGTCCTTGGAAAAGCTGCGCGAAATTGCCGCCTTGGATGCGGTGAAAGCCTTCGAGATCAAGCTCTCGCAGGGCGCGAAACCGGGCAAGGGCGGCGTCCTGCTGGGCGGCAAGGTGACCGAGGAAATCGCCCGCATTCGCGGCATTCCGGTGGGCCGCGATTCGCTCTCGCCCAACCGGCATCTCGACATTGCGAATACCGACGAGCTGCTCGACATGATCCTGCGCGTGCGCGAGACGACCGGAAAACCCGTGGGCATCAAGACCGCCATCGGCGGCTGGGAATTCATGCAGCTGTTGTCCGAGACGATTGCCCGCCGCGGTCTCGACGCGGCGCCCGACTTCATCGCCGTCGACGGCGGCGAAGGCGGCTCGGGCGCGGCACCGCAGGCGCTGGCCGATCACATGGGCTTGTCGATCGACGAGGCCCTGCCGCGGGTGATCGATGCCCTGCTCGAAGCCGGGTTGAAGGAGCGCATCCGGGTGATCGCCGCCGGGCAGTTGGTGACTTCGGCGCGCGCGGCCTGGGCGCTGGCCTGCGGCGCGGACTTCGTCAATACGGCGCGCGGCTTCATGTTTTCCCTCGGCTGCATCCAGGCCTTGCGCTGTCATACCAATACCTGTCCGACCGGCGTCACGACGCACGACGTCAAGCTGCAACGCGGGCTGGTGGTCGAGGAAAAATGCGAGCGAGTGGCGAACTACTGCCGCAACATCAACAGCGAAATCGACATGATCGCGCACAGCTGCGGCCTGCACCATGCCCGCGAGTTCCGCCGCGAGCATGTGCGCCTGGTCGGCGCCGACGGACGCAGCACGGCGCTCAACATGCTGTATCCGTATCCGCGGCGCGAGGTGTTCTAGTTGCCTGGCGAGACCGTTCCGCCAGCGCGATGGACAGGCTGCTCGCGGCGATCACGGCGATGCCGGCGAACGCCGGGGCATCGGGCAGGTGGTCGTAGAACAGCCAGCCGAACAGCGTTGCCCAGATCAGCTGGACGAAGGTGATCGGCGACAGGGTGGTCGCCTGGGCGTGGCGGAAGGCGTGGATCAGCAGCAGGTGGCCGCCGCCGCCAAGTATCCCCAGTGAGGCGATCTGCAAGGCCTGGAGGGTATCGGGTCGCGGCCCGCCCCAGTAAAGGGGCAAGGTCAGCGTCATCGCCGCGGTGCCGGCCAGGGCCGTGTAGAACAGCAGGGTCAGGGCGTTTTCGCTGGTCGACAGGTGGCGGGTCTGGATCTGATAAACCGCATAGGCGGTTGCCGCCAGGGTCATGAGCAGCACGCCATGCAGCGTGAGGCCGCCGCCAGGACGGGCGATCAACAGGGCGCCGGAAAAGCCGGCAATGACGGCCAGCCAGCGGCCGGGCGTGACGCGTTCGGCGAGCAGCCAATGGGCGAGGACCACCACGATCAGCGGTGCGACGAACAGCAGCGCCGTGGCTTCGGCCAGCGGCAGCGCGGCAAACCCGGCCATGCCGCAGAGCGAGGTGACGACCAGGGTCAGGCCACGCACGATCTGCTGTCGCGGCCGGGCGGTGGTGGCGAGGTGCAGCCGGCCGGTGGCGGCGAAGAACAGCAGCATCAGCGCGAGATGAATGCTGTAGCGCGCCCAGACCAGCATGGGCACCGGAAATATCTGCGCCAGGTGTTTCGAGCTGGCATCGAGCGCGGCAAAGCAGAGCACGGCACCCAGCATCAGCAGGATGCCGGTCAGCGGGCGGGCCTCAGGCATGCCGGCAGTGCTCGGCGATCCAGCGGTTGAAGAGGTTGCGGGCCGGTGCGATCAGTTCGCCGGCGGTCAGCCCCGTGGGCCCCTGGCCCTGGGCCACGCAGGCGTCGGCGGCCGCGCCATGCAGATGCACGGCGCAGGCCAGCGCCGCCTCGCCCGGCCAGCCCTGGGCGAGCAGAGCGCCGGCCATTCGCCCGCCGGCAACCGCGACGCTGCCTACGTGCTCAACATCGCAGCGTCCTGGGAGAAGCCCGAGGAGGACGATCTCCAGCTGCGATGGGCACGCGACTGTTTTGAGGCCACCCGGGGCTGCTCCACCGGCGGAACCTACATCAACTTCCTGACCGAGGAAGAAGGGGCCGATCGCATCCAGGCCGCCTACGGCAGGGCCAACCTCGACCGGC
>PHCV01000001.1 GCA_002842395.1 Betaproteobacteria bacterium HGW-Betaproteobacteria-11
CGGCCTGCCGCTCGCCGAGGTGCGCGCCTTCAGCATCGACGATGCGGCGACCACCGAGATCGACGACGCGCTCTCGGTCACGCCGCGGGCGGACGGCGGCTGGCTCATCGGCATCCACATCGCCGCGCCGGGGTTGGGTTTCGGCCCCGCGTCGGGCCTCGGCCAGATCGCCCGCCAGCGCCTGTCGACGGTATACATGCCGGGCAACAAGATCACCATGCTGCCCGAATCGGTGGTCGACCAATTCACCCTGGCCGCGGGCCGCACGCTGCCGGCGCTCTCGCTCTATCTCGATGTGGCGAGCGACTTTCGCCTGCGCGGGCAGGAATCGCGCCTCGAATGCGTGCCGATCGTCGCCAATCTGCGCCACCACGACATCGAGCCGGTATTCAATGAAGCGACGCTGGCCGCCGGCCTGCCCGAGTTTCCTTTCCGCGACGAGCTGAAACTGCTCTGGGAATTCGCCACCGTGCTGCAGGCCGGGCGCGGCAAGTCGGACAACGTCAGCCGCAAGGAATACAGCTTCAGCATCGACTGGGAAGCCGCCGGCATCGACGGGCCGGGGCGCGCGTGCATCGTCGAACGGCCGCGCGGCAGTCCGCTCGACACGCTGGTGGCGGAGCTGATGATCGTCGCCAACGCCACCTGGGGCGGGATGCTGCGCGATGCCGGGATTCCCGCGCTGTACCGCGTGCAAAGCGCCGGCAAGGTGCGCATGAGCACCGTCGCCGCGGCTCACGAAGGGCTGGGCGTCGACTGCTATGCCTGGTCGACCTCGCCCCTGCGCCGCTATTGCGACCTGCTCAACCAGTGGCAGCTGATTGCCCTGCTGCGCGGCGAGCCGCCGTCGTTCGCCAAGAAATCCAGCGAACTGTTCGCCGCCTTGCGCGACTTCGAGCTGACCTATGCCTCGTACGCCGAATTCCAGCGCGCAATGGAGCGCTACTGGTGCCTCAACTGGCTGCTGCAGGAGCGCATCGACATCTTCGAAGCGCATGTGCTCAAGGAATCCCTGGTCCGCGCCGCCGACCTGCCGCTGGTGCTGCGCCTGCCCTCGCTGCCGGATCTGGCGCAGACGCCACGCGGCGCGCGGGTGCGCCTCGCGCTTGAAGCGGTCGATCTGCTGGCGCTCGATGCGCGCGGCCGTTTCCTCGAACGCGTGGCGGCGGCCGAAACCATCGAAGCGCTCGACGAGGAGGACGTGGAAATAGCGGTCGCCACACCCTCTGTTGCGCCGCTTGCCGAGCCCGGAGCGAACCACGCCGCGGGGTAGAATCACCGCCCATGCCCGCTCTGCCCCTGCCTGCCTTTCTCGCCGCGATGGATGCCTCGCGCCGCTCGCTGACCCTGGCGCTGGGTATCTCGCTGCTGTTCCACGCGCTGCTGCTGGCGGTGCATTTCACCCCGCCCGATTTAATGGACAAGGCTCGCGAGCAGGCGCTCGACGTGATCCTGGTCAATAGCAAGCATGCCCAGCGGCCGAACCAGGCGCAGGCGCGGGCGCAGGCCAATCTCGACGGCGGCGGCAATACCGAGGACGCCCGCCGCGCCAAAACGCCGCTGCCGCCTTCGGCGCAAACCCAAGAGGGCAACAGCCTGCTGACGGCGCAGCAACGGGTGACCCAGCTCGAAGCCGAGGCGCGGCAGATGCTGACGCAGATCAAGAGCGAGGCCGCGACCCGCCGCGAAAAAACACAAAACCCGCCGACCCCGCCCACCCCGACGCCGAGCGGCGCCGATCTCGCCAGCCACGCCCTGGCCATCGCCCGCCTCGAAGGCGAGATCGCGCAACAGATGGAAGCCTACAACCAGCGGCCGCGCAAGAAGTTCATCGGCGCCCGGGTCAGCGAATACCGCTTTGCCCAGTACGTCGAGGACTGGCGGCAGAAGATCGAGCGGGTCGGCAACATGAACTACCCGACGGCGGCTCGTGGCCGGCTCTATGGCAGCCTGGTGCTGACTGTGGTCATCAAGGCCGACGGCGAGCTGGATCGGGTCGAGATCAACCGTTCCTCGGGACAGAAGGTGCTGGATGAAGCCGCGCAACGCATCGTGCGCCTGGCCGCGCCCTACGCCCCGTTTCCGGACAACATCCGGCGCGACACCGATGTGCTGGAGATCACACGGACGTGGACATTCACCAGCGCCGACCAGTTGCAGGCGAACTGAGGGAAACACCAAACAAGCCCGGTTTCGTCATTCCCGCGAAAGCGGGAATCCATGAACACAACGCACTGGATGCCCGCCTGCGCGGGCATGACGATTCTTTCAACGTTTACTAACTAAATAAGAGTCCGGGTTGAATTTTTTCCGTCCTGCCGCATCTAACCCGTTGCCCGATTTCGGGCATGACTTTCACGGAGCAGGACAATGATCGGCAACTGGCTGAAAACTTCGATTCTGATGGCCGGCATCATGGCGCTGTTCGGCGCCATCGGCATGCTCATCGGCGGCAAGGGCGGGATGCTGCTGGCGCTGCTGTTCGGCGGCGGCATGAATTTCTTCGCCTACTGGTTCTCCGACAAAATGGTGCTGCGCATGTACCACGCGCGCGAAGTCGATGAAGCCAGCTCGCCCTATCTCTACGCCATGGTGAAGGAACTGGCGACGCGGGCCGAACTGCCGATGCCGAAGGTCTATCTGATCGACGAGGCGCAACCCAACGCCTTCGCCACCGGGCGCAACCCCGAACACGCCGCGGTGGCGGCCACCAGCGGCATCCTGAAACTGCTCTCGGAACGCGAGCTGCGCGGCGTGATGGCCCACGAGCTGACCCACGTCAAGCATCGCGACATCCTGATTTCGACCATTTCGGCGACGCTGGCCGGCGCCATTTCGGCGCTGGCCAACTTCGCCATGTTCTTCGGCGGACGCAATGGAAACGGCCGTTCGGTCAATCCGCTGGTCGGCCTGCTGGTGATGATCCTCGCCCCGCTGGCGGCCAGTCTGATCCAGATGGCGATCTCGCGCGCCCGCGAGTTCGAGGCCGACCGTGGCGGCGCCGAAATTTGCGGCGACCCGCTGGCGCTGGCCAGCGCTCTGGGCAAGATCGATGCCTATGCTCGCGGCATTCCGCTGGCAACCGCCGACGCCCACCCCGAGACGGCGCAGATGATGATCATCAGCCCGCTTTCCGGCGGCGGGCTGCGCGGACTGTTTTCGACCCATCCGGCCACCGGGGAGCGCGTCGCCCGACTCCAGGCCATGGCTCGCTGACTTTCATGATGCGCTGGCTACCGCCCCCGATCATGAAAGTCAGCGGCTTCCCTGTGGTCCCCCCCCCCCTGCCCCCGCCCCGAGGCGGGGGACAAAGTCTGCTCGCTGCGCTCGGAATCACCCCGTGCGCTTTCCTTCCTCGTGTAGTTCCCATCAAGCCGATATAGTCCGCCGACAGGCTGTTACCATGGCGGCCATCATGCCCGCCGCCGCCCGACCCACCGCAGCCACCGCATCCGCCACTTCCGCCCCGCTGGCGGCGGCCCTGCTCGCTGCCGCCGATCTGCTCGTCGCGGTGCGGGCCGGGCGCAACGTCGAGGTCGCGCTGTCGGGCATGCCGCTGGAGGGCTCGCTGCGCGCGGCGGCGATGGATTTGACCTACACCGCCTTGCGCGCTTACGGCCGCGGCGAATTTTTTCTCTCGCGCCTGATCTCCCGGCCGCTGGCCGAGCCGCGCCTGCATGCCCTGCTGCTGATCGCCCTGGCGCGACTCGAAGCGCAACCGGTGCGGGCCCATACCACGGTGGATCAGGCGGTAGCCGCCGCGGCGACGCTGGCCGGCGGGCGCTTCAAGGCGCTGGTGAATGCCGTGCTGCGCAACTTCCTGCGCCGGCGCGAGGCACTGCTGGCCGCCGCCGAAACCGACGAGGTCGCCCGCCATCAGCATCCGGCCTGGTGGATCGCGCGGCTGCAACAGGATCATCCCGAACACTGGCAAGCCATCCTCGCCGCCGGCAACACCCACCCGCCGCTAACCCTGCGCATCAATCGGCGGCGTATCGCCAGCGCCGAGTTTTTGGCCCGCCTTGACGCGGCGGGCAGCGCCGCACAGGTGCTCGCGGGAGGCGCCGTGCGGCTCGCGCATCCCGTCGCCATCGAACGCATCCCCGGCTTTGCCGACGGGCTGTGCTCGGTGCAGGACGCCGGGGCGCAGCGTGCCGCCTTCCTGCTCGATGTGCAGGACAGTCAGCGCGTGCTCGACGTTTGCGCCGCGCCGGGCGGCAAGAGTGCGCATCTGCTGGAACTGGCCGAGATCGAGCTCACCGCGCTGGATGTCGACGCCGCCCGCGCCGCCCGCATCGGCGACAACCTCGCCCGGCTGGGGCTGGCGGCGACGGTAAAAGTCGGCGATGGCGCCACGCCGGATACCTGGTGGGACGGCCGCCCGTTCGACCGCATCCTGGCCGACGTGCCGTGTTCGGCGTCCGGCGTGGTGCGCCGCCATCCGGATGCCAAATGGCTGCGGCGGGAAGCCGACATCGCCCGCTTCGCCGCGACCCAGCGCCGAATCATCGATGCCATCTGGCAGACTTTGTCCCTCGGTGGCAAAATGCTCTATGCCACCTGTTCGCTGTTCGCCGCGGAAAACGAGGAACAGGTGGCGGCGTTCGTTGGCCGTCATGCCGACGCCGTGCGTCTGCCGCTGGCCGGCAGCGCTTCCGCGCTTTGTTTGCAACTCTTTCCCGATGCCGAACATGACGGCTTTTATTACGCGCTGCTGCAAAAAACTTGAGCTCTGGCTGCTGCTTCTGCTGCTCGCGGCGGGCGCGGCCCTGGCCGGCAGCATCGCGCCGCAACGCGCCACGCTCAGCGCCGGCGAGGAGCACTACGCCCTCGCGGCGGATTTCAACATCAGCCTCGGCAACCGGCTGGAAGAAGCCGTGACGCACGGCGTGGCGCTCTATTTCAATCTCGAATTCACCCTCGACCGGCCGCGCAAATACTGGATCGACGAACACATCGCCACCCGCACGCTGGTCTACCGCCTGACCTATCACGGCCTGACCCGCCAATACCGGCTGACGACCGGCAGTCTGTACCAGAATTTCGACAGCCTGGGCGAAGCCCTGCGTGTCATGTCGCACGTCGCGGCGCTGCCGGTAGTCGAACGCGCCGCCATCAAGCCGGGCGAAACCTATATCGCCGCCGTGCGCCTCTCCCTCGACCGCAACCAGTTGCCCAAACCGTTCCAGATCGATGCCTTCACCGACCGCGACTGGCAGGTGGAAGGAAAAATCCTGCGCTGGCCGTTCGTCGCGCCGACAGCGGGGCCGGCCGCTCCATGAAAATCGCGCTGGCCGTGATCGTCGCCCTCGGCGCGATTCTGCTGTTCCTGCTCACCTCGGCCTCGGCCAATAGCGCGCTGTTCGCCGAAAACTATCCCTACCTGCTGGCGATCAACGGCATTGCGGCGGTTGCCTTGCTGGTGCTGGTGACGCTGCAACTGGTTCGCCTGCGGCGTGATTATCGGGCCGGGGTGTTCGGCTCGCGGCTGAAGACCCGGCTGCTGGTTACCCTGGCGCTGATGGCGGTCGTGCCGGGGGCGCTGGTGTATGCCGTCTCGATGCAGTTCGCGGTGAAGAGCATCGACTCCTGGTTCGATGTGCGGGTCGACGCGGCGCTCGAAGGCGGACTCGACCTCGGCCGCAGCGTGCTCGACAACCAGCGCGGCGACCTGCTCGAAAAAACCCGCCGCGCGGCGCTCGATCTGGGTGCGGAGCGCAAGGGCAGCGGGGGCAACGGCAACAGCCTCAACCGTCTGCGCGAGGAGGCCGGCGCCGAAACGGCCACCTTGCTGACGCTCTCCGGGCAGGTGCTGGCGAGCAGTACCAGCAGGCTCGATGTCCTGTTGCCGCCATTGCCGGAGGCCGCCCAACTGCGTACCGCGCGCAATGGCCGCGGTCTCGCGCTGCTTGGCGAAAACGCCGGTGGATTGCAGGTTCGCGCCCTGGTGCCGGTGATCGGCGGCACGCCGGGCGAACTGGAGCTCGAGCCGCGCATCCTGCAATTCACCCGGTCGATTCCCGCCTCCATCGCCAAAAGCGCGCAGAGCGTGGAAGACGCGCACCGCGATTACCAGGAACTGCAACTGGGACGCGCCGGCCTCAAGCGCATCTACACCCTGACCCTGACCCTGACCCTGCTGCTGGCGCTGTTCGCCGCCGTGGCCCTGGCCTTCCTGCTCGCCGAGCGGCTGGCCGAGCCCCTGCTGATTCTGGCCGAAGGCACCCGCGCCGTGGCCGCCGGCGACTTCACGCCACGCGCGACGGTGACGACTTCGGACGAACTCGGCGTGCTCACCCATTCCTTCAACAGCATGACCCAGCAACTGGCCGAGGCGCACGCCGCGGCCGAGCATCACCGGAAAGAGCTGGAAGCCGCCCAGGCTTACCTGGAAAGCGTGCTGGCTAACCTGTCCACCGGCGTGCTGGCCTTCGACCTGCGCTTTCGCCTGCGTGCCGCCAACCGCGGCGCGCTGACCATCCTCGGCGACGACCTGGCCGGTTTCGAAACTACTCCTGTCGCGGACTGGCCACGGCACGAGGCGCTGGCCGCGACGATCGTCGAAGGTTTCGCCAAGCGCGGCGACGAGTGGCAGCAGCAACTGGAGATCGCGCGTCCGGACGCCGTGCCGCAAACCCTGCTGATTCGTGGCACGGCGCTGCCGGCGACGGGTGGTGGCGGTTATGTGGTGGTCTTCGACGACATCACGCAATTGATATCCGCCCAGCGCTCGGCCGCCTGGGGCGAGGTGGCGCAACGCCTGGCGCATGAAATAAAGAACCCGCTGACGCCGATCCAGCTCGCCGCCGAGCGCCTGCGGATGAAGCTCGGCGGCCAGCTCGACGAGAGCGCCCGCGCTCTGCTCGAGCGTTCGACGCAAACCATCGTCAACCAGGTCGAGGCGATGAAGAACATGGTCAATGATTTCCGCGACTATGCCCGCACCCCGCCGCCGCAACTTTCCGCCGTCGATCTGCCGGCGCTGGTCGCCGAAGTGCTCGAGCTCTACCGCAGCTCGCCGGCCAAGATCGCCGTATCGCCAGCGCCGAGTTTACCGTTGCCGCCCGTGCTGGCCGACGCCAACCAGCTGCGCCAGGTGCTGCACAACCTGCTCGCCAACGCCCAGGATGCGCTGCTCGACACGCCACAGCCACAGATCACCCTGGCCCTGGCGCAGGACGGCGCACGCCTGAAACTCACGCTCCACGACAACGGCCCGGGCTTTCCGCCGCAGATCCTCGCCCGCGCCTTCGAGCCCTATGTCACCACCAAGGCCAAGGGCACCGGGCTGGGACTGGCGATCGTCAAGAAGATCATCGATGAACATGGCGGTGGAATTCGCCTCGGCAACAACCATGGTGGCGAGATCAGCCTGTGGTTGCCGCTGGCGGAGAGAACCGCGAAGGAGAAGACGTAAATGGCCAAGATACTGATCGTCGATGATGAAGTCGGCATCCGCGAGCTGCTCTCGGAAATCCTCCGCGACGAGGGCCACGACATCGTGCTCGCGGCGAACGCGGCCACGGCGCGTACCGCGCGCGCCGCGGCGCGGCCGGATCTGGTGTTGCTCGACATCTGGATGCCCGATACCGATGGCATCACCTTGCTCAAGGAATGGGCCGGCAGCGGCCTCTTGACCATGCCGGTGGTGATGATGTCGGGCCACGCCACGATCGAAACCGCGGTCGAGGCGACCAAGATCGGCGCCCTCGACTTCCTCGAAAAACCGGTCGGCATGCAAAAACTGCTGACCACGGTAAAGCAGGCGCTGGAGCGCGGAGCGCGGCAGCCGGAGGGCGTGCTCTCGCTCGCCGCCTTCGGCCGGCCCGGCCCGCTGCGCGATCTCAAGCGCCGGCTGGAGCAACTGCTCGCCCACGGTTCGTTGCTGCTCCTGCATTCACCGCCCGGTGGCCTGGCCGAGCTGGTGGCGCGCACGGCTTTGCCGGCCGGCAAGCCCTGGCACGACCTCGGTCAGGCGAACGAAGTGCTGGACAACACGCTGCTGCGCCGCCTCGCCGGAGGCGTGCTGTGGTGCGAGGAGCTGGCCCGCTTGAGTCGCCTGCAACAAAAAAACCTGTTGTTCGCCGCCGACCAGCTCGATCGCCACGGCTTGCGGCTGCTGGTCGCCACCCGCCACGAGCGCGGCGAGCTGACTGCGCTGGGCTGGGAAGCGGCGGCACTCGACCACCTGTTCGCCACGCTACTCGGGGTGCCCGCGCTGGGCGAACTGGGCGACGAGATTCCCGACATCGCCACGCATCTGCTCACCCAGGTAGTGGAAACCGAAAAACTGCCGCTGCGCCGTTTCAGCAGCGCGGCACTCAACCTCCTGCGCCAATATTCCTGGCCGGCGGGCTACGACGAACTAAAGTCCGTCGTTCGCTCGCTCGCCCTGGCCAGCCTGGGCGAAGAGATCTCCGCGGAAGACGCGCAGTCCCTGCTGCCTTCGCCCGTGTCGGCCAAGGCCAGTCCCTGGCCGCCGGGGATGCTCGACCAGCCGCTGCGCGAGGCGCGCGAAGTCTTCGAGCGGCTGTACTTCGAATACCACCTGGCCAGCAATGCTGGCAACATGACGCAACTGGCCGAAAAGACCGGACTGGAGCGCACGCATCTCTACCGCAAGCTGAAGGATCTCGGCTTGCGCCAATAAAGGACGGCTTGAGCCCATGAACATCATCATTCTCGGTGCCGGGCAGGTCGGCGCCTCGGTCGCCGAAGCGCTCGCTTCGGAAGCCAACGCCATCACCGTGGTTGACCCGGACAGCGCTGCCCTCGCCCAGCTGGCCGATCATCTCGACCTGCGCACGCTCTGCGGCAATGCGGCGCTGCCTGACGTGCTACGTCAAGCCGGCATCGAGGATAGCGAGCTCCTGGTCGCCGTGACCCAGTCCGATCAGACCAACCTGGTCGCCTGCAAGATGGCGCGCAGCCTGTTCAACGTCCCCACGCGCGTCGCGCGGCTGCGTACCGCCGAGGAGCTCGAGAGCGAAGGGCTGCTTTCCGACGAGAACTTTGCCGTCTCGCACGCCATCTGTCCCGAGCAGGAAGTCACCGACCACATCGTGCGGCTGATCGCCTTCCCCGAGGCGCTGCAAGTGCTCGAATTCGCCCAGGGCGAGGCGACCCTGGTCGGGGTGCGCGCCATCGAGGGGGGACTTCTCGTCGGCAAGCCGATCAAGGCCATGCGCGAACATCTGCCGCCTGGTGTGGAGGCCCGCATCGCGGCAATATTCCGCGGCCATGCCCCGCTTGAACCCAAGGGTGACACGCTGATCAAGGCCGGCGATGAAGTCTTCCTGCTCGCCGCCAGCCGCCACATTCGGCTCGTGCTCAAGGAATTGCGCCGCAGCCTGGAACCGGTCCGCCGCATCATGATCGCCGGCGGCGGCAACATCGGTCGGCGGGTGGCGCGAACCCTGGAAAAGAATCACCAGGTCAAGTTGATTGAACATTCCGCGGCGCGTGCCCGTGAAATCGCCACCCAGCTTGCC
Organism: Betaproteobacteria bacterium HGW-Betaproteobacteria-11; assembly: GCA_002842395.1. Classification (GTDB taxonomy): domain Bacteria; phylum Pseudomonadota; class Gammaproteobacteria; order Burkholderiales; family Rhodocyclaceae; genus Rugosibacter. Next base: position 9,492 of record PHCV01000001.1, read on the forward strand.
AACACCCTGGTCTTCGCTGGCGAGGCCACCGACGAGCGACTGCTGCTGGAGGAAAACATCGATGAGATGGATATCTTCCTTGCCCTCACCAATGACGACGAGGACAACATCATGGCGGCTTCACTCGCCAAGCGGTTGGGTTGCAAGCGCGTGCTGGCCCTGATCAATCGCCGTACCTATGCCGATCTGGTGCAGGGCGGGCCGATCGACATCGGCCTGTCGCCGGCCCAGGTATCGATCGGTTCACTGCTCGCCCACGTCCGTCACGGCGATGTGGCGCGCGTGCATAGCCTGCGCCGGGGCGCGGCCGAGGCGCTTGAGCTGGTGGTACACGGCAGGCCACGGGACTCGCAGGTGGTCGGCCGGCGGGTCGAGCAGCTACCGGTGATTCAGGGTGCGCACATCGCCGCCATCGTCCGCCGCCCGCTCGAGAAACGGGTGGTGAACCGCGATGGCTTCCTGGTCGAAGACTACGTCACCGAAGTCATCATCCCGCATCACGATACGGTGATCGAGGAGGGCGATCACGTTATCGTCTTCTGTACCAGCAAGCGGTTGATCCCGAAGGTGGAACGCCTGTTCATGGTAACCCCGGGACACTTCTGATGCTCTACCGTCTGCTTCCGGTCAGTCATGTCTTGGGCGGCATGCTGATGCTGTTCAGCCTCGCCTACCTGATGCCCATCGCCAGCGCCCTGATTTATGCCGATGGCACATTGCTGGATTTCGTCGATGCCATGCTTTTTTCGCTGGCCGGCGGATTCATTCTCTGGTTCGGCACTCGCCGCCACAAACGTGAACTCAAGCCCCGCGACGGCTTCCTGCTGGTGACGCTGACCTGGCTGCTGATGGCGGTGATCGCCACCTTGCCGCTGCTCCTGTTGATCGACGGGCTAACGTTTACCCATGCTTTTTTCGAAACCATGTCCGGGCTGACCACCACCGGCGCCACCGTGCTCTCGGGGCTGGAGCATCTGCCGCCCACGCTCAATCTCTGGCGTCACGAACTCAACTGGCTGGGTGGCATGGGCATCATCGTTCTGGCCGTGGCAATCCTGCCTTTGCTTGGCGTCGGCGGCATGCAGCTCTACAAGGCCGAGGCCACGGGTGTGATGAAGGATGCGAAGCTCACCGCGCGCATCGCCGACACCGCCAAGGCGCTCTGGCTAGTGTATTTCGGCATCACCCTGGTCTGCATTCTTTCGCTGCGACTGGTCGGCATGAACTGGCTGGACGCGATTTGTCATGCCTTTGCCGCGCTGTCGCTCGGCGGCTTCTCGACCTATGACGCCAGTGTCGGCCACTTCGGTTCGCCGGCGATCGAAGCCGTGCTGATTTTCTTCATGCTGGTCGCCGGAATCAATTTCGCCACCCATTTCACGGCCTGGCACAGCCGTTCCTGGCGCACCTACTGGCGGGACACGGAGGCCAAGGCCTTTCTTGCCCTGATTTTTTCCAGCATCCTGGTGTGCGCCCTTTATTTGCTCGCTCACGGTACCTACCCCGATTTTCCGTTGGCGCTGCGGCACGTCGCCTTCAATCTGGTGTCGATCGCCACCGATTCCGGTTTTGCCAGCCAGGATTACGACCGCTGGCCGATGTTTGTTCCATTGTGGATGCTGTTTCTTTCCTGCATCTCGGTCAGTTCCGGTTCGACCGGCGGCGGCATCAAGATGATCCGCACCCTGATTCTCGCCCGGCAGGGCCTGATCGAACTGGCGCGCCTGGTCCATCCACGCCTCATCGCTCCACTCAAGATCGGTGCAACGGAAATCCCGCCGCAGATCGCCAGTGCCGTGCTCGGCTTTATTTTTCTCTACATTCTGGCGGTGGGCGAATTGACCTTCTTCCTGGTGGCGAGTGGTCTGGACTTCACCTCGTCGATCACCGCCATCGTTGCCTGCATCAACAACGCCGGGCCGGGTCTGAATGTCGTCGGCCCCGCGCAAAATTATGGCGGGCTAACCGACTTCCAGCTCTGGGTCTGCACCTTCGCCATGCTGCTCGGGCGGCTCGAGGTTCTCTCGGTGTTCGTCCTGTTCACGCCGGCCTTCTGGCGGCGGTAAGCCCGGGTTGCCGGGGTGTGTTTGCAGTGCGTTCTGCATGGGTGTAGCGCATGGCGGGCGGCGGGACTGAAAAAGTCGGCGCTGGCGATACGGCGCATTCGCGCCCCGGAATCGAGTTTTACCCCGTACCCGAAAGGGAAACCCTGGACGGGATGCGCGATAATCCCCGCTTTCCCCGGAGCAGCCAATGACACGTCCAACCAACGACACTTTCCTGCGCGCCCTGTTGCGTGAACCGGTCGAGTACACCCCGATCTGGCTGATGCGCCAGGCCGGGCGCTATCTGCCCGAGTACAACGAGACGCGCCGCCGCGCCGGCAGCTTTCTCGATCTGTGCAAAACCCCGCAGCTGGCTTGCGAAGCAACACTGCAACCGCTGGCGCGCTTCGATCTGGATGCCGCGATCCTGTTCTCCGACATCCTCACCGTTCCCGATGCCATGGGGCTCGGTCTGTATTTTGCCGAGGGGGAGGGGCCCCGTTTCGAGCGGCCCCTGCGCAGCGAGTGGGAAATCCGGGATCTCACCGCGCCGGATCCGAATGTGCATCTGCGCTACGTCATGGATGCCGTGGCGGAAATTCGCCGCGCGCTGAATCACTCGCTGCCGCTGATCGGCTTTTCCGGCAGCCCCTGGACCCTGGCCTGCTACATGGTCGAAGGCGGTTCCTCGGCCGACTATCGGTTGGTGAAAACCATGCTTTACGATCGGCCGGATCTGCTCCATCGCATTCTTGACGTCACCACCACCGCAGTGACCGACTATCTCAACGCCCAGATCGAATCCGGCGTCCAGGCCGTGATGATTTTCGATTCCTGGGGTGGCGCGCTGTCGCACGCCGCTTATCGTGAATTTTCACTGAGCTACATGGAGCGGATCGTGGCCGGGCTGAAAAAGAGTCATGGCGGCGAGCGGGTGCCTTCGATCGTGTTTACCAAAGGGGGTGGTCAGTGGCTGGAAGCCATCGCCGCGATCGGGTGCGATGCCGTGGGGCTGGATTGGACCACCGATCTGGGTGAAGCACGGCAACGGATCGGCCATCGTGTTGCGCTGCAAGGCAATCTCGATCCCATGGCGTTATTCGCTTCGCCCCAACAGGTAGCAGCAGAGGCCTGTCGCGTACTCGACAGTTTTGGTGCCGGCTCGGGTCATGTATTCAATCTCGGTCACGGCATCTCGCAATTTACCCCGCCGGAACATGTCACGGCGCTGGTCGATGCCGTGCATAGCCACAGCCGGCGCGGGTCGGGAAACTAGAACCCTTGCCACAGGCCGGACGCAGCCCGACTCGCTGTGCCAAGCCTTTGCAGACAAGGCTTTCACATGCACTAAAAAGTTATCGAAGTATTGACTTATGCACAAAACTGGGTTGCACCGCGAAAGCCCCTGAAAAAACTACTGGGTTTATCACAATACGCTTTAACATTCTGTTTCTTAAATAAATAATTCTGTGCAACTATTGCACAATTGCGACAAAAACCTTGATTAATCATTACTTGCCATTTCCTTTACCTGCTTACTCACAAAGTTATCCACAGAATCTGTGCGTAAGGCAATTTTTCTTTGAGAGCAAGGGGTTGCATGCTGTTATCAATAGTTTGTCGAGCTCCTGCAGGCAACTTGCTGCTGCCGCATGACTATTGTCTGCGTTGCCCTCGATCTGCCGTTGCCCAGGGTTTTCGACTATCTGGCCGCAGACTCTAGCGAAAGTGATATCGGTTACCGGGTAACTGTGCCTTTTGGCAGGAGTTTCAAGACCGGGGTTATCGTCGGCTGGAAAACCACGAGCGACCAGCCGGCAGACAGACTCAAGACGGTCGTTGCAATCTTGCGCGACATGCCACCACTACCCGGCGAGTGGCTGGCATTATGCAAATTCTGCGCTGCGTACTATCAGGCGTCTCTCGGCGAGGTCTGCGCACTGGCCTTGCCGCCGATGTTGCGACGCGGAAAACTGCCCCGCGAGATAAAGGCAAAACCGAATCTCGGCGTAGCGCCAGCGCCGACTTTTTCCACCTCGCCTGCGCTACTTCCGGATCAACAATCCGCCATGGCGGAGATCACCGTGGCCAAGGAGTATCGGTGCTTCCTTCTGCATGGTGTGACGGGGAGCGGCAAGACCGAGGTCTATCTGCACGCCATCGCGGAGGTCCTCGGGCGAGGTGGTCAGGTCTTGATGCTGGTGCCGGAAATTGCGCTGACCCCGCAGCTCGAAAACAGGGTACGCACCCGCTTTCCTTCGGCTCGTCTGGTGGTAGCGAACAGCAGCGTCGCCGATGCCGCGCGCGCGCGCGGCTTTCTCGATGCCCTCAGTGGCCGCGCAGACATCATTCTGGGCACCCGGCTGGCGGTATTCATCCCCTTGCCCCGCCTGCGGCTCATCGTGGTGGACGAAGAGCATGACACTTCCTTCAAGCAGCAGGACGGACCACGTTATTCGGCACGCGATCTGGCCATCTGGCGGGCGCATCAGCTGGCCATCTCGATTGTCCTTGGCTCGGCAACCCCGGCGCTGGAAACCTATCATCACGCGCGTGAAGGCCGCTATCGGCTGCTCGACCTGCCACTGCGTGCGGTTGCCGAAGCACCACCCACAGTGCATCTAATCGATATCCGGCGCGAAAAGCTGCGCGATGGCCTGAGCCAGGCGTTCATCACGGCGCTTGAACTGCGCCTGGCACGCGGCGAGCAGAGCCTGGTGTTTCTCAACCGGCGGGGTTACGCACCGGTGCTGGCATGTTCTGCCTGTGGCTGGATTTCACGCTGCCACCGCTGCGCCGCCAACCTGGTCGTGCATCTGGCCGATGCCCGTCTACGCTGCCATCATTGTGGGTTCGAAGCCACCTTGCCTCGCGCCTGTCCGGATTGCGGCAATCTCGACCTGCAGCCGTTCGGTCGCGGCACCCAGCGCCTCGAAGCGGCTCTGGCAACGCTTTTTCCACAGGCCCGCATCCTGCGGATCGATCGAGATTCGGCGAATACGCCGAAAAAATGGCAGACCTTGCTGGCCTCCATCCACAGCGGCGAGGCGGACATTCTGGTCGGCACGCAAATGCTGGCCAAGGGCCACGATTTTCCGCAACTGACTCTGGTCGGTGCAGTCGGTGCCGACGCGGCATTATTCGCTGCCGATTTTCGGGCGCCGGAGCGGCTGTTCTCGCAACTGATGCAGGTCGGCGGGCGCAGTGGCCGGGCCGACCTGGCCGGTGAAGTACTGATCCAGACCGAGTATCCGGATCATCCGTTGTATCAGGCGCTGGCCGACCACGACTACGCGCGCTTCGCCCGATCACAACTCGAGGAGCGGAGGAGTGCCGGGTTTCCGCCTTTTACTTTTCAGGCGCTGTTGCGGGCCGAAAGTCCGGCCATGGCGGTCTCGCTCGAATTCCTCGAACGGGTCAAGGGATTGGCCAGTACGCTTCTGGAAAACTCCGCTTCGCCGGCTGGTGCGCCACAATCGCCCGGAAATACGATTGTGCTCTACGATCCGGTGCCGATGCGGTTGCAGCGTCTGATGGCCCTGGAGCGGGCACAACTGCTGGTCGAGTCAGTCAGTCGTGCGCAATTGCAGAATTTCGTGAAGCACTGGGTTTCGGCTATCCACGGTTTGAAGCCGCCGCGCGACCTGCGCTGGCATATCGATGTCGATCCGCTGGAATTCTAGTGGGGCGCTCTCGTATCGCGGCCGGGTTACAGGGTCGTGATTTCAGATATCGATGTTCTTGGCGTATAGCGCATTCGACTCGATGAAGGCGCGGCGCGGCTCGACCTCGTCGCCCATCAGCGTGGTAAAAATTTCATCGGCGGTGATCGCGTCTTCGATCCGTACCCGCAGCAGGCGACGCACCGTCGGGTCCATGGTGGTCTCCCATAGTTGCTCCGGATTCATCTCGCCCAAGCCCTTGTAGCGCTGCTTGCTGAGCGTGCGTTCGACCTCGTTCATCATCCAGCGCATGGCTTCGGCAAAGCTGCCGACCGCCAGCGATTTCTCGCCGCGACGAATGTACGCGCCTTCGCCGATCAGGCCGGCAAGCATCTGTGCTGTCTTGCGGATCTGCGCATAGTCGCCCGAGAGCAAAAAATCCTCGTCGATACGATTGGCCCGCGAGTTGCCGTGACGCATCTTGGTCAGAGTCAAGCCCCAGCGTTCATGCCGGTCATCGAAGATTGCCTCAACCTGGATGTCCGCCGCGAGGTACTTGCCAAGCACGAGCGCACTTTCGCGTGCGGAATTTTCGCTCGATGTATCGATTCCGATATCATGAGCCAGCAATACGTAGAGTACGTCATTGTCGATAAAGTCCGAGATGCGCTGAATGACCGCATCGGCGAGCAGATAACTGCGGGCCAGTTCGGCCAACGCTTCGCCCTCGAGTGGCGGCTGGCCCGTACGAGGCGAAAGCTGCGTTCCCTCAAGCGCCAGCCTGAGTAGTTGCTGATTCAATTCAAGATCATCCTTGATGTAGCTCTCACTCTTCCCATGCTTGATCTTGTATAGCGGCGGCTGGGCGATATAGATATGGCCACGCTCCACCAGCATCGGTAGCTGACGGTAGAAAAAAGTGAGTAAAAGGGTGCGAATGTGGGCGCCATCGACATCGGCATCGGTCATGATGATGATGCGGTGGTAGCGCAATTTTTCAATGTTGAAATCGTCCGCGCCGATGCCGCAGCCAAGCGCCGTGAGCAGGATGACGATCTGTTCCGAGGAAATCAGCTTGTCGTAACGCGCCTTTTCGACGTTGAGCACCTTGCCGCGTAGCGGCAGAATCGCCTGGAATTTCCGGTCGCGCCCCTGCTTGGCCGAGCCACCTGCGGAATCCCCCTCGACAATATAAATCTCGGACAAGGCGGGGTCTTTTTCCTGGCAATCGGCCAGCTTCCCCGGCAAACCAAGACCGTCGAGAACACCTTTGCGTCGGGTCATGTCGCGTGCCTTGCGGGCCGCTTCACGGGCTCGCGCGGCCTCGACAATCTTGCCGGTAATGATTTTTGCGTCCAGCGGGTGTTCGAGCAGGAAATCAGCCAGCTTTTGCGCAACGACTTCTTCGGCTGCTGGCCTGGCTTCCGAAGAAACCAGCTTCATCTTGGTTTGCGAAGAAAACTTTGGATCGGGCATCTTGACCGAAAGAACGCAGGCCAGTCCCTCGCGCATGTCATCGCCGGTAATCTCGACCTTGGCTTTTCTGGCGATTTCATTTTCTTCGATGTATTTATTGATGACTCGGGTCATGGCTGCTCGCAACCCGGTCAGATGAGTACCGCCATCCGCTTGCGGAATATTGTTGGTAAAGCACAAAACTTGTTCGACGTAGGAGTCATTCCATTGCATGGCCACTTCTACATCGATGTCCACGCCGTTTTGCACTGATTTACCAGTGGCATGAAATATTGTTGGATGGAGCACTGTTTTACTGCGATTGATGTACTCGACAAAACCTTTGACGCCGCCCAGAAATGCGAAATCCTCTGTCTTGCCACTGCGTTGATCGACCAGCTTTATCTTGACTCCGTTATTCAGAAACGAGAGTTCGCGCAGTCGTTTACCAATGATGTCGTAGTGAAACTCGATGTTGCCGAATATCTCTTCATCTGCCAGAAAATGGATCTCCGTGCCCCGTTTCTCCGTGGGGCCGAGAATTTTTAATGGCGAAACCTCGACGCCTTTCTGAATTTCTATCAGCCGGTCGGTAACGTGTCCCCGATTAAATTCAATTGCATATTTCTCCCCGTCGCGACGGATGATCAGACGCAACCATTTTGATAACGCATTGACGCAGGAAACACCCACACCGTGCAGACCGCCAGACACCTTGTAGGAGTTTTGATTGAATTTTCCACCAGCGTGCAAGACGCACATGACAATCTCGGCAGCCGACCGCCTGGGTTCATGCTTGTCATCGAACTTGATGCCCACCGGAATGCCGCGGCCATTATCGGTTACGGAAATCGAGTTATCCGTATGGATTGTGATGACGATATCATCACAATATCCAGCCAGGGCCTCATCGATGGCGTTATCGACAACCTCGAACACCATATGATGCAGCCCAGTCCCGTCGGAGGTGTCGCCAATGTACATTCCAGGGCGTTTTCTTACAGCCTCCAATCCCTCAAGCTGCTGGATACTGGATTCGTCGTAGATGGGGTCGTTTGCGTTGTCAGTCATGATGGGGTTGTTTATTCAAATGCGCATCGGCATGACGACGTATTTAAATGCGTCGTGCCCGGGTAATATGAACAGAGCACTTGAGTTGGCATCTGCCAAGTGCAGTTCGATATTTTCCTGAGGAACATTATTCAGAATGTCGAGTAAATAACTCACATTGAAACCAATATCGAGTGGCTCCCCGTTGTAGTCAATTTCTATTTCTTCCTGCGCCTCTTCTTGTTCAGCATTGCTCGAAATTATTTTTAAGCTGCCCGCTCCGAGCAGCAGCCGTACGCCGCGAAATTTTTCATTGGTCAGGATGGCCACGCGTTGCAAAGAGCGCAAAAGTTGTTCCCGCGCCAACTTGATTATTTTTTCATGATGCTGTGGAATCACTCGTTCATAGTCCGGAAATTTTCCATCGATCAACTTCGATACCAGTTCGATCTGGTTGAAATTAAAACAGGCCTGTGTTGGGGTCAGCGTGATCTCCAGCGGATCTTCGCTGTCGTTGAGTTGCCTGGAAAGTTCGAGTACCGTTTTTCGCGGAAGAATGACCTCGATGGGAGCGGGTGTTTCCGGTAACTTTTCCGCCACATAAGCCAAACGATGGCCATCAGTGGTTACGACGCGAAGTTCGTTTCCTTTGGCGACCAGAAGAAGCCCGTTCAGGTAATACCGGATGTCTTGTTGTGCCATGGCATATTGAACCAAGGCCAGCAAACGTTTCATCTGCTTTTGCGATACAACGAGACGGGTAGATTGCGCATTTGAAGTCGCCATCCTTGGAAAATCTTCGGCCGGTAGCGTCTGTAAGTTAAAACGACTTTTCCCCGCCTTCAGTTGCATCCTTTTTTCATCCAGAGAAAGACTGACTTCGGCGGCTTCCGGAAGAGAGCGCAAAATATCCTGAAGTTTTCTGGCACCGACCGTTATTGCACTGTCCTCGCCTTTGGGACCCAAAGCACACGTCGTGATTTGAATTTCAATGTCGGTAGCCAATAACTTCAACTCCTCTCCGGTTTTTTGAATCAACACATTGGAAAGAATGGGAAGCGTGTGTCTTTTTTCGACAATTCCACAAACGGATTGCAGTGGTAACAGAAGCTGATCGCGTGAACCTTTATATAAGAGCATATATAACCTCTATTACTATTTAGAGAGAATGTTTTCTGTGAATAACTTGTTATTGTTATTTAATTTCATAAAGTTACGTTATTATTTTTAGTGTTGGCTACTTTGATTCTCATTGTGAATGATTGTGGGTAACTTTTATGTTTGAACTGATTTTCCACTTTATTCACAATCTCTCAACGACTTTTCTTCTGGTTTCACTAACTTTTTATGGTTTGAACGAGAACGTGTAACTCATTGTTTAACTGACTATCCTTACCACGTAAGCTGGCGATTGTGCGGCAGGCGTGAATTACGGTGGTATGGTCGCGACCACCAAAAATATCGCCGATTTCAGGCAGGCTGTGGGTTGTGAGTTCACGGGCGAGCCACATTGCGATCTGTCGCGGTCGTGCAATGGCGCGGGTGCGTTTTTTTGAGTGCATGTCGGTTGCCTTGATTTTATAGAAATCCGCAACGGTTTTTTGAATCTGTTCGAGAGAGATTTGCCGATTCGTTGCCCCGATGATGTCGCGCAGGGCATCTTTTGCAACATCAAGGCTGATTTCTTTGCCGTGAAACCTGGCATAGGCAACGACGCGGTTTAGTGCGCCCTCGAGCTCCCTGACGTTTGACCGAAGATTTTTGGCAATCAGAAATGAAACTTCGTCCGAAATGGTAAGGTTTTCGGCTTCAGCCTTCTTTTTTAAGATGGCGATACGCATTTCGAGCTCGGGAGGTTCAATGGCTACGGTCAACCCCCAGTCGAAACGGGATATCAATCGCTCTTCAAGACCCTGCACATCCTTTGGATAGGTGTCGCAGGTAATGATTATTTGTTTTTTTGCTTCGATCAAGGCATTGAATGCATAGAAAAATTCTTCCTGCGTTCGATCTTTGCGATTGAAAAATTGAATATCGTCTATCAGCAATAAATCCAAAGAACGGTAGTAGCGTTTAAACGTTTCGCGGCTATTCTGCTGAAAGGCACGAACCACGTCGGAAAAATAGTCTTCGGCATGAACGTAACGGATCTCCATTGTCGGATTGGCGGCGTAGATCGAGTTTCCAATCGCGTGAATCAAATGGGTTTTACCTAACCCAACGCCACCATAAATAAATAGTGGGTTGTAAGAAATCCCTGGATTCATGGCCACCTGTTGTGCTGCCGCACGTGCTAGATCGTTGGCACGACCGGTAACGAGGGTTTCGAATGTGAACTCGGCGTTCAGGCGGGTTTTTTCATAGATGGAATCGCTGGATTTGACATTTTCGACGCGTGTATTGGTTGTGTTCTGGCTTACTGGATCGGATGTATCTGCCAGTGGCGGGTTTGCTGTTTGCACATCGCTGATGCCCAGGTTGATGCTGATGGGATGAGAAAAATACTCAAGTCCGAATGTTTCGATTTGGGAAAGGTAACGCTCCCGCACCCACTGCATGATGAAGCGATTAGGAGCAATCAGATTGAATCGAGCAGCCTCATCGGCATTGCGCTCAAATCGCAACCTCTTGATCCAGGTATTGAACTGTTGCGCAGGGAGTTCCTGTTCGAACCGACTCAAACAAGCGGACCAAAATTCATTCATGACTGTTTGCTAAAAAGCGATTTGGAATGGGTGTTCGTCACTTAAATTTTTTAGAACCACCCTTATGTCGTGCGTTGATTCTAGCGGTTTCGTTCTGGGTTATCCACAGATATTCATCTTCTTGTCTAATTGCCGGCAACCCCCGGGTTTGTTGACAAGAACGTGGTAACACGCTCTAATACAAGGTTTTAAGGTCTAGGGAAACTGATCATGAAACGTACTTATCAGCCTTCGGTTGTTCGCCGTAAACGTACTCATGGTTTTCTGGTGCGCATGCGTACCCGGGGTGGTCGCTCCGTAATCCGGGCTCGCCGGGCAAAGGGCCGCCATAACTTGGCTGTCTGATATCAGTTGCCTTGTTCCTCCGGTTTTGGTGCGGTAAGGCGGTTACATCATCCGGAAGAATTTTCGGCCGTTTTTTCATCCCGCATGGTCATGCGGGGTTTGAATTTTGTATTGCACTACTTGCCACTCGAGGCTGAAAGCCCGGTTCGTCTGGGGTTGGTTATTCCCAAGCGTTTGGCCAAAAAAGCGGTATTGCGTAATGCGATCAAACGACAGGGGCGAGAGGCATTTCGCCTCATGGCAGCGGAACTTCCCTCTTGTGATTTTGTCCTCAGGCTTTCCCGTCCCCAAAGCGGGGAAAAGGCGAAGCTGAGTCAGCGCGGGATTTGGCGTGCCGAGATCGATGACTTATTGTTGCGTCTGGCGAAGGAGCGGGGTTTGACGTGACATCATGGCGTGTGAAGCCGGTGCTGTTTTTGATTCGCTGCTATCAATGGGCGATTAGTCCTTGGCTGGGTAATCGTTGCCGGTTTTATCCAAGCTGTTCGGAATATGCCGCAACCGCCTTGTGTGCTCATGGGTTGGTTCGAGGGCTTTGGCTGGCTCTGCGACGTGTGGGGCGCTGTCACCCATGGCAACCAGGGGGGTATGACCCGGTGCCTTGAGTATCACTTCTATAGGCCCTTCTTATTAGTTTTGCCAAGAATCAGAGAGAATAATGGATAACCGCCGCTTGATTTTGTTAATGTTTTTCAGTTTTTCACTGTTCATGCTTTGGGATGGCTGGCTAAAGCAGGGGCAACCAAAGGTTGTGCCCGTCGCTGAAACTGTTGTGCCAAGCACAGCCACCGTATCCAGCATGGCCCCCGGGGACTCGAATAAAGCCGGCGCGGTTGCTGGCCAGGTTACGACAGTCAAAACAGAGACCGTCTCCATTGAAACAGATCTGTTCCTGGCTGAAATCTCGGCGCGTGGCGGGGATATCATCCACCTTGAACTGAAGGGCCATCCGGCGACACTCGACGTGACGAAAAAGTTTCTGCTTTTCGACAATGGAAGCAGTCACACCTACCTCGCACAGTCCGGTTTGATTGGTGAAGGACTACCCAATCATAAATCGCTGTGGCGCATCAAGGAAGGCGAGCGCACCCTGAAGAATGGAGAGAACGCTTTATCCATCAACCTTGAATATGACAGTGCCGACAACAAAAAGATAGTAAAGACTTACACCTTCCATCGTGATAGCTACCAGGTCGACGTTCGCTACGAAGGTGTGACGCCGGGTACCCCTGTGTATTATCAATTCACTCGTGATGGCAAGCCGGCGGAAACCAAGAATAACCCTTTAAACATGGGTATTTCGACCTTCACTGGACCGGCTGTATTCACCGAGGAAGGCAAGTTTCAGAAAGTCAAGTTTGAGGATATTGCCACTGGCAAGGCCAAATTCGCGAGCAAAGCGAAGGATGGTTGGCTGGCGCTGGTGCAGCATTATTTCGTTGCTGTCTGGCTGCCGCCGGAGGGCATGCAGCGGGAGTACTACATGCGTGCCTTGAGCGATGATCTTTATTCTGCGGGCGTCATTCTGTCCTCGACGGCCGATGGGAAGAGCGAGGTTTCGCTATATGCAGGTCCCCAGGAACTGGAGAATCTCAAAAAACTGGCTCCCGGTCTCGGGCTTGTGGTTGATTACGGCTGGTTGACGGTGATTGCTGCGCCTTTGTTCTGGATTTTGAACCTGGTTCACAAAATCACCGGTAATTGGGGCTGGGCCATCATCGGGCTGACCTTCCTGATCAAGTTGAGTTTCTTTCCCTTGTCTGCAGCCAGCTACAAGGCGATGGCCAAGATGAAACTGCTTACCCCGCGCCTGCAGAAGTTGAAGGAAGTGTATGGCGATGACAAATTGCGGCTGAACCAGGAAATGATGGCCCTCTATAAGTCGGAGAAGGTCAATCCATTGGGTGGATGCCTCCCTGTTTTAGTACAGATGCCTGTCTTTATTGCGCTTTATTGGGTATTGCAAGGCACGGTCGAAATGCGGAATGCACCGTGGATCGGCTGGATCACAGATCTGTCGGCACAGGATCCGTACTATGTGCTTCCTCTGATCATGGGGCTGAGCATGCTGGTGCAAACTAGGCTCAACCCGGCGCCTCCAGATCCAATTCAGGCCAAAGTGATGATGTTCATGCCGGTGATTTTTACGGTCATGTTCCTGTTTTTCCCGGCGGGTTTGGTGTTGTACTGGACGGTCAATAACATTCTTTCCATCGCCCAACAGTGGCAGATCAATCGAATGATCGGGGTAGGGAAGTAAAAGTAGTCAGGATTTGCTGGCTCTCTCCGCTCTTTCCGGCTCGAAGGGCAGGGAGTGGCAGGGGATTAGTCCTGAAGGAGCTTTGCTGATGGCATTCCTGGCAACCGATACCATCGCTGCAATAGCCACTGCCTCGGGACGCGGAGGTATCGGCGTAGTCCGGGTTTCCGGGCAGGCTCTGCGCTCCTTTGCGCAACACCTGTGTCACAGGACGCCCCTGCCGCGTCGTGCCACCATGACCGAGTTTCTGGCTGCGGATGGCTCACCCATCGATCAGGGTATTCTGCTTTACTTTCCGGCACCTCATTCATTTACCGGCGAAGACGTACTTGAATTGCAGGGTCACGGTGGCCCTGTCGTGATGCAGATGTTGTTGGCGCGTTGTATCGAGATTGGCGCACGAATTGCCGAGCCTGGTGAGTTCACTCGACGCGCTTTCCTCAACGACAAAATCGACCTGGCACAGGCCGAGGCCGTCGCCGATCTGATCGATGCGACGACGACTGTCGCTGCCCGTTCCGCGTTACGTTCCCTGACGGGGGAGTTTTCTCGCGAAGTTCATCGCCTCGTGGAGAGCATGACCGGACTGCGTATTCTTGTCGAATCCAGCCTGGATTTTCCCGATGAAGAAATCGATTTCCTGCAGGAAACCGACGCTGCGCAACAGTTGCGGGTTCTGCGCAAATCGTTGGATGAACTTCGAGCCCGGGCCCGGGCGGGAAGCGTGTTGCGTTCGGGTTTGCAGGTGGTGTTGACGGGTTTGCCGAATGTAGGAAAGTCGTCCTTGCTCAATCGTCTGGCAGGTGAGGAGCGCGCAATCGTCACCGAGCTTCCCGGGACGACACGCGATGCGGTGCGGGAAACCATTCAGGTTTCGGGAATCCCGGTGCACATCATCGATACCGCCGGATTGCGAGACACCGATGATGTCGTTGAACGGATGGGCATGGACCGGACTTGGCAGGAGATTGCGCGTGCAGATGTCGTTCTTCAGCTGGTCGATGCGCGCAGTGGAATCACTCCGGCTGACCAAGCCATTGCGGCGCGTCTGCCAGGTAAAGTCGAGCGGATCGTGGTCGAAAACAAATGTGATCTGGCAAGCAAGACTGCACAACGCTTCATGCTGCAGGGGCGGGTGCATCTGCTTCTGTCGGCGCGGACCGGTGAAGGTGTGGACCTGCTGCATGATGAGTTGCTGCGTGTGGCAGGATGGCATGGCACGGGCGAGGACGTTCTTCTTGCCCGCGAACGTCATCTGGTAGCGCTCGATCTTGCGGCGGAAAAGTCGGCGCTGGCGGAACGCCACTTGGGGCAGCTGGAGTTGTGTGCCGAGGAGTTGCGCCTGGCCCAGGAAGCGCTGTCTGGCATCACGGGTGAATTCACGGCGGATGATTTGCTGGGCCAGATTTTTTCAAGATTTTGTATCGGAAAGTAGGGAAGATTTGGCGATCGGCAAAATGTTTCACGTGAAACCGCAACGAGTTCGGCCTGATCGTGTTTCACGTGAAACCATTCTGGCCTAATGTTTCATCTGCAAGGGCGTATCATGCGCCCTTTGAATTTGAGTAAGACCCCGGTGCATTTCCCAGACTCATTCGATGTGATCGTGATCGGCGGCGGGCATGCCGGGACCGAGGCTGCGCTTGCCGCGGCACGCAGCGGGGCGCGAACCCTCCTGCTCACGCACAACATCGAAACCCTGGGCGCGATGTCATGCAATCCTTCCATTGGAGGTATCGGGAAGAGTCATCTGGTGAAGGAAATCGATGCGCTGGGTGGGGCCATGGCCGAAGCAACGGACGAGGCGGGGATCCAGTTCCGGATCCTTAACGCATCCAAGGGCCCGGCGGTTCGGGCCACGCGAGCTCAGGCAGACAGGCAACTGTACAAACAGGCGATCCGCGAACGACTGGAAAATCAGCCCAACTTGACACTCTTCCAGCAGGCGGTCGACGACCTGGTCGTCGTCGGCGATCGGGTGCAGGGTGTCCTTACCCAGCTCGGTATCTGCTTCCATGCGCCGGCGGTGGTGCTGACTGCCGGCACTTTCCTTAATGGCTTGGTGCATGTCGGGCTGGAGCACTACACGGGAGGCCGATTCGGTGACCCGGCCGCAATTTCGCTGGGGCAGCGGCTGAGGGAGTTGAATCTGCCGACGGGGCGCTTGAAGACCGGCACGCCGCCCCGGCTCGATGGACGGTCGATCGATTTTTCGGTGATGGAGCGGCAGCCGGGAGACGATCCGCTACCGGTATTTTCGTTCATCGGCGCGGCATCGTCGCATCCACGGCAGGTTCCCTGCTGGATCACGCACACCAACGCAAGAACTCACGAGATCATTCGCGCGGGGCTTGACCGCTCGCCCATGTTTACGGGTGTCATCGAGGGTGTGGGGCCACGTTACTGCCCGTCGATCGAGGACAAGATTCATCGGTTTGCGGGTAAAGACAGCCATCAGGTTTTCATGGAGCCCGAGGGCTTGCAGACGCACGAGATTTATCCTCAGGGGGTGTCCACCAGTTTGCCCTTCGATGTTCAGCTCGCGTTGATTCGTTCCATTCGCGGCCTGGAGCAGGCTCACATCACGCGGCCCGGTTATGCCATCGAGTATGACTACTTCGATCCGAGAAACCTCAAGGCTAGTCTAGAGACGAAGTCGATTGCAGGACTTTACTTTGCCGGGCAGATCAATGGCACCACGGGTTACGAGGAGGCTGCGGCGCAGGGTTTGCTGGCCGGCCTGAATGCATCCCGGCATGCCCGTCAATTGCCGCCCTGGACGCCACGGAGAGACCAGGCTTATCTGGGGGTGCTGGTCGATGATCTGATTACCCGCGGAATTTCCGAACCGTATCGCATGTTTACCAGCCGTGCGGAGTATCGCTTGTCGTTGCGCGAGGACAATGCCGACTTGCGGCTGACCGAAATCGGCCGCGAACTGGGGCTGGTCGATGATCGTCGCTGGGCATGGTTCAACCGCAAACGCGACGCCATCGCCACAGAGATCGAGCGCCTGAAGTGCACTTGGGTCAATCCCAGGCTGATTCCCGAGCATGACGCCATCCGTGTGCTGGGCAAGGCCCTGGAGCGGGAATACAACTTGTTCGATCTGCTGCGCCGGCCGGCCGTTAATTACGCAGCGCTGCTGAGTTGGCCGGGGGTTGGAGATGGAGTGGTCGACCCCGATGTGGTCGGGCAGATCGATGTGCAGGCTAAATATCAGGGTTACATCGAGCGGCAAAAGGATGAGGTGGCCAAGGGCCTTGCCCATGAATCCGCCCGGTTACCGATTGATATCGACTATAACGAAGTCCATGGACTTTCCTTCGAGGTGCGGCAGAAGCTGAGCCAGGCACGTCCCGAGACCCTTGGTCAGGCATCTCGCGTGCAAGGTGTGACGCCTGCCGCCATTTCCTTGCTCTTGGTGCACCTGAAACGGAGGCAGGCTGCATGACGTTGGCCGGGCACCTGCAACGGGGGTTGAGCGAGATGCAGCTCGATCTTCAAGAAGAAACGAGATTCCGCCTGCTCGACTATCTGGCCCTGCTGACGAAGTGGAATGCGACTTTCAATCTTACGGCGATCCGCGATAGCGAACAAATGTTGATCCAGCACGTGCTGGATTCGTTATCCGTGCTTTGCGTCCTGAAAAAGTCGGTGCTGGCGGGACGGCGCTGGGCCGATGTCGGGAGCGGTGCCGGACTGCCGGGTATCCCCCTCGCCATTGTCTGTCCTGAACTGTCGATGAGTCTGGTCGAGACGGTGGAAAAAAAGACTGCGTTTCAAAGGCAGGCGAAGATCGAGCTGGGTCTGGCGAATCTCGAAGTCGTGGGTGGCCGGGTTGAGCAATTACCGGCTGGCGGTTTCGATGCGGTAATTTCTCGTGCCTTTGCCTCGCTTGCGGAATTTGCCAGCCTGGCCGGACATCTGGTGCGCCAGCCGGGCCGGTTATATGCCATGAAGGGGCGTTTGCCCGAGAAGGAAATCGAACAGTTGCCAACGTCATGGCATGTGGCGGAAAGTTTTCCGCTGCGGGTTCCGGGCCTGGATGCGCAGCGTTGTCTGATCGTTCTCGAGAAAGAGTAAGAAGATGCACATATTTGCCATAGCAAACCAGAAAGGCGGCGTTGGTAAAACGACGACTGCAGTCAATCTGGCGGCTGCACTGGCGGCGAGTGGCCAGCGTACCCTGCTGGTGGACCTCGATCCGCAAGGTAATGCCACCATGGGCAGCGGGATCGACAAGCGGGGGCTTCAGGTTTCCGTCTATCAGGTATTGTTGCAGCTGATTACGCTCGCCGAGGCGCGGGCGACATCCCCCGCCGGGAAATTCGATGTTCTGCCCGCCAATCGTGATCTGGCGGGCGCCGAAGTCGAACTGGTCGATCTCGATCTTCGCGAGATGCGGCTCAAGGCTGCCCTGGCCGAACATCGCGACGATTACGATTTCGTCCTCATCGATTGCCCGCCTTCGTTATCCATGCTGACCCTGAATGGCCTGTGCGCCGCCCACGGAGTCATCATTCCGATGCAGTGTGAATACTATGCACTGGAGGGACTTTCGGACCTGGTCAACACAATCAAGAAGGTGCATGCCAACCTCAATCGCGATCTCAAGATCATCGGCTTGCTACGGGTCATGTTCGATCCGCGCAACACCTTGTCGAATCAGGTTTCCGCGCAGCTTGAGCAGCATTTTGGCGACAAGGTATTCAAAACCCTGGTGCCGCGCAATGTCCGCCTGGCTGAAGCCCCCAGTTATGGAGTTCCAGGTGTTCTGTTCGACAGGGCCGCCAAGGGGGCTCAGGCCTATATGACGTTTGCTGATGAAATGATTGAACGTGTCGGTCAATGGAAGGAATGAAATGAATGCAACGCGGTTGAAAGGCCTGGGGCGGGGACTCGATAGCCTGCTCGATCCGGAAACGACGAACAGGACGCAGCGTCAGGACATGTTGCCGCTGGATAGTTTGCAGCCTGGGCGGTATCAGCCGCGAACACGCATGGATCCGGGTTCGCTGGAGGATCTGGCTGCCTCGATCAAGGCGCAGGGCCTGATTCAGCCGATTTCGGTGCGCCCGGTCGGTGTCGAACGCTACGAAATCATCGCCGGAGAGCGACGTTGGCGCGCCGCCAGAATTGCCGGGCTGTCGGTGGTTCCGGTATTGATCCGGGATATCCCGGACGATGCGACCTTGGCCATTTCGCTGATCGAAAATATCCAGCGTGAAGACCTCAATCCGCTTGAGGAAGCCGCAGGCCTTCAACGGTTGATCGATGAATTCGGCATGACGCATCAGCAGGCCGCCGATGCGGTCGGTCGGTCACGCTCGGCGGCATCCAATCTGCTGCGTTTGCTCCAGTTAGCCAAGCCGGCGCAGGATATGCTGATGGCGGGTGATATTGAAATGGGCCATGCCCGCGCCTTGTTGCCGCTGGCAAAAAGTGAGCAAAACAGGATTGGTGCTCTGGTTGTTGACAAGGGCTATTCGGTTCGCGAAACCGAGCGCCTGGTGGCGCAGGCGCTGAATCCGCCCATCAAAAAAAATGTTCAGCAACCCGGTGATCGGGATTTATTGCGGTTGGAAGACGAGTTATCCGACCGTTTGGGCGCAACAGTGAAGATCACGGCCAATCGCAAAGGGGCCGGTCGCCTGAGTATCCGCTTCAATACTCTGGACCAGCTCGATGGCCTGTTGGAGCGTCTTGGAAAATGAGAACCCGATGCGAAGGTATGGGATCTGATAACAACCAGTGGTCAGCTATGCGTGATGTCTTGTAATATATACATATTGCAACGCAACAGAATGTTGACAGATACCAGCCGAGCCTTTAACATGCGCAGGCTTTGGTTGAATGCAGGGCGGTAATGTACAAGACTATCGTTCTGCAGCTGGCCGTAACCTTGATCGCAGCCGCTTTTGCCGGGTTCTGGCTGGGTGAGCGCGGGGTGATCTCGGTGTTGTTAGGGGGGGCGGCATACCTGGTTCCAAACCTAATATTCGTCGCGAGGCTCTCGGCTGCGGCAGGCAGCGGCCGAGCAAGTGGGGCAACGTTTTTTGTTGGCGAATTTCTGAAGATACTTTCGACGCTGACAATTTTGGTATTGGCACAAAAGTTCTACGAAGTGCATTGGTTGGCAATGCTCGGCGGGCTTTTCGTTGCATTGAAGGCAAACCTGTTCGCATTCTTGTTAAAAAACTGACATGTCATCCGGTACCGAAGAACACGCGCTGACTGCTGGCGACTACATTGTCCATCACCTGACGCACCTGACCAGCACGGGGCACAAACAAGCCTCCGTAATCGACTGGTCGGTAATCAACATCGATACGCTATTCTGGTCGATCAGCATGGGAGCGCTGGCCGTTTTTCTGCTGGCGCGCGCCGCCAGGAACGCGACTTCGGGAGTTCCGGGTCGCTTTCAAGCCGCTGTAGAAATCCTGGTCGAAATGGTCGAGTCGCAGTCCAAGTCGATCGTACATGGCGACCGCAGTTTTATCGCTCCAGTCGCGCTCACGGTCTTTGTGTGGGTTCTGTTCATGAACGCCATGGATTTCCTGCCGGTTGATTTCCTGCCCAGCATTGGTGCCATGCTGGGGCTTCATTATCAACGCGTGGTGCCTACGGCCGACCTGAACGGTACGCTGGGGATGTCGATTGGTGTTCTGTTGCTCTGTCTGTACTACAACATCAAGGTCAAGGGAGTTGGTGGCTGGGTGCATGAACTCTTTACCGCGCCTTTTGGCAATCACCCGTTGCTTTACCCCGTCAACTTTGCGATGCAGTTGATTGAATTCACCGCAAAAACGGTTTCGCACGGAATGCGTCTGTTCGGCAACATGTACGCAGGCGAACTGGTCTTCATGCTGATTGCGCTGATGGGCAGCACGGCCACCGTGGCTGGATTTTTCGGACATGTGGTGGCTGGGTCGATCTGGGCCATCTTCCACATCCTGATTGTCGTACTGCAAGCTTTCATCTTCATGATGCTGACACTGGTCTATATCGGTCAGGCGCATGAAGGGCATTAAGGAAAGAACCAACTTATTCCATTCTGTTTTTTTGCAGCATTTTTAATCTCGTAAAGGAGTTGTCATGGAACACGTTCTTGGTTTTGTCGCGCTGGCCGCTGGCCTGATCATCGGTCTCGGTGCCATCGGCGCTTGTATCGGTATCGGCATCATGGGCTCCAAATACCTCGAGGCATCTGCGCGGCAGCCCGAATTGATGAATGCACTGCAGACCAAGATGTTTCTGCTTGCCGGTCTGATCGATGCTGCATTCCTGATCGGTGTCGGGATTGCGATGATGTTTGCTTTCGCCAATCCATTCATCCTCAAATAATCGCTCCTTCATTGCTTAAAGGAGCGATAAAGTGAATCTGAACGCGACACTGTTTGCCCAGTTGATCGTATTCTTCGTCCTGGCGTGGTTCACGATGAAGTTCGTGTGGCCGCCCATTATGAAGGCACTTGACGAACGTGCAGGCAAGATTGCCGATGGGCTCGCGGCTGCGGACAGAGCGAAAACCGACTTGGTGCTGGCGGAGAAAAAGGCGGCCGAGGAACTGCGGAAGGCGCGCGAGTCTGCGGCGGAATTTCGTTCCGGTGCCGAAAAGCAGGCCGCCCAGCTTCTTGAAGAAGCGCGCAACGAGGCAGCGCATATCGTGGCTGCCGCGCGTGATGCAGCCGAAACCGAAGCCGGTGTCGCTGCTCAGCGCGCCAGGGAAGCTCTCCGTGATCAGGTGGCACAACTGGCTGTTGCCGGCGCCGAGAAAATTCTGCGCAAGGAAATTGATGCCAAGGCCCATGCCGAGCTCTTGGCACAACTCAAGTCGGAGCTGTAGAGCGTCATGGCTGAAAATGTCACTCTCGCACGACCTTATGCCGAAGCTGCTTTCCGGTTGGCCAGGGATGCAGGTCCCGAGGCCATGGCAGCGTGGTCGGCCGTTCTTGTGCGCTTGGCTGCCGTGGTGTCTCGCCCGGAAGTAGAAGAGTGCATAAACAATCCGCGCTTGTCCTATGAGCAGCTTGCCCAGTTTCTTGAAGGGTTGTCGGATCAGCCGTTGACGCTCGAACAGAAAAATTTTGTTCGTGTGCTGGTAGACAATGACCGACTGGTCGTTCTTCCGGAAATCAGTGCCGTATACGATTCGCTCAAGCATGCTCAAGAAGGCATCAAGGACGCTGAAATCACTTCGGCATTCGCCATGGATGAATTCGCACTGAAAAATCTGCTGACAGGACTGGAGCAAAAATTTGGCTGCCAGATTCAGGCAAATGTCACGATTGACCCCGAGCTGATTGGCGGGGTTCGCATTGCTGTCGGCGATGAAGTCATCGATGCTTCCGTCCGTGGCAAGCTCTCCGCAATGGCCACCGCGCTACAGAACTAGGAGTTTAACAATGAATCTCAATCCATCCGAAATCAGCGATCTGATCAAGACGCGGATCCAGAGCATGCAGTTGGCTGCGTCTGCCCGCAACGAGGGAACGGTGGTTTCCGTGACCGATGGCATTTGCCGTGTCCATGGCCTGGCCGACGTGATGCAGGGAGAAATGCTGGAATTCCCGGGCAACACCTTCGGCCTTGCGTTGAATCTCGAACGCGATTCCGTTGGTACCGTGATTCTCGGCGATTACGAGCACATTTCCGAGGGCGACACCGTCAAGTGTACCGGCCGCATTCTCGAGGTACCTATCGGCCCGGAACTGCTTGGTCGCGTGGTCAATGCGTTGGGCGAGCCGATTGACGGCAAGGGTCCGATCGAAGCCAAATTGACAGACAAGCTGGAAAAAGTGGCGCCCGGCGTGATCTGGCGCAAGTCCGTGTCGCAGCCGGTGCAAACCGGGCTCAAGGCGATCGACTCGATGGTTCCGGTGGGCCGCGGTCAGCGAGAGCTGATCATTGGCGATCGTCAGACGGGGAAGACGGCCGTGGCGGTCGATGCCATCATCAATCAAAAGGGGCAGAACATGTTCTGCATCTACGTGGCGATCGGGCAAAAAGCCTCGACCATCGCCAACGTAGTGCGCAAGCTGGAAGAGCATGGCGCGATGAAATACACCATCGTCGTTGCTGCCGCGGCATCCGATTCCGCCGCGATGCAGTTCCTGGCGCCTTACGCCGGCTGCACCATGGGCGAGTACTTCCGTGATCGCGGCATGGATGCGTTGATCGTTTATGATGATCTGACCAAACAGGCTTGGGCCTATCGCCAGATTTCGCTGCTGTTGCGTCGTCCCCCGGGGCGCGAAGCGTATCCGGGCGATGTTTTCTATATTCATTCGCGTCTGCTGGAAAGAGCTGCTCGCGTGTCGGAAGCCTGGGTCGAAAAGCTGACCAACGGCGAGGTCAAGGGCAAGACAGGTTCGCTGACTGCGTTGCCGGTTATCGAAACCCAGGCCGGTGACGTCTCCGCCTTCGTGCCGACCAATGTGATTTCGATTACTGACGGTCAAATCTTCCTTGAAACCGACCTGTTCAATGCCGGTATCCGTCCCGCGATGAATGCCGGCATCTCGGTGTCCCGCGTCGGCGGTGCGGCGCAGACCAAGGTCATCAAAAAGCTGGGCGGTGGCGTGCGTCTGTCGCTGGCTCAATATCGCGAACTGGCCGCTTTTGCCCAATTCGCATCCGACCTGGACGATGTGACGCGCAACCAGCTGGAACGTGGTCGCCGTGTGACCGAGCTGATGAAGCAGTTGCAATACTCCCCGCTCACGGTGGCTGACATGGCGATCTCGTTGTACGCCTCGAACGAGGGGTTCATGGATGATGTCGATGTTTCTCGGATTCTTGCCCTGGAAACGGCGTTGCATCAGACCATGCATCAGAAGCATGCCGATCTGGTAGCGAAAATCGAGGCTACCAAGGATCTGGACAAGGAAACCGAAGCCCAACTCAAGGCGGCGATTATCGAGTTCAAGAAATCCTGGGTCTGAGGATTCGCGAAGCGCACAGTACCGTTAACGAGTTGACGAAGGGCGATCATGGCTGGCAGCAAGGAAATCAGAACCAAGATCAAGAGCGTTCAAAACACGCGCAAGATCACCAAGGCGATGGAAATGGTCGCCGCTTCCAAGATGCGCAAGGCGCAGGAGCGGATGCGGGCTGCCCGCCCCTACGCTGAAAAAATCCGTCGTCTTGCTGCGAATCTTTCGCATGCGTTGGTAACCGACTACCGTCATCCGTTTCTGGTGAAAAGCGCCTCGACCCAACGCATCGGCCTGATCGTGATTTCGACCGACAAGGGATTGTGCGGGGGTCTCAACACCAATATCCTGCGCCTTTCGATGAATGCGATGAAGCAATGGGAGGCCGGCGGAACCAGCGATATTCGCGTGACCTGTATTGGCAACAAGGCACTCGGTTTCATGCAGCGGCTGGGAGCCAAGGTGGTTTCGCAGCTGACCCATATGGGAGATACCCCGCACCTGGAACAATTGATCGGGCCGATCAAGGTCATGATCGATGCGTATCAGGCAGGTGAAATCGACGCGGTGCACATTGCCTACACGCGGTTCATCAACACCATGAAACAGGAGGCCGTGCTCGAACCATTGCTCCCGCTTTCGGGAGAGCGACTGGGCACGCCGGAAACGGGTTGGGATTACCTGTACGAACCCGATGCCGAAACAGTCATCGACGACTTGTTGATGCGTTATGTCGAAGCCTTGATCTATCAAGGAGTTGCTGAAAACATGGCCTCCGAGCAATCGGCACGGATGGTGGCCATGAAAGCCGCAACCGACAACGCCGGCAGCGTCATCAAGGAATTGCAACTGGTATACAACAAGGCACGCCAAGCCGCGATCACCAAGGAAATCTCGGAAATCGTCGGTGGTGCGGCAGCAATTGCCGGATGATTGGGCGAGACTCACATGAGCGTAGCGCGCATGTTATGGCGAGACCAAACCAGCCGGGCACGGCAGCAATTGCCGGCTAAGCAGACTACGGATTTGACGGATTTAAGCGAAATTACATTAAGGAAACGACCATGAGCAACGGAAACATCGTTCAGTGTATTGGCGCGGTGGTGGACATCAAGTTCCCGCGCGAAGCCATGCCTCACGTGTATGAAGCATTGACTCTCGATGAAGCCGAATCCGGCAATGCTGAATCCGGGCTGACATTCGAAGTTCAGCAACAGCTCGGCGATGGCATCGTACGTACGATTGCCCTCGGTTCGTCCGATGGGTTGCGCCGTGGCATGCAGGTCAAGAAAACCGGGGCGCCGATTTCCGTTCCGGTAGGGGTGGGCACGCTCGGTCGCATCATGGACGTGCTGGGTCGTCCGATCGATGAAGCTGGCCCGATTGCCAGCGACGAACTGCGTCCGATTCATGCCAAGGCGCCGAAGTTCGACGAACTCTCACCCTCGGTCGACCTGCTGCCCACCGGTATCAAGGTGATTGATTTGATCTGCCCGTTCGCCAAGGGTGGCAAGATCGGCTTGTTCGGCGGCGCCGGCGTCGGCAAGACCGTGAACATGATGGAACTGATCAACAACATCGCCAAATCCTACGGCGGTTACTCGGTGTTTGCCGGTGTCGGCGAGCGTACCCGGGAAGGCAACGACTTCTATCACGAAATGGAAGAGTCGAAGGTTCTCGACAAGGTGGCGATGGTCTTCGGCCAGATGAACGAACCTCCCGGCAACCGCCTGCGCGTGGCGCTGACCGGCCTTACGATGGCCGAGAAGTTCCGCGACGAAGGCCGTGACATCCTGTTCTTCGTGGATAACATCTATCGCTACACCCTGGCCGGTACCGAAGTTTCCGCCCTGCTCGGACGGATGCCGTCCGCCGTGGGTTACCAGCCGACGCTGGCGGATGAAATGGGCCGCCTGCAAGAGCGCATTACTTCAACCAAAGTCGGTTCCATTACCTCGATTCAGGCCGTGTATGTCCCGGCCGATGACTTGACCGACCCGTCGCCGGCAACCACCTTCCTTCACCTCGATGCCACCGTCGTGCTGTCGCGTGACATCGCCGCGCTCGGTATCTACCCCGCCGTCGATCCGCTGGACTCCACTTCGCGCCAGCTCGATCCGCTGGTTGTCGGTGAGGAACACTACAGTGTGGCGCGTCGCGTACAGTCGAATCTGCAGCGCTACAAGGAACTGCGCGACATCATCGCCATTCTGGGCATGGACGAACTGGCGCCGGAAGACAAACTGGCCGTGTCCCGCGCCCGCAAGATCCAGCGTTTCCTGTCCCAGCCGTTCAACGTGGCGGAAGTGTTCACCGGTTCGCCGGGCAAGATCGTGTCGCTCGCCGATACGATCAAGGGCTTCAAGATGATCGTCGATGGCGAGTGTGACGAGCTTCCCGAGCAGGCCTTCTACATGGTCGGCGCCATCGAAGAAGCCTTCGAAAAAGCAAAAACCCTTAAGTGAGTGAAAGATTGCCGACAGCGGTGATATTGCCCACAGACGGTAGCAGGAGAGGTAAAGTATGGTGATGACAGTCCATGTTGACGTGGTAAGCGCTGAGGCGGAAATCTTTTCGGGCCTTGCCGAGTTCGTCGTGCTGCCCGGCGAAGCGGGCGAGCTCGGGATTCTCCCCGGCCACATGCCGCTGATGAGCCGGATCAAGCCGGGCGCGGTGCGCATCAAGCGTCCGGATAGGGCCGAAGAAGTGATTTTCGTCGCGGGCGGTCTGCTCGAGGTACAGCCGGGCCTGGTCACCGTGCTGGCGGATACCGCGATTCGGGGTGCCGATCTGGATCAGGCGAAGGCGCTGGAAGCCAAGCAGAAAGCCGAGGAAGCGCTCGCCAATCGTCGCTCGGAACTCGATTACGCCCGTGCCCAGGCAGAACTTGCCGCAGCCATCGCGCAGCTGGCGGTGATCGAGCAGTTGCGCAAGCGGGGCCATTAGAGTCTGCCAGAGTCTGCGGCCTCTCGTGTATCCAAAAATAAAAAAGGCAGCCGTGGCTGCCTTTTTTATTTGTGCTGCGGTTGCTCCTGACAAGAAAATCAGCCGAGTCGGGCCAGGCGTTTTTCCAATCGGGCCAGATCGTCACGCAATACGTCGACATGGCCTGAAAAGTCGGCGATGGCGCTACGGCGCGCGATCAGCGGCAGCTCCTCGGTAAAATATTCAGCCAGATTTTCCTCCAGGCTCCGCGCGATCCGCCGTTGTTCGGCGGCCAGCAGATGCACACCGCTGACCAGCCGGTGCGCGGCAATGTCACCCAGCCAGCGCGAAAGGTCTTCCTCCGCGTCCCAGCGCAAATTACGCAATACCTCGCTCAATGCCTGGGCGAAATCAGCCGATCCATCGAGCCGGGCGGCACGCATCAGCGTGTCGCTCCCCTGCAAGGCGAGCAAAGGAGCGGTGGCGGGCAAGGAAATCACGACTTCCGGCGGGGAATCGGGGGGTGCCGCCGCGATGGTTCCGCTTTCGGTGATGCAGAATGCAGCGACCATGAACGGGAATTTGATCTGCGCGCCATGGTCGGCAAACGGAATCAGCCTGGCGCGCGCCCAGGCGGCCTGACCGAGCAGATGATTGATGGCGACGAGGACAGGCGCGGGCAGGGACTGCATGTGGCGAATCAGGGCTGCTGAATGCCGGCGACCAGCCAGCCGTGGCTGCCATCCACGGGCTTGACCAGATGCCAGACCTCGGCGAAATTCTCCGCGGCGGCATTCGCCGCTTCACGCAACTGTCCGGAAAAATGCACACTGGCGACGTAACGATCGGCGACGGTAGACAGATCGAGCAAGCGGGCATCAATCTGCATGACATCGGTCTGTTGCGGCAATTTGCCGCGTTCCTGATATTGCAACTGAATTTCGGCGGCGACCTCCGGCGTGGTGAACTGGCGAATGTCTTCCATGTTGCCTGCGTCATTGGCGGCCTGCAGGCGCACGAAATTGAGTTTCGCCTGACGCAGAAAACCTTCGCTGTCGAAATCGGCAGGCATGCCTTCTTCCGCGCTGTTCTGGATGGGCGAGCGTTCGCCGGCGGGTTGTGAACCGGCCGCAATCGCCGTCTCGCCAGCGCCGAGTTTTTCAGATGGATAGGGCGACGGTTGAAACCGCGATAACCCATCGGCAGTGGCAAGCTGCATGCCGGGAGCGGCTTCGCGTTTCCGCAACAGCAGACGGAGAACGAACATCACGGCCATGACGGCCAGAGCGATCAGCAGGAAGTCAGCCATCGCTTCGCCCAGGCCGAAATGGGACAGCAGGGCCGCCAGCCCGACCCCGGCAGCGAGGCCGGCCAGCGGCCCGAGCCAGCGGCTCATGCCGCCGGGTTGGGGTGCCAGCGGGGCAGGATTGGCGGCTTGGCCGGGCTTGGTGTTCTGTATCGGCGCTGCGGGACGGGGAGCGGTTGCCTGACGATTGATGACCGAAGAGTCGCGGCTCATGCCGAATGAACGGGCACCACCCAGCCGGCGGGCCTCGGCATCCGTAACCAGCAAGGTGGAACAGACAACTAGCGCAGCAGTCAGCAGCAAAAATGGTTTCATGGAATTCAAGTCAGAAAAATCTACAGCTTATACCCGCGATGCACGGCCACCACGCCCGCGCTCAGGTTGAAAACATCGACACGCTCCAGTCCGGCATTCTCCATCATGGCCTTGAGCGTGGCCTGGTCCGGGTGCATGCGGATCGACTCGGCAAGATAGCGGTACGACTCGGCGTCGCCGGCGATTTTTTCGCCAAGCCAGGGCAGCAACTTGAATGAATAGAGGTCGTACGCTTTTTCCAGAGGTTTCCAGACCCTGGAAAATTCAAGTACCAAAAGCCGTCCGCCGGGGCGCAGCACGCGCCGCATTTCGGCCAGCGCCTGCTCTTTATGGGTCATGTTGCGCAGACCGAAGGCGACGGTGACGATGTCGAAATAGTTGTCGGGAAAAGGCAGTTTCTCGGCATCGCACTGGGCGACCGGGGTCAGCACGCCTTCATCGAGCAGGCGATCGCGGCCGACACCGAGCATGGCATTGTTGATATCGGTCAGCCAGACCTCGCCGCGCGGGCCGACGCGAGGCGCGAAAGCCGAGGAAAGATCGGCCGTCCCGCCGGCGACATCCAGCACCCGTTCGCCGGGACGCGGTGCGGCGAGTTCGATGGTGAATTTCTTCCACAGTCGATGGAGGCCGGCCGACATCAGGTCGTTCATCACATCGTATTTTTGCGCGACCGAGGAAAACACGCCGGCGACCCGCCGCGCCTTTTCGCGCTCATCGACCTTCTGAAAGCCAAAATGTGTCTCGGCCATCAATGACTCCCACAACCTGTTTTGGGTGGAGGCGAGGTGGAATCGATGTCGCGGCTGGAACCCGTTGCCTCGAGTTGTGCCAGATAATCCACCCACAGCGACTCCTGGTTCTTGCCCAGGTAGTACAGCACATCCCACGAAAAGATCCCGCTGTTGTGGCCGTCGGAAAAGGTTGGCTGGATCCCATAATTGCCTACCGGATCGAGCGCCGTGATCTCGATCTGGCGCTTGCCGGTTTGCAGTTTTTCCTGCCCCGGCCCGTGGCCGCGAACTTCGGCCGAAGGGCTATAGACGCGAAGGAGCTCGGCAGGGAGCTGGAAATGGCTGCCGTCGGCGAAGGCGATCTCCAGCAGGCACGATTTTTTGTGCAGGGTGATTTCGGTGGGGAGCGGGGTGGTGGAATCAAGACCAGGCATGGTGTCGCAGTGGCTCACGGAACGGGAGGCTATGATAACGCACGGAGACGTCGCGCAGTGCCGCAGTCACTGTCACCGAAACGTCATCATGCTGCAATAGACTGGCATTTTCAACATCCGCGAAGAGGTTTCATGGCCGCAACCATCCTGGTCGTCGAAGACGAGACAGCGATTCAGTCGCTGATCGAAATCAATCTGCGCCGCGCCGGCCACGAAGTTGTCCTGGCCGCCGACGTCGAATCCGCCCGCCGCCTGGTGGCGGCGGCCCTGCCCGATCTGATCCTGCTCGACTGGATGCTGCCGGGGATGAGCGGGATCGATTTTGCCCGCCAGTTGCGGCGCGATGCGCGCACCAAGATGCTGCCTGTCATCATGCTCACGGCGCGCGCCGAGGAACGCGACAAGGTCGAAGGGCTCGATGTCGGTGCCGACGACTACATCACCAAGCCGTTCAGCCCGCGCGAGCTGGTGGCGCGGATCAAGGCCGTGCTGCGCCGTCACGCGCCGCAGGTCACCGAGGACGCCGTCGAGTTGGGAGGGCTCAAGCTCGATCCGGTCAGCCATCGTGTCCTCGCCGGCGAGGAGGATGTGGCGCTCGGGCCGACCGAATTCCGCCTGTTGCATTTCCTGATGACCCACCCCGATCGGGTCTATAGCCGCACACAACTGCTCGACCAGGTCTGGGGCGATCATGTCTTCGTCGAGGAGCGCACGGTCGATGTGCATATCCGCCGCTTGCGCGCGGCGCTCGAAGCGAGCGGGCAGGATGCCCTGATCCAGACCGTGCGCGGCAGCGGTTACCGGATTTCGGCGGGATGATGGTCATCTGGATCGAATTGCTGGTCATCCTGGGTTTGACCGGCAGCGCGGCATTGATCGGCTATCTGGCCAATGGAGACGATGGCGCCGTCTTCATGGTGGTTTGTGCGCTGGGCATCTACATATTGCGTAACGCGTTCTGGATGGCCAAGATTCTGCGCTGGGCAGGTTCGCCACTGGATGCGCCGGCGCCGAGCGCGCGCGGCAGCTGGGCGGAATTGTTCGACGTGCTGTACCGGCGGGAACGCCGGGTGTCGGAGCAGGGGGTCGTCGCCAGCGAAGAACTGGACCGGCTGCGGCGGGCCGCCGAGGCGTTGCCCGAAGGCGTGTTGATCATCGACGGCCATCGTGCCGTGGAATGGATGAATTACGAAGCGGAGGCCTGCCTGGGCCTGCGGGCGAACGTAGATACCGGGCACAGCATCACGCAACTGCTGCGCGAGCCGCAGTTCCTCGCCTACCTGAACAGCTCGCCGCGCCAGTATGCGCCGCTGGTGCTGCAACTCCAGCGCCGTCCCGGCCGCAGCCTGCAGGTGCAGGCCGTGCCCTTCGCCGGTGGCCGCACCCTGCTGATGGTGCGCGACATCACCCAGCTGGAAAAACTTGCCACCATGCGCCGCGACTTCGTCGCCAATGTGTCGCATGAACTGAAAACCCCGCTGACCGTGGTCCTCGGCTTTATCGAAACCGCGAGCGATGTGCTGGCCGAGGGTGCGGTAGACGAGGCGATTCGCTACCTGGAGACCGCCAGCGAGCAGGCCCGGCGCATGCAGCATCTGGTCGATGACCTGCTGATGCTCTCCTCGCTGGAGACCGATGCCCTGCCGCAGGAAGAGGACATCGACATGGCCGCCCTGCTCACCGAGTTGCAGATCGAGG
This sequence comes from Betaproteobacteria bacterium HGW-Betaproteobacteria-11, assembly GCA_002842395.1. Taxonomy (GTDB): domain Bacteria; phylum Pseudomonadota; class Gammaproteobacteria; order Burkholderiales; family Rhodocyclaceae; genus Rugosibacter. Next base: position 40,364 of record PHCV01000001.1, read on the forward strand.
CCGCCGCGCTCTCTGCGGGACGACACCGGATTGACACGCGCAGCGAGGGCGCGATGCGGCTGCGTGGCAGCCCACGCGAGATTCATTCAGCATTCGGCAACCTGTTCAGCAATGCCGTGCGCTACACCCCGGCCGGTGGCCACATCGAAGTGACATGGACGACCGATGCCCACGGCGCCAGCTTTGCGATCAGCGACAGCGGGCCGGGAATTGCCGCCGAACATCTGCCGCGGCTGACCGAACGCTTTTATCGTGTCGATCGCGGCCGCTCGCGCGAGCTGGGCGGCACCGGGTTGGGCCTGGCCATTGTCAAGCATGTGCTGGAGCGGCATCAGGGCCGGCTCGAGATCGAAAGCGAAATCGGCCGGGGCTCCATCTTCCGCGCCCGTTTTCCGGCAGAGCGCCTGGTTGGCAAAGGCGAGACCGACACGAAGTCGGCCAGGTCGATAATGATTAAAGCGGTGTAGTGCGCCGGCGAGCGGTCATCGCCTGGCTCAAGCGGGCAGTATCGTCGTCGCCAAGCAGGCGGGCCGCCATGGGCAGGAGTTCCTGGTTCTCGCGGACGATGTGCGTCCGGTAGGCGGCCGCAAAGGCAGCGACCGTGGCCGCCAGTTGGTCGACATTCGGCGCTTCCCCAGCACCGACTTTTTCCAAAAATGGAGCGAGTTGCCGCCAGTGCGCGGCGAGCGCGATGTGCTCGGCAACCAGGCCATCCAGCAGTGCACGCAGGCAGATCGCATCGGAGCAGGCCACGGCTTCGAGCAGGGCCGGAAACAGATCGGTTTCCTCGTCGGCGTGATGGTCGAGCGCCGCGGTGGTGAAATAACGGATCACGCCCGCAGCCGCGGTGCGCGCGGCCTCGTCGGCACCGGCGGTCGCCAGGTGCGCGGCCAGCCGTTCGAGGGTGGCGCACTGGCGCTCGATCCGTTCATGACAGGCGGCCAGAACCTCCAGCGGCTGATCCATGGCGGCGGCCGGCGCGGGAAAGCCGGGGAAGGTACTCATGGCTGTTTGTCCCGGCGCTCGCGCGTTGCCAGTGCGCGGGCGGTGACGTCGCGGCCGATGGCGACGACGCCCTGGATGGCGCCATCCTTGGCCGGCACCAGGCCGAAGGCAATTTCGAGATAGAGGGCGTGGCCATCCTTATGCACGGCACGGGTGGTGAGCGCCGCGCCGCCCAGTCGCGCCTGACCGCTGTCCACCGCGCGGCGGAAGCCGGCGTGGTGGGCCGCGCGCAGATGCTCGGGGATGATGCGGGTGAGCGCGTTGCCCAGCATTTCGTCACGACGGTAGCCGAACACGGCTTCGGCGCGTTGGTTCCAGAAGCGGATGATTTCATCCCGATCGACAAAGATGATAACGTCCGGTGCATGATCGGACAGGGCTTCGAAGAGGGCAGCGTCCATTGTCGGATGATGTTAGCGTGAAATACAAAACAAGTGCGCCCTGTGATATTCGGTCGGCTTTGCACTTCCTTCGGTCGCAGCGAGCCAATCAGGAACCCCCCGTGAGGGGGGCGAAGGGGGGCGGGAGTTCAAGAATGGGCTGACTTTCAGAAAAGTCGGTGCTGGCGGCACGGTGGACAAAAAAACGCCCCGAACTGCGGGGCGTTTTTTGATGCTTGAACTGAAAAAATCAGAAGGTATGGTTCAGACCGATCGACAGGCCGGAGAGCTTGACTCCGCTGCCGGCGATGCCCGTCTTGCCATCGCCGAAATCGAAGCCCTTGCCGCCAGCCACCGCGCTGGTGCGATCGTCGTTCTTCAGGTAGGCGTAGTGCGCCAGCAGCGTGGTGCGCTTGGACAGGCTGTGCTCGTAACCGAGCACCCAGAACTTGGCGCCGGTCTTGGACAGGTCGGCCCCGCCCAGGTTACCGGAGAGGTCGTTGGCCTTGTAGTACTGGGCGAGCAGCTTGCCGTTCGGCGTCACCTTGTAGGTGCCGCCGAGACCCCAGACGTTCTGCTTGAGATCGCCGGTGCTGCCGTTAGCCTTGGTGCGGGTGTAGATGGCGCGAACGCTGGCATCACCGAAGGTGTACATGCCGCCGAGGCGGGTTTCGGTGGCATCTTCCTGGTTGCCCAGGTTAAACGTAGGCTTATAGGCCGCGCTAGTGATTGGATCAACGACAGCCGGGTCATTCTTCTCTTTCAGCTTGCCATGCGCGAGGCCAAGGAACACCGGACCGTTGTTATAGGTGAGGCCAAGCTCGAGCAGCGAGGTATTGAGACCGGGTGATGCGGAAACCTTGTTCTCGTTCGCCTGGTATTGCAGCGTGGCTTCGAAGCCGGAGAAGTTGGGCGAGATATAGGCGATCGAGTTGGCATAACGGTCGTCGAAATACTTGCCGCGGCCACCCAGCTTGCCGAGCAGGGCCGAGTTTTCGCCGACGCCGTCGCTGTGGATGACGACATCGAGCTTGCCGGCGAGTTCGCGGTTCGGGCCGCTGAAATAACCCAACTTGACCGCGCCGAACTCGCTCTTGATCCCGACGAAACTGTCACGGGCCGAGGCGAACAGCGAGCCACCGGCGCCGTTATCGAGGCTGACCGCCGTTTCGTACTGGAAAAAAGCGCTCATGCCGTTGCCCAGTGATTCGGTACCCTTGAAGCCGAGGCGCGAACCGTTCGATTGGACCCGGTTGTAGTCGGGTGCGCCACGCGTGGTTCCCGTCGGGCCGCTGGTGCTGATGAAGTCGAAGGTGGCGTCGGCCAGGCCGTACACCGTGACGTTCGATTGCGCGAAGGCCGCGCCGGAAATTCCGGCGAGGCTGCCGATGGCAAGCGCGATAAGTTTTTTCTGCATGGTAAACCCCTGAAAGTTGGAAAATGCCACGGGCAAATGCTTCACGTGATCGGCCTCTGCCACGGCAAACAGGAGTTTAGGGAGCGTTTGTTACGGCTTTGTCACGGAAATGTGACATGGGGACTACATTCGCGGCGGGCTACTTTTTTCGTAGCTGCAGTACTCGAACTCGCTACCGCGATCGAGCAGGTGGGTGAGCCGGATGCGCCCCGCACTGTGCACCATGACCTCGATTTCGCGGCCCAGGCGGAAACTGCCGACCGGCAGGATGATGTCGTGCTTCCTCTTCTCACCTTCCATGACGGCAAGCAGCAGACACGGCTGCCAGGGGCCGGTTTCCGGGTCGAGCAGGCGGGCGGCCACGGGATGTGCGGCAGCCTGGAACAGCTTGACCCTAAATTGCATGGTTTTGTCATCAGCGGCCAGCACCCAGCGCACGGCGCCGACCGTGAATTCCGCTGCCGGCGGGTGGCGCACGGCGATCAGCATGCCGGCGCCGATGCGGGTGCTGCCCCCGAGCGGGCGGGTGAGACGCATACCACCGCTGGATGCATCGGCCAGGCGACTGTCGACGACCAGCTCGCCGTGTTCCAGCGGGACGTCTTCCGCCGCTTCATTTACCTGCGTGTGACGGCGCCCGCCGAAGGTCTCCAGCTCCTCGCGCTGGCGGCGCAAGCTGGCGTCATCCTGGGTCGGTGGCTGGAACAGACGCCGGCCGGAGAGCTGGAAATGCACGTTGTCGAGGCCGACGACGAACTCGCAAGCGGCCTGCTGCGGGTCTTGCAGGCCCTGGCGGTTTTGTTCGCGGGGCACGCCACCGCGGCACCAGCGCAGCAGCAGGCGGTGCAACAACTCGCCGGCGGCCGGCTGGGTGACATCGTCGCCCAGTTGCAGGTCGGCGGGCGCGCGCCCCTTGCCCAGCAGTTCGATGCGGGTATTGATGCTGCGCCGCAGCTCGGTGGTATCGAGCCAGCGGCCGTCGCTGGTCTTGCGTGGCAGGTAGCCGGCCGGCTGGTCAGAGGCCAGGTCGACCCAGAGCGGGTGGGCGTGCGTGCGAATGTCTTCCGGCGGCGCCGTGAGCAAGGCGAGCTTGCTGCCCCAGCGCCGTGCCCAGCGCGCCACCCAGGCCATGTAACGGGTCGGCAGTTCGAAAGGGCTGGCGGTATGCAGCAGATGGCATTCGGCAAAGGCCGCCAGCGGACTGACGGCCAGGCTGCCGTGGCGCAAGGGATCGTTGACCGGGACGGTCGCCAGGGCGGAGGCTTCGATACGCATGAAAATCTGGTTGAGCTGACGCCAGTAGATTGCCGGCGGCAGCTGCTGGGCGCAGAGCAGCGTGTATTGCCAGTCGGCGAGCAGCGCCAGCACGCGTTGCGCGATGGCGGCGGCTTGGGTGGCGGGCAGGGATTCGCTGTCGGCCAGACAGTGCAGATGGTTGGTCAGCCACGCCTGCCAGAGTGCCTGGGTGCTTTCCAGCGCGGCTTTTTCCGGTGGCGTCAGCGGCAGCGCCCGTGCGGCGAAGCGCTGCGTCATGTCGTCCTGGATGGCGAGCAGTGGACCGCGCAAGACTTCGAGAATGGCCCAGCGTTCCCCGGCGCCCAGGGTATGGCGCGCCAGCAGGGTGAGCTGGGTTTGCAGCTCGGCCTGGGCCTGTTGCGGATTGGCCGCAGGCAGACGGGTCAGCCAGTCCCCGGTGGCGCGCAACGAGCTCAGTGCGGGGGGATTCGTGGTGCCGGTGTCGGGCCGATCGAAATTCATGGTGGAGTTCCCCGGAGTGCCTGGCCGAGCTGGCGGACCAGCGCCGCAGCAAGTGTAGCCGAAGCCGGGGCGGGTGGAACATGGGCAAGGGAGCCGGTAGCGGCGGGCGCTGCCCAGATCGGCGCCGGAAAGTGACCGTCGCCCCGCCAGCGCGGGATGACATGCCAGTGCAGGTGCGGTACCTGGTTGCCAAGACTGGCCAGGTTGATCTTGTCTGGCCGCATCACCTCGCGCAGCATGCGTTCGACGGCCAGCACCACGGCCAACAGGTGGGCGCCGTCGGCGGCGGAAAGATCGCTCATCTCGGCCACGTGCGCCTGCCAGATGACGCGGCAGAAGCTGGGGAAGCGCTCGCCTTCCGCGTCCGTCACCCGCACCACGCGGCAGCGCGCATCGCGCCACAACAGCTCGCCGCCGGAATCAAGGCAGAGCGCGCAGCCGGCCATGCCTTCAGGCGGCCCCGCGCTGTTTCACAGCAGCACCCGCTCGATGCCGCCGGCATTGGCGGCGCGGACGTAGTCTTCCAGCCAGGTCGGGCCGAGGATCGCCTTGGCCATCTCGACCACGATGTAATCGGCCGTGGTGCCGGCATCGTCATCGAAGCGCGACAGTCCTTGCAGGCAGGAAGGGCAGGAAGTGAGGATTTTCACCGTATTCACCGGATTCGCCGCCTCGCCAGCGCCGAGTTTTTGCAGCGCCGCCGCGCCCTTTTCGATTTCTTCCTGCTTGCGAAAGCGCACCTGGGTCGAGATGTCCGGGCGCGTGGCGGCCAGTGTCCCCGATTCGCCGCAGCAGCGGTCGTTGAGCTCCACCGGCTGGCCCATCAGGGCATTGGCGACCTTGATCCCGGAATGATGTTTCATCGGCGTGTGGCAGGGCTCGTGGTACATGTACTGCACGCCCCGAATTTCCCCATTGGCGCCGTCGAGCTTGATGCCTTTCTCGTACAGCCATTCGTGGATGTCCACCAGCCGGCAGCCGGGGAAGATCTTGTCGAATTCATACTTCAGCAGCTGGTCCATGCAGGTGCCGCAGGAGACCACCACGGTCTTGATGTCGAGGTAATTGAGCGTGTTGGCGACGCGGTGGAAGAGCACGCGGTTGGCGGTGGTGATCGCCTGGCCCTTGTCCTCGAAACCGGCCGAGGTCTGCGGATAGCCGCAGCACAGATAGCCCGGCGGCAGCACGGTGGTCGCGCCGGCATGCCAGAGCATGGCTTGGGTGGCGAGGCCGACCTGCGAGAACAGCCGCTCCGAGCCGCAACCGGGAAAATAGAACACCGCCTCCGAGGTTTCCGCCGCCTGTCCGGGGTTGCGGATCACCGGAATCAGCGTCTCGTCCTCGACATCGAGCAAGCCGCGCGCCGTGCGCGCCGGCACGTTGCGCGGCATCGGCTTGTTGATGAAGTGGATCACCTGCGCCTGCAGCGGCGGCTTGCCGAGGGTCGCCGGCGGATGGCGGACGCTGTCCTGGATCAGGCCGAACGACTTGCCCAGCCGGTGGCCGAGCCGTTGCGCCCGATAGCCGAGCTTGATCATGCCGGCGCGGATCAGGCCGATGGTGGCCGGATCGGTGGCATTGAGGAAAGCCATCGCGGCAAAGGTGCCGGGATTGAATTTCCTTTTGCCCTGGGCGCGCAACAGGTTGCGCATGGCGATCGACACGTCGCCGAAATCGATGTCCACCGGACAGGGCTTCTCGCACTTGTGGCAGACCGTGCAGTGGTCGGCGATGTCGGCGAATTCGTCGAAATGCTTGAGCGAGACGCCGCGCCGGGTCTGCTCTTCGTAGAGAAAGGCCTCGATCAGCAGCGACGTGCCGAGGATCTTGTCGCGCGGGCTGTAGAGCAGGTTGGCGCGCGGCACATGGGTTGAGCACACCGGCTTGCATTTGCCGCAGCGCAGGCAGTCCTTGATCGAGTCGGAAATCTTGCCGATCTCCGACTGCTCCATGATCAGCGACTCGGTGCCGAGCAGGGAAAACGACGGCGTGTAAGCATTGGCCAGATTGCCGCCGGGCATCAGCTTGCCGCGATTGAAGCGGCCCTCCGGGTCGATCCGCTGCTTGTACGCGCGGAAGGGGGCGATCTCGGTCTCGTCGAGAAATTCCAGCTTGGTGATGCCGATCCCATGCTCGCCGGAAATCACTCCGCCCAGGCTCCTGGCCAGGGCCATGATGCGTACGACGGCGGCGTTGGCCACCGCGAGCATGTCGTAGTTGTCGGAATTGACCGGGATGTTGGTGTGCACGTTGCCATCGCCGGCGTGCATGTGCAGGGCGACGAACACCCGCCCGCGCAGCACTTCCTTGTGGCAGGCGGCGATCGCCTCGCGGATCGGACGGCAGGCGGCGCCGTCGAAAATCGTTTCGAGCCCGGCCTTCAGCTCCCGCTTCCACGACACGCGCAGGCGATAGCTTTGCAGATCGTCGAAATAGCGATCGAGCTCGTCAAGATAGCCCTGCCAGCGCCGGCGCACCTCGCCGAGCAGCTCCAGCGCCTGCTCGCGCCGGTCGCCGAGCAGCACCTCGCGGTCCACGTTGTCATCGCCGGTGGCCAGCGGCAGCTCGCCCTCGAGCAGTTCGCGCAGGGCGTCGCACAGCGCCAGCTTGTTGCGGATGGAGAGCTCGATGTTGATCCGCTCGATGCCATCGCAATAATCGCCCATGCGTGGCAGGGGAATCACCACGTCCTCGTTGATCTTGAAGGCGTTGGTATGCCGCGAGATGGCCGCGGTGCGCCCGCGGTCGAGCCAGAACTTCTTGCGCGTCTCCTCGCTCACCGCGATGAAGCCCTCGCCGCCGCGGGCATTGGCCAGCCGCACCACTTCCGAGGCCGCGGCCATCACCGCCGTCTCGTCAGCGCCGACAATGTCGCCGATCAGCACCATCTTCGGCCGGCCGCTGGTGCGACCGTGGCTCTTGGCCTTGGTGGCGTAGCCGACGGCCTTGATGTAGCGCTCGTCGAGATGTTCGAGGCCGGCGAGGAGGACCGGGGAGCGGGCCCCGTCGGCTCCCGCTGCGCCACCGGAACAGGTTTTCAGGTAATCGGTGATCTCGACGATCGACGGCACGGCCTCGCGCACCTGGCCGAAAAATTCGAGGCAGACGGTGCGGGTGACCGGTGGCATCGTGTGCAGCACCCAGACCGCCGAAGTGATGATGCCGTCGGTGCCTTCCTTCTGCACGCCGGGGATGCCGGCGAGGAATTTGTCGGTGACATCCTTGCCCAGGCCCACCTTGCGAAAACGGCTGCCGGGAACGCGAATCCATTCTTCGCCCAGTTTCGTTTTGCCGCTCTCGTCATGGCGGGTGAGGCGGAAGCTCACTTCGTCCTGATCGTGGATCTTGCCGAAGTTGTGGTCGAAGCGCTCGACCTCCAGCCACTGACCGTCCGGCGTGACCATCCGCCACGAAGCCAGGTTGTCGAGCGCCGTGCCCCACAGCACGGCCTTCTTGCCGCCGGCATTCATCGCGATGTTGCCGCCGATGCACGATGCATCGGCCGAAGTCGGGTCGCAGGCGAAGACGAATCCGGCGGTTTCGGCGGCCTCCATCACCCGCCGGGTAACGACGCCGACCCCGGTGCGGACGGTGGCGTAGTCGCGCCGGGCGCCGGGCAGGCGGCGCATCTCGACCGCGTCCAGATCGATCAGCTTCTCGGTGTTGATGACGGCGGAATGCGCATCGAGCGGCACCGCGCCGCCGGTGTAGCCGGTGCCGCCGCCGCGCGGGATGATGGTCAGTTCAAGCGCGATGCAGTCCCTGACCAGCGCGGCGATCTCTTTCTCGGTGTCGGGCTTGAGTACGACGAAGGGATATTCGACGCGCCAGTCGGTGGCATCGGTGACGTGGGTGACGCGCGCGAGGCCATCGAAGCAGATGTTGTCGCGGCGGGTGTGGCGGGAGATCCGTTTGACGATTTCCTTGCGCCGGCGGCTGGTGTCGTCGAACCAGCGCTCGAACTCGCCGACCGCGATGGAGGTTGCCGCGAGCAGCTCGGCGACGCGCGGGTTGCCTTCGCGCCGCCGCTCGATTTCGCCCAGCCGATGCCGCAGCGCTCCGATCAGCGCTTGGCGCCGCGCCGGATTGGCCAGCAGGTCATCTTCCAGATAAGGATTGCGCCGCACCACCCAGATGTCGCCGAGCACTTCGTAGAGCATTCGCGCCGAACGGCCGGTGACGCGCTCGGCGCGCAGCCCGGTGAGGGTTTCCCAAGCCTTGGCGCCGAGCAGGCGAATGACGATTTCGCGGTCGGAGAAGGAAGTGTAGTTGTAGGGAATCTCGCGCAGGCGGGCGTTCATGGCGGCGGTACGGCAAAGTGATCAAGGCCGCATTTTAGGCTATCGCGGAAAGCCCTGGCGAATGGCATGGCCCCATCGCCGGCAGGGAGAAGAATGCCGCCGGATGACAATTTCGCCAATAAGGTGTGATCTGCTAGGGTCTGCTCTCAATTGCTGCAACTTGATAATGCCAAATCCAAGTGATGCCGGATAAATCGTTGACAGTCAATGACATAGCGAGGGGCTGTTCACAGAGGATGAAATATGGTCATATCCTGACTTTTCAGGTGGAGTCGGGATGGACCGGGCAATGTTACGAGATGACCAGTGGGAGCGTATTGAACGGTTCCTGCCCGGCAAGGCCAGCGATCGGGGTGTCACGGCCAAGGATAATCGGCGATATCGATCAGGCGGCCTTGATCAAGGATAAACCAGCGAACTTCATCGTTGCCGACAAGGGCTACGACGCCGACGCCTTCGTCGAGATGATTGCGGCGCAGGAGGACCAGGCCGTGATTCCGCCTCGCTCCAATCGACTCCATCCGCGTTCCTTCGATCGGCACATCTATCAAGATCGCAATTTGATCGAACGCTTCTTCGCACGGATCAAATAGTTCAGACGCATCGCCACGCGCTACGACAAACTCGCCAAGTCCTTCCTCTCGTTCGTTCACCTCGCCTGCGCTTTCGTTTGGTTGGCGTAATCGAGAACAGACCCTAGGCTTCTTGCGTACCAACATCGATGACCACGTTGTCACGGGCGACGTGGATATCTAGCGCAAGTGGTGGGCTGGTGTCCAGCAGCCACGCATCAAGGGTATGGCTGATATGGGTCAGCCATGCACGCCGGGGTTTGACACGATCGATAAGCCCTAGCGCCAGTATCCAGTCGTTATGGTTTTTCGGCTCGGTTTGCGGAGGATGGCTACAGTCGATCGCCAATCCGTGAGGCCCCCACTCCATTAGGAACTCCTCGGTACGAGGCGGCAGACCCACCGTATCCGTCATGTAGGCAAAGCGGGCACCGTGACAGTCTTCGATCGCATACCCGAAAGTTACCTTGGAATGGATCAAGGGCAACGGAATAATTCGAATATCGCCGAGTTTCATGGACTCGAATTTGGCTAGCCGATGAAACTCAAGCAGGCCGTGGTTCTTGTAAAGATCGGCGCAACCTTCGGAGTCTGGCGGTCCGAAGACAGGGATGCTTGCGCCGACCCCCCACCGTAGATGAAACAGGCCCTGCACGTGATCGGGATGAAAGTGGGTCAGGACAATCGCCGTGAGACTGCCCGGCGGAAATCGCTCGGTGAGATCAGTCAATCCAGCGTCGATCAGGATGCGTGTTGTGCCGGATTCAATCAGCGCACAGCAAGGACGGCGGCGGTAATCCGCCACCGCTCGCGCGCTCTTGCAAGCCGTACAGTCACAGCCATGGCACGGCACGCCGCCCGCATCGCCCGTGCCGAGAAACGTGATGCGCATTTCAGGCAGACGCTCGCTCTGCCGTCTTGGCAACAGACAACAATTGCACCAAACGTTCGCCGGCGATGCACAGCTTGGCATCGTTCTCGATGATCTCGAGAAAGCCCTCCGGTCGCATGAACTGCCTTGCACGCGCGATTCGTTGAGAGATCTGGTCTTCCGTTTCTCGGCCACGAGCGCGCAGTCTTGCAGCAAGGACTTCGGGCGAGACGGTGACCAAGACGGCCATCAACCCGGGGTAGCGGTGCCGGGCCTCCGATAGGTACTCGCGGGAGCCATTCATGACCACGTTGCAGCCTTTGGCCAGCCAGAGGTTGATTTCCCGGCCAATGCCGTAGCGCAATCCGTGGCTCCCCCAGTGCATGGCGAAGAGGCCGGCAGCGAGACGGGCGTCGAATTCGGCCTCGGTGAGGGCGACGTGATTTTCCCCGTGAAGTTCCACGGGCCGCGTGATGTAGCGGTGGGCGAAGACCACGCCAGGGTCGCTCGCAAGATGCTCCCGCCCGTAGCGCAGCAGGCTGTCCTTGCCGCTGCCGGAAGGCCCGATCACATAGAAAAGTTTTCCCTCAGCCATGGTCGAACCGCGCCTCGAATACCGGTTTGCCCGCCGAAAAGACGCTGCTCGCCTGCGCCATTCCGTTGATGTGCGCGACGGCGACCAAGTCGGCGCGCTTGCCGACGGCAATCTGGCCGCGATCCGTCAGCCCTGCTGCTTTGGCGGGGTTGGTACTGACCAAGCGTACCGCGTCTGCCAGCGTGATCCTCGCCAACTCGGGCAGTCGAAAGACCGCCACGATCAGCGTCGCGGGGTGATAGTCAGCACAGAGGCAGTCGGCCACGCCAGCTTTCACCGCGTCCAGCGCCCGCATGGCGCCGGACTGGCTCTTGCCGCGCAGGATGTTGGGTGCCCCGAAGACGGTGCTCATACCCTTGCCGCGGGCGGCCTGCGCGGCAGCCAGATTGATCGGGAATTCCGAGATGCCCACGCCCAGTCCGTGGAGCGTTTCCACCTTCTCCGGCGTATCGTCGTCGTGACTGGCGACATGGATATTCTTGTCCTTGGCGGCGGCGATCAGGCGTCGAATGCGCTCCATGGCCCCTTCAGCTTGGGCGAGCTTGTTCTCGACCAGCGTGTCCAGTTCGGATTCAGACTTCTTGTAGGTGCGCGCTAGATAGTCGCGGAAGGCGGCGATATCCTTGAATTGCCCCTGCCCCGGCGAATGGTCCATCACCGAGAGCAGGTGCATCTCGTCGGCAGCCATCAGATCGAGCAGAATGTCGGGCGCTGTCGGATCGGTGACCTCGTAACGGCAATGCACCCGGTTATCGACCAAGCCGTGCGGATTCCAGGCATGGACCGCTCGTGCGACCGATGCGGCGAAGGTGTTGTTGCGCATGCCGAGTTCCTCGTTGGCGAACGACAAGGCATGAAAGACGGTGGTGACACCCGCGGCGGCATTGCGCTTGTCGGCCTGGGCGCAAGCGAAATCGAGCGGGAAATGCACGTTGGGGCGTGGCTCGACTTCCTTTTCCAGGGCGTCGCAATGCAGGTCGATCATGCCCGGCATCAGTGTCTTGCCCTTGAGGTCGATGGTCGTCGCGCCGTTGGTAGAAGTTGGATTGATTGCAGCGATGACACCGTCCTCGATCAGCACGGCGCCATCGTCGATGACGGTATCGGGCAGCACCACGCGGGCGCCGGTCAGGTAAAGCTTGTTCATGCGATTTCCTTGAGGAGTTCTTCGACGGCGGGCGGCGGTGCCAGTTCAACGACTTGGTCGGCCAGCCGGCGGGTGGTTTCGGGATGGTGGAAGATGGCGAGCATGGCCGTGCCTTCAGCCTTCAGTCCTTCTATCAGCCCAATCACGTTTTCGGCGGTTTTCGGGTCGAGGCTGGCGGTCGGCTCGTCGAGCAGCAGCAGCCGCGGCTTGGCGATAAAGCCCCGGGCGAGATTGACGCGCTGGCGCTCACCGCCGGAGAAGGTCGCCGGCGAGACGCTCCACAGGCGCTGCGGCAGGTTCATGGCCAAGAGCAGGCCGGCAGCGCGCTGTCGCGCCTCCGGGCGCTCGACGCCGAGGGTCAACAGCGGTTGCGCGACCACGTCAAGCGTCGCCTGGCGCGGCAGGCAGTGCAGAAACTGGGTGACGAAGCCGATCTCGCGGCGGCGCAGCTCAAGGATCTGATGCTCGCCGGCCAGCGCCAGATCGACTTCATGCCCGAGCGCATCGCGATACAGAATGCGCCCGGCGCTCGGCAGATAGGTCCGGTAGATGCCCTTCAGCACCGAGGACTTGCCGGCGCCAGTGGGGCCGATCAGGGCGGTGAGGTGGCCGGCATGCACGGTGAAGTTCACATTGTGCGAGGACGGGATCAGCTTGTTCTGCTCGTGGAGCTGAAAATGCTTGCCGTAGCCCTCGACCTGGAGAATGGGTGGAGTCATGCCGCGTCCCTCACAGGGCGGAAGCCACCAGCCGCTGGGTATAGGCGTGCTGGGGGTCTTCCAGGATTTGATCGGTCAGCCCCGCCTCGATGACGCGGCCGTATTTCATGACGATGGCCCGCCCGGCCAGCAGCCGGATCACGCCCAGGTCGTGGGTGACGACGATCATGGCGGTCTTCAACTCCTGCTGGATTTCGAGGATCAGGTCGAGAATGCGCGCTTGTACCGACAGGTCGAGACCTGTGGTCACCTCATCGAGAAACAGCAGGGGTGGCTGGGTGGCCAGCGCCTTGGCGATCTGCACCCGTTGCTGCATGCCGCCGGAGAAATTCTTCGGCAAGTCGTCGACGCGGGACAGCAATACTTCGGTGCGCGCCAGCAAGGCCTTGGCTCGTTCGCGAATCGCGCCGTAGTCCATCAGGTCGCTCATCAGCAACCGTTCTGCGATGTTGCCGCCGGCGCTGATGTTGAAATTCAGGCCCAGGTGCGGGTTCTGATAAACCATGCCAAAACGGTGGTTGCGCAGCCAGCGTTGCTGGGCGGCGTTCAAGGCGAACAGCTCGTATTGCTTGTCGCGGTCGTAGAAGATCGCCGCGCCGCTTGAGGGCGGCTGATCGAAATAGAGGGCCTTCACCACCGTCGATTTGCCGCTGCCCGATTCGCCCATGACGCCGAGAATCTCGCCCTCGAAGAGATCGAAGGACACGTCATGGATGGCGACCACGCTGCCGCAGTGCGGGCAGAGATTGGTGTCCGCATCGGGGCCGGTGGATTCGATGCACTGCGGACAGCCGGGGCCATAGATTTTGCCGAGGTTGCGCACCTCGAGAATTTTGTTCATGCCGGTTCTCCCTGAAGCCGTTTGGCAGGGAGCAACTGCGCGTCGCACCAATCGCTGTCCGAGCACTGCCAGGTCTTGCCGCCCGAATCCGCCACGAACTCGTCGAGGAACGCATCCGTGCAGCCGCAGCGAGCGCAGGCGCGGCGCCGCCCCTTTTCGTCACGGAAGTCCTCGACCTGGAACGGCACGTCGCTGAAGGCCAGCGGTTCCGCCTTCGTGTGCGGCGGCACCGCATAGATCTTCTTTTCGCGGCCGGCGCCGAACAGAATCACGGCCGCCGAATCGTTGAGCTTGGGTACGTCCCAACGGGGTATCGGCGAAGGATCAATGACGTAATGGCCGTTGATGCGCGTCGGATAGCGGTGCGAAATGGTAATTTCGTCGAACTTGACGATGTCCTCGTACAGCTTGACCAGCAGGCGCGAATAGTCGGCCTCGCTGTGCATGGTCTTGCGTTTGTCCTCCGAGGGTTCGACCACCACCAGCGGATCGGGATAGGGCACTTGCAGCACGATGATCTGCATCGACGTGAGCGGCTGTTCCGGGATGCGGTGGCGCGACTGGATCAGGGTGCATTCCGCCGTCTTTGTCGTCGTGGAGATGCCGGGGCAGGTCATCTCGATGAACTGGCGCAGGTTGACCGCGTTGACCGAATCGTCCGAGCCCTGGTCGATCACCTTGGCCACCTCGTCGGGGCCGATCAGCGACAGGGTCAGTTGTAGACCGCCGGTGCCGAAGCCGCGGCCCATGGGCATCTCGCGCGAGGCGTAGGGAACCTGATAGCCGGGTATGGCGATGGCCTTGAGAATGGCGCGGCGCACTTCCTTCTTGGCGTATTCGTCGAGGAAGCCGAAGTTATAGGCGTTGCCGCTTTGGACATGGGACATGGCGTTCATGCGGGCTCCCCTGATTTTTGTTGGGTGGTGCGCAGACGATCCAGGTCGGACTGGAAGGTGACGTAATGCGGCATCTTGTAATGCGAGGCGAAGCCCATGGAATCGACGCCATCGACATGGAGCAGCACGAACTCCGGGTCTTCCGACGGGTTGGCCGCACCATCCTGCATGCCCTTTTGCAGGGCGCGGTCGAGAATGGCCATGGAAATCGCCTTGACTTCGTTGTGGCCAAAGCAGGCACCGTAGCCGATGGTGAACATGGGTTTGCCGCCGTTTTCCTCAGCTTCGTACATCGCCACCACCTCGCACTCGGTGATCAGCACCTCACCCGCCTCCGTCAGTTCGCCCGTGACTGGATGCGGCAGAAGCACCGGCAGGTAACCCACGCGCAGTTCCGCCACCGTCGGGTGCACATCCCCGTAACCGCGCATGTTGGAGTAAGCGATAGCGAGCAGCGATCCGGTTTCGGCCCGCGCCATGGTGGCCAGCGCGGCCGAACGCGGCAAGGGAAAGACCAGGGGTTCTCGGGTGATGTCAAATGCGGTCTGGTGTCGCGCCGCCGTGACGGGGGGTAGCAGGCCTTCCGCGCGCAGGGCGTCGAGCACCTTGGGAAAGCTGTCAGGCAACCGCGCGTCGGGGCAGTTGTCGAGCCATGCTCGGGCCACGGCCCGGAAGGCGTCCGGCGATTCATCCATCAACTCCAGGCGCAACAGGCGCAGGGCGTAATCGGGCGTCGGCCCGAGCATTTGACCGCCAGGAATTTCCTTGAAAGCGGATGAAATGCGGCGGATCAGGCGCATCCGGGTGGTGTCGAGCGGTGGCGTCGCGGAAAGGCGCGGGCGTGTGGAGCGCCAGGCGCGTAGCGCGAACGCCGCTTCCAGCGTGTCGCCCAGGCTTTGCTTGATGGCGAGTGCCGCGAATTTCGGGTGATAGACACCGCCTTCGGACACGACACGATCCACCAAGTGGCGCAGTTGATGAAGGATGGCATCGATTTCGAGCGGCTCGGCGCGGTCATTGTCCAGCCCCTCCGCCGTGCGCAGATATTCGGTGACGGCGGCGGCGCCGGCGATGGCGCGACCGCCGCCCTTGATGGCAACGTAACTCATGTCAGAGAGCCCCTCCGGAAATGCGGATGCGTGTGGTTCGCGGCAACGCGACGATGCGATGCGCATCCGATAGCAGCAGGTCGACCCCCAACGGAAAACTGCCAACCCAATCGGCGCGGCGCGTCAACCAGTCGGGATGCAGGCCCGCCAGACGGATATTTCTCTGGCCGTCGATGCCAGGCCCGACCAGTTCCAAAGACAGTTCTCCGTCACCGAGGCTATTGACCCCAATCAGCAGGGTGGCGCCGAACTCAGGGCTTTCGAGGCTGCCTAGCTCCGGCTGAAAATCGGGAGCACGGTGCCCGTCTACAGCGACATAGCGGGCGTGCTCGCTTGCCCCGGGCTTGGCCTGAAGCAAAGGCCAGTCCGTGTCCATGATTCGTCCATGCGGATCGGCCAGGGTCATTTCCCCATCCATCAGCGTGGCCAGTACCGCGCGTTGCGCAGTCGTGCCGTCAACCCAGGTGCTCAGATCACGCATGTCGCCGGGCCGCGAAAAGGCCTCCAGCAATTCGCGAAAAACGCGTTGCTGTACGTCAGCCTGCCAAATGCGCTCAACTTTCATCGTCGTCGTTCTCAGTGTTGTTCAGCATCGCAAAATCAACCCGCGTGGCGGCAAGGATCATGCGACGGCGGCGATCCTCCCCGGCGCACCGGAGCACGCCGGACTCGATCAGCATTTCCACCCGGTCCCAGCCTGGGAACCTTGCCGCGAAGATGGCATCGAGGATGGCCAGGGCACGGGCCAGTTCGGCGTCGTCGGCTATCACTTGGGCGCCGCCAGCAGCCCGTCTGCCGTCCGCCAGGGAGAGTTCGACGCTGCACGACGACAGCGGAAACTCGCCCAGGTAATAGGGCTCGTGAAATGCCCCATCAGCCAGTGTCAACAGGCCCAAGCCCGCCTGCGGCAGGCTCTTGACCTTCACATCGCAACCGGCCGTCAATTCAGCGGCCAGTGCATTCAGCACCGTTGCCGGGTGGGCGGTCAGCGCCCGAATCCAGTCTTTTCTTTCCAGGTTCATTTCTTGTTTAGCCCAGCCTTCCTCGCAACCACGCCGAAGCGTAGTCGATAATCAAAATGGTGGCCAGAATGACCAGAATCAGCGCGGCCGATTGGCCATAGTTGAATAACCGCAAGGTGTCGTGGAGCGCCAAGCCAATGCCACCAGCGCCGACCAGTCCAAGCACGGAGGCCATGCGCACATTGCGGTCAAGGATGTAGAGGACGTAGCCCAAGGCCTCGCGCAGAATGGATGGCCAGCCGGCATACATGACCATTTGCGGAAAGTCGGCTCCGGTGGATGCCACTCCCTCGCAAACGCCCTTGTCCACTCGCTCCAGACTTTCGGCGAGAAACTTGCCGAGAAAGCCCGTCGTATGGACACCGAGCGCGAGCGCGCCGGGCAACGGCCCCAGCCCGAGGGCGGCAACGAAGATCAGCGCCAGCAACAAGTCCGGCATCGCGCGCATGAAATTGAGCGTTTCTCGTGCAATGCGATAGGCCAGTGGATTGGGCGCGAAGTTGCGCGCGGCGAGCGGAGCCAGAAAGAAGGCCACCAGCAGCGCGAACACCGTGCCCCACAAAGCGGTTGCCAGCGTGATACCCATCAGTTCCAGATATCTAGACAAGTCCGAAAAATCAGGCTGACGGTAGCGGCTGAAATACTCGGCCATATCCTCGACGCCGTAGGCCAGGGTCTCGAACGAAATTTCCAGATCCCAAACGATCAGCCAGAGCATGGCCAGCGTCGCCGCCACCCAGACCGGCATCGGGTTGCGCGGCTTGGGCGGGAGCTGCGGCCGGGCGGAATTCAGATCGTGGACATTCATGCCCGTCTCCCGTGGATGATGCGGGTGCGTAATTGATCGGAGAGGCGGTCCAGCAGCGTCACCACCAGATAGATCGACAGCGCGATCAGGAGCAGGCGCTCGTATTGGAACAGGCGCATGGACATCACTAGGTCGTAGCCGATGCCGCCCGCGCCGACCAAGCCCAGAATGGCGGCCGCCCGCAGGTTGTGATCCAGGATGTACATCACAGTGCCGACGAAATCGGGCAAAGCCTGCGGCAGCATGGCGAACAGGCGCACTTGCAGCCAGCCCGCGCCGTGGGCGCGCACGCCTTCCACCGCCTTGGGGTCGACGACCTCGATGGCCTCGGCGAAGAATTTGCCCATGAAACCGACCGTCACGAAGGCCAGCGCCATCACGCCGGGCAACGGGCCGAGGCCGACCGCCGATACGAACACCAATGCCCAAACGAGTTCCGGCAGGGCCCGCATCAGGCTCAACATATCCCGAGTGAGCCGGTACACCACGATATGCGGTGTGGCGTTACGAGCGGCCAGAATGCCCATCGGCAAACTGAGAACGACGGCGATAGCGGTGCCCAGCACCGTCATCTCGATGGTTTCCAGCATCTTGTCCAGCAACTGCGGAACGTACTGCCAGTCCGGCGCGACGAACATCTGTCCGGCGAAGGCGGCCATCTTGCCGAGGGAGCCGATCAGGCGGACGAAGTCCACCTCCACCACCGGCGCGGTCAGCCAGAGCCCGGCCAGCAGCGCCAGCGCACCGCCGACCAGCGGCAGCGGCGGCAGGCCGTTAGGCGTAGGCCAGCGCCAGGTCGAGACTGTTGTCATCTTCGATGCCTTCCCGTTGGTAGATGGTGCGCAGGGTCTGCTGCGACAGTTCGGCGGGGGGGCCATCAAACACCACGCGGCCGCCGTTCATGCCGATGACACGATCGGCGAAGCGCTTGGCCAGCTCCACCTGGTGCAGGTTGACCACGACCGTGATGCCGTCGCGGTCGCAGATTTCCCGCAGCAGGGTCATGATCTCCTCGCTCGACACGGGATCGAGGCTCGCGACCGGTTCGTCGGCCAGGATGACCTTGGGTTGTTGCGCCAGCGCCCGGGCGATGCCGACGCGCTGTTGCTGACCGCCGGACAGCTTGTCGGCGCGGCTCCATGCCTTGTCGGTGAGTCCGACGCGCGCCAGCACCCGCTGCGCGATCGCCATGTCTTCGCCGCGGAACAGGTAAAGCACGCTGCCCACCCAGGAGCGCTGCGCCAGCCGTCCCGTCAGGACATTGGTGACAACCGACAGCCGATCCACCAGGTTGAACTGCTGGAAGACCATGGCCACCCTGGATCGGATGTGGCGCAACTTGTGTTCCTCGACGGCTTCGCCGCCGATGCGCACTGCTCCCGTAGTCGGGGTTTCCAGACCATTTATCAAGCGCAGCAGGGTAGACTTGCCTGCACCGCTTGGCCCCAACACCACTGTGAAGCTGCCTGAATGGATTTCAGTATTGACGTTCTTCAACGCCTCAAAGCCGTTTTGGTAGCACTTTGATACTGACTGAATCGAAATTGTGGACATAACCATTTCCTCTGAATAAATGGGTATCGATATTCAAACTCCATCACTCCGGTGAAGGCCGGAATGATGGAATCTGGATCACCCAAATGGCAACCCGGTATCTGTTAGAAGTCGAGTTGTACCCGCATGGTGATTGCCTTCTCTTTGTCTGCCGTGCCCGTTACCGTGCCGCTGGTGTACTTGACCGGGGTATCAAAATTGGTTTCCACGTAATTCAGCATGGCCCGGGTGTTGGGGTTGATGAGCCACTTCACGCCTAAAGTCCAGGCGTCGGCCTGGTTGGCTGTGCCTGTTGTCAGTACGCCAGTGCCTGCCGCATTGGTGGTGGTGAAATCGGAAGCATCAAGCTTGCTGTAACGTACGCCGATTTCCCAGCCGCCCAGGCCATTGTTCATACCGAAGTTCTGCTTGGGACGCATACGATCGAATTTGAACCCCTTGTAAGCACTGGCATAGCTCTCGCCAGTGATCATCCAATTCAGGGCAACATAATAACTATCGAGGCCACGGTCGTAGCTCACACCACCCGCTGAACGCCCCTTAAAGTTATTGTTGATATATTCACCCTGCAGTTTGACCGGGCCGTAGGCCAGCACGGTTTCCAGGCCATAACGGGAACGATCGACGCTGTCGCCGCTGAAATCAGCGGTATTGAAGAATTTTCCTCCCTTGGCTTCGGTTGATGCCGACAGAGCAGATTTGGTGACGGACAAATCGCCATTGGAGTGCGATCCGCCCAGGTGATAAATGGCATTCTTGTCACCGATCATCTCAGCAAAGTTCACCACCAAACGCCCGGTTACATCCTTGCCATCCTGAAGATTGTCGGATTCGGCCACGTTGGCACCCGTGCCGTTGGACACAGAGAGCGCGTAATAAACCCCCTTTGCCGGTTCACCATGAAGCATCACGCCGCGGTCAATCGCCGGCACGAACTGCATGGCCAGAGAACGTTCCTGAAAATTGATGAAACGTGAGCTTGTCAACTCTTCCATGCCCATCGGCATCTTGAACTGGCCGACCATGACTTTGGCCGCCTTGTCAAAGTTGGCATCAACGTAGGCGTAGACCAGTGCGGGTGCGCCTGCGAAATTGGCGGCTACCATGTAGTTGTATCTGTCGTAGAATTTGCCGTCGGCCTGGAGATAGGCACGACGAATGTCGAAGGTGTCGGCATTCTGTGCATCAGGGTTGGAGAATGCCCGGTAATCGGCCTGAATCCGACCGCCTAGGTGGATGCTGTGCTGGCCATCGGCACTGCTGATGGTCAGGCCATCCTTGAATTTAACGATGGCTTCATCGGTTCTCTTCTTGGCTGTCTTTTCTTCATCGTCTTTCACGCGTTGTGCTAGCGCGTTGTACTCCTGCTCGGTGAGTATGCTCTTGGCTTTGAGGATATTCAGCAGTTCATTGCTGGTTGCATCGGCGTAGGCAAGGTTGGCTGTAAATAGCGTGACACTTATTGCCACGGCCAGATGACGAGGGCGGAAAATAGAAGGTTTCATAGTATCTACTCTGAGTAATTTGAAAAATAAGCGGTGGGCGGCTTACTTGAGCATCTGCTCTTTCTTGAGGCCGAGATCCTTCACCATGTCGCGGATCATCTGGTAGTCCTTCGGGCCGACGGCGACGTAGTGACTGAGGTTGCCGTAACCGGTGACCTTGATTTCCTTGTGGGCGGTGAGAATCGCGTCCCGGATCTTCGCCTTCATGTCGGCCGGCAGATCGCCGCGATAGACCAGCGGCGAACCCGGCAGCGGGTCGGATTCCTTCACGACGCAGTTGGTCTGCTTGGAGATGAGACCCTTGGCCAACATCTTCTCGTAGGTGATGTCGTTGTCGGCGGCAGCATCCACGGTCTTGTTCTTCACGGCCAGTTCGGCAGCGTCGTGGGAACCGGAGTAGGTGAACTTGCCGAAGAAGTCCTGCGGCATCATCCCCGTTTCTTTCTTGACCATGTAGGTCGGCATCAGGCCGCCCGAGGTCGAAGCGGGGTCGACGAAAGCCACGCTCTTGCCCTTCATGTCCTTGATCGACTTGATGCCGGAATCGCAGGGCGCGATGAGGATGCTCTTATAAGTATGCGAACTGCTGCCCTCGCGAATTCCGACGGCGAAGGCTTCGGCGCCGGCTTCCTGCTCGGCCAGATAGTAGGACAGCGGGCCGAACCAGGCGATGTCCACGCGCTTCTTCTTCATCGCCTCGATGACGCCGGCGTAGTCGGTGGCGGTGAACACCTTCACCTTCGCGCCCAGTTTCTTCTCCAGTTGGACACGCATCGGCTCGAACTTCTGGATCATTTCCTCGTTGTTTTCGGCCGGAATCAGGCCCATCACGATGTCGCGCGCCTGAGCGGACGCGGCGGTCAAGGACAAGGCCAGCGCCAGCGCGCTTGCCACAAGGGTGGGTTTCAAATACATTGCGGTTGCTCCCGTAAGGTTGATCGATAGGACGGTCATGGATTGATGCGCAGTTGGATCCGGTCGGCGCGAAACCGGGTCAGGGCGTATTCGAGCGGGGTTCCATCCCGTTCGCCTACATTGACGCTTTTGACCCGCAGCACGGGCTGGTTCTGGGGCATACCCAGCAGCGAGGCATCGTCTCCTTGCGGGAGCACCGCGCTGACCAGGCTTTCGATCCGCCGCAATTTCAACTTGTGACGGACTGCAAGATGCTTATGTAGTGATCCCCCGTGATATTCCGCCAGCAGACTGGGAAAGATTTGCTGCGGCAGAAAATGGGAAATCACACAAATGGGCCGATCGTCGGCCAAGCGCAGGGATTCGATCCAGACGATGGGGTCGTTCTCAGCCAAGCACAGCCGGGTGGCAACGCCACCGCGCGCCGGGATCACCAGTTTGCGCAGGATGCGATTGCTGGCGGTTTTGCCGAGCGACTCGAAGGTCTCGGTGAAGCGCGTACCGCTGCCCAGCAAGTAGTTGGTGGGCCCGTCGAGCACAAAAGTGCCTTTGCCGTGGCGGCGCTCCAGCAGGCCGGCGGCGATCAGGTCCTCGACGGCGCGTCGAATCGTGTGCCGGTTGACGCCGAAGCGCTCCGCCAGTTCGTTTTCCGAAGGCAGGCACTCCCCTGGTGTGAGGAACGATGCAATTTCCTCTTTGAGCAGTTTTGCGATCTGGCTGTAGATCGCTTCACCACCATTTCGTTGCAAAGCCACAAGACTCATCTAGACATCCCCACATGAAGTTGCAGGGAATGTAATGACTCAATGTGACAATATGATGACTCGAATTGCCCGCGACCGCCAAAATGTTTCCAAGTTTCAGTCGCGGCAGTCGGTGTCGTCACGCCGCTGCCAACGCCGATGGTGTTCGCGCTGGCGTTCGGGGTGAGTACAGTAACTCTGACTGGGGTTCTGGGGTTGATGAGTGAATGTGCGGCCTCACACGCATTTTTCCCGCGGCAGGTAGTTCTCACAACATCCATGGAAACCTACGTTATCTGGACACCCTAAACCGGCCCGGGAAAGCCACCGTCAAGGTGGCTAAACTGGGCAGCCATTGGGTCTCGGGGCGCCAGTACCGGGAGGCTCTAAACTGCACACTTTGTTTTCGTACACGGCATGGAGCGAGCGATGAGCAAGGAAACCCCGTTTGGCACCGGTGGCGGCGTGGGGCGCCTGGTCGCGGCGGCGCGCAATTCGTGGCAGGGGCTGAAGCTGGCCTGGCGCCTGGAGGCGGCGTTTCGGCAGGAGCTGTGGCTGGTCGCACTGCTTTTGCCGGTGGCCCTCGGACTGCCGCTGACGGCGATCGAACGGGTGCTGCTGATCGGCTCGCTGCTGCTGGTGCTGATCGTCGAGCTGCTTAATTCGGCGGTCGAGGCGGTGGTCGATCGCGTCTCGCTCGACTATCACGAGCTTTCCGGGCGGGCCAAGGATATCGGCAGCGCGGCGGTGTTGATCACGCTGCTCCTGGCGGCGCTCACCTGGGGCCTCGTTCTCTGGCCGTTCGTCCGGGCGTGGCTGGCGTGACGGATGGGATGAAGACGCCCGGCGGCCGAACTATTTAAAAAAATTGATCCCGCTCAATAAATTTGCAAGAGACTGCGCGTAGCCTCCCCCGGTAGTTAAAGCGTGCTTTCGGCTGCCGGGCGGCTTGGGTAGTACAAAAATGGCAGTCACTCCAAAACAAAAGGGTGGGTTACTGCAATGAGCGCTAAACAAAACGACACAGAGGTGATGTCTGCAAATCCCTCGCGTGAGCTGGATGAGCCGGTGGTGCCGGGCCGGCGCAAGTTTCTGAATACGGCCGCCGTGGCCGGGCTGGCGGGCGCCGGTCTCGGGCTGGGTCTGGCCGGTTGCAACAAGGGTGACGACAAGGCGCCGGTTGCCGCCGCTCCGGGCAAGGAAGCCGGCGCCAGGACCGTGGGTGGCACGAGCGTGGCGGGCGAGGTCAAGCCGGGGCAACTGGATGATTACTACATCCTGTCGAGCGGCGGCCATTCCGGAGAAGTGCGAATTTATGGCACGCCTTCGGGCCGCACCATCAAGCGCATCCCCGTGTTCAACATCGATCCGATGGTTGGCTGGGGCATCACCAACGAGTCGAAAAAGGTGCTCGGCACCAAGCCGGACGGCAGCCTCAAATACCACACCGGCGATACGCACCATGTGCATGGTTCCTACACCGACGGCACTTACGACGGCAAGTATTTCTGGGTGAATGACAAGCTCAACGACCGGCTGGCACGGATTCGCGGCGATTACATGGAGTGCGACAAGATCACCGAGATTCCGAATGTGCAGGGTTTCCACGGCATGTTTCCGGACAAGCGGGATCCGCTCGATGCCAAGGTCAACCACACCACTCGCGTGTTCTGCGGCGGTGAATTCAATCAGCCGTTCGTCACCCGCGGGCCGGGGGTCAAGGACGTCAAGCAGTACGCTTCGCTTGCCACCTGCATCGATGCGGAAACCATGGGGATTCGCTGGCAGATCAAGCTCGACGGCAACATGGACCTGTGCGCCACCTCGTATGACGGCAAGCTGGCGGCGTTCAACCAGTACAACACCGAAAACGGCGTGGTGCTGGGCGAGATGATGTCGGTCGAGCGCGATGCCTGCGTCTTTCTCGACATCGCCCGCATCGAGGCCGCGCTCAAGGCCGGCAGGTTCGTCACCCTCGGCGACTCGAAAGTGCCGGTACTCGATGGGACCCGGGCGGCCAATACCGACCCGAAGACCGCGCTGACCTGTTATGTGCCGGTGCCGAAGAATCCCCACGGCGTGAATATCACCCCGGATGGCAAGTATTTTGTGTGCGCCGGCAAGCTCTCGCCGACGGCGACGGTGATTGCGCATGAACTGGTGCTGCAATGGTTCGAGGGCAAGCTCAAGCAGCCGCGCGACACCGTGGTGGCCGAACCGGAGATCGGTCTGGGGCCGCTGCATACCGGTTTCGACGGCCGTGGCAACGCCTACACCACGCTGTTCCTCGACAGCCAGATCGTGAAATGGAACATCGACCAGGCCATCGCCCAGTTCAAGGGCGACAAGAAGGCGCAGGTGGTGCTCGACCGGATCGACGTGCATTACCAGCCGGGCCATGGCTACACTTCGATGGGCGAGACGAAGGAAGCCGATGGCAAGTATTACAACTCGGGCAACAAGTTCTCCAAGGACCGCTTCCTGCCGGTGGGCCCGTTGCATGTCGAGACCGAGCAGCTGATCGACATCTCGGGCGACAAGATGGTGCTGCTCCACGACCACACGGCCTATCCCGAGCCGCATGACGCGATCATCGTGCGCCGCGACAAGATCAAGACCAAGCAGATCTACGCGATGGACGAGTTCCCGAATGCGGTCAAGGATATCAACACAGCCGGCCTCGAACGCAAGGGCAACAAGGTCACCGTGCGGCTGATGGGCGTGGCGCCGAGCTTCAGCATGACCGAATTCACGGTGAAGAAGGGCGATGAGGTGACCATCATCCTGACCAACCACGACAAGGTCGAGGATCTGGCCCACGGCTTCGGTCTGGAAAAACACGACATCAACTTCATCGTCAATCCGCAGCAGACGGCCTCGGTCACCTTCAAGGCCGACAAGCCGGGAATGTTCTGGTATTACTGCACGCACTTCTGTCATGCCTTGCATCTGGAAATGCGCGGCCGCATGATTGTCGAAGCCTGAACGTCCGCAGGCTGCCGTAGCAAGAAGGCGGGGCGCCAAGACCCCGCCTTCTTCCCCAACCCGTACCGGAAAAATGATGACCTGGCGTCACTTCCTGCTTCGTTTGGCCAGCCTGTCGTTCGCGCTGCTCTGGCCGCTTGCCGCGGCCGCTGGTTCCTACGATGTGCCGTTGCCGCCGCAACTGTCGACCGATCCCGACCTCTGCGCCTACGCGCCCTGCCGCGAGGTGATGCCGGGCGCCGAGAGTTTTTCCCTGCGCCAGGGCCATCCTGCCTATGTCGAGGCCTATCGCAAAGGGACAAGTGGTCAGGAGCTTGTCGGCTACGTCTTCCTGTCCACCGATATCGTCGATATTCCGGCCTATTCCGGCAAGCCGGTGGTGACGCTGATCGGCATGGACACCGGGGGCAAGATCCGCGGCGTGCGCATCCTCAAGCACAGCGAGCCGATTCTGCTGGTCGGCATTCCCGAAGCGAAACTCGACCGTTTCATCGCCCAGTACAGCGGACAGTTTGCCGGCGCCAAAATCGAGATCGGCAGTTCGCAGGCCGAGAGTGATCGTATTGGGCTGGATGCCATCAGCGGCGCCACGGTGACCGTGATCGCCGAGAATCAGGTAATCATGCGCAGCGCCTATGCCGTCGCGCGGCAGGTTGGCATCGTCAAGGCCACGGCCAGGGCGCCGGCGCGGTTCGCCGCAGTGGATGAGGCGCTCGACTGGAATGCCCTGGTCAAGGAGGGTGCCGTCGAGCATCTGAAAGTACAACCTGGCGATCTCGGCTTGCCCGAAAGCGGCGAGCCCTACCTCAACCTCTATTTCGCTTACCTCAACGTGCCGGCGATCGGCCGCTCGCTGCTCGGCGCGATCGGTTATGCGCAATTGATGGCCGGACTCAAGCCGGACGAACATGCAATTTTCATCGTCGCCAACGGCACCGGCTCGTTCAAGGGCTCGGGCTTCGTCCGTGGCGGCATTTTCGACCGCATCCAGGTGACACAGGACATCGACAGCTTCACCTTCCGCGACACCGACTACCTGAACCTCTACCGCATCGAGGCGAGCGGGGCGCCGGCGTTCCGCGAGTCCGCTATCTTCATCCTCCGCAACCCGGCGTTTTCCGCGGCCTATCCGTGGGCTCTGGTGTTTCTCGGCAACAAAATGGATCGAGAAACGCGGGCCAAGACCTTCGTCAATTTCGAGCAGCCCTACTGGCTGCCGGCGCGCTATCTCGAAGGCGGCCGGCCGACGGTCAGCCAGCCGGAAGCGACCTGGGTGTCGATCTGGCAAGCCAGGCGGATCGAGATCGCACTGTTCGTGCTGTTCCTGGCCGTCGTGACGACGGTCTATGCCTTGCGCGACACGCTGGTGCGCCGCGCCCGGCGCAAGGACAAGCGCTGGGTGCTGTGGCCGAAATATGCGATCTGGACGGCCAGCATCGGTTTCGTCGGCTTTTACACCATGGCGCAGCCGAGCATCACCCAGGTGCTGACCTGGTTCCATTCGCTGGTCTTTCAATGGAAGTGGGAACTGTTCCTCTCCGACCCGCTGATTTTCATCTTCTGGTGGTTCCTCATTGCCACGCTTTTCGTCTGGGGCCGCGGCCTGTTCTGCGGCTGGCTCTGTCCCTATGGCTCGCTCGCCGAAATCGCTTTCAGGCTGGTGCGCGCCACGCCGCTCAGACGCTTTCAGTTTCAGTTACCCAAGCGCATCGACGACCGGCTGAAATGGATCAAATACGTGATCTTCGCCGGCCTGCTGGCTACCTCGTTCTGGTCGATGGGTGCGGCCGAACAGCTGGCCGAAGTCGAACCATTCAAGACCGCTTTCCTGGTCGGCGTCTGGAACCGTTCCTGGCCGTTCGTGCTGTATTTTTCCGCGCTGCTCTTGCTGTCGATGCTGACCGAGCGGCCGTTCTGCCGTTACCTGTGCCCGCTCGGCGCCGGCCTGGCGATGCCGACCACCTTCCGCTGGTTCGCCCTGAAACGCAAGGCCGAATGCGCGACCTGCCATGCCTGTCAGGCCGGTTGCGGCCCCGAGGCGATTGCCGATGACGGACGCATCGATCCGCGCGAATGCCTGCTCTGCCTCGACTGCCAGGTTCTTTATTACGACGCCCATGCCTGCCCGCCGCTGGTGCAGGAACGCAAGCAGCGGCACAAGGCGGGGCTGCCGCTGACGCCGATCGCCGGCAACGGCTATTACATTCCGCTCAAGGTCGTGGCGGCCGCGCCGGCCGAAACCCTGCAGGCCACTACCTGGCGCGCCGCCGACCCGCTCCAGCCGTCTTATGCGCGGCAGGGGAATCCGGCTTCCTGGCTGCTCCACGAAGTCTGGGATCACCTGTGGCCGTGGAGCCGTGACGACTTTGCCCGCGGCCGGTTTTTCCAGGCGCTTTCCGTGGCCGCCGCCGTTCTGGTGGCGATGGTTTGGCTGCTCGCCGCCGCCGGCCGTCTCGGCGCCTCGGTGGTGCTTGGCTGGTGGGTGGGCTGGTGCGTGTTCGAGGTGCTGGTGCGGATGCAGTCCAAGCCCTATGTCAAGGATGGCCGCTGGTGGGGACGCGACTATCGCCGCGCCACCTGGATGGACATGATCAGCTACGTCTCGTTCAAGAACCTGCTGCTCGCTGCTTTGCTGTTTCTCATCCTGCATTTCGTCGGCGTGCTCGAATTCCTGCGAGGCCTGCCGGCGCTCGACTGGCTTTATCGATGACGGTGCTGCTCGCCACGCGGATGAAAACTCGGCGCTGGTGGAACGCCGAATCCGCCAGGGACGGGCGCCCTGGCCGGCAGTGCCTGTCGCAGTGCCTATCCTTGTGTCTCGCCCTGGTCACCAGTGCGGCGACTGCCGCCGAGTGGACGGTGCATCCCGGCGAATCGATCGCCGCCGCGGTGAAACTTGCCGCCGCCGGTGATACGGTGCGCATCGAGCGCGGCCTGTATGCCGAACATCTGCTGATCGACAAGCCGCTCACCCTGCGCGGCATCGGGCGCCCGACCCTGAGCGGTGGCGAGACCGGCGACGTGATTCGGGTCAGGTCGCCGGAAGTGACGATCGAAGGGCTGATCGTGCGCGATAGCGGCGCCGATCTCGGGGCGCAGAACGCCGGTATTTATGCCGAACCCGGCGCCGATCGGCTGCGGGTAAAAAACTGCGTGCTGGTCTATAACCTGTTCGGTCTCTGGCTGGAAAAACTCAAGCAGCCGGAGATCATCGGCAACACGATCGCCGGCAAGCGCGACCTGGCCTCGGCCCAGCGCGGCAACGGCATCCAGCTCTACAACACCACCGGCGCGCGGATCATCGACAACAACATCAGCTTCTCGCGCGACGGGATTTATGTGGATCTTTCCGACCATGCGGTGTTTCGCGGCAACCGGATGCATCATCTGCGCTACGGCAGCCACTACATGAATTCCAACGACAACCTGTGGGAAGACAACGAAAGTTATCTCAATCGCGGCGGCCTCGCCCTGATGGAAGTGCGCCGCCAGGTGGTGCGCAACAATCGCGCCTGGGGCAACACCGACCACGGCATCATGTTGCGCACGATCCAGGATTCGCTGATCGAAAACAATGTGGTGGCCGGCAACGCGCGCGGTTTCTTCATCTACGATGCCGAATACAACGTGATCCGCGGCAACCTGGTGATTGCCAACGGCACCGGCGCCCATGTCTGGGCCGGCTCGATCCACAACGAGGTCGATGCCAACGATTTCATCCAGAACCGCGACCAGGTGCGTTATGTGGCGGCTCGCGACGAACCCTGGGGCATCCGGCAGGGCAATTACTGGAGCAACTACGCGGGCTGGGATGCCGATGGCGACGGGATCGGCGATGTACCCTACGAGGCCAACGACATCGTCGATCGCCTGACCTGGAAGTATCCGCTGGTCAAGCTGCTGCTCAACAGTCCGGCGGTGCACAGCCTGCGTCTGATCGCGCGGCAGTTTCCGCTGTTGCGCAGTCCGAGCATCGTCGATCGCCGGCCGCGCATGCATCCCGGGCACGAACACTGGAGGGACTGGCTTGAACATCATTGAGTTGCGCGGCGTGAAGAAACGCTATGGCGAGGTCGAGGCCGTCGCCGGCATCGACCTCGCCATCCGCGAAGGCGAACTGTTCGGCCTGATCGGGCACAACGGCGCGGGCAAGACCACGCTGTTCAAGATGATGCTCGGCCTCGTCCCGCCGAGTGCGGGCGAGCTCCGCATCGGCGGCCAGGCGGTGCAGGGCGAGGCCTTCCGTCAGGTGCGCCGCGGCATCGGCTATCTGCCGGAGAGCCTGGCGCTGTACGAAAACCTGAGCGGGCTCGAGACGCTGCGCTTCTTTGCCCGCCTGAAGGGCGCCGCGCCGGCGAGCTGCCTGCCCCTGCTGGAAAAAGTCGGCCTTGGCGAGGCGGCGGCCCAGCGGGTGCGCGGCTATTCGAAAGGCATGCGGCAGCGGCTCGGCTTTGCCCAGGCGCTGCTCGGCACGCCGCGCCTGCTGTTTCTCGACGAGCCGACCAACGGGCTCGATCCGCAGGGCATCCTCGAGTTTTACCGGCTGCTGGACGAACTGCGCGGCCGGGGGGTGACGGTGATCCTCACCTCGCACATCCTGGCCGAGATTCAGCAGCGCGTCGATCGACTGGCCCTGATCCGCGATGGCCGGCTCCAGGCGCTGGGCACGGTGCATTCGTTGCGCACCGAACGCGATCTGCCGCTCAGCGTGTACATCGTGCTGCGTCCCGGCGTGGAAGGCGCATTGCAGCAGGCGCTGATCCCGTTTGGCCTGGCGAAAATCGTCATCGGCGATGGCGTCGCGCGCTTCAAGTGTCCACGCAGCGCCAAGCGGGCACTGCTCGCCGTGCTGGCCGGGCTGGGTGAGCAACTGGAGGATTTCGAGCTGCGCGAACCTTCGCTCGAAGACATCTTTCTGGGTTACGCGGAGGACGCCGCATGAGTCATATCGAGTTTGGCCAGATCGGCGTCATCGCGGGCAAGGAGTTCCGCGAGCGGATGCGCAATCGCTGGGTGCTGGCGGTGGCCGTGGTGTTCACCGTGTTCGCCCTGGTGATTGCCTACTTCGGCTCGGCACAGCAGGGCGCGGTGGGCTTTCGCAGCATCGACGTGACCATCGCCAGCCTGGTCAGCCTGGTGATCTACCTGGTGCCGCTGATCGCCCTCATTCTCGGCTATGACGCCATCGTCGGCGAACGCGAGCGCGGCTCACTGGAACTTCTCCTGTCCTTGCCGATCACCCGCCTGGAACTGCTGCTCGGCAAGTTTTTCGGTCTCGCCGGCGCCCTGGGCCTGGCCACCATCGCCGGTTTCGGTCTGGCCGGCTTGCTGCTGGTCTACCAGCTCGGCGGCGAAGTGTTGACTTACTTTGGCGGCTTCATCCTGAGCTCCGTCCTGCTCGGGCTGGCCTTCCTCAGCATGGCGGTGATGGTCTCGGTGCTGCTGCCCGACCGGGTACGCGCCAGCGGCGCGGCGATCGCCTTGTGGTTCTTCTTCGTGCTGATCTATGACCTCCTGCTGCTCGGCATCCTGGTGGTGGGCGAAGGGCAGGTCGGGATGGACTTCTTCCCCGTGCTGCTGATGCTCAACCCGGCGGATATCTTCCGCATCCTCAACCTCTTCGGCTTCGCCGAAGTCCGCGAACTCTACGGACTGGCCACCGTGTTTCCCGCCAGCCTGGCCAATCCCTGGTGGCTGGGGGGCGCCATGGTGTCGTGGATCATCGCGCCTCTGGCCGTGGCAACCTGGAGATTCAAATGAACGATAGCGCACCGGTTGCCCTCTTGATGGTTCGTCATATTCGCGCGCTGGCCGCCGGCACGTGTGCCGTCCTGCTCCTGTGCGCATGCGGCGAACCGGCCAGGGTGACGCAACCCAAGGAAATTGCCGCTGGCACGGCCTGCGCGCTCGACGGCATGCTGCTCGAGGATTTCCCTGGCCCCAAGGCGCAGATTCAGTACGAGCGGGATGCGCCGGAGTTCTTCTGTGACCTCAAGGAGATGTTCATGATTTATCTGCAAGAGGAACAAAAGCGCCGCATCGTCGCGCTGTACACGCAGGACATGGGCCAAGCCGACTGGATGCAGCCGAAGGGACACTGGATCGATGCGAAAACGGCGTTCTACGTCGTTGGCAGCAAAAAACAGGGCTCGATGGGGCCGGCCATCGCCTCCTTCGCCAGCGAACAGGCGGCGCAACGCTTTGCCGGCAAGGAAGGCGGCCAGGTGTTGCGTTTCGATCAGGTGACGCCGGAGATGGTCGATCTCAGCGGCGGCGTGGTGCACGACCGGCGGATGTGAAGCGGTAGTGATCGCGCCGTGCGGCGCCGGACCCTCAGATCAACCCCGCCCCGACGATGATTACGCCATAGCGCGCCGCCTTGCCCAGCGCCATCCACAAGACGCTCGGCAGCACCGGCAGGCGCAGCCAGCCGGCGGCGGCGCACAGCGCATCGCCGATGATCGGCGCCCAGGCCAGGATCAGCACCGGCGCCCCCCAGTGGCGGGCGAGGTCCAGATGCCGGTGCCGCTTGGGCGAATCGTCCTTCGGCTCGGGCAGGACGCGCGCCATCCAGTAGGTGAGCATGCCGCCGGCGGTGTTGCCGAGGGTGGCGAGTACGAAGGCGGCCGCGGCCTGTTCCGGGTGGTAGCGGATCAGGGCGAACAGCACGGCTTCCGAGCCACCGGGGAGCAGCGTCGCGGCGAGAAAGGCGGAAAGGAAAAGCCCGGCCAGTCCCCATTGCGCAGCTTCGGGGGAGAGAAGGAAGTCCATCCCGCATGTTACCCTTTACGCCTCGATTTCGAACTGCCACCCTTGCCATGCCGACCGATTATCTGGAAAAAATCCTCAATGCCCGCGTCTATGATGTCGCCATCGAGACGCCGCTGGAGCTGGCGCCCAACCTCTCGGCGCGAACCGACAATCGCATCCTGCTCAAGCGCGAGGACATGCAGCCGGTGTTCAGCTTCAAGCTGCGCGGAGCCTACAACAAGATCGTCCATCTCTCGCCGGAGCAGCGATCGCGCGGCGTGATCTGCGCCTCCGCCGGCAACCATGCCCAGGGCGTGGCGCTGGCGGCGCAGAAGCTCGGCATCCGGGCGGTGATCGTGATGCCGACGACGACGCCGCAGATCAAGATCGAGGCGGTGAAGAAACGCGGTGGCGCCAAGGTGGAAATCGTGCTGGCGGGCGATTCCTACGATGCCGCCCATGCCGCCGCCTTGCTGCTGGAGAAAAAGCACAAGCTCAATTTCGTCCATCCCTTCGACGATCCGCTGGTGATCGCCGGCCAGGGCACCATCGGCATGGAGATCCTGCGCCAGCACGCCGAGCCGATCGATGCCGTGTTCTGCTGCGTCGGCGGCGGCGGGCTGATCGCCGGGGTGGCGGCCTACATCAAGCGGCTGCGGCCGCAGACCCGGATCATCGGGGTCGAAGCCTGCGATGCGGATGCGATGGCCCGCTCGCTCAAGGCCGGGCGGCGCGTCAAGCTGGAGACGGTGGGCCTGTTCGCCGACGGCGCGGCGGTCAAGCATGTCGGCGCCGAGACCTTCCGCCTCTGTCGCCAGTATGTCGATGAGATGGTGCTGGTCGATACCGACGCCATCTGCGCGGCGATCAAGGACGTGTTCGAGGACACCCGCTCGATCCTCGAACCGGCCGGCGCGCTGGCGGTGGCCGGAGCCAAGGAATGGGCTAGGCGCCACGGCGCGCACGGCAAGACGCTGGTCGCGGTGGCTTCCGGCGCCAACATGAATTTCGACCGCCTGCGCTTCGTCGCCGAACGCGCCGAACTGGGCGAACAGCGCGAGGCCCTGCTCGCCGTCACCCTGCCCGAGCGGCCCGGCAGCTACCGCGAATTCGTTTCCCTGATCGGCGCGCGCAGCATCACCGAATTCAACTACCGCTACCACAGCGAGAGCGAGGCCCATGTCTTCGTCGGCCTGCAGGTCGCGGGCCGCGACGAAACGGCGAAGCTGATGCGGCAGTTGCAGAAGCATGGCTACTCGGCGCTCGATCTGACCGACAACGAAATGGCCAAGCTGCACATCCGTCACGTCGTCGGCGGCCATGCGCCGAAGGCGCTGCCCGACGGCTGTCACGAGTTGCTCTACCGCTTCGAGTTTCCCGAGCGTCCCGGCGCGCTGATGACTTTCCTCGAGGCGATGAGCGCCGGCTGGAACATCAGCCTGTTCCACTACCGCAACCACGGCGCCGACACCGGCCGCGTGCTGGTCGGCATGCAGGTGCCGGCCGGCGAGATGAAGGCCTTCCGCGCCTTCCTCAAACGGCTCGGCTACAGCTACTGGGACGAGACCGGCAACCCGGCCTATCGGCTGTTCCTCGGATGATGTCCGAGTACGCCGCCTTCGATTTCGACGCGGCGCTCGAGCGCCGCGGCAGCGACTCGGAGAAATGGGCGCGCTACGGCGAGCGCGACATCCGATCGAGGCCGAATGGATCGTCTGGTTGCCCGGCCTGGTCAGCGGCCTCAATGTCGCCGCGCGCGCTGTGGGCGAAGCACAGGACGCGGTGTTCACCGCCACGCCGGTCTATCCGCCGTTTCTCTCCGCGCCGCGCCATGCCGGCCGGCCGCTGCTCACGGTGCCGCTGGTCAAGGGCGCGCAGCGCTGGGAATGGGATTTTGCGGCCGCCGAAGCGGCGCTCCTGCGGCAGAAGGCGAAACTCTTCCTGCTTTGCCATCCGCATAATCCGGTGGGCCGGCTGTGGGACGAAGCGGAACTTGCGCAACTGGCCAAACTTGCCCGGCGCCATGACCTGATCGTCTGCAGCGATGAAATCCACAATGGCCTGATCCTTTCGCCGCTCCACCAACACCGACTTTTTGCCACTTTCGCTCCTGGCCTGGCCGAACGCACCATCACGCTGATGGCGCCATCAAAAACCTTCAACATTCCCGGCCTGGGCGCGGCCTTCGCGGTGATTCCCGAGGCCGGCCTGCGCCAGCGTTTTCGCCGAGCGATGGCCGGCATCGTGCCGCAGCCCAACCTGCTCGGCATGGCGGCGCTGGAAGCCGCCTTCATCGCCTGCGACGACTGGCAGGCGGCGCTGCTCGACTATCTGCGGGGCAATGCTGCGCGCGTGGAGGCTGCCGTGGCGCAGATTCCCGGACTGTCGATGCACCCGGTGGAGGCCACCTATCTGGCCTGGATCGATGCCCGCGAACTGGCCGCGGGCCACGGCATCGATGACCTCTCGCGGCATTTCGAGGCGCACGGCCTCGGCCTTTCCGACGGCGCGGCGTTCGGCATGTCCGGCTTCGTCCGCCTCAACTTCGGTACCCGCCGCGCCCTGCTCGACGAGGCGCTGCGCCGACTTGCCGCGGCCTGCGGCTAAGAGGCTGTTCGAGCCGGCCGCTCTATCGCTTTGGCGACCCGCTGCCCCTGGGGGCGGACTCAATCCTTGCGGCATGGCCGTGTCGTTTTTTCGGGGCGGCGGTGGCCTTCTCGTGCTTGAGGCCTTCCTCGTTCATGCGATCCTCGGCACGGCCCAGGCCTGTATCGCGATCTTGTGCAAAACGTCCGTTGGAGTTTTCAAAAGATTGGCTACTCGAAGGTGGGCCGCCTGGCGTCCCATGTCCGAAGCCACCACCCGCGCCGCGCGCCGCTGCGTTCAGGCTAAGAGCACCCATAACGCTAGCGCATAACAAAACTGAAAACGATTTACGCATGACCATCTCCTTCTTCAAAGTCCCGAGAACTGCATGCTAACCCTGCAGTCGGACGCCGTGCCGCTTTGCCGGCAGGAAAACAGTATCCATTTGTAAGCTGACGCATGCCCTACCGCATGCCCCGATCCGGTCATAGCAGCGGCGCCAGCCAGCGCTCGGCTTCGGCCAGCGGCAGGCCGGCGCGCTGCGCCCAGTCTTCGAGCTGGTCGCGGCCGATCTTGCCGACGGCAAAGTAGTGCGCATCGGGGTGGGCGAAGTAGAACCCGGCGACCGAGGCGGCCGGCGTCATGGCGAAGTTTTCGGTCAGTTCCATGCCGGCATTCGCCGGCACATCGAGCAGCGCAAACAGCGCCTGCTTGACGGTGTGGTCGGGACAGGCCGGGTAGCCGGGCGCCGGGCGGATGCCCTGGTAGTTTTCGGCGATCAGGGCCTCGGGGCCGAGCGTCTCGTCCGCGGCATAGCCCCAGTAGTCCTTGCGCACCCGCTCGTGCAGCCATTCGGCGGCGGCTTCGGCCAGCCGGTCGGCCAGGGATTTGAGCATGATGGCGTGATAGTCGTCGTGCGCGGCCTCGAACCCGGCGAGCTTTTCTTCGATGCCGATGCCGGCGGTGACGGCAAAGGCGCCGAGGTAATCGGCAATCGCCGTCTCGCCAGCGCCGACTTTCGGCGCCACGAAATCGGCGAGGCATTGCTGCGGCTTGCCCTCGGGCCGTTCCTGCTGCTGGCGCAGGCCATGCCAGGTCATCAGCGTCCGCGTGCGTGTCTCGTCGGCGTAGATTTCGATGTCGTCGCCGACGCTGTTGGCCGGAAACAGGCCGCATACCGCGTTGGCGGCCAACCATTTTTCGGCGATGATTTTTTCCAGCATTGTCCGCGCATCACGATAGACGTTGCGCGCCGCCTCGCCGACCAGCGGATCATCGAGAATCTGCGGGAAGCGCCCGGCCAGATCCCAGGTCTGGAAGAACGGGCCCCAGTCGATGTAGTCGGCAAGCGTGGCCAGGTCGAGCCCATGCAGCACGGCGACGCCTGGTTTTTTGGGCGGTCGCGGGGCATGGTCGAGCCGGGCCGGACGGGCGCGCGCGGCTTCCAGCGACACCAGCGGAATGCCTTTCTTGGCGCCATGCTGCTGACGGACTTTTTCGTAATCGGTCGCCACTTGCTGGACGAAGTCGTCGTGCAGGTCGGCCGAAAGCAGTTGCGTCACCACGCCGACAGCGCGCGAGGCATCGGGCACATAGACTACCGGGCCGCTGTACTTGGGCGCGATCTTGATCGCCGTGTGCGCGCGCGAGGTGGTCGCGCCGCCGATCAGCAGGGGCAGCGCGCGGCCAGCCCTTGCCGGGTGGCTCTCGCCGCCGGCAAAGCCCTGGCGCTGCATTTCCGTGGCGATATAAGCCATTTCCTCGAGCGATGGCGTGATCAGGCCGGAGAGGCCGATGGCCTGGGCGCCGTGTTCCTTGGCGGCATGGAGGATTTTTTCCGCCGAGACCATGACGCCCAGATCGATGACTTCATAGCCGTTGCAGCCGAGCACGACACCGACGATGTTCTTGCCGATGTCATGGACGTCGCCCTTCACCGTGGCGATCACGATGCGGCCCTTGCTGGTCGAGCCGGTGCGCAGCTTCTCGGCTTCGATGAAGGGCAGCAGATGCGCCACGGCGAGCTTCATCACCCGCGCCGACTTGACCACCTGCGGCAGGAACATCTTGCCGGCGCCGAACAGGTCGCCGACCACGTTCATGCCGGCCATCAGCGGCCCCTCGATCACCGCCAGCGGCGGCTGGCCGGCGGCGGTCAGCCGGGCGCGGCATTCCTCGGTATCCCCCACCACATACTCGGTGATGCCCTTGACCATCGCGTGGGCCAGGCGCTGCTCCACCGGCCACTGCCGCCAGGCCGGATCCTGCACCTGCTCCTTGGCCTGGCCCCCGAA
This sequence comes from Betaproteobacteria bacterium HGW-Betaproteobacteria-11, assembly GCA_002842395.1. Taxonomy (GTDB): domain Bacteria; phylum Pseudomonadota; class Gammaproteobacteria; order Burkholderiales; family Rhodocyclaceae; genus Rugosibacter. Next base: position 77,137 of record PHCV01000001.1, read on the forward strand.
TTTTTCCCTGAGCGTGGTGGCAAAGTCCACCAGCGCCTCGCCCGCATTTTTTCCATTCGCGGGCTGGCGATTGAGCACTACGTCCTCGACCTTTTCGCGCAGCACCGGGTCGAGGTCGTCATACACGCCGAGCTGGCCGGCATTGACGATGCCCATGGTGAGTCCAGCCTTGATCGCGTGATAGAGGAACACGGTGTGGATCGCCTCGCGCACCGGATCGTTGCCGCGGAAGGAAAACGAGACGTTGGAGACGCCGCCGGAGCTCCAGGCGTGCGGCAGATGCTGGCGCAGCCAGGCCACCGCCTCGATGAAGTCGACCGCGTAGTTGTCGTGCTCGGGGATGCCGGTGGCGATGGCGAAGATGTTGGGATCGAAGATGATGTCCTCGGCCGGGAAGCCGTCGTTCACCAGCAGCTCGTAGGCGCGCCGGCAGATGCCGGTCTTGCGCGCGAAGGTGTCCGCCTGTCCCGTTTCGTCGAAGGCCATCACCACCACCGCCGCGCCGTAGCGGCGGGCCAGCCGGGCCTGTTCGAGGAACTTCGCCTCGCCTTCCTTCATCGAGATCGAATTGACGATGCCCTTGCCCTGGATGCACTTGAGGCCGGCCTCGATCACCTCCCATTTCGAGGAATCGAGCATCAGCGGCACCTTGCAGATGTCCGGCTCGGAGCCGATCAAGTGGAGGAATTTCACCATCGCCGCCTGCGAGTCGAGCATCGCCTCGTCCATGTTGATATCGATGACCTGGGCGCCGTTCTCGACCTGGCTGCGCGCCACCGCCAGCGCAGCGTCGAAACGGCCGTCGAGGATCATCCGCGCGAAAGCTTTGGAACCGGTGACGTTGGTGCGCTCGCCAACATTGACGAACAGGCTGTCGCGGGTGACGTTGAAGGCTTCGAGACCGGAGAGGCGCAGCGCAAAGTCGGCGCTGGCGGGACGCCGCGGCGGACAACCGGCAAGCGCGGCGGCGAGCGCCGCAATATGTTCCGGCGTGGTGCCGCAGCAGCCGCCGGCGATGTTGAGCAGGCCCCGCTCGCCCCACTCGCGGATTTCTTCGGCCAGCATCCGTGGCGTTTCGTCGTAGCCGCCGAAGGCATTGGGCAGGCCGGCGTTCGGGTGTACCGAAACGTGGCAGGTGGCCAGCCGCGATATCTCTTCGACATACTGGCGCAGTTCTTTCGCGCCGAGCGCGCAGTTGAGGCCGAAGGACAGCGGCCGCGCATGGCGCAGCGAATTCCAGAAGGCCTCCGCCGTCTGGCCGGAGAGCGTGCGGCCGGAGGCATCGGTGATGGTGCCGGAGATCATCAGCGGCCAGCGGCGGCCAGCCTGGTCGAAGAATTTTTCGATGGCGAACAGCGCGGCCTTGGCGTTGAGCGTGTCGAAAATGGTTTCCACCAGCAGGATGTCGGCACCGCCCTCGGTCAAGCCGCGGGCGGCTTCGAGGTAATTGTCGACCAGCAGGTCGAAGGTCACGTTGCGCGCGCCGGGATCGTTCACGTCGGGCGAGAGCGAGGCGGTGCGCGAGGTCGGCCCGAGCACGCCGGCGACGAAGCGCGGCTTGTCGGGCGTGGCGTATTTGTCGGCCGCTACGCGCGCCAGCCGGGCGGCGGCGACGTTGAGTTCGAAGGCAGTCTCCGCGAGGCCGTACTCGGCTTGCGAGATGCGCGTGGCATTGAAGCTGTTGGTCTCGATCAGATCCGCGCCGGCGGCCAGATAGGCCTCGTGGATGCTGGCGATCACCTGCGGCTGGGTCAGCGCCAGGAGATCGTTGTTGCCCTTGAGGTCACGGTCGTGCGCGGCAAAGCGCTCGCCGCGAAAGTCGGCTTCGGTGAGACGGTGACGCTGCACCATGGTGCCCATTGCGCCGTCGAGAATCAGGATGCGCTGGTCGAGAAGGTGCTGGAGTTCGTCGCTGCGGTCGGGCTGCATGGGTGAATGCCGTGAAAGCCAGGAAGGAAGGGCATTTTAGCAGTCCGCCGTGGCCTGCTCCACGCGCTGTCGCCGGGCCAGCCAGAACGCCGTCGCGCCGAGCAGCAGGAAGGTTGCCATGCCCGCCGCCAGGCGCAGCGTGCTGCTCCATAGCAGCGGGATGAGCAGCGCGCTGGAAAGGGCGCCGACGCTGGTCTGGATCACGCCGAGCCCGCTCGAGGCGAGGCCCCGGCGCGCCGGGAACAGATCGAGGGCGAGCAGTTGCAGGCTGGGCATGGCCAGCGCCATGCCGCAGGCAAACAGCGGCAGAGGGGCGATCGACCAGGGCAGGCCGGGCGGCAGCCACAGGTTGAGCAGCAGGTTGAGCAGGGCGGCGGTGGTCATCAGCAGATAGGCAAGGGCGATGGTGCGCCCCGGCGAGAGTCGTCCGGCAAGGCGGCCGGAGAGGATGGAGCCGGCCATCATGCCGGTCACTTGCGGCACGAACAGCACGGCGAAGGATTGCGCTGAAAGGTGCAGCAGCTGCATGAGAAACACCGGGGCGGCCAGCACATAGACGAAGAAGGCATTGAAATTGAGCGCCGTGGCCAGGCTCAGGAAAAGGAAGCGCGGGTGGCTGAACATCCGGCCGTAGGCCCGCGCCAGCGGCGCCGCAACCAGTGGCTGGCGGCGGGCGGGCGGCAGGGTCTCCGGCAGCCAGAGTGCGCAGGCCAGAAGCAGCAGGCCGGCGAGCAGGGCGAGGAAGACGAAGACGCCATGCCAGTCGAAAAAACGCAGAATCCAGCCGCCGATGACCGGGGCGATGGCCGGGGCGATGGCAAACAGCAAGGCGACTTTCGCCATCAGGCGTTGCGCCGCCGGGCCGTCGAGCAGATCGCGCACCATGGCGCGGCCGATGATGATGCCGAAGCCGGCGGAGCAACCTTGCAGGGCGCGTCCCAGCCAGAGCATCTCGATGCGGGTGGCGGCAGCGCAGACCAGCGAGGCAATGGCGAACAGGCCAAGGCCAAAGAGAATCACACGGCGGCGGCCGAGCGCGTCGGAGATCGCGCCCTGCCACAGCATCATGAAGGCGAACGGCAGCAGGTAGGCCGGCAGCGTGTGCTGGACTTCGACCGCGCTGGCGCCCAGTGACCGGGCGATGGCGGGAAACGCAGGCAGGTAGGTGTCGATTGAAAACGGGCCGAGGGCCGACAGGGCGGCGAGCAGGAAGGTCAGCCGGCGGGGGTGGTCGTTCATCGCGGTCACTATACCGGAGCAGGAGCAGGGCTTACTGGCGCGTCTGCCGGACTGAGTAGAATGCACCGGTTCAATCCCTGCCCGACCGACTGTCATGGAGCATCTCGAACCCCAACCCGCTTACGAATTCCTGCAACAGCATCCGGCCGCGCTGTTCATCGACTGTCGCAGCACGATGGAATATTTCTTCGTCGGCCATCCGGCGGGCGCCGTGCATGTGGCCTGGAACGATGGCGACGACTGGGAGATCAATCCGCATTTCGTCGCCGAAGTGAAGCGCCTGGCCGGCGAGGCCAGCGAGCGGCCGCTGGTGATCATTTGCCGCAGCGGCAACCGTTCCGTCGATGCCGGACTGGCGCTGGAAGCGGCAGGTTTTGCGCGGGTGATCAACGTGCTGCGCGGCTTCGAGGGCGAGCTCGATGAACGGCATCACCGCAATTCAAAAAACGGCTGGCGCCACGACGGCCTGCCCTGGGAGCAGTCGTGATCGCCCCATTCGCCTCATTCGGCCCATGCCGCGCCTGATTTCCCGTCGCCATATGCTCGAAGCCCTGCTCATCCTCGCCCTCGTCGTCGTGGTGCAGCTGTGGCAGTCGCGCGGCCTGCCGGCGGGCGCCGCCCCGCCGCTGTCCGGTGTGCGCAGCGATGGCGTGGCGATCAGCCTGGCCGGGTTTCAAAAACTCGGCGCTGGTGACGCGCCGGGCACGCCGAATGCGGCCGGCAAGCCGGTGCTGGTGGTGTTCTGGGCGACCTGGTGCGGCGTGTGCAAGGCCGAGGAATCGAATATCGTGGCCATCTCGCGCGACTGGCCGGTATTTTCGGTGGCCATGCAGTCGGGTGATGCGGCCGCGGTGAACAAGCACCTGGCCGAGCGCGGGATTCCCTATCCGGCGCTGGTCGATGCCGAGGGTAAGCAGGCCGCAGCCTGGGGCATCGCCGGTGTGCCGACCCACTTCATCGTCGATGCCGCCGGCAAGGTGCGCTTCCGCGTCGTTGGCTATGCCACCACCTGGGGCCTGCGGGCACGGCTGTGGTGGGCCGGGCGGTTTGCGGCATGAGCGCCGCCGGCGAACAGCCATCACCCTCTGCCCTGGGGAGGGCCTTCCGGTGAGCGGGGAAATCCTCTGCCGGCGTGAAGCGGAGCTCGCGTTCGTCACGCTCTCCAATCCGGGCAAGCGCAACGCCATCGATGCCGCGATGTGGCGCCGCTTGCGCGAGGTGATGGTCGAACTCGGGGCCGACGAGGTATTGCGCTGCGTGATCTTCACCGGTCAGGGCGCGGCGTTCGCCGCCGGGGGCGATCTCGAGGAATTTCGCGCCGCGCGGGCCACCGTCGAGGCGGCCCTGGTCTATCACGAGGCGGTCGGCGCGGCGCTTGCCGCGATTGCCGAGTGCCCGCTGCCGACCGTGGCCGCCATTACCGGGCCCTGCGTCGGCGGCGGCCTTGAAATCGCCTGTGCCTGCGACTTGCGTCTTGCGGCAGAGGGCGCGCGATTCGGCGCACCGGTGATGAAGCTCGGCTTCCCGATGTATCCGGGCGAGCTGCAAGGCCTGCTCGAACTCGTCGGGCCGGCGGTGGCGAAGGAAATCCTGCTCGAAGGTCGCTTGCTGACGGCAACCGAGGCGTATGAAAAAGGGCTGGTGACCCGCGTCGTGGCGGATGCTGACCTGCTCGGCGATGCGCTGGCCACGGCGCAGCGCATCGCCGCCGGCGCGCCGGCGGTGGCGCGCGCCCACAAACGCTGGATCGCTCGCCTGCTCACGGATGTACCGCTTTCGGCCGAGGAAAAACGCGCCGCCTTCGCTTTCCTCGACAGCGAGGACTACCGCGAAGGGCTGGCGGCCTTCCTGGAAAAACGCCCGCCGCAATTTCGCGGGCGTTGATGGACTTCCGGTGTTAACGTGAAACTCGCTTATTTGACATCCTGCCGAGCTTCGAGCGAAGCGAGCCAATCAGGAACCCCCCGTGAGGGGGGCGAAGGGGGGCGGGAGTAAGAATGGGCTATAGCAGTCCGTGCAGCATCTTGGCCAGCAGCAGCAGCAGCACGCCGGCGAAAATTTTCTTCAGCAGGGCGACCGGCAGGCGGTGCGCGAGTCGGGCCCCCACGGGGGCGAGCAGCATGCTGGCGCCGGCGGCGGCGAACAGCGCGGGCAGGTAGATGAAGCCGAAGCTGCCCTCCGGCAGGTTGCCGGCGCCCTGCGCGGCGAGGATGTAGCCCGTGGTGCCGGTCAGGGCGATCGGCAGTCCGGTGGCTGCCGAGGTGCCGATCGCCTGATGCATCTTGACGTTGCAGGCGGTGAGAAACGGCACCACCAGCGAGCCGCCGCCGATCGAGACCAGCGCCGAGAGCGCGCCGATGCCAAGGCCCGCGCCGAACAGCCCGAGCGGCCCGGGCAGCGCACGCGAGGCTTGCGGCTTGGGATCGAGCAGCAGCTGGAAGGCGACATAGGCCATGAATACCGTGAACAGGATGGCCAGCGGCCGGGTCGGAATCTGCGCGGCGAGTAGCGGGCCGAGCAAGGCGCCGGCGACGATGCCGGTACTCAGGCGCGCCACCACGGGCCACAGCACCGCGCCGTGCGCATGATGCGTGCGCAGGCTGCAGGACGCGGTGAAGATGATGGTGGCCATCGCCGTGCCGAGCGCCAGGTGCATCAGGTGTTCGGCCGGAAAACCCTGGGCGGCGAAGAGCAGGGCGAACACCGGCACCATCACGATGCCGCCGCCGATGCCGAGCAGGCCGGCGAACAGGCCGGCGACGGCGCCGAGCGCCAGGTAGGCAAGCAGCCAGAGACTCATGACCGAAGACGCGGGCTGGCCATCAGCGGCCGCCGATCAGGTGGTCGACGATGAAGGCCCACTCGGCCGGATCGACCGGCGTGATCGACAGCCGGCTGCCTCGCTGCAGCACGCGCATATGGGCCAACTCGGGGTGGGCGCGCAATTCGTCAAGGCCGACCAGCCGGGTCTTGCGCACGATGCGTACATCGACGTTGAGCCAGCGCGGATTTTCCGGCGTGGCCTTCGGATCGAAATACGGGCTCTGCGGATCGAACTGGGTGCGATCGGGATAGGCCCGTTGCGCGACTTCGGCAATTCCGGCGATGCCCGGTTGTGGGCAGGAGGAGTGATAGAACAGCACACCATCGCCGATCCGCATCTGGTCGCGCATGAAATTGCGCGCCTGGTAGTTGCGCACCCCCCACCAGTCGACGGTCTGTTGCGGCATGGCCAGCACATCGTCGATGCCGACCACGGATGGCTCGGATTTCATCAGCCAGTAGCGCCGGCTCATCGGACTGCCTGTGCGCTGAATGGGGGATTCCCCCGCTGGTGCCGTTTGGCCGGCATCCTGAACCGGAGTTCAGAGTGGCTGCGTTCCAGTCGCTTCAGGTTCGCTGGGCTGACCAGGTCAGGAGCGATCACAACGGCGACACAACGGGCGGCAGTCAGTGCGATGCGTATTGGTTCAAGGAATATATGGCCTTGGCGCACACCGCAGGGGAAAAACTCTTCAAGCCCTGTACCTGCCAGGTTCGTTGCCCGATCAGAATAGTTGCTCATGTTCCGCCAGTGCGGCATCGAGCTTGGCTTCGACTGAGGCGATTCTACGCCGCACCGGCTCGTTTGCAAGTGCGTCCGCTGGCGCCGGAATTGCGGCTTGCCGCGCCAGCAGTTCATGGGCCAGATTGAGGGCGGTCATGACCGCCAGGCGCTCGCCCTTGCTGCGGGTTTTCTCGCCGATGTTGCGCAGTTTGTCGTCGAGCAGGGCGACGGCCGCCACCAGTGCCTCGCGTTCTTCGGCGGCGCAGGCGACCCGATAGCTCTTGCCCAGCAAATTGATTTCGGTGGTGTCGGTCATGATGCGGGTAACTGGTCACGGAGTGCTTCGAGCCGGGCACAGGCTGTCGCGATCTTCTGTTCGAGCGTGTTTTTCTCGCTCTCCAGCGCATTGACACGGGCGCGCAGCCCTGCGTTTTCGAGCCGCAGGTTGTCCATCAGGGCGAGCAGCCGGTCGAGCTTGTGCTCGAGTGTGGTGAAGGGATCGGAGGGATTATTCATCGGGCAAGTTTCGGCGAAAAGTCGTGTACGGTCAAGCGGAGCAGGAGCTGCCGGTCTGTTGCAGCGGCGTATCGCCAGCGCCGACTTTGCGGCGGAAGCTTCATGCTTCCTTCCGCCGATAAAGCTCGCTGCCGCTTTCGACGAATTCCACGGCTTTGACTTCCATGCCCTTTTTCAATGCCTCTTCTTCCGAAACGCCGAGGCTTGCGGCGTAGTCGCGCACATCCTGGGTGATTTTCATCGAGCAGAAATGCGGGCCGCACATCGAGCAGAAATGCGCGGTTTTCGCGCCGTCCTGGGGCAGGGTTTCGTCGTGGAATTCGCGTGCCTTGTCCGGGTCGAGGCCGAGGTTGAACTGGTCTTCCCAGCGGAATTCGAAGCGTGCCTTGGAGAGCGCGTTGTCGCGCGCCTGGGCGCCCGGGTGGCCCTTGGCCAGATCGGCGGCGTGGGCGGCGATCTTGTAGGCCATGATGCCGTCCTTGACGTCGTTCTTGTCCGGCAGGCCGAGGTGTTCCTTGGGCGTCACGTAACAGAGCATCGCCGTGCCATACCAGCCGATCATCGCCGCGCCGATCGCCGAAGTGATGTGGTCGTAGCCCGGCGCGATGTCGGTGGTCAGCGGCCCCAGGGTATAGAAGGGGGCCTCGTGGCAGAGTTCGAGTTGCAGTTCCATGTTCTCCTTGATCATGTGCATCGGGACATGGCCGGGCCCTTCGATCATTACCTGAACGTCATGTTGCCAGGCGAGCTGGGTAAGTTCGCCCAGGGTTTTCAGCTCGGCCAGCTGGGCCGGATCGTTGGCATCGTGGATCGAGCCGGGACGCAGGCCGTCGCCGAGGCTGAAGCTGACGTCATAGGCCTTCATGATCTCGCAGATATCCTCGAAATACGTGTAGAGGAAGTTTTCCTGGTGGTGCGCCAGACACCATTTGGCGAGGATCGAGCCGCCGCGACTGACGATGCCGGTCATCCGCTTGGCCGTCATCGGTATGTAGGCCAGGCGTACGCCGGCATGGATGGTGAAGTAATCGACACCCTGCTCGGCCTGCTCGATCAGGGTATCGCGGAAGATTTCCCAGGTGAGTTCTTCGGCCTTGCCATCGACCTTTTCCAGCGCCTGGTAGATCGGCACCGTGCCGATCGGCACCGGCGAGTTCCTGACGATCCATTCGCGTGTTTCATGGATGTTCTTGCCGGTGGACAGATCCATCACCGTGTCGCCGCCCCAGCGGATGGCCCAGGTCATCTTGTCCACTTCGTCCTGGATGGTCGAGGCCAGTTGCGAATTGCCGATGTTGCAGTTGATCTTGGTGAGGAAATTGCGGCCGATGATCATCGGCTCGATTTCCGGATGGTTGATGTTGGCGGGAATGATGGCGCGGCCGCGGGCGACTTCGTCGCGGACGAATTCCGGCGTGATCTCGCGGGGCATCGCGGCACCGAAACCTTGCCCCGGATGCTGGCGGCACAATTCTTCCGGGAGCCCTGCGAGGCGCTGATTCTCGCGAATGGCGATGAACTCCATTTCCGGCGTGACGAGGCCGCGGCGGGCGTAGTGCATCTGCGTCACGTTCATGCCGGCCCTGGCCCGGCGCGGCGTGCGCGCCAGATCGAAGCGCAGGCCGGAGAGCGCCGGATCGGCCAGGCGGGCGTGGCCATAGGCCGAACTGAGGCCGGGCAAGGCTTCGCTATCGTTGCGTTCGAGGATCCACCCGGCGCGGAGGGCGGGCAGCCCCTGACGGATGTCGATGCGCACGGCCGGGTCGGTGTAGGGCCCCGAGGTGTCATAGACGGCGAACGGCGGCTGTCCTCCCGTCTGGCTGATTTCGCGCAGCGGCACGCGGAGATCCGGCCGGCTGCCGCTGATGTGGATCTTGCGGGAACCGGGCAAGGGGGCGATGGCCGCGGCATCGACCTGGGCGGTGGCGGCAAGGAATTGCTCGTTGGCGTTCATGAACGTTCTCGGCTGGGAGGGCAGGAAATGCTGGGGGGTCGAAACTACTGGAAAGCGGCGGCCATTGCAACCCGCCCTGATCGAGGGTGATAGGCATCTCCCCACGCCCTGGCCTCTCTCAGGACGCCGCCGGCCTCAGAACGGCCTCGCCAGTCGCTCCGATTCCCGTGGGTTGCGAAATACCAGTGGCTGCGCGGTCGGCCCGTTCTGCTGGGCGTGCGCAACGGTCTGCTCGACGACCCCGTGGTCGGGTGACTTGCTGCACACCGGATCGGCGACGGCGGCATCGCCGGCCAGCATGAAGGCCTGGCAGCGACAGCCGCCGAGATCATTTTCCTGCTCGGGGCAACTGCGGCAGGGCTCCTTCATCCAGGCGGTGCCGCGATAACGGTTGAATCCCTCCGAGTCATACCAGGCTTCGCGCACACCCGTGTCGCGCACGTTCGGGAATTCGATGCCGGGCAACATCCGCGCCGTGTGACAGGGCAGGGCCAGGCCATCGGGGGTGATGGTGAGAAAAACGTTGCCCCAGCCATTCATGCATTTTTTTGGCCGGCCTTCGTAGTAGTCGGGCACGACGAAGAATATCTTCATGCGCTCGCCAAGCCTGGCCCGCCATGCATTGGTGATGGCCTCGGCGCGAACCAGTTGCTCCCGCGAGGGCAGCAACTGGTCGCGATTGAGGTGGCCCCAGGAGTAGTACTGGGCATTGGCCAGTTCGAGGTACTCGGCGCCGAGGTCGGCGGCCATCTCGATGATGCGGCCGATGTGGTCGATGTTGAGGCGGTGGATCACTACGTTCATGACCATGGGCCAGCCATGCTCCTTGATCCGTTTCGCTACCCGCTCCTTGAGTTCGAAGGTGCGGGTATGGGAAAGGAAATCGTTTACCTCCTGGGTCGAATCCTGGAAGGAGAGCTGGATGTGGTCGAGACCGGCCTCTTTGAGCCGTGCCGCCCGCGCTTCATCGAGGCCGACGCCGGAGGTCAGCAGATTGGTGTAGTAGCCGAGACGATGGGCTTCGCCGACGATGATTTCGAGGTCGTCGCGCAGCAGCGGCTCGCCGCCGGAGATGCCGCACTGCACGGCGCCCAGTGTCCGTGCCTCATTGAGGACGCGCAGCCATTCCTCCGTGCCCAGCTCGTCGCGGTGAAGCGCAAAATCGACCGGGTTGAAGCAGAACACGCAGTGCAGGGGGCAGCGGTAGGTGAGCTCCGCCAGCAACCAGAGCGGTGGGCCGGGTTGCCTGCTCATGCCAGGCGCACCCAGCGCTGCTGGGCCGCGTGATCGAGAAAGGCCACCACGTCGTTGCGCAGTCCCGTGGCGGCAAAAGCTGCTTCGAGCTCGGCGACCAGCCCGTCGATACTGCGGCTGCCATCGCAACGACACAGGATCTCGCCGGCGCTGCCGTTGAGTTTGACCATGCCTTCCGGGTAAAGCAGCACCCAGGCCTGTTGGGTCTTTTCCCATTGCAGGCGGAAGTGGCTGTTTACCACTGGACGGCTGTCTGCGTTCATGGCGTCACGCCGTAGTGGAGCGCCATGGCATCGTTCATCTGCCAGAGCACGTCGAGTTTGAACCGCAGGATATCGAGGGCGCGCTGCTGTAGCTCGCGGGTGTTGAAGTGATCGAGGGTGATGGCAAGGCCCTGGATCACGTCGCGGGGCGCCTGGATGGTGCGGTTGCGAAAGTACTGCAGGCCGGTGGACTCGATCCAGGGATAGTGTCCCGGCCAGGTGGCGAGACGTTCCTTGTGAATGGTCGGCGCGAACAACTCGGTGAGCGAGGAACAGACGGCTTCCTGCCAGGGCCGCTGGCGACAGAAATTGAGGTAGGCATCCACCGCGAAGCGGTTGCCGGGAAGCACATGGCGCAGGTCGACGATCTCCTCGCGGCTCAGGCCCACGGCCAGGCCGAGGCGGATCCAGGCCTCGATGCCGCCGGGATCGTCGCCGTGGCCATCGTGGTCGTGGATGCGCTCAATCCAGCCACGGCGCACCTCCCGATCCGGGCAGTTGGACATGATCGCCGCGTCCTTCATCGGGATGATGATCTGATAGTAGAAACGGTTGGCCACCCAGCCACGAATCTGTTCCGGAGTGGCCTTGCCGGTGTTGAGCATGACGTTGAATGGGTGATGGATGTGATAGGCGGCACCCTGGTTCCGCAGTTTGGCTTCGAACTTTTCCCGGCTCCAGGGCAGGACGGCATCGGTGGTGGTATTCATGGCTATGGCTTTCAAAGGTCTTGCTAGAGTTCGAGTTCGAGGCCGTCGTGGCTGACCTCGATACCGTGGGCGGCGAGTTCGGCGCGTTCGGCGCTGTCCTCGTCGAGGACCGGGTTGGTGTTGTTGATGTGGATGAGCAGCTTGCGCGTGGCCGCCGGCAGGCGGTCCAGCCACTCGATCATTCCTCCCGGCCCCGACTGGGGCAGATGGCCGAGTTCCAGGCCACGCTTGGGGGCGGCGCCGACGCGAATCATTTCGTCGTCGGTCCAGAACGTGCCGTCGACCAGCACGCAGTCGGCTGCCTGCATGGCGTTCCAGACATGGGGCTCGATGGCCGCCAGGCCCGGCGCGTAGAAGGCGCTGCGGCCGTTGCGCGTGTCGGTGATGGTGACGCCGATGTTGTCGCCGAGGTGCGGGTTCTCGCGGTGCGGCGAATACGGCGGCGCCTTGCTTTTCAGCGGCAGCGCGTTGAAGCGCAAGCCCTCGATGCCGTCGACGCTGAAGGCGGTGCCGTCGATGGGCAGCGGGTGCCAGCGCACGCCGCAGAAGTGATTCAGCAGGCGGAAGATCGGGTTGCCGTGAGTCAGATCGTCGCGGACCGGTTCGGTACACCAGATGTCGAGCGGTTCGGTATGTTCGCGCAGCATGTAGAGCCCCGTGGTGTGGTCGATCTGCGCGTCGATCAGGACGATGCCGCGGATCGCCGTGTCGCGCAGGCGGCGATTGGGCTGCAACGCGGCGAAATCGTGGATTTGCTGAAGGATGTCGGGCGATGCGTTGAACAGCACCCATCCCTTGCCATCGCCGCTGACCGTGATCGACGACTGGGTGCGGCGGCGCGCCCGGAGTGTGCCGTAGCGATAGCCGTCGCAGTTGGTGCAGTTGCAGTTCCACTGGGGGAAGCCCCCGCCGGCAGAGGAACCGAGAATGTGAATGTGCATCGGGTGTTTTTGGGCGGCCGGGCAGCGACGGGGCGATTGCCCCGTCGCTGCCCGGTTGCCTTCAGCGCGTGGCCACGTACATCGTGATTTCGAAACCAAAACGCAAATTGCAGGCTTTCGGGGTTTCCCATTTCATACTCGTCTCCTTTAAGGGAAGTCACTGTCGCGGCGGTGTCGTTTGACGGCCGCGCTCCGGACCGTTTTTACTGCTGACGGTCTGCGCTGATTATGCTCAAGACCCGCTGGCATCGCCTTGCCTGAATGTGGAATCCGGCCTAAAGAAAATCATGAGTCGTTGCGCTGGCGCCGGCAGCAGCGAAGCGAAGCCCTTGCGCTACCATTGGCCCCATGAGCCCGGTTATCAGTCGTGACGATCCGCTATTTCCAGACCTCGAATTTTATGCTCAGGGCATGCTCGAGGCTGGCGACGGCCACTGCCTGTATTTTGAACAATGCGGCAATCCCGACGGCCTGCCGGTCGTTGTGCTCCACGGTGGCCCCGGCAGTGGCTGTACGCCGCAGCAGCGGCGATTTTTCGATCCCGACCGCTTCCGCATCGTACTTTTCGATCAGCGCGGTTGCGGCCGTAGCACACCGCGCGGCGCCATCGCCGACAACACCATTGATCACCTGGTGGCCGACATCGAACGGTTGCGCAGCCATCTCGGCATCGACCGCTGGCTGGTGTTCGGCGGTTCCTGGGGCAGCAGCCTGGCCATCGCTTACGCCGCGGCCCATGGGGGCGCCTGCCTGGGCCTGATCCTGCGCGGCATCTTTCTCACCGGCCGCGCCGACCTCGACTGGTTTTTTCGGGGTTCGGCACAGTTCCTTGTCGAAGACTGGGCTCGCTTCGCCGCCATTGCGCCGGGGCGGCGGCTGCTCGATCATTGCGCCGAGGTTCTCGCTCCCGGAATCGAACCCGGCGAGGCGGCGTTCACTGCGGTACGTGCCTGGGCCGCCTACGAGGCGGCAGCTCTCCACTTCGGCCTGGAGAGGCCGCAACCTACCCCCACGGCAGACTTTATCGAGGTCCGCCGGTTGGTCGATAAATACCGGATCCAGTCCCACTATCTGACGCGGCAATGCTTTCTCGGCGAGGCCCGGTTGCTGCACCTCGCGCGGCGTTGCGGCGACCTGCCGACGGCGATCCTCCATGGCCGCCGTGACCTCATCTGCCGTCCGCTCAACGCCTGGCGCCTGCATCGAAGCATGCCCCATAGCCGGCTCAGGATGGTCGAAAATTCTGGCCACAATCCCTTCGAGCCGGCGATGAGTACCGCCCTGGTCGCCGTCACCCGCCACTTTGCCCGGCACTTCGATTTTGCGGAATGGCCGTGAGGCTTCACATCCGAATCGGCTGATTGCCGGAACTGTCGCGCAAGTCGCCCGGCGACTCGCACCGGTCCTGCCCGGGGTGGCCGCGGGAGGGATGCAGATCGGCACACGGAAGCTTGACATCGGCGCTCTCCTTTATATACTGACTGACTAGTCAGTAATTAACTTGCGCCTATGACCCCTGCCGGAACCCCCCGCCAACGCCGCAAGCAAGCCCGTCCCGCCGAACTCATGACGGCGGCGCTGGAATTGTTCATCGCTCGCGGTTTCGCCGCCACCCGGCTGGAGGATGTGGCAACGCATGCCGGCGTGTCGAAGGGCACGCTGTATCTTTACTTCGACAGCAAGGAGGCGTTGTTCAAGGCGGTCATCCGCGAGGGCATCGTGCCGGTGCTCGACGAAGGAGCTGCACTGGTTGAGGGGTTTGCCGGCAGTGCCGCCGAGCTGCTGCGCGCGCTGATCCTGGCGTGGTGGCAGCGCGTCGGCGAGACGCCGCTCGGCGGCATTCCCAAGCTGATGATCAGCGAAGCCAGGAATTTTCCCGAGGTCGCCGCCTACTACGATGAAGCGGTGATTACGCCGGGGCGCGACTTGCTGCGGCGGGCGCTCGCTCGCGGCATGGCCAGCGGCGAGTTCCGCCATCTCGATCTGGAGACGGCGATCGACGTCATCTTCGCGCCGGTACTGATGTTGCTCATCTGGCGCCATTCGCTGGGCGCCTGCGGTTGCCGGCAGCACGATCCGCAAAGCTTCCTGGCGACCCATCTCAGTCTCGTTTTGCAAGGACTGCGTCCGCTATGAAAAAAAATCCTCCCCTGCTCGGTGCCCTGCTCGTCGTTTTCGCCGCCGCCTGTAGCGAGCCGCCTGCGCCGCCTGCGCCGCCCAAGGTGGTGCGCACGCAAAAAGTCGGCGCTGGCGAGACGGCGGTCGGCCGGCTGTATTCCGGCGAAATCCGTGCGCGCTACGAAACGACAGTTGGGTTTCGCGTTCCCGGCAAGCTGGTGGCCCGTCTGGTCGACGCCGGTACGGTGGTCAAGGCCGGTCAGCCGCTGGCCCGCATCGATGTGGACGATGCCCGGTTGCAAAGCTCGCAAGCTGCCGCGCAGGCGGCGCTGGCGCTGGCCGAGGCCAGGCGTTATCGCGAACTGCGGGCGAGAAATTTCGTCAGCCAGGCGGCGCTCGATGTGCGCGAGGCCGCACTGACCGCTGCCCAGGCTCAGGCCGGGCTGGCGCAGAACCAGATGGCCTATGCCGCGCTCGCCGCGCCGCGCGGCGGCCTGATCAGTGCCGTGCTGGCCGAGACCGGCCAGGTGGTGGCGGCAGGCCAGCCGGTATTTCGTCTGGCTCCCGATGGCGATCGCGAAGTGGCGATCGACGTGGCGGAGAGCGAGATTGGCCGCGTCAAACCGGGCATGGACGCCGAAGTCGCGCTCTGGGCGGCTAACGGCAAGGATTCGACAGCGAAATTTGCTGGCAAGGTACGCGAGGTTTCACCGCTCGCGGATTCCCTGACCCGTACGTACGCGGTGCGTATCAGCCTGCCCGCTGCGGATGCCCGCCTGCCGCTCGGGCTCACCGCCCGCGTGCGCTTTCCCGGGCTCGATGCGCAGGATGCCGCGGTGTATCTGCCGCTCTCGGCGATTTATCAGCAGGGGGATGAAAAGATGGCGGTCTGGATTGTCGGCGCTGATCACACGGTGAGCTTACGCCCGGTCAAGGTGGTGGAGCTGGACGAGCGTGGCGCGCGGGTGACAGCGGGACTCGCGGCCGGCGAGATGATCGTTGCGGCTGGAGCCAGCCGGCTGACCGCGGGTGAAAAAGTACGCCTGGCCGAGCCCGTGAAATGAAGCGGTTCAATGTTTCAGAGTGGTCACTAAAGCATCCTTCGCTGGTGATCTACCTGATGGTCGTGCTGATGCTGGCCGGTATCCTGTCCTATTTCAAGCTGGGGCGGGCGGAAGATCCCGACTTCACGATCAAGGTAATGGTGGTGCGCACGCTCTGGCCCGGGGCCACCGCGCCGGAGGTGGCGCACGAGCTGACCGAGCGGATCGAGAAAAAGTTACAGGACACACCCTGGCTCGACATCATCAAATCGTCTTCCAAGCCGGGTGAGTCGCTGATCTTCGTTCAGCTCAAGGACTACACGCCCAAGGCTGAAGTCGCCGCCGCCTGGTATCAGGTACGCAAGAAACTCGACGATATTCACCATACGTTGCCGCAGGGTGTTCTCGGGCCGTTCCCGAACGATGAATTCGGCGATGTGATCATGAATATCTTCGCCGTCAGCGGTGACGACTACAGCCTGGGCGATCTGCGTCAGGAGGCCGACCGGATTGCCCGTGAACTGCGCCTGATTCCCGATGTGACCAAGATCGAAATGATCGGCGTGCAGGACGAGAAAATCTATGTCGAGGCCGATCCGCTACGCCTGGCAAAACTTGGCCTGACGCCGGTCATGCTGTTCGATGCGCTGCAAAAGCAGAACGCGGTGACTCCGGCGGGGTTCATCGAAACCCGAACCGATCGCGTGCGCCTGCGGGTGAGCGGGGCGTATCAGGATATCGAGCAGATTCGCGCCACCGAACTGATTCTCGCCGGCCGGCATTTCCGCCTGGACGACATCGCTACGGTCAGGCGCGGACTGGTCGATCCGCCTGCTCCACGCTTCCACCACAACGGACATGATGCGATCGGCATCGGTGTGGTGATGGCCAAGGGTGGCGACGTGATCCACCTGGGCGAGAACCTGCGCCAGCGCATCGGGCAGCTCAAGGCCGATTTGCCGGCCGGGATGACTATCGAGACGCTGACCGACCAGCCGCGGGTGGTCGATGAGTCGATCCACCTGTTCATCAAGTCGCTGGCCGAGGCCATCCTGATCGTGCTGGCGGTTTCCTTCCTCAGCCTGGGCTGGCGCACCGGCACCGTGGTCGCGCTGTCCATCCCGCTGGTGCTGGCGGTGACTTTCCTGCTGATGAAAATCTTCGGTATCGACCTGCAGCGCATCTCGCTCGGCGCCCTGGTGATCGCCATGGGCCTGCTGGTCGATGACGCGATCATCGTGGTGGAAATGATGGTGGTCAAGGTCGAGCAGGGCTGGGACCGTTTCAAGGCCGCCACCTTCGCCTATACCTCGACCGCTTTTCCGATGCTGACCGGCACCCTGATTACCGCCGCCGGCTTCGCGCCGGTGGGTTTCGCCAAGTCGAGCGCCGGCGAATATACCTTTTCGATCTTCGCCGTGGTGACGATCGCGCTGCTGGTTTCCTGGGTGGTCGCCGTGCTGTTCACGCCCTTCATCGGCTATCGCCTGCTGGATCTCAAGAAGCTCAAGACGCTGGGTCGGGAGCATCACGGCGATGTTTATGACACTCCCTTCTACCGGCGTTTCCGGCGGCTCGTCGAATGGTGCCTGCATCACCGCTGGCGGGTCATCGCCGCCACCGTCGGCGCCTTTGCCCTGGCCATCGTCGCCTTCAATACCGTGGTGCAAAAACAGTTCTTCCCTTCCGCCAGCCGGCCCGAGCTGATGATCGATCTCTGGTTGCCGCAAGGCGCCTCGCTGAAAGCCACTGCGCATGAAGTCGAGCGCGTGGAAAAGCTCCTCGCCGGCGATCCCGATGTCGAGAAATATGCCTCTTTCATCGGCAACGGCGCGCCGCGCTTTTACCTGCCGCTCGACCAGCAGCTGTTCAACGACAACTTCGGCCAGTTCCTCGTCCTGAGCAAGGGGCTGGATGAAAGGGAAGTACTCAAGGCTCGACTGGAGAAAGAATTCGCCGCGCCAGACGGTTCCTGGTCGCATGTCCGCACCCGCGTGCTGCGGCTGGAGAACGGGCCGCCGGTCGGCTATCCGGTGCAGTTCCGTGTCATGGGCGAGAACCTCGAGACGCTGCGCAAGATTGCCGAGCAGGTGGCGGCGCTGATGCGCCAGCATCCGAACCTGCAGGACGTACACCTGGATTGGAACGACAAGGTGAAGAGCGTGCGTGTCGCCATCGACCAGGATCGCGCCCGGGCCCTGGGCGTCACCAGCCAGGACGTGGCGCTGACCCTGCAGGCCTGGCTGGTCGGCATGCCGCTCACCCAGCTACGCGAGAACGACCAGCTGATCGACATCGTCTGGCGTGCCGGAGAGCGGGGCGGGCAGAGCAACGGGCAGGCGCTGGGACACCTGCCGGAACTCGACATCGTCACCGCCAGCGGCCGGCATGTCGCCCTGGCCCAGGTGGCGCGGCTTGAGCCGGTACTCGAAGAAGGCCTCATCTGGCGCCGCAACCGCCTGCCGACCATCACCGTGCGCGGCGATCTCATCGGCAAAATGCAGGCGCCGGTAGTTTCCATGCAGATCCAGCCGCGGCTCGATGCGATTCGCGCCAGTCTGCCGCCCGGCTATCGCATCGAGATGGGGGGCGCGATCGAGGAATCGGCCAAAGGCGAAGCGTCGATCATCACCGCCATGCCGCTGATGGTGGTTGCCGTGTTCACCCTGCTGATGCTGCAATTGCAAAGCTTCAGCCGCACGCTGATGGTGGTATTGACGGCGCCGCTGGGGCTGATCGGCGTGGCGCTTGCCCTGGTGGTTTTTCAGGTGTCCTTCGGCTTCGTCGCCAATCTCGGCGTGATCGCCCTGATGGGCATGATCATGCGCAACTCGGTGATCCTGATCGACCAGATCGAGCAGGATGAAAAAGCCGGCAAGGATACCTGGGAAGCCATCGTCAGCTCGACCGTGCGCCGCCTGCGGCCAATCGCATTGACCGCGGCGGCGGCCATTCTGGCCATGGTGCCCCTGGCCCGCCAGGTATTCTGGGGGCCGATGGCGATTGCCATCATGGGCGGACTGATGGTTGCCACCGTGCTCACCTGCCTCTCGCTGCCGGCGCTTTACGCCGCCTGGTTCAGGGTCAGAGCGCCGGGCGCGGCGTAGAATTGCCGCCTCGCAGACGAAATATCGTTGATAATCAGTTTATGCTAATATTGGAGCCATGATGAATTTCGAGCACGCCCGTTTCAACATGATCGAGCAGCAGTTGCGTCCGGCCCAGGTGCTGGATGAAAAGGTGCTGAAGCTGCTTGCGCTCGCCCGGCGCGAGGAGTTCGTGCCGCCGGCCTGGCGGCATCTGGCCTACGCGCAGACGGAGATTCCGCTGGGCCATGGCGCAAAAATGTTTACTCCGTTGCTCGAGGCCCGTGCGTTGCAGGCGCTGGCGCTGCGTCCGCACGAGACCATCCTCGAGATCGGCGCCGGCTCGGGGTTCATGGCGGCGTTGCTGGCCATTCATGCCGAGCATGTACGGACTATCGAGATCGAGCCGGAGCTGGCGGCGTTGGCACGGAGCAATCTGCAGCGGGCCGGGATGCGCAATGTTCAGGTCGAAACCGGCGATGGTCTGCAAGGCCTGGCCGCGCAGGCGCCCTTCGATGTGATCATGGTTTCCGGCGGGGTGGCTGAAGTGCCTGCCGCGCTGCTCGACCAGTTGAAGCCCGGCGGCCGGCTGTTTGCAGTGGTCGGCGCGGCGCCGGCGATGCAGGCGACGCTGGTGCGCCGGCAGGACAAGCATTTTCAGAGCGTGGCGCTGTTCGAGACGGTCGTCGACTATCTGCGTGGTGCCGAGTCGCCGCCGGAGTTCGTGTTCTGATGCAGCAGATTTCGGTCATCCAGCTCAAGCAATGGCTCGCCGATGCCCAGCGTGCCAGGCCGCTGTTGCTCGACGTACGCGAACCGTGGGAGTTCGCCACCTGCCACATTCCTGGCTCGGTATCGCTGCCGATGCGGGCCTTGCCGGCTCGCCATCCGGAATTGAGCCGCGAGGCAGAGATCGTCGTGATTTGTCATCACGGCAGCCGCAGCCTGCAGAGCGGGCTGTTTCTCGAACAGATGGGCCTCGATCGGGTGATCAACCTGCAAGGTGGCGTGGCGGCCTGGGCTCATGAAGTCGATCCGTCAATGCCGAGTTATTGAGTGAAAAAGATGATCCCGAGCGAATCCCGAAGCGACGATCGACTGCGGAGCGTGCAATGAACAAGCATCTGGCTGTGCTGGTGGCCGCTTGGCTGGTGTCCGCTGCGGCGGGGGCGGCCGACCTGCTCTCGATCTATCACGATGCCGCGGCCAACGATCCGCAGTTCGCCAGTGCGCGGGCCAGTCTCGACGCCGGACGCGAAAAATTGCCGCAGGGGCGTGCCGGGCTGCTGCCCGCAGTGGGCTTGAATGCCAATACGACCTGGAATGACGAAGACTATGCCTTGCGTCCCGCCGGCCATCTGGCCAAGCGTTACAACAGCAACGGCTGGACGGTGCAGCTCACCCAGCCCCTGTTCCGCTGGCAGAACTGGGTTGCCTATACCCAGTCCGAGCTGGCCGTGGCCCAAGCCGAAGCCCAGTTCGCGCAGGCCCGCCAGGATCTGGTGCTGCGTGTGACCCAGGCCTACTTCGACGTGCTGGCGGCGCAGGAAGCACTGGCCACGGCGCAAGCGCAGAAGGCGGCGATCAGCGAACAGCTCGAAGCCGCCAAGCGCAATTTCGAAGTCGGTACCGCCACTATCACCGATACCCATGAAGCGCAGGCGCGGCACGACCTGGCCGAAGCCCAGGAAATCGCCGCGCAGAGCGATCTCGAAGTCAAACGGCAGGCCCTGCGCAGCCTGATCGGCAAGGAAACGGAAGGGCTGAAAAACCTGAAGAGCGGTGTCGGCTTGAGTACGCCGCAACCCAATCAAATCAACCCATGGGTCGAGCAGGCCGAAACGGCAAGCCCCGGGGTGCTGGTTGCCCAGGCTGGCCTGGAAATCGCCCAGCGTGAAATCGAACGCCAGCGCGCCGGTCACCTGCCGACGCTCGACCTGGTGGCTACCCGCAGCCACAACGCGGTGAACGACGGCCCGTTCTTTGGTGGTTACGTCGCCGACAACCGCACGGTCGGCCTGCAACTGTCGGTCCCGTTGTTCGCCGGCGGCTACACGGTGTCGAAAGGCCGCGAAGCGGTGGCACTGAAGGAAAAGGCTGCGGCCGACCTGGAGAATGCCCGCCGCCAGGCCGCATTGGCCGCCCGCCAGACCTACCTCGGCGTGACCTCGGGGCTGGCCCAGGTGAAGGCGCTGGAAGCGGCGTATGCCTCCTCGCAGTCGTCCCTGGACTCGAACAAGCTGGGTTATGAAGTCGGCGTACGGATCAATATCGATGTGCTCAACGCCCAGAGCCAACTTTACGACACGCGGCAGAAGCTGGTGCGCGCCCGGCTCGACACCCTGCTTGCGCTGCTGCGCCTGAAGGCCGCCGCCGGCAGCCTGGGTGAAGAGGATCTCGTGGCGATCAACGCCCTGCTCGAGTAATCAGTTCGAGCGTGCGCGCCGTCGCGCCGGCATGGACGGAGGTAAACGTGCGCCCGGCCTGCCCCATGCGCTGGCGAGCAGTCGCGTCAGGGAGCAGGGCAAGCACCTGGCGCACCAGATCATCGGCATCCGCCACGGCGCGCGCCGCACCGCACTCGAGCGCGGCGCCGGCCGCCCCGGCGAAATTGAAGGTCGAGCGGCCAATCAGTACCGGCGTGCCCATGGCGCAGGCCTCGATCAGATTCTGACTGCCATAGTCCTTCAGGCTGCCGCCGATGAAAGCCAGGTCGGCCGCGCCGTACCAGGCGAACATCTCGCCCATGCTGTCGCCCAGCCAGACCCGGGTGTCGGCCGCGACCGGCAGTTCATCCGAGCGGCGTTGCAGCTTCAGGCCGTGTGCCTCGATCAGCCGCACCACCTCGTCGAAGCGTTGCGGATGGCGCGGGACGAGGATCAGCAGAGGATTGGCCGCCGTGTCATCGGCGCCAGCGTTGTATTTGCTTTGCACTACCTTCGGGTCGCCGCCGTGAACTTTTTGCCAGGCTTCCAGAATCAGCGCCTCCTCGCCTTCGCGGGTGCTCGCCGCCAGCCAGCAGGGGCGGGCGCCGATGCGGGCGCGGAAAACTTCAGCCAGCGCATGCTGGGCGGGCGGCGGCGCGCAATCGAATTTCATGTTGCCGGTGACGGTGACCGCTTCGGCGCCGAGCGCGGCGAAACGGCCGGCGTCGGCCACGCTCTGTGCACCGATCGCCGTCAGGTGATGGAGGGCATCCCAAGTCAGCGCCGGGAAGCTTCCGTAGCGTGCCGCCGAGCGCGCCGAAAGCCGGGCATTGACCAGCAACACCGGGATTCCTTCGGCATGGCAGGCGGCGAGCAGATTCGGCCACAGTTCGGTTTCCAGGATGAGACCGAGGCGCGGCCGGTAATGGCGCAGAAAACGGCGCATTGCCCAGGGCAGGTCGTAAGGCAGGTAAATCCGCTCGACCGTGTCAGCGAACAGGGCGAGCGAGGCGGCGCGGCCGGTCGGCGTCATGTGGGTGAACAGCAGCCGATGATCGGGAAACTGTTCGTGCAGGGCGGCCACCAGCGGCTCGGCGGCGCGCGTCTCGCCGACCGAGACGGCATGCAGCCAGATCACCGGCGCATCGGGTGAACCGGGCGTGGCGGGGAAGCAGCCGAAGCGCTCGCCGACATGTTCGAGATACTCCGGCTGCCGGCGCGAGCGGAGCAGGAGATGCAGCAGCGCCCAGGGCAGCATGACCAGGGCGAGCAGGGTGTAGAGGAGGCGGGCGATCATGCGGGCGATTCTTTCTCGTCCAGCCAGGGTTCGGCCCGGTCAAGCACCTCGGCCACCGTGGGCGGCGCTTCCCGACGGCCGAGATTGATGGCCAGGGAACCGGCCAGCACGCCGGTGAGTTCCGGGTCGGAAGCGGCAAACAGCGCCAGCGTCGGCCGCCCGAGGGCGGCGGCCAGATGGACGAGGCCGGTATCGACGCCGATCACCAGGCGGGCGTGGGTGATCTCCCGGGCGAGCGCTTCGAGCGGCGTGTCTTCGAGCACGCGGGCATGCGGAATCGTCGCGGCCAGGGCTTGCGCGGCCGCGCCTTCGGCGGCGTTGCCGGCCGGCAGCAGACAGGCGATGCCGCGCGTGCTCAAGTGCCGCCCAACCGCCAGCCAGTGTTCGGCAGGCCAGCGCTTGTCGGCGCGCGAGGTGTTGGTGAGCAGGATCGCCGTATCGCCAACGCCGAGTTTTTGCGGGGCCCTGGCGGTATCCGGGATGGTGAGGCCGTAGTCGAGCGCGGCTGGCAGCGAGTAGCCCGCCGCCAGCGCGACCAGTTGCCGGTTGCGGGTGACGGCGTGAAGATTCCTCGGCATCTCGAAGCGGTGCTGGTAGAAATGCGCGGCGAGCGGCTCGCGGGCGCTGGCGGCAGCGTAACCGCACCGCAGGCCGCGTGCCTGGGCGGCGATCAGGGCGCTCTTGAGCAGGCCCTGGGTGTCGATCACGAGATCGTATTCCGTGGCGCGCAGGCGGCGGCGAAATTCGCCCAGTTCGCGCCAGGTGACGGCCCGGGTCAGTGTTTTCCGCCAGCGCCGCAGCGCCACCGGCAGCACCTGACGGATGCGCGGATGAAGGCGGACGATGGCGGCGTAATTCTCCTCCACCACCCAGTCGATCTCTGCCTCGGGAAAGGCGGCGGCGAGATCGCTTGCCACCGGCAGGTTATGCACGACGTCGCCGAGCGAGGAGGTTTTGACGAGGAGGATGCGCATGAGCAGGGCGATTATCCTTGAAACCTCGGCCGCGGTGCGCTGTCACCCAACGGGTGAATCGCCTCGAAGGCACAAAGGCCGGTGTTCATGCGGCGGGTCAAGGATGGATAAGCGGTCAACTGAGGTTTCAAGGATTATAGGCCGCCCGTGATAAGCTCGAACGCATGTCGCCGCCCGCCGTTCCTCCCTTGCCCGCCCCGCCGCCGCTATCGGCCGTGCTGATCACCCGCGATGCTGTCGGCATGCTCCCGGCATGCCTCGAAAGTCTCGCCTTCTGCGCCGAGATCGTGGTGGTGGATTCGGGCAGCGAGGACGGTACGCCCGAGCTGGCGCGCGCGCTTGGCGCGCGGGTGATCGAAAGTCACTGGCGCGGCTTCGGGGCGCAAAAACAGTTTGCCGTCGAGCAGGCTCGCCACGACTGGGTGCTCTGCGTCGATGCCGACGAACGGGTGAGCCCCGGGCTGCGCGAGTCGATCCGGGCGCTGTTCGCCGTTGCCGCCCCGCAAAGCGGGAATGTCTGCCCCCGAAGGGGAATTCCAGGCATGCAAAGCCCCGGTACGCAAGGCACGTCCGCGCCGGGTTTTTGTGCCTATCGCTTTCCTCGCTGCAACCGCTTCATGGGCCGCTATCTGCGGCATGGCGAGGGCTATCCCGACTGGAGTCTGCGTCTCTTCGACCGGCGGCATGCGCGCTGGTCAAGCGACGCGGTGCATGAAAAAGTGCTGTGCACGGACCCGATGGGCGTGCTCGAAGGCGACCTGCTGCACGATTCGGCCGAATCCCTGGAGACGTATCTGGCCAAGCAGAACCGCTATTCGACGCTGGCCGCCGAGGCGGCGCTGGCCGCCGGCAAACGGGCGCACGCCGGACATCTGCTCTTCTCGCCGCTGCTGCGCTTTCTCAAGTTTTACGTCTTCCGTCTGGGCCTTCTCGATGGCGTCGAGGGCCTGGTGCACATCCTCATCGGCTGCACGGCGAGCTTTGCCAAGTATGCGAAAATGCTCGATCTGCAGCGAAACCGTTCCTCATGAAAATCCTCATTACCGGCTGCGCCGGCTTCATCGGCATGCACGTCTGCGCGCGTCTCCTGGCCCGCGGGGATGAGGTCGTCGGCATCGACAACCTCAACGACTATTACGACGTCAACCTCAAGGAAGCCCGCCTGGCGCGGCTCATTCTGCAGCCGGGCTTCCGCTTCGTCAAACTCGACATCGCCGCGCGCGACGGCATGGCGGCGTTGTTTGCCGCCGAGCGGCCGCAGCGGGTGATCAATCTCGCCGCCCAGGCCGGTGTGCGTTATTCACTGCAAAACCCGCACGCCTACATCGAGAGCAATGTGACCGGCTTCACCAACATCCTCGAGGGCTGCCGCCACAACGGGGTCGAGCATCTGGTCTATGCCAGCAGTTCCAGCGTCTATGGCGGCAACGAAAAGCTGCCGTTCTCCGAACACGACAACGTCGATCACCCGGTCAGCCTGTATGCGGCGACGAAAAAAGCCAACGAGCTGATGGCGCACACCTACAGCCATCTCTACGGCCTGCCGGCGACCGGGCTGCGTTTCTTCACCGTGTATGGGCCGTGGGGCCGGCCGGACATGGCGCTGTTCCTGTTCACCCGGGCGATGCTCGAAGACCGGCCGCTCGAGGTTTATAACCACGGCAGGATGCAGCGCGACTTCACCTACATCGACGACATCGTCGAAGGCGTGCTGCGCGTGCTCGATCGCCCGCCCGCGGCCGATCCGGCCTTCGACAAACAGCGCCCCGATCCGGCGACGAGCTGGGCGCCCTGGCGGGTGTTCAACATCGGCAACCACCAGCCGGTCGAGCTGATGGCTTACATCGAGGCGCTCGAGGCGGCACTGGGCAAACCAGCGGAAAAGAACTTCCTGCCGCTGCAGCCGGGCGACGTGCCGGCGACCAGTGCCGATACCGTGGAACTGGGGCGGATCACCGGCTTCGTTCCGGCCACGCCGGTTGCCGAAGGCGTGCGCCGCTTCGTAGACTGGTATCGCGCCTATCACGGCGTCTAGCAGAGTCAGCCAACATGACCGATCGTTACGCCGTGTTCGGCAACCCCATCGGCCATAGCCTGTCACCGCGCATTCATGCCCTGTTCGCCGCGCAGTGCGGCGAGGATCTGAGTTACGAGGCGATCCTCGCCCCGCTGGACGACTTTGCCGGTGCGCTGCGCGGGTTCATCGCCACCGGCGGGCGCGGGGCGAACGTCACCGTGCCATTCAAGGAGCAGGCTTATCGTCTGGCCGATGTACGCACGCCACGGGCGGAAGCGGCCGGCGCGGTCAATACCTTGAGCTTCGGTGGCGACGGCATCGTCGGCGATAACACCGATGGCGCCGGGCTGGTGCGCGATCTGACCGTCAATCTTGGCGTCGACCCCGGCGGGCGGCGCATTCTGCTGCTCGGCGCCGGCGGCGCGGCGCGCGGCGTGGTTTTGCCGTTGCTGGAGCAAAAGCCGGCCGCGCTGTTCATCGCCAATCGCACGGCGGACAAGGCGCGGCAGCTGGCTGCGCGCTTTGCCGCGCAGGGCAGGATACAGGGCGGCGGCTTCGAGCTGCTCGATGCCCGCGCTTTCGATCTGGTGATCAACGCCACCTCGGCCGGCCTGACCGGCGCCGTCCTGCCAGCGCCGACTTTTGCGGCCGATGCGCTGGCCTACGAGATGGTCTATGGGCGCATGACGCCGTTCCTGCGCCAGGCCCAGGCGGCCTGTGCGCGCACCGTCGATGGCCTCGGCATGCTGGTCGAACAGGCGGCGGAAGCCTTCCTGCTCTGGCGCGGGGTGCGGCCACAGACCGCGCCGGTGCTCGCCGCGTTGCGCGCGATCCGGCAGGCATGAGACCGGCGCCGCGCTGGCTCAAGCTCGGCCTGGCCTGGTTGTTCGGTCTGCTGCTGGCGTGGCAGGGCTGGTATGTCGGCTGGGTGACATGGTGGAAATGGGTCGATCCGGGGGTGACCAGTTTCCAGAGTCAGCGACTCGACGAATTGCGGCAGAAGCACCCGCAGGCCGAACTGAAACAGACCTGGGTCCCTTATGAAAAGATTTCCATGCATCTCAAACGCGCCGTGGTCGCTGCCGAGGATGACCGTTTCATCGACCATGAGGGCTTCGACTGGGAGGGGATGCAAAAGGCGCTGGAAAAAAACCGGCGCAAGGGCAAGGTGGTGGCCGGCGGCTCGACCATCTCGCAGCAACTGGCAAAGAACCTGCTGCTCTCGTCGAACCGTTCGCTGCTGCGCAAGGGCGAGGAGGCGATCATCACCTTCTGGCTGGAACTGCTGTGGGACAAGCGGCGCATCCTCGAGGTCTATCTGAATGTGGTCGAATGGGGCGAGGGCATCTTCGGCGCCGAGGCGGCGGCCAGACATTATTTCGGCGTTGCGGCGAGCCAGCTCAGCGCCGTCCAGGCCGCCCGGCTGGCGGTGATGCTGCCGGCGCCGCGACGCTATGAGAAAAACATCTACTCCGCCTATCTCACCGGCCGCACCGAGCGGATTCTGAGCCGCATGTCCGAGGCCGAGGTGCCACGCTGACCCGGCGCGGCTACAATGGCGGCCTTTGCCGTTGTTTGCTCCTGCACGCAACGGATTTTCCCAGCAGAGGTTGCCGCCATGAATCCGCCCCTCGACGAGCAAAACCGGCCTGATTACGAGGTGACACCGGCTGTCCAGGATGTTACGGACAGTTTGCGCGAAGTGCAGGCTTTGCTGGCCCAGCAAAAACGGGTCGAGAGCCTAGTGCACCGGCAGGATTCGCCGCGCCGTGAACTGGTCGAGAATCTGGTGCACAAGCAGCATCTGGCCGCGTTGCGCGACAAGCTGGTACAGCTTTCGGCGGCCGATGTCGCGCGCATCCTCGAGGCCCTGCCGCAGGACGAGAGCCTGCTGATCTGGGAGCTGGTGGCGCCTGAGCGCGGCGAGGAGGTTCTCGACGAGCTCTCCGACACCGTGCGCGAGACCCTGGCGGCAACCCAGCCGCTCGAGCGCAAAGCCGTGGTGCTCAACGCCTTCGAGCTGGAGAACGGTCGTCTGCGGCAGGTGCCGATCACCAGCAAGACGGCGCTGGCCGCCGCCACCCCGATCTGGATCGACCTGATCGCGCCCTCAAAAGAGGAGCGAGGCTGGATCCGGGAAATTTTCGATCTCGCCCTGCCCGACACCGATGATCTGTCCGACCTCGAGGAGTCGGCGCGGTTTTACATCGAGGACAACGGCGAAGTACATCTGCACTCCGACTTCCTGCTCGACAAGGATGGCGAGGCGCGCAACGTCGCCGTGGCCTTCATTCTCCACCGCAACATCCTGTTCTCGGTGCGCGACGAAGAGTTGCCGGTATTCCGCCTGCAACGGCTGCGGGCGCGGATCCAGCCCGGCTATGTTTCCAACGGTACCGACGTGCTGCTCGATCTTTACGCGGCCGACGTCGAGTATTCCGCCGATACGCTGGAGGAAGTCTATGCCGGGCTGGAAGCCGTCGGCCGCAAGGTGCTGTCGACCCAGGTGACCGATGCCGAGGCGGCCTCGATCCTGGCCGACATCGCGCGCGAGGAGGACTTGAACGGCCGCATCCGGCGCAACGTGCTGGACACCCGCCGGGCGCTGTCCTTCCTCATGCGTGGCCGGCTGCTGGCCGCCAGCCAGCACGAAGACGCGCGGCAGATCCTGCGCGACATCGATTCGCTCGATGGCCACACGGCGTTCATCTTCAACAAGATCAACTTCCTGATGGACGCCACGGTCGGCTTCATCAACATCAACCAGAACAAGATCATCAAGATCTTTTCCGTGGCCTCGGTGGCGCTGCTGCCGCCGACCCTGATCGCCAGCGTCTATGGCATGAACTTCCGCGCCATGCCGGAGCTTGACTGGCCCTGGGGGTATCCCTTCTCGCTGGCGCTGATGGCGGTTTCCGTAGCGGTGCCGTTTGCGGTGTTCCGCCGCAAGGGCTGGCTGCGCTAACACCAAGCATGGCTTAACAGAGTGTTAAAAAAATGCTGCGGCTGGCCATCTGCAGCGTTGCGCGGCGTTGACTCCCTCGCCCATCTACTGATTATGTCTCGACCGTTGCGCTCCAGGCGCCTTGCATCTGGCCGGTCCACGGTTGGACATGAAGGCCCAACCGGCGGGGCAAGCGGTGCTAGCCAAAACTCCGCCTTCACCCTCGCTACGTTTTGGGTTTCCGGATTTCGCGATTGATTTTTGGTTGGGCAATGCGCCAATGACGTAGGGAACACATCCTGGTCAAACTGACCGTCCGGTGACGGCCCAGACTGTGTAAAAACGCCATGGGAATTTAGTGGTGTCGGCGCGTTTCGCTCGACAGCTTTTAGAAGATCACTGAAATCGACTGATTGGCCGCAATAAAGTCCTTCTCAAGCCCTCATCACCCCCATTAGCGCTCCGTTACCCAAGATTCTCATCACCCGTTTCAGGTTGTAGGCAAGGATGTGCAGGCTCATTTCCGTACTGACGCGATCGAGGGTTTTGGTCAGGAAATGTGCGCTGCCCATCCAGGGCTTGATTGTCCCGAATGGATGTTCAGCAGTTTGCCGACGAATGCGCATGCTGTCCGGTGCAAGATCGAGACGACGCTCCATTTCATCCAGCACAGCCTGATGTTCCCAGCGGCTCACGCGGCGATAGTCACTCGGCGTGCATTGCTTCTTGATGGCACAAGTCGGACAAGCTGAACTCCAGTAGCGGTTCATCATCAGGCCGCCTTCGACGCGAGCGAATCGCTAGACCAGGCGCTGTTTGGCCGGGCAGCGGTACTCATTGGTCGAGGCGTCGTAGATGAAATTTGCCTTGTCAAAGCGGCCCTCGGCCTTGGCTGCCGATTTATTGGTTTTGGGGACGATAGCGACGATCCCGGCTTCCTGACAAGCCAGGATTTCCTCGCCCTTGAAGTACCCTCGGTCTGCAATGACGGTAAGGCTTTCACTACCGATGGCAGTTCGTGCCTGCTTCGCCATTGAAGACAGTTGGCTTCGGTCAATGCCATCATTGGTGACTTCGTGGGCAACGATCAGATGATGCTTAGCATCAACGGCGGTCTATACGTTGTAGCCTACAACCCCTGTGCCACGGGTCTTCATAGAGCGGGCATCCGGGTCGGTCAGGGATACCCTAACTGTACTGTCGCTATTTGTCGCGCGTTGGGCACTTGGCGCCACCGCTAAATTGCGGTGTAGCCGCCATCCATCACCAAGGCCGAACCGTTAAAGTAATGCGCATCCGGGCTGGCAATGAACATTACTGCTGATGCGACATCGTTTGCGGTGCCAATCTCCTTTTGGGGAATTCTGGCGAGTACCTGTTGGCGCAGGTCGGGGTTATCCAGCCGCCATTGAGTCATAGGCGTCTCAATCATGCCTGGACATATGGCATTGCAACGTATTCCGTCATGAGCGTAATCCGCGGCGATCGAACGCGTCAGTTGGATCACTGCGCCCTTTGATGCAGTGTAGGCCGCACGTGCCGGAAAGGCCACCATGCCGGCAATCGACGCGATGTTCACGATGACGCCACCACCTTGCTTGAGCATCACGGGAATCGTGCTCCGGCAACCGAGGAATATGCCCCGCAGGTTGACCGCAATTACTCGATCGAATTCGGCGATTGGCGTGACGTGTATGGAGGTCGCCTCTTGGTTTCCTGTAATCCCTGCATTGTTGACCAGTACATCGATTCGGCCATAGTGCTCTACCACCCGCCTGACAACGCTTTCCATGCCGGAATCGCCCGCGACATCTGCCGGCAGGCATATGATTCTGTCGGCATGGGCCACCCAATCGTCTTCGTTTCGCTCTTCCAGCGCTTCGGCAGAAAGGTCGACTGCAGCTATCCGGTCGCCGTGATTGAGAAAGCGGTTGGCGATCGCTCGTCCGTTCCCGGATGCCGCTCCCGTGATGATTACGACGCGGCTCATAGATCCACCAGATGCTCGCGGCCAGACCGCAATCGAGAGAGTTGGATGAAGTGTGTCGGGTTGAGAAATAGTTCGTCCATCTCGCCCAGGTCGTCCACCGTGAGACCTTGTTTGACCAGCACGTTCAGGTACTGGAACGCGTCCTTCGCGCCATAACCGACGTGGTGCGCACCTAGCACACGGCGTGAATCGCCGTCAATGACAAGTTTCTGGTATCCGGACATGTGGGGCTTCGACATGGCATACAGCATCGTGCGGTCGGATGCCGGCAGGCCAACGTTAATGCCATTCGGATTCTCTGGCGGCATTTTGATAATCACCACATTCTTGTACTTGGCACGTGCCTCTGCTTCACTCATTCCCAGCCAGCTCACTTCGTAATGGGTATGGAGAAAGTCCGGAAAGTCCTTGGGTTCGTAATGTGACTCACGACCCATGATATTGCGGGCTGCATACATTCCGCTCTTGCGCGCCTTGAACATTTCCATCGGCCCTCCGATCAGGTCGCCAATCGCATATACGTTCGGCACCGAGGTCTGCAGCCGCGAGTTCACGACAATCTCATTTTTCGGCCCGATCTTGACGCCGAGTGCCTTCGCTGGCATCTCCGAGTTGGGTATCTCGCCCAGGCCCGTGAAAACAAAGTTGGTCTCGATGCGCCTTTCGCCGTCGGGTGTTTGCACGATCACCGCCTTGACCCTACCTTCGCCATTCTCCTCAATCCGCAACACCTGGGATCTCTCCCAGATTTCGGCTCCTTGTTCCTTCATCCGATCGAGGACGTAACCACGGATCTCCGCATCGCGAATCAACTTCAGACATTCGGTGCGAACGACAAAGATTGTTCTCCGGCCAGTGGCACTGAAGAAGGAACCGTACTCGACTGCTGTTTTGCTGCCGCCAATCACCACGACGGTGTCAGAGGGCTCGTAATCGAGTGTTTCGACTAGGTTGACGTTGCTGTAGACGCCCTTGAGATCACTTCCCGGAATGTCGAGCGCTTGTGGCCGTGCGCCTAAGCCAAGAACGAGGTTCTTGGCCGTAAAGCGGCGACCGGCCACTTCAACTGTATGCGAGTCGATGATTTTGCCAGGCGCATTGAGAATGTACTCGAGGTCCAGTTGCTCTTTGCTCTGATAATTCATGATGGCGTGCGGACCGGTGCGCCCGCGACGGAAAAGGTCGACCACGTCTTTGATCGACGTGACAACGCCATCCATCGGCGCAAACCAGAGTGTGCCGCCGAATGTTCGCTGAAGCATCAACTCCGCCGCGCAGTCCGAGAATACGTGATGTGGAACGCAGGCGTTGTGTGGACAAGATCCGCCTAAAAATGGCCAGCGATCAATGATGAGTTGCCGCCCGCCCATGGCGCGCAGATACGCCGAACCGAAGCGGCCGCCGGCGCCACCCCCGAGGAAAATGGCGTCATATTCCCGGTGGTCTCTTTCGTCAATGTTAAAGATCGCCGTATCGGCATTTCCGTCGTGCAGTGACTCGATGAGAGTTCCCCATTGCTCGATCGTTAGTTTTTCGTCGCGGACATTTATGGACTTCGGTTTGATCATTTGAGAACTCCTCTATAGTAAATATGGTAAGCGGCAAAAGCGGTTTGCTGGAGCGCGCTCCAGCGGTAGCCTGTATTGGCCAAAGTTGAGCTAGTGCATACAGCATGGACAACCCATCGCTGCAATCATTGTGAGCTGCGCGTAAGCAATGGTGTAATGGGCAGCACCCAGTTTTGCGTCGTACAACAAGGAAACCACGCGACCATCCGTAACATCGTCCGGCACCTGTTCGACTTTGAACCACGTACCGATGTAGTTGCCGGCAGTATCGGCATAGTCGCCGGGTTGTCCGGACGGCGACGGACATACTCTTATAAGGGGCGCGATAGGCTCCGATCCTTTGGTATCGGCCATGATCCAGACGGCTCTCATGCGCGGTACTCCTGGTTATTAAGAGCTGAATCAGCAAGGAGAGCGGACTTAGGGTTCCATGCGAGGTCTGAACTGCCTCCAAGCTGGTGAATCATGTGCCATTCCTCCTGTAAGAAAAATCGCTGTTTCGAGAGTAGTAGGAGTGCCAGGGATTTGTTCACTGTCCGGGGTACGCATAAATCCTCCAGATTGGCAGCTGCAAGAAACGTTCTCTGATCGCCAATCGCTACCATTATTTTTTACGGGTCGTAGAAACGCGCGTAGGTTACCATAATTGCCTATGGTTATCAGAACCCACTTTGTCCCATCGGTTGCTGACAGATGGTTCGGTGCAAACGGCACGATGTCGATGCCGGAATATGTAAGTATTATCTAACGCCTTTCCTTTCACCTTTCCTTTCATTTAGTTCGTGGCCACAAGGGCTGGATTGGTGGGCGTTATTCAAGGTTCAGCCGTTTCAAATCTGCGTGTCGCCGCAATAAACGAAACGCGATACGTATTGATATGTGTTGACAGTTATGGTTGCGAACTCTATGATGAAAAAACGTTATCCAGGATCGGAAGGAGAACGTAATGTGTACATCTATATAACAATGTGTGTGTAATTGTTGGCCTTGTAGTTGTACTACTCAAATGGGGTCGTCTCTACGTCAGTCGAAACGAAATGGCGTGTGGCTCGGCACCCGACATTGATCCGAAGAACTAGAGCTAAGGAGACATTGATGAAGCTAAATGGTATAGAGGTTCTGATTCCTACCAGTATGGTCGGCAACTATCCTAATCCCCGTTGGTGGGATGCGACCTTTTCCCGGCACTTCACAGGAGACCAGCAGCCGCCCGATGCAATATGGCAGGAGGCGCTGGAAGACGTTGTCGGTGCCATGGTGGGTGACCAGGAACAAGCCGGTCTCGACATCATTTCGGATGGGCGAGTCCACGGCGACAACTATGCAGACCAAGCAGTTTATTACTACATGCGGCGGCTCGGTTACGACCTAAAGGGCGGTCACCTTGGTTTCCCGATCTATAGCCGCCTTCATTCGGGCACGGTCACGCAAGAGATCAAGCGTCATGGTGCGCTCATGGTTGAACAGGCAAAGGCGCTGCGGAAGGCGACCAATAAGCCGATCAAGGTGCAATACACCGGCGTGCAGGTGCTCGCACAGTGTACCAACGATCTCTACTACAAGTCCAGTCGCGAACGTGCGATGGCTATCGCCGCGGCCATCAATGAAGATCTGAAAGAGGTCGAAGCTATCGGTGCGGACTTCATTCAACTCGACGAGTTCACCTGGCCGTATTTTTTCGAAGACTACGCCATCGAGGCATTCAACCGCGCCGTTGAAGGTATCAACAAAGCAAAAATCATCGTGCACGTCTGCTGGGGAAATTGGGGCGGCACACCTGCTTATCAGCCTGACGAGACGGCAAGTTCGGGCGATATCTATGACCTGACCAAGCGCAAAGGCAAGGCACCTTCGGCCACTGCCTCGATCATTCCGAAGGCGTATGAAGCGAATATCCGCGTCCTGAATCTGGAGAACTGTGGTCGCCGCTCGGATGACTTGTCGGGTCTCGACGTCATCAAGCAGTATCCGCTTCCAGCCAACGTCGATTTCTGGGCTGGCGTGATCGATGTGAAGAGCACCATTACCGAGACGGCCGAGGAGGTGGCAGGCCGTATTCGCAAGCTCCTTGAATTCGTTCCGGCGGATCGCCTCGGTGTCACCACCGACTGCGGGCTGATTCTGTTGCAGCGCTATATCGCCAAAGACAAGCTTCACGCGATGGTCGAGGGCACGAAGATCGTCCGCGAAGAAATCAAGGCGGGCAAGATCAAGGCCGCGTAAAGGCAAGAGAACGGGCCGGGACGCGACGCTTGAATGAAATCAACCAAACGTCCCGGTTCACCTATTTGAAACAGATGTCCGCATCCAATATTCCATGAGCCGACAAGATATGAACTCCAATATTCGAAATTCATTAATAGACCGCGTCATCGCCATTACCGGTGGCGCGACGGGAATCGGATTTTCCACCGCAGAGCGCTGTGCCGCTGCCGGGGCGCGTATCGCAATCATCGATCTTTCGCCGGAACGTGGCGCGAGTGCGGTCAAGGCACTGAGGGAGCGGGGATTTACTGCCAGCTTCTACTGCGCCGACGTGACTAACGAGCAACAAATCGCTAAGGCAATAGGTGATACGGAACGAGAACTGGGACCGGTTGCCGGCCTCGTAAACAATGCCGGCATCGCCGGATTCGGGTCGGTGCACGAAGCGAAGCTCTCGGATTGGGAGCGCGTCATGGCTGTCAACGTTACCGGGACGTTTCTGGCCTCAAAGGCTGTAATTCCGTCCATGCTCAAGAGCAGCCGCGGTTCCATCGTCAATTTCGGTTCCGTTGCTGGCACCGTCGGAATTCCCACGATGGCCGCCTATTGCGCGGCCAAGGGCGCCGTCGTGAACCTCACGCGGCAGATGGCCGCGGATTACTCCGGCAAGGGTATCCGGGTCAACGCGGTCTGCCCCGGCACGGTTGCGTCGACCGATATGGGACATCAATTGCTGGGGAGCGACAGCAGCCCTGAGTTACTGGCAAAACGCTTGGCAAAATATCCTCTCGGCCGTTTTGGCGAGCCAGGCGACATTGCAGCCGCGGTGTTCTTCCTCTTGACCGATGACGCTGCCTTCGTTACAGGTGCGGCCCTCGCGGTCGACGGCGGAATGACTGCGATATGAGCGCCGACCAAAAGACAACAATCCCGATGAGCACGTCCGTCTATACGGACGACTCAAAGCTGATACCTCTGTCCGATCTGGTCAGCCTCGTCAGCGATGGCGACGCGATTGCCGTCGGCGGAGGACTCTCGTCGAGAGAGCCGATGGCGGCGCTTCGAGAATTGCTGCGTGCCGGTAAGAAGAGGCTGCATGTCATCGGTTCGGCGCACGGCATCGATATCGACATGCTGTGTGGCGGCAATGCTGTTGCGGCGACATGGGAAAGCTACGTCGGATTTGAACAGGACTTCGGCATGGCGCCGAATTTCCGCCGTGCCTGCGAAGACGGTTCGGTTGAAGTGCATGACAGCTGCTGCTACACAATGGTGCAGCAACTCCGGGCAGCCATTGCAGGTTTGCCCTTTATGCCGATCCGCTCCATTCGTGGAACCGACATGATGAAGCTCCATCCCGAATTCAAGACGATGGAATGCCCGTTCACGGGGCAGGAGTTGGTACTCGTGCCAGCACTGAAGCCGGACGTCGCGATCATCCACGTCCAGTATGGGGACGAACAAGGGAATCTCTGTATCGAAGGCCCCCCCGTCGCGGACCTTCTTTTCGCGCAGGCGTCGAAGAAGGTCATCGCCACTGTCGAGAAGATCGTGTCAACCGAGCGACTCCAGGAACTGGGCGGTGTCTCTATTCCCTATTTCTACGTGACAGCCCTGTCCGAGGTGCCGTTCGGCGCCCATCCGACCTCGTGCTATCCGTTCTATGCCTACGACCGCGCACACACCAACCTCTATTACACGGCGGCGAAGGCCCACGACACCTTCGTCGAGTCTTATCTGAATCGTTATGTGCTTGATTGCAGAGACCACGCCGAGTATCTGAATCGGATAGGCGGACCGGCAGCAACCGAACGCCTGACCCAATGGTCGCAAGGCACCTCTTCGTGGCTCGAACTCTACAAGGCGTGAATATGTCCTCAACCTGCACTTTCGGCGAGATGATGATCTTCCAGATCGCCAAGACCATCCCGGATGGCGCCCTCACTTTTCATGGCTTTGGGTCTCCTCTGGTCCAGCTCGCGATGCACGTCGCGAAGCGAACTCACGCACCGCATATGGTCCTGATCGCTGGCGCAACTTACGGTGTGAATCCGCGACCGCCGTTCCTCACGGCGACGACCAACGACTGGACCATGGACCGTGGCGCGTCGAGCTCACTGGATATTGGCGAGTTGTTCGACCTGGCTGCTTCCGGAAGGCTGCACCGAATGTTCCTTTCTGGTCTGCAAATCGATAAGTGGGGCAACTGCAACGTTACCGGGCTGGGCGATTCCGTGATCGGATTGAAACTGCCGGGTGGTGGTGGCGGCTGCAACCTTTCGTGCGATGTGGGAGAGCTTACGTTATGGACGGCAGCCCATCGCTGTCCGCCCAATAAGAACGGCGTGCGGAAGTTTCGCATCGTAGAAAAGTGTGACTTCGTGACGAGCCTGGGTCATCGTCTTGCCGACGGGACTCCACGGACGAAATTGGGACATATCGGGAATGGTCCCCAATGGCTGGTGACCGATCTCGGGGTGTTCGATTTCGATGCATCAGGCCACCTGCGTCTTCATGCACTCTACCCCGACACCACCGTCGAGGATGTGATGGCGAATACGGAATTCAGTCCAGGAATTAGCGAGCAACTGAGCATTTCGGACTCGCCCTCGCAAGAGGTTGTCGACATCATCCGTCAATTGGACCCGATGAAAGTGCATGAGAAAGAACTGCGCCCGGAGGATCGCCAAAGATCCTTCGAGATCTAGGCACCTGGGGAGGAATGACATGGCTATACCGCAGACGGAGCAGGCGGCGGGAGTTCGCTTGCTGAAGAATTCTACGAATGTCGTCTCAATTCCCTATCGCGGCGTCAGCTATCAGCCGTATGCCGGGCAGATGACGGAGGCTGCGATTACCGCGCATTTCGCCGGTAAGGAGGCCTATCGCAGGACTCACTTCGTCATTCTTCACGATACCGGGGGGCATCACGCCATCGTGGCGATCGACGTGGCGGACCGCGAAGCGCTGTTTTCGCCCATCAACCATGTCGAGGTATTGGCATTGCCGGAACAGTGTGTTTTCGTCAAGGATCCGGCGACGGATTGCGCCAATCGATCGGCTCTGGCTGAACTCGCAGAAGGAACTGGTGTGGGTCCGGACCAAGCCCTGATCTGCGAAGGCAAGTACGATCACATCAACTTTATCTACCGCCCCGACCCCATCAGGATACGGGTGGTGGAAGTTGCGCCGCCGGATCCTCCCAAGCTCATGGGACTGGTTCAGCAAGTACTCAGTTACGCCGACTTGCCACCGATCCGTCCTGTTCTCGAACGGATCGATCTGCGCAGTTTGTGCGAGTCCATAAACCCGACAGCCTACTTGGTCCCCTGTCGATCCGGCGGACTCGAAGATCTCGGTGCGCCCGTTCATTTTCTCGACGAACGCCCCGAGCAGCGTCTGGATTGGGTCCTTGTCGGCTGCGAGCGCAGCTTGCAGTTTCACCGTCACTACTACGGTGATGAACCCAAGCGTGTCGAGATGTGTCCGCGCAAGCTCGCCAAGCCTGTCGAGGGCCTCACGATCTTGAAATGCTGCCTGCTCGAATTCGATATCGAAAGGGAGGACAACACCGTCATTGTTCCATGGGGAGCGGACCTGGCGATGGTCGAGCGGGCGTTAAGGGAGATGACCGATGACATCGACCGCGAATAGCTCGCCCTGGAACGGCTTCAGGACGGTAGATGAAGGGCTGAAAACCAGGGCTCGCATCCATGGTCGGAGGGGCCTGACCATGGTTATCGATACCGGCATGGGAGCGAACTTAACGAACGACATTCTTGAAGTGTCTGGCGCCCACATCGACCACTGGAAGCTTGGGTTCGGAACCTCCGCGGTAATGCCGGAACGTCTGCTGCGGTGGAAGTTGGAACTGATGCAAAGTCATGGAATCCTGACGTATCCCGGCGGGACGTTGCTTGAGGCTACCATTCTTTACGACTCGGGGGCAGCTTTCTTTGAACGCGCAAGAAACCTTGGATTCCGAGCGGTCGAGATATCCGACGGAACCGTTCCACTCAGAAGAGAGTTGCGTCGCTCGCTCATTCTTGAGGCGCGGGACGCGGGACTCGTTCCGATCACTGAAGTGGGAAGCAAAGATCCCAAGCGGCAACTGTCGCTAGGCGCGGTGGTGGAACAGGTACGCAGGGATATCGAAATCGGCGCCGAGTGGGTCATCATGGAGGGGCGCGAGTGCGGCGTCAACGTAGGCATCTACGATGACCATGGAGAAATCCGACTGGATTTTTTTGAACACCTTGCCTGCGACCTAGGCGATTGCCTGAGTAACATCATATGGGAGGCACCGAAGAAGTCGCAACAGTGCCATCTGATTCATCGGTTCGGCGTTAACGTCAATCTCGGCAATATCGACGCTACGCAATGCCTCGCGCTGGAAGCTTTGCGCTGCGGCCTGCGCTTCGAAACGCTGCAGCCGACGGCAACGGCCATTCCGTTCGTTGCCGCGCAATTGCGCGGCAACGCGAGTTGAGGTACTCATGGTCATGCAGTGCGTACCAGGTATTCAGCACCAGGTTCTGGAAATTGGTGCACGACTGCGCGAGCCGCCTTCAGTCATTCTTCAGCAAACGGCATTTGCCGAGGAGGTTGCGGCGCAAGACCGCCTGTTCGAGGCGGTAGGCTTGTCGGATATCGCACACACGGTGATGCAGTCGCACCTGGGATCGATTCCGCCCGGGCCCGCCGCCGAACTCATGGCTGCTCTGCTCCACCTGCAACGCGTCGAGAACCGTCTCGACCTAGATCCCGCCCTCGGCGATGTGGTAACCAATCGTGAAGCGTGGCTCGTCGAGAAAACTCCCGCCGCAGGGCATCTCGGGGCCAGCCGCGCACGTCGCGAGGCGATCACCACAGGTTTCGTTCTACTGCTCAGGAAGGAAGTGTTGCTCCTCACCGACGCGCTCTGCGCCATGGTTGAGCGGATGGCGGAGCGGTCGGCGACGCACCGATCAACCGTATTTCCCGAGTACACGTACTTGCAGACCGCCCAGCCAACGACCTTTGGCCATTATCTGTCGGGCTTTGCATTTCCCGCAGAGCGTGATTTGCAGCGATTGCGTGGGCTCTATATCCGTCTGAACCGATGCCCAGGCGGGTGTGGGAGTTCAAATGGCAGTCGAATGTCACAGGACAGGCAGATGTTGGCCGAACTGCTTGGATTTGATACGCCTGTCGAGCACGCCCGGGACGCAATGTGGCAAGCGGATCTCCCCGTTGAGTTGGCGTCTTGTCTGGTGATGATCGCGGTGAACATGTCACGGCTGGCCGAAGACCTGATGGTTTTCGCGACGAACGAGTTTGCTCTGCTAACGCTTGCCCATCGGCACTGCCGCGCTAGCAAGATCATGCCGCAAAAGAAGAATCCATTTGCCCTGAGCTACCTGCGGAGCATCGCGAATCATCTGCTGGGTGTCCAGGCTGCAATCGCAGCATCTGGCCGAACCCCGTCAGGACAAATGGACAGCCGCATGGAGGCGTATCGGGAGCTACCCGTTGCGCTCAAGAGTGTGACCACTGCTGTCACCCTGATGACGGAAATACTCGATGGCCTCGAACTCAACGAAATCAACTGCCGTGCGACATTGGCCAACTCGTTCGCCCTGGCCACGGATCTCGCCGAAGGACTCGTTGAAACGGGCAGGGTGGATTTTCGGGAAGCGCATCGGGTTGTGGCGCGACTAGTCAGAACGCTGTCCGACTCCGGTCGTCGGCTCGAGGAGGTCAACGCAAAGCTGATTGAGGAAGTCGCGACGGAGGAGCTCGGGCATTCCCTTGGCATTCGCGACGAGGTCTTGACTGGACTCCTAAATGTCGATGATGCGATTCGGGCGCGAACGACCATCGGAGGCGCCTCACCAGAGAGAGTCATGGATGCAGTCGTAACACTGCAGGAACGCGTCGGTACTCATCGAGCCTGGCAACGCGATTCAACTAGGGTAATCGAGGCGGCTGAAGCCCGCTTGCTTGACGCGGCGCGACTTCTCGCCGGAGATGTGCAATGACACTTTGGACGATGGGGTCGCGCGTTTATGGTGGAGCCTGGTCGACGCCGCCGGTGCGGGCGCTGTTCACGGATGAACGGCGGATCGAGGGGTGGCTTCGCATCCTGGCCGTCCTGGCGAAATGTCAGGCGGCGCACGAATTGATTCCCGACCATGCCGCCGCCGAAATCATGCGTGTCTGCGCCTCCATTGAGGTAAATCCGGAAGTCGTTGAACAATTACGGATCGACTACGAAACAAGCAGTCATTCGACGTACGGATTGATCCGCCTGATCAAGGACCGGTGCGAAACCGGAGCCGGCGAATGGGTCTGTTTCGGCACAACCGTACAGGACGTCGCCGACACCTGGATGATGCTTGCTCTAAAGCAAGTGAGGAAGCTCATTTCCAGCGATCTGGGGCGACTCAAGATTGAGCTTGTGGTACTTTGCCAGGCGCATCGGGAAACGGTGATGCTAGGCCGCACGCATGGGCAGCAAGGGCTGCCGATTACCTTTGGTTACAAGGTGGCATCATGGCTGGCCGAAACGCGGCGTCAAATACGTCGACTCGATGCCCTGGCGGTGTACGGGGAGGTTGGCCAGTTATGCGGGGCAGTCGGTTCGCTGTCGGGTCAAGGGAGCAGAGCCTTGGAAATCCAGGCGATGTTTTGCGCGGAGTTGGGATTACGCGTGCCCGACATGTCATGGGGAAACAGCCGCGACCTCGTTCTCGACTGGGCCAATACCATCACAACGGTGACCGGAAGCGCAGACCGGATCTGTCGTGAGATATACAACCTCCAACGTACCGAGATCGACGAGGTGCGGGAACGATTTGTCTCCGGAACCATTGGCAGCATCACGATGCCACATAAACGGAATCCGGAGGTTTCCGAGCACGTCGGAACACTGTCACGAATCGTGCGCGCCAACGCATCGATCTTGGCTGAAGGCGCAGCTCACGAACATGAACGTGATGGGCGATCCTGGAAGGCCGAATGGCACGCGATTCCCGAGATTGCGATGGCGGGAGCGAAGGCGGTTCAGCTCGTTGCCGATCTGATCGCAGGTATCCAGGTCGACGCGGATCGGATGCGGCTGAACCTGTTGTCCTCCTCCAATGGGTTCGTCTATTCGGAAGCCGTCATGATGAAGCTTGCGGGCAAAGTAGGGCGGGCGACCGCACATCGACTGGTCTATGACTTGGCGATGCTGGCACGGGAAGAGAACCTACCGTTCAAGGAAGCTCTTCTGCGGAGCGAGGTGGTCGCCTCCCATTTGACACCCGAAGAAATCGAAGAACTGTTCGATCCTACGGCTCACATTGGTCAATGCCTGGCCTTGGTTGATCGCGTACTCCAGGACGCCTCGTAATGCGAATCCGCGGCCTGCGTCAGTGCTTCGTTGGAAATTCGGTTCTTCCGCGTCTGCCGCTCATTTGGCACCGTACGCCGGTGCATGAGTTGCCGTCCCTCGCGAAAAAGCTCGGCAGGAAACGGTTGTGGATCAAGCGGGACGATCTGATTACGTTCGGCTTTGGTGGCAACAAGATCCGCGGTCTCGAGTTCCTTGTCGGTGATGCCCTGTCGCGGGAGGCCGACACGTTGATCACAGGAGCTGGCCCCTTGTCCAACCATGTGCGTGCCACCGCCGCTGTCGCTGCCAAGTGCGGGATGCGCGCGGCTATCATTTATTGGGGTAAAGAAACGCCGCAAATATCCGGGAACTTCCAGCTAGTGCGCATGTTGGGCGCAGAAACATGGTTTACCGGCAGCCTCGACCGATCGAGCGTGGACGTCCATATGAAGTCCATGGCGGAACAGTTGACGCGCAACGGCGCAAAGCCCTATGTCATTCCGCGCGGCGGCGCCTCTCCGCTGGGGGTGGTCGGACATGTCCTGGCGGTGCAGGAGCTTCTGAAGCAATTCGCCAGGCGCACATCGATGCCGGAAGTGATTGTGTTGCCGGTCGGGTCGGGGGGCACGATGGCCGGTTGGCTACTCGGGACGAGCTACTACAAGGCACCGTGGCGCATCGAGGGCATCACCGTGAGCCGTCCGGCATATGAGGTGCAGGCGCAGGTACTGCAACTGATTTGCGACACCGAAAGGCTTCTCGACATCAGGTCCGACGTGACTAAACACAGCGTCGTTATTCATGATGGACACATTGGCCCCGGGTACGGCTGTCCCTCGGCGGAGGGGAGCGCAGCCATCTGCCTCGCTGCGGTCGAAGAAGGTGTATTCCTGGATCCGGTCTACACCGGCAAGGCGTTAGCAGGCCTTGTCGAATTGTGCGCTACAGAGCGCCTCATGGACGCCAAAGCCGTGCTGTTTCTGCATACGGGCGGTCAGCCTGGATTGTTTGTGCCGGGGCAATACCCATGAGTATGACGTGGGCCAAGGCGCTATTCGAACCGGCATCGGTGGCAGTATTCGGTGCATCAGCGCAGCAGCGGAAGGTCGGGAACGTGATCTTGGCCAATCTCACTGCCCCGGATGCTCGATTCAAGGGGCAGGTGATTGCAGTTCATCCGACGGCGAAGGCAATTGATGGTGTTGCTGCAGTGCGCTCCATAACCGAGCTCGACCGCACTGCTGACCTTGCAGTGATCGCCACACCGCCCGATACCGTGGTCGGCATCCTTAGCGACTGTGCGAAGTCCGGCATCCGCGCGGCAATTGTGGTGAGCGGCGGATTTGCGGAAGCTGGCGATGGTGGCAGAAATCTGCAACAGTCGGTAGTCAAAGCCGCGCAAGCAAACGGGATACGCTTGCTCGGACCAAACTGTTTTGGTGTGGTCAATACCTCGTTTTGCCTCAATGCCTCGATCGGTATCGGCATGCCGTGCAAAGGCGGGATCTCCCTATTTACACAGAGCGGGGCCTACGGGATGGTCGCCTTCGCGCGTTCCGAAGCGACGCGTTGCGGCTTCGCGAAAATCGTGTCGGTGGGCAACAAGGCGGATATCGGCGAGGTGGATATCCTGGAATACTTGGCAGGGGATGACGATACCCACGTGATTGCGATGCTCCTCGAGTCGTTTTCCGATGGCCGGAGACTCTTTGAACTTGCCCGCTCAGTTACCCGAATCAAGCCCGTTGTCGTGCTCAAGACGGGATGGGGCCAGGCTGGGCAGCGAGCGGCGTCCAGCCACACGGCGGCCCTTGCCGACAATTGGCGAGTGGCCGAGGCCGCGTTGCGCCAGTCCGGAGTCCGGGTTGTCTTCGATGGCGAAACCCTGATCGACGTCGCCGAGGCTCTTGACCGTGGCGGCAGCGTGAAGGGGCGGAGAGTTGCCGTAGTGACGAATTCCGGTGGCGTGGGCGTCGAATTGACCGATCTGCTGGAGCGGAAAGGTTCCCATGTGCCGACGTTGTCGCAGCCTACCCGCAATGCGATACGGCCTTGCCTACCGGCACTGGCATCCGACGTCAATCCGATCGACGTGACCACAGACTGGGCCCGATTTTCAGAGGCTTATGGAACGAGCACTCGCCTGCTTTCGTCGAGCGGAGAGGTCGACGCTATTCTCGTCGTTCTCGTTCAACGCGCTGCGGAGAAGCTGGACGTAGTCGATCGGCTGATCGAGGAAATTCGTACGGCTCGAGAAAGGGGTGAGCATGTTCCCGTGTTTGTCTGCTGGCTTGCCTCGGCCAGTGCCGAGCCCAGCATCCGACGCCTGCATGAAGCGGGTATTCCATGCTTCCGCGGCACCGGGCAGGTGGCCCGTGTGATCGCGCATTGCCGATCGCCGCACTGCGAACAAGAGCGCCCGTGGACCGTACCGAGCGGGCGAGCAGAAGGTGGTGATTCCGTCAAATGGCTCTCTATGGCCGTGGCACTCGATACGGCTCAAGACGCTGGCTTCCCCCTGGCCCGCTTTAGCAGCTCCAACAATGTTGCCCAAGCCGTAGAAAGCGCATGTCGGGTCGGCTACCCAGTCGTGTTGAAAGCGGATCGCCCAGGGCTTGTGCACAAGACCGAAGCACAAGCGGTGCGCGTGGGAATCGCCAATGAGGAAGCGTTGCGCGCGACTTGGGCGGATTTCGATCGGCGTCTGGGAAGCGGCAGTGCGGTGATCCAGGAACAGGTGCCCGCGGGTGTCGAGCTCGCGGTGGGTGGTTATCGGGACGCCAGTTTCGGGCCCGTCATCTTGTTCGGTATCGGCGGGGTATGGATCGAGGTCGTTCGGGATTTCTCCCTGAGGTTGGCGCCGCTGAATCGCGACGACGCCGACGCGATGATAAACGACCTGCGCCTTCGGGCGGTTCTCGATGGCGTGCGCGGTTCCGGGGCGATTGATCGGAAAGCGCTGGCAGAATTGCTCGTGAGCGTATCGACTTGGTTTTTCGAATCATTGTGGGTGGAGGAGTTTGATTTCAACCCGGTTATCGCAGGAGAACAAGGACTGTCGGTGGTCGACGTGCGAATAAGGCCAAGGCCAAACTGAGAGTCTCAAATTTTGTTGTTTCGTAAATATCTGCAATCCGCAGATATCAATGTTATTGTCCGAGGAGGATTGGTATGAGCAAGGAAATCAAGAAGCCAGTAGACG
Organism: Betaproteobacteria bacterium HGW-Betaproteobacteria-11; assembly: GCA_002842395.1. Taxonomy (GTDB): domain Bacteria; phylum Pseudomonadota; class Gammaproteobacteria; order Burkholderiales; family Rhodocyclaceae; genus Rugosibacter. Next base: position 121,717 of record PHCV01000001.1, read on the forward strand.
CGGAAGCGACCCGTCACGAGATCGATGAATTGATCGCGAAAGCGAAACGCGCCCAGGCAACGATCGAAAACTACAGCCAAGAGCAGGCCGACGCGCTGGTGACCGCCGTCGGCTGGCACGTCTTCAAGAATCGGGAAGCGCTGGCGAAGCTTGCTGTCGAGGAAGGCGGATTCGGCAACTACGCGGATAAGGTGGCGAAGTTCGAAAATCGCGTGCTGGGTACGCTGACTGACATGGCTGCCGTGCGAACGTGCGGCATCGTGGAGGAACTCCCCGGAAAAGGTCTGGTGAAAATCGCGAAGCCCGTCGGTGTTGTTGCAGCATTGATTCCGGCGACGGGGCCTGATGCCACGCCGCCGGTCAATGCACTGGCGGCGCTTAAGGCACGCAACGCCATCATCGTGTCACCCCACCCGAAGACACGAAAGACCAGCGCGGCCGTCGTCGAGGCCATGAGGCGGGGTTGCGAGCAAGTGGGGGCACCGGCGGATCTGATACAAATCATTGCCCAGCCCTCGATTGCAAAGACAGAAGAGCTGATGCACCAAGCGGACTTGATCGTCGCCACTGGTGGTGCGGCGATGGTGAAAGCGGCATACAGCTCCGGTACGCCGGCCTACGGGGTCGGCGTCGGGAACTCCGTTCACGTGGTGGACGAGACAGCGGACCTGGATGACGCTGCGGCGATGATCGCCCGGGCCAAAACTTTCGACTATGCGACGAGTTGTCTTGCTGACAACTCGGTCGTAGCGCATGAGAGCGTCTACGCTCAATTGCTGCAGCGCTTGGTTAAAGCGGGCGGGTTTGTTTGCAATCCGCAGCAAAAGGCGCAGATCTGCAAGGTGATGTGGCCGGACGGTGGACATATCCCGAGTATCGACATCATCGCGAAGCCGGCTATGCACATTGCTGAACTGGCAGGAATATCGATTTCTGCGGATCGGTCTTTCCTGATTGTCGAGGAAGACGGTGTGGGCCACGATCATCCGTTCTCCGGCGAGAAACTTTCCGTCGTACTGGCTTTGTACCGCTACTCCGGCGGAATCGATTCGGCCATCGCACTGGTGAATGAGATCACCCATTATCAGGGCATGGGCCACACGTGTGGAATCCACAGCAAGAACGACGAACACATTCTTGCGCTTGCCATGAAGACGAAAACCGGGCGCGTCATGGTCAACCAGAACTTGAACGAAGGTGCGGGCAGTCCCCGGAATGGCATGCCTTACACGCTCTCTCTATCGTGTGGCACCTGGGGTGGAAACATTACGACGGAGAACGTCAACGTCCGCCACTTCTTCAATCTAACCTGGGTCTCACGGCCAATCACTCCGCGAACGGTCTCGGTGGACAGCGTCTTCAAGGGGCACATCGCCAAGTACGGCGACTAGGGTATAGCCGATTTAATGATCCTTTCGCAACTAAACTCGATGCATAGGTGGTGAACAAAATATGTCCGAACGGTTGGTGATAGTAGGCGGCGTTGCGGCAGGGACAAAAGCTGCGGCAACTGCGCGGAGGAGGAGCGCGGGAGTCAACATTGTTGTGCTTCAGGATGAGGCGGATGTATCGTATTCGGCGTGCGGGTTGCCCTATCACCTTGCCGCGCCGGACCGCATACCGAGAAGGAAGCTGATTGCTCGTACCCCCGAAGCTTTTCGGGCGGATGGAATTGACATGAGGACTCAACATCGTGTCGACGAACTTGATGTACGTGGTGGAACACTGAAAGTCCATGATCTCCAAACGGGCCGCTCTTATACGGAACCGTTCGATCGCCTCTTGCTCGCAACCGGTGCGCGGGCGACTCGCCTGAACGTGCCGCTGGCGCCCGATGCGCCGCCTGCAGTGTATCTGCGCTCGATTGCCGACGCGGATCACATTCTTGATGTGCTGCCCGGTGTACGTAAGCTTGTCATCATGGGCGGCGGCTACATCGGGCTGGAAATGGCGGAAGCATTCTCGCAACTTGGGCGCGAGGTTGCACTCGTGGAAATGATGCCGCATCTGATACCCACTTTCGCGGCCCCGATGGGGCTGGCCGTCGAGGACAGGGTGCGCGCGAATGGAGTCGAGCTATTCATGGGCTCCCGCGTGTCTGGCTTGGACAAAGGACATGTGGTTCTCGAGAATGGGGCGCATATTCCCGCTGATTTGGTTCTAGTGGCGACGGGCGTAAAACCCTCGACGGACTTGGCGACATCTGCGGGAATCCAACTGGGCAAAACGGGAGCGATTGCGGTGAACTCGAAAATGCAAACGAATTTGCCGCACATCTATGCAGCGGGAGATTGCGCGGAGTCGCACCACTTTGTGAGTCAGCGTCCCGTATGGCTTCCGCTCGGAGATGTTGCGAATCGCCATGGCCGCGTTGCCGGCACGAACATGGCGGGTGGGCAGGCGGTGTTTCCGGGGGTGCTGGGGACGGCCATTTTCAAAGTGTTTGGTTTGGCCGTAGCCAGAACTGGGTTGGGGGAGGCGGAGGCGTTGGCGGCGGGCTTTCATCCGATATCGCAAGTTGTGGAAGTGCCCAGCCGGGCACGTTACATGGAGGAATCGAGAAAACTCCTGATTCATCTGACCGCTGATCGCGATACCGGGCAAGTGCTTGGGTGTCAGGTCACAGGAGATGACGCCGTGGACAAGACAGTCGACACAATGGCTGCGGCATTGCGTGGAAATCTGACGGTTGACGACCTGGCAGACCTTGATCTAGCTTATGCGCCGCCCTTCTCTCCGGTAGCGGCACCGGTGCAGGTCGCAGGTGAGGTTCTCAAGAAACACGTCAGGGGCGACGAGCCGATCACACAGCTCACTTGAGTGGGATTTTCTATTTTAAGATCATGTGGCTCGTTTTAACTGGACACTACTGAAATGCAATGATTCCTCCCTCGTGCCTTTGGGGATTCCGGGTTTGGGCACACAAAGGGAGAGGGGTACCCACTTTTTTCCTGACGTCAGCCGTGTTTATGGACATCATCTCTGCGGGTGATATGCCGATGATGTGCCAGATACACGCAGGAGACTATCGGGTGTGGCATGTACGCCATTCCGATATGCTTGCTTGAGGAAATGTGAGATGGGTGTTCGTGCCGTCCTCATAGGAAAGCTTCACCGCTTGACAACGACAAACTCGGAACTGCCCTACGTAGGGTCCTGCGCCATCGATGAAGACTTGCTGATCGTGGCCGACATTCGTGAATACGAACAGGTCGAGATTTACAATGTCGTGTATGGTGAGTGCTTTACCACCTACCCCATTCGGGGTGAGCGTGCCTCGGGGGTCAGCTTGGTCAATGTCGCCGCGGCACGTAAAGCGACAGCCGGCGATCTCCTTATCATCGCCAGCTACGGTGTCCTGAGCGAACATGAACTGAAACATTTTCAGCCTCGTCTCGTGTATGCGGATGCAAGGAACCGGATCGTTGCGGAACGTGGCGCCATTCCCTTCAGGTTGCTGCTTGAGTCCCTACCCGATGAATGTGCTCGATTCGTCCGCGATACCCTTGTTCGACTTCGACACCCTAGCGCGGAATGCTGCCGAAAGCGACAGCGGTACGTTAGCAACTATGGGGAAGTGTATGGTGCTATAGCAAATCATGCTAGCATTAGGCATGATTAATTCCTATCGTGTCTGAAGGCTATGGTTAATGACCGGAAGTTGCTTACGATTACTGAAGCAGCTGAATACTTGAACGTCAGTAAGTCATCGTTGAGACGCTGGTCTAACGAAGGTGTGCTGACGTCTTTTCGTGTCGGTATGCGCGGAGAAAGGCGATTCGATATCAATGAGCTGGATGCTTTCCTGGTTGTACATGGGGAAGCGCCTAGCCCCGCGGAAGCGATGGAGAGTGCCCAATCTTCTTCTCCAGGCGAAGTCATGGACCTTTGTGCACATCACGGGATACCGCGGCATGTCTCCATGCATTTTCGTAACGAAGAGGAGCAATGGCTTCTGCTCAGTCCGTATTTGATCGATCACCTGTCCGCGGGTGCTCCAGTGCTGTACATGCACGATAGCTCTCACCGCACGGAAATAGTCGGTCGTCTTCGTAGCGAAGGTGTGGATGTGGATGAGGCATTGAGGACACAGCAACTCGCTCTTTGTGCGTCGCAGGACTGCTACTTGCAGGGTGGTTTCTTCTCGGCCGACAGGATGCTGGAATTTGTTCAGAAACATGTGGCAGGCATGCTTTCAGACCCGGCAGGCAAGGCGATGATTACTGGCGAGATGACTTGGTTCTTGACCGGCATGCCCGGGGTCGAACAGATGCTGGTGTACGAGCGTGAATTGAATGTTCTGCTGCGGAATTTCCCGCAATTGACGATCGTGTGCCAATACCATTTGAGGCGTCTTGATTCGGAAACGACTTTCGGCGCGCTGCTGACTCATCCGTTTGCACACTCGGCAGAGGGGTTTCGACGAGGGTTTTACTCGGATCACTAGTTTTCCGGTAAGTCCAGTCGGCTTGTACTGGACGATGAGGTCTTCGCGTCAGGTATAGGGCTGCGGCGATACTGTCAGTCTGTGGGGCTACTTGCATCTGGCCGCTAGGTATTCGAGCCGGCGAACAACGTAGTCAAGTGATGCCCCAATGACGCCAATCACAGCCATGGCCCCGATCGTAAGTGTTGCCCGCAAGTTTTCCTGACCGACGAGGATCAGGAAACCCAGTCCGGTTAGCGCACCTGGTCCGGCGATGATCTCGGCTCCCACTAGAGCGAGCCAGCCGTTGGCGAGCCCGATTCTGAGCCCGGCAACGACCAGCGGGATGGAGGCCGGCAAGCCAACCCTGAAGAGGATGGTGACCGGTCCGGCGCCGAGCATCCGCGCAGCGTTCATCAATCCCTTATCCATTAGACGGATGCCCTGGTAGGCGTTGATTAGCATCGGCGGAAATGCCGCTGTAAAGATGACGAATGTCTGGGAGCCGAAGCTGGCACCGAACCAGAGAAGAGCAAACGGCGCCCAAGCGATGGGCGGTATGTTGCGAAACAGCTCGAACAGCGGATTGAGCAGATTCCTGGCCAAGCGAACATGTCCCATCAGCAGTCCGAGCGGGATACCGAGTGCCGTGGCGAGCAGAAATCCTGATAGGAAACGCAACAGGCTCCAGCCGGCATGAACCCATAGTGTGCCGCCGCCGATGCTGTTGCTGGTGAGCCAGATTAGATTTTTCGCGACCTGCCACGGGGTTGGCAAGAAATCCGGTGACACCTCGAATGCCGCAACAATGCCCCACCAGGCGAAAATCCAGATTGACACGCCGAGCATGGTAATTCCGCCTCGCATCAGCCGCGATGCGCCCGATATTCCTGTAGCGGCTTGTGATTCACTCATGCTCGCCCCAGGGGATGACGTGCTTTTCGATTTTTCGGAAAATCAGGTTCATGAGGAAGCCGATCAGTGCAACCGCGATCATGCCGACGGCCATGATCGCGGACTCGAAGTTTCGGTAGCCACTCATGATGATGAAGCCGAAACCTGCCGTTGCGACCACAAGTTCTGCCGCGACGATGGTTGCCCATGCGGTGCCGAGCGCAATGCGCAGGCCACTGGCAATCATGGGTAGCCCCGACGGGATCGCGACCTGGAACAGCAAGGCGGCATTGCTGGCACCGAGGGAGCGTGCGGCACTGATCAAGTACGGTGGTACTTCCTTGATGGCGACGTAGGCGTTGATTAGGCAGGGTGTGATCGCCGAAATGAAGACAACAAAGGTCTTGCCGGTCAGACCGATGCCGAACCAAAGGATGGCCAGCGGGATCCAAGCGGGCGGCGGAATCGGCCGTAGCAAGCAGACAAGTGGTTCGAACAGGATCGCGAGCGGACGTATCCATGCCATGAGAATGCCGAGTGGCACACCGATCAGCGCGGCGGCAATATAGCCGCTCAGCACCACGGACAGACTGGCTTCGAGATGTGTGGCCAGCGACGCGCCCAAATAGCCATCAGCTAGCCTCTGGGCCGCTTCAAGCACAGCCGCCGGTGGCGGCAGGATGAACGGGCTGACCATCCCGACTGTGGTCACCAGCCACCAGGCTGCCAACACGGCGAGGATTGCCATTGTGCCGAGTGCGAATTGACCGTAACGCAAGCACTGCCCCGACTACTCGATCACGATCTCGTCGCGGATCAAGCCCCAGACCCGAGCACGTAGATCCTGAAAGTCATTGTGCCGCATCACCTGGTCGAGCGGCCTTGCACGCCAGTGCTGCGCACCTGCCGTCTCACGCACGTCGATTACCTCCTTGATGCGTCCCGGGCGACGTGTCATCACCACAATACGATCGGCGAGAAACACTGCCTCCTCAACGCTATGGGTGACGAAAATCACCGTCGGCTTGTGTTCGGACCAAACTCGTACGAGTTCCTCCTGCATCACGGTACGGTTCTGCGCGTCAAGCGCCGCGAACGGCTCGTCCATGAGCAGCAGACGTGGCCGCAAGACGAGGGCGCGGGCGATTGCCACACGCTGCTGCATTCCGCCTGACAATTGCCTCGGATAATGTTTTTCAAAGCCCTTCAGGCCAATGACGGGAAGGTAATAATCGATGCGATGTCGGCGTTCTTCTGCGGCCACGTGGTTTAGGCGCAAGCCGAACTCGATGTTGTCGACTACCGTTTTCCAAGGGAAGAGCGAGAAATTCTGGAACACGATCGCCTTGTTCGGGCCTGGCTGCGTAATCAATTCCCTGCCGAGGAATACCTTGCCCGTCGTGGGAGTCGCCAGGCCGCCGCTCATCGCAAGGATGGTGCTCTTGCCACAACCGGACGGGCCGACGATCACCAGAAACTCACTTTCGGCGACATCGAGCGAGAACCTGTCTATCGCAAGCGTCGGCGGAGCGCCTCGGTTGCCGGGGAAGAGCATAGATACGTCTTCGTAACGGACGCTGTTGCTCGCTACGGACTGATTGAAATCCATTGGACGCGAACCGCTACCGCCGATGGCGGCGACCATATTTTCGGGACTCCCCATGTCTGCTTTGCGCCGGACAAGGGTTACGGCTGCGCAGCTTTTAGAAGGAACGATGCGTCCACCAGCGGGCGAAAGTCCGGCACTTCCTTCATCCGACCATTACGGATGAAGAACTTCGCTATTCCTTCGTAGGCGCGGATGATGTATGGGGACGCCCCCTCATTTGCCGTCATGGACCGGATTTGCTGATCCAGGGTGTTGGCGTTCATAACAAAACTGACGACATCCTTGAGCGTTGTTTCGGTAGCGGTCTGCCCGGTGAACGCCATGAATTTCCGGTACATCTTTGTGGTACGGGCAGGGTCTTGCTGCACCCATTTCACGGCATCGCCGTTGGCCTTTAGCCATTTAACAACAAGATCCGGCCGCTTGGTAGCGAAGTCTTTGGTCGTCACCCACACTGTGACGATGTCGACACCGGCCTGCCGCCCATCGCAGAGCACCTGGTTTCCCCGTTCCTGAAGGGCTGAAGTGAACGGTGGCCACACCTGCGCCAGATCTCCCTGGCCGGCCGTAAACGCGGCTAGCGTAGCGGCCTGCTCGCTGGGGATGATAGATACGTCATTTGAGCCGAGTCCAAACTTGCGCAGGCAACCCTCTACCATGTAATGACCGGTGGAGAGCGTAGTGACGAAGATCTTGGCACCCTTGAGCGATGCGGGATTGGCGAGCACTTTGGCGACAAAATCTGGACGTCCGAACAACTTGTGTTGCGGCGCTTCGTCATAGATGAGCCCAATTGTCACCATGCCCAACGAGGATCCGCCTATTACTGCGGGCGGGGCACCAAGGAAGGCAATGTCCCATTCTTTCGCGGCAGCCGCCTGGACGATGGGTGCCCCGCTCGGAAAGAAGCGCAGATCGGGATCAATCCCGTATTTCGTGAACAGACCAAGTTCCTTTGCTACAAACTGAATAAACCCCGGATAGTTGGTCTGGCTGAATGTGCGCACCTTCTCAAGTCTCTGCGCACTGACCAGAGGCGCCACGGCGACTATTGCCATAGCAACAGTAAAATTCCGAATTACGCGAATCACGAGTTTTTCCTCTTACCCAGTCTCATTTTTGATTTCCGAGTGGGAAATATAGGCATTTAAACCAATAATAAAAGCTTTCATTTGATCATAATTATTCATACATGGCAACTATTGTGTGTTGACCAAACCGCCCCAGCTTTCTTAGCTGCTGCTGAACGGCCGCTTTGGAGAACTTCAATGGCCCGCTCCGGGTCGGGAGTAGACCTGCGCCATCCCACGTGCAAGCGTTACACTAGCCCCGTTCTTTTGTGCTGCACACGTCATTATGGGTATCAAGCGCGAAATCCAGAGAGCCTGCGTATTTTCAATACCCAACCAAGCAGGCTGGCATAGGCCGCGTGCCGCCAGCGCCGACTTTTCTATTTCCGCATTGCGGCGAACGCCGCGTCAGCCGCGGCCAGGGTGGCTTCGATGTCGGCCGGGCTGTGGGTGGTGGAAACGAAACCAGCCTCGAACGCCGAGGGTGCGAGATAGATGCCGGCATCCAGCATGGCATGGAAGAAGCGATTGAAGGCGGCGACATCCATCGCCATTACCTCGGCATAGTTCGTCGGCGGCGTGGCGGCAAAGTAGAGACCGAACATGCCGCCGATGGCCTGCGCCGAAAAGGCAATCCGATGCCGCTGTGCGCTGGCGACGAGGCCCTCGGTGAAGCGCCGGGTGGTGGTAGTGAGGGCCTCGTACAAGCCGGGCGCCTCGAGTTTCTTCAGAGTGGCCAGGCCGGCGGCCACCGACAGCGGGTTGCCCGAAAGCGTGCCGGCCTGATAGACGGGGCCGAGCGGGGCGATCTTTTCCATGATCTCGCGGCGGCCGCCAAAGGCGCCGAGCGGCAGGCCACCACCCACGATCTTGCCGAAGGTGGACAGGTCGGGTGCGATGCCATACAGCCCCTGCGCCGAAGTCGGGCCGACGCGAAAGCCGGTCATCACTTCATCGAAAATCAGCACCGCGCCATGGCATGTGCATAGCTCGCGCAGGGTGGCGAGGAATTCCGGCCGTGGCGCGACCAGGTTCATGTTGCCCGCCACCGGCTCGACGATGACGCCGGCGATTTCGTCGCCGCAACGGGCAAAGGTGTCGCGCAACTCCTGGCTGTCGTTGTAGGCGAGCACCAGCGTGTGCCGGGCGAGATCGGCGGGAACGCCGGCGGACGACGGGTTGCCGAAGGTCAGCAGGCCGGAGCCGGCCTTCACCAGCAGGCTGTCGCTGTGGCCGTGATAGCAGCCTTCGAACTTGATCAACGTGTCGCGGCCGGTGAAGCCACGGGCGAGGCGAATCGCACTCATTGTCGCTTCGGTGCCGGAGGAGACCAGGCGCACCATTTCCAGGCTCGGCACCCGGCGCGTGAGCAACTCGGCGAGTTCGACTTCGGCCTCGGTCGGTGCGCCAAAGGAAAGGCCGCGGGCGGCGGCTTCCTGTACCGCGCGGACTGTGTCCGGATCGGCGTGGCCGAGGATCAGCGGACCCCAGGAGCCGACATGGTCAATGTAGCGGCGGCCATCTACGTCCCATAGCCAGGCGCCGGCACCGCGGACAATGAACGGCGGCGTGCCGCCGACGGAGCCGAAGGCGCGTACCGGAGAATTGACGCCACCCGGAATGCATTGGCGGGCACGGTCGAAGAGTTGTGAACTGCGGGACATGGCATGACTCGGGCTTCAAGCGGGGCGTCGAAAACGCCGTGAATGGGAAGGGACAACTTGGAAAATGGCAAATCAAGGCGCCGGGCCTGACGGGCGGAGTTCGCCCTTGCGTGCCGGCTTTGCGATTCTTTCCATGTCATTCGCATCATCGCGGGCAAACAGCTTGGCGTAATTCCTCACCCGGCTGGTGATGTCCATGGCATTGAACAGATCGCTACAGACGGCGATCAGCTGAGTGCCGGTGGCAAGCACCTCGGCCGCGTTTTTCAGCGTGATGCCGCCGACGGCGGCGATCGGCAGGGCGAAACGGCGTTGGGCCTCGGCCAGGTCGTCCAGCGTGGCGCGGGGAGCGCCGGGTTTCGTGGCGGAGGCGAAAACACTGCCGAAGGCAAGATAGTCCGCACCGGCGGACGCCGCTTCGGCGCCCCGGGCGAGGTCGTTATGGCAGGAGACGCCCAGAATGCGCCTGGGCCCCAGTGCCTCGCGAGCCGCCTTGAATGAGCCACCGGGGGCGTCGGCACGGCTGACATGGACGCCGTCGGCACCGATTTCGACCGCCAGCCAGACATCATCGTTGATGATCAGTCGGGCGCCGGCAGCCCGGCAGATGCGTAGCAACTCGGCCGCCTGGGCGCGGCGCAGGGCGCGCGAGGCGCTCTTGTTGCGGTATTGGACGAGCTTGACCCCGCCGTCCAGCGCGGCGCTGACCAGCGCGGAAAGCCTGGGCAGCAAAGGGTCGTCCTGGGTGATGGCGTACAGTCCGCACAAGCGGGAGTCGGTGGCTGCTGGCGGCGTGGGTTTCATGGCTCATCCTCCCTTTCATCGCTTTCATCCACCTGTGACCAGAACAGCCGGTTGGGGATGCGCTGTCCCATGCCGGGACGAAAACCCGCAGCGAGGGTGCGCCAAGTATAGTCCTGCGCGCCGCGGACGGATGCTTCCAGATCGATGCCATTGGCAAGATGGGCGGCAATTGCCGAAGCCAGGGTGCAGCCGGAGCCGTGGTAGCTGCCGGGAAGGCGCTCCCAGCGATCGCTGCGGACGACGCCATGGCGGCCATAGAGCGTGTTGATGACCTGCGGCGTGCCTTCGTGGGTGCCGGTGATCAGCACATACTCGCAGCCCAGGTCGAGCAACTGGCGGGCGCAGCGAGGAAGGTCGGGAGGGTTGTCTGCTTCGTCCTCGCCATCCTCTTCCTGCTGGGCCAGGCGCCGGGCCTCGAGACTGTTGGGCGTGAGCAGGGTCGTTTGCGGCAGCAGCAGTCCGACCAGCGCTTCGATCATGTCCTCATCGGCCAGGGCATCGCCACGTCCCGAAGACAGTACCGGATCGAGAACGACGGGAATGTCCGGGTAATCCGCAAGCACTTCGGCGAGCGCGGCAATGGTCTCGACGTTGCCAAGCATGCCGATCTTGAATGCGGCGACCGGCATGTCTTCCAGCAGGGCACGCGCCTGGTCGGCTACCCATTCGGCATCAATCGGCAAAATGCCCTCTACCCCCGACGTGTCCTGCACGGTGAGTGCGGTCACTACCGTGAGCGGATGGCAGCCGAGACTGGCCAGGGTGAGTATGTCAGCCTGCAAACCGGCACCGCCGGTCGGATCGGAAGCGGCGAAGGTCAGCACGATGGGTGGAACTTCGTTGGTCGGCGGGAGTGATGTTGTGCTGGGCATGGTGGCGCCGGAAAAGTCCGGAGAACGGCCAGAATGAATGGCAGCTCGGTCAGCGATCTTGCGGTCTGCAACGCCGGGCGGCTTGGGTTAATATCCGCCGATTCTAACCCAACGCTGCTTCATGACACCCGATCACTCCTATCGCACCCTGATGTGTCTCATCTGCGGGTTCGCCTATGACGAAGCCCGCGGTTTGCCGGAAGAAGGTATTCCGCCTGAAACTCGCTGGGAGGACGTACCACCGAACTGGACTTGCCTCGAATGCGGTGCTCGCAAGGAGGATTTTGAAATGGTCGAAATCCGGATATGATGCGGCCGGAGACCAAAAAATAAAGTGAGCGAGACCCCACCTCGGCTGGCAGGCATCAAAGTGATGGTGATCGATGATTCGAACACCATCCGCAAGAGTGCGGAGATTTTTCTGTTGCAAGCGGGCGCGCGCGTATTGCTTGCAGAGGACGGCTTCGATGCCCTGGCAAAAATCAACGACCACCAACCGGACATCATTTTCTGCGACATCCTGATGCCGCGTCTGGATGGTTATCAGACTTGTTCCCTGATCAAGAAAAACCCCAAATTCGCGGCCACGCCAGTGATCATGCTGTCATCCAAGGATGGCCTGTTCGACCGTGCCCGCGGGCGCATGGTGGGTTCCGATGAATATCTAACCAAGCCGTTCACCAAGGACGCCCTGCTGCGTACCGTGGCGGCGCACACTGCGGAGAGAAACTGACCATGACCGTAAAGAAAATACTGATCATCGATGATTCGCCGACCGAGCGCCTGCTGCTGACGCGGATACTCGCGGCCGGAAATTTCGAAATCACCACGGCCGAAAGCGGAGAAGAGGGCATCGAGCGGGCGAAGCAACTGCAACCCGACCTCATCCTGATGGATGTGGTGATGCCGGGTACCAATGGTTTCCAGGCCACCCGCGCGTTGTCGCGGGATGAAGCGACGAAAGAGATCCCGGTCATTATATGCACCACCAAGAATCAGGAAACCGACAAAATCTGGGGATTGCGCCAAGGCGCCCTGGATTTCATCGTCAAGCCGGTCGATGGCCCGGCTCTGTTGGCCAAGATTGCGGCCATCGGGCAGGCGGGGTAAGCTGCGTGGCTCGTCTGAATCGCCGCGAATTCCAGCAAAATCTGGCGACGCGCCTGACGCAGGCCGAGCGTGGCGAGATCGGCCGCTCACTTTTGGCGGTCGAGTCGGGGGCGGATGACTTGCCGGGCGGCCGCCGCTGGCTGATCGATTTGTCGGCCTCGGGAGAGGTGGTTCCGCTGCCGCCTTTGACACCGGCACCGCTGACCCAGCCCTGGTTTGCCGGGGTGGCCAACATCCGCGGCGCACTCTACAGCGTGGTCGATTTTTCCGCCTGGCGGGGCGGCGCATCGACGCCCCGCAATGCTCAGGCGCGGCTTTTGCTGATCGGTGCCCGGCATGGCAGCAACAGCGCCCTGCTGGTCGAGCGTGCACTAGGGCTGCGGGCGCGTGAGCAGCTCGCATCGCGGCCCAAAACCGCGCAGGGCGGACTTTCTGCAGGCGACTCCGGCGCCACGCTGGAGGAATATCCCGCGGAGGATGCGACATCCTGGCTCGGCGAGTCGCTGGCCGATAACGAGGGCATGCTCCACACCGTGCTCGATGCCTCCGCCTTGCTGTCCACTCGACGTTTTCTCGATATCGTGTGTTGAACCCTACTGGAATCGAATCCCATGGCCATCGATCTGAAAACCTTTTTCAAATTCGGGCACTCCGCTGAGACTTCGGGAGATGTGATGGCCTCTCCGGGCGCGGGGCCGACAGACCCGAGCCGGGAGCCCCTGCTGCGGGGCCTGGCAATTGCACTTGCCGTCGGCCTTTTGCTCACTATCCTCTCCGCCTATGTACTGGTGCACAACCGCGAGGCGGCCGACGGCTATGCCACGATCACTACCCGTTTGCAACTGCTCGCCCAGCAGGCGCCGCGGGCTGTCACGCGCAGTCTACGTGGCGAGACCGAAGGCTTGGCCGAACTGGCTGAAGCCGACCGGCGCATCAACGAATTGGTCGGTATCCTGAAGCAGGGGGGTAACAGTGAAAACGTGTTCGTTCCTGCGACCAGCGATGTTAGCAAGCCTGCCTTGGCCGACCTGGTCGAGGCCTGGAAGCCGCAACACGCCCTGATCCAGAAGATGACCAGTCAGGCCAAGTCGCTGGCGGCGCTGGGTCGTCTCGTCGAAACCACGGTGAAGGCCGGGCCGGCGCTTTCCGCTGCGGTGGAAAGCGCCGGGGGCCGCTTGCCGGTTTACGTCGAGCGTCTGGTGCGCGGCGCCGCCCAGCTCGCGCTTACACCACAGTACGGCGAGGCAGCCTACGCCCAGTTCCGGCGCGATCTGGCGCTGGCACGCGAACTCGCTCCCGCCGGCAGCGCGCTGGCCAAGACGCTGGGCGAGCTTGACGAACTGGCCGCTGTCCTGCCGGCCGAGCCGAAGTCATTGCTGGAAGCCCTGCAGGCCGGATTCACACTGCAAAAGGATCTGCCCAGGCTCAGTTCCATGAGTGCTGACCTTGCGCTGTCCTACGAACGCGAATACAACCGCAGTGGCTTGGCCTCGTTCGAAGAAGGCGGAGGTGGTTCGGGTCTGGCCGGTCTGGGCTTGCCCTCGTTTGGATCCCTCACGCTGGTGGCGATTGTTCTTCTGGTTTTTTACGCCAACGCCGATGCTACTCGCCGTCGGCTTGAGGCCGAAGAGCAGCGCCGCCGTGCCGAGGCCGAGCGGGAGATGGCGCAGAACGCGATTTTGCGTCTGCTCAATGAAATGAGCGATCTGGCCGATGGCGACCTGACCGTGCGCACCACGGTAACCGAAGATATCACCGGCGCCATCGCTGATTCGGTGAACTTCGCCATCGAGGAGTTGGCGACCCTGGTGCGACGGCTGAACGATGCCGCCGAACGGGTGACGCACACCACCGATCAGGCGCAGGGGATTTCGCGCCGCCTGTTGCAGGCCGCCGAGGCCCAGGCCAAGGAAATTCGTGAGACCAGTGCGGCCGTGCTGGCTACGGTCGATTCGATGAAAGCGGTGTCGGTTTCGGCGCAGGATTCTGCCGAGGTTGCCCAGGTTTCACTCGAGACCGCCCAAAAGGGTGCTACGGCTGTGGCCGATTCGATTTCAGGCATGAATGAAATTCGCGGCCAGATTCAGGAGACCGCCAAACGCATCAAACGGCTGGGCGAATCATCGCAGGAGATCGGTGAAATCGTCGAGCTGATTTCCGACATTACCGAACAGACCAACGTGCTGGCCTTGAACGCGGCCATCCAGGCTGCGTCGGCGGGTGAGGCCGGGCGGGGTTTCTCGGTGGTGGCGGAAGAAGTGCAGCGGCTGGCGGAACGCTCGGCCGAGGCGACCAAGCAGATTGCAGCCCTGGTAAAAACGATTCAGACCGATACCCACGATGCCGTGGCCGCCATGGAGCAATCGACGCAGGGCGTGGTCGAAGGCGCTCGTCTGTCGGACGCCGCAGGCCAGTCGCTGGCGGAGATTTCCAGTGTGTCGCAGGATCTGGCGGAGCGCGTGACCGCCATTGCTTCTGCCACGCAGATCCAGGCTGAAAGGGCGACTGCCGTGGCTGCGGCGATGAAGGACATTCTCGAAATTACCGACCAGACCACGGCGGGTACGCAGCAGACCACCCGATCGGTAACCGAACTGTCCGAACTGGCGGTCGAACTCAAGGGTTCGGTGGCTGGCTTCAAGGTGTGACCCGGAATTCATGACAAGTGATCTCGACATCGGCCCGCTGTCCTGGGTAAAAGGTGAAATCGACCTTGCGCTGGAGCATGCCGCGGCCAGTCTGCGGGTTCATGCCGATAGTCCCGAAGGCGAGTCACTGCACCAGGTGCGAACCAGCCTGCATCAAGTGTATGGTGCGCTGGCGGTGGTCGGGCTCGATGGGGTCATCGAGTTTTGCCAGTCGATCGAGGCGACACTGGCAGCCCTGGTGGATGGCCGGGCGGCAGACCCCGCAACGGCCATCCATGCGGTAGAAAATGGCCTGGACGGCTTGCGTGCCTATCTTGACGATCTGATGAGCGGTAGCGCCCACCAGCCATTGAAACTGTTTCCGGCGTACCGGGACCTGGTTCTGGCGCGTGGGCTACCGGCGCCGAATCCGGCCGAACTTTTCTTCCCCGACCTTACCCAGCGCCCGCCCAAGCGAGAGCGGGAACCCGCTCCACTGCTTCCCGAGGCCCTGCAAGCGCGGCTCAAGGCGGCGCGGCTGGGTTTCGAGCGCGGTCTGGCGAAATGGATCAAGGGCGATGCCAAGGGCATCAGCGAAATGAAGGCCTCGCTGATCATGATCGAGGCGACCCGCAAATCATCGGCTGCGCGTGCCTTGTGGTGGGCGGCGCTGGGCGTGCTCGACGCGCTTGGCGCCGATGGCTTGCCGGATCCCGGTGCGGTGCGGCATTATCTGCTGCGTCTGGCAGCGCGGGTCAGGAAACTGGTAGTCGGAACCGAGGATGCGGCTACCGCACTGATGCGCGAGACTCTTTACCTGGTGGCTACGGCAACCCACGGCCATGCGCCGCTGGCGGTGGTGCGTGCGGCCTACCGGCTCGATCAGGAGACCTTGCCCAAACCGGTAGCCGACCAGCTCGAACCCCGTGTTCGCCGCTTGCGCGAGCTCGTGGCGGCTGCCAAGGACGACTGGAACCGTCTTTCGGCCGGTACCGTGGCGGCTCTGCCGCCGTTCCATGAGCGGGTGACGAAGATCGCCGAGGAAGCGGCCCTGACGCAACAAGCCGCCTATATTCGCCTTGCCGAGTCCATCTGCCGCCAGGCCGACCTGTTACGCCGTGACCCCACGCGCCATAACGAGACGCTGGCCCTGGAAATGGCGACGGCACTGCTCCTGGCAGAAGCCGCGCTCGACAATTTTTCCACCCTGGATGCCGACTTTGCGCAACTCACGGATATCGTCAGCGGTCGCCTCGATGCGCTCTCGCGTGGCGAAACCCTGTCCACGCTGGAGTTGCCACATCTCGACGCCATGTCGCGCAAGGCTCAGGAACGCCTGTTGATCGAATCCGTGGCGCGCGAGATACGCACCAATCTCGGTGCCATCGAGCAGACCCTGGATGCGTTCTTCCGCGATCCTTCGCGTCAGGCGACACTGGCGGCGCTGCAGCAGCCGATTCGTCAGATTCAGGGCGCCCTGGCCGTACTTGGCGAGAGCCGGGCGGTCGATGTATTGGCCGAATGCGCCGCCGCCATCGGGCACTTCGCCGAACCCGAGGTCGTGCCGCAACCCGGCGAATTTGAAGACGTGGCGCAGAAGCTCGCCGCATTGGGCTTCTTTGTCGAGCAATTGCAACATGGAGCGGCCGATATCGATGCCATTCTTGCTCCCCCGGCATCTTCCCTGACACCTGCTCCGGTGATCGAGACGGAGGCTGCGGCTGAAATCGAAGTGGAAGGGGAAGCGGAACCCGCCGTCGCGCCAGCGCCGACTTTAATGGCTGGCGAGATTCCACATGCCGAGAGCGAAAGTGAAAGCGGCCTTGAGCTTCCGCTCGAGCCCGTGCCGGAAATCCCTGTGCCGCTCGAGGCTCCGGCGCCCTCCGCCGAAGCCACCCGCCTAGCCGAAGCCAGTGCCGAGGAACTCGATGCCGAATTGCTTGGCATCTTCCTCGAGGAAGCACAGGAGGTGCTCTCGACCATCGAAGAACATCTGCCAAGGTTGCATGCGGCACCACATGAGCGTGATACCCTGGTCGTCCTGCGGCGCAGCTTCCACACGCTCAAGGGCAGCGGCCGCATGGTCGGCCTCGCCGACTTGGGCGAGGCTGCCTGGAACGTCGAGCAGGTGATGAATCGCTGGCTCGACGAAGGGCGCGAGGCGACCCCGGAACTGCTTGCCATGCTGGATCTGGCGGCAGAGATTTTCCGGGCCTGGGTGAAGCAGCTCGCAGCCGGTGGCAGCAGTCATTTCAAGGTGAGCGGATTGCTCCGGCAATGCGCGGGGTTGCGTGGCGAAAGCATTGAGGCCGCTGCACCGATCGAACCGGCGGCGGCAGAGCCGGCCAGCGAAGCTCCGCCACCGCCCGAGGCGTTGCCGGAAATGGCGGAGGTTTCCGCCATGGCGACGGTGATCGATTTTCCCGAACCGCAGCCGATACGGGTCGGCGAGATCGAGGTCGAGCCAGCGCTGTTCGGCATGTATCTGGAAGAAACACGAGGCCACCTCGCCACCTTGCAGGCGCTGCTCGGCCGTGAAGCCATCCCCGACAACGAAGGGATTCGGGCCGCGCATACCACGGCCAGCATCTCGGCGGCGGCCGGTTTCATGCCGATTCACCATCTGGCGCACGCGCTGGAGGCCGCCCTGTTGCGCTTTGCCCAGGTCGAGGTGATTCCTGGCGACGATCAGCGTTTCGTCTTCGCCCGTTGCGCCGGTGCGCTGGAAGGCATGCTGGGCGCGGTTGCCGAGCGACGGATGCCGAAAGAGGAAGCCGAACTGGCCGCTGCCCTCGAGGCCATGACGCCGCTGGCGACCGCGCTTGCCCCCTCCTTCGGCGCGGCGGAGGAAGTCAGCACGGCGCTGGAAAAAACCGAGGTGGCCGGCGAGGAAGTCGCCGTGCCGGCGGAAATACCGGAAGGCGACCTGGAACGGCGGGCCGTGCGGATTGCGGACGAAGTCGATGCCCAGTTGCTGCCGCTTTTCCTCGAGGAAAGCGCCGACCTGATGCGCCAGATTGGCGAACTGCTGCGTTCCTGGCGCATCTCGCCGGCGGCCGAGGATACCCCCCGCGCCCTGACGCGGGTCCTGCATACGTTGAAGGGCAGCGCGCGCATGGCCGGGGTGATGAGTTGTGGCGAGCTGCTGCACGCGATGGAAACCCGGATCGAGGATGCCCTGGCCAGAGGAGCCGTTACGCCGGCCGTCATCGATGGCCTGGAAAACTCCTATGACCGCGCCGCCGGACTGATCGATCGCCTGCAGCCAGGACGTCCCGCGGCCCTGGTGGCAGCCGTTGCGGCTACCCCGGCCACCGAAACAACAGCGGCAGCCGCTGGCGAACCGGCGACCCCGGCGATGCCTGCGGCTGCCCAGCCGCACGCCGTGGCCCAGGCGCAGTTGCGGGTACGCGCCGAGCAGGTCGATCGATGGGTGAATGAGGCCGGTGAAATTGCCATCGCCCGCGCCCGCATCGAAGGCGAGATGCGGGAACTCAAGACTTCCCTGTTCGACCTGACGGAAAATGTATCGCGTTTGCGGGCTTATTTGCGCGAGGTCGAAATCCAGGCCGAAACGCAGTTGCAATCACGTCAGGCCCAAGCGACGGAACACGGACAGGAATTCGATCCGCTGGAACTCGATCGCTTCACCCGTTTCCAGGAGGTGACACGGATGATGGCCGAGAGCGTGGGCGACGTGTCCACCGTACAGCAAAACCTGTTGCGCAATCTCGATCATGCCAACGCGGCGCTGGCCGCCCAGGCACGGCTCAATCGCGAGCTGTCGCAGCGCCTGATGGGTGCGCGCATGGTGCCGTTCGACAGCCTGGCCGAGCGCTTGCACCGGGTGGTGCGGCAGGCGGCCAAGGATGCCGGCAAGCGGGCCAACCTGGATATTCGTTATGGTCAGACCGAAATGGATCGCTCGGTACTGGAGAAAATGGCCGGGCCGCTCGAACACTTGTTGCGCAACAGTGTGGCGCACGGCATCGAGGACGGGCCCAGTCGGGTCGCGGCGGGCAAACCGGCGATTGGTCAGGTCACTCTGTCACTGCTGCAGGAAGGCAACGAAATCATCATCAGCCTGGCCGATGATGGCGCCGGGCTGAGTTTTGACGCGATTCGCCAGCATGCCGTCGAACGTGGCCTGCTCGATCCCGCCGCTGCCACTGCCGCCGATGAGGCGGTGCTGACTCAGCTGATTTTTCAGTCGGGTTTCTCCACGGCCGACGAGGTCACGGCTCTGGCCGGGCGCGGGGTCGGCATGGATGTGGTGAAAAACGAAACCACGGCGCTCGGTGGTCGCATCGATGTCGTTTCCCGTAGCGGGGAAGGCGCCACGTTTCGCCTGACCCTGCCCCTCACTCTGGCGGTGACCCAGGCCGTTCTGGCGCAGGTCGGCCACCGACATTATGCGATTCCTTCGGCCGTGGTCGAACAGGCCGTCGAACTCAAGGCCGAGGCCCTTGCCTCGATCCGTCAGGCCGGAGGCGTGGAATGGCACGGCACGCATTATCCCTGGCATTATCTGCCGCAGTTGCTCGGTGCCGAGCAACTGCCCCCGCCACCGGCGCGACGCACCTGGCTGCTGCATGTGCGTGGCGGTACCGGCGCAGTGGCCCTGGAAGTCGATGGTCTGGCCGGCAATCAGGAAATCGTGGTCAAGCCGATCGGAGTCCAGCTGGCGCGGGTGCCGGGTCTGCTCGGGGCCACGGTGCTGCCTGACGGCGAGATCGTTTTCATCATCAATCCGGTGGCACTGCTGGCCCATGCCAGCGAGCGAAGCCTGACTGCCGCTGCGCGGGCACCCCACTTGCCGTTGAAAGAGGAAGCCGCGCCGACGACGACGGTGCCGACCGTAATGGTGGTCGATGATTCGCTGACCGTGCGCAAGATTGCCGGCCGCCTGCTGGCACGACACGGTTATCGGGTACTGGCGGCCAAGGATGGGGTCGATGCGCTGGAACAGCTCGGCGAGGAAATGCCCGACGTGATGTTGGTCGATATCGAAATGCCACGCATGGATGGCTTCGATCTGACCCGGCATGTGCGCGCCGATGTTCGCTTGCGGGGAATCCCGATCATCATGATTACTTCGCGTACGGCCGAGAAACACCGCAGTCATGCCGCTGAAATCGGGGTCAACTACTACCTCGGCAAACCCTATGACGAAGACGAGTTGCTGGCCCGCATTGCCGAGTTTAGTGAAAAAAGGAAAACCTGATGCAAGACAGCGAAATGAAACGCCCCTTCAAGGTGCTCGGGATTCAGCAGATCGCTGTCGGCGCTCCTTCGCGCGAACGGTTGTCGCGCCTGTGGGTGGATATGCTGGGTTTCGAGGTCACTGGGCATTTCGTCAGCGAGAAGGAAAACGTCGATGAGGCGATTACCGCGATCGGTAGCGGTCCGTTCAAGGTCGAGGTCGACCTGATGCAGCCGCTCGACGCCAGCAGGAAACCGGCGGTGCATGAACCGCCGCTTAACCATATCGGGCTGTGGATCGACGATCTGCCGCGCGCCGTGGACTGGCTGACGGCGCAGGGTGTGCGTTTTGCCCCAGGCGGCATCCGCAAAGGCGCGGCGGGTTACGACATTACCTTCCTCCATCCGAAAGCGAACGAACAATTCCCGATCGCTGGCGAAGGGGTGCTGATCGAACTGGTGCAGGCGCCCAGTGAAGTCATCGAGGCTTTTGCCCGTCTGGGTTGATCTGTTGGCCGTGCCTGCCCGGTTTCTGCCCGAGGGCATGAGCGATGGCGTGATGGGCATGTGCGGCAAGATGACGCCGGTCGACGCCTGAAACCGCGATCACGGGTAATGCTTTGACATGGACGATCAGTTTTTCGGCGCTGGCGATCGACCACAGGCATTCGAGCAGGCTTGTTTCGCCAACATAGTCGGCGGCGTGACTGGTCTGTCCTGATTCATCGCCGTAGTGCAAAAGCCAGGGCAGGACGGGTGCGCCACCATCGATGGCGCTCTGGAACAACGCCGCATGGAAAGGCAGCACGTGGCTGCCATCGCTGGTGGTGCCTTCCGGAAATACGGCTACCAGCCGGCCGGCGGACAGCTGACCGACCAGATGCTCGCGCGTCGCCTGCGCTGCGCGGCGCGAACCGCGTTCGAGAAAGATGGTTTCGGTATGCCGGGCAAGCCAGCCGAGCAGTGGCCAGTGCCGCACTTCCTGTTTGGCGACGAAGGCAGCCGGCGCCAGAGCGTTGATGACAAAAATATCGAGGAAGGAGATGTGGTTGGCGACCAGAAAGCCGTGCGGGATCCCGCCGTTCGCCGAGCCCGGGATTTCCGGCGTCTCGCCAGCGCCGACTTTTATGGCCACGCCCAGCCGTTCGACGAGCTGCCGTGACCAACGTTGTTTCATCGCCAACCGGTGCGACCTGTTGCTCAGGGGATAGATCAGCGCGACGCTGAGCAGACCACGGAGCAGATGAAAGGCAAGGTGCGCCAGACGCAGCGCGGCGCGCAAAGAGGTGAACGACAAGGTCATGCGGCGAGTTTATGACCGTGCCGTTACCACAGTGTGACCGTCAATGCGAAACGCGGGTTGCTCCGCCACCAGAGAGGATGCGCACCCGTTCGCCGGGGTGAAATTGCTCGTCGGCTTCCTGGGTTACGGCGATCAGTTGGCCATTGTCGAGCTTGATGGTGATTTCGAGGCCATCCTTCTTGGTCGTATGTTCCTCAATGGCTTGCCCGGCCAATCCGCCGGCGACGGCACCGAGTACCGAGCCAACGGTCGAGCCCTTGCCGCGGCCGACATTGCTGCCGGCGACGCCACCCACCACAGCCCCGGCGGCCACACCGACGCCCGAGCGGGTGCCCTCGATGGTCACTGTGCGCACCGACTCGACCACTCCGAGGCGCACCGACTGTTCGCCGCGCGTCTGGGAACGGGAATAAGCGGCACCCGACTGGCTGCTGGCACAGGCGGCCAGGGTCAGCGCGGCGCAGGCGGAAAGCAGGACAAGCAACAAGCGGCAGTTTCTCATGACAGATCCTTTCGTAAAAAATCAAAGCGGTTCGGCAAAAGCCTCCATGTAGCGCGCAGCGATTCCGGCGCGCGTCGGTTTGTGATTCTGTCCGCCGCGATGGGCGATCTTGATCGCGCCCATCAACGAGGCCAGACGGCCCGATTTTTCCCACGCCCAGCCTTGGCCGATGCCATGCAACAGACCGGCGCGGTAGGCATCGCCGCAACCCGTCGGGTCGACCACGGCCTCCGGCTGCACGGCAGGAATGTCGATTACATGCCCGGCGGTGAATATTCGCGACCCTTGACCACCGAGCGTGATGACCAGTGCCTCGACTTCCGCGGCCAGATGCTCCAGTGTGCAGCCGGTGCGCTCGCAGAGAAGTCTTGCCTCGTAGTCGTTGACCGTGCAGTAATCGGCAAGTTGCAAAAAGGCCAGCAGTTCCTCGCCGTCGAACATCGGCAGGCCCTGACCCGGGTCGAAGATGAACGGAATCCCCGCGGCGTGAAATGCCCTGGCGTGCTGGAGCATGCCTTCGCGACCATCGGGGGCGATGATGCCGAGAGAGATTTCAGTTGCCTTGCTGAGGTTGTTCCGGTGCGAGTGAGTCATTGCTCCGGGGTGGAAGGCGGTGATCTGGTTGTCGTCCAGGTCGGTGGTGATGAAGGCCTGGGCCGTGTAGGCATCGGTGATTTCCTGAACATGTGTCGCTTCCAGGCCGAGCTGGTGCAAGCGATGGAAATAGGGGGCGCTGTCGTTGCCGACGGTGGCCATGATCAGCGGTTCTTCACCCAGAAGCTTGAGGTTGTAGGCGATGTTGCCGGCACAGCCGCCGAATTCGCGGCGCATGTCGGGAACCAGGAAGGAGACGTTGAGGATATGGATCTGCTCGGGGAGGATGTGGTTCTTGAAGCGGTCGCCAAAGACCATGATGGTGTCGTAGGCGAGCGAGCCGCAAATGAGTGTTCGGCGGGTGGCCGAGAGTTCTTTGGTCATGATGGGGGCTGGGGTCAGGGCGTTGGAATCATGGATAGAAGAGATAAAGTCGGTAACCGTTGGCAACCATGTCGTCGTCTGCGACGATAGAGAAGTGTATGTCTACGTCATTATTTGGCGGCATTCCCGCGGCAAGAATGGTTTTCGCCGGCAGGTAGTCGGCGGGCGCAATGACTTTGCGGGCAACCGCCTGGTCGGCGATATCGGTCAGGGTCAGTTCGAGGTTGGGCCAGATTTGCGCGAATGGCGCGCGATTTCTCAGCGTGGCGGAAACTTCGAGTCGCCCGGTCTGCCGCGGGTCGGGATGCAGGTTGGATGCTTCGATGCCGATCAGCTCGGCCCTGGCTGGAAGTTTGACCTGACAGCCGGCAAGATCGCACAAGGCTAGCAAGGCGGGGCGTGACTCGGGCCAGCGCACGGCTAATTCGGTGCGCCCGCCGATCAGGATCTGCAGGACGAGCGCAAGGAAGGCGGTCACACTGCCGATCGCCCAGAGCCAGAGGCGCCGTGGCGCCGCTGGCGGTGGCACGAGGAAAGCTTCCCGGTTTTCGGTTCCGGGCTCGGCTGGAATGCCCTCGGCGACGGGTTCGGCCGCCGCTTCGGCCTCTGCCACGGTCTCGGGAGTGACGGCGGGTGCCACGGCGAGCGGCATGGGCGGTTCGTCCGCGGGCACCGCTTCAGGCGTTGATGCGAACCCTTCATCAGGAGTGGCGGCTTCACTAAATTCATCCGACCGAGGCGTCGGGACCAGGATCTCCGGTGGCATGCGTCGGCCAGCCGGCTCTTCCAGCAGCGTGTCGAGTGCGTTGAAGGCATGCTGACACTGACCACAGCGGACCCGGCCCTGCTGCGCGCGGAGCTGTTCGGGCCTGACTCGAAAAGTTGTTTGGCAGGCTGGGCAGCGGGTCAGCATGGAGACTTCTTCCCTTCCAGCCGCACCCAACCGTCGTGCGTCGCGCCGACGTGCAGCGGCAGCCACGGGGCATAGGCCGTGATGACCTGGGCGGCCTGGGATTCCAGTACGCCGGACAGGGCGAGGCGGCCGCCGGGCCTGACTCGCCCGCAAAGCAGCGGGGCAAGTACGCACAACGGATTGGTGAGAATGTTGGCGACGACGAGATCGAACTGCTCCTCGATCGCTTCGCCCGAATGGCGCAGTTCCAGAGTGACTTCGTTGATTACCGCATTATCGCGGGCGACAGTCAGGGCATTGCTGTCGATATCGACACCGAGCACACGGGCCGCGCCGAGTCTGGCGGCGGCAATGGCGAGAATGCCCGAGCCGCAACCGTAGTCGAGCAGGTCAAGTGGCCGGTGGTGACTGTCCTGCAGAATCTCGGCCAGCCAGCACAGGCAGAGGAAGGTGGTCGGGTGTGAGCCGGTACCAAAAGCCAATCCTGGGTCGAGCACCAGATTGACGGCTCCGGGTTCCGGTGCGACATGCCAGGAAGGCACGATCCACAGTCGGTCGGTGATCCGGATTGGGTCGAATTGCGCCTGGGTCAGGCGGACCCAGTCTTGTTCCGCGATTTCGCTGAAGGTGACTTCCGGTGGCGCGGCAAAACCGGCTTTCTCGGCGGCACGAGCGATACGTTCGGCGAGGTCGGTAGCCGGTTCGAACAGGGCGATGACACGGCTTTCATTCCACAACGGCGCCACCGCCGAGCCGGGTAGTCCGGGTTCGCCGAATTGCGGTGTCTCCAGCGCGGTGCCGGCGAGCGCATCTTCAACGCTGACGGAAAGCGCGCCACCGGTTTCCAGCAAGGCATCCGAGAGCGCCTCGACGTGTGTCGCATCGGTGCGAAGGGTGGCGCTGACCCACATGAGGTTATTTGCCCTTGCTGGTATCACACTTTGCCGCGAGCTTTTCTTCGAGGTAATGGATGCTGGTGCCACCCTTGATGAAACGCTCGTCGAGCATCAGGTCCTGATGCAGCGGAATATTGGTTTTTATGCCGGTGACCATCATTTCGGCAAGGGCGGTGCGCATGCGCCGGATCGCCTGGCCGCGATCCTCGCCGCTACTGATGACCTTGCCGATCATCGAGTCGTAGTACGGCGGTACGGTGTAGCCGGAGTAGGCATGGGAATCGACGCGCACGCCCGGGCCGCCGGGGGGGTGCCAGGTCTCGATGCGACCGGGCGAGGGGGTGAACTTGAAGGCATCCTCGGCATTGATGCGGCATTCGATGGCATGGCCGCGAAATTCGATATCGCGTTGTTTGAGCCAGAGCTTTTCACCTGCCGCGATGCGGATCTGTGCGCGGACGATATCGACCCCGGTGATTTGCTCGGTGACCGGGTGTTCGACCTGGACGCGGGTATTCATCTCGATGAAATAGAACTCGCCATTTTCATAGAGGAACTCGAAGGTGCCCGCACCCCGGTAGTTGATGCGGCGACAGGCTTCCGCGCAACGCTCGCCCAAGCGGGCGATCAGCCGGCGGGGAATGCCTGGGGCCGGGGCTTCCTCGATGACTTTCTGGTGCCGGCGTTGCATCGAACAGTCGCGCTCACCAAGATAGATCGAGTTGCCATGCGCGTCGGAGAGGACCTGAACCTCGATGTGGCGGGGGTTTTCGAGGAACTTCTCCATGTAAACGGTGGGGTTGTTGAAGGCCGCGCCGGCCTCGCTCCGGGTCATGTTGACGGCATTGAGCAATGCGGCCTCGGTATGCACCACGCGCATGCCGCGGCCGCCGCCGCCGCCCGCAGCCTTGATGATGACCGGGTAACCGACGCTGCGGGCGATGCGGACGATCTCTTTCGGATCATCCGGCAGGGCGCCCTCCGAGCCGGGAACGCAGGGTACGCCGGCTTCCTTCATGGCGTTCTTGGCGCTCACCTTGTCGCCCATCAGACGGATCGTTTCCGGGCGCGGGCCAATGAACGAAAATCCGGAGGATTCGATGCGCTCGGCAAAATCGGCATTTTCGGAGAGGAAACCGTAGCCGGGGTGGATGGCCTCCGCGTCGGTGACTTCAGCCGCCGAAATGATGGCCGGAATATTGAGATAACTCAGCGTGGACGAGGCGGGGCCGATGCAGACGGATTCGTCGGCCAGCTTGACGTACTTGGCTTCGGTATCCGCTTCGGAATGGACGGCCACGGCGCGGACGCCGAGTTCGCGACAGGCGCGCAACACGCGCAGCGCGATTTCGCCCCGATTGGCGATGAGGATCTTGCCGAACATGGTCAGCCGACCAGGAACAGGGGTTGCCCGAATTCGACGGCTTGACCGTTCTCGACCAGAATCGCCTTGATGGTGCCGGTGGCGTCGGATTCGATTTCGTTCATCAGTTTCATGGCCTCGACGATGCACAGCGTCTGACCGGCAGTAACCATCTGGCCTATCTCGACAAAGGGTGGAGCATCGGGGCCGCCGGCACGGTAAAAGGTGCCGACCATCGGCGATTTTACGGTATGCCCCGTGCTTTCTTCGGCTGCTGCGGGGTCGGCCGAAAAAGTCGGCGCTGGTGACACGGCGATCAGAGGCGCCGTGCTGGGCGCCACGGCGAGGGGTGCGGCGGCCGGGAGGGAGGTGATATTTTTGGCGATGCGGATTTTCTCTTCGCCTTCGCTGATTTCAAGCTCCGAGATACCGGAGTTTTGTACGAGTTCGATCAGGGTCTTGAGCTTTCTCAGGTCCATGAATGGATTCCTTCCTGTGGGTAAATACAGAGTGCGGCGATGCGCACCTGTCGTAATCAGACGGTGGGTGCGGGGGCGCGCAGACGGGCGAGCGCGGCTTCCAGGGCGAGTTCGTAGCCCTGGAAGCCGAGCCCGATAATCACGCCCGCCGCGATATCCGAAAAATACGAGTGGTGGCGAAACGGTTCGCGGGCATGGATGTTGGACAGATGGACTTCGATGAAGGGAACCGCGACGGCAGCTAGGGCATCGCGCAAGGCCACACTGGTATGGGTATATCCGCCGGGATTGAGGATGATGAAACCGATGTTTTGCGAGCGGGCCGATTGCACGCGATCAATCAGCTCACCTTCGTGATTGCTCTGGAAGCTTTCCAGCCGGATGCCGCAGACACGGGCGCGACTTTCCATGGCGGCATGAATCTCGGCCAGCGTGGTGTGGCCATAAATATCCGGCTCGCGGCTACCGAGAAGATTCAGGTTCGGACCATGCAGGACGAGAATGGCAGGTTCCGGGATGTCATGTGTTTGCTTCTTCATAGCCGCAAGTTTGCCGTAAATGAGCGCAGTTTGTCCAGTTTACTGCGTTATCTACCGGGCGATCAGGGTGCGTAGCCGGGTTTCCAACTCAGTCTCGGGATAGAGTCCCAGCTTGACCGTATCAAGTGCCCCATTGCGATCGATAATGACCGTGAAGGGGAGTGCCTGGACCGAATTGCCTAGCGCCGCGCTGCCCAGCATGGTATCCAGGGTACCGATCAGCAAAGGATAGGAGATTTTCTGGGATGTCCTGAATTCCCGAACTTTATCGACACTATCGATGGCGATGCCGACAAATTGTACGCCATTGGCCTTGTATTTGTCGTGCAGCCTGGAAAACGCAGGCATCTCCGCCCGGCAGGGGGGGCACCAGGTCGCCCAATAGTTGACAACCAGAACCTTGCCGCGCCATTCCGCAAGATTTTGCCATTGCCCGTCGGCAGTAGCGAGGCGCAGTTCCAGCAGGGAGGTGACAGCTGCCTGTTTCGTCGGCGCGACGGGCGGACTTGCGTCGGTCGGATGCTGCTCGCGGCTGAACAGGTAACCCGATCCACCGGCAGTGAAGGCGCCGATGGCCAGCAGTAAAACGGCGGGTTTGATTTTTTTCATCGCGGTGGGGGCTCCTCAACAGGTGGATTGAGCAACAGCTCGACGCCAGGTGCCGCCGCACTTTGGTGACCGAAAGGGCGACGCAGTCCGCTTGGGGGGAAAATATCGAGCAGGATAGTCGTCTCATCCAGTTCGATGGCCAGGCGATCTTCGGCTATTTCTGCCCTGTTGCCGTGCAGCGGGGCGCCTTTTGATGCAAACGGAATCTGCTGGCCAAGCAGCCAGATTTCGACTTCCTTGCTGCTGTCGGCAAAAAGCTGCAAATGAATCGGCGCATAGCGCCCGGCGGTACCATCGAACACGGCTCCGGTCAGGCGGGGGTTGAATTCAGCGAGTAGCTGCATGGCGTGGAGTGCTGTCGCTCGTAACGAGCGCAGACGTTCGCGGTGTTCGTCTTCCTGATAGAGGGCTTGCCAGGCACGTAGTTCAATTTCGATTTCTTCATTACTGGGCAATGCCTCGCCTTTGTCGGCGCCCAGCCCGCGCGCTGCCTTGCGTTTTGCCGTTGCATAATCGGTGATGCCTTCCTCGGCCATCAGGCGCGCGGCTGCGCTGGCGATCGTGCGGCGCAGATGACTGGTCGGCAAGGTGACGGATTTGCGGCGAGGCATGGTGGAGGAGGAAAAGGCAGCGGTTAGAATCCGCGGACATTATTTCATGGATCGATCCCATGCATATTCATATTCTCGGCATCTGCGGCACCTTCATGGGCGGCATCGCCCTGTTGGCAAGAGAAGCCGGGCATCGGGTAACCGGTTGCGATGCCAATGTTTATCCGCCGATGAGTACACAGTTGACCGCGCAAGGGATCGATCTGGTCGAGGGCTACGGAGTCGACCAGATACGCCTGGCGCCCGACTTGTGGGTCGTCGGCAATGCGATTTCGCGCGGCAACCCGTTGCTGGAAGCCATTCTCGAGCGGAATCTGCCTTATGTTTCCGGCCCGCAGTGGCTCGCCGACAATATTCTGCGCGGCCGCTGGGTGCTTGGCGTGGCCGGCACGCACGGCAAGACAACCACTACGTCAATGCTGGCCTGGATTCTGGATGAGGCCGGGTTGAATCCGTCCTTTCTCATCGGCGGCGTTCCCGCGGGCTTCGGGCTATCGGCGCGACTTACCGATTCGCCCTTTTTCGTAATCGAGGCCGATGAATATGACACGGCATTTTGCGACAAGCGATCCAAGTTTGTGCATTACCATCCACGAACCTTGGTCCTGAATAATCTCGAGTTCGATCATGCCGACATCTTCTCTGGTCTTGCAGCGATCGAGACGCAATTCCATCATTTGGTGCGTACCGTTCCCGGTAATGGCCTGATTGTTGTCAATGCGCAGGAGACCGCTTTGGAGCGCGTCCTGGACCGTGGTTGCTGGACCCCGGTGGAACGGTTCAATGCTACCGATGGCTGGTCGGTTACCGTGCCAGTCCAAGGGGGGCTCGAAGTTCTTCAGGCGGGTAGGCGTGCGGGGCAGGCGTCGTCGTTTGAGCTGCCGGGCGCCCATAATCGGGCAAATGCGCTGGCAGCCCTGCTGGCGGCACGGCATGCCGGGGTGCCGGTGGATGTTGGATTACATGCCTTGGCAACCTTTCAGGGGGTCAAGCGCCGCCTCGAAGTACGCGGTGTGGCGCGCGGGGTGACGGTGATCGATGATTTTGCGCACCACCCCACGGCGGTCCGTGCCACGCTCGAGGCCCTGCATCAGTGCGATCCCGGTTCGCGCCTCCTGGCCGTTCTCGAACCCCGCTCCAACACCATGAAGCTGGGGGTCATGGCAGCGCAGTTACCATCAAGTCTCGAACTGGCTGACCGGGTTTTCTGCTATGCATCCAATCTGGGCTGGGATGTGGCGGCTGCGCTGGCTCCGCTCGGCGAAAAGGCGGCAGTTTTCGACACCATCGGCCCGCTTGTTGCCAGTGCCGCGGCCGAAGCGCGTGCGGGCGACCGCATCGTGGTCATGAGCAACGGCGGGTTTGAGGACGTCCATGAGCGGCTGTTGCAGGCTCTGAGCCCACATTGAGGTTGCCGGATTTCGCGGCTTTTGCCGATTGGCTGCCAGAGTCAAACGGTTTTGCCCGTGATAAACTCCTCGCGTTGTTTTGCTTGATCTATCTCAACATCGACATTGACGTAATTCAACCGATGGGTGCCGTGTTTCGGTTATCGATAACACGGCGTGGCCCGCGGTGACAGTGTTTGGGTGACCTGATCATTGGCTGGGTCGATTCTCCGTAGCTCCGGAAATAGGTCGAAGGAGATTTCAAAATATGGGGTTCCTGAAATGAGCTTGAAGAAAACATGGGCGTCGTGCCTCCCGAAATGGATAAGCGGGATGGCTCTTGCCACGCTGGCCGAAGTCGCCTGGGCCGATTATCAGTTGAACTTCCAGGAGCCGGCGACCAAGCTCGCCCGCGAGGTTTACGATTTGCACATGATGATGATGTACATCTGTGGCGCCATCTTTGTCGGTGTCTTCGGCGTCATGTTCTATTCGGTGTTCAAACATCGCAAGTCATCGGGAAGGACGGCGGCAACCTTCCACGAAAACACCACGGTGGAGATGGTGTGGACGGTGATTCCGACGCTGATCCTGATCGCCATGGTCTGGCCGGTGACCAAGACATTAATTGCCATGCGTGATGCGTCGAGTGCCGACATCACCATCAAGGCAACGGGGTACCAGTGGAAGTGGGGCTACGACTACATCAAGGGCGAGGGCGAGGGCATCAAGTTCATGAGCGTGCTGTCCACGCCGCGTGACCAGATCGAGGGCCGCGCGCCCAAGGGCGAGCACTATCTGCTGGAGACGGACAACAATGTCGTGGTTCCCGTTGGTAAAAAGATCCGCATTCTGACCACCGCCGAGGATGTCATCCACGCCTGGTTTGTACCGGCGTTCGCGGTCAAGCAGGACGCCGTACCCGGATTTATCCGCGATACCTCGTTTCGTGCCGAGCGGGAAGGGATCTATCGCGGTCAGTGCGCCGAACTGTGTGGCAAGGACCATGGTTTCATGCCTATTGTCGTAGAAGTCGTGTCTGCGGAGAAATATGCGGTCTGGGTTGCCGGGCAAAAGAAAAAGCTTGCGGCCGCGGCAGAGGATCCGCAGAAAGTCTGGACGCTGGGTGAATTGAAACAGCGCGGCGAAACGGTGTACGCGCAGAATTGCGCGGCCTGTCATCAACCGACCGGGAAAGGCCTACCACCGGCATTTCCGGCGATCGATGGATCGAAGATCGCCACCGGCCCGAAGGAAGCTCATCTGAACATTGTGTTGAACGGAAAAACTGGCACGTCCATGCAGGCCTTCGACAAACAATTGTCAGATACCGACATTGCCGCGGTGATTACCTATGAACGTAATGCTTGGGGTAATCATGCGGGCGATATGGTGCAGCCCGCTGACGTCAAGGCGGCCCGCCAGTAAATTCAGTCCATTGAAGTAAGCTCAGTCGGAAATCAGGAGAACGCAATGAACGCAACTACAACCGCCAATGGACACGCCGAGGGCCACGCGGGAGGTCACCCTGACCATGGCCATCAACCCGCCGGGTTGATGCGCTGGCTAACGACGACCAATCACAAGGACATCGGCACGATGTATTTGTGGTTCAGTTTTGCCATGTTCATCGTCGGTGGCTGCATGGCGTTGATGATCCGCTCGGAACTGTTCCAGCCCGGGTTGCAGATCGTCAAGCCCGAGTTCTTCAATCAATTGACGACGTTGCATGGATTGATCATGGTGTTCGGCGCCATCATGCCGGCCTTCGTCGGCTTCGCCAACTGGATGATTCCGCTGCAGATCGGCGCTTCGGACATGGCTTTCGGCCGGATGAACAACTGGAGTTTCTGGTTGCTGCCCCCGGCGGCCTTGCTGCTCGTGCTGTCCATGTTCGTGCCGGGTGGCGCCGCTGCCGCGGGATGGACGCTCTACCCGCCACTGACGATTCAGCAGGGGATGGGGATGGACATGGCGATTTTCGCTATTCACATTCTCGGTATGTCTTCGATCATGGGTTCGATCAACATCATCACCACGATCCTGAATCTGCGCGCGCCGGGCATGACGCTGATGAAGATGCCGCTCTTCAGCTGGACGTGGCTGGTGACCGCCTATCTGATCATCGCCGTGATGCCGATATTGGCCGGAGTCGTGACCATGACGCTCACCGACCGGCATTTCGGTACGCATTTTTTCAGCGCCGCGGGCGGTGGTGACCCGGTATTGTTTCAGCATATTTTCTGGTTTTTCGGGCATCCCGAAGTCTATATCGTCATCATCCCCGGATTCGGCGTGGTATCCCAGGTGATTTCCGCCTTCTCGCGCAAGCCGGTGTTCGGCTATGCCTCGATGGTTTATGCGATTGCCGCGATCGGCATCCTTTCCTTCACGGTCTGGGCGCACCACATGTACACCACCGGCATGCCGATTTCGGCTCAGCTCTATTTCATGTATGCGACGATGCTGATCGCCGTGCCGACGGGAGTCAAGATATTCAACTGGACAGCCACCATGTGGCGCGGTTCGCTGAGTTTCGAGACGCCGATGCTGTTTGCGATCGGCTTCATCTTTTTATTCACCCTCGGTGGTTTTTCCGGTCTGGTGCTGGCGATGGCTGCGGTTGATGTGCAGATGCAGGACACTTATTACGTCGTCGCCCACTTTCATTACACGATGGTGGCTGGTGCGCTTTTCTCGGCCTTTGCCGGAGCCTACTATTGGCTACCGAAATGGACCGGGCACATGTACAACGAAAAACTGGGCAAAGTCCATTTCTGGCTATCCTTCATTTTCTTCAACATGACCTTCTTCGTCCAGCATTTCCTGGGCATTGCCGGCATGCCCCGCCGTATTCCGGATTATGCATTGCAATTTACCGAGTTCAACCAGATTTCGACGATCGGAGCGTTCGGTTTCGGTCTTTCGCAACTCCTGTTCCTGTACATCGCGATTTCCTGCATCAAGGGTGGCGAGAAGGCGCCAGCCAAACCGTGGGATGGCGCGGAAGGTCTGGAATGGGAAGTTCCGTCGCCAGCACCCCATCACACCTGGGTAGTGCAGCCCATCGTCAAGTAAGGTAAGGAACGAGTTTCAGTGAACGCCTTCAAAAACCAGGAAATCCCGGATAAGGACCAACGTCTGGCGGCCAGGAATCTGCGTACGGCGCTCGTCCTTGCCGCGATTGCATTGGCTGTTTTTGTGGGATTCATTTTCCAGCACGGGAGCCTTGGTCGATGAGCGCGGCAACCGGAGCTAAAAACTGGCGCACGCTGCTCAGGTTGGCGGCGTTTTCCGTGCTCATGTTTGGCTTCGGTTATGCATTGATTCCTCTCTATCCCGTGATGTGCAAGACGCTCGGAATAAACCAGACCGGTGTGGATGATCGCCCGGCGGTCAGCGCCCAGGTGGATGAAACCCGCTCCGTGGTGGTGGAGTTCGACTCCAATGTGCACGGCATGCCCTGGAAGTTTCGCCCCCTGGTGAGTCATGTCACGGTCCATCCCGGAGCGATCACGCAAGTCTCGTTCGAAGTTGTGAACACCTTGCCAACTCCGGTCACCGGGCAGGCGATACCGAGTTACGGCCCCCCGCTTGCGGCTGAATATTTTCGCAAACTGGAGTGTTTCTGCTTCAACAAACAAACCTTGAAACCCGGTGAGCGACGTGAGATGCCGGTGGTATTCGTTATCGATCCAGCCTTGCCCAAAGACATTTCGACGGTTACGCTTTCTTATACATTTTTTGAAGTTGAAGGCAATCGACGTACCGCGGGGCGGAACCCGGGGGCGAGCGCATGAGCCTGTCGGAGCAAGCGCCACGCAAGGTCGGGTTGGGGAAGATGGCGTCGACCGTGATGGCTTCGTTTCTCGGCATCCGTCGGCGAAGCGACTATGACTCCGACGCAGCGAGCATGTCGCTCAAGCAAGTGATCATTGCCGGGCTCATCGGTGGGATTGTTTTTGTCGTCGGCGTGATCCTGCTGGTCAAGATGGTGCTGGCAAATTTGACGAATACTGGTTAACAGAAGGAATCTGAAGGGAGAACGAGGATGTCCACGCAACAGCATCAGGAAAGTTATTACTACGTCCCTGGCCCATCGGCCTGGCCCCTGGTGGGTTCGCTGGCCTTGTTTCTGATGGCCATCGGTGCGGTCATGGTCATAAACGACACCGGGCCGGGCATGCCGACCCTGCTGGCGGGTTTTGCGGTCCTCTTCTACATGATGTACGGCTGGTTCGGCAAGGTCATCCGCGAATCCGAGGGCGGCGCCTACAACAAACGCGTCGATAGTTCATTCCGTTGGGCGATGGGCTGGTTCATTTTCTCCGAAGTGATGTTCTTCGCGGCTTTTTTCGGTGCGCTGTATTACCTGCGCGTCATTTCGGTGCCCGATCTCTCGAGTGCGGATAACGCCCTGCTCTGGCCTGATTTCAAGGGAGTTTGGCCCAGCGCCGGGCCTGACTTCAAGGACGAATGGGAGGCCATGAAACCATGGGGCATTCCGGCGATCAATACCCTGTTGCTACTGACTTCCGGTGGCACCCTCACCTGGGCCCATTGGGGCCTGCTGAAGCGAAATCGCACCCAGCTCAAGCTGGGGCTGTTATTGACGGTATTGCTCGGTTCGCTCTTCCTCGCCCTTCAGGTCTATGAATACGGTCACGCCTATCACGAGATGAACCTGACGCTGGCCACCGGCGCCTATGGCAGCACTTTTTACCTGCTGACCGGTTTTCACGGCTTTCACGTGACCGTCGGCACGATCATGCTGTTCGTCATGCTGATGCGTTCCATGAAGGGACACTTCACGCCGGAACATCACTTCGCTTTCGAGGCTGTGGCCTGGTACTGGCATTTCGTCGATGTGGTCTGGCTGTTCCTTTTCGTCGTGGTCTATTGGCTCTGACCCATCGCGGAGCCGCCTTGCCATTTTTACAGTATTCGCTGTTCGCCTAGCGGCGCCGGGTGCAGATTCGACAAGACGATTGGCTGAATCACAGCCGCTGGCCGATGATCCCGAAGTAATGGGCCGCCATGAGCAGCAGGAACAAGCCGATGGAAAGGCCGACTCGGGTGGTCAGCGCCTTGACCGTTCGAGTGGAACCGCTGGTGTCCTTGAACAGGAAATACAGCGCGGAAAACAGGCTTGCGGCAATCGCGACCAGCAACAGGATAACGATTGTTCTCATGTCTTGGACTTTGCCTGATCAGTTTTTTGGCCGGTCAGTTTACCGGAATAGTCGATGCGTGACCTTTCCCCATGAATAGCTCCAGTCTTGCCGGAGGAAGACGGAAATGGCATCGGCGGGCGATACCAGCCCTGGCCGCGGTTCTGGTGATTGGCGTCACATTGCGCCTGGGTTTTTGGCAACTCGATCGTGCACGGCAAAGAGAGGCCATGGCGGTACAGATGAACGCCGTTCGTACTCAACTTCCTTTAGTTCTTGGAGAGACTCGCGTCGATGGCAAGGCATACGAATTTCACCCGGCGCAGGTGCAAGGGGAATGGGTGCCGGAGCAGACCCTCTTCCTCGATAACCAGATTTACCAAGGACAGGCGGGATTCGATGTCCTGATGCCGATCAGGCTTGCCGGCACGAATATCAATGTATTGGTCAACCGCGGCTGGGTGGCGGGGAGCGGAGACCGCAGCCGGCTACCCGGAGTCGTTACGCCGCAAGGGATGCAGCGCATCACGGGTTTCATCCGGGAACGCACGCCGCGGGTTGGATCGGTCGGCATCGAGGCGAGGAACGGCATCGTCTGGAGCGAAGTAACCCCAGCCGCCTTTGCGGCATGGGCAGGATTCTCCGTGCAGCCCCTGGTGCTGTACCAGACCAGTGTGGCGGAAGATGGTTTGATCCGTGACTGGCCGTCCCCCGGCAGCGGGGCAGACCGCAACCGCGGCTATGCCGTGCAGTGGTTTGCCATGGCGCTGGTGACCGCCGCGCTCTGGGGGTACTACGGAATTCGAGGAAAGAAGAAAGATGACAAAGTCACGTAAGACCCTGTTATTGCTGATCGCCGTCGGAGTATTTCCGCTGGTTGCCGCCTATGCCCTGTACTGGGGGTGGCGGCCCACAGCGCGGATGAATCACGGCGAGCTGCTGGAAACCCGCCCTGCCGATTTGCAGAAGTTGCACACGACGGATGGGCGCAATCTGGCCGAGGTCGTGACAAAAAAATGGGTATTGCTTACGGTGCAGGCCGCGGCCTGTGACGCGCGGTGCCAAAATAAACTTTACTTGATGCGCCAGATCCGTACGGCACAAAACGAAAACATGCTGCGGATCGAGCGGGTGTGGGCCGTCACCGGCCCCGGCCAACCCGACCCCGCGTTGCTCGCCGTCCATCCGGGACTGCGCCTGGCACATGCTCGTGAAGACGAATTGAAGCCGCTGCCGCTTGGAGGCGACGCAGGGGCATACATTTTTCTCATCGATCCTCTCGGCAATCTGGTTCTGCGCTACGATGAAAGCACCAACCCAAAGGGCATGCTGGCCGACCTGCGTCGACTGCTGCGCTACTCCGGATTGGGATGACAGCGCCGCCCCTTAGCTTCTGCCCCCAGGAACCCGATGTCATGACGATTGCCCACTCCGCCAACAAGCCCTCCGAGATTGCCCTCTGGGTCGGGAATTACCTCGCGCTGACCAAGCCGCGGGTCGTCTCGCTGGTCGTCTTTTGCGCGTTTATCGGAATGCTGCTGGCGCCGGATGACGGCCTGTCCTTGCAGCGGATCGTGGCGGCGACCGTCGGCATCGCGCTCGTCGCCGGCTCTGCCGCGGTGTTCAACTGCCTGGTCGAGCAACGGATCGACCGGCAGATGGCACGCACCCGGGCACGGGCGACGGCGCGCGGCGAGGTCAGCACGCGCGCCGCCCTGCTCTGGTCACTTGGATTGGCGTCCATCGGTATGGCGCTACTGCTGTTTTGGGTCAATACGCTGACGGCCGCCCTGACCTTCGCTACCTTTGTCGGTTATTCGATCGTCTACACCCTGATCCTCAAGCCACGGACGCCGCAGAACATCGTCATCGGGGGTCTGTCGGGCGCCATGCCGCCGGCACTGGGTTGGGCCGCGGTGGCGGACAGCGTGCCGGCCGAAGCCTGGATTCTGGTGCTGATCATCTACGCCTGGACACCGCCCCATTTCTGGGCCCTGGCGCTTTACCGCACCCGCGAATACGCCGCCGCGGGGGTGCCGATGCTGCCGGTGACCCATGGCCCCGAGTTCACCCGCCTGCACGTCTTCCTGTACACCGTCTTGCTGTCCGCCGTGACCCTGTTGCCATTCATCATCCGCATGAGCGGCTGGGTCTACCTCGCGGCAGCCCTGCTGCTGGACGCGATTTTTCTCGCTTATGCCTGGCTGGTTTGGCGTGACTACAGCGATCGGGTGGCGCAAAAGACATTCCGTTACTCGATTTTCTATCTGTCGGCCCTGTTTGCAGCCCTGCTGCTCGATCATTACCTCGTCTGATGCGAGTGTTCGTTCTGGCTCTGCTGCTCTGCCTGCTGGCCGGTTGCGGCGAGCCGCCGCGGTTCAATGCAACCGACATCAGGGGCAGCGGGCTGGGCGCCGATTTTTCGCTGACCGACCACCACGGCAAGCAACGGCGGCTGGCCGATTTCCGCGGCAAGGCGGTGATCCTTTTTTTTGGCTATGCGCACTGCGCGGACATCTGCCCGACGACACTGACCACGCTTGGCCAAGCCGTGACCCTGCTCGGCGCCGAAGCACAACAGGTGCAGGTGCTGTTCGTCACCCTCGACCCGCAGCGTGACAGCGCGGCGCTGCTTTCCAGGTATGTCCCCGCCTTCAACGCCTCGTTTCTCGGGCTGAGAGGGGATCAAGCGAACACAGAAGCCGCAGTCAGGGCGTTCCGGGCGTTTGACAAGCAGCAGCCCGGGACGACGCCGGACAGCTACACCATCGATCACACTTCGGGCAGCTACGTATTCGACCCGCAAGGGCGGGTGCGGCTCTATCTGCGCAACGGGGAAACACCGGCGCAGATCGCCGCCGATCTCAAGCTTATTCTGTCCGGGAAATAGGAAAAGGCAACGGTACCGTGAAAAGTCGGCGCTGGCAGCGTCCAGCGACCGAAGGGGTCGAGGTCGACCGCCGGGTTGGGTGATACACGTTGGCAGGGCACGGCAAGACGAGCCCCGAGAAAAGTCGGCGCTGGCATTACGGCGACCCTGAGCCAAGGCGCTGTTCCAATTGATCGACTTGGTCGAGCAGTTCCGCGAACTCGTGGCCGAAGGCG
Organism: Betaproteobacteria bacterium HGW-Betaproteobacteria-11; assembly: GCA_002842395.1. GTDB lineage: Bacteria > Pseudomonadota > Gammaproteobacteria > Burkholderiales > Rhodocyclaceae > Rugosibacter. The sequence goes on from PHCV01000001.1 coordinate 159,852, forward strand.
GTAATGTGGTATTCAGCGCGCGGCGGTACTTCCGGGTAGCTGGTCTTTTCCAAAATGCCGAAGCGCACCAACTTGACTAGGCGCTCGTTGAGCACCTTGGCGCTGAGACCATCGATGGCGTGTTCCATGGCGCCGGGCCGGTGCACGCCATGGCGCACCAGGTCAATCACGGTCAGCGACCATTTGCAGCCGATTACGCTCTCCACCATCTGATGCACGCTGGATGTTTCCACGAAAAAATATCTCCACTGTCGATTCAACAAGATGCACCGTTTGGTGCCTTCCCCACGCTTTGGTGCCCGCTTTTCGCCCCCGCTTGCGGCCTGTAGCTTTGCGCTTGCAGCACCGACAAATCTTATTCGAAAAGGAGTCTTTCATGCACCGCGTTCCTGTATTCATTCTGGCACTCATGAGCACCACGGCAGCCCTTGCCGCGGACACCGCCGCCGTCCCCTATCCGCAGAATTACCGCGACTGGCATCATGTCAAGAGCATGGTCATCAATCCGGGCCACGGGCTTTACGATGCCTTCGGCGGCATCCACCACTTCTACGCCAACGCCGCCGCCGTGAAGGGATACAAGAGCGGCAAATGGCCCGACGGCGCGGTGATCGTGTTCGACCTATTGGAGGCGAAGACGGCCGACAATACCGTGACCGAGGGTGCGCGCAAGGTGGTCGGTGTGATGCACCGCGACGCGAAGAAATTTTCCGCGACCGGCGGCTGGGGCTACGAGGGCTTCAAGGGCGACAGCAAGACCGAGCGCGCGGTCGGCGCCAATGCGCTTGCGGCCTGCCACACCTGCCACATCGCGCAGAAGGACAGCGGCTTCGTTTTCAGCAAGCTGCGGCCGTGAGCAGCGCATGGGATTCTGCACCGATGCCACTGCGCTAGTCCCCGTAGGAAGCTCAGTGGTCATTGAGGCGCCCAACGCCCAAGCTCAGAGGCGGCCGCGCAGCGGCCGTCCCTCTGGAGCGCGTTGTTGGATCGCTTAGGCACCGACTTGACGAATCCAATCGCGAATTGCGGTACCAATTCTCTCGACATCCTGAAGCCCAAGCTCTCCACTGTGCATGATCACGTTTCGAGACCGCTCAAGGGTAGACATGATCTGGCGCGTCCAATCTTGCGACTCCAAGTGGTTCTCAAAATGCTGCCAGTTGTTGGCCATTATTGAAGCCAAGTCGCCAAACTCCGTGTAGTTGAGTGGCTCATCGCCTCGCGGTGTGTGCCACCGAACCTTTGCTTCTTGGGCCATTCTCGTTTCGGCCCTGGTCCGAATTTTCTCTGGTACTGCGCTCTTCCACCAATCCGCTCCGACGATTTCCAAGAGCCGCTTCGATACAAACTCGCGGACTGTGTTCTCGAACGCAGCAATGGCGACATAAACAGTAGCCATCCGTTTCGCGCGGGACACCAAGTCCTCATCGAGCGCTGAGATAGGAAGTCGTGCAGCTACGGCGGCATCGACATTGGATGTTAGTGATATGCGACTTATCCGTGATGTTTTATCGAGCGCAGACTCCGTCAGAAGAGCGCGGAAAGCAAAAGAATAGAGATCGCCTCTCATGGCATTAAGAAGACAGATGCTTCTTCATGGCTTCAAAGATGGCATCGAACACAGCAGGATCCCGCGACTCCGGCAAATGAATGTGTATGTCGTAATGCAACTGAAGCGGCTTTCCAGTCTGCGCGGCGGCGGCGTCCACATGCTGGGGCTTTTCAGGTGTCTTTGGCTTTTCCAAATCCGCGGCCTTTTCAATCTTCTCGACATGCGGCGCCTTCCAGTCAGCGAGTGCAGCGAGCGCTTTGAATGTCATGGCCATTAGCCCAACAACGTTGTCGGACTTTTGGCCCTGAGTAAGTGTTTTAAGCTTGTTCTTAACTTCTTCGACGGAGAGGTCTTGCGCCTTCTTGTTAACAGCGAACAGGTCCTCATACGCCTCGCGCACAGCCTCGGCAAGAATTTTGCCTGATTCGGTTTGGTCTAGAAACGCGTAGTAACGTTTTGTGGGTACCCCACTTTCATCAATAAAACCTAGCCCCTTAAGCAAACCTATGAACAAGCGATCATTGCTGCTTGTGAAGTCGAGTTGTGTAAGGAACTTATTGTTGAAGCGCTCGGGAGCCTTGGCTGCTCGAAGCGCATTCAGAAAGGCGTCAAGATTCTTTGTCGTCATCAGGTACGCGCTTGTCAACGACATAGCTGTTTCTCCCTTAGGTAACTAGCGATCCAACGTAAAAGTAAGGGGCTGCGCGCTTTTGCGCAGTCCCGCTTGACTGCCGGGTTGGGCGTCATGCTCATTACCGACCGGGTTGCCACTCTTGATAGAACTGAGTGTTCTCACCGTCCTGCAACCACGGTACGTCGTGCGAACACCATATGTGCATGACTGGCTTAGAGCCGGGATCTTCGTCGAGTGTTGCCACGCGCACAATGATGTGTGGCTGCGCTAGGCGCTCAGCCACGAGGTGGGAACCGCAAACAGAACAGAAATGCCTAAGCTTTCCCGGCGATGACTCAAAGGCCGTCAGCTTTTCCTTACCTCTGACCCAGCGGAAATGCTCTCGCATAACACCGGCATTCGATGCGAAGGCAGCGGAATGGGCCTTGCGACAAGTGCGGCAATGGCAGTGACTAATTGGCATGTCCAGTTGATCGACCTCGTACTCAATGGCACCACACAAACAACTGCCCTTCATATTTCCTCCAATGCAAAATCCGCACAGACTGATGACGCCCAACGTAGAAGCCACCGGCGCTGCGCGGCCTTATCGCGCAGCGTCCGTGTGGACTGCCGGGTTGGGCATTTTCGCCGTCTCGCCAGCGCCGACTTTTAAAAGAAAATTACCAACCTCTTTTTGACTCTGGTTTCCGATCATAAGGATTGCTTACATTGTCGCGGTCATTGTCGCGCCAGCCATAGCTGGAATTACTCTTGTTCGTGGCACCTGTTCCGGCGCTGTACTCGTCGCGCTGACTGCCGCCGTAGGTCTGTGAACCTTTGTTGTTGGAGCGATATTCGTCAGGGCTACTCTTGGTATGACCTTGAACATAAGTGCCGTCTTTTCGAGTGTAGCCGTTGACATATTTGTCGGCGAGAACTGCTCCAGAGAGCGTGACCAAGGCAAGGAATAGAACTGTGCGTTTCATAATGACCTCCAAGTTCTCGTCGAAAAGCCGCTCGACGAATGCGGTGGCATCGAATGCCCAACGTGATTTCGCCTACATTCGCTTGTAGCAACTAGGGTCGGAGGCCTTCAACACGCCGTCATGCGTGAGCGGACAGGCCTTGATGTCGTAGGTGAAACCCTTGGCCTCCATGCAAAGGAGCATCCAGTTTCGGTAGGCCTTGTCACGATCCTTTTGAGACTCGTTCTCTTTGAGAAAGTGCCTACCGGCATCGCCATAGGAATCAACTGTGCATTGCGCGAGGTGTGCCTTGATGGGCATCTCTGCATGGGCAGTCGCGGCAAATAAGGATACCAATGTGAGAACTAGCAGCGAACAGCGCCTTGTCGGTTTCATGTACCGCTCCATAAGTGTGATTTCGTTTCTGCTGCCCAACGTTAATTATCCAGCTGAGCACTGATAAGCTCTTGGGTTATATCCGCAGTCGCTGAGACGTCAGCCAGATCGAATTCATCCCATTGTGCGTGAGTAGCTTTGGTTCTGACATGCGCGGCTACTCGAGCACGTTTTGCTTTAGCACCTGTCAGAACCTCAATTTTTGTGAGAGACCCGATCAATGAATCAAGCTGAACCCCGGCCTCTTCAATGTCATTCTTACGGCAGATTCGTCTTACCGTGTCTTCGAACACAACTCCGCATATGACTCCAGCTTCCTGCTTCTTTTGTTCCTTGAGATAGGCCCGACCATGCTCAAGAAATTCGTCAAAGGTTTCTGCTCTGGCCCTATCGGCAATTGAGGTAAGCAGGCCAGCATCAACGTCTTTGGCAAGATTTTTAAGCAGCGCCGCTAATTCGCCAACGTCACCCGGAGCACACCATCCTGACTTTCGGGCTGAAATTTCCTCCGCTCGCTTCCGAAATGCGTTTGAATCGTTTGGGCAGAGTATCTGGACGATATTTAACGCAGAGGCCATCCAGCCGCCACATTCTTGGAGTTGCGCGTCCGAGTGAGCTTGGCCGTGCTCATTTGCTTGGCGCAAATGGTTAGCTTCATCTACGAGCCCTTGCAACCGCTTCAGAACCGCATCTTCGATGGTCATGTCAGAGATTCCTAAAGGCCCAACGTAATGTATACGACATGACTTGTCCGATAAGCTGGCTAACAAGTCGTACAGCCATGGTTGATGGAAATTATCTTTTTGTTAATAAATGATAAATAAAAATCAACAGGACAAGCCATCAAGAAACTACGACAGTTCTGCAGTCCAGAAAATTACTCGATCAGGTGCGCAACAAGATTCGTTTCAAGCACTATGGCTTGAGCACCGAGAATACCTATATTTCATGGATCAGGCAATTCATCCTGCATCACGGCAAGCGTCATCCGGGTGAAATTTGGGTGCCGGGGTGGAACGGGTTTTGACTTATCCGGCCACTGAGCGGGATGTTTCCGGCGCGGCTCGGAGCCAAGCGCTATCGGCGATTTTGTATCGCGATGTGCCGGCAGTCGAACTGCCGCCTCCTGGCCGGCGCGGGCGTCTCACGCCTGCGCGGCCAGCAGCCCCTTCATTTTCTGCATGGCCTTGGCCTCGATCTGGCGGATGCGTTCGGCGGAAACGCCGTATTCTTCGGCCAGTTCGTGCAAGGTGGCGGCCTTTTCTTCCTCGGCCACCAGCCAGCGCCGCTGGACGATGGTACGGCTACGCTCGTCCAGCGCGGTCAGCGCCGCATGCAGACTCTCGCCTTCCATGCGGTCGCGCTCCCTGCGTTGCAGGATCGCGACCGGCTCGGTGTCGTTGTCCGCCGCGAGGTAGGCAATCGGCGCATAACGTTCTTCCTCGTCCTCCGTCAGCGGTTCCAGCGAAATGTCGGCGCCGGTGAGACGGGTCTCCATCTCGACCACTTCTTCGGGCTTGACCTTGAGCTGCCGGGCGACCGCCTGGACGGCGTCCACATCGAGGGTATTGAAACCCTGGCGCGCGCCTTCCTGTTGCGCCAGCGCCGCCTTGAGGCTGCGCAGGTTGAAGAACAGCTTGCGTTGCGCCTTGGTCGTGGCGATTTTCACCAGCCGCCAGTTTTTGAGGATGTACTCATGGATTTCGGCCTTGATCCAGTGCATGGCAAACGACACCAGACGCACGCCGCGACTCGGGTCGAAGCGCTTTACCGCCTTCATCAGGCCGATATTGCCTTCCTGAATCAGATCGGCATGCGGCAGGCCATAGCCCCGATAGCCACGGGCAATGGCAATTACCAGACGCAAGTGAGAAGTCACCAACTGGCGCGCGGCTTCCACGTCGCCGCTCTCGCGCAGGCGCACGGCAAGCGCGTGCTCTTCAGTCTCGCTGAGCATGGGCATGCGGTTCGCCGCCGAAATATAAGCTTCCAGGCTCCCGCTCGTGGCGATGGCGGGAAACTGGCTGATCGATAAAGCGTGCGTCATGTTCAACCTCCTAGCGCAAAATATTAGCACTCAAATGGGCGGAGTGCCAGACGGGTACCGTTCAGGCGAAAACGGGGGGCCAACCGACCGGCACCTGAATATAAACGAAACCTGATTTGCTCCATGGGACTGCGGATTGCGAAAGAAGTTTCATGTCTTGGCCGTTCTTGGCCCTGTCCGCTGGAAAATCAGCGCAAAAACTGGCGGAGCGAAAGTGCGGCGCCGCTCCAGCCCAGCACGGCGGCGCAACCGAGCAGGGCAAGCGTATCCGCTACGGACAAGGGCTGCAGAACCAGGGCGATTCCGTAAAGCTGCATCAGTTCGGCCAGCGGCGCGCGCAGCCAGAGCGTGGCCGCCAGGACGAGCAACACGGCGCTGCCGCCGCCACCGAGCCCGAGCAGGGCGCCGAAGTAAAGGAAGGGCCGGCGAATGAACCGGTCGGTGGCGCCGAGCAACTGGCTGACTTCGATTTCGGCGCGGCTGACCAGGATTTGCAGGCGAATGACGTTGAAGGTAATGGCGATCAGTCCGAGCCCGAGCAGCGTGGCAAGCAGAATGAGGCCGGTTCTGCCCAGGCGGAACAGCGCGTCGAGCCGTTGCAGCCAGGCCGAATCGAGCTGGACATGCTCGACGTGCGGCCATTGGCGGAATTCGCCGGCCAGTTGTTCCAGCGCCGCCGGGGCCGTGTCGCCCGGGGTGACGACGAAGGCGTCCGGAAAGGGATTGTCGGGCAGCGCCTCGATCACGCCGCGCAGGCCCTCGGTGGATTTCAGGCGGGCCCGGGTTGCTTCGCGCGGTAAAAATTCGACCTGGCGGACCCCGCCAACATGCTTCAGCCGCTCGGCGATTTCCCTGGTCGCCCTGGCATCGGCGTCGCCGGCCATGAAGACGGAGATTTGCGGCATGACCGTGCTGCTTGCGGACAGGCGCTGGAGATTGGTCAGCAGCATCTGGCCGGTGGCCGGCAGGGACAACAGGACGCCGATGGCGAGGAAGGAAAGCAGGGTGTTGAAGGGCGCCGCCGCGAGGCGGCGAAAAGCCAGCCGGGCCGCAGTGGACTGCTGAAAGAGCCAGCCCTTCATGATGACAGGCGTCCGTGCACCAGCTCGATCCGGCGTGCGCCAGGGAACAGCGAGGCATCGTAAGTGGCCACCAACACCGTGACTCCGGCGCGGTGGAATTCCTCGAAGATGCGCGCCACATCCGTCGCGGTCTCGTGGTCGAGATGCGCGGTCGGTTCGTCGGCCAGCAGCAGCGCAGGGCGGCTGACCACGGCGCGGGCGATCGCCAGCCGTTGTTGTTCGCCGCCGGAGAGGGCGATCGGCAAGGCTTTCTCGCGCCGGGCGAGGCCGACCTTGTCGAGGGCGGCGCGCACGCGCAAGGCGGCCTCTTTCGGCGGAAAGCCGGTGATGGCCAGCGGCAGCATGACGTTATCGAACACCGAGCGGTCGAACAGCAGCTTCTGATCCTGCAAGACCAAACCCATCTTCCGGCGCACGAAGGGCAGCGCCGAGCGCGGCAGGGCGCCGATGTTCTGTCCGCCAAGCAGCACGCTGCCGCGCGTGGGGCGCTCGATCGCGGCGATGAGTTTGAGCAGGGTCGATTTGCCGGCGCCCGAGTGTCCGCTGATGACGACCCGTTCGCCGGCGGCGATGTCGAAACCGACCTCGGTCAGGGCATCGATGTCGGGCGGATAACGTTTGCCAACCTGGTCGAAGCGGATCACGGCGATGTGGGTGGCGTACCGAGCAACGCCTGGACAAACTCGGTGGCCCGGAAGGGTTGCAGATCGTCGATGCCCTCGCCGACGCCGATGAAGCGCACCGGTTTCGGGCACTGGCGGGCAATCGCGGCGAGGACGCCACCCTTGGCCGTGCCGTCGAGCTTGGTGACGATGAGCCCGCTGACACCGATCGCCTGGTCGAAGGCCTTGACCTGCTGCACCGCGTTCTGGCCGATGGTGGCGTCGAGCACCAGCAGCACTTCGTGCGGCGCGCCGGGCGCGGCCTTCTGGATGACGCGGCGGACCTTGGCTATCTCTTCCATCAGGTGCAGCTGGCTGGGCAGCCGGCCGGCAGTATCGGCCAGCATGACATCGATGTGGCGGGCGCGGGCGGCGTGGATCGCGTCGAACACCACGGCGGCCGGGTCGCCGCCGTCCTGGCCGATGACCGTGACCTCGTTGCGGCGGCCCCATTCCGTGAGTTGTTCGCGCGCCGCGGCGCGGAAGGTATCGCCGGCGGCGAGCAGGACGGAGTGGCCTTCGGCCTGGAAATGCCGGGCCAGCTTGCCGATCGAGGTGGTCTTGCCGGCGCCGTTGACCCCGGCGATCATGATCACGAAGGGGCGTTGTTCGCCAATCACCAGCGGCTGTTCGAGCGGGGCAAGCAGGGCGGTCAGCCGTTCTTCGAGCACGGCGCGCAGTGCTTCGGGCGTTTCCAGCTTGTCGCGCTTGATGATTTGCCTGATCTCGGCCAGCAGCCACTGGCTGGCGTCGATGCCGCAGTCGGCGGTGAGCAGCGTGGCTTCGAGATCGTCGAGCAGTTCCTCGTCGATCCGGCCGCGGCCGAACAGCTCGGCGAGCGGCGAGCCGAGCGCCGCCCGGGTGCGCGCGAGCCCGCTTTTGAGCCGTTCTTTCCAGCCGGGGGCGGGGGCGGCCGTTTGCGGAGCCGGATCTTTTTTCAGGAAACCAAACATCGCGGGTCAGTGTCGGAGGAAGGTCGTCGCGCGTTAAGATAGCGCGGCAGCAAATTCTAACAGAGCGGTTTTCCCCATCCTCGAGTTCACCGCGTTCCACACCCAAGGCTCACCATGACATCACGCTTCCTGGCTTGTCTCCTGCTCCTCGTCGCCGTCCTGCCGGCGCCAGCGCTGTGCGCCCCAACAGCGGGAAGTTTTGCGGACTCTGCCGCCCCTGTTCCCGAAACGACTTTCGAAACCACACTGGGCAACGGGTTGAAGCTCATCGTCAAGGAAGACCACCGCGCGCCGACCGTGGTGCACATGGTCTGGTATCGCGCCGGCAGCATCGACGAGAAGGACGGCAGCTCGGGCGTCGCGCACGACCTCGAACACCTGATGTTCAAGGGCACCCGGAACTTGCCCGCCGGCGAGTTCAACAAACAGGTGGCCGCGGCCGGTGGCCGCGACAATGCCTTCACCAGCCACGACTACACCGCCTATTTTCAGATCGTGCCCAAGGCGGCGCTGGCGCGGATGATGCAGCTCGAAGCCGATCGGATGCAGAACCTGGCCTTTACGCCGAAAGAATTCGCCTCCGAGATGAAGGTGGTGATGGAAGAGCGGCGCTGGCGCACCGAGGACAATCCGCAATCGCTGGTGCATGAGAATCTGCGCGCGGTCGCCTTCACCGCTCATCCCTACCGGCGGCCGGTGATTGGCTGGATGGACGATCTCGAACACCTGACCTGGCAGGACGCGCGGGACTGGTACACGGCCTGGTATGCGCCGAACAATGCCTATGTCGTGGTGGTCGGCGATGTCGATCATCGCCAGGTGTTTCGTCTGGCCGAAAAATATTACGGCCGTTTCAAGCCGCGAGCCTTGCCCGAGCGCAAACCGCAAAACGAACCGGAGCAGATCGGCATTCGCCGGCTGACGGTGAAGGCGCCGGCCAAGCTGCCCTATCTGGCCATGCTCTGGAAGGTTCCCAAACTCAAGGATCCGCGCCAGGAGCGCGAACCCTTCGCCCTCGAAGTGCTGGCCGCCGTGCTCGACGGCCACGACGCGGCGCGACTGGCCAGGCACCTGGTGCGCGGTTCGCGCATCGCCCAGTCGGCCGGCGCCGGCTATGACGGCACGCTGCGCGGCGAAGCCAGCTTCCTGCTCGATGGCCAGCCGGCCGAGGGGCATACCGTGGTCGAACTCGAAGCCGCGCTGCGCGAGGAAATCGCCCGCATCCAGAACGAAGGCGTCAGCGCCGAGGAGTTGCAGCGGATCAAGATTCAGCTCGTCGCGGCGCAGACCTACAAACGCGACTCGCTGATGGCCCAGGCGATGGAAATCGGCAGCACCGAGGGCGCCGGCCTTTCCTGGCGCGACATCGACCTGCTGGTGGAAAAGATCAAGGACGTGCGCGCCGAAGAAGTGCAGGCGGTGGCGAAAAAATATTTCGTCGATGATCATCTGACGGTGGCCGTGCTCGATCCGCAGCCGATCGACGAGACCCGGCCCAAGCCTCCGCCGGCCGGATTGCGGCATTGATTTCGGGAGCAACGATGAAGCTGTTACGAACCGTGTTTTTCCTCCTCGCCTCCTCCAGCGCGCTGGCCGGTGTGAGCATCGAGCACTGGACCACGCCGAGCGGCGCGCGGGTGTATTTCGTCGCCGCGCCGCAACTGCCGATACTCGACGTGGCCATCGATTTCGCCGCCGGCGAGGCGCAGGCGCCGGCCGCCAAGGCGGGTCTGGCCGGCCTCACTCACGGCCTGCTCGATGCCGGCGCGGCCGGGCTCGACGAGGAACAGATCGCCCAGCGCCTGGCCGACAGCGGCGCGCAGCTTTCTGGCAGCGTCGATAGCGATCGCGCCAGCCTCGGCCTGCGCACGTTGACTTCGCCGGCCGAGCGGGCGGCCGCGCTGGAGCTGCTGCACGCCGTGGTGTCAGCGCCGACTTTTCCCGAAGCCGTGCTCGAACGCGAAAAGATGCGCGCCATCGCTGCGCTGCGCGAGGGCGACACCCGTCCCGAAGTCATCGCCGCCAAGCGCTTTGCCGCCGCCATCTATTCCGATCATCCCTATGGCAGGAGTCCGACCGCCGAGTCGGTGGCCGGCATCACGCGCGAGGACGCGATCGACTTTTACCGGCGCCATTACGCGGCAAGACGGGCGGTGGTTTCGCTCGTTGGCGCCATCAGTCGGGCCGAGGCCGAGGCCATTGCCGCCCGACTGACGGCCGACCTGCCACCCGGCGAGGAGGCATCGCCGCTACCGCCGGTGAACCTACCCGTCAAACAGACGATCAAGCTGCCGCATCCGGCGGCGCAAAGCCATATTCTGCTTGGCCTGCCGGCGGTGCGCCGCGGCGATCCGGACTATTTTCCGCTGCTGGTCGGCAACTACAGCCTCGGCGGCGGCGGCTTCGTCTCGCGGCTGATGCAGGAAGTGCGCGAGAAGCGCGGCTATGCCTACAGCGTATATTCCTATTTCGCCCCACGGCTGCAGCCAGGCCCGTTCCAGATCGGCCTGCAGACCAAGCGCGAACAGGCCGCGGCGGCGCTTGCCGTGGTCGATGACGTGCTGGCCGGCTTCATTGCCCGGGGCCCGACCGCCGCGGAACTCGCGGCAGCGAAAAAGAATCTGGTGGCCGGCTTTGCCCTGCGCCTCGACAGCAACGCCAAGCTGCTCGGCTATCTCTCGCTGATCGGGTTTTACGAGCTGCCGCTGACCTATCTCGACGATTTTCCGGCGCGGGTCGAGGCAGTGACCGCCGCGCAGGTCAGGGCGGCCTTCGCCCGGCATGTGCCGCTCGATCATCTGGTTACGGTGATCGTTGCCGCCGACTGAGCACCCGTGAACTCTCCGCTCGCGAAATTGCATGCCACACGCGGGGAGCGGCCTCGTCATTCCCGATCGGGAATCCATGCGGTGGTCACCGCGAAGCACCGAGGGCCACACCTGGATTCCGGGTCGAGCCCGGAATGACGGAATTTTGTCGTGTCCATCGTGTCCGTTCGTCCTCACCCCGCATGAGCCGCATCCGCATCACCGGCGGCGAGTGGCGCAGCCGTCTGATCCAGGTGACCGCTGCCCCGGGCCTGCGGCCGACCCCGGACCGGGTGCGGGAAACCCTGTTCAACTGGCTGGGGCAGGACTTGAGCGGACGCTCCTGCCTCGATCTGTTCGCCGGCAGCGGCATTCTCGGCTTCGAAGCCGCCTCGCGCGGGGCGGATTACGTCGCCCTCGTCGAGTCTTCCCGCCTGGCCTTTGCCCAGTTGCAAAAAAATGCGGCCACCCTCGACTGTCCGCGACTCGCCCTCTTTTGTTGCGATGCGTTAAAATTCGCCCCCCCGGAGGCCCGACGGTTCGATCTGATCTTTCTCGACCCGCCGTATCACCAGGGCTGGCTGGAGCGCATCCTGCCCCGGCTGGACGCATGGGCCACGCCCGAGGCGCTGCTCTATGCCGAAGCCGAAGCGCCACTCACCCGCCTCGGGCGCTGGTCGGTGAGCCGGCAGGGACGCGCCGGGCAGGTTTTCTTTCATTTGCTGGAGCCGACATGACCACCAACGTCGCCGTCTATCCGGGAACCTTCGATCCCTTCACCCGCGGGCATGAAGATATCGTCCGTCGCGCCGCGCGACTGTTCGGCCGGGTCATCATCGCGGTGGCCGAGAGCCGGGGCAAATGCCCCCTGTTCTCGCTCGCCGAGCGGGCGGAGATCGCCCGCGAGGTGCTCGCCGGTTATGCCAATGTCGAAGTCATGGGCTTCGACGGCCTGCTCATGGATTTCGTCGAGCGACAAGGCGCCAACATCATTCTGCGCGGCCTGCGCGCCGCCTCCGACTTCGAATACGAATTCCAGATGGCGGGCATGAACCGCAATCTCCACCCCGAAATCGAAACCGTTTTCCTCACCCCGGCCGAGCAGTACATGTTCATCTCGGCGACCATGGTGCGCGAGATCGCGCTGCTCGGCGGCGATGTCTCGAAGTTCGTCCAGCCGCAGGTCATGGCGCGGCTGGCGCAACGGATTCCGGAACGTCATTGAATCCAGTCCAAGGAAGAAAGCATGTCCCTCAAAATCACCGATGAATGCATCAACTGCGACGTTTGCGAGCCGGAATGTCCGAACAGCGCCATTTCCCAGGGCGATGAAATCTATGTCATCGACCCCAACAAATGCACCGAGTGCGTCGGCCACTTCGACACCCCGCAGTGCCGCGAGGTCTGTCCGGTCGATTGCATTCCCGACGACACCGACCACGTCGAGTCGAAGGAGGATCTGATGGCCAAGTTCCTCAAGCTCACCGCGGCCAAGTAGCCGCCGAGTAGCCACCGAGTAGCCACCGAATCGCCGACCCTAGCGTTGGCAGCGCGGGCAATAAAACGTTGCCCGCTGCGCCTGGCGGATTTCGCGGATCGGGGTGGCGCAGACGCGACAGGGCAGGCCTTCGCGGCCATAGACGAAATACTGCTGCTGAAAATAGCCGCTGCTGCCGTCGGAATGAATGAAATCGCGCAGGCTGCTGCCGCCGGCGGCGATGGCGGCTTCGAGCGTGGCCTTGATTTCGGGGACGAGCCGGGCCAGGCGCTGGCCGGAAATTTTTCCGGCCGTGGCACGCGGGTCGATGCCGGCGCGATACAGGCTTTCCGCGGCGTAGATGTTGCCGATGCCGACGATGCGGTGGCTGTCCATCAGCGTCGGCTTGATGGCCGCCTTGAGACCCGCCAGTTCCCGTTTCAGCCAGTCGGCGTCGAAGGCCGCGGCAAGCGGCTCGATGCCCAGCACCTTGAGCAGCGGATGCGTCCACGGCTCGTCCGGCAGCCAGAGCAGGGCGCCGAAACGGCGCGGGTCGCGCAGGCGCAGGATGATGGCGTCATTGGTGGCATCGCTCCGCGCCTTGCCGGCAAAGCGCAGATCGACATGGTCGTGCTTTTGCCGCGGCTGCGCCGGGGCGACCAGCCGTAGGCTGCCGGACATGCCCAGGTGAATCAGCAGATGGCCGTTGCCGAAATCGAGCAGCAGATACTTGCCCCGCCGCCGGATGGCGAGCAGCCGGCGGCCGACGAAGGCCTCGCGCTCCATCTGCGGCAGGGGATAGCGCAGCGCGGGCACGAAAAAGTCGGCGCTGGCGAGACGCCGACCGACGAGCGTCGGTGCGATGCCGGCGCGGGTGACCTCGACTTCGGGCAGTTCAGGCATGCGCAGTGAAGGTCGGGGCGGCAAGCGGGGCGGGCGAAACTGCTAACATCGCGGCATTGTAGAGGATGCTCCGCCAGGTAACCCGACCATGAATCTTTCCCCCATGCCGTCCTCGTTGATCTTTGCCGCCAGACGTTTCGCACCGCTGTTGCTCGTTCTCGCCGCTGGCCCCGCCCTGGCGCAGAACATCCCGCCGCCCGCGCCCGCCGTGGTTCCGCCTCTGGCGGAGCAGGCCGAAGCACCCGCGGCGGACGGGCACCTGCCGAAGCAGGAGCTGAGCGGGCAGATTCTCTATCAGTTCCTGCTCGCCGAAATCGCCGGCCAGCGCGGCCAGCTGGCGCTGGCTTCCGGGCTTTATCTCGACCTGGCGAAAACCACGCGCGACCCGCGCATCGTGCGACGGGCCGCCGAAGTGGCTTTTTATGCCAAGCAGTACGAGCAGGCGCTGGAGGCTGTGCGCCTGTGGCTCGAACTGGAGCCGGAGGCCAAACAGGCGCGGCAGATGGAAGCCACCTTGCTGCTCGCCAGCGGCCGGGTGGACGAGCTGGCCAAGCGTTTCGGCGGCGAACTGAAGCTGGCTGGCCCGCGCGCCGGCGAACTGCTGCTGCAGCTCGCCCAGGTCTTTGCCCGTTATCCGGACAAGGCGGTGGTGGCGCGCCTGTTCGAGCAGGTCACCGCGCCCTGGCCGAACCTGCCCGAGGCGCATCTCTTGCGTTCGCAGGCCGCCCTCGGCGTTGGCGACAAGGCACGCGCCGGCGCCGAAATCGACCAGGCGCTGGCCCTGCGCCCCGACTGGGAGCTGGCGGCGCTGCTCAAGGCCGACCAGTTGCCGCGCGGCGCGGCGCAGCTCGATTACCTCAAGCAGTTTTTGCTTGCCCATCCGCAGGCCAACGACGTGCGCCTGGGCTACGCGCGCACCCTGGTCGCGGAAAAACGTTACGCCGAGGCGCGTGGCGAGTTCCAGACGCTGCTCGCCGTTCGTCCCGATCATCCCGATGTGCTGTTTGCCGTCGGCGTGCTGTCGCTGCAACTCGACGATACCGCCGAGGCCGAGTACCGCTTGCGGCGCTTCGTCGAGATCGGTCGCGGCGACCTCGATACGGCGCGCTATTACCTGGGCCAGATCGCCGACCAGGACAAACGCAGCGACCAGGCGCTGGCCTGGTACCAGGCAGTGGCCGCCGGTGAACATCTGCTGCCGGCGCGCGTCCGCGCGGCGCAGATATTGTTCCAGCAGAACAAGCTCGATGCGGCACGCGAGCAACTCGAAGCCGCGCGCGCCGTGTTGCCGGGCGACGTGCGGCTGACCATCGCCGAAGCGCAGCTGATGCGCGATGCCGGCCATCACGCCGACGCCTACGCCCTGCTCAGCGAGGCGCTGGCGGCACAGCCGGACGATCCCGACCTGCTCTACGAGACCGCTCTGGCGGCCGAGGCGCTGGGCTATCTCGATGTCCTCGAAAAACATCTGCGCCGGCTGATCGAACTCAAGCCGGATTCCGCGCAGGCGTACAACGGCCTGGGCTATTCGCTGGCTGATCATGACCAGCGCCTTCCCGAGGCCGCCCAGTTGATCGACAAGGCGCTCGAACTGGCGCCGAACGATCCCTTCATCCTCGACAGCAAGGGCTGGGTTTCGTTTCGCCAGGGACAGTTGGAACCCGCACTCGAATATCTGCGCAGGGCCTACACCCAGCGCTCCGACCCCGAAATCGCTGCGCATATCGGTGAGGTGTTGTGGGCGCTCGGGCGGCGCGACGAGGCGCTGAAACTCTGGCGCGAGGCGGCTAAGACCCATCCGCAAAACAAGGCGCTTGAGACCACGATCAAGCGCTTCGTGCCTTGATGCGCCAGGCCCGCTGTCTGGCGCTCACCCTGGCCTGCCTCGGCCTCGGTGCCTGCGCGGAGCTGCCTGCCCCCGAAGGGGAATTCCAGGCAGGCAAAGCCCCGGCCAATCCCGAGTCGACGGCGAGTCCGCCCGAAACGATCGTTCTCGGCCCGCCGCTCGAGCGGTTCGTCGCCGACGGACGGATCGCGCTGAAAAATGGCGAACGCCACGATCACCTGGGCTTTCACTGGCAGCATTCCTCCACCGGCGACCGGGTGCTGTTCCTCTCGCCGCTCGGCCAGGGCCTGGCCGAGATCGAACGCGATGCCGGCGGCGCGCGGCTGACGCAACCCAACCGGCCGCCGATCGTCGCCAGCGATCTGCGCCTGCTGACCCAGGACGTTCTCGGCACCGCATTGCCGCTCGAAGCGCTGGCCGACTGGTTGCGCGGCGCCCATCCGCGGTTGCAGGGCGAGGTCGATGGCTGGCGGGTGAGCGTCACCGACAGCGTCGTGCTCGACTCGCCGTCTGGCCAGCGCCGACTTTTGCGCGCGCTCGAAGCCCGTCGCGAGCAGATCGAACTGCGGCTAATCGTCGATGACTGGACGCTGGACGAATGAATCCGGGCGACATGGGTGACACGGATGACATGGCGGACGGCTGGTCGCGCTGGTGGCCGGCGCCGGCCAAGCTCAACCTGTTCCTGCATGTCGTCGGCCGTCGCGCCGATGGCTACCACCTGCTGCAAACCGTGTTTCGTTTCCTCGACCTTGGCGATCGCCTGCGCTTTTCGCCGCGCGATGACGGCAGCATCGTGCTGGCGACGCCGTTGCCCGGCGTGGCGGACGAGCGGAATCTCGTCGTCCGCGCCGCGCGGGCGCTGCAAAAACTCGGCGCTTGCCTGCCCGCGAAGCGGAATCCCAGGCAGACAGAGTCCGATACGGCGAACGACGCCTGGGGCGCCACCATCCATCTGGAAAAATCCCTGCCGCAGGGCGGCGGCCTGGGCGGCGGCAGTTCCGATGCGGCGACCACGCTACTTGCGCTGAATCGCCTGTGGGGATGCAAGCTCGATGCCGCTGCGCTGCAACGCATCGGCCTCGGGCTGGGCGCCGATGTGCCGATCTTCATTCACGGGCACACGGCCTTTGCCGAGGGCGTCGGCGAGCGCTTCACCGATGTGGCGCCGCCGCCGGCCTGGTATCTGGTACTCGTGCCGCCGGTCGCGGTGCCCACCGCGACCATCTTCGCCGCGCCGGAACTCGTCCGTAACACGCCACCGATCGCCGCCGCCGACTGGTTTCCCGGCTTTGGCCGCAACGACCTCGAAGCCGTGGCCCGCGCCCGCTTTCCCGAGATCGCCGCGCACCTCGACTGGCTGCGCCGCTGGGGCGATGCCCGCCTGAGCGGCTCCGGCGCCTGCTGTTTCGTCGGGTTCGATTCCGAAGCGCCGGCCCGCACCGCGCACGCCGCGCTACCGCCGGGCATGCGGGGCTTCATCGCGCGTGGCATCGACCGCCATCCGCTGGCCATGTGAGTTGACGCGAGTGTGATTCAGGCGGATCATCCGAACCTATCATTTTGATAGGTTCGCGGCGCATGGCCGGATGGCCGAAAAGTCAGTGGCAGCGATTCATCCGGCAAGCGGCGGGCGAGGCCCGTAACGTGGTGTTCACGGAACATGCTTTGCTGCGGATGCGCCAGCGGCAGATTTCACGGGTGGCGGCTATCGAGATACTGCGGCGGGGTACGCTGCACCGGGAACCGGAACCGAACCAACGGCACGGCACCCTGGAATGCCGCATGGAGTACTACATCGCCGGGCGGCACTTGGCCTTGGTGGTAGCCGTGGATGCGGCTAATCCGGCCGTGGTGGTGGTTACGGCGATTGATCTGGATAGGGGATGAGCATGGTTCGCTGGGACGATATGGGTTTGAAAAATGTCTGGCTGGCCAATGGCTATGAGCGCGTGCAAACGTCCTACGGCGCTGGCCTGCGGTTCGAGGATGTGGAAGGCTTGACGCGGGCGGTCTGCCTCGCTCTGGCCCGCAAGCCGGGCAAGCTCGCGGGCGCGGAATTCCGCTACCTGCGCAGCGCCGGCATGTCCCTGTCGCAATCCGGCCTGGGCAAGCTGATGGGCATCGATGCCCAATCGATTGCCCGCTGGGAGAAAACCGGCAAGGTTCCCAAGTGGGCCAATCGCATGATCCGGCTGGTGTTTGAGGCCCATGCGGACGGCAATGCGGCGATTCGCCGTGTAGTGAGCCGGATCAACGATGTCGACCGCCTCATCAATCAGCGCATTGTGTTGGAACAATCGCCGAAAGGCTGGCGGGCGCGGGCCGGCGAAGTTGCCGAGGCCGCCATTGTCTGACGCTCGCCCCCTGTCGGCCTGAAAGTCGGCGCTGGCGGGACGGCGCATGCGCCAGCCGATGCATCCCGCATCCCCCGCTGGCCATGAATTGACACGAAACGCGAAAACCCCGACAATGCGCGTCCTTTCGCCACCCACCCGCAGCGGACGTGATCGTGCGGCGCGTGTGGCACACCGAAGTTGGGGAGTCGCCAAGCTGGTTAAGGCACTGGATTTTGATTCCAGCATGCGAAGGTTCGAATCCTTCCTCCCCAGCCCCCGATCCACGATAGCCGCGGCAGAGCATTGATCTGCCGGATGCGCCAGAGCAAACGGACATGTCCTACGACAACCTGATGGTCTTCACCGGCAACGCCAATCCAAAGCTGGCGGCCGATGTCGTCAAGCGTCTGCATATCTCTCTGGGGCGAGCCAATGTCGGCCGTTTCTCCGATGGCGAAGTCAATGTCGAAATTCTCGAACATGTGCGCGGCCGGGATATTTTCGTGCTCCAGTCGACCTGCCGGCCGACCAACGACAACCTGATGGAAGTGATGGTGCTGGTCGATGCCCTGAAACGTGCCTCGGCCGGCCGCATCACCGCCGCCATTCCCTATTTCGGCTATGCCCGGCAGGATCGCCGGCCGCGTTCGGCGCGGGTGGCGATCACCGCCAAGGTGGTGGCCAACATGCTGCAGGCCGCCGGTGTGCAGCGCCTGCTCACCGTCGATCTGCATGCCGACCAGATTCAGGGTTTCTTCGACATTCCGGTGGACAACATCTACGCCGCACCGGTGCTGCTCGGCGACATCTGGAAGCAGCGCCACGAGGACCTGCTGGTGGTCTCGCCCGACGTCGGCGGCGTGGTGCGTGCCCGGGCCCTGGCCAAGCGGCTGGATTCCGACCTGGCGATCATCGACAAGCGGCGGCCGAAGGCCAATGTCTCCGAGGTGATGAACATCATCGGCGATGTCGCCGGCCGCACCTGCGTCATCATGGACGACATGGTCGATACCGCTGGCACCCTGTGCAAGGCGGCGCAGGCGCTGAAGGAGCAGGGCGCGAAGCGGGTGCTCGCCTACTGTACCCACCCGGTGCTGTCGGGCAGCGCCGTGGCTCGCGTGACCGAGTCGGAAATCGACGAACTGGTGGTCACCGACACCATTCCCCTGTCCGACGAGGCGCGGGCCTGCCCGCGCATCCGCCAGATTTCGATCGCCGAACTGATGGCCGAGACGATGTTGCGGATCAGCAACGAGTCCTCGGTTTCATCGTTGTTCATGGACTGATTTTCAACCCCTCGCCTGGTCGCGGGCGGGGATTTTTCGCAGTACCGAAGCAGTACCCACAGGAGTCAATCATGCAACTTGAATTCAATGCAACCAAGCGCGATGAACAGGGCACCGGAGCGAGCCGCCGCCTGCGTCGCACGAACCGGGTCCCGGCCATCGTTTATGGCGGCGAAGGCCGGCCGCAACAAATCAGCATCGACCACAACGAACTGTTCCAGTTGATGCGCAAGGAGGCGTTCTATTCCTCCGTGCTGACCGCCAACATCGATGGCGCCAAGGAAACCTGCGTTCTGCGCGATGTGCAGCGCCATCCTTACCGCCTGCAGATTCTGCACGCCGACTTCCAGCGCGTCGATGCCATGCACAAGCTGCACCAGAAGGTGCCGCTGCACTTCATCAATGCCGACATCGCCCCGGCCGTGAAACTCGGCGGCGGCATCGTCCAGCACGTGCTGACCGAACTCGAAGTACGCTGCCTGCCCAAGGATCTGCCCGCTTCGCTCGAAGTCGATCTGAAGGATCTGGTGGCCGGCCATTCACTGCACGTTTCCCATATCCCGTTGCCGGCCGGCGTCGAAGTCGTCCTGCACAAGGGCGAGAACCCCGTGGTGGCGACCATCCTGGCCGTGCGTGGCGCGGTCGAGGAAGAGCCGGCTCCGACGCCGGTTGCTCCGGTGGCCGAGAAAAAGGCCGAGAAGAAGTCCGAGAAGACCGACAAGCGCTGATTTTTCGCCATGCAGGCTGTCCTGCGCTTGATCGTCGGCCTCGGCAACCCCGGCGCCGAGCATGCCAAAACCCGGCACAACGCCGGGTTTTGGTTTTGTGAGCGGCTGGCCGCCGAGTTGGGGGTCAACCTCGCCCGCGAGTCGCGCTTTCACGGCCTGGCCGGTGCTTCGCGGGCGGGCGCGGGCCTCTGGCTGCTGTTGCCGCAAACCTTCATGAATCGTTCCGGCCAGGCGGTGCGCGCGCTGGCCCAGTTCCATCGCATCGCGCCGGAAGAAATGCTGGTGGTGCATGACGAACTCGACCTGCCGCCGGGCCAGATGCGGCTCAAGTTCGGCGGCGGCCTCGGCGGCCACAACGGCCTCAAGGACATCACGGCGCATCTGGGCACCCAGGACTACTGGCGGCTGCGCATCGGCATCGGTCATCCGGGCGACCGCAACGCCGTCGTCGATTACGTCCTCAAACCGCCGCGCCGCGAGGAACAGGACGACATCGACGGCGCGCTCGAGCGCGCCCTCGCGGCCTGGCCGTTGCTGGCGCGCGGCGATGTTGCCGCCGCCACGCAGCGCATCAATTCCAATCCTTCGTCGGCCAAGGCCGCAGCACCCACCCTGAAGAAAGACCTGCCATGAGCCTCAAATGCGGTATCGTCGGCCTGCCCAACGTCGGCAAGTCCACCCTGTTCAACGCCCTGACCAAGTCGGGCATCGCGGCCGAGAACTACCCCTTCTGCACCATCGAACCCAATGTCGGCATCGTCGAAGTGCCCGATTCGCGGCTCGACGCGCTGGCGAAAATCGTCAACCCGCAGAAGATCCAGCACGCCATCGTCGAATTCGTCGATATCGCCGGGCTGGTTGCCGGCGCCAGCAAGGGCGAGGGCCTGGGCAACCAGTTCCTCGCCAACATCCGCGAAACCGATGCCGTCGTTCACGTCGTGCGCTGTTTTGCCGATGACAATGTCGTGCATGTGACGGGCAAGGTCGATCCGCTGTCCGACATCGAAGTGATCGATACCGAGCTCGCGCTGGCCGATCTCGCCACCGCCGAAAAGGCGCTGGCGCGCGCGAAAAAGCCCGCGGCAGCGGGCGACAAGGAGGCCCGGATACTCTGCGCCGTGCTGGAAAAGTGCGTGGCCCAGCTCGACCAGGCGCGCCCGCTGCGCGCCCTCGATCTCTCCAGGGAAGAACGGGCCTTGCTCAAGCCCCTGTTCCTGATCACCGCCAAGCCGGTGCTGTATGTCGCCAACGTCAAGGAAGGCGGCTTCGACCACAACCCGCATCTGGACGCGGTGCGTGCCCGTGCGGCCAGCGAAAAGGCCGACGTGGTGGCGATCTGCGCGGCGATGGAGGCCGAGATCGCCGAGCTCGAGGACGAGGAAAAGCAGATGTTCCTCGCCGACATGGGACTCGATGAACCGGGCCTCAACCGCCTGATTCGCGCCGCCTATCATCTGCTCGGCCTGCAAACCTATTTCACCGCCGGAGTGAAGGAAGTCCGCGCCTGGACCATCCACAAGGGCGATACCGCGCCCCAGGCCGCCGGCGTCATCCACACCGACTTCGAGCGCGGCTTCATCCGCGCGCAGACCATCGGCTTCGAGGATTTCATCGCCTGCAAGGGCGAGCAGGGGGCCAAGGAAGCCGGCAAGATGCGCGCCGAAGGCAAGGAGTATGTGGTCAAGGACGGCGACGTGCTGAACTTCCTGTTCAACGTCTGACCTTGCCCCGTTCGCAAAGTCGGCGCTTGCCTGCCCGCGAAGCGGAATCCCAGGCAGACAGAGTCCGAGACGCCGGCGCCGCGGGTAGTTTGTCTTCAGCCGCGCGGTGCGGCCGGCTGCTCCTCGGCGATTTCCTTGCGCACGGTGTCCATGTCCAGCGCCAGCGCCTGGTCGAGCAGGTGGTGGAAGGCATCGGCAGGCGGCGCGCCGGCCTCGGAAAAGATCACGATCTGGTCGCGGAAGATCATCAGCGTCGGGATCGAACGGATGTTGAAGGCGGCGGCGATGTTTGGCTGTTCCTCGGTATTGACCTTGGCGAAGACGAAGTCAGTGTGCTTTTCGCTGGCCGCCTCGAAACTGGGCGCGAAGCCGCGGCAGGGAGCGCACCAGGGCGCCCAGAAGTCGATGATGACGTTCGGGTTTTCGTTGATGGTGGTCTCGAAGTTTTCGGCGGTGAGTTCCAGCGTGGCCATGGGCGGCTCCGGTAAGCGGGGGCGCCCATGCTATCGTTTCGCGCTGGCCCGCGCCACTTTTTTCGATTGCCAATGACAAAAGCATCTTCCCTGTATCGTGGCCGCTTCGCACCGTCGCCGAGCGGGCCGCTGCATTTCGGTTCGCTGGTCGCGGCGCTCGGTTCGTTGCTCGAGGCGCGCAGCCAGGGCGGGGAATGGCTGTTGCGCATGGAAGATGTCGATGCGCCGCGCTGTTCGCAGGCGGCAGCGGACTCGATCCTGCACACGCTCGAGTCTTTCGGCTTCGCCTGGGATGGTGAGATGGTCTGGCAGAGCCGGCGGCAGGCGGCCTATGCCGAAGCACTGGAGCAGCTGACGCAGGCCGGGCGGATTTTCCCCTGCGCCTGCACCCGCCGCGAGCTGGCCGATTCGTTGCTGGCCGCGGACGGTGCGGTGCTTTATCCCGGCACCTGTCGCAACGGTTTGCCCGCCGGCCGGCCGGTGCGGGCCTGGCGCGTGCGGGTCGATGCGACGCGGATCGCGTTCGATGACGCCGTGCAGGGGAGCCTGACCTGCGACTTGTCACGGCAGGTGGGGGATTTCATCGTGCGCCGCGCCGATGGCCTGTTCGCTTACCAGCTGGCGGTGGTGGTCGATGACGCGGCGGCTGGCATCACGCACGTGGTGCGCGGCGCCGACCTGCTGGCCTCGACGCCACGGCAGATTTTCCTGCAACGTTGCCTCGGCCTGCCGACACCCGTCCATGCGCATCTGCCCGTGGCGGTCGATGCCGCCGGCGAGAAACTTTCCAAGCAGACGCAGGCCCAGCCGCTCGACCCGGCCCGGCCGGGACCGGCACTGTGGGCGGCACTGCAATTCCTCGGCCAGGCGCCGCCGCCGCAATTGCGCGCGGCCAGTCGGGATGAGCTGTGGGCCTGGGCACTGGATCACTGGCAACTGGCGCGGGTGCCGCGGCAGCCGGCCACGCCGATGACGAATCAATTATTGGTGAGAAGTGAGCCTGCTGGTGACCGGCTCGAATGAAATCCTTCACCTGCTGGCGACCACCCGGGTGATTGCCGTGGTCGGCCTTTCGCCCGATCCGGCGCGGGCCAGTCAGCGGGTCGCGCGCTACATGCAGGCGCAGGGTTATCGCATCGTGCCGGTCAATCCGGCCGCCGGTGAAATCTTGGGTGAGCGCTGCTATCCGGATCTGGCCAGCATCCCGCATCCCGTGGATATGGTCGATGTGTTTCGCCGTGCCGATCGGGTGCTGCCGATTGCGCAGCAGGCGATCGCCATCGGCGCCCGCTGCCTCTGGCTGCAACTGGGGGTGGTCAATGACGAAGCGATACGGCAGGCCGCTGCCGCCGGGCTTGCCGTGGTGGTTGATCGCTGCCTGATGGTCGAGCATGCGAAACATGCCGCGGCGCTGGCTTCAGCGCCCGGCCACGCTGCCCCATAACACCTTGTGCAGTTGCAACTGGAAGCGCACCGGCAGGCGGTCGTCGAGAATCCATTGTGCCAGTTCGGCCGGATCGAGTTCGCCGGCAACCGGTGAAAACAGGATCGGGCAGGCTTCGAAAAGTCGGCGCTGGCGACACGCCGCGACGGCCCAGTCGTAATCCGCGCGCGAGGCGAGGACGAACTTCACTTCGTCTTGTGGCGTCAGCCGTTCGAGATTTTCCCAGCGGTTCTGCGCCGCCTCGCCCGAGCCGGGGGCCTTCACATCGACGATCCGCGCCACGCGCGGGTCGACCGCGTCGATGGTCAGCGCGCCGCTGGTTTCGAGCGAGACGGCATAGCCCGCGTCGCACAGTTTGGTGAGCAGCGGCAGGCAGTTCTTCTGCGCCAGCGGCTCGCCACCGGTGACGCAGACCGTGGCGCATTCGAAAGCGGCGACCTGATCGAGAATGGCTTCGAGGCCGAGCATCTCGCCGCCGCTGAAGGCATAGCTCGTGTCGCACCAGCGGCAACGCAGGGGGCAGCCGGTGAGGCGGACGAAGACCGTGGGCAGGCCGACGCGACTCGATTCGCCCTGAATCGAATGGAAGATTTCGCTGATGCGCAGGCTGGCATCCATTGCCAGGACGGGCGAAGCGCCCCGCACTATTTTTTCTTCAGTCGCGCGCGGGCCCGCTTGCCGGCGTCACTGGCCGGATACCTGGCGGCCAGTTGTTCGAGCGTGGCGCGGGCGCGCTTGACCTCTTTCAGGGCTTCGAGACTGGCGATCTCGGCCTCGAGTGCGTTGGGCGCGCGTTCATCGTTGGGCCAGGTGGCGGCGAAATGGGCGAACAGCTCGACGGCTTTGGCGTGGTTGCGGGCCTGGGCCTGGGCATAGCCGCCCCAGTAGTAGGCCGCGGGCAGCAGGTTGCTCTTCGGCCAGGTGCCGATGAAGCTGGCAAAGCCGGCGGCGGCTTCCTTGAACTTGCCGGCCTTGAGCTGGTCGAGCGCGGCTTCGTAGCGGGCGGTCTCGGCGGCCGGATCGGCTGCCGGCGAAGCCCCGGCCGCCGTTGCTGCTGAAGCATCGGCGGGGGTGTCGGCGGCGCCCGGTTGCTCGAACTTGCGCAGCCGGTTGTCGAGGTCGAGGTAAAAATCCTTTTGCCGTTTTTGCGTGGTTTCCAGTTCATTGCGGATCACCTCGATATCGCCGCGCAGCCTGGCGATGTCGGCCCGGAGGGCCTCGGCCTGGTTGGCGAAATCGAGCTGGTTGCGACTGACGGTTTCCGCGCGCTGGGTGAGTTCGGTTACCTCGGTGCGCAGCTGCTCGATGCGTTTGCGCGCTTCGTCGTCGTCGAACAGGCCGGCCCGTGCCGGCGCCGCCAGCAGGCAGGCGAGCAGGCACAGGGAGGGCAGCAGGCGTTGCCGCATCAGTATTCGCCCGAGTAGAGCATGTCGCCGCGCCGGTTCTGCGCCCAGCATTCTTCAGTCGATTCGGTGCACACCGGTTTTTCCTTGCCGAGACTGACGGCTTCGAGCTGGTCTTCGCGGGCGCCGAGCAGGAGCAGGGCTTTCTTCACCGCCTCGGCGCGCTTTTGTCCCAGCGCCAGGTTGTATTCGCGGCTGCCGCGTTCGTCGGCGTTGCCCTGGATCAGCATCTTCATCGTCGGGTTGGCGACGAGGAACTTGCCGTGGCTGGCGAGCAGGCTCTGGAACTCGTCCTTGACGATGAAGCTATCGTAGTCGAAATAGATGCTGCGTTTGGAGAGCGGGCTGCGCGGGTCTTTCAGCGCCGCCGGGCTCATCGGGTCGAAGGCGCCGACGTTGTTCCCGCCGACCGGGGCGACGGTCGCCGGGTTGCGCGACTCGACGCCGGCCGGATTTTGTTCCGGCGCTGGCGGCTGCGAGCCGCAGGCGGTAAGAAAAACGGCCAGTGAAATCAGGGCGGCTTTGGCCGCGGAGGAAAGCGGGGTGGACATGGCGGTGATTCCTTTTGTTGAGGGTGGGGGGGGAGTTCAGTCAAGGCATTCAGTTGACCAGCGGGCCCCAGGCAGGTTCCCGCACATCGGCGGCCTGCACGGAGAGTTTCTGCTTGACCCGGCCATCGCTGGAGACGGCGGCCAGCACGCCGCGGCCGTTGATTTCGGTGGCATACAGGATCATCCGCCCGTTGGGCGCAAAGCTGGGCGATTCGTCCTTCGCCGAGTCGGTGAGAATCTGGCTCTGTTTGGTGGCCAGATCCATCAGCGTCAGCTGGAAGCGGCCATTGTTGCGGCTGATGTAGGCCAGGCTCTTGCCGTCCGGCGCGGGGCGCGGGGTGACGTTGTAGCTGCCTTCGAAGGTGATCCGTTCGGCCGCGCCGCCGCTGGCGGGAATCCGGTAGATCTGCGGGCTGCCGCCACGGTCGGACGTGAAATAGATGTACTGGCCGTCGGGTGAGAAACGCGGCTCGGTGTCGATCCCGCTCGAGCTTGCCAGCCGCATCGCACCGCTGCCGTCGGCGCCAATCAGGTAGAGCTGCGAACTGCCGTCCTTGGTCAGCACCAGGGCCAGCCGCTTGCCGTCGGGCGACCAGGCCGGCGCGGAGTTGGAGCCCTTGAAGTTGGCGGCGACATGACGCCGGCCGCTGGCCAGATCGTGCACATAGACCACCGGCTTCTTGGCTTCGAACGAGACGTAGGCCAGTTTGCCGCCGTCGGGCGACCAGACCGGCGAGATGATCGGCTCGCGCGAAGCCAGCGCGGCCTGCGGATTGCCGCCGTCGGCATCGGCGATCTGCAATTCGTAGCGGCCGGTGCTTTTCACCACGTAGGCGATGCGGGTCGAGAACACGCCGCGCTCGCCGGTGAGCTTTTCGTAGATGAAATCGGCGATGCGGTGCGCCGTGGTGCGAATCTGCGCGCCGGTGTGGATATAGGCCTGCACCCCGAGTTCCGCCTGCTTGGGCACATCGGCCAGGCGGACGCGGGTCTCCAGGCGGCCATCGGCGGCGGTGGCGATGCTGCCCGTGGTCAGCGCATCGGCGCCGCGTTGTTTCAACTCGGCAAAGGGCGGCGCGGCGTCGAAGGCCAGCGGGGCGCCGGCATCGACCAGGCGGAACAGGCCGCTGCGGTCGAGGTCGGCGCGGATCACCGAGGTCAGCGCCTGGGCCACGATGCGCTCGCCGGCGAAGTCGGCCACCGCCAGCGGCAGGCGATTGGCGCCGGCGCCGGTGATCTCGATACTGAGCTGGGCGTGGGCGCCGGTCGCGGCGAGGCCCAGGACGGTCAGGCAGGAAAACAGGAAGTGGCGGTAGGGTGTCATGGCGGGATTATAGGATCATGGAGTCAGTCTTCGAGGGGGCGGAACTTGAGTTCGAGGTCGCGGCTGAACAGGTCGCCCTGCTCGGGCTTGGGCAAGGGGCTGGATTTGCGGATGGCGCGTTCGATTGCCGTGTCCAGCGCGGCATGGCCCGAGGTGTGCTTGAGCCGGACGTTGAGGATCTCGCCGCTGGGCAACTGGGTGACGGCGAACACGGCCTCGGGATTGCCGGGAACGCCGGGCGGGACGACCAGGTTGCCGCGAATCTTGCCGCGGATTTTTGCGATGTAGTCGGCGGTGGCCCTGGCGCGGGCGGCGGCCTCGCGGCTGGCGATTTCCTTGTCCAGCGCGGCGGAGGTGGCATCGCTTTGCTTGCGCTGGATCAGGCGCTGGGTTTCCTGCTTGAGCTGGTCGAGAAAGGCATCGAGCCGCGGCTTGGGCTCGGCTTTCGGCGGTGGCTCGGTTTTGACGGCGATGTCGGCCTTGGGCGGTACGGGCTTGGATTCCGGCTTGGGTTCCGGCCTGGGTTCGGGGCGAGGTTCGGGCGGCGGCGTAAAAGTCGGCGCTGGTGGCACGGCGGCGGGCAGCGGCACGGCGCGCACCAGCTCGACCTCGACCACCCCGGGCGCCTGCGTCTGCCACTGCACGCCGTAGAACAGCAGGGCGGCGAGAAAGAGGTGCACGGCCAGCGCCAGCACCAGCGCGAGGCGTTTGCCGGCCGGGTTTTCGCGATGCTGGAAGACGCTGGCGTTCACTTACTTTCCGGGTTGCACCAGGAGGCCGATTTTCGCCACCTGCTGGCGTTGCAGTTCGTCCATCACGGCCAGCACGGCCTCGTAGCGGACGTTCTTGTCGCCGGCGATCAGCACCGCCTGCTGCGGATTTTTCGCCTGGGCCTGCTTGATGCGGGCGGCCAGGTCGGCGCGGCTGAGCGGCTGTTCGGCGGCTTGCGGGCCGCTCGCGGCGCGGTCGCGCAAGGCGAGCGAGGCATCGGCGCGAACGATCACTTCCAGCGGCGCCACGGCCGGTTGCGAGGTCTTGCCGACGCTTGGCAGATCGACGCTGGCGGTCTGCACCAGCGGCGCGGTGACCATGAAGATGACCAGCAGTACCAGCATCACGTCGATGTAGGGCACGACGTTGATCTGGTTCATGAGCCGTCTTTGCTTCATGGGCTGCTCCCCTGAAGCAAAGACGGCTCATGAGTCCTGGTGTGAAATCCCCCCGGCTCCATTTTCAAAAAAGGGGGTGACGAAGTTTGCGTCGCGCTGCGGGCGACAGCGTGGTGAACGTCGCGGGGGTGCTGACGATTACGCATGGGCATCCTCCCTGCGACCGAGATAATGGGTTTTCAGCCGCTCGTAGAGCGAGAGCGGATCGTAGCGGCCGTTCTTGTCGAAGAAGTTGCGCCGCCACAGCTCGTTCCAGAAGTGAATGGCGTGGGTTTCGCCGCCGACGAGCTGCGGGCCTTGCAGGAGCTGAAGGAAATTCCAGTGGTCGACCGGGCAGAAGACTTCCGGCGCCAGCAGTTCCGCGGCCAGCTGTTTTTCGTTGACCAGGCGGGTCAGCAGCTCCGGCCCGGCGCTGCTCCAGGGGACTTTGTCGCCGTCGATCTTCGCCGCTTGCTCGCAGCATTCGCGCAGCAGCGGATCGCCGGCCGGCGCCATGAGCGCGCAACTGGCGGCGCGCAGCGGCAGGTTGCCCTGGCCGCTGGCCTGCGGAGTACGCTCGGTGGCGAAAAAACGTGGCCGTTCGAGGGCGAAGGCGAGCGGCCGCAGACAGACGATGTCGGTGTCGCACCACAGCCCGCCGCGCTCGAACAGCAGACGGTAACGGAACAGGTCGGAAAAGAAAGCCCGGCTGCCGCGGCCGATGCCATGCCGCAGCGGGCGGCGGGCGTGATCGTCGGGCAGGATTTCACGGCCATCGAACAGCTGCGCGCCATCCGGCAGGTTGGGCACTTCGCCGTAGGTATAGAGATGCACGGCATGGCCGTTGGCAAGAAAGGAGGTGACAGAGAGGCGCTCGAGGTTCGACAGCGGGCCGTCGACCCAGAGCATCTGTACCGGCGGCAGGGCGTCCGTTTCGGCGTTCATCGCGTCTGCCGTTGCAGGATGTTGGAGAATTCTTCCGTGAAGCTCTCGAAGCGTACCGCGAGGCGGTCGACGTCGTGGGCGAAGCGGTTGTAGGCGACCACCGCCGGGATCGCAGCGAAGAGGCCGATGGCGGTCGCCACCAGCGCCTCGGCAATCCCCGGCGCGACGGCGGACAGCGTTGCCGTGCTCATGTTGGAGAGGCCGCGAAAGGCGTGCATGATGCCCCACACGGTGCCGAACAGGCCGACGTAGGGCGAGACCGAGCCGACCGAGGCGAGAAAGGCGAGGTGCGCTTCGAGATCGTCGATCTCGCGCTGATAGGTGGCGCGCATGGCACGGCGGGCGCCATCGACCACGGCGGTCGGGTCGATCATCTTCTGCCCGCGCAGCTTGGTGAATTCGCGGTAGCCAGCCTCGAAGATGCGCTCCAGCGCGCCGGTCTCGTGGCGGTTGTTGGCCGCGCTCTGGTAGAGGGCGTTGAGGTCGCCACCGCTCCAGAAATCGCGCTCGAACTGGTCGGTCTTGGCCCGTGCGCCACGAATGGCGAAGGCCTTGCGGAAGATGTAGTACCACGACATGAAGGAGACGCCGAGCAAGAGCAGCATCACCAGCTTGACTACCAGGCTGGCATTGCTGACGAGTTCGATGATGGAAAGATCCTGGGTAATGTTCATTGCGGTTCCATTTCTGCGGGAGGCGCGGCAAGTCCGGTCAATTGTCGATAAATTCCGCGCGGCATGGCCACCGGCTTGCCGCGCGCTGGATCGAGGCAGGCGACCCGGATGTTTGCTTCGAGCAGGGTTTGCGCATCGCGCACGATGCGCTGGGCGAAGCTCACCTGCGCCCGGCCGAGTGCCGCAACCGTCGTTTCGACCGTGAGCAGGTCATCGAGTTTCGCCGGGAGGAAAAATTCCGCATTGACCGAGCGCACGGCAAAGGCAATGCCTTCCTGCATCAGGACATTCTGGTCATGCCCCAGCGCGCGCAGGAGTTCGGTGCGCCCGCGTTCGAGAAAGTGCAGGTAATTGGCGTAATAGACAATGCCGGCGCAGTCGGTGTCTTCGTAGTAAACCCGTACGGGCAGCGAATGGATGGATGCTGCCGTCACGAATCACTCCATAAATCGGGCGCTGCCGCGTGCGGATTGGCCAGCCCGAAATGCCGCCAGATGCTCGGCGTCGCCACCCGGCCGCGCGGCGTACGTTGCAGATAACCCTGCTGGATCAGGTAAGGTTCGAGCACGTCCTCGATGGTGTCGCGCGCCTCGCCGATCGCCGCGGCGAGGTTGTCGACGCCGACCGGGCCGCCGGCGAATTTCTCCAGCATGGCGCCCAGCAGTTTCCGGTCCATCACATCGAGGCCGAGGTGATCGACGTCGAGCAGGGTCAGCGCGGCATCGGCCACCGCGCGCGTGATTTTTCCATCGGCCTTGACCTCGGCAAAGTCGCGCACTCGGCGCAGCAAGCGGTTGGAGATGCGCGGCGTGCCGCGTGAACGCCTGGCGATTTCCACCGCGCCCTCGTCGACGATGTCGCAATTGAGCAGGTGGGCCGAGCGGCGCACGATCAGGGCGAGTTCTTCGGGAGTGTAGAACTCCAGCCGGGCGACGATGCCGAAGCGGTCGCGCAGCGGGTTGGTCAGCATGCCGGCGCGGGTGGTGGCGCCGATCAGGGTGAACGGCGGCAGGTCGAGCTTGACCGAACGCGCCGAGGGGCCTTCGCCGATCATGATGTCGATCTGGAAATCTTCCAGCGCGGGGTAGAGGATTTCCTCGACCACCGGCGAGAGGCGATGGATTTCGTCGATGAACAGCACGTCGTGCGGTTCGAGGTTGGTGAGGATGGCCGCCAGGTCGCCGGCGCGCTCCAGCACCGGGCCCGAGGTCTGGCGCAGATTGACCCCCATCTCGTGGGCGATGATGTGCGCCAGGGTGGTTTTGCCCAGTCCGGGCGGGCCGAAGAGGAGGACGTGATCCATCGATTCGGCGCGTCGCTTGGCGGCCTCGATGAAGATTTCAAGCTGGCCGCGGATCTTTTGCTGGCCGACGTAATCGGCGAGCTTCTTCGGCCGCAGGGCGCGTTCGAGCACATCCTCCTGCAACGATTCCCTGCCCGCCGAAATCAGCCGCTCGGGGATGGGGCCGCTGGACAGGTCGTCGGTCTGGATGCTCATGCGGCAAGTTTAACCGATCGCCTTAGCCGGCCTTGGAGAGCAGCTTCAAAGCCTGGCGGATGCCGTCGGCGACGGAAACTTCGGGCGCGAGGCCCTTCATCGCCGCGAGCGCCTCGCGTTCGTTGTAACCGAGGGCGAGCAGGGCGCCGAGGATGTCGCCGGTGGGTGCCGCCGTCTCGCCGGCGCCGACTTTTTGCGTGGCGGAGAACGCCTTGGGCAGTTTGTCGCGCAGTTCCAGCAGCAGGCGTTCGGCGGTTTTCTTGCCGATGCCGGGGACTTTCACCAGCCGTCCGGCTTCCTGCATCGTGATCGCCTGAGCGAGTTCCGTCACCGACATGCCGGAGAGCACGGCCAGCGCGGTACGCGCGCCGATGCCGGAAATCTTCAGCAGCTGGCGGAATGCCGCGCGCTCGTCGGCGGAGCCGAAACCGTAGAGAAAATGGCCGTCTTCGCGGATGGTCAGGTGGGTGAACAAGGTCAGCTTCTCGCCGGTCGCCGGCAGGAGGTAGAAGGTGCTCATCGGCACATCGAGCTCGTAGCCGAGGCCATGCACGTCGATGGTGATCGAGGGCGGGTTCTTTTCGATCAGGGTTCCGGTGATGCGGCCGATCATGTCGATTTCCTCAGGGTTTGCCGAAAGCCAGCGCCGCCGCCAGCAGGAGGCCGTACAGATGCGCGCCGGCGAGAGTGAGCTTGATCGCCGGCGCAAGCCGGGCGGGGGTTTCGGCATGGTGCCACAACTGCCGCGCGGCGGCGAGATTCAGGGCGAGTGCCGGCAGGGCGAAAAAAGTCGGCGCTGGCAGGACGCCGAAAACCACGCCCGCAGGCACGCACAGCGTCGCCAGCAGCGTGATGACCAGATAACCCCGGCGTGCCCGTCGCCGCCCCAGGCGCACCACCAGCGTACGCTTGCCGGCACGGGCATCGCTTGGCGCATCGGGGAACTGGTTGATGTAAAGAATGTCCGCCACCAGCAGCGCATAGCCGCTGCCCGCAATCCAGGGCAGCGGGGCGAAGGCGCCGCGCTGGACGTAGTCGCTGCCGGCCACCACCAGCAGCCAGCCGGCGACGATGGCGAATTCGCCCAGGCCGCGGCTGGCCAGCGCCAGCGGCGGCGCCGAATAGCCCCAGCCGATGGCGAGGCCGGCCAGGCCAATGAGCAGCAGTCCCGCTCCCGACTGCGCCGCCAGCCACAGGCCGGCGGGGACCACGGCCAGCCATAGGCCGTACCCCAGGCGCGCGGTGGCGGCCGGGGAGAGCAGGCCGTTCTGGATGAAGCGCGAGCCGCCGGTGAAGGGG
Source organism: Betaproteobacteria bacterium HGW-Betaproteobacteria-11 (assembly GCA_002842395.1). Lineage (GTDB taxonomy): Bacteria > Pseudomonadota > Gammaproteobacteria > Burkholderiales > Rhodocyclaceae > Rugosibacter. Next base: position 191,991 of record PHCV01000001.1, read on the forward strand.
TACACGCGCTCGTCGTTGCGCGCGTCATTGTCGCGATCGTGGTAGTCGTTGATCACGTTGGCCGCCGCATGGGCGATGAGGGCGAAGAACAGCGTGGCGAGCGCCTTTGCCGGATCGAGTTCGATGCCCGCGGCATGGGCGCCGGCCAGGCCGATGAGCACCGCAATCAGCGTGACGCCGAGGAAGGCCAGGCGGGTGGCGAGCAGCAGGCGCAGCAGCGGCGCGCGCAGCGTATCGGGGCGCGGTTCGGCGGGACGGGATGGAACGTCAACGTGAAAATCACTCATCTGGCATCGTGTCGAGGTTCGCGCGGCTTTGCATTTCCTTCGGTCGGCTTTGCACTTCCTTCGGTCGAAGCGAGCGAATCAGGAACCCCCCCCGTGAGGGGGCGAAGGGGGGCGGGAGTTCGAGAATGGCGAGCTCCTCGATGCGTTGCACGAGATGGCGTAGTACGGCGCTCTGGTCGAAGTTGCGGTACTTGTCGGCAAAGGCGACGGCGTTGGCGCGCAGGCCGGGATCATGAATGACGCGAGCGAGCATCGCGGGCAGATCGGCTGGCGGCTGTTCCGGATTTTGCAGCAGACCTGCACCCATCTCGACCACCCGTTGCGCGAAAAGGAATTGTTCGAGATGGCCGGGCAGCATCAGCACGGGTTTGCCGGCGAGCAGGAAGGCGATCGTGGCGGCCGGGCTGGCATAGGTCACTCCGGCATCGGCTTGCCGCGCCACCAGGTTGAGATCGACCGGGGCGGTGGCGAAGGCGAGATGTGCCGCGCCAAAACGTGCGATCACCGCCGGGGCCGCGCCGGGGGCGAAGATCAGCACGCTGGCCGAACTGGCGTGGAGGGCTTCGAGCGCCGCCACGAAATGCGCGCTTTCCGGGCGCAGATAGGCGAACACGCGTGGGCCGGAGGTGTCGGGCCAAACCGGCGCGGCCGCCACCGCCGCCGGCAGGGTGCCCCAGTAGCGCGCCGGCCCGCGGCTGGCGTAGTGATCGAGTTCGGGAAAGGTGAGCAGCGTGTCCTCGGCGACGCGAAACAGGGCAGCGACCGATTCCAGCGGCGGCTGGCCGAAGCGGGCGAGCACGGCGTTCATGCTGGAGAGCGCCTGCGCATCGGCCTCTGCCAAACGTTGCTCGGGCACAACGAGCCAGGGCCGCAGGTTGGGCGTCGGAGTGACCTGCGGCGGGGCGAAGAAACCGCTGCCGAACAGCATGACCGGAACCCCGAGGGTACGCGCGGCGAGGATCGCCCCCGGCGCATGATCGGCCAGCACCAGGCGGGCCCGGGTCAGGCGCAGCAGCTCGCGCCAGGCAGTGATTGGGCCGAGCAGGTCGGCGGCCTGGCCATAACCGAAGCGGAGCAGGATGTCGGCATAATTGATGGGCGGATTCGCCTGCCGCAGTTCGGGAAACAGCGGTGCCTGCAGCCAGGCGAAGCCCGCCGCCGGCAGCAGGCGCGCTGCCTGATGCGGATGGGCGACGACCCAATGCACGGTGTGCCCGCGTTCGCGCAGGGCCTGTGCCAGCGGCAGGAAGGTGCCGATATGGCCGAGATTGGCGCCGAATTCCCAGGCGTAGAGGATTGCGTGTTTTCCCCCCGTCGCCTTTTCCGCGTGAGGGGGTGACGTCGGTTCGGCTGTTTCGCGACCTGCGGGCGATTGACTGTGCCGCGCTTGGGGCGGTCCGGCGCCTGGCGCGGCCATTACATCAGCCTGCCGCCCTTGACCCGCCGCCCCGCAGTGACCAGCGAACCCATGCCCTGTCCGCCGTGGGCGTGGGCGATGGCGCAGGCCAGCGCGTCGGCGGCGTCAGGGCTTGGCGCGCCGGGCAGGCGCAGCAGGCGCATGACCATCTGCTGCACCTGTTCCTTCGCCGCCTTGCCATGGCCGACCACCGCCTGCTTGACTTGCAGCGCGGTATATTCGGCGACCGGCAGGCGGGCGCTCACCAGCGCGGAAATCGCCGCCCCGCGCGCCTGGCCGAGCAGCAGGGTCGATTGCGGATTGACGTTGACGAAGACGATCTCGACCGCGGCCTGTTGTGGCTGCCAGGTGGCGATCACTTCCTTGAGGCCATCGAACAGGGTCTCGATGCGTTGCGGCAGGCTGGCGGCGCTTTCGCTCCTGATGCAGCCGCTGGCGATGTAGACGACGGCGCTGCCGCGTTTCTCGATCACGCCGAAGCCCGTGCTTCTCAGGCCGGGATCGATGCCGAGGATGCGGCAGGCGCTTTGCATCCTGGCCGCCTTCAGGTACCGTGGCGCGGCTGGCGGTGCGGCTCGCGGCTCACTCCTCGATCACCGCCGTGGTGTAGACCTCCTGCACATCGTCGAGCGATTCCAGCGCATCGAGCAGCTTTTGCATTTTCACCGCATCGTCGCCGATGAACTCGACTTCGTTTTCCGGCTTCATGGTGATGTCGGCAAATTCGGACTTGAACCCGGCTTTCTCGAGTGCGTCCTTGACTGCGCTGAAGTCGTTGGGTGCGGTGATGACTTCGAGCGAGCCATCTTCGTTGGTCACCACATCCTCGGCGCCGGCCTCGATCGCGGGATCCATCAATGCCGCCTCGTCGGCGCCGGGGGCGAACAGCATCTGCCCGCAATGCTTGAAGAGGAAGGCCACGCAGCCGTCGGTGCCCATGTTGCCGCCATGCTTGGCGAAGGCATGGCGTACCTCGGCGACGGTGCGCACCTTGTTGTCGGTCAGACAGTCGACCATCACCGCGGCGCCGTTGATGCCGTAGCCTTCGTAACGGATTTCCTCGTAGTTGACGCCTTCGAGCTGGCCGGTACCGCGCTTGATGGCGTTGTCGATGTTGTCCTTGGGCAGGCTCTGGCCCTTGGCCTTTTCGATCGCCAGCCGCAGCCGCGGGTTGGCGCCGAGGTCGCCGCCGCCCATCTTGGCGGCGACGGTGATTTCCTTGATCAGCTTGGTGAACACCTTGCCGCGTTTGGCATCCTGGCGTCCCTTGCGGTGCTGGATATTGGCCCATTTGGAATGTCCGGCCATACGTTTCCCTTCTGCTCGATTGCGCTTAAGATGATGAAATTTTACACCCGGGGGAAACCGGCCATGAGCCATGCGTTACCGATCGCCAGAAGCGCCGCCGCCGAATGCGTCCTGCTGACCCGCATGGCCAACCGCCACGGCCTGATCACCGGCGCCACCGGCACCGGCAAGACGGTCACCTTGCAGCGCATCGCCGAGCAACTGTCGCAAGCCGGCGTACCCGTGTTCCTGGCGGATGCCAAGGGCGACCTCTCCGGCCTGGGGGCGGCGGGCGTGGCCGGAGAGAAATTGCAAAAGCGGCTGGATATGCTGGGCATCACCGACTGGCAGGGGACGGGTTTTCCGGTGACCTTCTGGGACGTGTTCGGCGAACTCGGCCATCCGCTACGGGCCACGGTCTCCGACATGGGGCCGCTGCTGCTTGGCCGTCTTCTCGAACTGAACGACACCCAGTCCGGCGTGCTGCAACTGGTGTTCAAGGTCGCCGACGATCAGGGGCTGTTGCTGCTCGACCTGAAAGACCTGCGGGCGATGGTGCAGCACGTCGGCGAACATGCCGATGAATTCCGCACCGGCTATGGCAATGTCTCGGCGGCCTCGATCGGCGCCATCCAGCGGGGGCTGCTGGCCCTGGAAGAGCAAGGCGGCGACGCCTTCTTCGGCGAGCCAATGCTCGACATCGACGACCTGCTGCAAATCGGGGGCGGACGCGGCATGATCAACGTTTTTGCCGCCGAGAAGCTGCTCAACTCGCCGCGGCTCTACGCCAGCTTCCTGCTCTGGCTGCTGGCCGAGTTGTTCGAGCGCCTGCCGGAAGCGGGCGACCTGGACAAGCCCAAGCTGGTGTTCTTTTTCGACGAAGCGCATTTGCTGTTCAGCGATGCGCCGCCAGCGTTGTTGCAGAAGGTGGAACAGGTGGTGCGCCTGATTCGCTCGAAGGGCGTCGGCGTGTTTTTCGTCACCCAGAGTCCGCTCGACATTCCCGACAGCGTGCTCGGGCAACTGGGCAACCGCGTGCAGCATGCCTTGCGCGCCTTCACCCCGCGCGACCAGAAAGCGGTCAAGGCGGCGGCCGACACCTTGCGCGCCAACCCGGCCTTCGATGCGGCAGCGGCAATCAGCGAGCTTGGCGTCGGCGAGGCGCTGGTTTCCTTGCTCGACGAGAAGGGCGCGCCGAGCGTGGTCGAGCGCGCCTTCGTGCTGCCGCCGGCCTCGCGCATCGGACCGCTCTCGCCGGATGAACGCGGTGCGGCGATCCGGGCTTCGCCCCTGGCCGGGCATTACGAGAAAGCACTCGACCGCGAATCGGCCTTCGAGAAGCTCGCCCAGGCGAATCCGGCAACCGCCTCCGCCGCAACCCGGAAAGTCGGCGCTGGCGGTACGGCGACCCCGGCCGGCGAGCAACCCGCGGCGCAGGAAGGCGGGCTGTTGGGCAGCCTGGGCGGCATGCTTGGCGAGCTGATGGGCGGGAGCGGCAACCGGCGGCAGGGCGTCGTTGAGGCGGCCGTGAAAAGCGCCGCGCGCACGGTCGGCTCGCAAGTCGGCCGCGAGATCGTGCGTGGCGTGCTGGGCTCGATCCTCGGCGGCCGCCGACGCTGAGTCTAGGGGCTGTTCTCATTCAGCACATGGGCGCGACGGGCATATTTGGGATGCAGCGCAAGGCGCGGCGGCGCAGGCAGTGGTTATTCCACGACCAGCCGCCGCAACGCGGCGATGCGCCCAAATATGTCCGTCCCTCCGGGTTGCCGCCCAATGCGGCGTCTGCTACGTTGCACGCCTTGGCAAGGGGATGGCCCTTGCCGGCGGCGCGCGCCTTGCATCCATCCGCATTGGGCGACAACGCGCTCCATGCGATGAATGAGAAGAGCCCCTAGGGCTTGATGCTGAACCGCCTTTCCCCGCACGGCCTCGGGGTCGTGCTCGCGGTCATCGCGGCCTGATGCCATAATCCTTGAAACCTCAGTCGACCGCTTATCCATCCTTGACCCGCCGCATGAATACTGGCCTTTGTGCCGTCGAGGCGATTCACCCGTTGGGTGACAGCTGCGCTGCCGCTGGCACGTCCGGCCTTTTGTCGCTTCTCCTTGCAGGCATGAGCCTGCCGCGTCGTCGCTTCGCGCCGGCCATCCCGCCCAAACGCACCATCAGCCGCGTTCAACCGAGGTTTCAAGGATAATTGCGGCATGTCCCGTTTTCGCATCGGTCACCCCATCGCCCTCCTCGCCGCGCCGGTTTTCCTGGCGGTATGTGCCTTTCCGGCCCCCGCCCACGGGGTGTCGGAAAAGGACTATTTTTCCGACCTGCCGGAAGTGCTCTCCGTCTCGCGTCTGGCGCAACCGCTGGATGAAGTGCCCGGTGCGGTGACGGTGATCGATGGCGAGACCATCCGCCGCCTCGCCGTGCGCGACGTGGCCGAGGTGCTGCGGCTGGTGCCGGGTTTCAGCTTCACCCGCAGGAACGGTGGCAATCCGCTCGTCCAGTACCATGCCGCGCTCGACGAATACGGTTCGCGGATGCAGGTCTATGTCGACGGCCGCTCGGTGTATTCGCCGTTCTATCTGGGTGACACGCATCGCGGCCTGCTTGGCGTGGTGCTCGAAGACATCGAGCGCATCGAGGTGCTGCGCGGCTCGAATTCGGCGGCCTTCGGCGGCAATGCCTTTCTCGGCGTGGTCAATATCATTACCCGGCATAGCGCCGATACCCTCGGCGGCAGCGTCAGCGTGACGCGCGGCGATCGAGGCATCGGCGACCAGAGCGCGCGGCTTGGCTGGGGCGACGAGACGGCGAGTTTCCGGCTCTCCGCGGCGAGCCAGGCCGATCATGGTTTGAAGCGGGTGTTCGACGACAGCCGGACGGATCAGTTGCATCTGCGCGGTGACCTTCATCCGGCGGCCAATGACGAGGTGCTGCTCGAACTGGGTGCGATGCGGCAGAGTTTCGGCGAGGGGCGGCCGCCGGCGCCATGCCTGGTGGGCGGTTTTCCCTTCATCTGCGATACCAACAAGGAACGCACGAACGCGTTTCGCAGCGGCTACCTGCATCTGCAATGGACGCGGATGATCTCGCAGGATGAGTCGATGCGCTTCTCGCTGAGCCACGACAGCGAGTATTTTCACGATGCGTTTCTCGCTGAACGATTCGCCCAGGTACCGCTGCCGCCGCCGCTCGACTATCACCATGCGCTGGTCGATTCCGGCGGCAAGTCGCAGCGGCAGAGCCTTGAATTCCAGCATACCCGGCGCTGGAACGAGGCCTGGCGCACGGTCTGGGGTGTCGAGGCGCGCCGCGAGGCGGTGGTTTCGCCGCCGCTGTTCGCCACCAGCGAGAGCTTCAGCCAGCAGCAGTTGCGCCTGTTCGGGAATGTCGAATGGCGGCCGGCGCAAGACTGGCTGATCAATGCCGGCGGCATGGCGGAGCGCGGGCGCTTCGGAAGTTTCGACGGTCATTGGTTCGCCCCGCGCCTGGCGGTGAATTATCACCTCACGCCGCAGCACACGCTGCGCGCCGCGGCGACGCAATCCTTTCACGACCCGGGCCTCTACGAACAGCGCGCCGACACGCGGCTCAACGTGGTGCCGCTGGGCATGCTGCAGCTGGTTCGCGCCAGCGGCGGGGTGCGGCCGGAATCGCTGATCGCGCAGGAGCTCGGCTATCTTGGCCGGTTCCGCGAATTCGCGCTGACCGTCGATCTGCGTCTTTACCGCGAGCGGCTGAATCAGCGGATATGGAGGTATGGCGTCGATTACGTGAATCTGCCCGGGCCGACCAATCGCGGCTTCGAATATCAGTTCGACTGGCGGCCATTCGCGGCGACCCGCCTGCTTTTCGCCCAGGCGCACCAGCGGGTGATCGCCGGGCGCGACGACAACAACGAGGCGCTGGAGGCGCCGCGTCGGGTGTCGTCGCTGACCTGGCTGCAAAAACTGCCCGGCAACCTCGATTTTTCGCTGATGGCCAGCGAAACCCTGCCGCTGCGCTGGGGTGGCGGGGTGCTGTCCGCCGTGCGCGAACTGGACGCCCGGCTGGGCTGGCATTTCCATCTCGGCGCAACCCATGGCGAGCTGGCCTTCGCGGTGCAACTTCCCGGCGGCAGCGGCCAGCAATACCAGACCGACCATGTGTTCGATCGCCGTGCCTGGACCACGCTGCGACTGGATTTCTGAGCCATGCGCCGCTTTTTCCTCCCCCTCCTCGCCGTGCTGTGCCTATGTCTAATGACATATGAATCAGCGCGGGCGGAAGGCAAAATCGCCGTCTGGGTGGTGCTTCCCGAAAATAGCGGGGTGTACGCGGCAACCGCCGCCGCGTTGCGTGCCGAAGTCGAGGTCCGCCTGCCGGGACGCATCGCGTGGCAGGTGGTGCGCGGCACCGACTGGCCCGCGGCGCCGGCACCGAAATGGGTGGTGGCGGTCGGAGTTGCCGCCTTGCAGGATGTCGAGAGGAAGTTTTTTGCTGCCTCCGGACCCGCTCCAGCCGTGCTGGCCACCCTGTTGCCGCGGCAGGGTTTCGAACAACTGGCCGCGAGCACCCCGGCGCAGATGCGCGAGGGACGGCTCTCGGCCGTGGTGCTCGATCAGCCGCCAAGCCGGCAACTGGCGCTGATTCGCCTGGCCTTGCCGGCCGCTCGTCAGGTCGGCGTGCTGACTGGCCGGGCGACGCCGTTGCCGGCACTGGAACAGGCGGCGCATGAGGCGGGTTTGTACTTGACGGCGGCGCCGGCGCAGGACGAGATGTTGTTCTCTGCCCTGCGCATGGTGTTGCCGGTGGCCGATGTGTTGCTGGCGTTGCCCGATCCCGAAGTGTTCAACAGCCGTAGCGTGCCACCGATCCTCACCGCAGCCTTCCGGCGGAAGGTGCCGCTGCTCGGCTTCTCGCCAGCCTACGTCAAGGCCGGCGCGCTGCTGGCGTTGTATTCGACGCCGTCCCAGATCGGCCGCCAGAGCGGCGCCATGCTGGTGGCTGCATTCGCCGGGGGCCGCTTGCCGCCGGTGCAGCCGCCCCGCGAATTCGTCGTCGAGATCAATATCGACGTGGCCCGCCTGTTCGGCCTGCGGCTCGATGCGGGGCAGTTGTCGGAGTCGCTGGCCAGGCAGGAGAACGACGCGCGATGAAGCTGCGCCTGCGTCTGTTGCTGGCGGCCCTGGTGCCAGTGCTGCTGCTGGCCGGGGTGCTGACCACGGCCTTCGTCCTGCGTTTGAACAGCGATCTGCAACAAGCACTGAACACGCGTGGCAGGGCGCTGGTTCGCCAGTTGGCGGCGACGGCCGAATTCGACGTGCTCGCCGGCCGGCGTGAGGAGTTGGCGGCCTTGGGCAACAGTGTCTTTCGTGCCGACCCGGATGTGCGTGGCGCCGCGTTGACCGATGCCGATGGCCGTCTGCTGGCCATCAGCGGCGAGCTGCATGTCACGCGCTGGCCGTCCTTGCAGTCGATCGAGGCGCAGCCATTGCAGGACGATCTCGTCATCTTCGTCGAACCGATCCAGCGCCGGGTGGCTCCGCTCGAGGATATTTATAGCGGCGAAAGTGAAAAAGTCGGCGCTGGCGACACGGCGGCCTTGCCGATCGGCCATGCGGTGATCGAAATGTCGACGCAGTCGATCGTTGCCCAGCGCAACCGGGTGATCGTTGCCGGCCTGGCGCTGGCCCTGCTCGGGGCGGCTCTGGCCAGCCTGCTCGCCCGCCGCATCGCCCGCTCGGTGACGCGGCCGCTGCTGGCGGCAACGGAGGTGGTACATCGCCTCGGTCGCGGCGAGCTGACGGCGCGCATGGATGTCGATGCAGCGGGCGCCTTGCGCGCTCTGGCGGCCGATATCAACGTCATGGCCGGGCGCATCGGCTTCAGCCAGGACCAGTTGCAGCAGCAGGTCCTGGACGCGACCCGGCAGCTACGCCAGGAGAAGGACATCGCGTTGGCCGCCACTGTCGCCAAGTCGCGCTTCATCGCCGCGGCGGCCCATGACCTGCGCCAGCCGCTGCATGCCCTCGAACTGTTCGTCGCCGCGCTGGCGCGTTCATCCGCGATGGCCAGCGAAGCGCACTTGATTGCCTCGACCCAGGCCTCCGCCGTTACCCTGCGCGAGATGTTCGATGCAATTCTCGATCTCTCGAAACTCGACGAAGGGCTCGAGGAGCCCTATCTCGAAGCCTTTCCCCTCGAGCCCTTGTTCGCCGACATCGTGCGTCACTATGCGCCGTTGGCCGGGCAAAAAGGTCTGCGCCTCAAGGTGCACGGCTGTCGCGTGACGGTGCGCAGCGATCGGTACTATGTCGAGCGCATTCTGTTCAATCTCGTCGCCAATGCCGTGCGCTACACCGGGCAGGGCGGTGTGCTGATCGGCTGTCGGCGGCGCGGCGACGTCGTCCGGGTGGAAGTCTGGGACAGCGGCATCGGCATTCCACCGGCAGCCTGGCAGGAGGTTTTCGAGGATTATGTGCAGCTCGACAATCCGGAAAGAAACCGCGAAAAAGGCCTTGGCCTCGGGCTGGCCATCTGCCGCCGCCTGGCCGCGCTGCTGGCCGCGCCGCTCGGCCTGCGCTCGCATCCCGGCCGCGGCTCGGTATTCTGGCTGGAACTGCCGCTGGCGGAGCTGGCGAAGGATGGAGGTTAGCGTGAAAATACAGCGCCCGCGCCGGGCCGTCCCAAGCGGGCGCGGCACGCGGCGGAGCCGCAACCGCCACGAGGTTTATTTGGAGCACCCCGTAATATCGAGCGTAGCGAGCCGTATCGAACCCCCCGCGAGGGGGGGGAAGGGGGGCGGGCGTTTTCATGCTGCGGGGTGATGTTTCCCGCAGCATGAAAGTCAGCCGCGGCCCAGGCGGCGGCAGATTTCCAGCGTCAGGCTGGCCTGGTTCATCGAATAGAAATGCAGGCCCGGCGCGCCGGCGTCGAGCAGGCGCTGGCAGAGCTCGGTAACCACGTCGAGGCCGCAGGCGCGGATCGAGGCGGCATCGTCGCCGAAGCTCTCGAAACGCTTGCGCATCCAGCGCGGAATCTCGGCGCCGCAGGCATCGGAAAAACGCGCCAGCTTGGCGAAGCTGGCGATCGGCATGATGCCGGGCACGATCGGCGCGCCGATGCCCAGCGCGCGCGCCTCGGCGACGAAGTGCGTGTAGGCGTCGAGATTGTAGAAATACTGGGTGATCGCGCCATCGGCGCCGGCGTCCATCTTGCGCTTGAAATTGGCCAGATCCTCTGCCGGGCTCCTCGCCTGCGGGTGCCATTCGGGGTAGGCGGCGACATCGATGTGGAAGGCATCGCCGGTTTCGCGACGAATGAAGCTGACCAGTTCGTTGGCATAACGGAATTCGCCCGGATCGGCCATCCCCGAGGGCAGATCGCCGCGCAGGGCGACGAGGCGGGTGAGGCCCAGCGCGCGAAAGCGCTCGAGCAGTTCGCGGATGCCGGCCCGGGTCGAGCCGATGCAGGACAGGTGCGGCGCGGCGGTGCAGCCGACGGCGGCGATTGCGCCGACCGTGGCCAGCGTATGCTCGCGCGTCGAGCCCCCGGCGCCATAGGTAACCGAGAAGAAGGCGGGGTTCAACGCCGCGAGCTTCTCCCGCGTCAGTTGCAGTTTCTCGGCGCCTTCCGCGGTTTGCGGCGGAAAGAACTCGATCGATAGTTCAAAACTCATGCGCATCTCCAAAAATGTCGGCGCTGACGACACGGCGCGTGTGGCCATTGTCGGCCAGGCACGCGCCGTCGGCAACAGTCTTTCACGTGAAATACCGGGATCTGACGCGCGGCCACCTGGCGAGCGTAGCGAGCCAGGTAATCGCCTCCCCCGCGAGGGGGAGGTCGGGAGGGGGCGGGCCTTTATGCCGCTTTTCGAATGGTTCACCCTCCGAGGGTGGCAACTCGCAGTCATGAGCGTTAGTAACGATAGTGCGTCGGTTTGTACGGGCCGTCCTTCGCCACGCCGATGTAGGCGGCCTGGCTATCGGTCAGTTCCGAGAGCTGCGCGTTCAGCTTTTTCAGTTGCAGGCGCGCCACTTTCTCGTCCAGATGCTTGGGCAGGGTATAGACGCCCACCGGGTAATCGGCGGTGCGTGTGTAAAGCTCGATCTGGGCGATGGTCTGGTTGGCGAAGGACGACGACATGACATAGGAGGGATGCCCGGTGCCGCAACCGAGATTCACCAGCCGGCCCTTGGCCAGCAGGATGATGCGACGCCCGGAGGGGAAGATGACGTGATCGACCTGCGGCTTGATTTCTTCCCACTGATACTTCTCGATCGAAGCGACGTCGATCTCGTTGTCGAAGTGGCCGATGTTGCAGACGATGGCCTGATCCTTCATCTTCGCCATATGCTCGTGGTTGATGACATGGAGATTGCCGGTGCAGGTGACGAAGATATCGGCCTTGTCGGCGGCATACTCCATGGTCACCACGCGGTAACCTTCCATCGCCGCCTGCAGCGCGCAGATCGGGTCCACTTCGGTGACCCACACCTGCGCCGACAGAGCTCGCATGGCCTGGGCGCTGCCCTTGCCCACGTCGCCGTAACCGGCGATCAGGGCGACCTTGCCGGCGATCATCACGTCGGTGGCGCGCTTGATGCCATCGACCAGCGACTCGCGGCAGCCGTAGAGGTTGTCGAACTTGGACTTGGTCACCGAATCGTTCACATTGATCGCCGGAATCTTCAGCTCGCCGCGCTCAAACATCTGATACAGGCGATGCACGCCGGTGGTGGTCTCCTCGGTGACGCCCCTGATCCGGGCGAGGCGGGCGGAATACCAGGCCGGTGCCTTGGCCAGCCGGGCCTTGATGGCGGCGAACAGGATGCGCTCCTCCTCGGAAGTCGGCGCTGACAATACGCCGATGTCCTGCTCGGCGCGGCTGCCCAGATGCAGCAACAGCGTGGCATCGCCGCCGTCGTCGAGGATCATGTTGGAATAGCCGCCGTCGGGCCACTCGAAAATGCGGTGGGTATAGTCCCAGTAGTCTTCCAGCGTCTCGCCCTTCACCGCGAACACCGCGGTGCCGTCGGCGGCGATGGCCGCCGCGGCGTGATCCTGGGTCGAGAAGATGTTGCACGAGGCCCAGCGCACTTGCGCGCCGAGCGCCTGTAGCGTCTCGATCAGCACGGCGGTCTGGATCGTCATGTGCAGGCTGCCGGTGATGCGCGCGCCGGCCAGCGGCTTGCTGGCGGCATATTCCTCGCGAATCGCCATCAGGCCGGGCATTTCGGTTTCGGCGATGCGAATTTCCTTGCGCCCCCAGGCGGCAAGGTTCAGGTCGGCCACGACGTAATCGGGGATGGGGGTTGCAGCGGTCATCTCGAACTCCTCGAACGGTGACCGGGAGAGGGCGACGCCAGCGTCTGGACTCACCCTGCCCGGTGCGGGTTGGGTGAGCGCGGTTCAGAAATATCCGAGCCTGGGGAGGGATGAACCCTCGCTTGCAGCGCTCCTCGGAAGGAGGCGGATTATAGCGAATTTCCCGTTTTGTCCCGATTTGTCCTTGACGCCTGCCTGTAGCCACGGCATAATGCGCCCTCTCTGACGCGGGGTGGAGCAGTCTGGCAGCTCGTCGGGCTCATAACCCGAAGGTCACAGGTTCAAATCCTGTCCCCGCAACCAACAAAAGACAAGGGCTTGTTCGACTATTCGAGCAGGCCCTTGTTGCATTCCGGCCTCCCCGCAGGGGCGATGGCGATGGTCTCAAAGGCGACAATTTTCTACTCGATATTTCCTAACCAAATGATTTAGCTGCCTATTTTTATCGGCATCGAATTTGCTAGTCGTAGCTTGACTGCCATGACTAACAAACAAACCCGAATTTTCATCAACGACACCACCCTGCGCGACGGCGAGCAGTCGGCGGGGGTGGCCTTCAGCCTCGACGAACGGCTGGATATCGCACGGCGGCTGGATGCGCTTGGCGTGCCGGAACTGGAGATTGGAATCCCGGCCATGGGTGCAATCGAGCGCGATGAAATCCGTGCCGTGGCGTCGCTTGGGCTGAAGGCGCGCCTGATGGTCTGGAGCCGGATGAACCGCGAGGATATCGTCCTGGCGGCGAATCTCGGCGTAGCCCTGATCGACGTTTCGGCGCCCGCCTCGGATCAGCATTTGCGCTCCAAGCTGCAGAAAGACAGGCCCTGGCTGTTGCGGGCGATCACCGATCATGTGCGCTTCGCGCGCGACCTGGGTTTCGAGGTGTGTCTCGGCGCGGAGGATGCATCGCGCGGAGATCCCGCTCTGCTGGCCGCCATTGCCGATGCGGCCCAGGCGGCGGGTGCGCGGCGGATCCGGTTTGCCGATACGCTGGGCGTGCTCGATCCGTTCACCACTTACGAGCGTATTGCGGCGTTGCGCTCGGTCTGCGATCTGGAAATCGAAATGCATGCCCATGACGATCTGGGCATGGCGACGGCCAACACGCTGGCGGCGGCGAAGGCCGGCGCCAGCCACCTGAACACCACGGTCAATGGTCTCGGCGAGCGTTCCGGCAATGCGCCGCTGGAGGAAGTCGTACTCGGCCTGCATGTCTGTCACGGGATTGAAACGGGCATCGAGTTGAAGGGTTTCGCGCAGATTTCACAGTGTGTCGCCGCCGCTTCGGGACGTCCGCTACCCTGGCAGAAGTGTATCGTCGGCGAAGGCGCCTTTACCCATGAGGCGGGAATCCACGTCGATGGCCTGCTCAAGGATCCGGCCAACTACGAAGGCTTCGCTCCGGGCCTGGTGGGACGCCGGCATCGGATCGTGCTTGGCAAGCATTCGGGAGCGCGCGCGGTGCAGCGGGTGATGGCCGCACTGGGTCATTCCCTGTCGGATACCGCTGCCCGCGAGCTCTTGCGGCGGGTACGGGTTTTTGTGGCCGAGGCCAAGCATTCGCCTTCGGATGACGATCTGCTCGCGCTGCTCGGAGCAGCGGGTGGCGCGGAGGCTGGCCATGGCTGAAGGAATCGATCTGCTGGAGGTGGGCGAGGAAAGCCTGTACTTTGACGAGCCCTGTGCGCCGGAGGTGGATGCCTTGATCGCGCAGGCTGCCCAGCATTACGCCGAAGCCGCGGCCGAACCCTGCCTGCTGCGTGCCTATTTTCTCGCCCCGGAGCAGCTTTCGGTACTGGTGGCGCTTTACCGTTATTACTTTTACCAACATCGGATGGCGGATGCGCTGCTGGTGGCCGAGCGTGCGCTCGAGGTCACCGCCAGGCGCCTGCATTTGCCCGGTGGCTGGAGCAGCCTCGGACATGTCGCGCTGGGCGAGGCGGTGATGCGCTCGATGGGCCTGCTGCGCTTTCACCTGCTGGTGCTGAAGGGCTCCGCGGTAATCCTGCTACGGCTGGAGCGCCTCGACGAAGCCCGGCTCCGGCTGACCAGGATCGCGGAGGTGGATGAGCGCGATGCGCTGGGTGTCGCGCCGCTGCTGGCCTTGATCGCCGCGCGCCAGGAGCAGGCCGCCGCAGAAGTTTCACACTGATACAGAGGAGCCCATCATGGGATGCGAAGCCGATAGTTTTGAAGACGATCTTGCCGACCTGGGTTCCGCCGAGGATTTCCTCGACTACTTCGGCATTCCTTACGATGCGCGCGTGGTTCAGGTCAATCGCCTGCACATCCTGCAGCGCTACCACGACTACCTGGCCAAGCAGGAAGCCGGCAAGACGCCGGAATATGCCGCCTGGCGTGGCTGGCTGCTGCGCGCCTACGAGGATTTCGTCGGCTCCAGCGCCCAGCAGGAGAAGGTCTTTGCGGTCTTCCAGAAGGCCGATGGCTCGTCCTTCGTGCCATTGTCATCGGTGACGAAATAGGATCATGCGCCCGCGCTGGGATTATGGCGATGCCGTGCGCGTGACGCGCAACGTACGCAACGACGGCACCTTTCCCGGCGTCAAGACCGGCGACCTGCTGGTGCGGCGCGGACGCATCGGGCATGTACGCAACGTCGGCACCTTCCTCCAGGATCAGATCATTTATTCCGTGCATTTCCTCGACGAGGGGCGGCTGGTCGGTTGCCGCGAGGAAGAATTGATCGGCGTCGATGAACCCTGGATCGAGAGCCGCTACGAGGTACGGCAGAAAGTCCGCGCGACACAGGCGCTGGCGATTCGCGGCGAAGTGCAGGTGCCGGCCGGCAGTCGCGGCGAGGTTCTGAATCTGGAACGATCGACGACGCAGGGCGTTGTCTATCACGTACATTTCGACTGCCTGCCGGGCAATCCGTTACAAGTGCCCGAGGCGGCGCTGAGTGAATTGGAGAGCGGCGATGAATGAGCCGGACAGTGTCTATCTGTCGCTCAAGCTGGCCGCGCAGCTGTTCGGCAAACCGCTCGAAGCCCTGGCCGCCGACGAGCGGCGGCGGGTCGGCACGGTCGCCATCGCGCAGCACCGGATTGAGACGCTGATCCTGGCCACGCCGGAGGCGGCCAGGGTGGTGCTGCCGGAAACCTCGGTCGCCGCCAGTCTCAAGGAAATTCGCGCGCGCTACGCGAGCGACGAGGACTACCATGCCGACCTCGAACGGATCGGCCTTGACGCCATCTCGTTGCGCCAGGCGGTCGAGCGGGACATGGTGGTCGAGGCGGTGCTGGAAAAAGTCGGCGCTCGCGCCGCGGCGGTCAGCGCGACCGAAGTCGAAATCTTCTGGTTCATGCACAAGGAACGCTTCCGGCGGGCTGAAACCCGCGTCCTGCGGCACATTCTCGTCACCATCAACGAGCAGTTGGCGGGCAACGAGCGACAGGCCGCGCTCACCAGGATCGATGCCATCCGCGCCCGCCTGCAGAAGAACCCCGAGCGCTTCGCGGAACAGGCGCTGAAGCACTCCGAATGTCCCACCGCGATGAATGGCGGCCTGCTCGGCAGCGTGCCGCGCGGCCAGCTCTACCCGGAACTCGAAGCAGCTGCCTTTGCGCTGGACGAGGCCTCGCTGTCGGAGGTTGTGGAATCCGAGCTGGGTTACCACCTGCTGTATTGCGAGACGATCGAAGCGCAGCGGCAACTGTCCTTCGAGGAGGCAAGCAAGACCATCCGCGCGCATCTGGAGCAACAACGGCGCGGCATCTGCCAGAAGTCGTGGGTCAACGCCTTGCGCCGCCAGACCGCCGCCGACTCCGCCTGAGGGCAAAATCCCGAGTGCATCTGCAATCTGGCGTCGGCGGCGCTTGGCTGTTCGCGCGGCTTTGCGCCGGGTTTGAAGTTTCGGAAAAAGGCCGCGACCGTCTCTTGTTTGGCCACCGCGGACGGTGGCCGACCTGATTCAGATTTCTCAAGAAGATTCTGAAACGTGGGCTGAGGTTCTACAACGACATAACCACCTAAGAGTTCGCGAAGCAGAACTCGAACTTTATCCCTACCACGGACGACCGAACAACAAACTGAAGTGAATCACGCGTAAGTTGCTGACACAGTTCAGCTTGCGTTCCGCCTATAATTGGTCGCCATTGAAGGGATGCAGACTGCATTGCTACACTGCTGTGGCTCACTGATCGGTGACGCAGCCCGCGTTGTTGCCAGGACTATTGACGCTCCAGCATTCATGGAACAACCTTTACCTATTCGAGTCAGCCATATTTCCTCACCTCCGCCGTTCCTGAAATGGGCGGGAGGTAAGAGGTGGTTGTCGGATCGGATTGTTGAACTGGCTAATTCAATTGCCGGCAAATACATTGAGCCGTTTCTCGGAGGAGGAGCGGTGTTTTTTGCGTTGAAGCCAGGCGAGGCGCTGCTTTCAGATGTCAATCCCGAACTGATAAATGCTTATAGGGCAATTCGAAGCGACCCAAATAAACTGTACTCACTGTTGAGAATCCATCAGGCGCGCCACTCCAAGGAATACTACTATTCCATTCGCACCTATAGACCTCGTTGTGAGTATCGCAAAGCAGCACGATTTATCTATTTGAACCGTACGTGTTGGAATGGGCTCTACCGGGTTAATCTCAGTGGGCAATTCAATGTCCCGATTGGCACAAAATCGGCTGTTCTAATGCCGACGGACGATTGGTCTGCGCTATCTGCTTTACTGAATTCAGTGCAACTCATTTGCGGCGATTTTGAGGACTCCATCGCTCAAGCAAAGGAAGGCGATCTGGTTTTTGCCGACCCACCCTACACAGTGAAGCACAACCTTAATGGTTTTATCAAATATAACGACTCGTTGTTTTCGTGGTGCGACCAGATTCGTCTACGTGATGCACTTGTCAGCGCGAAGTGTCGGGGCGCACGAGTCATAGTCACCAACGCGAATCACGAGTCGATTAGGGATCTGTATAGAAGGCATTTTCGGTTGGAATCTGTTGTTCGCGAAAGCGTGTTGGCTGGTTCCCCGGCACATCGGGGCCGGTACGAAGAACTGTTAATTAGCTGAGGTCTGCGACGATGGAAACAATTAGAGCGTGGGTGGTCAGATCGCTAGACGCAATGTCGCATCTATGGCTTTTTGGTGCGTTGTTTCGAACCGGGCGAAAAACATATGCGGGAGCGCTATATGAATTTACTTATGTCTTCGTGTGGTCAATCCTTCCATTCGTTCTAGGCGCGCTAACGCTTTATGTGACCACGGATGCACCTAGCAAAGACTTCTACGTATTGGGACTTAGTACCGTCAGAAATGGCGAACTGCTGGTTTTTACAATTTCGATGCTTGCGCCGGTCTTGTATCTTGTGCTCCACGATCCTGAAAAAGCCGAGTCATTTCCACACAAGTTGCCTATATCAACGATGGTCACACTCGTCGTCGTAACCTGTGCAGCTCTCTTTGCGTTGATGAAGGCTAATGCCATCAAAGATATTGAATTTGTATTTCAGTTTTCGGTCGTATTGACCCTGCTTGCACTGACGTTTCGCTACTTAGCGATTGTCTATCACAGGAGCAGAATGCCTCCAGTAAGCGAGGGTGATCTTCGGGCAAATCAGGACGACTTTGTTCAGCAATATCGAAAGCATGTTGGCGCGCCAGAAGTTCAGGCACAAGCGGAGCAAGCTGCTGATTTTGCTAAGGGCTTTGGAAAGCACTTGGAGGGCCAGCAATGATAGCCTCCGCTAACGAACCTCAATTTGAGTTCTCGGTAGATGCGATATCTGTGCGCCAACCAATCGGGGAATTCCTAATCGCATCTATCCCATCAAAACGCCTATGGGAGATTTCGTACTTCGATGTTCGCCGGATGTTGAAGGATCGCGATATCGAAACGTATCTTGGAATACAACGGCCACTCAACCCAGATCGGGTTTCCGAGCTTCAATCCTACGTCCGCACAGTGGACGCCTGTTTTCCAACTGCCGTGATTCTGGCAATTGAGAGCCGTTGCGCTTCGTTCGATTCTGCAACGAATAGACTTACGTTGAAGAACGTCCCCAATCCAGAAGAGGGGCATGACCCCGTCTACTACCGCAATATTGCTAAAGTTCTAGACGGGCAACATAGAATTGCAGGTTTAATTGATTATCCAAACGACGACTTTGAAGTGAACGTCAGTATCTTTATTGATATCGATATCGAAGATCAGGCGTACATTTTTTCTACAGTCAACTTGGCTCAAACCAAGGTGAATCGAAGTCTTGCTTATGACTTGTCTGAGCTGACGAAGACCCGTAGCCCTCAAAAGACTTGCCACAATATTGCCGTTGCGCTTGATCAACTCGCATCAAGCCCTCTTCATCAGCGCATAAAGCGGTTAGGTACTGCGACACCCGGACGCCGTGACGAAATGCTGACTCAGGCAACTTTTGTGGAGTCACTTATGCCATTTATTTCGGCTGCGCCCACAATGGACCGCGATATCCTGAAGCGAGGCAATAAACTTGCTACTCCGAGCCAAGCGGAGATCGAGAAACATCCTTTGAGGCCTTTCTTTGTCAGTGGCAACGATATGAAGATTGCCGATGTGCTCTTTCGGTATTTCTCAGCCGTTCAGTCTCGGTGGCCGAATGCTTGGAGCTCCAACGAAAAGGGGATGATCCTAAATAGGACCAATGGATTTAGAGCGCTCATGCGAGCACTGTTGGTCATTTGCCGGGCTATTAAGCCTCACGAAAAATTACCTGAAGAATCGAATTTTCAAGAGCTGTTTGCAAGAGTTAACCTCAATGATGATGGCTTCAATGTTGAGACTTTCAGTCCGGGTACAAGCGGCGAGAGCTTGTTGTTCAAAAAGCTAGTTGACGACATGAGATTGGGCCACTAAAGAAGATTGCTTTGACTGTCGCTTCTTTCTCATTAATTGAGTCTAGATTTAGACGCTGCGCAAGTCAGCGTATTTCGATATTGAATGTCGAAGCTACTCGCAAAGTTTTGAATAACTGCTTTGGCCGGTTGCAGTCATCCGCCCCGCAACTGCCGCTGTCGCAACAATCTTGCAGACTAGCCCCGTGCGCCCTTACTCGTCCTCCTCGCCACCCACGCCATCGCGGCGCGGGACGGTTTGCGGATCGCAGGTAATGGCGCGGTAGATCTCGATCCGGTCGCCGGGCTTGAGGGGCGCGTCGAGCTTGACCAGGCGGCCGAAGACGCCGACCTTCTGGGTTTCAAGATCGATGGTGGGGAAGGACTTGAGGATGCCGGACTTGTGAATGGCTTCACGTACCGTGGCTTCGTCCGGCACCTCGATATTGAGCCAGATTTGCTGGCCGGCTTCGGAATAGGCAACCCCGATCTGCATTTTCGTCTCTCTCCTGTGAAAGCGGGCAATACGTGGCGGTCATTTCCCCGGTTCGATGGCAACACCCCTGCGGTCGCGGCCGTAGATTCTGGGTTTGACGTAGCTGTCGATGATCGGGGTCAGCGAATTCATCAGCAGCACGGCGAAGGCGACACCTTCCGGATAGCCGGCCCAGGTGCGGATGACATAGGTCAGCACACCGCAACCGGCGCCGAAAACCAGTTGTCCGCGGGGCGTGTTGGGCGAGGTCACATAGTCGGTGGCGATGAAGAATGCTCCAAGCATGGCCCCGCCGGAAAGCAGGTGGCTGCCGGCATCCAGATAGCGCGTCGGATCGATGCCATGCAGGATGGCCGCCGGCACGGCAATCCCGGCGAGCATCGAGAGCGGGATATGCCAGCTGATGATGCGGCGGAACATCAGCAGCAAGCCGCCGCCGGCGATCAGCCAGCCGGCGGTTTCGCCAAGGCTGCCGGGACGGCTGCCATACCAGGTGTGGGCGGGGGCATGGGACAGGGCCTGGAGCAAATCGGCGCCACGGGACAGTTCGGTCTTGGCGAAGCCGAGCAGCGAGGCGCTGGCGACGGCGTCGAAAGCCGGTGACGCCGCTTTGAGCGTGATCCGCAGTCCGTCGATGAAGCCCGGAGCGGCTGCGGAGAGGAGGGGCAGCGGCGCGACCCAGGCGGTCATCTGCAACGGAAAGGAGATGAGCAGGGCGACTCGCGCCACCATGGCCGGGTTGAACAGATTCTGGCCGAGTCCGCCGAACACCTGCTTGCCCAGCACCGTGGCGAAGAGTCCGCCAAAAACGCCAATCCACCAGGGCGCCCAGGGCGGCAAGGACAGCGCCAGCAACCATCCGGTGAGGGCCGCCGAGCCGTCGAACAGCACGGGCCGCGCCCGGCGGTCGAGCAGGCGCAGGCAGAAGGCTTCGCCGAACAGGGCGGAGCCCACGGTGATCAGCCACAGGTTGATGGCCGGCCAGCCATAGAGCCAGAAGCCGAACAGGGTGGCCGGCGTCAGCGCCACCATTACGGTCGCCATGACCCGGCCGACACTGTTGTCCGTTGTCGTATGCGGTGCCGCGACGGGGCTGCCGATGGGATGATTCATGCCGACTCTCCTTCGACGGGAGCGGTTGCCGCCGCCTTGGCCGCGGCACGCTCGGCCTTGCGGCGTGCCGCGGCGGCGGCCTTTTCCAGCGCCTCGCGTTCGAGCCGGGCGATCCGCGCCTCGGCCAGACGCTTGGCGGCCTCGGTGCGCAGGCTGGCCCGCTCGCGCGCCGCAAGCTCGCCCCTGGCGTGGCTGAAATACTGCACCAGCGGAATGTGCGAGGGACAGACGTAGGCGCAGCAGCCGCAGGAGATGCAGTCGCCGAGACTGAAATCGACCGCGCCCTCCAGGTCGTCGGCACGGATGTGGGCGGCCATTTCCAGGGGCAGCAGCCCCATCGGGCAGGCCTGGGTGCAACTGCCGCAGCGGATGCAGGGCCCGGACTCGGGGACAAACGCCTCCGCTGCGTCGAAGGCGAGGATGCCGCTGGCGCCCTTGACCAGGGGAATCTTGCCGTGCAGCAACGGCGTGCCCATCATCGGGCCGCCGAGGATCAGCCGGGCTGGCGCCTGCGCGAGGCCGCAGAACGCCAGCACTTCCTCGACCAGCGTGCCCAGCGGCGCGATGAGGTTGCCCGGCTGGGCAACCGCGCCGCCGTTGATGGTGACGATGCGTTCGACCAGTGGCTGGCCGAGGCGGATCGCCTTGTGCACGGCGGCGCAGGTGGAGACGTTATGCACCAGCACGCCGACCTCGGCCGCGCGGGCATCCGCCGGCACTTCCTTGCCGGTCAGGGTCTGGATCAACTGCTTGTCCGAGCCCATCGGATAGCGGGCCGGTACCGGACGAATCTTCACCTCCGGGTAAGACGCGGCGGCTTTTTTCATCGCCGCAATGGCTTCGGGCTTGTTGTCCTCGATGCCGACCAGAGCCTCGCGGGCGCCGATGGCATGCATCACGATGCGCGCGCCGTCGACCACCTGGTCGGCGAAGTCGCGCATGATGCGGTCATCCGACGACAGATAGGGTTCGCACTCGCCGCCGTTCACGATCAGCGTGCCGACGGCGAGACGTTTGCCCAGCGCAAACTTGACCGCCGCGGGAAAGGTGGCGCCGCCCAGGCCGACGACGCCGGCCGCCGCGGTGCGGCGGGCGATTTCTTCGGGTGGCAGGCTGAAGGGATCGGCGACCGGGTCGCTATCGATCCAGCGATTCTCGAAATCCGAATCGATGGTGATGGCGGCAAAACCGAGTCCCGACGGATGTGGGGCCGTGATCTCGCCGATCGCCGTGACAATGCCGGAGACCGGGGCGTGGATCGGCGCCGAAATATTGCCCTGGGCCGCGGCCAGCAATTGGCCCTTGAGCACCTTCTGGCCGACCAGCACGACGGGCCGCGCGACGCCGCCGACATGCTGGTGCAACGGCAGGTAGAGGCGGGCCGGTGGGGGCAGGATACGCAAGGGCACGTCGGCCGCCGGGCGTTTGTGATCGTCGGGATGCACGCCCCAACGCGGTTCTCTGAAAATGCGGTCGAAGAATCCCATGACGTGTTCCTCAGGCGTTTGCCGTGGCCGGCTTCGGCCAGATCCAGTGTTGCAGGCTGACGGGCACCGGCACCAGGGTCATGGCTTCGGTGGGACAACGGTCGATGCAGGCGGCGCAGCCGGTACAGGCTTCGCGGATCACGTTATGAATCTGCTTGGCGGCGCCGACGATCGCATCGGTCGGACAGACTTTGATGCAGCGGCAGCAGCCGATGCAGATTTCCTCGCTGACCTGGGCCAGTTGCGGCCCCGTATCGGCCACCGCGGAAAGATCCACCTTGATCCCCAGCCGGGCGGCGAGTGCTTCGGCCACCGCCTTGCCGCCCGGCGGGCAAAGGGTCACCACGGCCTCGCCGCGGGCCAGCGCCGCCGCCGCCTGGGCACAGCCGACATAGCCGCACTGGCCGCACTGGGAGCCGGGCAGCATGGCCTGCAATTCGGCTTCGATCGGATCTTCCTCGACGGCGAGATAGTGCGCGGCGGTACCGAGCAATCCACCCAGTGCAAGGCCCATGAAGGCAAGGCTTCCGACGGCGATCAACATGGCGGTTCTCCTTTCCTCAACTCGTACTGATGCCTGAAAACCCCATGAACGCCATCGCCAGCAGGCTGGCGACGATGAAGGCGATGGGCGGGCCGGCGAACAGGCGCGGCACCTGGGCCAGCACCAGGCGTTCCCGCAGGCCGGCAAAGATCACCATCACCAGGCTGTAGCCGAGGGAGGACGCAAAGGCGAACAGGGTCGCGGCGAGGAAGCCCATGTGCCCCTCGACCAGCAGCAGAGCGACGCCGAGCACGGCACAGTTGGTGGTGATCAGCGGCAGATAGATGCCGAGCATCTGGAACAGGGTCGGTGACACCTTGCGGATGGTCATCTCGGTAAACTGCACCGCGCTGGCGATGACCAGGATGAAGGTCACGGTGCGCAGGAAGCCGAGTCCGTAAGCGTCGAGCAGGTAGCGCTGGACAGCCCAGTCGGCCATCGACGAGACGGTGATGACGAAGGTGGTCGCCAGGCCCATGCCGGCCGCCGTGTCGATCCGCGTGGTGACGCCCATGAACGAACACAGGCCGAGGAAGCGCGCCAGGATCACGTTGTTGACCAGCGCCGCGCCGATCAGCATCAAAACGAACTCTTTCATGTTTCCTCCTGGCCGGGATGACAGGTTTCACCGGGCCGCGCCCGGCGCAGAAAACGTGGCGCCAGATCGCCTCGCCGGTCCAGCCGGCGCGCGCCGGCGCGCGCCGCCAGCAGGCCGCTGCCTAGCCCGCCCAGCATGGCGACCAGGGTGAGCGGATCGCTGCCATAAGCGCCCTGCGCCAGGCCTCCGGCCGCCAAGGCGGCGAACAGGGGCAGGGCATAGGCAGTCAGCGCCGCCTTGATCAGCGCCCGGTCGTCGACGCCGACCACGACCCGCTCGCCGACCGTCAGGCCCCCCGGGTTGTCGAGCGGGAAGCGCCGCGCCGCGATGCGGCTGGCGACGGTGCCAAGGCCGGTGGCGCCGGCGCCGCAGGCTCCGGCCGAGGCGCAACTGCCGCAACTGGTGGTTTGCTCCGGTTCAAGCCAGGCCACGAGACCCTCGACCCGCACCACGCGGGCGATACCCTCGATGGTGTGCGAGCCGGTGGCGGAAGCGATGGGCGGGGTCATGGCTGCATTCATCCGTTCAGGCCACGCCGTGGGCGCCGGCCATCTGGATCTCCTTGCCGGCGCGCAGGTCGAGCAGGCGCTTGGCGACCACCAGGAGGCCGGTCGCAAGAAATCCTCCCGGCGGCAGAATCATCATCAGCACGCCCATGTCGGCCGGCAGCAGGCGCAGTTCCATGGCCTTGAAGGCCGGCCCGAGGAGCAGCGACGCATCGGCGAACAGGGTGCCCGAACCGATGATTTCGCGCACCGCGCCGATGACGGTCAGCGCGATGGTGAAGCCGAGGCCCATGAACAGGCCGTCGAGAAAGGATGGCAGCACCGGCGACTTGGCGGCGAAGGCTTCCAGCCGGGCCAGCGGCAGACAGTTGGAGACGATCAGCGGAATGAACAGTCCGAGCACCTTGTACAGCTCGTGCATCCAGGCGTTCATCGCCAGATCCACCAGCGTCACCATGGCGGCGACGATGAGGATGTAGACCGGGATGCGTATTTCCTGCGTGATGCGGCTGCGGAATGCGGCGACCAGCAGGCTCGAAGCCGCCATGACCACGGCGGTCGCCAGTCCCATGCCGAAGCCGTTGGTGGCGCTGGTGGTCATCGCCATTGCCGGGCACATGCCGAGCAGCATGCTGAATACACCGTTGTTGTCCCACAGGCCATCCTTGACGATGGTTTTGTATTGGCCGGTGCTCATTTCGCCTCCAGGAGTTTCGTCTTGTTTTCGGCAAAGAAATCCAGGCCGCCACGGATCGCCGCGAGAACCCCGCGCGGCGTGATCGTCGCTCCGGCGAACTGGTCGAACTGGCCGCCGTCCTTCTTCACTTTCCAGCGTTCCGGCGGAGGATTGCCCAGCGACAGACCGTCGAAGCGCAGAATCCAGTCGCCCTTCTTGACCTCGATCTTGTCGCCTAGGCCCGGCGTTTCCTTGTGCGCCAGCACCCTCACGCCGAGCACACGGCCGTCGGCGCCGATGCCCAGCATCAGCTTCATCTCCCCGGCATAGCCGGTGCCGTAAATTTCGTAGGCGACGCCGGTCACCTTGCCGCCCATGCGGGCACGGTAGATGGTGATTTCCTTGTCGCCGGCATTGCGCATCACGAGGGTGTCGGTCACCGGATTGTTGTCATGGATTCGCTCCGGGATCACCTGGCTCAGGGAGTTCTGCTTGTCTTCCAGGGCCCGGCTGGCGATGTCGTCGCTGGTGATCTGGTGGGTGATGGCGAGAACCAGGCCGAAGCCGAAGCAGAAGATGCCCAGAATCATGCCGTGCCTCAGCGTCTGCGGCTTGAGCGTGACCGGTTCGGCAAGAGGAATGTGCGGGGCGTTCATGATCGGGCGGAGGGTCTGTTTGCCAGAAGCTCCGCATGTTTTGTGCCAACGATGGCAAAGGCCGCAAAAATTCGGAAGAATTTCCGCAACCCTGCACCAGTATGGGATTTTTCCTGTTTGCGATGAGGGTCGCCGTGCCGCCAGCGCCGACTTTTTCCTGTGTCGCAAGTCCTACAAAATGCGACAAAAGCCAAGGCCAACCGTGGCCGTCGCCGGGTCCGCCAGTACCATATAACCGACGCAGCGTAAGATTCACCACGGAGCGGTACCCGGCACGGAATCTGCTCGGTATCCTGGAAATTCCTGGTTCGATGGCGGAGTGATACGAAATGGCGAAGAAACAGTCAGCAACCGTGCGCGAGCACGCTTCACAGCCGTCCGCCGATCCTGCACCAGGGATTCCGCCACGGGTGTTCCAGCAAACGGTGGAGCAGGCCGATGTGGCCATTTCGATCACCGATGTGCAGGGCGCCATTCTTTATGTCAATTCCGCCTTTACCCGCATCACCGGATACAGCGCCACCGAGGCGATCGGCCGTAATGAATCGATCCTCTCCAACAAGACCACTCCGCCAGAGGTGTACAAGTCGTTGTGGCAAAACATTTCGCACGGCGAAGCCTGGAGCGGGCGGCTGGTCAATCGGCGCAAGGACGGCAGCCGCTATCTCGCCGAGCTGACCATTTCGCCGGTGCTCGATGCCGGCGGCACGGTACTGAATTATCTGGGCATGCATCGTGACCTGACCGAGGTGCACCGTCTCGAATGCCAAGTAAAGAACCAGAAGGCGCTGATCGAATCGGTGGTCGATGCGGCGCCGATCGTGGTCGCGTTGCTCGATGTCGATGATCGCGTCGTGCTCGACAACCAGGAATACAAGAAGCTGCAGGCCGATCTTGGGATGGCCGATCCGGCGCCGATGCTGATGACGGCAATTCGCGCCGGGCTGGAGATCGAAACCGCCGCGGGACGCTCCGCTTCGGGCTATGCCTTTCTCGATCGCGAAGTGCGTCTCGACCTGCCTGGCGGCAAGCCGCCGCGCTGGTTTTCGTGTTCCGGCAGCCGGGTGTGCGAGGACGATAGCGCCGCCGATGCTTTTTTTGTTGGCGGCGGGCGCCATTACCTGTTGCTGGTGGCCAAGGACATCAGCGGTCTCAGGGCGCAGCAGGAAAAGGCCCGGGTGGCGGCGTTGCAGGTCGTGATGGCCGACGAAGGCCGTGTTTCGGCGCTGCGCGAGAGCCTGTCGGCCGCTGTCTTTCGCCTGGAGGGGCCGCTCAACATGATGGATTCCGTGGCGAGCATGCTCGCGCGGCGCGCCGGCGGCAACGACCCGATGGCGCTTGCCCTGGCCGAAGCGATGGCGGCCGGCCAGCAGGCCCTGACCGAGCTGCGCGCCATGATTCCCGCCGAAACCCGCGAGCCCTCCGGGGCGATCAATGTCAACGAGCTGTTGCGCGATGTGCTCGATCTCACCACCAACCGCTTGCTGGCTGCCGGAATTCGCGTCAGATGGAAACCACAGGCCATGCTGCCGCTGCTGCAAGGCTATCCGAACAAACTGCGCACGCTGTTCAAGGCGCTGGTCGACAATGCGATCGAAGCCATGAATGGGCGTGGCTGGATCGAGCGCGAGTTGTTGCTGATGACCCGGGCGCAGCTGGGCAGCATCGAGATCGTGATCGAGGATAGCGGCCCGGGGATTCCACTCGAGCAGCAGATCAAGGTGTTCGAGCCCTTCTATACCACCAAACGGGAAGGCGGCCGGGGGCGGGAACACCTCGGCACGGGCCTGGCCACTGCGCAACAGGTTGCAGCGGATCATGGCGGAACGATCGAGATCGATCCCTCGCCGGCCAAGGGCTGCCGCGTGCGGGTGGTCTTGCCGGTGAAGGGACGCGCATGAGCGTCATTCGTCCGTCGGCCCTGCTGCACATTCATTACGAGACGCTGTTCCGCGTTTCGCAGGCCCTGTCGCGCTCGCTGGATTTTCACCAGACCTTGCGCGAGGTGTTGCGCTCGCTGGAAATCAGCGGGCATCTCAGTCGCGGCATGGTCGGCGTGGTCGATCCGGAGGCCGGCGACCTGATGGTGCATGCCGTCCATGGCCTCGACAGCGAAGACTATCAGCCGGTGCGCTATCAACCGGGCGAAGGCCTGATCGGGATGATTCTCGAAGGCGGGCGCACCGTCGCGATTGCGCGGCTGGACGACGAGCCGCGGTTTCTCAACCGGCTGGGACTCTATGACAAGGATCTCCCCTTCATCGCCGCGCCGATCAAGGTCGGCGGCGCGCTGCAAGGCGTGCTCACGGTGCAGCCCGACGCGCCCGATGACGGCTTGCTCGAAGAGCGGGTGCGCTTCGTCGAGATGGTGGCCAATCTGATCGGCCAGAACGTGCGCCTGTCGCTCGATGTGGGCCTCGAACGCAAGGCGCTGGCCGAAGAGCGCGATACCTTGCGCCGCACCGTGCGCCAGCGGCATGGCTTCGACAATCTGGTCGGGCACTCCGCGCCGATGCGCCGCGTCTTCGACCAGATTCGCATGGTCGCCAAGTGGTCGACCACCGTGTTGATCCGTGGCGAGACCGGCACCGGCAAGGAACTGATCGCCAATGCGATCCACTACAATTCACCCCGCGTGCGCGGCCCCTATGTGCGCCTCAATTGCGCCTCGCTGCCGGAAAACCTGCTCGAATCCGAACTCTTCGGTCATGAAAAGGGCGCCTTTACCGGGGCCGTGAGCGCGCGCAAGGGGCGCTTCGAAATGGCCGACGGCGGCACGCTGTTTCTCGACGAAATCGGCGAAATCTCGCCGGCGTTCCAGGCCAAGCTGCTGCGCGTGCTGCAGGAAGGCGAATTGGAGCGGGTCGGCGGCAGTCGCACGGTCAAGGTGGATGTGCGGCTGATCGCCGCGACCCACCGCGACCTGGAATCGGCGGTGGAGCACGGCGAGTTCCGCGAAGATCTGTACTACCGGCTCAACGTCATGCCGATCCTGCCGCCGCCGCTGCGCGAGCGCATGGAAGACCTGCCCGAAATCGCCCGTCATCTGCTCGAACGCCTGAGCGGCATCCAGAGTCGGTCGCTGCAACTGACTGCCGCCGCGCAATGCCGGCTGGCGCAGCATCACTGGCCCGGCAATGTGCGCGAACTGGAAAACTGCCTGGAGCGTGCCGCCGTGATGTCGACGAATGGCGAAATCGACGCCGACCTGATCCACATCGACAAACCGCGCGCCGCGCCGCGCCGTGGCGCTTCCGCCGCCGTCCCGCCAGCGCCGACTTTCAGGGCGGGCACCGACGATGGTTCGGCGGCGGACGAGAGCGAATCCGGCGCCGAACCCGGCGAACGCGAGCGGGTGATTGCCGCGCTGGAGCAGGCCGGCTGGGTGCAGGCGCGCGCGGCGCGGCTGTTGGGCATGACGCCGCGCCAGATTGCCTATCGGATCCAGACGCTGAACATCGAGGTCAAGCAGATTTGATGAACCCGAAAATCGGCATCTATTTCGGCACCGACACCGGCCGCACGCGGCGCATTGCCAAGCTGATCGCGCAAAAGCTCGGCGACCGGGCCGACGCGGCACTGAACGTCAATCGTGTCGATCCGGACACTTTTCTTGCCCATCGGGTATTGATCCTCGGCGCGCCGACCTACGGCGCCGGCGAACTGCCCGGCCTGTCGACCGGCCTCGCGCAGGAAAGCTGGGAAGAGTTCCTGCCGCGCCTGCGGGGACGGGACATGAAGGGCAAGACGGTGGCGCTGTTCGGCCTCGGCGACCAGGACAAATACGGCGGCGAATTCGTCGATGCGCTGATGATTCTTTACGACGCCATGGTGGCCTGTGGCGCCCGCGTCGTCGGCGCCTGGCCGACCGACGGCTACAGCTTCAAGGCTTCGCAGGCCCTGCTCGACGGCCGTTTCGTCGGCCTCGCGCTGGATCAGATCAATCAGCCGGCGCTGACCGAGGCGCGGATCGATGCCTGGCTGCAACACCTCGCCCACGAATTGGAAAGCTGAAGGGAACCGACATGACACCATCCGGGCAGTACGCCATCGGCGAGATCGTCTTCAGCCGCGAACTGCTGGTGAATGATGGCGGCATCCCCGGTCTCGCCGCCGAAGCCGTGCTCGCCACTCCGGGCCGGCGCGGCGTGGTGGTCAACATCGGTCACGTCGAAATCGATCCCGATCAGCAGGTTTATCTGGTGCGTTTTGAAAGCGCCGCCGGCGCGCTTGGCGAGCTCGGCCCCCCGGTCGGCTGCCTGCCCGATGAACTGACCCAGGACGAGGCCTGGGCCAAGGCACTGCAATAGGCTGCCGGAGCGGCGTCGGCATTCACATTCAAGCAGCGCTGCAATTCATTTCATCCGAGCCGTGCGGCTTCCGCGGCGACATGGCCGGCAAGTGCGGTGACGAAAGTCTTGAGACCGGTCATCGCCGACATTTCCGAAAAATCACCGCTTGCAGCAGCACTGCGCTTCGCCGTGGTGAGGCCGGCAGTCGTGTAAAGCTGCTCCTGCACAAGCTTTTGGCACAACAAGTCGTAGCGCTGGAGGTAAGACGCATTTCTGAATTCGGCGAAAACAGGGAAGTGCGGTGACTTGTCCTTGACCGGCGATCTGGACTTGGGAGCGTCCTCGACCATCATCAGCCAGCCAACAAAAGGGCGCGGCTGTTTGCCGAACGCACCTTCGCGATAGGCTGTCCATAGATCGTGCGCAGTACCGATGGCTTCTTCGGTACGGTTGTTGAAGTTGTTGCCGAATGATGGACCCACCTGGCTCTTCAGTTCGATGGCAGCGATCAGGGCGCCTTTGTGAATGACCAGCAGGTCCCAAAGTTTGGTCGGTCTGAAATATCCCGGCAGGGTCAGCACCGCCCGTTTCTGGTGAATCTCCGCATGGGCCAATCCGTTGGCCCTCACGATATCGACTACCAGCGCA
The DNA here is from genome assembly GCA_002842395.1 of Betaproteobacteria bacterium HGW-Betaproteobacteria-11. GTDB lineage: Bacteria > Pseudomonadota > Gammaproteobacteria > Burkholderiales > Rhodocyclaceae > Rugosibacter. The sequence goes on from PHCV01000001.1 coordinate 222,142, forward strand.
ACGAATTCGTCCATGTTCTTGCCGCTGGTGACGCCAGCACGTTCGCCCTGGTCCGCCTTTCCGGATTCAATCTGTTTTTGCGTGGCGGCCTTTCGTTTCCTCCAGAAGGCCTTTACCGCTTTGCGGGCCCGTTTTTCGTAATCGACAAGATCGAGAGCCATTTATTTCCCATTACCTCCAAGATCGGATTTTTCGTCGTGGCTGAGGCCGTACAGTTTGAACGCCCCCCGGTTGCAGGCCTGCATATCGCGCGTCTTGGCAGCTTCGATCAGCTCACGCCTTAGCGGCTCGGGAACGCTCTGCCAATGGGGAAGGCGCAGGCGTCTGAGGTATTGCGCCTGGAATCTCAGGAAGCCACCGCGCATTTTGGTTGAGTAAGTCGCCACGAACAGACGCGTGACGGCTGAGAGCATCACGGCCTGCAATGCGCGCAAGTCCCACTGCTCTGAAATAACGAAATACAAGTTGTGGTGCGGGTACAGCTTCCCATCTTCGAAAACGATATGGGCTTCACCCTTGATGTCTGGAATCAACAGCTTCGGCTTGCAGGCAAGGGCGGGGGTGATTCGGTCGATGGTGCGATACCAGTTGGCCGGTGATTTCTGCGCACAGTGCCGGCCGGCAATGATTTCCCGTCGGGATTCAAGGTGGCGGCGCAGGCGCGGGTAGTCCTGCAGATCAACAAGACCACCCGTGTCAGCGAATGGATTGACGACGCCCTGCCCCTGCCACGTCACCTCGCCGGACGCGATGTCGCGGGTTGTCACCAAGGGAAGTTTCCGGTCCGGCTCGACGTCGAGCGTGTCGAAGTCACCAATGAAAGCCTTGTCCGCTCCGGTCGCTACGCCGATACCGACCCGGCACCCCGCCTCTTCCAGTGTCGGAAACTGTTGCTCCAGTCGCCGAATGAGTGCCATCTGATCCGCGGATTCGAGCAGCCATGGTTGCGTGCCGTCGGTGACCCGCGCCAGTTCGCGCACCGAGCCGCAATCCTGCGGCAGGGTCTTGGCGCGCAAGGCCTCGGCGAGTTTTGTCAAGGTGGCTCGGTCGATGGCAGGGCGATGGGCAATCCGCGTCGCGCCAGGAGTTTCCCGGCTGATGATGGTGATCGCCGGATAGGCGATCACCTTGGAGTGGAAGGCCGGCGTGTCCACCATGTCGACGTGTATTTTCAGATGGAACTGCTCGGCGACCAGGCTGCGTAGCGGGCCGCCGTAGCGGTTCTTCATCCAGCGATCGGCGCAGATGAAACCCAGGTTGCCACCCTTCGAGAGCGCCGATAGCGACCGTTCGATGAAGGGAATATATAGATCGGCCCGGTCGTACATCGTTGGATAGCGGCCACGGTACTCCGCCAGCAAAGGCGCAGGAATCAGCTCCTGGCGAACATAGGGCGGGTTGCCGACGACGAAGTCGAAGTGGCCATCCAGGGAAGCCAGCAGAAAATCGTCGTGCATCAGCCAGCAATCGGCAAGTGCCAGCGCAGTATTCTCCGCCAGACCTTCTTTCATCAGCAGCGCGACGACAGCCGCGTGGGTAGATGTGAACGTCTCGCGGTGCAGTTCCACAGCCCGGATTGCGTCGCCCAGATCGTCCAGTGCGGACTTTTTGCCGCGCCCGGCCCGCCAAGCTCTGAGCAAGCGTTTTACTGCAGGCAACAGGAAATCTCCGCCGCCGAATGACGGCTCCAGAAGCCGATGTCTCGCTAAAGGTCGATCCTCGGTGTATCCGACCAGGTCGAGAATGAATTCGACAACTTCAGATCGGGTAAAGATTGCTCCGCGCGATTCTGTTCCCGACGCCGCGGACAACTTCTCGATCGCAGCAGTCACCCTTGAGGAATGAGCGGCGCGCAAACCGCCATACAAATCGAGACTGAGCTGCCTGGATGCCAAGTTCCTGATCCTTACTGATCTGTGCCCAATGTTCGACAAGGCCATACCGGGGGACATACCGAAAAAGTGGTCCGTATTCGGGCTGAAAATTTCAAGTCCCATTATGCCTGCGCATGCCATCGATCCGCAAAGACTGCGTCGGTATTGATGGCGATGCCGCTGCATGGCAGTTGATGGGGTTCAAACAGCGAAGCTGGGATTAAGCGGGCGTCTGTCGCAAGCCTGCGTGCGATCGCTTGTGGTGTTTCCGACAATTGATCTTGCCGATGCCGATAAATCAATGGCTTAGCACCTGGCACAAGCGTTGCTGAAGAGAGAGGGACCTGACCTGTGGAGAAACATCGTGGATCTTCCTGTGATTGCCCCCGAAGCGCCCAAAGCCGGCGGTTGCAGCGCCGGAAGTTGCGGTTCCACTGCCAGCCAGGTGGACGGCATGTCGGACGAGATCCGCGCCCGGGTGCAGGATCATCCCTGCTATTCCGAGGACGCCCACCACTACTTCGCGCGCATGCACGTGGCGGTGGCGCCGGCCTGCAACATCCAGTGCCATTACTGCAATCGCAAGTACGACTGCGCCAACGAATCGCGTCCCGGGGTCGTTTCCGAAGTGCTGACGCCCGCCCAGGCGGTGAAGAAGACCCTGGTCGTGGCGGCGACCATTCCGCAGATGACGGTGCTCGGCATCGCCGGCCCCGGTGATCCCCTGGCCAACCCGGAACGCACGTTCGAGACTTTCCGTCAGCTCGCCGAAAAGGCGCCGGACATCAAGCTGTGCGTGTCGACCAACGGCCTCGCGTTGCCCGCGCATGTCGAGGAATTGGCCAAGCACAACATCGACCACGTCACCATCACCATCAACTGCGTGGACCCGGACGTCGGCGCCAAAATCTATCCGTGGATCTTCTGGAAGAACAAGCGCATCCATGGCCGCGAAGGTGCCGCGATCCTGATCGAGCAACAGCAGAAGGGGCTGGAGATGCTGGTCGCGCGCGGCATTCTGGTCAAGGTCAATTCGGTGCTGATTCCCGGCGTCAATGATCAGCACCTGAAAGAAGTATCGAAGATCGTCAAGGCCAAGGGCGCCTTTCTGCACAACGTCATGCCGCTGATCGCCGAGGCCGAGCACGGCACCTTCTATGGCGTGATGGGGCAGCGCAGCCCGAAACCTGCCGAACTGAAGGAATTGCAGGATGCCTGCGCAGGCGACATGAACATGATGCGCCACTGTCGCCAGTGCCGCGCCGACGCGGTCGGACTGCTCGGCGAAGATCGCGGCGACGAGTTCACCCTGGACAAGATCGAGGCCATGGAGATCGACTATGCAGCCGCCATGCAGGTGCGCGCCGAACTGCGGGCCCAGGTCACCGCCGAACTGGAAGCCAAGCGGCAGAAAGCCCATGCACCGGCCACGCAAGTCATCCAGTTCATGCCCCGTGCCGAGGCCGCCAAACCCGCCGGCCGTCCGGTGCTGATGGCGGTGGCGGCCAAGGGCGGGCTGGTCGCGGTGCACTTCGGTCATGCCAGGGAATTCCTGGTCTACGAGGCCTCGGCGGCTGGCGCCAAGTTCGTCGGTCATCGCAAGGCCGAGCAGTATTGCGCCGGCGACGAGACCTGCGGTGACGGCGAGTCCGTGCTCGACAAGACCATCAGGGCGCTGGAGGGCTGCGAGGTGGTGCTGTGCTCCAAGATCGGCTTTGAACCCTGGGGCAATCTGGAAACCGCCGGCATCCAGCCCAACGGCGAACATGCCATGGAGCCGATCGAGGAGGCGGTGATGGCGGTGTGGAACGAAATGCTGGCGGCGGGCAAGCTTGACGCCAAGCCAGCGGCGGCAAAATGCGCGTGAGGCTCAGCGTGATTTCCCTCATTCCGCAAAACAGGACTCGTCACACCGGCGGTCTCGGCACACCCGTGATTCCGGCTTCCGCCGGAATCACGAATCGCATTCACGTAGCATTTTCGCGCTAGGAAGATCATGGCACTCGAAATCATCGAAAGCTGCGTAAATTGCTGGGCCTGCGCCCCGCTGTGTCCCAACCAGGCGATCATTCCACCGGCGCCGCGCGAGAAACGCGCCGGGCCGCCCCAAGCGTTTCTCGGCCCCCTGGGGGGAGAACGCAGCGACGCTGCGTTTTCGGGGGGGAGCCATTTCCTGATTGACGCCGACAAGTGCACCGAGTGCGTCGGCGACCATGCCGATGCCCAGTGCGTGGCCATTTGTCCGATCGAGGGAGCGATCCTCGATGAGCTTGGCGTCGAGATGAATCCGCCCGGCTCGCTGACCGGTATTCCGCCCGAGCGCTGGGCGGCGGCGCAGGCCGAGATTGCCGCGCGATGAACGCAGCGTGTTCATCGCGCGGCAATCCCGGTCTTTCCGGGATGGGGGCCTGTCCCCCCGCCCCTTCCCTCGGGGAAGGGATGGCCGATCAGCGCCTGCCGGCGCCATCGGGTGAGTGACCATGGCCACCGTTACTTTCTACGAAAAGACCGGATGCTCGGGCAATGCCCGGCAGAAGGCGCTGCTGGTCGCTTCCGGCCATCGGGTGGAGGCGCGCGACCTGTGCCATACCGCATGGAGCAATACGGCCCTGCTGGCCTTTCTTGGCGGCCTGCCGGTCATGCAGTGGTTCAACCTGTCGGCGCCGGCGCTCAAGTCGGGCGAGATCGTGCCTGATGAACTTGACGAAGCGACGGCACTGGCGCTGCTGCGCGACAACCCGCTGCTGATTCGCCGGCCGCTCATGCAGGTCGGCGAGGAACGAAAAGTCGGCTTTGACGCCACGGCGGTGGCGGCGTGGATCGGCCTCACGGCGATTCCCGCCGGCAATCTGGAGGGTTGTCCTCATCCGGCCACCGCGCCGAGCGTGTGTTATGCGCAGACGGGGGGCGGCAGCGCCATGCCTTGCCGGTTCGATGAGGGGGCGCCCGATGCTGCCGTCTGCTGTCCGCCCTGATTGCGCCGTGGCGGTAGCCTCCGGTGTGCATTGGATCGGCGCGCTGGATCCCGATCTGCGCAGCTTCGACATCATCCTGCGCACCGCCAACGGCACCAGCTACAACGCTTATGCGGTGCGTGGCAGCGCCGGGGTCGCCATCATCGACACGGTCAAGGCTAGCTATGCCGAGAGCTTTTTCCGCCGCCTGGAATCGGTCGCTGGCTACGACGAGATCACCACCATCGTGCTCAACCACCTGGAGCCCGACCATTCCGGCGCGCTGCCGGAACTGCTGCGTCGCGCGCCGGCGGCGACTCTGTATGTCTCGCATCAGGCGCGGCCGATGCTGAAGGGGCTGTTCGATCCGGCGGAATTCGAACATCGCATCGTCGCCGTCGGCACCGGCGACACGGCGGATCTGGGCGACCGTCAGCTCGAATTCATCAACACGCCCTATCTGCACTGGCCGGACACGCAATGCACCTGGCTGGCCGCGACCGGCACGCTGTTTTCGGGCGACTTTCTCGGTTGTCATTATTGCGATCCGCGGCTGTTCAACGATGCCGTCGGCGATTTCCGCTTTTCCTTCGAGTATTACTATGCGCATATCATGCGACCCTTCCGCGCCCATGTGCGCGAGGCGCTCGACCTGATCGAGCCGCTGCCGCTGCGGACGATCGCACCCGGCCATGGCCCGATCCTGCGCGACGATCCGCGCGACTATGTGCGTCGCTACCGCGCCCTGTCGGCGCCCAGTCTGCATGGCGCCGACTCGAAGACGCTGCTGGTGTTCTACATCTCGGCCTACGGCGCCACGCGGCGCATGGCCGAGGCGGTGGCGGCCGGCGCCGAGCAGGTTGGCGATGTGCGCGTCTCGCTCTACGACATCGAAGGCAGCGAACCGCAGCCCTTCGTCGATCTGATCGAGGAAGCCGATGCCCTGCTGTTCGGCAGTCCGACCATCAACGGCGATGCGGTCAAGCCGGTATGGGACCTGCTTTCCTCGCTGACCATGGTCGATGTCAAGGGCAAGCTCGGCGCGGCCTTCGGCTCCTACGGCTGGAGCGGCGAGGCCGTGCCGATGATCGAGGATCGCCTGCGCCGGCTCAAGCTGCGCGTGCCGGTCGCCGGCGTCAAGGCCCGGCTCGAACCTACCGGGGACGAATTCGCCGCCTGCCGCGAACTGGGTCGGCAGACCGCGCTGCATCTGCTGGGCCGTGCCGAACACCGCGTGGTCGACATGGCGTCACTCACGTGACGCCATGTCGACCGAAAACGCCCGCCCCTCCCATCCGTCCACGGCAGGCTTTGCACAGCCTGCCGGCTGCGGCGGCGCGAAGCGGTGCTTCGCGAAACCCCGCCTCCGCCCCCTCGCGGGGAGGCGACTACATCAGTTCGCTTCGCTCAATTTCAGCACACAGACCTACTTAACTTTCGGAGTCCACCATGCCCAAGGCCACAGTCACCTTTGAAGACATCGGCGTCACCGTCACCGTGCCGGCCGGCACCCGTCTCATCGAAATTTCGGAAAAGGTCGGCGCCGGCATCACCTACGGCTGCCGCGAAGGCGAGTGCTGCACCTGCCTGACCCGAATCGTCTCCGGCCACGAGCATCTGGCCGCGCCTTCGATACTCGAGGATCAGGTATTGAAGGACAACCTCGCCCCGCGTCACCACCGCCTGGCCTGTCAGGCCCAGGTGCTCGGCGGCAACATTGTCGTCAAGCCGGCGTAAGGCCGGACTTTCCCCATTCATCAACCACATCAGCGGAGCTCATCATGGCCAACATCACGTTTTCCAGCAAACTGCACAAGGACAAGACCGTCTATGCCATCGCCGGCAGCCACAAGCAAACCATTCTCGAACTGGCCAAGGCAAACCACATCCCGATCGACTTTTCCTGCGGCGACGGCGAATGCGGCACCTGCCTGGTCAAGGTCAGCAGCATCGACAAGGCCAGCCACAACAAGTACGGTCACATGGGCGGCCCGCTCAATGCCCGTGAAGTGGCGGTGCTGAAGGAAATGGGCAAGATCAGCCAGGCACAGATCGAGCAGATGTACGTCGATGACCTGCCGCCGACCGAATGGCGTCTGGCCTGCCAGTACATCGTGCGCGACGAAGACATCCTGGTCGATTACCCGAGCCGGTGAACGGCCGTCCGGCCGCCGTGCCTGACGCGGTTCTGGCACGGGCCGAAGCCGCTTATCTCGGTCTCGCCTTGGGCGATGCCCTCGGCGCCACGGTCGAATTCATGACCCCGCGCGAGATCGTGCATCGCTTTGCGCACCAGGGCGGCGTGCACCGCGAGCTCATCGGCGGCGGCTGGCTCAGGCTGCGGCCGGGGCAGGTGACCGACGACACCACCATGGCGCTGGCGCTGGGCGCATCGATTCTGTCCAATCAGGGGCGGGTCGAGCCGCTGGCCTGCGCGCAGGCCTTCGATGCCTGGATGCGCGCCAAGCCGGTCGACATCGGCAACACCGTGCGCCGCAACCTGATCCGTTTTCGCGCCACGGGCGAGTCCGCGGCGCCTGCCTCCGAGCACGATGCCGGCAACGGCGCCGCGATGCGCGTGCTGCCCGTGGCGCTCGCCACCTTCGGCCGGCCCGAAGCCGCGGTGCGCGCCGCCTGTCGCGCTCAGGCCCATGTCACCCATCACAACGCGCTGTCCGACGCCGCCTGCGAATTCCTCGTGCTGGCGGTACAGGATTTCCTGCGCGGCGATTCGCTGCGGCAGGTCTTGCGCCAGCGCATCGCGCCGCTGCTGCTGGAGCAGCCAGCGCTGGCCTTTCGCCAGCGGGCGCGGCGCGAGAACCCCAGCGGCTGGATCGTCGAAACCATGCAGGCCGTGCTGCAGGCGCTGGTCGATGGCGATGGCTTCGAGAATTGCCTGGTCGATGTCGTCAATCGCGGCGGCGACGCCGATACCACCGGCGCCATCGCCGGCATGCTGGCCGGTGCGCTCTACGGGCGCGAGGCCCTGCCCGCCCGCTGGCTCAAGGTGCTCGATCCGGCGATTCGCGAGGCGTGCGCGGCGCAGGCGCGGCGGCTGGTTGCGTCTTGAGGCGGGCGGCCAGGGCGCTATCCATGGTGACCAGATGCTTCCCGAACCAGTCGGGCATGCCGAGGGCGACATAGCTCCGCGCCAGACCGAGACGGCCGGCGGCGACACCGCGGCCGACCAGCGCCAATTCGCCCAGCACCCGGTGGTGTTCGCTTTCGTGCTCGTCGATGGCCGGGAAGCGGCAGTCGCGCATCAGCCGGCTTTCGTTTTCGAAGTGGGCCCGGGTGTGCAGGAGCAGGGCCTGGAACAGGTGCGGGAATTGCGCATCGCCGGCGTGTGCCAGATCATTCAGTTCCCGCACGAATTCTTCATGCGTGGCGTCCATCTCCGCTACGCCGACGGCATGAATCTCCGGCTTCCAGTTCAGCATGCCGCGCACTCCGTCGCGCCGGTCAGTTCCGCAACGTCGGCTTCGACGAGTTCGATGCCTTGCCGTTTGCAGAAGCGGCGCTCCTTGTCGGTGGGGTCGGCGATCAGCGCCCAGCCGGCGGGCTCCTTCGCCGCGTCGTAGATCAGGTCGGAGAACACCATGCGTTCCGAATCGCGGTTCAGGCGCATGCCCAGCAACAGGTAGCGCTTGCCCTTGCGGCGCGTCTTGACGAAACCCGGCACGGCGAAGCCGCCCATCAGCTCGGTGATGTAATCGACATAGTCGGCATCGGAGGCGATGTAGCTCGACCGCGGCAGCGGCGCGCCCATCGGTTTGAACAGGACCGGCAGCGAGGCATCGGCCTGCTCCGGCGAAATTTCGCGGTAGGCGCCGCCGTCCGCGGCGAACAGCTTGAAACGGTAGTCGGTGCCGCCGATGCGGGCGCAGCCGAGGACCAACAGATGCGGCGTGGCGGCGTAACTGTCCTGCAACTGGGTGTCGCGGTTGATGTCGATCACATAGGGCGGGGCGATTGCGGCCAGCCAGTCGTGCACGCCGGCCCGGGTCCATTTTGTCGTGCCATAGGTGGCGTCGAGAAAGCGGGTGACGGCGCTGCGCCCGCGCTTGAGTTCGATGTTCATCGCCGCGCGCGGGAATTCGTACATCAGCTTGGGCGCCATCGGCTGGCCGTTGTTCATGGCCAGGATCAGTTGCTCGCTGGTGGCGGGCATCGCCCGGCCGTCGGCGATCGAGGTCACGTCGGCCAGCACGCCTGGTCCAAGGTAGGGAACGATGCTGCCGTCGGCGAGGCCGGCGTGCCATTGCTGGCGAAGGTCGTTGAGGATCATTGGATGGACTCCGGGTTGGGTACGGAGCTACGTGCAAGAAGCGCACCCGGCGCGAAAGCCCCGTCCTGACAGGGGCGCAACGGGAATTGTCGGGCCTGCGACAAAAAAGTCGGCGCTGGCGCCACGCCGATTTGCAATTTGCGCAAGCCTAGGCCGTCGCCAGGCGCACCCGGTAGAGTCCGCCGATCACCACGTACTCGTCCTCGGCCTTGAGCATGCCGGGCAGCAGCTGGCTGAAGAAGGCGATCTTGGGCAGGGGCACGTCGACGATGAGAATCTGGTCGCCGAATTCGCCGGCCCGTTCGCGCGAGCGGGAGAACGAGCTGACGTTGTTGAGCAGCACCACCGGGGCGCTCGCTCCGTTTGGCCGGTCGCCAGCGGTGATGATTTCGTGATCGCCCAGCCGGTTGACGCCGCGGTACAGGCGGATATGCGTGCGCCGCGGAAACTGGCGGGCCAGTTCGTACTGGCCATAGGTGTAGAGCAGGTCGAGCTGCGCCTCCAGCGCATTGGTGCCGTAAAGCCCCGCCGCGCGCATCGCGACATAGCGCTGCCAGGCCGGGCTGCCCGGTTCGCGCAGCGATTCGCCGTGATGGCGCGGCATCAGGCCGAAACGCGACTCGACCCAGCCCTTGAGCACGGCGGCTTCGCGTCCGTCGGGAGCGAAAGCCCAGCCGCGCACCACGCGCAGGTAGCTGGCCCGGCCCCGCGTTCCCGGCTGGCCGGCGGTGAGCCCGGCCTCCTCCGGGTGCGCCAGCCGGAAATGGGACGTCATGTAACCGATAAAACGCCGCGCTCGTTCGTCGGGTTCCGCGATGTCGTCGAGCAGTTCGAACAGGGGACGGTGGAGGGCCGCCACGCCGTCGAGGGCCAGCGCCGCGGGTGAGCGCTGGAAGGTGAGCCCGCCGAGGATCGTCGCCGGCAGGTTGCAGCGATTGATCGGCAGCCGGGCATGGCGGGGCAGGGGCGGCGGGAGGTTTTCCTTGTCGGGGGCGCGACAAAGTGCACCGTCGATGTCGCACATCGAGGCTGCCGGAGGATGGTCGGTTGTCGATGAAAGGCTGGCCACGTCAGGGTTCCCGAGAAATTAAAAAGGCTGGCACGCTCCGTGCACCAGTCCTGTCGGGAGCACGCAAGTTCGCGAGGCTTCGAAAGATTTCAACGCAGGAACTCAACAAGGAGATTGCATCATGGCAAAACTTCGTCAAGCCGCCATTTACGGCAAGGGGGGCATCGGTAAGTCTACCACCACCCAGAACCTCGTCGCCGCGCTGGCCGAGTCCGGCAAGAAGGTGATGATCGTCGGCTGCGACCCCAAGGCCGACTCGACCCGCCTGATTCTGCACAGCAAGGCGCAGAACTCGGTGATGGAACTGGCGGCGGAAGCCGGATCGGTGGAAGATCTCGAACTCGAGGACGTGCTCTCGGTCGGTTACGGCGGCATCAAGTGCGTCGAGTCCGGCGGCCCGGAACCCGGCGTCGGCTGCGCCGGCCGCGGCGTGATCACCGCCATCAACTTCCTTGAAGAAGAGGGCGCCTACACCGACGACCTCGACTTCGTGTTCTACGACGTGCTCGGCGACGTGGTCTGCGGCGGTTTCGCCATGCCGATCCGCGAGAACAAGGCGCAGGAAATCTACATCGTCTGCTCCGGCGAGATGATGGCCATGTACGCCGCCAACAACATTGCCAAGGGCATCGTCAAGTACGCCAACTCGGGCGGCGTGCGCCTGGCCGGCCTGATCTGCAACAGCCGCAACACCGACCGCGAAGACGAACTGATCATCGCCCTGGCCGACAAGCTGGGTACCCAGATGATCCACTTCATCCCGCGCGACAACGCCGTGCAGCACGCCGAGATCCGCCGCATGACGGTGATCGAGTTCGATCCCAAGCACAAACAGGCCGACGAGTACCGTTCCCTGGCGAAGAAGATCGTGGACAACAAGAAGTTCGTTATCCCGACCCCGATCACCATGGACGAACTCGAAGCGCTGCTGATGGAGTTCGGCATCATGGACGTGGAAGACACCACCATCATCGGCAAGACCGCAGCGGAACTCGCCGCGGCCTGACGCCGGCACTGCAAGCCTATCGCAATCCGTGTTTACCTTTTGGCGCCGTGCACGCATGAGTGCCGGCGCCCCCTAAGGAGAAGCAAGATGTCTACATTGACCCGTGAAGAAACCGAAGCCCTGATCCAGGAGGTGCTTGAGGTCTATCCAGAGAAAGCCAGAAAAGATCGCGAGAAACATCTTGCGGTCAACGACCAGTCGGTCGAACAGTCGAAGAAGTGCATCACCTCCAACCGCAAGTCGCTGCCCGGCGTGATGACCATCCGCGGCTGCGCCTACGCCGGTTCCAAGGGCGTGGTCTGGGGCCCGATCAAGGACATGATCCACATCTCCCACGGCCCGGTCGGTTGCGGCCAGTATTCGCGCGCCGGCCGCCGCAACTACTACGTCGGCACCACCGGCGTGGATACCTTCGGCACCATGAACTTCACCTCGGATTTCCAGGAAAAGGACATCGTGTTCGGCGGCGACAAGAAACTGGCCAAGCTGATCAACGAAATCGAATTGCTGTTTCCGCTGCACAAGGGTATCTCGGTGCAGTCGGAGTGCCCGATCGGCCTGATCGGCGATGACATCGAAGCCGTCTCCAAGAAGGCCGCCAAGGAAATCGACAAACCGATCGTGCCGGTGCGCTGCGAAGGCTTCCGCGGTGTTTCGCAGTCGCTCGGTCACCACATCGCCAACGATGCGATCCGCGACTGGGTGCTCGACGCCCGCGACGGCGCGCCCTTCGAATCGACGCCTTATGACGTCTCCATCATCGGCGACTACAACATCGGCGGCGATGCCTGGGCCTCGCGCATCCTGATCGAGGAAATGGGCCTGCGCGTGGTCTCGCAGTGGTCCGGCGACGGCACCCTGGCCGAGATGGAAAAGACGCCCAAGGTCAAGCTCAATCTGCTGCACTGCTACCGCTCGATGAACTACATCAGCCGGCACATGGAAGAGAAGTACGGCATACCGTGGCTGGAGTACAACTTCTTCGGCCCGACCAAGATCGCCGAGTCGCTGCGTGCCATCGCCGCGCACTTCGACGACAAGATCAAGGAAGGCGCCGAGCGGGTAATCGCCAAATATCAGCCGATGATGGAGGCGGTGATCGCCAAGTACAAGCCGCGTCTGCAGGGCAAGACCGTGATGCTGTATGTCGGCGGCCTGCGTCCGCGCCACGTGATCGGCGCCTACGAGGATCTCGGCATGGAAGTCATCGGCACCGGCTACGAATTCGCTCACGGCGACGACTACGACCGCACCATCAAGGAAATGGGCAACGCCACCCTGCTCTATGACGATGTCACCGGCTTCGAGCTGGAAGAATTCGTCAAGAAGCTGAAGCCCGACCTGGTCGGTTCCGGGATCAAGGAAAAGTACGTGTTCCAGAAGATGGGCATTCCGTTGCGCCAGATGCACTCCTGGGATTATTCCGGCCCGTATCACGGCTACGACGGCTTCGCCATCTTTGCCCGCGACATGGACATGGCGATCAGCAATCCCTGCTGGAGCAAGCTGGTTCCGCCCTGGAAGAAGCTGCCGGAAACCGAGACTGCCGCCGAACTGAAAAAGGTCGCCTAAGAGAAATTTCCCTCAACTCATGCCCGCGTCCACAAATGGGTGGCGCGGGTAAAGGAGATGAAGATGCAAACCGTAGATCAAATCAAGCCGTGTTACCCGCTGTTTCGTGACGACGACTACAAAGCCTCGCTGAAGAACAAGCAGGACTTGTTCGAAGAACGCCATGCGCCGGAAAAAGTGCAGGAAGTCTTCAACTGGACCACGACCAGGGAGTATCAGGAACTCAACTTCAAGCGCGAGGCGCTGACCGTCGATCCGGCCAAGGCCTGCCAGCCGCTGGGCGCCGTGCTCTGCGCCCTGGGCTTCGAGAAGACCCTGCCCTATGTGCATGGTTCGCAGGGCTGCGTGGCCTACTTCCGCACCTACTTCAACCGCCATTTCAAGGAGCCGATTTCCTGTGTCTCCGATTCCATGACGGAAGATGCCGCGGTGTTCGGCGGCCAGAAGAACATGTTCGACGGCCTGGAAAACGCCAAGGCGCTGTACAAGCCGGAGATGATCGCCGTATCGACCACCTGCATGGCCGAGGTGATCGGCGACGACCTCAACGCCTTCATCACCAACACCAAGAAGGCCGGGCACATCCCGCAGGACTTTCCGGTGCCCTTCGCCCACACGCCGTCTTTCGTCGGTTCGCATGTCACCGGCTGGGACAACATGTTCGAAGGCATCATCCGCTCCTTCACCCTCAACACCATGGAAGGCAAGGTGGTCGGCTCGAACAAGAAGCTCAACTTCGTGCCGGGCTTCGAGACCTACCTGGGCAACTTCCGCGTCATCAAGCGCATGATGGCCGAGATGGACGTCGATGCCACGCTGATGTCGGACCCGACCGAAGTGCTCGACACCCCGGCCGATGGCGAATTCCGCATGTATTCCGGCGGCACCACCCAGGCCGAGATCAAGGATGCGCCGAATGCCATCAGCACGATCCTGGTTCAGCCCTGGCAACTGGAAAAGACCAAGAAGTTCGTCGAAGGCACCTGGAACCACGAGGTGCCCAAGCTGAATATTCCGATGGGCGTCGATTGGACCGACGAGTTCCTGATGAAGGTTTCCGAGCTCACCGGCAAGCCGATTCCCGAATCGCTGGTCAAGGAACGCGGCCGCCTGGTCGATCTGATGTCGGACAGCCACGCCTGGCTGCACGGCAAGAAATTCGCCCTCTACGGCGATCCGGACTTCGTCATGGGCATGGTCAAGATCCTGCTCGAATGCGGCGCCGAGCCGACTCACGTCGTCAGCCACAACGGCGGCAAGCGCTGGGTCAAGGCGATGGAGAAGCTGCTGGCCGAGAGCCCCTTCGGCGTCAATGGCAAGGTCTATCCCGGCGCCGACCTCTGGCATATGCGCAGCCTGTGCTTCACCGACAAGCCGGATTTCCTGATCGGCAACAGCTACGGCAAGTTCATCCAGCGCGACACCCTGCACAAGGGCAAGGAATTCGAGGTGCCGCTGATCCGCATCGGCTTCCCGCTGTTCGATCGGCACCATTTGCATCGGCAGACGACGCTCGGCTACGAGGGCGCCATGCAGGTGGTGACGACGCTGGTCAATGCCGTGCTCACCCGTCTTGACGAGGAGACCATGGGCATGGGCACGACCGACTACAACTTCGACCTGGTTCGCTAACCAGCCCGGCGGGAATGCGCAACCGTTCCCGCCGTCAACCGCGAAGGAAAGTCTCATGGCCAACATCATGGTACGCAAGGACGCCGCCGGCGCCTATTCGTTCTACCTGCCGAAGCGCGATCTGGAGGACGCCATCGTCACGATGGAGTTCGACAGCGCGGAGAAGTGGGGCGGCGAAATCAGGCTCAACAACGGCGGCGCCTACTACATCGAGCCGCAGATTCCTCCGGCACGCTTTCCCATCTCGCTGCGAGCGAGGCGGGTGGATGCGGCTGAATAAACTGTTATCGGGAGAAACATCATGGCAATGAAAATCATCCAGGCTGAATGCACCTCGTGCGGCGACTGCAAGCCGGTTTGTCCGACCACCTCGATCACCGACAAGGGCGGCATCTTCAAGATCAACGTCGAAACCTGCACCGAGTGCGAGGGCGAGCACGACTCGCCGGCCTGCCTCGATGCGTGTCCGGCGGGCGAAGCCTGCATTGTGTATCTCTGATACACAATGCATATTGCAATAACACCCGCCTCCTCCCATCCGCCCACGGCCGGCCGTGCAAAGCCAGCCGTGGACGGCGACTATCTGGCTCGCTGCGCTCGAAAGGAGTATTTCCATGTCCGCATCAATCACCCGTGAGGCGGCCTTGCGCGTGGCCCTGGCCGCGCGCGAACTCGGCGACTTGTCGGCCCCGGAGCTGGTGGCGGCCCTGGTCGAGCGGCTCGCACTGCCGCTGACCGAAGCCAAGCTTGCCGGCGTTACCGTTGCCGATCTGCAGGTGATACTGCAAGGCGACGAGATTGTCGAAACCGGCGTGCCCAAGGATCGGCTGAAGCAGGCCGTGCGCCTGTTGTGGGGCGAAGGCATCGCCCACAGCGATCTGCCGCCGGTGATGGCCTATGCCGACGGCGACCTGCCGGGTTCGATCCGCGTCGCCTGCGCCTCGAATAATGCCGCGTTGCTCGACGGTCATTTCGGCTCCTGCGAACGCTTCCTGATTTACCAGGTCTCGCCCGCCGAGGCGCGCCTGATCGCCGTGCGGCCGACGCTGGAGGCCGATCATGCCGAGGACCGCAATGTTGCCCGGGCCGCCCTGATCGGCGATTGCCAGGTGGTGTATGTGCAGTCCATCGGCGGCCCGGCTACCGCCAAGGTGGTGCGCGCCGGGATTCATCCGGTAAAAGTCGGCGCTGGCGGGACGGCGCTGGAGACCCTGGTCGCGTTGCAGCAGGCCCTGAAATCGCCGCCGCCCTGGCTGGCCCGCGTCATGGGCGTCGAGGCTGGCTCCCTGGCCCGGTTCGCCGCCGACCTGGAGGCGAGCGACGCATGATCGCCACCGGCCTGCCCGAGCGCGTCGCGGACGTGGTTGCCGAAGCCAGTCCCTTGCTGACCGAGATCGACCTGCAACGCCAACTGCGCGCTGCCTTCGACGGTCTGCGCGTGGTGGTCTGCCGCGATGACGACCTGCCGCCCAACCTGCCGCCGGTGCTGGGCAATGCCCGCTGCCATCTGTATTTTCTCGATACCGGCGAGCACTGCGTCAAACTCACCAGCGACGCCGCAGCGGCCAGCGGGCTGGTGGTGGGGTTGCTCGATGCAGATGATGACTAGGCTCGCCGATCACCGGGGCGGCCACGTTCCGGCCGCCGGTGGCGCGGATGCGCCGCCGTGCAGCCGCTGTCGCTATGCCAGCATCCTGCGTGTCAACATGGCCTGCGATCCGCACGATGTCTGCGTCATGGCCGAAAGCGGGCGCCGGATCGAGCATTTCTTCCGGCGTTATCCGGGAGAGGCCGAGTCCTATCTGGATGACGACTTCTGGGAGCGGCGCGCCATCGCCGCGCGCCATGCGCCGCTCGCCGAGATCGGCCGGTTGGCGCACGATGGCGACGAAGTGGTGCGTCGCGTGGTCGCCTCGCGCCTGTCGCCGGACGCCGTCGCCGTGCTGATGCGCGACCCGGATCGCGAGGTGCGGATCACCGTCGCGCATCGGCTGGCGCCGGAACACCTACCGCGGATGGCGGACGACCCCGACTACATGGTGCGGGTGGTGGTGGCGCAGCGCCTGCCGCACGGCAAGCTGACGCGCCTGGCCGGCGATGCCGAACGCGAAGTGCGCAAGACCGTGGCCCGCCGCCTGCCCGCCTTCGCCCTGGCGCGCCTGCGCGGCGACGCCGAAGCCGAGGTGCGGCGCATCGTCGCCGAACGCGCCCTGCCGCCGGATGTCGTCCCGCTGCTCGATGACGACGACTGGCTGGTACGGCTGGCGGCGGTACAGCGGGCGCCGGTGGAAACCATTCGTCATTGCCTGGCCGATGCCGAAGCCGAGGTTCGCCGCGCCGCCTGGACACGTCTCCAGCGAGGCGATCCGCTGCCGGAGCTAGCGCAATGACCCCCATGACCGAAGATGATGATCACTGGACCGCGCTGTCCCGCCAGATCGCCGAACTGTGCGTGCGAATCCCCGCCACCGCCGGCCCCGCCGTGCTGGCGCGGGAACTCGCCGCCATCGCCCCGCAACTGGCGTTTCGCCAGACGCTAGCGCGCGGTGGCTGGTATCGCCTGGGCGGGGTGGTCGATGCCGGCGGCGCGCATGTCGCCGACGACCTGGAAATCTGGGCCGAGCGCGAACTCGCCGCCCACGGCGACGACCTGGGCGCGCTCTGCGATGCCCATGCCGACAGTGGCCTGCGCGCGACGCGGCTGACCGGTCGCACGCACTATTTCGTCGCCGCCAGCGGCGCGGCCGCCGCGGATTTCGTCCAGCTCGAAATCGAGGAATTGCAGGAAATCGTTTGTCATTCCTTGTTCGAGGGCGACCATCTGCCGTCCAGCATCGAGGAGTTGATCGATCCGCGCGGCACGACAAGCGCCGGCGGCAGCGACGCCCGGCCGCTCGGTGCGCCGTTCCTGACCCTGCGCCGGCTCACGCCGATCACCGGTTTCCTCGCTCGCATGCGCGCGCAAAAGCCCGAGCCGCAAGCCATCCATCGTTTCGTCGCCGACTGGGAAGCGAGCAGCGCCGGGGCCGCGACGCAGTTTTCCAGTCATTGGGTGCTTGCCGTGCGCGAGCATCTGGACCGCTATCGGCAGGCCCTGCTGCAGGCCACGCCGGTGGCCGCGCTGAACGGCACGCTGCCCAAATTCGCCGCCGCCTTCGGCATCCAGGGCCTCGCCTTGCACGACGCCCTGGTACGCTACGACAAGGCCGCCGGCTATCCGATGGCCTGGTTCTTCCACATGCTGACCACCAAGGGCGCGCCGCATGCCCTGGCCAGCACGGTGATCGACGATATGCAGACCGGATTTCACTACCTGCCCGAGCGCGATGCGGCGGTGGTCAAGGCGTGGCTGTACCGACCGTACGGATTCTGAAGCGGCGTACCACCAGCGCCGAGTTTTCGAAGCCGAGCCTGGCGTAGAAGGCGAGGGCCGGGGCATTGGCCGGATCGGCGAGCAGGGTGACGCGCGACATGCCTTCCGCCCTGGCCCAGGCCAGCACGTGTTCGATCAGCCGCCGGCCGTGGCCGTGACCGCGGTGGCTGGTGGCAAGGATCACGTCCTCGATGATCAGCGCCAGGCCGCCCTCGGCGGTGCTGAGGGTAATCAGCGCGCTGGCCATGCCGACCACCCGCTCGGCGTCGCGCAGCACGAACAGGCGACCGTGGGCCGGATGGTCGAGCAGCCAGCGCAGGGCGACGCGCTGCTTGTCGCGCCGCGGCTGGAAGTCGCTCTCCAGGGTGAAGAGTTCGCCGAGCAGGTCGGCCATGGCGTCCACGTCGGCGGCGCCGGCGAATTCGATGTGCATATTCTGTCCTTAACGAAATACAAAACAAGTGCGCCCTGTGATATTCGGTCGGCTTTGCACTTCCTTCGGGCGGCTTTGCACTTCCTGCGGGCGCAGCGAGCCAACCAGGAACCCCCCCCGCGAGGGGGCGAAGGGGGGCGGGCGTTTTCATGATGCAGGGTGATGTTTCCCGCATCAGGGAAGTCAGCCGACCAGCGCCACGGCCTTGATCTGCGCCCAGACCTGGCTACCCGGCGCGAGCGCGAGGCGTTGCGCCGAACGCCGGGTCAGGCGCGCCAGCAGCGTCGTGCCGCCGGCGCGCAACTGCACCAGCACCAGCGCCGGATGGTCTTCGCTGGCATGTGCCGTGACCGTGACAGGCAGCAGGTTCATGATGCTGACATCGTCGTGGCGGCTAGCGGCGATGGAGACATCGCGGGCCAGCACGCGTAGGCGCACGCTCTGGTCGGCGGCGTAGCCGGTATCGCGGATCCACAGTTCGCCGCCGTCGAAGGCGACGCGGGCCAGGTGCCATTCGGCATCGCGCTCGACCACCCGCGCCGCGAACACCACGCCGGCGTCTTCGCCGAAGCGCAGCGGCAGGTCCACGCGAGCCAGTGTTTCTGCCAGCGGGCCGTGGGTCACGACGCGGCCCTCTGCCATGACCACGAGGTGGTCGGCCAGCCGCGCTACCTCGTCGGCCGCGTGGCTGACGTAGAGCACGGGGATCTCCAGCTCGTCGCGCAGGCGTTCGAGGTAAGGCAGGATTTCCCGCTTGCGGGCAAGGTCGAGCGCAGCCAGCGGTTCGTCCAGCAGCAAGAGGCGCGGTGCGGGGAGCAGCGCGCGGGCGATGGCGACGCGCTGGCGTTCGCCGCCGGAAAGATGGTCCGGTTTGCGTTCGAGCAGGGCGCCGATGCCGAGCAGCTCGACGATCGGGCCGAAGTTCCGGCCGTTCCCGCCCGCTTGATCCGCGCCGGCGCCGGCGGCACGGCGCAGGCCGTATTCCAGATTGCCGCGTACCGTCAGGTGCGGGAACAGGCTGGCTTCCTGGAATACGTAACCGATGGAGCGCCGGTGCGTCGGCAGGAAGATGCGCTCGTCCTGCCAGGTTTCGCCATTCACCTGCAGCCGGCCGAGGCCCCGTTCCAGTCCGGCGATGCAGCGCAGCAGCGTGGTCTTGCCGCTGCCGGAAGGGCCGAACAGGGCGTTGATGCCGCGTCCCGGCAGGTCGAGGTCCACATCGAGAGCGAAGCCCGCGTAGTCGACCCGAAAGCGCGCCGCAATGCTCATCTCCGGTGCGCTCTCGAATTCAGCGTGTACAGCGCGAGCAGGACGAGGAAGGAGAACACCACCATGCCGCCGGCCAGCCAGTGCGCCTGGGCGTATTCGAGCGCCTCGACGTGGTCGTAGATCTGCACCGAGGCGACGCGGGTCTGCTCCGGGATGTTGCCGCCGATCATCAGCACCACGCCGAACTCGCCCACGGTATGGGCGAAGCCGAGAATCGCGGCGGTGATGAAGCCGGGCCTGGCCAGCGGCACGGCGACGCTGAAGAAGGCGTCGAGCGGGGTGGCGCGCAAGGTGGCCGCCGCTTCCAGCGGCTTTTCGCCGATGGCTTCGAAGGCGTTCTGGATCGGCTGCACGACGAAGGGCATGGAATAGAGCACCGAGGCCACGACCAGCCCCGGAAAGGTGAAGGGCAGCAGGCCGAGCCCGGCCCACTGGGTGAAGCGTCCGACCATCCCCTCCGGCCCGAGCAATAGCAGCAGGTAGAAGCCGAGCACCGTCGGCGGCAGCACGAGGGGCAGCGCCACCACGGCGCCGAGCGGCCCCTTCCACCAGGAGCGCGTGCGCGCCAGCCACCAGGCGATGGGCGTGCCGATCAGCAGCAGCAGCACCGTGGTGACGGTCGCCAGCCTGAGCGAGAGCCAGATCGCGGCGAGGTCGGCGGGGGTCGGCGAGATCATTTTTCAATCCGGGGAATGCGCCGGGATGATGCAGGTGGTGTCGTTATTCCGGGCGCCGTCGGCGATTTTCATTTCAGATTTCGTAACCGAAGGATTTGATGATCGCTTGCGCCTTCGTGCCCTTGAGATAGCCCAGCCAGGCGGTGGCGGCGGGTTTGCCGACGCCCCTGGCGAGGAGCGCGGCATCCTGCCGGATCGGCTGGTGCCGGTTGGCCGGAACGATCCAGGCCGAGCCGGCCGCGAGCTTGCTGTCTTTCATGACTTGGGCCAGCGCGACGAAGCCCAGTTCGGCATTGCCGGTGGCGATGAACTGATAGGCCTGGGCAATGTTTTCAGCCTGCACGAACCTGGGTTGCACGGCGTCGAGCAGCTTGAGCGAGTTGAGCGTTTCGATGGCGGCGGCACCGTAGGGGGCGAGCTTGGGGTTGGCGATGGAGACATGCCTGAACTGGCCCTTTTTCAGCACCTCGCCCTTGTCGTCGACGTAGCCGGGTTTGGCGGACCACAGCACAAGCCGGCCCGTGGCGTAGGTGAATCGGCTGCCGGCGGCGGCATTCCCTTCTTGTTCCAGCCTGGCCGGGGTGGTTTCGTCGGCGGCGAGGAACACATCGAAGGGTGCGCCGTTTTTGATCTGGGCATAGAACTGGCCGGTGGAGCCGAAGATCAGAACGGCCTTGTGGCCGGTGTCCTTCTCGAAGTCGGCGGCGAGCAGCCGGGCCGGTGCGCTGAAATTCGCGGCGACGGCGACTTGCACAGCGTCGGCGCGGACCAGGCCGGGCAGGGCGGCCGCACAGAGGAGGAGGGCTTTGATGAAGGGCGACATGAGCATCTCCAGAGTTGGTCGAGGGTTAATCCAGGGCGGCGATGATCACGCTGGATGCCTTGAACAGGGCGACCATGGGTTTGCCGAGTTCGAGGCCGAGATGCGTGACGCTGGCGTGGGTGATGACGGCGGTGATGGTCTTGCCGCCCGGCAGGGCGATGCTGACTTCGGCATTCACCGGCCCTTCGTGGATGCAGCTCACTTCGCCGCGCAACTGGTTGCGGGCGCTGCTGCGCGGCGCCGGATCGGCCATCAGGATCACCGAGGTTGATTTGACCAGCGCCAGCACGTCGGAACCGAGGGCGAGCTGCATGGCTTCGGCGCTTTCGCGGGTGACGGTGGCGACAATTTCATGGCGTTCATCGATCCGCAGCCGGACTTCGATGCTGACGGCGCCTTCCTGCAAGCCGCAGACCTTGCCGGCGAACTGGTTACGGGCACTGGTTTTCATGGACATTCTCCTGAGCAGTGAGTGAATCATCGAGGCATCGACCGGTCCGGCGATGGCGGCAACGCGGTCGAGCAGCGCCTGGTGTTCGCGTTCCATGGCGCGGAACAGCGCGACCAGATGGTGGCCGTGAGCGGTCAGCCGGCTGCCGCCGCCGCGGCGACCCCCGACGCTGCGCTCGACCACGGTGGCGTCGGCCATGTTGTTGAGTGTATCCACCGCCTCCCAGGCCGCCTTGTAGGACATCGGCACCGCCTTCGCCGCCTGCAGGATCGAGCCATGCCGGTCGATGGCTTCGAGCAGGCGCACGCGCTGGTCCACAAGAAAGGCGCCGGCGGACGTATCGAGCGCGAGGCGGCCGCGAAAGGGCGTGACCCGGACCGGGCCTGGCGCGGCGATGGCGGCGTTGGGGTGCGCAGTCATTATTTGTAGTGTTCCGTATATAACAAGGGGCGGTTTTGTGGCAAGCACAACAAACAGGGGGTTGATGCGTTATGTACAGGTCAATACAGCGAGAAGCATGCCAGGGCCGGATTTTGCCAGGCTCATTCCTCGGCGCCGAAGCACGCCGTGTAATCGGTGCATGTCGCGCAGCTCGGTGATTTGCAGATCGGGATCTGGGCCTGCTCGCAAAGCTGACGGTAAAAGAATTTTTTCCACTTCATGTCGCCGGCATTCTTCAGCTTGAGCGCGGTGAACCGCGTCTGCATCAAGGTGTTCAACACGGCCCGGTGCGGCAGCCCGAGGTCCTGCCACAGGTGGTTGTCGGCCATGCTGGCGGTGGCGATGGCACGGGCCAGCCAGTGCGACTCCCGACCGGGATAGGTCTGGTGCGCCTCGAGCAGGGCGAGCAGATCGTCGAATTCGTCGTGGCGCTGGCGTCCGGCCGCCTCGCCTTCCTCGCGCCACTGTTGCAGCAGCGCTCGCCGCGGCCGAGCCAGCGGAAACAGGGTGTCGATCAGCGTATCCAGCTCGGCGGCGTTCAGCCCGGCGATGGGCGCGCGCCAGGGGCCGCGGCGGCTGGGTGCGCGGGCCAGCGTGCCGGCAAGCGCCAGCAGGGAGGGATTGGCGGCGGCCTCGCGGCGGCCGGCGGGCAGCAGTAGCGCGAGCAGTTCGTCGGGTGTGTTCATGCCGCTATCCGCATGCAGGAAAGATGCCATGGCCGCCAGCGGGTTTTTGCAGGGCATCGTCGGCTGCTCGCGGCCAGGCGTGTCGCAAAGCCGACAATCCGTCGGTGAACACGTTCCGTCCGCGCCGTTCCGCCAGCGCCGACTTTCTGCAAATCAAGAGCTTGCCGGCCTGCGGCAGGCATGGCACGCCGCTTGCAGAATGGGCTTATCCATCGCTCCGGGGCCTGTCATGAAAGCCGCCGAAATTGCCGAACTGCTCAACGAACCTGCCTGTGCCCACAACAAGAAGGAGAAATCCGGCTGCGCCAAGACCAAGCCCGGCGCCACGGCCGGCGGCTGTTCCTTCGATGGCGCGCAGATCGCGCTGCTGCCGATCGCCGACGTGGCCCACATCGTGCACGGGCCGATCGCCTGCGCCGGATCGAGCTGGGACAACCGCGGCACGCGTTCCAGCGGCCCGACGCTGTACCGCATCGGCATGACCACCGACCTCACCGAGCAGGATGTAATCATGGGCCGCAGCGAGAAGCGGCTGTTCCATGCGATCAAGCAGGCGATCGACGATTACGCGCCGAAGGCCGTGTTCCTCTATTCCACCTGCGTGCCGGCGCTGATCGGCGACGACCTCGGCGCGGTGGCCAAGGCCGCTACGGAACTCTGGGGCGTGCCCGTGGTGCCGGTCGATTGCGCCGGGTTTTATGGCACCAAGAACCTCGGCAACCGGATCGCCGGTGAAGCCATGTTCAAGCACGTCATCGGCACCCGCGAACCCGAGCCGGTGCCGCCCGGCGCGCAACGTCCGGGGATCACGGTGCATGACGTCAATCTCATTGGCGAATACAACATCGCCGGCGAGTTCTGGCATGTCGCGCCGCTGTTCGACGAACTTGGCCTGCGCATCCTGTGCAGCCTGTCGGGCGACGCGCGGTTTCACGAGGTGCAGACCATGCATCGGGCCGAAGCCAGCATGGTGGTCTGCGCCAAGGCGCTGCTCAACGTGGCGCGCAAGCTCGAAACCGATTACGGCGTGCCCTTCTTCGAAGGCAGTTTCTACGGCATCACCGACACCTCGCAGGCTTTCCGCGATTTCGCCAGGCTGCTTGGCGATGCGGAGCTGACGGCGCGCACCGAGGCGATGATCGCCCGCGAGGAAGCGAAGATTCGCGCCGCGCTGGCGCCCTGGGCCGCGCGCCTCGCCGGCAAGCGCGTGCTGCTCTATACCGGTGGCGTCAAGTCGTGGTCGGTGGTCTCCGCGCTGCAGGATCTGGGCATGACGGTGGTCGCCACCGGCACCAACAAATCCACCGAAGAGGACAAGGCGCGCATCCGCGAGTTGATGGGCGATGACGCGAAGATGATTACCGACGGCAGTCCCAAGGCGCTGCTGCAAGCCTGCAAGGATTACCAGGCCGACATCCTGATCGCCGGCGGGCGCAATCTCTACACGGCGCTCAAGGCGCGCATCCCCTTCCTCGACATCAACCAGGAAAGAGAATTCGGCTATGCCGGCTATGCCGGCATGCTGGAACTGGTGCGGCAACTGGCGCTGACCCTCGAAGCGCCGGTGTGGGAGCAGGTGCGCAAGCCGGCGCCCTGGGCCGCGCAGAAGGCGACGGGGGAAGTGCTGGTGGCGTGAAAGTCAGGGCTGGTGGGACGGCACCCCGTGCCGGGACAGCGGGACAAGGCTCCGGACACAAGTGTTCGTGGTTGATCTGCTGCTGGTACTGTAGATACTCAGCGGACTGGTGCTTTCGGCCGACTGCCGCCGCACAACAATTCCGGAATACGACCATCCGAAAGACTGCTGCACTTCGAAACCTGCCGGAAGGCCAATTCACACAAGTCGGCCTGAGCGGACCTTTGGCCCGGAAGTTCGCTACGGCCCCTTCGGAAAACTAAGCCGACACTCAATTACAGAACGGCCTCGAACGTCGGTCGCCGCTGAGAACACCTATTGCAAACGACGTCAAGTTTGAATGTCTGGTTCTATCTTCCCCGCGTCCTTAGGAGTGCCGAGATACATAGATTGCTTCAACCCAGGGTACTGTGGAGTCCATTCGGCATCGCCGGCGACAATTGGATGCCGATATTCGGTTGCCGAAATCAGGATTTGACCAGCATGGGCGTCACACACAGCCTCCAACGCATGTAAAAACTTCGCCAGATCTGCGCTCGCGAGTTCGTGTTGTTTAGGCGTATCCAAGATCAGAAATCGGAACGGTCTTTTCGCATCTTGAATGTAGGCCTCAAAGATGGCGGCGTGGATAGCGAGGATCAAGCGGTTTCGTGTGCTTCCGCTGAACATGTCAATCGACTCATTGCCAAACTTGAACTTAAAGTCGAGATCGATCCCGATCTCTCGCGGTACATTGGGCGTTTCAAGGATGTCCATCCATTTGACGGTCAGATCACGGACATGTACCCGCAATTTGTTGAACTCCAAATCGGATCGCCCATGGTTAGATAGCATCGCAATGCGATCTTGGGTCGTTGATCGTTCCTCGTCCAATTTGAGGTACTTGCGCCTCTCTTCGCTTAACCGATCGAGTGCTACAAGGCGTTGCTCTGCTTCAACGAGTTCTTTCGTAAGAGATTGAACAGCGGAAACGAGTTGTCCTGTACTGCTCACTCTGTCCCGCTCATTTAGCTTCGAGACGATCAGCGCATGCTCCTCCTCAAGTTCGACCAGCCTTTGGTCAAAAACAGCACATTGGATATCCGCCCGATTTGCGTTCGCCTCCAGATCCTTGATCTGGTCTTTGAGATACATGAGATTCTTTGCGTAGGACTCAGAGCTGGTGGCAAATAGACCGCAATCCGACCGATGACAGATGTCGAAAAACGACTCAAAAACGCGCTTGGACTCTTCGTTTAGCGATAGCGTCTTGATCTCTCCTTCGATTTCTCCTCTGATCGAATCGATACCGGCAAGACGCGCTCGAAACTCAGTCTGCTGACGGCGAGTCGCGCGGATTTGCTCCTCCTTGGCCTGAAGAAGTTCAAGCAACGCGTCGTTGGCCGCTCCAGCCGAATCAACCGACACCTTTAGGCCTTGTATCCGTTTCGTCAGAGTTGCAGATTGTTGACTCAGCCGATCTCGCATGCCGACGGAATCATCTGCCGCAGACGACATATTGGTGATTACTGTCTGTTGGACGACGAGCCTGCGTTGAATAGCGTCAAGTTGTTCTTTGGCAGCGATTAGATCGCGTTGAGAATGGTACGAATGTTTCGGATTTAGGCCAAAGATGAACCGGACCATTTCCACGAATTGGTCCGAGATAAAAGATGCGGGGGGTCTATAGGGATCGATATATCCGCCGTCCTGCCGTACATAGAAGATTGGAAGCACGGTGGAAAGGTAAGGTTGGATTGCCAGTCGATTGCTCCCGACAAGCACTGGAACCGCAAGATCCAATTCCTCGAATAGTGCCTGTGAGAAATCCCCTTCGCTGAAGAACTCACGGGTAACGCCCCCGACCTCGATCAAAATATGGGGGTCACTACCAATGTCCCGTCGAAGCAGATAAGTACGCTGATTGTGTTCGAACGTAACTTCCGCGACTTGACACTTTTCTCGAATGTCTTCTCGGAATTTCGCGTCAAACCCCAAACAAAATGCCACGGCCTGAACAAGCGGGGTCTTGCCACTTCCATTTGGTGCGTGAAGGGACGTCGTACGTCGACCGAATGACAGCGACGGACTCTCCCATCCGTTCACACCTCGCGCCGTTAGCTTCAGTGTAAGCAGTTTCATCAGACTTCCTCTCGAATTCGTCGCTCCGCTCTGATGTTTTCAAAGCTACGCTCAATAATCAGGAGCGCATTCGCCAGAGGCGACGCCTCCTGGTCGCGTACGTGCTTAACGATTTCGCGCCCCTTCGAGGTTGCTGAGATCGCGGAATTTCGTGAGTCAACCTCCGCCAAGCCGGTTCGCTCCAAAAATGTCAATGCCTTCACCGTGCGAATGCGAAGGTTTGCAGACCATCCGATATCTTGGGACGATCCCTTGAATCCAGCGACAGTTCTCTCCAAACATTCACCGACCAATTGGCCTAGTTCGGACATCTGAGGCTTGCTGCTGCCTTTCGACAGCGTCAATATGACCATCGCAAGCAGTGGAAGATGGAACAGCGCCTCGTTGTCTAGCGACGATTGAAAATGCGCCTCACGTAGTGGTGGCGGAAGGCGAAGTTGACGCTTCTCGGCCTCACGGAAGAAGTCGTCGTAATTCATTTCGAATATCTTCTTACGACGACTGAGCCAACGGCCCCGAAAAGAAGTTCGCGGTCCAGCGCCGAGAACTTCTTGATCTCCGAATCAGCCGAAAGCGTACAAATCAGTTTGTCAAGAGACGAGAAAGTAGCGCCCGGCTTAACCCAATCATCATGCAACTTGTCGACCAAAGCGAGCAAGACGGCCATATCCATTGGGGAGTAGATGTGTCGCGCATCTCGAAGCCAAATGTCCCACTTAACTTTCTGATGCGATGCAAACTCAATCATCGCATCATCCGCTCCGGCTTGCTTCATCCAGCGTGTGATTACGGACGCAGTCTTGAGTGCCTTAGGTACAGCACCTTTCAGTAGCGCCTCATACGCCGTCCGAGAAATACATAGGATTTCCAGCAAATCATCCAAACCGACACCAGACAACGATTCGATGTCACTCTTCGCGACACCTTCGAGCGACGTCCTCGATTTCCGAGACACAAGGTCAACCAAGCCGTTGGCAAGCTCAGTTGTCTCGTCAAAGCTTAGATCGATCTCGCTGTAATTATGGATTGCCGTTCGCGCAGCACTTGCAAACGCGCCACGGTCGGTTTCGATGTAAGAAGCTGCGGCGCGCAATGACAATTTTCCCAACACGCAGGCGGTTGTACCGGGGTCTGCGGGAGGCTCAATGGAGAATATCGCGGAAAAGTTGTCAGCCAAGAACTTCGCTGCCTTAGCCTTTGGAGTCCTTCCTCGAAGCTCGTCCACTACCGTAACGACCCCCTCATCGAAATGAACATTCGAAAGCAAGGTAACTTCGCTACAGGTGTTGTCAAACACAATGGCGTGAAGAAGCAACTTTCCAGCAAAACTTGTTTTGATCTTTCCTAGACTTTCCTCGTCGACTCCTTGGCTTCGGCTAGCGATAGCAAAAATCTCTTTGGTACTCCATTGATGATTAAGTCGTTTCTTTGTCTTTACCTGAAAGAAATGATACGTCGGTTGCCCATTGATCTGCCGCCGTACGACGAAGTCATCGTGAAAGTCACAGTAAACACAATCTATGCCATTTCCTTCAAGGATCTCTAGGGCAGCAAAGGCGGCCGCCTGGAATTGCATGTCGAAGCGCGATATCGTGTCGCGGCCGGAGTCTTCCGCTGGCGCAACCGATTCAATATGCTTCACGTCTAATGGCCTGTTCCGTGACGTCAGAGAGAAGGTGGATTTAGCACGAATTGTGATGCAAATGTCAAGCCAAGATGGGCCGGACACAATTGGTTGAATCGTCGCGGCAGCCCTCTTCACGAGAACCGGTACATGGAGCACTCCAGCTTCCCCGCGCCAGTTCCGACGAAGATGCCTTCGTACAGCGATATTTGGATCATTCGTGTTTAGGCTGCGAACTGAATGGGCGAGTATGTCGTATCACCTGTGGTCTGGTCGGCACATAGTGAACCGTCTGATGGCTCACCAGATGCGCCAGGCCACCGCGCCGTAAGCTCGCTGGATCCACGGCTTCTGATGGCTGATTTTCGACTTAAACCGAATCTTCCAGACTCCCGACGCACATGGCGGCTCTGGCCGAACTACGGACCCACGGAACAATTCCGCCAACTTTCCTTGATCGGCCATTGCCGCTATTGGCATCCGAGGGGTAGGTTGCCGGTATGGAGTTGGCACCTGCCGTGAGCAAAGAACTAAGGCGGAACAGCAACTTTCTAAATAGGTGAACTCAAGCTTTCGACCTAGAAGCGCCGTTCCGCATTCGATATCTTGAACGTCATTATCTGAGATAGAGCCGTCGGTTGTCGACATGCTATGATTTTCAGCTTGGCGGCCATTGCTGCAAGTGACCTCTAGGAGGTTGGGAGGCCAGTAGAAATTGGACACCGGCCGTTGCTCACGAACAAGAGAAGAACCGGATCTTATGATCACCGCTTTGATCATAATAGCCTCAGTCAGACGGGAGAACACGCAATGGCAAGACCGAATGGGCCACTGACAGTCTGCGTCATCAACTTGAAGGGTGGTGTAGGAAAATCGACAATCTCTGCCCTGCTGGCAAGGAACGCTCTTTCGACTAGACAGCGCGACGTACTTGCGATTGACTTGGACCCTCAGGCGAACCTCAGCCAAGCGCTGATGAGTAGCAACTACAACGCCTTCCTGGCGCAGCGAAGACCTTCGATCGTTGAAATCTTCAACGGCTATTGCCCCGCCTCGCCCGGAAAGTCGGGCTCCGTGTTGAAGCCAAACACGGGCGTCGAACTGATCGCCAAGGTCGGTACCAACACGCTGCAACTCATTCCATCGAGGTTTGACTTCTCTGACAACCTGACCAACTCACTGCGTCCCGACCCGAAAGTACTCGCTCGATTCCTGGCTGGAAACTTCCAGCACAAGGACTTAATCATCATTGACTGCGCCCCCACAGAGTCAATCCTCACGCATGCGGCCTACCACGCGAGCGGACTGGTCTTGGTGCCTGTAAAGCCAGAATTCTTCGCGACTATCGGTTTTCCGTTGCTGCATGAGTCACTCGTGGACTTCAGGCGGAAGAATCGCGGACACACCCTCGATGTTGCTGGCGTGGTGATCAACAACGCCTTCTATCACGGGGGGAACGACGGCGGCCCCGAGAAGGCTCGAGCGCTCGAGGAGATTCGAGTCGAGGCGCGGAAGAATGAATGGCCCATCTTCAGAACACAGATACCGTTCTCACGAGGTTTCCCAAAGATCATGCGAGGGGATCACAGCTATTCTGGCAATGCCGTTATGTTCCCGCGATTCGCAAAGGAATTTTTTGACTCGATCGGACTATAGACAAACGTGATGACGGAAATGACGAACAAATACCACCTGTTGAGGTCTCTCTTGGTGCCATTGCTGCGGGAGTGGGGCTACGACACGGTTCTTCAATGCCTAGCCGAAGCCCAAGCGAAACAGGCCAAGGAAGACCTCTCGCTCACGGCGGATAAGCGTAATCCTGCGAAGCACTACCGTCGACCAAACGCGGTTGAAATGGCTGAGCGCCTCGACACCGCTGGGGATCGGAAAGAACCCCTTCGATCTCTCGCAGCAAGATTTGACGCCAAGACATTCCTCCCGACCGCCTCGGATGTGAGGCACTTTCTCGAAATGCGCGGCCAAGACCTTGGTTCCGTCAAACAAAGACAGGACTCGTTCAAGAAGGTCCTGGACGTGTTGCTAAGCATGGCTGACGACGAGTTGATGCTGCTCCAAGCGTCTGGCACACATGCGGGTCCGACCCAGCTTGGACCGCTGTCCGACGCGATTAAGGCCACGAGCGCTGCGGTGAGAAACACAGATTCGTATGCGGAGCCAGCCGCTGCCGAGGAATCAGTCGAGCCACGACTCAAGTCGGCTGGCAACGACGCGGTGAAGTCCTGACGATTGGACGACCATGACGCCGGGCGACATTGACCTAAGCTGCTGCCAGCGAAATTCGAACCGCTCGAGCAACGTTAGTGGGTCGACTGCGCAAGTTCGCAGGTGCGGGAACCTGACGTTCAGTAGCCCGACACTGCCAACGTCAGCAAGTGGCAGCATTGCTGACGCTGCGACGGCCATGCCCAATGGCAGCATTGGCCGAGGGGCACTCAGTGGCCGTGATGCCCGAGTGACTGCTGCACTCAATGACCTGCCACTGGATGATCGCAACGGCGAATGGCGGTAGCGGGTCGCTTGCAGCCCCAATCCGGCATTCAATTTTCCCACGTTCAGCAAAATTTGAATTGCCGATTCGTCATGCCTTGCGCGCCGCCAGTTCCCGATCCAATTGCCGTGCGAAAGTATGCTGGTCGCTGGCTGAAAACGCCGCCGGGCCGCCGGTTTCGACGCCGGACGAGCGCAGCGTGTCCATGAAGTTGCGCAGCGTCAGCGCGGCGGCGATGCTGCCCACGTCGTAGAGTTCGCCGCGTGGGGTGATGACCTTGGCGCCCTTGGCGATCACGTCGGCGGCGAGCGGGATGTCGCCGGTGACGACCAGGTCCCCGGCCGCCACGCGCCGCGCGATCTCGTTGTCGGCCACGTCGAAGCCCTTGGGCACCTGCAACGCGCGGATGTGCGGCGAGCGCGGCACGGCCAGCATCTGGTTGGCGACCAGCGTCACCGCGACGCCGGTGCGGGTGGCCGCCCGGAACAGGATTTCCTTGATCGGTTTCGGGCAGGCGTCGGCATCGACCCAGATCTGCATGGGATGGGAGCTTTGAAAAGTCGGCTTTGGCACTACGGCGACGTCAGGCCTTGGCGTGGCTTTCGGCTTCACTTCTGCACGAAAACCACGTTCGGCAGCCCCTGGAAATGCGCATCGCAGGTGAGCAACTCGGCGCCGTTCTCGGCCGCGGTGGCATAGACCACGGCATCGGCGGTCGCGAGCTTGTACAGGCGGCACATCTCGGCGGCGCGTAACGCGGTGCGCGTATCCAGCGGCGCGACAACGCACTTCTGGGTGTAGGCGATCATCTGGTCCGCCTGATCCTCGCCGACCTCGCGCGCCAGCCACTTCGCCAGCTCCAACTGCACGATGGTCGGCACGATACATTCGGCCTTGTCGGGAATTTCCTTCACCAGCTTCTTGCGTAGCGGGCTGCCGATAAGCCATTCGATCCACGCCGAGGTATCGACCACACGGACAGGATGCGGCATCAGAAGCGATCCTGCCGGTCGCGGTAGTCGGCGGGGTCGGCGCCCTTGGCGATGCCCGCCAACTGGCCGAGTTCGGGGACGGGAATCAGCAGGACGCCCGCCGCCTTGGGAACGAAGACGAACTCCTGTCCTGCTTCCCAGTGCCGTTCCTCGCGGACGGACTTGGGAATCGAAATCTGGAATTTGCTGGAGAGGGTCGCGGTGGCGGTCATTGTCTTACCTCGCTACGATCGATAGTAATCGGGTAAGAATATCACGATGGACGAGTTTGGGTCGGACTGGATCGGTTTCGGGCAAGCATCGGCATCGACCTGGATTGGCATGGGCCACCATTGCCTGCTCCTTCCACATCGGCGCGTTTGAACCAACGAATCGTGGCGCAAGCCCATACCGATTACCGGTAAGCGGCAAAACCAGTCCGGGGCGACAACAACGGCCCCTGTCGGGTTTCCTACAAGCGCAAACGCTGCCAAGCCATTGACCCATATACCTTGTCAGGTTGGCATGGCCTTTGCACTTGGAGAACTGTCCTCCTTTGAAGGCGCCCATCGCCATGGCCGAAATCCTCAAACGCCAGAAAGCCCTCGCGGTGAATCCGCTCAAGGCCAGCCAGCCCATTGGCGCGGCGCTGGCTTTCCTCGGCCTGAAGAACAGCATCCCCATGCTGCACGGCTCGCAGGGCTGCACGGCTTTCGGCAAGGTGTTCTTCGTGCGCCATTTCCGCGAGCCGATCCCGCTGCAAACCACGGCCATGGATCAGGTGACGACCGTGATGAGCGCCGACGAGAACGTGATCGAAGGGCTCCGGGTGATTTGCGAGAAGAACCGGCCGGAGGTGATCGGCCTGCCCACCACCGGGCTTTCGGAAACCCAGGGCGTCGATATCAAACGGCTGGTGCGGGAGTTCCGCGAACGCTATCCGCAGTTCGCCGCGACGGCCGTGGTGCCGGTGAGCACGCCGGATTTTGCGGGCTGTCTCGAATCGGGCTATGCGTTGGCGCTGGAAGCGATCATCGACGTGATGGTCGAAAAGTCGGCGCTGGTGGGACGCCGAAAAAAGCAGGTGAATGTGCTCTGTGCCTCGATGCTGACCCCCGGCGATACCGAGGCGATCAAGGAATGGATCGAAGCCTTCGGCCTGCGTCCGGTGCTGCTGCCCGACATCGGCGATTCGCTTGACGGCCATCTGGTCGAGGCCGAAACCACGCCGCTGACCCTGGGCGGCACGCCGAAGAGCGAGATTGCGAGCATGGGCGAGTCGGTGGCGACGCTGGTTATCGGCCGCTCGCTGCACAAGGCGGCCGATCTGTTGCGCGAGCGTACCGGCGTGCCGGATTGGCGCTTCGACCATCTGCTCGGCCTCGATGCGTGCGATGCGTTCACCCGGGCGCTGGCGGAGATTTCCGGCCAGCCGGTGCCGGCGAGGATCGACCGGCAGCGGGCGCAACTGCAGGACGCGATGGTGGACACCCACTTCATGACCGGCTTCCTGCGCGTCGGCCTCGCCGCCGATCCCGACCTGCTGCTGGCGCTCGGCCAGTTTCTGGCCAGCGTCGGCGCCGAAATCGTCGCCGCGGTGGCCCCGACGCGAGCCGAGGTGCTGGCCGAAATGCCTGCTGAATCGGTGCGCATCGGCGATCTGGAGGATCTCGAGCGCGGCGCGCTGGCGCACCGTGCCCAGTTGATCGTCTCCAATTCCCATGCCGCGGCAACCGCCGAGCGTCTGCACATCCCCCTGCTGCGTGCGGGTTTTCCACAGTACGACTGGGTCGGCGGCTACACACGTTGCTGGGTCGGTTATCGCGGTGCGCGCCAGGCCCTGTTCGATATCGCCAATCTTTTTCTGGGGAATCCTCATGAAATCCCTGCCTACCGATCCATCTACCGCGCCGCCACCGAATGCGATCCGGCAAGCCGGCCGGCGACTGGCGCTGGCCTGGTCGGCCACTAGCGAGGCGCCGGACATGCTCAAGGTCGCCTTTGCCAGCGATGACCGCGTCATGGTCAATCAGCACTTTGGCGCCGCCGAAGGTTTTGCCATCTACGCGCTGGATGGCGAGCGCGCGCAACTGGTCGAACTGGCCGAATTCCCGCCGGAAAGCATGGATGGCAACGAGACCAAGCTGCCGGCGAAGATCGCCGCCCTTGCCGGCTGTAGTGCCGTGTATTGCCTGGCCGCCGGCGCTTCGGCGGTCAAGCAGTTGCTGGCCGCCGGCATCCAGCCGCTCCGGCTTGACGCTGAAGCCGCGATCGAACCCCTGCTGAAACAGATCAGCGTCGCCATCAAGGCAGGCGGCATCGCCTGGGTGGACAAGGCACTGCGCAAGGAGGGCGATGCCGCGCGCTTCGAACGCATGGCCGCCGAGGGCTGGGAGGAGTGATGAATACTCTGCCAGCGATCCGTTTTTGCATTTTCTTCCCGTGTTTTCCCTTGCCCTTCCCCTTCACCTAAAGGAGTCCCCATGACCGTTACCCTCACCCTCGCCGCCGAAGCGGCCAGCGATCCGATCTACCAGACCGACTTCATCAAGGAAATGCTGCGCCAGACGCGCGCGCTCGACAGCTATGGCCAATGGGACGGCAAGCCGATGCCGGAGATCCTCGACAGTTACGTGCTGACCCGGGAACGGAAGCGCGAGATTCCGGTGATCGGCGATCCGGACGACCAGATCATTGCGCGGGTCAAGGCGTTCCACAACGCGATTGCCGTGCTGATCGAAAAGGAATGCGGCCTGATGGCGGTGCCCTTCGTGCAGCTGACGCATGAAGGCTTCGGCCGCGCCCTGATCGTGGTCGGCAAGCTGGTGGTGATGGACCGTACCCTGCGCGACGTGCATCGCTTCGGTTTCGAGAGCCTGTCGAAGATGAAAAGCGAGGCCGACAAGTACCTCGCGGTGGCGCTCGAAATCATCGGCAAGCATGGCGACGTGGCCGGGATGTAGGGGCCGCGGCCCGGCCCCCCAGCCCGCTTCCCGGGGGGCAGGGCGACGGCCATCCCCCCCAGCCCCCTTCCCGGGGAAGGGGGTGACTGAAATGAGCGGGCGTGCCCGCCAATGGTTGGAAAGGAGTTGCTGTGACTGAGGAAGAACTGAAAGACCTCGACCGCGAGGTCAAGAAACTCAAGCGCGTGGCCAGCGAATGGGCCGGTCGCCTGCACGACCTAGTGGAGGATCGGTTGCCCGCCGGCTGGCAGGAACTTCCGGAAATTTCACAGGGCACGCTCGGCGCCTGCCAGGCCTGGGCGGCTGCTAACGCCCGGCTGCAGGCCGCACAGAAAGGATAAATCGCATGGCAACGATCAATGGCTTGACTCGTGACGGCAGCGCCTGGACGCCGCAGTTCGTCAGCTTTCTCGACCCGAAGAAATGCATCGGTTGCGGCCGCTGCTACAAGGTCTGTCCGCGCAACGTGCTCGATCTGGTCGAGCGGGGCGAGGAACTGATGGATGAAGACGCGGACGACGATGACGATCAGATGATGGTGATGACGATCGCCCATGGCGGCGATTGCATCGGCTGCGGCTCCTGCGGGCGGGTCTGTCCGAAAGGCTGCTACACGTATTCCGCTGCTGAAGCATGACTCCCGAAGCTGCGCAACCCACTGGCGAGAGGGTGCTCGAACGGCTGTGCGCCGAGGCGGCGCGTTATGGCGTGGACTTGCCCGGACTGGCGTGGGCAACGGCGCGCTTCGAACTGCAGCGCGACCCGCTGACCGGCCGTGACGCGCTGCTGTCCCGCTGGCGCTGCGAGAGCCGCAATGTGCAACTGCTGCTGCGGCCGGATGGCTACGTCTATGGCGAGTGCGATTTGCTGGCCGATCATCCGACCCGGCCCGAACTCTGGATGGATGTTCTGGCGGTCTGGGGCATGCCCGCGGCGCTCAAGTGCGAGCCAAATCTGATCATGAAACCGGTATGACTTCCCGCAATGTCGGGTTCGCGACATTGGCCGCGGCCTCCCCATCTCTGCGCAAAGTCCGATAAACACAGGGTTCAATGGCCGTACCGGCGGGTTGGTATGGAGCTTGCACAAGTCGGAGTGAAGCTTCATTCCCCGACACCTTTCAAGGAGAACCGCCATGATCAATCTGACACCCGCTGCAACGAAAGCCATCAACCGGTTCATCAAGGCGGCCGAAACTCCGGTGGCCGGCTTGCGCCTCTTCGTTTCCGGTGGCGGCTGCTCCGGCCTCCAGTACGGACTGCGGCTGGAACAGATCAAGGGCGAAGACGATTTCGAGCTCGAAATCGGCGCCGGCGCCAAGCTGCTGGTGGATCCCATGAGTCGTCCGATGCTGGAAGGGTTGACTGTCGATTTCGTCGATAGCCTGACCCAGACCGGCTTCAAGTTCAACAACCCGAATGCCACCGGCGCCTGCGCCTGCGGCCAGTCGTTTTCCGCCTGAGGAGCCCGGCCATGTGGGATTATTCCGAGAAGGTTCGCGAGCATTTTTTCAACCCGAAGAACTCGGGGCCGCTGGAAAACGCCAATGGCGTCGGCGATGTCGGCTCGATCAAGTGCGGCGATGCGCTGCGCCTGATGTTGCAGGTGAACCCGGAGACCGAGATCATCGAGGCCGCGCAATTCCAGACCTTCGGCTGCGGCTCGGCCATCGCGTCGAGTTCGGCGCTGACCGAGATCATCAAGGGCAAGACCCTGGATGAAGCGCTCAAGGTCAGCAATCAGGACATCGCCGATTACCTGGATGGCCTGCCGCCGGAAAAAATGCATTGCTCGGTGATGGGGCGCGAGGCGCTGCAGGCGGCAGTGGCCAACTATCGCGGCGAAGTCTGGAGCGATGATCATGAGGAAGGCGACCTGGTCTGCAAGTGCTTCGCCATCGATGCCGTGATGATTGAAGACACCATTCGCGCCAACGGGCTCAAGACGCGCGAAGAGGTGACCAACTACACCAAGGCCGGCGGTGGCTGCTCGGCTTGTCACGAGAAGATCGAGGATGTCCTGATCGCGGTGAATGGCCGGCTTTACGGCAGCGAGCCGAAGCCGAGGAAGGCGCCGGCGCGTTTGCCAAATGAATCGCCGGTGAAGCCGAAGCTGACCAACTACCAGCGCATCCGCAAGATCGAGGACACGCTGGAGGCCATCCGTCCGATGTTGCAGCGCGACCATGGCGATGTGACGCTGGTCGAGGTCGACGGCAAGAAAATCTACGTCGCGCTGTCCGGCGCCTGCCAGGGTTGCTCGATGGAAGCCGCCACCCTGGGCGGCATCCAGCAGAAACTGATCGAAGCGCTGGGTGAACTGGTGCAGGTATTGCCGGTCGCCGCGCTCGCCCACACCTGACCGACAGCCGCCGGGAGACATCATGAAACCGATTTACATGGACAACAATGCCACCACGGCCTGCGATCCGGCCGTGGTCGAGGCGATGCTGCCGTTCTTCACCGAACAGTTCGGCAACGCCTCGTCGATTCACAGTTTCGGTGCGCAGGTCGGCAAAGCCCTGAAGGACGCCCGGATCAAGGTACAGAATCTGCTCGGCGCGGCTCACGATTCGGAAATCGTGTTTACTTCCTGCGGCACCGAATCCGATTCCACTGCCATTCTCTCCGCGCTCAAGGCGCAGCCCGAGCGACGTACCCTGATCACCACGGTGGTCGAGCATCCGGCGATTCTGGCCCTGTGCGACCAGCTCGAAAAAGAGGGTTATGTGGTGCACAAGCTGCCGGTGAACAAAAAAGGCCGCGTCGATCTCGACGAATACAAGTCGCTGCTCAGCGAGCGGGTCGCCCTGGTTTCCGTGATGTGGGCCAACAACGAAACCGGCACCTTGTTTCCGGTCGAGGAAATGGCCGAAATGGCCCACGAGAAGGGCGTCATGTTCCATACCGATGCGGTGCAGGCGGTGGGCAAGGTGCCGATCGACCTGAAAACCACGAAGATCGACATGCTCTCGCTCTCGGGCCACAAGCTGCACGCGCCGAAGGGCATCGGCGTGCTCTACGTGCGCCGCAATACCCGCTTCCGTCCGCTGCTGCGCGGCGGTCACCAGGAGCGCGGACGGCGTGCCGGCACCGAGAATTCGGCCTCCATCGTCGGCCTCGGCGTGGCCTCTGAATTGGCACTGCAACACATGGAGACCGAGAACACGACCGTCAAGCGCCTGCGCGACCGCCTGGAGCGGGGCATCCTGGCCCGGGTCAATAATGCCTTTGTCAATGGCGACACGCTGTACCGCCTGCCCAATACCGCCAGCATCGCGTTCGAGTACGTCGAAGGCGAAGGCATCCTGCTGCTGCTGAACAAGATGGGTATCGCGGCCTCCAGCGGATCGGCGTGTACCTCGGGTTCGCTCGAACCTTCGCACGTCATGCGCGCGATGGGCATTCCCTACACCGCGGCGCACGGCACCATCCGCTTCTCGCTGTCGCGCTACAACACCGAAGAGGAAGTCGATCGGGTGATCGCGGCGGTGCCGTCGATCATCGCGCAACTGCGGAAACTGTCGCCCTACTGGAGCGGCGACGGTCCGGTGACGAATCCGGAGCAGGCCTTCCAGCCGGAGTACGCCTGAGGCCGGGCAAACGCGGATTCAGGTTCGCTCTGGCCGGCGCGGTAACCGGGAACGCAAGCCGTGCCTATGCTTCGCAACCTGGATTGACGAATCACTCACTTGGCATCGTGTCGAATAGCGAGCGGCTTTGCACTTCCTGCGGTCGCAGCGAGCCGCTCAGGAACCCCCCCCCGCGAGGGGGGCGAAGGGGGGCGGGAGTTCAAGAACGGGCTGACTTTCATGAGGCGGGAAACATCACCCCGCCTCATGAAAGTCAGCGCCAGGTTCGATGCGCACCGCGCAGTATTTGAACTCGGGAATTTTGCCGAAGGGGTCGAGGGCCGGGTTGGTCAGCAGGTTGGCGGCGGCTTCGACATAGCAGAACGGCATGAACACCGTGTGGCGCGGCAGGCCGGCGTCCAGGCGCGCGGTGGCGGCGAGTTCGCCGCGTCGGGTGAGGAGTCTCACCGTCTCGCCAGCGCCGACTTTCAGCTCGGCGAGATCGTCCGGATGCAGGTTGATGTAGGGCGAGGGCTCGAGGCGATCGAGCACGGCAGAGCGTCGCGTCATGGCGCCGGTGTGCCAGTGTTCGAGCTGGCGGCCGGTGATCAGCACCCAGGGATAATCGGCATCGGGCGTTTCCGCCGCGTGACGGTAGCTGACCGGGAGAATGCGGCCGCGGCCGTTGGCGGTCGGAAAGTTCTCGGTAAAAATGATCGGATGGCCGGGGTCGTCAAGCGTGGCACAGGGATAGGTGACGGCCTCTTCGCGGTCCAGCCGCGCCCAGGTGATGCCACTGATGCTGCGCATCGCCTGGCGCATTTCCTCGAATACGGCAGCCGGGTCGGCATAGTTCCAGTCGAGTCCCAGCCGGCGGCCCATTTCCCCGATCAATTCGAGATCCTGGCGCGCCCCGCCCGGCGGAGTGAGCGCGGCGCGACCGATCTGCACGGTGCGGTCGGTATTGGTGAAGCTGCCGGTTTTCTCGGCGCAGCTTGAAGCCGGCAGGATGACGTCGGCCAGCGCCGCGGTTTCGGTGAGGAAAATATCCTGCACGACCAGATGTTCGAGCCGCGCCAGGCCCTCGCGGGCGTGGTTGAGGTCAGGATCGGACATCGCCGGATTCTCGCCGACGATGTACATGCCGCGAATGACATGGGCATTCGCGGCGGCGATGATCTCGGTCACCGTCAGCCCCGGCACCGCGGAGAGCGGTGCGCCCCAGAATTTGGCGAAGTGCTCGCGCACCGCGGGGTCGGCGACGCGCTGGTAGTTTGGCAACATCATCGGGATCAGGCCGGCATCCGAAGCGCCCTGCACGTTGTTCTGGCCGCGCAACGGGTGCAGCCCGGTGCCCGGGCGGCCGATCTGGCCGGCAAGCAGCGCCAGCGCGATCAGGCAGCGCACGTTGTCGGTGCCGTGGGTGTGCTGGCTGATGCCCATGCCCCAGAAGATCATCGCTGCCTTGGCCGTGGCATACAGGCGCGCCACTTCGCGCAGCGTTGCCGCAGGAATGCCGACGGCATTGCACACCGCTTCCGGCGCATAGGCTTTGAGATTTTCCCGGTAGGCCGCGTCGAAGCCATCGACCCGCGCGGCGACGAAAGCTTCATCGGCCAGCCCCTCGAAGACGATGGTGTGGAGCAGGCTGTTGAGCAGCAGGACGTCGCTGTCGGGCTTGAAGTGCAGGGCATGGGTCGCATCGCGCGCCAGTTCGGTGGCGCGCGGATCGATGACGATGAGTTTCGCGCCGCGGCGCGCGGCGTTTTTGATGAAGCTGGCCGCGACCGGATGGTTGGACACCGGATTGGCGCCGATGACGATGATGACATTGGCGAAAGCGACGTCGCGCACCGGATTGGATACCGCGCCGGAGCCAATGCCTTCGAGCAGCGCGGCGACCGACGAGGCGTGGCACAGCCGCGTGCAGTGGTCGACGTTGTGATTGCCGAAACCGAGGCGCACCAGCTTCTGGAACAGGTAGGCTTCCTCGTTGCTGCCCTTGGCCGAACCGAAGCCGGCGAGCGCGGCCGGGCCGTGGGTCGCCTTGATGCGCGCCAGGCCGCCGGCGGCCAGGGCGAGCGCTTCTTCCCAACTCGCCTCGCGGAACTGCGTGCGCCAGTCGGCTTTGCTGCCGGAGAGGCGGGCATCTTTCGGCGCACCGGCGCGACGGATCAGCGGCGTGGTCAGGCGGTCGGGATGACGCGGATAGTCGTAGCCATAGCGCCCCTTGACGCACAGCCGTTCCGCATTGGCCGGCCCGTTGCGGCCGAGGACGCCGACGATGGCGTTGCCGGCGACCTGGTAGGTGAGCTGGCAGCCGACGCCGCAATACGGGCAGAGCGAAGCGACCAGTTTTTCCGCGCTGTCATGCTGTCTGGATTGCAGGGCGCCGGTCGGGCAAGCGGCGACGCATTCGCCGCAAGCCACGCAACTGCTCTCGCCCAGCGGTGCGCCGGCATCGAAGACGATCTCGCCGCGCGCGGAGAGGCCGATCACGTCGTTGTTCTGGATGTCGCGGCAGGCGATCACGCAGCGCGTGCAGCGGATGCAGGCGTTGGCATCGAAAGTGATCGCCGGGTGGGAAGTGTCGACCGCGACAGCCGAAAAACTCGGCGCTGGGGGCGCGGCGCGGCGGGCGCCGACCACCTCCGCCCAGTGACCGAGCTCACCGTCCGCAGCGGGGGCTTCGCCGAGCAACAGTTCGATCACGCCACGACGCGCGGCCTGCGCCCGCCCGCCCATCGCGTGGACGACCATGCCTTCGCGCGGCTGGCGGCAGCAAGAGGGCGCGAGTGCGCGCTCGCCCTCGATTTCGACCACGCAGGCACGGCAGTTGCCGGGGCTGCCGAGCCCTTCCTTGTGGCACAGGTGCGGCAGCTCGACGCCATGGCGTCTGGCCGCGGCGAAAAGGGTCTCGCCCTCCTCGGCGTCGATGGTTCGGCCATCGAGCGTAAAGCGGGTCATCGGCTCACCTCCGCAGGGAAATAGCGCAGCACCGAGCGCAGCGGGTTGGGCGCGGCCTGGCCGAGGCCGCAGATCGAGGTTTCTTCCATCAGCCGGGAAAGTTCTTCGAGCGTGGCGGCATCCCAGGTCGCCGCGGTCATCAGTTGCGCGGCGCGCACCGTGCCGACCCGGCAGGGCGTGCACTGGCCGCAGGATTCGCGGACGAAGAAGCGCATCGCATTGAGCGCCAGATCGCGCGCGCGATCGGCCTGCGAAAAGACGATGATCGCCGCCGAGCCGATGAAGCAGCCGTACTCCTGCAAGGTGTCGAAATCGAGCGGCAGATCGGCCAGATGCGCCGGCAATATTCCGCCCGAGGCGCCGCCCGGAAAGTAGCCGTAGAGCGTGTGCCCCGGCGCCATGCCGCCGCAGTATTCGGCGAGCAGTTCGTTGAGCGTGATGCCGGCCGGCGCGAGATGGACACCGGGGCGCTGCACGCGGCCGCTGACCGAGAACGAACGCAATCCTTTGCGGCCATGCCGTCCTTGCGCGGCGAACCAATCCGCGCCGCGATGCAGGATTTCCGGCACCCAGTGCAGCGTCTCCAGGTTGTGTTCCAGCGTCGGCCGGCCGAACAGGCCGACTTCGGCGAGGTAGGGCGGCCGCAGTCGCGGCAGGCCGCGCTTGCCCTCGATCGATTCGATCATCGCCGATTCTTCGCCGCAGATGTAGGCGCCGGCGCCGCGGCGCAGTTCGATCGGCGGCGCGGCGGGAAATGCGTCGCGCAAAGCCGCGAGTTCGTCGTCCAGCAACTGCTGGCAGCCGGCGTATTCGTCGCGCAGGTAAATCCAGATTTTTTCGATGCCGACCGCCCAGGCGGCGATCAGCGCGCCTTCGAGAAAGGCATGCGGCGTGCGTTCGAGATGGTAGCGATCCTTGAAGGTGCCCGGCTCGCCCTCGTCGATGTTGATCGCCAGATAACGCGGGGCTGGCTGCGCGGCGACCAGCCGCCATTTGCGCCCGGCGGGGAAGCCCGCGCCGCCAAGGCCGCGCAGGCCGGAGTGTTCCAGTTCGGCGATGGTCTCTTCGCGTGATTTTTCGCCGCGCAGGCAAGTTGCATAGACGCCATAGCCGCCGGCGGCCCGGTAGGCGGTCAAGGTCTGGGCGGCGGGCTTCACAGCCGCCGTCTTTCGAGCGCCAGCGCTTTGCATCCCTGCGGGAACTTTTGCAAGCACCTGTTCCGCGGTGGCGCGAGTGACGGGATGTTGTCCAACCACCACGACCGGCGCAGATTCGCAATGGCCGACACAGGAGACTCGTTCGACACACACGCTGGAGTCTGCCAGGCGCTCGATCTCGGCGGCCAGCGCCGTACTGCCGGCGAGCGCACAGGCCAGCGAATCGCAGACGCGGACGATGAGTCGCGGCGGTGCTTCTTCACCGCTCTTGGCGACCTCGAAATGGTGATAGAAGCTCGCCACCTCGAACACCTCGGCGAGCGAAACTCTCAGCTCATGGGCCAGGGCGGCGAGGAGCCTTTGTGGCAGACTGCCTTGCGTATCCTGAATGACGTGGAGATATTCGATGAGCTGTTCGCGGACCAGTCGGCCTTCGCCCAGCAAGGCGCGCAGCTCGGTCCGGGTGGCGGCAACGAGACCGTGGTGCCGGCGGCGCAGGGGTTGCGATATGGCGTTCATTTGAGTGACCGCCCGTCGCCATCCTTCACTTCGATCCGCAGCGGGATCCCCTGACGGACGCTTTGCGAGACGGTGCAGAATTCATCGAACTGGCCAATGATCCGGTCCAGGTGTTCGATTGCCGCACCTGGCCGGGAAAAGTTGAGACTCACGTCGATCTGGGTGATGCGTAGCCGGTTGTTTTCGTTGCGGCCGGTCGTGGCGGTTGCCGTGGCGGTGATCCGGCCGGCGTCCTGCTTGAATTTTTTCAGCGCGAACAACAGGCTCGCCGCAAGACAGTTGGCCACGGCGGCAAGCAGGATGCGGGAAGGGTCGGGCCCCTCGCCACCACCCAGCGGTTCCGGTTCGTCGGCGAGCAAGGGCGACAGGCCAGAACCGAAATCGACCAGAAATTTGTAATTCTCCTGCTGCGTGACGGTGATGGTGACCACATCGCTCATGGCTGAACTTTCATCCGGGAGAGACGGCGATGGTACGAGGGCATCCGGCGGATGGCAAGTGGGAGCGTTGTTCGCCGTGGTATGAGCCTGAAGCCGGGAATATTGAGGTAAGGTGAGAAGCGGGTTGATCATCCCGAGGACGGTGATCAACATGAACGAAACACAGCTTCGCACGATTGAGCAGATCGAGCAATTTCTCAGCGCCAGCGCGCCCATTGAGTTCTCGACGGCGGGCGACGATGCTGAGAGGTGTGCACATATCAGTCGGGCGCTGAAGCGCTTTGATTATCCTGGGTATAGCAAGCGCGAACGCGCTGGTGGAGAGCGAAAATGCCAGCGTGGTGCGCAAGCACACAGGCTACGAGCCTATTCCGCAGCACTATGCCCAGTGGGGGTCACTGCGTTCTATCAGGATACGTTCAAGCCGTGGCTCAATCTGTACTGCCCCTGCCTGTTTGCGACCAAGGTCGTCAAGCTCTACAAACGCGTGGATGTGAAGACGCCACTGGAGTGCTTGACGCAGTTGTGCGCAAAGCAGTTGGTTCGACTCAAGCCGGACGTTACGCTGCCGGTGTTGTGGGCACAGGCGCGTTCGCAAACCGACCTGGCAGCGACTCTGGCGATGCAACAGGCCAAGCGCAATCCCTTCGCCAGCTTTGA
Organism: Betaproteobacteria bacterium HGW-Betaproteobacteria-11; assembly: GCA_002842395.1. Classification (GTDB taxonomy): domain Bacteria; phylum Pseudomonadota; class Gammaproteobacteria; order Burkholderiales; family Rhodocyclaceae; genus Rugosibacter. The sequence continues at coordinate 265,828 of PHCV01000001.1, forward strand.
GAAACCCAAGCGCCGAGCCTGACGCTCTCGCCAGCAGAAAGCCTGCCGCGCGCAGCTGCCAGGCAGCCGAATTGCTGGGCAATCCGCCCGCCGGAAGCCCTGCGGGCAGCAAACCGCAAAACCAGCACAACCTCTACAGCTTCAACCCATCCACCGCCGCAAGCTTTCGTTCGCATATCTGAAGCGTCTATTGCCAATCCCCGGAAGTGCTCGGCAAATTGTGCCCCCACCACCACGAATACAACACCGGAATCACAATCAGCGACAGTAGTGGCGCGGTGAGCATGCCACCTACCAGTGGCGCGGCGATGCGTTTCATTACTTCAGCTCCGGCGCCTTGGCTGACCATCACGGGCAGCAAGCCGGCGACGATCACCGAGACGGTCATCATCTTCGGGCGGATGCGCAGCAGTGCGCCCTGGATGATGGCCTGGTGCAGGTCGCGGCGGTTGTTCAGGCGTCCGGCCTGGCGCAGTTCTTCGATGGCGTTGTCGAGGTAGAGCAGCATCACCACGCCGAATTCGGCGGCCACTCCGGCAAGTGCGATGAAGCCCACCGCTACGGCCACCGACAGGTTATAGCCCAGCGCGTACACCAGCCAGAAGCCGCCGATCAGGGAGAACGGCAGGCACAGCAGCACCAGCAGCACTTTGCCGAAATGGCGGAAGTGCAGGTACAGCAGCATTACTACCAGCACCAACGTGAGCGGGATGACCCATTGCAGGCGTTCTTTGGCATGCTGCAAATTGACGTACTGGCCGGACCATGCAACGGCGTAGCCCGGCGGTATTTTCACCGACTGTTCCAGCGCGTGCCTGGCATCATTCACGTAGCCGCCGAGGTCGCGCCCGGCAATATCTATGTACACATAGGCGGTCAGGCGGGCATTCTCGCTCTTGATTTCCGCCGCGCCGTCGCTGAAGTGCAGATGCGCCAGTTCGCCCAGCGGCACTTGCGCGCCGGACGGCGTGGTGACGCGGCTGGCTTCCAGCGCTTGCAGCGAGTCGCGCAGCGCGCGCGGGTAGCGCAGGTTGATCGGATAGCGTTCGCGCCCATCCACCACCATGCCAATGTTCTCGCCGCCGATGGCGCTCTGCACCAGCCGCTGCACGTCGGCGACGGTAACGCCGTAGCGCGCAGCTGCGGCGCGGTTGATGTCTATGTCCAGATAGCGCCCGCCGCTGGCGCGCTCGGCAAATACATTGCGCGTGCCGGGGACGCTTTTAACCGCCGCCTCGACCTGTTGTGTCAGTTGTGCGATGCCTTGCAAATTCGGGCCGGTGACCTTGATGCCCAGCGGCGTCCGGATGCCGGTGGAGAGCATGTCGATGCGAGTGCGGATCGGGTAGCCCCAGGAGTTGGTCAGCCCCGGCAGGTGTACCTGGTCGTCAAGTTTTTGTATCAGTTGCTCCGTCGTTTCGCCCGGCGGCCATTGTTCGCGTGGCTTGAGCAGGATGGTAGTTTCCAGCATCGAGAGCGGCGCGGAGTCGGTCGCCGTGTCGGCGCGCCCGGCCTTGCCAAATACGCGCTCGACTTCCGGCATGGCCTTGATCAGGCGGTCGGTGATTTGCAGGATGTTCGCCGCTTCGTCGATGGACAGGCCGGGCAAGGTCGTCGGCATGTAGAGCAGGTCGCCTTCATACAGCGGCGGCATGAATTCGCTGCCCAGTTGGGCCAGCGGCCAGGCCATGGTGAGTGACAGCAGCAGCGCGGCGATCAACGTCAGCTTGCGCTTGCCCAGCGCGGCCAGCAGCACGGGGCGGTACAGCGCTTGCAGGAAGCGGTTCAGCGGGTTGCGCTGTTCCGTGGCGATGTGTCCACGTATGAAATAGCCCATCAGCACCGGCGTGAGCGTCACCGCCAAAAATGCGCTGGCGGCCATGGCGTAAGTCTTGGTGTAGGCCAGCGGCGCGAAAAGTTTCCCCTCCTGCCCGCCCAGCGTTAATACCGGCAGGAAGGAAACGGTGATGACCAGCAGCGAGAAGAACAGGGCAGGGCCGACTTCCAGCGAACTGGTTCTTACTATTTCCCAGTAATCACGTTCCGCCCCGGCGTGCTCCAGATGCTTATGCATGTTTTCGATCATCACAATGGCGGCGTCAACCATCGCGCCGATGGCGATGGCGATGCCGCCCAGCGACATGAGATTGGCGCTGACACCTTGTTGCTCCATGACAATGAAGGCGACCAGGATGCCGACAGGCAAGGTCACTACCGCCACCAGAGAGGAGCGCAGATGGAACAGGAACAGCAGGCAGACTAGCGCCACCGCCAGCGATTCCTCGATCAGTTTCTCGCGCAGCGTGCCGATGGCACGCTCTATCAAACCAGAGCGGTCGTAGGTAACCACCAGTTCCACGCCCTCGGGCAAGCCGGCCTTGAGTTCTTCCAGCCGCGTTTTGACGCGCTCTATGGTTTCCAGCGCGTTGTGGCCGTAGCGCATAACCACGATGCCGCCCACCGCTTCGCCCTCGCCGTCGAGATCGGTGACGCCGCGCCGTGCCGCGGGGCCGGTCTGGATGTGTGCCACGTCCTGCAAACGGATGGGAACGCCCTGCGCATCAGCGCCCAATGGGATCTGGCGGAAATCATCCAGCGTCCTGAGGTAGCCGCGCGCCCGGATCATGTATTCGGCACGCCCCATTTCCACCACGGAACCGCCACCCGCCAGGTTGCTGTCGCGCACCGCTTGTTCCACCTTGTCCAGCGTCAGTCGATACGCGGCTAGCCGGCTCGGGTTCACCTCGATCTGGTATTGCCGCGCCATGCCCCCGATGCTTGCCACTTCGGCGACGCCGGGCAGGCTTTGCAATTCGTATTTCAGGAAGAAATCCTGCAAGGCGCGCAACTCGTCCGGGTTGTGATGATGCTGGCGGTCGGTCAGCGCATATTGGAACACCCAGCCCACGCCGGATGCATCCGGCCCCAGCGCCGGAGTCACGCCGGGTGGCAGCTTGCCCGCCATCTGGCTGAGGTATTCGAGCACGCGCGTGCGCGCCCAGTAAGGGTCGGTGCCGTCCTTGAAAATAATGTAGATGAACGACTCGCCGAACATGGAAAAGCCGCGCACTGCCGTCGAGCCGGGCACCGACAGCAGCGCCGAGGTAAGGGGGTAGGTGATCTGGTCTTCCACGATTTGCGGCGACTGGCCGGGGTAGGCGGTCGTGATGATGACCTGGACATCCGAAAGATCGGGGATGGCGTCCAGCGGGGTGTGCCGGAAGGCATACACGCCCCATGCGCTGAGCAGTGCTGCAAGCAGCAACACCAGCAGGCGGTTGCGCAGCGACCAGGAGATGATGCGGGCGATCATTGGTGCAAATGTTCTTGCATACGCTGTGCGGCATCGTTCAGCGAGGCCGCTGCATCCAGCAGGAATTGCCCGTTCACCGCCACTTCCGCGCCTTCCAGCAGACCGTCGATGATCTCGATCTCGTCGCCGCTTTCGATCCCGGTTTCGACGCTGAGCGGGATGAAGTGACCCCCGCCACGCGACAGCATCACCCTGTCGCCGTCGCCGTTGTGCATCACCGACGAGCGCGGCACCACCAGCGCCTCGTGGGGCTGAGTATGGATGATCGCGTCAACAAAGCTGCCAGGGCGCAAGTGCAAATTTTTGTTGTCTATTGCAACCCTCGCGCTGACCTTGTTGTTTTCGGCGATGGGGTTGAGGAAGTCGAGATTGGCCTGGATTTTCCGCCCGTCGGCGGTTTTTATGGTCACCATGTCACCGCGTTGCACGCGCGCGACCTGGTCGGGATACAGCGCAATATCAACCCATACCTTTGCGACATCGGCCAAGGTGAACAGCGTGGCGGAAGGCATGACGTAACTGCCTTCGCGCACGTTGATCCGGGTCACGACGCCCGATTCGGCCGCCACGATCTTGACCACCTCAAATATCGTCCTGGAGTCCTCGATTTTCTGCACGGTATCGAAGCCGATATCTTCATGGAGAAAGCGGGTTCTTTCCCTGGAAAAGTCCTGCAGCAGGTTCATCGCATATTCGTCTTCCTGAAAACGGACATCGCCTATGCTTTGCAATATCTGGCTGCGCCGTTCCAGAAAGCGGATAAATTGCTTTTGCTGCGCGATCAGTTCTTGAGCATATATCTCGTAGATTACCTGCCCTTTTTCGATCTTTTGCCCGATGGAGTGGATATACGTTTTCTTGATCAGGCCATCGAATTTGCTGTGAATGTTGTAAGCGGCGCTGCCGTCTTCCGTCACGTTGCCATAGGTAACGAATTCCCGGCTGAGGATGGATTTTTTCACGCTTGCCAGGCGGACGCCGAGCTTCTGCATGGATGCGCTATCAACATGGATGCCGTGGTCGTGTCCGGTATGGTTCTTGGCCTCCACCAGGTCCATGCCGCATATCGGGCAGGTGCCCGGATGATTCTGCATGATCTCAGGATGCATCGGGCAGATCCAGGTTTCCCCTTGCCCGGGTTTGTTGATGCTGAACAAGGTTGACGGATTGGTATCGGATGGCGCAACAGCGCCGGAAGAAGCCACCTGGGTTTCATTCCATGAAATCGAGATGTGCTGATAACAGAAATATGAGGATAGTATGGCGGCTGCCAACAGTGCAAGGCCTGCTGTTATTTTCTTCGCCATATTTGGTCGTTCGGTTTCTTGTCGCGTGAAAATAAAAAACTAAAGTTAAAAAAGAAGGGAGGCTTGCGCCCCCCTAGTACTACAACGACTGAATCATTTCAGGATGATCATCTCACCCTTGCCCTTTTTCGGGTCGGCGTCCTTCTTGCTTACCAGAATCGTAATCGCGCCGCGCAGGGCTGCGTTCATGGAGTGATCAACAATTGCGATACCGGCTACTTCCTTGTCTTTTGGTGTCACAAGGTCGAAAGTGGCGGCTTCAGCCACGGCCACGTTGTAGGTCTGAATCCCGTACAGCGTGTTCTTCGGGTTGCCGTTGATGTACACGCGATCCCAGATGCTGGCGATAGGATGCAGCGCGACTGGCAGGTTGATGTTGGCGTTCACGAAATAGATACGCACGCGTTCGCCCGGCTTGGCTTCCAGCACGTCGTGGTCGCCTTTCGGATCATGCACAGGATCGTAGTGCAGGACCTTGCCGTTGATCAACGAACCCTTCCAGGCGGCCGGGTCATTCAGCATTGCGCCGTAGTTCTCTACATCCGGAAAGTACTGCTGCTGAACCAGCACATACTCGCGATCGGCCTTGGGATAGTTCTTCTTGTCCTTAGGTTCGACGATGATCACGCCATACATGCCGCGTGCGATGTGCTGCACCATCGGGCTTGCGCCGCAGTGGTACATGAACACGCCGGGAACCTTGGCTTCAAAGGTGAAATGCTTGCTTTGGCCAGGCTTGACTTCGGCGAACTCATCCAACACGTTGACTTGCGCTGCGTGGAAGTCCATTGCATGCGAGTTCTTGTTTTCAGCTGGATTGACTAGGGTGAAATCCACGGTATCGCCTTCATCCACGCGCACTGGCTTGCCGGGGATGGAGCCGTCGAATGTCCATGCTGCCATGGTATCCGCGCCGCCTACCAGCTTGCCATTGGTCTGCACGTCAGTTTCCATGGCCGTCATGGTGATCTTGACGGTTTTCGCAAAAGCCTGCTGCGCGGGAAAAAGCGCAGTTGCCGTTATTGCTGCAATTGCTGCTTTTTTAAATGATGTATGCATAATCGTTCCCCTTCTGTAGGTTGGTTAACCACCAAACAACTTTTTGAAACTGCCTCTCCTCCACTGCTTCACTGCACTACTATCAGGATCCGAATTTGCATTTGCACAATACGCGTAGATGCAACACTAAATCCTTGATTTCTTCATCGCTCAACACCCCTTCCCACTGTGGCATCAAGACCGATTTGCTGATGGAAGTGCCACCTTCCTTGATGACCTTGAACAACATGTCGTCCGCGCGTCCCGACATCGCCTTGGAATCGGTGTGGTCGCGCGGAATGACCGACATGTCGCGGATGTTCACGCCATTGCCGTTGCCTTCCATGCCGTGGCATTGGACACAATAAGCCTTGTAGTTGTCGGCGGCGGTTTCTTTGGCCTGCGCCTGTGCCGTGTAGGCCAGCAAAACCGCAAACAATAATTTATTTAGCATTGACGGCCTCCTTGCTCAACATTTCAAGGTATTGCACCAACTTCTGGATACCGCTGTCTGATACATGCTTGTTTGGCATCCAGGTTTTTGGCTCCCAAGCCTGCGGGTTGCGAATGAAGCTCGCCATGAATTCAGGTTGTAAACGGTTTGCCGCCGTATAAACCTGCGGTCCGGAAAAACCGCCATATTCCGGTTCAATCAGATGGCAGGTCATGCAGCCCTGAAACTTGTCGAAATTCATTTCGCCCATCTGTTTCGTGATCGTACCGGGCACGATTTTTTCCTTGGCGATGAGGTCGTCATGCGGTTTCAGTTTCATCAACTCGGCTGCGATGGCGGTTGCGTCCTCTTTGGAAATTGCAACGTGATCGGTAAGCGTGGAAACGTCGATCTCGTCACCCTTGGGGCCGGGCTTGATGTGGTCGCCGTAGTACATCCCGGCGGGACGGATGCGTGTTGGTTTTTGCAGCCAGGAAACTATCCATTTCTGGAGGTACTTGTTGCCCGCATAGGAGAGGTCTGGACCTTTTTTCGCAAGGGCTTCCTTCAAGGTTTGTGCCACCGGCCCAGAAATATTGTGGCAGGTCGCGCAATCCTTTTGCAGCAACCCTTCCTCGGCAACCGCAGTACCGGAAAAAACCAGCGCAGCAGACAAGATAAATAACTGTTTCACGTTTACTTTCTCCTTTTACCCTGTTCCACGACCCTGCCCTGGAAGCCTAGGCTGTTGAAAATGCCATAACCCTTTTTCATGGATTCGCTGTAGAAGAAGTTCGGGTCATACACCTTGTCCTTCCATACGTACCAAGCCTCCATCGGTATCCCATCGTATTCGATGACAGTCATCGGGCCGCCCATCATCGCGCCGTTGTTGGTCATGTGCCTGTCTACATGGTCGTGCATCACGAAATAACCGGGGTTGTTCATTTTGACAATCACGTCAAAACGCTCTCCGGGACCGACTGGAACGGTGTCCGCATAGTAAGGGCTGGCAAGCGGATAGCCGTCCTTGGCGACAACCAGCATGTCATGGCCGTGCAAGTGCATCTGGTGCGTCTCGTCGCCGGCGCCGTATAGCCGCATTCTCAGCACGTCGCCTTTTTTGACCCTAATGGGCTGGGTCATGGGGAAAGATCTGCCGTTGATCGAAAAATAGTCGGCCACATCCGCCGGCATGCCGCCCTTGCCATAAACGTTGGCATAGGCCGATTGCCAGCTACTCATCATCAGGATGGCATCCTTGGTGACACTTTTATCGAGATCGCTAGGATTTTTCGGATCGACGACAATCGGTCCCCACATGCCCCGGATGGCGACGTGCTCCCAGACATTGACATGGCAGTGGTACCACAGGCTGCCGGGGCGATCGGCCTTGAATTTGTAAGTGTAGGTTTCACCTGGTTCGATTTCGGACTGCTGGTTTACGCCGGCAACACCATCCATGTGCCAGCTATCGATCTGGTTGATGCCATGCCAGTGGATGGTATGGTTAAGCGTCGTGTTGTTGTCCACATGAACAGTTACGTCGTCGCCCTCTTTCACGTGAATCAATGGACCAGGAACCTGTCCGTTGAAAGCGAACACCTTGTTCGTAAAACCCGGCGCCACATCGATGGTCACTTCATCGATCGTCAGGTGGAATTCGCGTTGCTCGCCCCAGCATAAGGCTGGCAGTAATGCGACGCTGAAAATCAGTTTCCGAACTATGACATTCATAAATTCACCCCTACGTTGGCAGATCGAAAATACTAAATGGCCTCATTTGTTGCACCGGATTTCACGCGAATTCAAGCCGCATCGATTGCTACACATCTACACATTCGACGGAGCTTGATATGCGCTCCGCGCGCTGACCTTTCAGGAACAGCAACGCGACCCCGATCCTATGCAGGGCAACCACCTCGATAGGTGGGTTCTTATCCCAGTCAAAACGGATATAAGCCATAAATGCGCCATTGGCAACGGCGGTCGCGAACAGAACCAGCGCCAATGTATTCAATTTTTCTTCCCCCATAAGCTGTTGTAAGGAATCACAGGAGTGAGCATAACAGCTTAAACAAGTAAGTCAACAATAAAATTGTATAATTAGTGCGCGTCTGCGATTGGGTCGATTGGTCCATGGTGTCAGCCCCAGCTTGCGCGATTCATGGGCAAAACCATCGTCGACCGGTGAATCGCCAGGAAGGCGAAGGCAAAGCGGTTATCTCGCCGTTTCGGTGTGCTGGATGCCGAGCTTGCTGGGGGGGGTGTCCTGCGCTGCCGCCAGGTCGCCGGCAAGGACCGGGACGGTATGGTCGTGCACCTCAATCGAACACGAAGGGATTGTCAGGCAGGAGGCCAAGGCGGCGGGGCGAAACACCACCGGCCATTCCGTACCCCCGCTCGGGATTTGACACGGCCAGGCGTTGCCACCGTGCCTGGCCCGCCTTTTGGGCGAGGCGGTGGGCTTAAGGGAATCCTTTTTCCCGCCGGGCTCCTTCACCAGACCGGGGCCGGCTCAGTGTATCGGCTACAGTCGACCCGCAGCAGTTAGGCACCGAAAACGATTGTTTGGTGCGCGGTAGAGTTAACGGTTAATGCAGGGGTATTTCCCGCCCCTGCATTTTAATCAAGTGGTTTAGCCTGCTCGGGGAACGTAGCGTAAGGGAGAGATGACGCTATCAATTTCAACGATTGACATTGACGATTACGCGCCCACGAATTCGTCCTGCAAGCAGGTCTGTTGCGAAGGGAATTGCATCGGAAAGACCGATTTCATTGGCAATCGTACCCAGCTTGGCAATGTTCAGATCCTTAGCCAAGCGCTGCCAGGCTTCCAGCCGGTATTTGCGTGGACACATCACGCTGTCGACCCCGGCAAGAGTTACGCCGCGCAGGATAAAAGGAGCGACTGTCGTTGGAAAGTCCATGCCCCCGGCTAATCCACATGCGGTTACGACGCCGCGATACTTCGTTGTTGCGCATACATTGGCCAGTACATGGCTGCCGACAACGTCCACAGCACCTGCCCACCGCTCCTTGCCGAGCGGTTTTCCCGGGCTGTCAAACTCTGACCGGTTAAGGATTTCTGCGGCACCCAGTCCGGTGACGTAATCGCTTTCTTCCTCCCGACCCGTAACGGCAACAACCCGGTATCCCAATTTGGATAGTAATGTTACGGCAACGCTTCCCACGCCCCCCGCGGCGCCTGTAACCAGTATGTCTCCTTGATCCGGAGTCACGCCGTGGCGTTCCAAGGCAAGAATGCACAGCATCGCCGTGTAACCCGCTGTCCCGATCGCCATCGCCTGCCTGGGCGTGAATTGGGCAGGCAAGGGGATGAGCCATTCCCCTTTGAGTCTGGCCTTTTGGGACAGCCCTCCCCAGTGGGTTTCGCCGACACCCCATCCATTCAGGAGGACGGTTTCACCAACAGCAATACCAGGATGGTCTGATTGTGACACGGTACCGGCAAGATCAATGCCCGGAACCATCGGAAACTTCCGCACTACAGGTGCTTTCCCTGTGATTGCCAGGGCATCCTTGTAATTCACGGTCGAGTAAGCCACCTCAACGGTTACATCGCCTTCGGGTAGCTGCTCCTCCGCAATGTCGGTTACTGAGGCGCGGTAACCGGAATCATCTTTTTCGATCAAAATTGCCTTGAACATTTCATCCTCCCTAAAAATAGACCAATCGTCTAAAAAATGACAAAAAAATATCAGCGAACCAATCCAGCAAAAAAAAGATTTTCGAATACATTTAACGGCAATGGGCTGCGCTCGAGCTTCGCACGCAAAACAGCACCTTCCCAGCCAATCCAGAAATAGGCTGCGAGTTGCTTGCAATCAACCTCCGCAGATATTTCCTTAGCCTCTCTGGCAGCGCGAAGGCAGTTCTCCAGTCGGGTTTGCCAATCTGAAAAGACATTGATGAGCTTTTGCCTGAATGCCTCAGGAAGAGCCCCCATCTCCTGGCCAAGATTTCCAACGAGGCAGCCTCGCTCATAGTTGAATCGTGCCATTCCATCCTTCGCATCTGCAATAAAGGCGCGGATCCGCTTCAAGGGAGTGAGGGATGCGTCAAGCACGAAGCTATCTATCTTTCGTGCGAAATAGGACGCATAGCAATCAATCAAGTCGCTGCCGAAGGCTTCCTTGCTATCGAAATAATGATAGAAGGATCCCTTGGGAACCTGCACTCTCCGCAAGATTTCATCAATCCCAGTGGCGGAAAAACCTTTTTCGGTAAGGAGTTCGACCCCTACGCGCAACAAGGCCTCCCTGGTCACATTGGTGCCATCCCTCTGCATTGGCGGGCGGCCACGGCAGCGTTTCATAGGGAACTCTATCCGCATGGGTTAATAATAGACTATATCGTCTATAAAAGTCAAACCGTTATGGCGTGTGCCTTTCAAACCGCGCAAACAAAGGAACTGGGAAACACCCTCATGCCGTTATGAGTGCTATTTCTTTGCAGGGAGGGGAGGAAGAGATTAGGAATAGCTGTGGCGGCCTATCCATGCTTGCATGTTTTGTCATACCAAAGACGAGTCACCGGAAAGGTACTTATACGCTGTTGGTTGGTGGGCCCGGCGAGACTCGAACTCGCAACCAAAGGATTATGAGTCCTCTGCTCTAACCATTGAGCTACAGGCCCGCGTGATGCAGGGGTGATCCGCGTTGCGCGGATCACCTGTCGATGCGGTTATGTTTCCGAGTCGAGGAAGCTGCGCAATTTCTCGGATCGTGTCGGATGCCGCAGTTTGCGCAAGGCCTTGGCCTCGATCTGGCGGATGCGTTCGCGGGTGACGTCGAACTGCTTGCCGACTTCTTCCAGCGTATGGTCGGTGTTCATCTCGATGCCGAAGCGCATGCGCAATACCTTGGCTTCACGCGGGGTCAGGCTGTCGAGAATTTCCTTGGTGATTTCGCGCAGATTGGCAAACAGCGCGGCATCGTCCGGCAACAGCGTGACCTGATCCTCGATGAAGTCGCCGAGGTGCGAATCGTCGTCGTCGCCGATCGGCGTTTCCATTGAAATCGGTTCTTTGGAAATCTTGAGAATCTTGCGGATCTTGTCCTCGGGCATCTCCATTTTCACCGCCAGCGTCGCCGGATCCGGCTCATGCCCGGTCTCCTGCAGAATCTGGCGACTGATGCGATTCATCTTGTTGATGGTCTCGATCATGTGCACCGGGATGCGGATGGTACGCGCCTGGTCGGCGATCGAGCGGGTGATGGCCTGCCGGATCCACCAGGTGGCATAGGTGGAAAACTTGTAACCGCGGCGGTATTCGAACTTGTCTACCGCTTTCATCAGGCCGATGTTGCCTTCCTGGATCAGGTCGAGGAACTGCAGGCCGCGGTTGGTGTATTTTTTGGCGATCGAGATCACCAGGCGCAGGTTGGCCTCGGTCATCTCGCGCTTGGCGCGCCGCGCCTTGGCTTCGCCGGTGGACATCTGCTTGTTGATGTCCTTGAGTTCCTTGAGCGGGATGCCGATGCGATTTTGCAGGTCGATCAGCTTTTGCTGCTCGTCGATGATGTTGGGGGCATTGCGCATCAGTTGCGTGCAGTACGGCTTGCCCGACTGCACTTCCTGCTTGACCCATTCGAAATTGATCTCGTTGCCGGGGAAGGACTTGATGAAATGCGCCCGCGGCATCTTCACCTTGTCGACGCAGAGGTGCAGAATCTTGCGCTCGTGGCTGCGCACGGCTTCCACCATGCCGCGCACCGTGTTGCACAGGCGCTCGATGGTTTTTGCGGTGAAGCGGATGTTCAGCAACTGGTCGGCAATCTGTTTCTTGAGCCGCAGGTAGCTCTTGTCCTCGGAACCTTTTTTGGCCAGCGTCGATTGCAGCTTGACATACAGGGCGTGGATCATGGAGAAGCGTTCCAGCGCTTCCTGCCTGAGTTTGAGCAGCGAGGCGGAAACCCTGGCGCTGCCGTCGTCCTCATCCTCGTCCTCGTCCTCCATCTCGGCTTCGGCCGCCGCGGCCTCGAGTTCATCCTCGGTGGCGTTCGGGTCGATCAGGCCATCGATCAGTTCGTCGATGCGCATTTCGTCCTGCGCCACCTTGCCGGCCAGTTCGAGCATTTCCGCAATGGTGGTCGGGCAAGCGGAAATGGCCATGATCATGTGCTTGAGGCCATCCTCGATGCGCTTGGCGATCTCGATCTCGCTTTCGCGGGTGAGCAGGCCGACGGAGCCCATCTCGCGCATGTACATGCGCACCGGATCCGTGGTGCGGCCAAATTCGGAGTCGACCGTGGATAGCGCCTGTTCGGCCTGTTCCTCGACCTCGATCGCATCCACCGGCGCCGGCGAGGTTTCGTTGAGCAGCATGTCTTCGACGGCGGGCGCCTCGTCGAAGACCTGGATGCTCATGTCGTTGAAGGTGGAGATGATCGATTCGAGCTGTTCGGCGTCCACCAGGTCATCGGGCAGGTGGTCATTGATCTCGGTGTAGGTCAGGTAGCCGCGCTCCTTGCCGAGCGCAATCAGATTCTTGAGCCGGTCGCGCTTGGCGTCCATGTCGAGCGGAGCGGCGGCCGGGGCGATCACCAGCTTTTCCTTGCCGCCCTTGCGCTTGCGGCCTTCGCCGGCGAATTTGGCTGCGGCCGCGCTGTGCGCTTCGACAACCTTGGACAGGACAACGGCCTTTTGCTCCGGCACGGGTGTCGCGGCAGTTTTTGCGGCCGTGGGTTTTTTGGGCAGTGCAGGCTTCTTTGCGACCATTGCCGCGGCTGCAGCCGCTTTCGATTTGCTATTTTTTGAAGTGGGGCTCGACATGACCTTCCTCGGCTAAAGTGCATCGACTGGGCGGCCTGCGGGAAGTTCCGGCGGCCTGCCATCGACACAAGGGGCAACTTTCAATTATACCAGAGGGTTGTTTTCCTGCAGAAGAGCGTCGGCCGAGCGTTTTTTTGCCAGCAGGTCGGCCAGCTGTTGCCGCTCCTCCGGGCTCAGACCCTGGCGGGCTCGCGCCGCGAGCTGTTCGATTTCCGCCGTCAGGGCGTCATGGCGAAGCCGGAGTATGGCGTCGTTGAATACGGTTTCCAGGGCCGAAAAATCGACTTCGTCATCCAGTGTCGTCAGCAACGCGGCAATCAACGGCTGGTGTGGTGTGCCGCGAAAGAATTCGCTGAGCAGGCCGAGGCCGCCAGCCGGGAGTTCGCCATGCTCGAAGGCCTCGGCGATGGCGATCAGTGCCGCGCCGGCCGGTGTTTCCCCGCTGATCAACCCAAGCGGCAACCTGGCCGCCCATTCCGCTTTGTACAGCACGATTTCGAGCAGTTTGTGCTCGATCGACGACGGTATCGGGCGCCGCTTCATCTGGGCCGAGGCATAACGGCTGCGCGCCAGCGGTCTGAGATTGCATTGCGCTTCGACTTCAGCCTGGGAGAGCTGGGCTCGGGCGGCGATTTCCTTGACGATCTGCACCCGCAGGATCGGGGCGGAAATCTTTTGCAGCAGGGGGCTGGCCAGATGCACTAGCTTGGCGCGGCCTTCAGGGGTGACGGGGGGGCTTTGTCTGACCAGTTCGCGGATCAGGAATTCCGACAGCCGTGTCGCCTGCCGGGTGTGCTGGAGGAAGGCTTCCCGACCCTGGGCGCGGATGAATTCATCCGGATCCTGCGTGCCGGGCATCTGCAGAATTTCGACCGTCCGGTCATCGCTCAGGTGGCCCAGACTGACCTCCATGGCGCGCCAGGCGGCGCGGTCGCCCGCGTTGTCGCGGTCGAAGCAGAAGACCACGCGATGCGCGAGCTTGAGCAAGCGCTGCACATTGGCGTCGGTGGCTGCTGTACCCAAGGTGGCGACGACATGCTCGACGCCGCTCTGTGCCAGTCCGACCACGTCCATGTAACCCTCGACCACCAGTACCGCGTCTTCTCCCTGGATCGCCTTGCGCGCCTGATGCAGGCCGTAGAGTTCACGACCTTTCTCGAACAGCGGGGTTTCCGGCGAGTTGAGATATTTCGGCTCGCCCTCGCCGATCACGCGGCCGCCGAAGCCGATCACGTTGCCGCGCTGATCCTGGATCGGAAACATGATCCGGTCGCGGAAGCGATCGTAGCGGCGGCCCTGCTCGCTGTCGATCACCAGGCCGCATTCGAGCAAGGCGGACGCGGCATAGTCGGGGAAGATTTTTTTCAGTCCCTGCCAGTCATCGGGCGCATAGCCGAGGCCGAAGCGCGCGGCGATTTCTCCGCTCAGGCCGCGCGCCTTGAGGTAGTCGATGGCCTTGGCCGAGGCCTTGAGCTGTTCGCGGTAGAAGCGCGTGGCGCGGGCCATGACTTCGGTCAGTGGTTCCTTCCCGGCGCGCGCCGTGCGCTGGTGCTCTTCTTGCGGCACGCTGAGGCCGATGCTGGCCGCCAGTTCCTCGACCGCCTCGATGAAGCCGAGGCCGGCGTATTGCATCACGAAGCCGATGGCGCTGCCATGGGCGCCGCAGCCGAAGCAATGGTAGAACTGCTTGGCCGGACTGACGGTGAACGAAGGTGTTTTTTCGGCATGGAACGGGCAGCAGGCACTGTAATTCGCCCCACCCTTGCGCAACGGCACATAGCGTTCCACCACGTCGACGATGTCGATGCGGGTCAGGAGTTCCTGAATGAAGAATTCGGGGATCATGGGCGGATTATCCGGCGATTATGCCGAATCGCCGGCTCCGTGGGCGCAGGCCGAGGCGGGGGCGTTGCGCTGGAAGGGTCAGCCGCCGGCCAGGGCCGCCTTGACCTGCCGCGAGATCTCGCCCATGTCGGCGCGTCCGGCAACCCGCGGCTTGATCAGCGCAATCACCTTGCCCATCGCGGCCGGCCCGCTGGCGCCGGATTCGCCGATCGCCGCGGCGATGATGGCCTTGATTTCGCTCTCGGACATCGGCTGGGGCATGTAGGCCGTCAGCACGTCGGCTTCGAATTGTTCGGCTGCGGCGAGTTCGGGGCGCTGCGCGGCGGTGTACTGGGTGATCGAGTCCTTGCGTTGCTTGAGCATCTTGTCGATGACGGCGATCACGCCGGCATCGTCGAGCTCGATCCGTTCATCCACCTGCTTTTGCTTGATCGCGGCGAGCAGCAGGGAAAGCGCATCCTTGCGGGCGCGCTCCCCGGCTTTCATGGCCGCCTTCCAGTCGTCGGCGATACGTGTCTTGAGTGTCATGGCCCTGGTCCCTGAAACACGAAAACCGCCGATCGGCGGTTATTTTCGCGCACATGCTCAAAAAATCAATACAGCTTCGGCGGCAGCAACTGGTTGCTGAGGCGCTTTTGGTGGCGCTTGACGGCCGCGGCAGCCTTGCGCTTGCGCTCGGAGGTGGGCTTTTCATAGAACGTGCGGGCGCGCAGTTCGGTCAGCAGACCGACTTTTTCGATGGTGCGCTTGAAGCGGCGCATGGCCACTTCGAACGGTTCGTTTTCCTTGACGCGAATACCTGGCATTGCAATAACCCTGTTTAGGCGGAAAGGCGCGCATTCTAGAGATTTTTGGCGCAATGTCAAAGGGTAGAATCGCACCCATGCGTGTGCTCGGCATCGAATCTTCCTGTGACGAAACCGGCGTCGCCCTCTACGACAGCGAACGGGGCTTGCTGGCGCATGCCGTCCATACCCAGGTGGCGATGCACGAGGCCTACGGCGGGGTGGTGCCGGAACTGGCCTCGCGCGATCATGTGCGGCGCCTGATCCCGTTGCTGGAGCGAGTGCTCACTGAAGCCGGAAGCCCTCTTGATCAAATCGATGCCATCGCCTATACGGCTGGTCCCGGACTGGCCGGCGCGCTGCTGGCCGGCGCCAGTTTCGCCGAGGCGCTGGGCCAGGCGCTTGCTGTGCCGGTGCTGCCGGTGCACCATCTCGAAGGCCATCTGCTCTCGCCCCTGCTGGCGGCGGACGCGCCGGAATTTCCCTTCATTGCCCTGCTGGTATCCGGCGGCCATACGCAATTGATGTGTGTCAGCGGCGTGGGGAAATACGAGTTGCTCGGCGAGTCGCTCGACGATGCGGCCGGCGAGGCCTTCGACAAGACGGCCAAGCTGCTCGGCCTGGGTTACCCCGGTGGGCCGGCGTTGGCACAGCTGGCCGTCAGCGGGCAGCCGGGGCGAGTCAGGCTGCCGCGGCCGATGTTGCACAGCGGCGATTTTTCCTTCAGCTTCTCCGGCCTGAAAACCGCCGTGCTGACCCTGGTCCGCGACGGTCTCCCGGCGGGCGTGAGGGATGCCGACCTCGCCGCTGAATTCCAGGAAGCGGTGACCGAGGTGCTTGCCGCCAAGGCACTGGCGGCGTGTCGCCAGCGCCGACTTTTTCGCCTGGTGGTGGCCGGCGGGGTCGGCGCCAACCGGCGTTTGCGCCAGCGGCTGGATGCGGCCCTGGCCGGGGTCGGCGGCCGGGTGTTCTATCCCGAGATCGAACTATGTACCGACAACGGCGCGATGATCGCGTTTTGCGGCGCGCAACGCTTGTTGCAGGGCAAGGGCGCGGCCGAAGACAGGCGCGGCGGGTTTGCCGTTCGCCCGCGCTGGCCGCTCGATCAACTGTCCTGAGTTTTTTCGCCGATGCGCGATTCGGTACCGGAGAACAGGTTGATGATGTTGTTGCGGTGACGTTTGACCAGCAGCAACGAAATGGCGACGATGATCAAGACGGTGGCGAGCTTTTCGCCCAGAGCCAGGGCGATCAGGGGCGCGCTGGCGGCGGCGCTCAGCGCGGCCAGCGACGAGTAGCGGGTCAGATAGGCGACGGCCAGCCAGACGGTGGCCAGCGCCGCTCCCAGCAGCCACGAAATGCCGAACATCACGCCGAGCGCCGTGGCCACGCCCTTGCCGCCCTTGAAATTCAGCGTGAATGGATAGATGTGGCCGAGCATGGCGCCCAGGCCGGTCATGGCCATGATCCAGTCGTCGGCGCCGGCCTGGGCGGCGAGGAACATGGCGAGCAGCCCCTTGCCGCCATCGCCGAGCAGGGTCAATGCCGCGGCCAGCTTGTTGCCGGCGCGCAGCACGTTGGTTGCCCCCGGATTGCCCGAACCGAAGCTGCGCGGGTCGGCCAGTCCGAAGAGGCGCGAGACGATGACGGCGAACGGCAGCGAGCCGAGAAGATAACCAAGCAGCAAAGCCATGCCCAAGCTCATGTCGAATTCCCTAGAATGAGGGGCGATTTTACCCAGGAGGATGCGACGGCGTGGATCTGATTTTCATCGATGAAATGCGCGTCGAGGCGCAGGTCGGAGTTTTCGAGCGCGAACGCGCCGCACCGCAGACGCTGGAAATCAGCCTGAGCTTCGGCGTGCCCGACGCGGCGGCGCAGAACGACGACATTACGCGCACCATCCGCTACGACGAGGTCATCAATCGCATCCGCGCCGAACTGGCGGTGCGCCACTTCAACCTTCTGGAAACGCTGGGCGAGTTCGTCATCGCCCTGCTGCTCGACGAATTCGGCTCGCCCTGGGTCAGGATCAGCATCGCCAAGCTGGGCATCATGAAAGGCGTGCGTCGCGTCGGCGTGCAGATCGAGCGTTCGCGCGCGCAGCGGTAATCGGCATTTTTCAGCCACGCGGGTGATGCGCGACGTGGAGCTGTTTCAGGCGCTCGCGGGCGACGTGGGTATACACCTGGGTGGTCGAGATGTCGGCATGGCCGAGCAGTAGCTGCACCACGCGCAGGTCGGCGCCGTGATTGAGCAGGTGGGTGGCGAAGGCGTGGCGCAGCACGTGGGGCGAGATGCGTTGTGCCGCAATGCCGGCCACCAGCGCATGCTTCTTGACCAGCACCCAGAACATCTGCCGGGTCATCGCCGCGCCGCGCGCGGTGACGAAGAGGGCATCCGCCACCCGCTCGCCGAGCAGCACCGGGCGCGCCTCGGCGAGATAGCGGGCCAGCCATTCGGCCGCCACCTCGCCGAGCGGCGCCAGGCGCTCCTTCGCTCCCTTGCCCAGCACCCGCACCACGTTGTCGTCGCGGTTGAGTTCGAACAGGCGCAGCCCGACGAGCTCGGTAACGCGTAATCCGGTTGCATACAACAGCTCGAGCATGGCGCGATCGCGCAGCCCGAGGGGGGTATTCGTATCGGGAGCGGCGAGCAAGGCTTCCACCTGGCGCTCCGTCAGGGTTTTCGGAAAGCGTTGCAGCGGCTTGGGTTTGTCGATGTTGCGCAGCGGGTCGCCGCCGATCCGGCCCTGATCCAGCAGCCAGCGGTAAAGGCGTTTGAGGCTGGCCATCAGCCGCCGCTGACTGGTGGACTTGATGCCGCCGCTGCGGGTATTGAGCTGTACGAGATAGGCGTTGATGGCCACTTCGTCCGCGCTGACCAAGGTCAGCTGCCGCGCCGCGAGCCAGTGCGCAAACAGGGTGAGGTCGCTACGGTAGCCGGCCAGCGTGTTTTTTGCCAGGCCATCGGCCAGCCACAGCGCATCGCTCCATTCGTCGAGCAGTGCCGCATCGATCGGGTTCAACGTGAATGGCATTCGTGGTGCAACAGCCAGCGTTTGACCTCGAGCAGCCAGCCATCGCGATGCCCGGCGAAGCCGCCCAGCTTGCGTTCCGCCGCGACCACGCGATGACAAGGCACCACGATCGGATACGGGTTGGCGCCGCAGGCGTTGCCGACGGCGCGCGCGCCGCTGCCGACGCGTGCCGCCAGCTCGCCGTACCCCAGCGTCTCGCCACCGGGAATGGCGGCGATCGCCGCCCACACGCGGCGCTGGAACGGGGTGCCGGCCGCGGCCAGCGGCAGGGTGAAGACATGCCGCGGATCGGCCAGCCAGGCCCGCAACTGGCGCACGGCCTCGTGTGCCAGCGGATGGGTCGGGCGGCGCGCCGCGGTTCCCGGCGGCAGGTAGTCGATGCCGGTGATTTCATCCGTGCTGGCGCGGATGCCGAGTGCAAAGCCGCCGGACGGGATGCAAAAAGTCGGCGCTGGCAATACGGCGGCATACTCGTGCGCGGTCTTCATTGCTAATCGGCCGCCCCCAGCAGGTCGCGCTTGAGCCCGCCTTCGGCCGGTCGCTCACCGAGCCAGATGCGCAGCAGGGCCTGATAGAAATCCTCACCCGGCACAGGGTTGCCGACGTGCTTGCCGTTGACCGTCAGGCGCGTGATACCGTCCGTGCCATCGGGCAGCCAGTCGAGCAGGATCACCGTGCCCTTGACGGCTTCGCCCTGCGCCAGCAGGGTGGCGCGAAAGCCTTCCAGCCGTGGATTGAGTATCGCCAGTTCGGCTTCGCCGTGGTTCTTGTGGATGCCCTTGACCAGCGCATCGGCGAACTGCTCGGCGGACAAATCGCGCAGGGCGACGATGTGGATCCGTTTGGGCCCGAGCAGGGCGAGGATGTCCGCCGTCGTCGTGGTTCGCCGCGGCAGGTAAAGGCCCATGGCATAGGCCTTGATGAACAGCACGCCGCGCAGACCGGCGCCGTTGAGGGTCAGCGTGGCCGTGTTTTCGGTCGACGGGCTGTCGATTTTGGTGGTCATCTGGAAATGGACACCGGCGACGGTGATCCCCGTTTCGGCCAGTGTCCAGGCAGGAGCGGCCAGCAGTGCCAGTCCGCATGCAAGCCAGGCGGTCGGGTGATGGAATTTCATCGGCGGCGTCCTTCGGGGCGGGGTAAAAAGTTCATGCTATCGTACTCGTTCCGCAGGATGAGAAAAAGGCAGCGACGATGCACGAAACCCGATCATACTGGTTCTCCTCTTTCCGGCGGGCCGCCGTGTTCCGCGCCGCACTGGCGGCCGCGGTAGCCATCCCGGCCGCCGTGGCCGCGGCCGAGGTGCAGAGTACGGCGGCCGAACGCGAGAGTTTGGCGCTCACGGTCTATAACCACGATCTGGCGCTGGTCAAGGAGACGCGGCGCGCGGGATTGCCAGGCGGCGAGGTGCGCCTGGCCTGGCGCGAGGTGGCGGCCTTGCTGCGCCCGGAAACGGCGCTGCTGCGCGCCAGCGACGCAGCGAAGCTGACCTTGATCGAACAGAGTTTCGATTTCGACCTGCTGACTCCGGCCAAACTGCTGGAGAAATACGTCGGCCGCGAAGTCGGCGTGGTGCGAACCAACCCGGCCACGGGCGAAGAAAAGCGCGAGCGGGCACTGCTGCTTTCCGCCACTGCGGGGCCGGTGTTGCGCTTTGCCGACCGCATCGAAACCGGGGTGCCTGGCCGCCTGGTGTTCACTGACCTGCCGGCCGATTTGCGGGAGCGGCCGACGCTGTCCATGTTGCTGGAAGCGCCGCGTGGCAACTCCCTGCTCGAACTGTCCTATCTCACCGGCGGCCTGTCCTGGCAGGCGGATTACGTCGCCAATCTGGCGCCCGATGGCAAGACGCTCGATCTCGATGCCTGGGTGACGCTGAGCAACAAAAGCGGGGCGGATTTTCGCCAGGCCACGTTGCAACTGGTCGCCGGCTCGGTCAATCGGGCCGCCCGCCCGGCGCCGGAAATGATGGCCGACATGGCGCTGATGGCGCGCGCCAAGGTGGCCATGCCGCAGGAAGAGGCGTTGCTGGATTATCATCTTTACCGCTTCGAGCGGCCGACCACCGTGCTCGACAACCAGACCAAACAGCTTGCCCTGCTCTCGGCGACCCGCATCCCGGTGCAGCGGGAATACCGGCTGCGCGGAGCGGAGCGCTACCCGCACCAGCCATATCGCGAGCGTGAAGCCCGGCTCAAACCGGCGCTGTTTCTCGAATTCGCCAACAAGAACGGCCAGCTCGGCAAGCCGCTGCCGGCCGGAATCATTCGTGTGTACGCCAGGGACAGCCAGGGCGCGGCGCAATTCGTCGGCGAGGATCGGATCGAGCACACGGCGAAGAATGAAACCCTGCGCCTGCGGCTCGGGGAAGTCTTCGACATTACCGGCGAGCGCAGGCAGACGGGTTTCCGGCGCATCGCCGACAACGTCTCTGAATTCTCCTGGCATATCGGGTTGAGGAATGCCAAGACCGAGGCCGTGACGGTGATCGTCGAGGAGCCGCTGGCGGGCGATTGGGAAATCCTCCACGAAAACCTGCCCCACGACAAAACCTCGGCGACCACCGCGACCTGGAAGCTCGTCATTCCGGCGGGAGAGACCGGATCGCTCGATTACACGGTTCGGGTGAAGGGATAGCGCCGGTGAAACTGCGGACCCTCGTTCCGCTTGCTGTATTGGCCGTCCTGACCGCCTGCGCCACCGTGCGCAATCCGGTGAGCGGCGAGGTCGAACGGACGGTGATGGATGAGCGGAGCGAACTGCGCGCAGGGCAGCAAGCCCATCAGGAGGTGCTCAAGGAATATCGCGCGCTGGCCAATCCCGTCGCCCAGGCCTATGTCGACGGCATCGGGCAGAAACTCGCCCGCGCCTCGCACCGCGCCAATCTGGAATGGCATTTCACGGTACTCGACAGTCCGCAGGTGAATGCCTTCGCCCTGCCCGGCGGCTACGTCTACATCACCCGCGGCATCCTTGCCTACCTCGACAGCGAAGCCGAACTGGCCGGTGTCCTCGGTCACGAGATCGGCCACGTCACGGCGCGGCATGCTTCGCAGCGCGCCACGCGCCAGCAGGCGGCTGGCGTGGGCGTGCTGCTGGCCAATGTTCTCGGCGCCGTGCTGGAAAGCAAGGGCGTCTCCGGCGCCGCCGATTTCTCCAGCCAGGCCTCGCAACTGGCGGCGGCCGGCTACATCGCCGCCTACAGCCGCGAGCAGGAATCGCAGGCCGACCGCCTCGGCGCCGACTACCTCGCCCGCAACCACTATGCCTCGGCGCGGATGGTCGACGTCATCCGGGCGCTCAAGCAGCAGGAGCAGTTTGCCGCCGACCAGGCGCGGGAGGAAGGACGCCCGCCGCCAGCGGGGGGCGGTTGGCTGGCTTCCCACCCCAGCAATGACCAGCGTCTGCATGATATCGAGCAGGTCGCGCGACAGACGGCAAACGGCGCTGCCGCGCCGGACGCGGATGGGCGCGAACGCTATCTGAAGGCGATTGGCGGGATTCCCTTCGGCGAAAGCCGCGAGGAAGGTCTGACCCGTGACCAGCAGTTCTTTCACCCGTTGCTCGGCTTTGCCCTGACCGCGCCGCCGGACTGGCGTCTGCGAAACGGCAGCGAGGCGCTGGCCATCGTCGAACGCAGCGGCGAGGCCGCCGCGATCATGCGCCTGGTCCCCGCGGAGGCCGGCCAGAACCACGAGGAGATACTTCGCAAGCTGTTCAATCCCGTCTCGGGACAGGCAACGCACAGCACCGTCAACGGCTTCGAGGCGACCACCTTCGTCGGCCTGGCCCGCTCCGCGCAGGGGATGCAGGAAGTCGTGCGACCGTGATCAGCGGCCCGCAAAACCACCGCTACCTTTTCCTGCATCTGGCGAAGAATGTGCAGGCACTGCGCCGGACGCGCGAGGCGATGCTCGCCGTCGAGCGCAGCTTCCGTACCATGAAGGAAGACGATCGGCGCCTGGCGCGGCCCTGGCATATCCAGGAGGTGGCCCTGCCCAAGGGTGGCTTTGCCGAGTTGGCGCATCGCGCGCCTGCCAGCCTGGAGCGGGCCGAAGCGCAGCTGCGGCTGCTCAACGGGGTCTATCCGGCGGGCGAGATCAGGCCGGGAACGCGGGTGAAGACAGTGGCTGAATAGCCGAGTCGGATTGACGTGAAAGCACGCGCTTGGCATCGCGTCGACTATCGAGGGAAACACCGAATAAGTCGTCATGCCCGCGCAGGCGGGCATCCAGTGCGTTGATGCTCATGGATTCCCGCTTCGCCCGCCGCGAAGCGGAGTCCCGGGCGTGTCGAGACCGCGGGAATGACGAAACCGGGCTTGTTCAGCGGTTCCCGAGCGGCTTTGCACTTCCTGCGGTCGCAGCGAGCCGCTCAGGAACCCCCCGTGAGGGGGCGAAGGGGGGCGGGAGTTCAAGAACGGGCTGGCTTTCATGCTGCGGGGTGATGTTTCCCGCAGCATGAAAGCCAGCATGACCGTCAGCTGCGCACCTCGCCGTTGCCGAGCACGATCCATTTCTGCGAGGTCAGGCCTTCGAGCCCGACCGGGCCGCGGGCGTGGAACTTGTCGGTGGAGATGCCGATCTCGGCGCCGAGCCCGTATTCGAAGCCGTCGGCGAAGCGGGTCGAGGCATTGACCAGCACCGAGCTCGAGTCCACCTCGCGCAGGAAGCGCATGGCATTCGTGTAATCCTCGGTGACGATCGTCTCGGTGTGCGCCGAGGAATATTTGTTGATATGGGCGATGGCTTCGCCGACGTCGGCGACGATCTTGACCGAGATGATCGCGGCGAGATATTCGGTGTAGTAATCCTCTTCGTTCGCCGCCTTCGCGCCGGGAACGAGGGCGAGGGTTTCCACGCAGCCGCGGATCTCGACCCCGTTGGCCATCAGCATGCCGCATAAAGTCGGCGCTAGCGAGACGGCGAGCGGGCGGGCAATCAGCAGCGATTCGGCGGTGTTGCAGGTGCCCAGCCGCTGCGTCTTGGAATTTTCGACGATGCGCAGGGCTTTCTCCGCATCGGCGCTGGCATCGACATAGACGTGGCAGTTGCCGTCCAGATGCTTGATCACCGGCACCCGTGCTTCGCGGCTGATGCGCTCGATCAGCCCCTTGCCGCCGCGCGGCACGATGACATCGACGTATTCGGGCAGGGCGACGAGCTGGCCGACCACGGCGCGATCGGTGATATTGATGACCTGCACGGCGGTCTCCGGCAGGCCGGCCGCGCGCAGGCCGGCGGCGACGCAGGCGGCGATCGCCTGGTTGCTGCGCAGGGCTTCCTTGCCGCCGCGCAGGATGGCGGCGTTGCCCGACTTGAGGCACAGCGCGGCGGCATCCGCCGTGACGTTGGGCCGCGCCTCGTAGATGATGCCGACCACCCCGAGCGGCACGCGCATCTTGCCGACCTGGATGCCGGACGGCCGGCGCTTCAAATCGCCGATCTCGCCCACCGGATCGGGCAGGCTGGCCACCTGTTCGAGCCCCTGGGCCATGGCTTCGATGCCCTTGGCGGACAGCGTCAGCCGGTCGAGCATCGCCGCCTCGAGTCCTTCGGCGCGGGCTTGCGCGAGATCCTCGGCATTGGCCGCGAGCAGCGCCGCGGCTTGTTCGCGCACGGCGCGGGCCATGGCCAGCAGCGCGGTGTTCTTGGCGGCGGTCGACGCCCGGGCCATTTCACGCGAAGCTTCACGCGCGGCGCGGCCGAGATTCTGTACGTAGTTTTCGATGTCCATAGCGTTCGGTGCGTTCATGAGGTCATGCCATCCTGCCACGTGTCAGCTTCAGCACCAACTGAAGAAACTCGTCCCACAGGTCGCCACGGGCGAGGCCCTTGATGATGCGATCAATCCGCGCCGCATGCAAGAGTCCCGCACGCAGTCCCAGGCTGCGGGCCTCGGTCGCCAGCGCCCAGAGTACCAGCGGCGGGGCCGCATCCTCGGCCCGCAAGCCTTCCAGCGTGCGCACGGCGCGCACCGTATCCCGGGCCTTGAGCGACGTGCGCAAGTCGCTGATGTCGTAACGGGCGACGTTCATCACCGCGGCCTCGATCTTGTTCAGGCCCAGTTCGCCCGGCGGGTAGAGCAATCCCAGTTTCTGGATTTCCTGGTGGGCGGCGAGCAGGTTGCCTTCGACGTGACTGGCGATGAATTCCAGCGCCGCGCGCGGTGCGCTCTGCTGCTGGCGCGCCAGCCGTGCGGCCAGCCACTGCGGCAGTTGCGCGGGCGGCGGGGCATTGCATTCGAGGGCGACGCCGGCCGCGGCAAGCGCGCTCACCCAGGCGGCCTTTTTGGCCTGCCAGTCGAGTTCGGGCAGGGTAATCAGGGTCGCCATGCCCGGCCCCAGTGTCTTGGCGTAGCGTTGCAGGGCTTCACTGCCCTCGCGGCCGGGTTTGCCCGAGGGGATGCGCAGGTCGATCAGTTTGGATTCGCCGAACAGCGACAGGTTGCCGGCGGCGAGGAACAGATCGTCCCAGCGGAAACCGCTACCGGCGACCAGCACCTCGCGTTCGGCAAACCCCTGTTTTCGCGCGGCGGCGCGAATCGCGTCGGTCGCCTCGAACACCAGCAGCGGTTCGTCGCCATGCACCAGGTAGAGCGGGGCCAGCGGTTTTTCGAGGTGGACGGCGAGCTGTTCGGGGCGCAGTTGCATGGCCGGGATGAAATCCGCTCAGCTATCGTTGGCCGCGCGCAGCCTGGCCGCGGCCAGCCGGCGCATGATCTGCTGCACCAGGTCGTTCTGGATGTCGCGCCAGAGCAGGGTTTCCTCGGACTCCTTGGAGAGCACCAGATCGTCGTTGTAGGTGATGTCGCGGCGGAGCACGATCTGGCTCGGCGGGACGAACTCGGCGCCATCCTGGCCGCTGACCTTGAAGCTGAAGGTGCGCACCAGATCGTACTCGCGCGCCCGGCCGGCGGCGCTGAGCGAAAGGATGACCTTCTGGCTGGCATCGCCGAGCACGACCAGATGGGCTTCGGCGGCCTTGGGGTCGTCGACGATGCGCGTCGGCGAGGAGGCTTCGATGCTGCGCTTGAGCTGGGCATAAAAAGCCGAGGTCGGCGTCATGCCGATGCTCAGGGTGGTGAAGGGCAGGGCGTAATTGCCGCGCAACTGGAAGCCGCAGGCGGCGAGCAGGCCGCTCAGGGCGAGAACGAGTAATAGTTTCGGGGTGCGCACGGCAGGCTCCTTGGGTAATTCTCAAACGACGATATTGATCAGACGGCCGGGGACGACGACGATTTTCTTCGCCGGCTGGCCTGCCATGGCTTTCTGCGCCGCTTCCGTAGCCAGGGCGGCGGTTTCGATCGCCGTCCTGTCAGCGCCGACTTTTACGCGCAGGCTGCCGCGATGCTTGCCATTGACCTGCAGTACCAGCTCGATCTCGTCCTGCACCAGCGCCACCGCCTCCGGTTGCGGCCAGGGTGCGGCGAGGATGTCGTCGCCGTAGCCGAGTTCGCGCCAGAGCGCATGGCAGATGTGCGGCGTGATCGGCGAGAGCAGGCGCAGCAGGATGCCGAAGCCTTCGGCCAGCACGGCGTCCGTGCCCTCCAGGGCGGGGACTTTCTCCAGCGCGTTGAGCATTTTCATCGCCGCCGAGGCGACGGTGTTGAACTGCTGCTTGTCGAGGTCGTAGTTGGCCTGCTTGAGCAACAGGTGAAGCTCGCGGCGAACCCCGGCCAGTGGCGGCGCCAACTGCGCGGGCAGCGGCGCCTGACGGCGGATCGGTGCGTGCCGGGCATGGGCCTGCGTCCACAACCGGCGCAGGAAGCGATAGGCGCCCTCGACGCCGGAGTCGGCCCATTCCAGGGTCTGCTCGGGCGGACTGGCGAAGATCATGAAAAAGCGCGCGGTGTCGGCGCCATAGCGGTCGATCAGCGCCTGCGGATCGACCCCGTTCTGCTTCGATTTGGACATCGTGCCGATGCCCTGGTAATCGACCGGCGAGCCGTCGGCCAGCAGGGTGGCGCCGGTGATGCGGCCGCTCTCGTCGCGCAGCGGGGTGACCGCATCGGGCGCGAAGTACTCGATGCCGCCTTTCGCGGCGCGCCGCGAGTAGATGTGGTTGAGCACCATGCCCTGGGTCAGCAGATGGGCAAAGGGCTCGTCATAGCTGACCAGCGGCTTTCCATTCACCGAAATGTCGCGCATCACCTTGCTCCAGAAACGCGAATAGAGCAGATGCAAAATCGCGTGCTCGATGCCGCCGATGTATTGATCGACCGGCATCCAGGCGCTGGTCTGCGCATCGACCATGGTCGATGCGCCGGGCGTGGTGGCGTAGCGCGCGTAATACCAGGACGAATCGACGAAGGTGTCCATGGTGTCGGTTTCGCGCTTCGCCGGCTGGCCGCACTTCGGGCAGACGCAGTCGACGAAATCGGCGCGCTTGGTCAGCGGATTGCCCGAGCCGTCGGGCACGCAGTCTGTGGGCAGGATCACGGGCAACTGCTCGTCGGGCACCGGCACGGTACCGCAGGAGGGACAATGGATCAGCGGGATCGGGCAGCCCCAGTAGCGCTGGCGGGAAATGCCCCAGTCGCGCAGGCGGTACTGCACCTGGATGGCGCCCAGCCCCCTGGCCGCGAGGTCGGCGGCGATCGCGGCGGTGGCGGCCTGATAGTCGAGGCTGTCATATTTACCCGAATTCACGCAGCGGCCACGCTGCTTTTCGGCATACCACTCCTGCCAGCCATCGAGCGAGAATTTCTCGCCATCGACCGCGATGACCTGCTTGATCGCCAAGCCATATTTCTTGGCAAATTCGAAATCGCGTTCGTCATGCGCCGGCACGGCCATCACCGCGCCTTCGCCATAGCCCATCAGCACATAGTTGCCGACCCAGACTTCGACCTGGTCGCCGGTCAGCGGATGGTCGACGAATATTCCCGTCGGCATGCCCTTCTTTTCCATGGTCGCCATGTCGGCTTCCATCACCGAGCCGCGCTTGCATTCGTCGATGAAGGCGGCAAGTTCCGGATTGCCCCGCGCGGCATGCGTCGCCAGCGGATGCTCGGCGGCGACGGCGACGAAGGTCACCCCCATGATGGTGTCGGCGCGGGTGGTATATACCCAGAGCTTGTCTTTCCTGCCGTCCAGTTCGTAGGGGAAGGCGAAGCGCACGCCGGTGCTCTTGCCGATCCAGTTGGCCTGCATGGTCTTGACCCGCTCCGGCCAGCCCGGCAGCGTGTCGAGCGCGGCGAGCAGTTCATCGGCATATTCGGTAATGGCCAGGTAGTAGCCGGGGATTTCGCGCTTTTCGACCGGCGCGCCGGTGCGCCAGCCGCAGCCGTCGATCACCTGCTCGTTGGCGAGCACGGTCTGATCCACCGGGTCCCAGTTCACCACCTGGGTTTTCTTGTAGGCGATGCCTTTTTCCAGCATGCGCAGGAACAGCCACTGGTTCCAGCGGTAATAGGCTGGGTCGCAGGTGGCCAGCTCACGTTCCCAGTCGATCCCCAGACCCAGTGCCTCGAGCTGTTTTCGCATGTAGGCGATGTTGCCATGCGTCCATTGCGCCGGCGGCACGCCGTTCTGGATCGCCGCGTTCTCGGCGGGCAGGCCGAAGGCATCCCAGCCCATCGGTTGCAGCACGTTGTAGCCCTTCATCCGGTGGCTGCGGGCGAGCACATCGCCGATGGTATAGTTGCGCACATGCCCCATGTGCAGCTTGCCGGAGGGATAAGGGAACATCGACAGGCAGTAATATTTCGGTTTCCGTGCCGAAGCGATGGCGCAAAAACTCCGCGCCGCATTCCAGAACTCCTGCGCGGCGCGTTCGACGGTTTTCGGCTGATATTCCGGCTGATATTTTTCCTGCATGACGGGATTGCGCTGTTCCATTGAAAGCGGTCGATTATACCGACCCGCCCTTGGCGAAAGGATGCGAATGTTCAAAGTCTTGGCTGCCGTTTTGCTGCTCCACGCGGCAGCGGTTTTTGCCGCCGTACCGGCGACGGTCGAGGCCGTGCAGTCCCCGGCCTGGCTCGAGCGACAGGGCTGGAGTCAGCCCCTCTCGCCCGGCCAGGAACTCCACGACGGCGATATCGTGCGTACCGGCGCCGGCGCTCGGGCCTGGCTGCTGCTGGCCGAAGGCAGCCGGGTCAAACTGGGCGAGGCGACGAGGTTTACCCTGCATTCGAGCAGCCTGGAACCGGCACGCTACTTTCGCGGGGCGCTGGATATTGCCGCAGGCGCCTTCCGCTTTACTACCGGCCTCCTGAGCAAGGACAAACGACGCGAAGTGGCGATTCGCATCGGCACGGCGACGATCGGTATTCGCGGCACCGATCTGTGGGGCAAGACGGATCGCGACGGCGATCTGGTACTGCTGCTGGAAGGCCGCATCGGGATCGAGCACGGAGGCGCAGTCACCGAGTTGACCCAGCCCTGGACCTATCTCGATGCGCCACATGGCCAGGCTGCCACGGTGAAGCTCCTCGACCCTGAAAGATTCAGGGCCATGGCGCGGCAGACCGAAATCATCGCCGGCGACGGCGCTTCCCGGATCAAGGGAAAACATGGCCTGCCGGTCGTTGTTGCGAACAGCAGCGAAGAAGCCCTGGAAACTTACGACCGCCTGCGCGAAGCCGGCTTCGCTGCCAGGATTCAGCCGCGCGCCGTCGAAGGCGGCTGGCAGTACGAACTGAAATTAACCGGGTTCACCAGTCCTGACGAAGCGCAGGTCGCGGCACGGCGCGCCAGGGCGCTGCTTGCCGGTGGCGTCTGAGAGCTTGTGAATAAATCTGCTGCGCGCCCCGATGGCGGCGTTGGGCGGTGCTCGCTCCTCGCCTATCGACTTGATATGTCTCGTCGCTGCGCTCCGGCCGCCTTGCCCTCGGGCCGCTCGCGACGATTTCTTCACAAGCTCTGAGGTTCATCCGGGATAGGGTGGCCGGATCGCCGCGAGGCGGCGCCAGTTCTGCGCGGTGAGTACGCCGGATGCTTGCGCGGTCTGTAGCACCCAACCCCAGAAGCGGGACTGGGTTCGCGCCCAGGGACGCCAGCCGAAAGAAGCGGCATCGGCGCGCAGGCATTCGGCGCGGATCAGTTCGAGCAGATGATTCATCGCCAGTTCGTGACAGGCCGGCGTGTCGGCCGGTGCGTGGCGCGTGGCCCAGGCGCTGGCCTCGTGCCACAACGTGACGGCGCGGCGTTCCGGGATGCCGGCCTTTTTCGCCAGCCAGGGCAGCAATTGCGGGGTGTTGCTTTTCATGGCGTCTCCTTTCACTCGGTACGCCCCGACCTTGTGCGACGAGGCTTGCCGTTTTGAAGCAATGTATTGCATTGCAACAATACAGATTGTATCGCATTGACCGAATCTAAAGCCAACAAGTTCATTTTATTTGCTGCTATGCAGCATCAGCCTGTCGCTGGGCCTGGAACCTGCCGAGAAGGCTTCGCATCGCCGATATAATCGGCTGACTGCCCATCTTCCCCTGGCCATGAATCACCTGCTTGACAAACTCAATGCGCCGCAACGCGCGGCTGTCACTCTGCCCGCCGAACATGCCCTGATCCTGGCCGGTGCCGGCTCGGGCAAGACCCGCGTGCTGACCACGCGCATTGCCTGGCTGCTGGCTAGCGGCCAGGTCGGCCCGGCGGGCATTCTCGCCGTGACCTTCACCAACAAGGCGGCCAAGGAGATGCAGGCGCGGCTGGCGGCGATGCTGCCGATCAATCTCCGGGGCATGTGGATCGGCACCTTTCATGGCCTGTGCAATCGTTTCCTGCGCACCCATCACCGCGAGGCCGGCCTGCCGCCGCTGTTCCAGATTCTCGACGCCGCCGACCAGCTCTCGGCGGTCAAGCGGCTGCTCAAGGGCCTGAACGTCGACGATGAAAAATTTCCGCCGCGCGAGCTTTGCCACTTCATCAACGCACAGAAGGAACAGGGCTTGCGCGCCACGGCGGTCGAGGCCCGGGACGGCTGGGCGCGGCGCCGGGTCGAGCTCTACGCGGCCTATGAGGCGCAATGCCAGCGCGAAGGCGTGGTCGATTTTGCCGAACTGTTGCTCCGCTGTTACGAAGTGCTCGAACGCAACGAGCCGCTGCGGCGGCATTACCAGGAGCGCTTCCGCCATATTCTCGTGGATGAGTTCCAGGACACCAACAGACTGCAATACCAGTGGTTGAAGCTGCTCGCCGGCTACGCGGAACGGAGGCCGGACGCCGGGCCGTCCCAAGCCCGGCCGTCACGTGGCGAAGCCGCAAGCCGCCCGGACGGCCCTACGGAGTCGCCCGTGACAGACGAGCGTAGCGAGCCGGAAGTCTCCCCGCCCGCGAGGGCGGGGCTGGGGGTGGGCGGGTGTTTATTCTGCGTCGGAGACGATGACCAGAGCATTTATGCCTTCCGCGGCGCCGATGTCGGCAACATGCGCGACTTCGAACGCGAGTTCAAGGTCGGGCACCTGATCCGCCTCGAGCAGAACTACCGCTCGCACGGCAATATCCTCGATGCCGCCAATGCGATCATCCGCAACAACCCGCAACGCCTGGGCAAGAATCTGTGGACCGAGGCCGGCAGCGGGGAACCGCTCCGGGTCTTCGCGGCGTACAGCGAGAATGACGAAGCGCGCTGGGTCGTGGAAGAGGTCAGGGCGCTCTGCCGCGAGGGCCATGCGCGCAGCCAGATCGCCCTGCTCTATCGCAGCAACGCCCAGTCGCGGGCGCTCGAACATGCCCTGTTCAACGCCGGCATCACCTACCGGGTCTATGGCGGCCTGCGCTTTTTCGAGCGCACCGAGATCAAGCATGCGCTGGCCTATCTGCGCCTGATCGCCAACCCGCACGACGACACCGCCTTTGCCCGGGTGGTCAATTTCCCGACCCGCGGGATCGGTGCGCGCAGCCTCGAAGCCCTGCAGGATGCGGCGCGCGCGCAGGCCGGCAGCCTGTATGCGGCGATTCCCGCGGTGAGCGGCAAGGGCGGCGCAGCGCTTGCCGCTTTCGTCGCCCTGCTCGAACATTTGCGTGAAGCGGCGCAGCTGCCGCTGCCCGAGCTGGTCGAGCATGTGCTCGAACATTCCGGTCTGCGCGCGCATTACCGCAACGACAAGGAAGGCGCCGATCGCCTCGCCAACCTCGACGAACTGGTCAATGCCGCCGCCAGTTTCATCGCCGAGGAAGGCGCCGTGAGCGAGGAAGGCGAACTCGCCGCGGATCTTGCCAGTTTCCTGGCCCATGCCGCGCTCGAAGCGGGCGAACACCAGGCCGGCGAGGGCGACGACGCCCTGCAACTGATGACCGTGCATGCGGCCAAGGGCCTCGAATTCGACGTGGTCTTCATCAGCGGGCTGGAAGAGGGGCTGTTTCCGCACGAGAACAGCGTGACGGAGGACAAGGGGCTGGAAGAAGAGCGGCGGCTGATGTACGTCGCCGTCACCCGCGCCCGCCAGCGGCTTTACCTCAGCTCGGCGCAGAGCCGCATGCTGCACGGGCAGACCCGCTACAGCCTGCCCTCGCGTTTCATCGAGGAGATTCCGCCCGCGCTGCTCAAGTGGCTGACGCCGCGAACGGGCGGCGGGTTTGCCGGCGATCCATTCGCCGTGCCGCCAGCGCCGACTTTTTCCAAGGGCCATGCGCCGCATGCGGACAGTCCCTGGCGAATCGGGCAGAGCGTGTGTCATGCCAAGTTCGGCCCTGGCGTGATCGTCGGCGCCGAAGGGCGGGGCAGCGATGCCCGCGTCGAAGTGAACTTCGCCGCGGCCGGAACCAAGTGGCTGGCGCTTTCGGTGGCGAAGCTGGAAGCGGCCTAGAAGTCGACGGCGATTCCCGGCCAGGCGGTTTCGAGGGCGACGCGAAACTCTTTCCGGATGCGCTCGAGCGCGCGTTTCGAGTCGGCCTCGAAGCGCAGCACGACCACCGGCGTGGTATTCGAGGCGCGCGCCAGGCCGAAGCCATCGGCATATTCGGCGCGCACGCCGTCGAGGGTGATCAGTTCGCGCGCGGTGGGGAAGCGGCCATGCCGCTGGAGCTTGGCGACCAGCGCGTGCGGCTCGCCCTCGCGCATCGGAAGGTTGAGTTCGGGTGTGGAGAGGGCCTGCGGCAGGTGTTCGAGCGGCCAGTTGGCATCTTTCCAGCGGGAGACGATCTCGAGCAGTCGCGCGCCGGCATAGAGGCCATCGTCGAAGCCGTACCAGCGTTCGTTGAAGAAGACATGACCGCTCATCTCGCCGGCCAGTGGCGCGCCGGTCTCCTTGAGCTTGGCCTTGATCAGGGCATGCCCGGTGTTCCACATCAGCGGCACGCCGCCTTGATGGCGGATGGATTCGGCGACCCAGCGCGAGCATTTGACGTCGTAAATGATCTGCGCGCCGGGATGGCGCAGCAGCACGTCGGCGGCGAACAGCATCAGCTGGCGATCGGGGTAGATGATCTCGCCATGCTTGGTCACCACGCCGAGGCGGTCGCCGTCGCCATCGAAGGCCAGACCCAGTTCGGCATCGGTCTCGCGCAGGGCGCGCTGCAGGTCGCGCAGGTTCTCCGGCTGCGACGGATCGGGATGATGATTGGGGAAGCGGCCATCGACCTCGCAAAACAGCGGGATGACCTCGCAGCCCAGACGACGGAAGAGTTCGGGCGCGATGCCGCCGGCCACGCCGTTGCCGCAGTCGAGGGCGACTTTCAGCGGCCGGGAGAGCTTGACGTCGCCGACGATGCGTTCGATGTAAGCCGCGCTCACTTCGGCCGTGCGCCGCTTGCCGCGCCCCGTGGAAAAGTCGGTGCTGGTGATGCGCCGATAAAGCGCCTGGATCGCCTCGCCGTACAGCGTCTCGCCGCCCAGCACCATCTTCAGGCCGTTGTAGTCGGGCGGGTTGTGGCTGCCGGTGACGGAAACGCAGCTGCCGCTTTCGAGTTGATGCGCGGCGAAATAAGTGACCGGGGTCGGCACGCAGCCGATGTCGATGACATCGACGCCGCAAGCCAGGATGCCTTCGGCCAGCGCCTGGGCCAGGGCCGGCCCGGACAGGCGCCCGTCGCGGCCGACGACGATGGAGGACAGGCGCCGCGCGCGCGCCTCGCTGCCCAGCGCCCGGCCGATCAGGCGGACGCTATCGGCGGTGAGGGTTTGACCCACGATGCCGCGGATGTCATAGGCCTTGAAGATTTCGGGAGCGATGGCGGGCATGGGTTGTCTCCAATGGTCGGGATTCAAGGATGTTAACGTGAAAATGCAGCGCCCGCGCCGGGCCGCCCCAAGCGGGCGCGGCACGCGGCGAAGCCGCAAACGGTACAAAATTTGTTCGGAGCACCCCGTGATATCGAGCGTAGCGAGCCATATCGAATCCCCCGCGAGGGGGGCGAAGGGGGGCGGGTGTTTTCCTGCTGCGGGGTGATGTTTCCCGCATCATGAATGTTGGCCGAACCAGTGCAGCAGGCGCTGTGGCAGCCAGTCGATGCGGCCGGGCGGCATGCCGTGAACGAAGCCGGCGTGGCCGCCGCAGGGAGAGATGAGCGGCGTGATGGCGGCGGGAAAACGACGCGGCAGCGCCTGCGCGGGCAGAAAGGGATCGTCGGCGGCGTGCACCAGCAGGGTCGGCGTGGCGATGGCGGAGAGCAGCGGCCCGCTGCTTGAACGGGCGTAATAGTCGTCGGCATCGTGAAAGCCGTGCAGCGGTGCGGTGACGGCATCGTCGAAATCGCGCAGCGTGCGCGCGCGGGTTACCCGGGCGAGATCGACCAGGCCGGGAAAATGCTGCGCCTTGGCCACCGTCTTGGGGATCAGCGTGCGCAGAAAATGCCGCGCATACAGGCGCTTGGGCCAGCGCGAGAGTTCGGCATTGGCGGCGGCCAGATCCAGCGGTGCGCTGACCGCGGCCGCGGCGCGCAACACCGTGCCGGCCTCCGCTCCGGTTTCGGCCAGCCACTTGAGCAGGGCATTGCCGCCGAGGGAGACGCCGACGGCGAACAGCGGCGCCTGCCCGTGCGGGTCGGTCGCGCCCGGCGCGGCGAGCCGGCGCAAGACCCAGTTCAGCTCGGCGGCATCGCCGGAGTGGTAGGCGCGCGGCAGCCGGTTGGGCTCACCCGAACAGCCACGAAAATGCACCACCACGCCGCGCCAGTGGCAGCGGGCCACGGCCTGCATCATCTGGCGGGCGTAATGGCTGCGCGAGCTGCCTTCGAGGCCGTGGAAGAGCACCACCAGCGGCTGTGCCGGATTGCCATCGATCCAGTCCAGATCGAGAAAGTCGCCATCCGGCGTGTCCCAGCGCTGGCGGCGATAGGCCGGCAGCGGGCCCTGCCGCAGCAGCGGCCAGACGGTCTGGAGATGGGCGTTGCGCAGCCAGAACGGGGCGTCGAAGGTGCCCGACATCCCAGGCGTGGGGGCGTGACTCAATGCAGAACCTTGGGCGTATCGATCAGGCTGCCCGGCGGCAGCGCCGAAGCATGATGGGCCACCAGCCGCCAGCCGAGCAGGCCGCGGACGTAGATGTTGGTTGCGGCGATCGGCGCAAAGCGCTGCGGCTCGTCCTGCTGGCCGACCAGTTCGAGGACGTGACTGATGACGGCGAATGGCGTGGTCACCGTGCTCTGCAGGATGACGCGCAGGTTCAGCCGCTGGCCGGAGGCGAAGATATGGCGCCAGGATTCGCGTATGGCGTGGTAACCGATCAGCCGCGGGCCGCCGGGATGGACGCAGACGATTTCCTCGTCCTCCGACCAGACGGCCATCATCGCCTCCAGATCGCTGGCTTCGAGCGCGGCATAGAAGGCGGTTTCGATCTCCTGCGGATTGGCATGGATCTTCGCGGACATGGCTAACTCCCGTTATCGCTCGTGGCTATGGCCCCGGCCACCGCGGCGGCGATGGTTTCCGGCGCCAGTCCGTTGAGGCAGTCGAAATGCCCGAGCGGACAGTCGCGCTCGAAGCAGGGGCTGCAGGGCAGGTGACGATAGAGGATTTTCGCGCGGGGCGAGAGGGGCGGGGTATAGCCCGGCGAGGACGAACCGTAGAGCGCCACCAGCGGTCGATCGAGCGCGGCGGCGACATGCATCAGCCCGGAATCGTTGCTGATCACGGCCTGCGCGCCGGCGATCAGGTCGATGGCCTGGGTTACCGTGGTGCGGCCGCACAGGTTGAGCGCCTGCCCGCCGGTCGCGGCGGCGATTTCCTCGCCGAGCGCGGCATCCTTGTTCGAGCCGAGCAGCCAGACCGGGTGCCCGGGGCTGGCCAGAAGCCGGGCGAGGGTGGTGAAGTGCGCCGCCGGCCAGCGCTTGGCCGGGCCGTATTCGGCGCCGGGGCAGAAGATGTAAGGCGCCACATCAAGTGGCAGGCCGAGCGCCAGGCGCGCGGCGCGCTGCACCTCGCCGCTCGATGCGAGGTGTGTGCGGGGCAGTTCGGCAGGCAGCGGATGGCCGGCCGGAAAGGCCAATGCGGCATAGCGTTCGACCAGCCGCGGATGCCGTTGCGGGTCGAGCCGACGGCGATCGGTGAGCAGACAAAAACGCGCTTCGCCGTGGTAGCCGATGCGCTTGGGGATGCCGGCGAAAAACGGCATCAGGGCGGATTTCCAGGAATTGGGCAGGACATAGGCGCGGTCGAAAAAGTCGGCGCTTGCCGGCCCGCGAAGCGGAATCCCCGGCAGACAGAGTCCGGGACGCCGGGCGAGGGCGCGGCCCAGCCGGTAGCGGCCGGCGAGATCGAAGCGGCCGTGGCCGAAAGGATGGTCGAGCAGCGCATCGACTTCGGCCATGCGCGAGAACAGCGGCGCTGTCCAGGGCGAGGCCAGCACCTCGATCCGCGCCGCCGGTTCGGCCTGCCTGAGCAGGGCAAGCAGCGGCTGGGCGATCAGCGCATCGCCCAGCCAGGAGGGGGCAATGATGAGGATATTCACATTGGCATCCTCACGCTGCGGCCAGGGAGGCACGCCTTAGCGTGAAATACATCGGGGCGCGCACCGGGTCATTTCGAGCGCAGCGAGCAAACTTCGCCCCCCGCCCCGGGGCGGGGCAGGGGGTGGGGGGCAAGATAAACACCGCCAACTTTCATGATCGGGGGCGTAGCCAACGCATCATGAAAGTTAGTGATGGCCGTGGGGCCGCTCACCGGTGAATCGGTAGACCGTGCCGCAATAGGGGCAGGTGGCCGTGCCCTCGCTGTTGCGCAGCGGGTCGAGAAAGACGCGGGGATGGCGGGCCCACAGCGGCGCGCCGGGACGCGGACAGGACAGCGGCAGGTCGTGGGCGGTGATGGCCAGTTCGCGAACGGTTTCATCGAGCATCGTCATGGGGTATCTCGCAGGAAGTCAGAGGGGGGTTAGCCAGTCGGCATGCGCCGGCAGGCGGCCGGCGACCAGTTCGAAGAACAGCGCCTGCAAGCGGGCGGTGACCGGGCCGCGGGCGCCGGCGCCGATGGTGCGATTGTCGAGCTCGCGGATCGGCGTCACTTCAGCCGCGGTGCCGGTGAAGAAGGCTTCGTCGGCGATATACACGTCGTCGCGGGTGAGGCGCTTGGAAACGATGCCGTAGCCCAGTTCCTGGGCCAGGGTGATGATGGTGGCGCGGGTGATGCCGACCAGGGCCGAGGCGATCTCCGGCTCGTAGATGACACCGTCCTTGACGATGAAAATGTTTTCGCCCGGGCCTTCGGCGACGAAGCCATCGACATCGAGCAGCAATGCCTCGTCGTAACCGTCGTCGGTGGCTTCCATGTTGGCCAGGATCGAATTGGCATAGGTGGCGGCGAACTTCGCCCGCGCCATGTTCACATTCACGTGATGCCGGGTGTAGCTCGAGGTTTTGACGCGAATGCCTTTTTCGAGGCCTTCCTCGCCGAGATAGGCGCCCCACGGCCAGGCGGCGATGGCGACGTGGGTTTGCGCGCCGCGCGGCGAGACGCCCATTTTTTCCGAGCCGTAGAAGGCGATCGGACGGAGATAGCCGGATTCGAGGCCATTGGCGCGCACCACTTCCTTTTGCGCCTCGATCAGCGTCGCCTTGTCCCAGGGCATCGGCATGCGGTAGATATGCGCCGAGTTGAACAGCCGGTCGGTGTGTTCCTTGAGCCGGAAGATGGCCGGGCCGGATACCGTCTTGTAGGCGCGCAGCCCTTCGAATACAGCCAGACCATAGTGCAGCGAGTGGGTCAGGACATGGGTATTGGCATCGCGCCAGGGCACGAGCTTGCCGTCGTACCAGATAAAGCCGTCACGGTCGGCCATGGACATGGTGGGTCTCCAGTGTTGCGTTGTCTAAAAGATCGATTTTAACCGGGGGCGTTAAAATGCGCTGATGAATTCGCCTGCCGCCACGCTGTTCCGTCCCTGGAAGCCGAACGTCACCGTCGCCGCGCTGGTCGAGCGCGCTGGCCGTTTCCTGCTGGTCGAGGAAGAAACCGAGGACGGGCTCCGCCTCAACCAGCCGGCCGGGCATCTCGACGAGGGCGAATCGCTGATCGAGGCCTGCGTTCGCGAGACGCTGGAAGAAACCGCCTGGCAATTCACGCCGACGGCGCTGGTCGGTATCTATCAGTGGCCACGGCCACAGCGTGACGTGACGTATCTGCGCTTCGCCTTCGCCGGCGCGCTGGGCGCGCACGACTCTTCGCGGTCGCTCGACGAGGGCATCGTGCGTGCGCTGTGGCTGACGGCGGAGGAAGTCGAGGCAACGCAGGAACGGCACCGCAGCCCGCTGATCTGGCGGTGCGTGCAGGATTACCTGGCCGGGCGACGTTTTCCGCTCGATCTGCTGCGGCATTACGAATGATGCGCATGGCATGCGGCGCCCTGCTTGGGCTCCTGTTCTGCGCCTGCGCGAGCACTGCCTTGGCCGCCGAAACGGTGACGATCTGTTTCAACTACGGTTGCGCCAGCGAAGGCGTGGCGCGATTGGCCGAACCCCGGCTGCGAGCCATCGGGAAAGGACTGCACGGAGCGCGCAGCGCGGCCGAAGAGCGCGAGTATCTGGCTGTCGCCATCGGTCGGCTCCATGCCTGGGCCGGCGAGCAGACGCCGATCGGCGCCGATCATGCCGGCAATGTGGCCGATGGCGGCGCCTACGGGGCGATGGACTGTATCGATCATACGACCACCACCACCCGCTTCCTCGAGCTGCTGGCGCGGCGCGGCTGGCTGCGCTTTCACCATGTCCTGGCGCCGGAGCGGCGCGGCTGGATCTTTCAGCATTACACGGCGGTGATCGAGGAAAATCTGCCCTCCGCCCTGCTTCAGGCCGATCCCGGCTCGGCGCGCTGGACGGTCGATAGCTGGTATGTCGAGCCCGGCCAGCCGGCCCTGGTGCTGCCACTCGAAGAATGGAAGAGTTACTGGAGTCCCGATGCCTGAAGAAAAATCGCGCATCGTCGTCGGTTTGTCCGGCGGCGTCGATTCGGCGGTCGCCGCCCTCCTGCTCAAACGCGCCGGCCACGAGGTGATCGGCCTGTTCATGAAAAACTGGGAGGGCGATGACGACGACGAATATTGTTCCTCGCGTCAGGACCTGGTCGATGCGGCCGCCGTCGCCGATGTCATTGGCATCGAGTTCGAGGCGGTGAATTTCGCCGCCGAATATCGCGAACGCGTGTTTGCCGAGTTCCTCCGCGAATATCGCGCCGGACGCACGCCGAATCCCGACGTGCTGTGCAATTCAGAAATCAAGTTCAAGGCTTTCCTCGATCACGCCCTGGTGCTCGGCGCCGGGCACATCGCTACCGGTCATTACGCGCAGGTGCGCCAGTTTCTCGGCGAGTGGCAACTGCTCAAGGGCGAGGACGGCACCAAGGACCAGAGTTATTTCCTGCATCGACTCAGTCAGCCGCAGCTTGCCCGGACGCTGTTTCCGATCGGCCATCTCTACAAGCGCGAGGTACGGCAAATTGCCCGCGAGGCGGGACTGCCCAATCATGCGCGCAAGGATTCCACCGGCATCTGCTTCATCGGCGAGCGGCCGTTCCGCGAATTTCTTGCCCGCTACCTGCCGCGGCAGGCGGGGGATATCCGCGTGTTCGGCACGGAGCGGGTGGTCGGCCAGCACCAGGGCGTCGCCTACTACACCCTCGGCCAGCGCGAGGGGCTCGGCATCGGCGGCGTCAGGGGCGCGTCAGAGGAACCCTGGTTCGTCGCCGGGAAGGACACGACGGGCAATATTTTGTACGTCGTGCAGGGCCATCGCCATCCCGCCCTGTTGTCCGAACGCCTGGTGGCGGCGGACCTTTCGTGGATCTCGGCGCGGCCGCCGCATGCGCACTGGGTGTATGCGGCCAAGACCCGCTACCGCCAGGCCGATGCGGCGTGCGAGATCGAGCGGCTCACCAGCGCCGAGTGCGAGGTGGTTTTTGCTGCGCCGCAATGGGCGGTTACACCGGGACAATCTGTTGTAGTCTACGAATCGCGTGTCTGTTTGGGCGGCGGCGTCATCGCTACACGCCAGGCGCAAATTGCATAAAAAGCTTGCGCAAGCCCATGAAAAGGGGATTAGAATCTTTACCGGGTGGCATGCCCGCAAATTTCTGGAGGAATCATCGCATGAACAAAGCTGAACTGATTGAAATCGCCGCCGCGGAAGCCGACATCAGCAAGGCCGCTGCCGGCAAGGTACTTGATGGCATCATCGCTGCGGTTGTGAAGGCTGTTTCCAAGGGTGACACCGTGACGCTGGTCGGTTTCGGCACCTTCAAGTCGGCCAAGCGCGCCGCGCGCACCGGCAAGAATCCGAAGACCGGGGCAACGATCAAGATCGCTGCGACCACGGTGCCGAAGTTCTCGGCGGGGAGTGGCTTCAAGGAAGCGGTGGCCGGCAAGAAAAAGGTCAAGAAATAAGCAGGAACCGACGCATCGCGTTGATTGCCACGGGTCCGCGATGCGGGCCCGCTTTTATTTGTGCAGGCCATACCGATGGAATCAGCATGGCCGTTGCCTTCAGCTTCCCGAATTGTGAGGTCACCCATGATTGTCATCCAGCAGGAAAAACGGCATGTCGAAGTCATCGTTCTGGGTGAGTTTACGCTGGCCGATTTCAAGGAATTCGAAGAGGCGGTACTCTACCGGATCAAGTTCGCCGGACCGGTGAATCTGTTCGTCGATCTACGGCAGATGCTCGGCTTCACGGTCGATGTGGCATGGGAGGACATCCGTTTCTCACGTCAGCATGTCAATGATTTCAACCGCATCGCGGTGCTCACCGACAGCCAGTGGCTGGCTTGGAGCGCCTGGCTGTCGCAGTTGTTCACGCGGGCCGACGTGCGCGTCTTCGACGGGGAGCGGGCCGCCCGCGCCTGGCTCGACGAGCCGGTTTGATTAGCGGCCGACCGGGCCTCTGGCGGCGTGTTGCGCCAGGGCCCAGGCCACGTGTTCGCGCACCAGGGCCGAGGGATGATCGGCGCGTTGGCGCAGGGCGGCGAGCACGGCGTTTGACGAAGGCGCGTTGCCCAGCGCCACGGCGATGTTGCGCAGCCAGCGCTCATGGCCGATGCGGCGGATCGCCGAGCCTTCCAGCCGGGAGTTGAATTCTTCTTCGTTCCAGGCGAACAGCTCGATCAGCGTGGCCTGGTCGAGTCGATGACGCGGCGCGAAATCCGCTTCTCGCGTGGTCGGCGCCTCACGGTTCCAGGGGCAGCACAGCTGGCAGTCGTCGCAGCCGTAGATGCGATTGCCGAGCTGTGGGCGCAGTTCGGGGGGGATTGATCCCTGCAGCTCGATGGTCAGATAGGAGATGCAGCGGCGGGCATCGAGCCGGTAAGGGGCGAGAATGGCGCCGGTCGGGCAATGGTCGATGCAGGCGGTGCAGGTGCCGCAGTGGTCGGTGACGGGCGCATCCGGCGGCAGCTCGAGCGAGGTGTGGATTTCGCCGAGAAAGAAATACGATCCCGCCGTGCGCTCGAGCAGCAACGTGTGCTTGCCGCGCCAGCCGAGTCCGCCCTGGCGGGCGAGCTGAACTTCCATCACCGGCGCCGAATCGGTGAACACGCGACAGGAGAATTCGTCCAGCCGTCCGCTCAATTCCTTTGTCATGCGATCGACAAGTTGTTGCAGGCGTTGGCGCAGCAGCTTGTGATAGTCCCGGCCGAGGGCATAGCGCGAAACGTAGGCGCGTTCCGGTGTCGTTAGCGTGCGTTCCGCTTCGGCGCCGGCGACAAGGTAGTTCATGCGTGCCGTGATGACGGTTCGCGTGCCGGGGACGAGTTCGGCCGGACGGGTGCGTTTGCTGCCGTGGCGCGCCATATAATCCATCTCGCCGTGGTGTCCGGCAGCCAGCCAGGCGGCAAGCTCCCGCTCCACATCGACAATGGCGTCGTCATCATCGGCACGGACAAAGCCGATGGCATCGAAGCCGAGTTCGCGTCCCCAGCGGCGGATGTCTTCCCTGATTGCCTGCTTCACTATTCAGTTGTCCTATGCGGTGCCATGCCTGACGATCATCTTACTGTAGCTGTCGCGCTGACCGACGAAGCCGCCACGCTGGACTTCGGCGCGCGGCTGGCGGCGTGCCTGCATGCCGGCATGTCGGTCTGGCTCGAAGGCGATCTCGGCGCCGGCAAGACGACACTGGTGCGCGGCCTGTTGCGCGCCGTGGGCGTCACCGGTACCGTGCGCAGCCCGACCTACACCCTGGTTGAAGTTCACCTTGTTTCTGGGTTAAACTTCTACCACTTTGATTTTTATAGATTCAATCAGCCGGAGGATTTTCTCGATGCAGGGCTGGATGAATACTTTCAGGGACAAGGTGTGTGTCTGGTCGAATGGCCGGAGCGGGCCGCGCCGTATCTGCCGCCGGCCGATCTGCGCATCGCGCTGTCCCTCGCCCCGGATCACGGCCGCCTGGTCCGCTGCCAGACGGCGAGCGAGCGAGGCCGCCGATGTCTAGCCCTACTGACCGCCGTACCCTGCTCAAGCTCGCCGCCGCCGGCCTGATCCTGCGGGTCACCGGGGTTGCTGCCGGCA
Organism: Betaproteobacteria bacterium HGW-Betaproteobacteria-11; assembly: GCA_002842395.1. Taxonomy (GTDB): domain Bacteria; phylum Pseudomonadota; class Gammaproteobacteria; order Burkholderiales; family Rhodocyclaceae; genus Rugosibacter. Next base: position 308,264 of record PHCV01000001.1, read on the forward strand.
CGCAAAAAGTCGGTGCTGGCGAGACGGCAAGTCCCCTGGGCAGCATTCTCGCCGTGCGCGTCTGGCCGGCGCCCGACTACACCCGGGTGACTCTGGAGCATGATCAGCCGCTCAAATACACCACGTTGCTGGTCAAGGATCCCGGGCGGCTGGTGGTCGATATCGAAGGCGTCGAGTTCAATTCGGTGCTGCAATCGCTGCCTTCGAAGATTCTCGATTCCGATCCCTACATCAAGCTGATTCGTGCCGGCCGCAACAAGCCCGGCGTGGTGCGGCTGGTGATCGAACTCAAGGGCGAGGTCAAACCCCAGGTCTTCGCGCTCAACCCGGTGGGCGAGTATGGTCATCGCCTGGTGCTCGATCTCTACCCGGCCGAGCCGATCGATCCACTGATGGCCTTGCTCGACAAATCCGAGGTCCGGCCATCGACAACCAACCCGAAATCACCCGCGAAAGATGAAGCAGGCGAACCGCTAGCAGCGCGCGCCAGCGCGCCGCCGGTCGACAAGGCGGCGATCGCGCGACTGGTCACCATCGTCCTCGATCCGGGGCATGGCGGTGAAGACCCTGGGGCGATCGGTCGTGGTGGCAGTTACGAAAAAAACGTGACGCTTTCGGTCGCCCATCGGCTGAAGGCGAAGATCGACGCCGTGCCCAACATGCGCGCCGTACTGACCCGCGACGGCGACTATTTCATTCCGCTGCATCAGCGTGTGCAAAAAGCGCGGCGGCTGCAGGCCGACCTGTTCGTCTCGGTGCATGCCGATGCCTTCATCAAGCCGACGGCGCGCGGCTCCAGCGTCTTCGTGCTGTCGGAAAACGGCGCCAGCAGCTCCGCGGCGCGCTGGCTGGCGAACAAGGAAAATGCCGCCGATCTGATCGGCGGAGTGAATATCGGGGTCAAGGATCCGTATCTGGCGCGCACCCTGCTCGACCTCTCGCAGACCGCCACGCGGGGCGACAGCATGAGGCTCGGCCGCGACGTGCTCGGCGAACTCGGCCGCATCAACGCATTGCACAAGGGCCAGGTCGAACAGGCCGGCTTTGCCGTGCTCAAGGCGCCGGACATTCCGTCGATCCTGATCGAGACCGCGTTCATTTCCAATCCCGAGGAAGAAAAACGCCTCAACGACGAGGACTACCAGGAGCGGATGGCCGAGGCCATCCTCAAGGGCCTGCGCCGCTATTTCGCCAAGAATCCGCCGCTGGCCAAATCCAAATTGGCGCTCGGATGATGGAATGACGAGGCCGTCGGCAGCGCGGCCCTGGTTCCGCCCTTGCACCGTGCGGCAGATCAGCCTGCCACCGCATCCTTTGCCCGCTGGCCGCTTGATATAATCCGCCGCTTCCTTCTGTCCTGTCCACAATGCTTCCATGCTGGTCTTTCGCGGAGTGCCCGAGCGGGCGACGACGTCCACCGTGCTCACCATCGGCAATTTCGATGGCGTGCATCGTGGCCATCGTGCGCTGCTGACCGAGCTGACCACCCGCGCGCGCGCGCTGGCGCTGCCGGCCACGGTGCTCACCTTCGAGCCGCATCCGCGTGAATATTTCGCTCCCGCACAGGCGCCGGCACGGCTCGCCAGCCTGCGCGAAAAACTCGAACTGCTGGCCGATTGCGGTGTCGAGCGGGTGCATGTGCTGCGCTTCGACCGGCATCTGGCGGCGTTGACCGCCGAACAGTTCATCGAGCACATTCTGGTACAGGGCTTGTCCGTGCGGACCCTGGTGATCGGTGACGACTTCCGTTTCGGCCAGGGCCGCCGTGGTGACTTCGCCCTGCTGCAACAGGCGGGAATCGAGCATCGCTTCGTCGTCGACGCCATGCCGACCATCGCCTGCGAGGGGGTACGTTTCTCCAGCTCGGCAGTGCGCGAGGCGCTGGCGGCGGGCGACATCGAACGGGCGCAAGCCTTGCTCGGCCGCGCCTATGTCATCGCCGGACGGGTGGTGCGTGGCAATGGCGTCGGCCGCGAACTGGGTTTTCCAACCGCCAATATCCATATCAAGCACAACCGGCTGCCGCTCTCCGGCATCTTTGCCGTCACCGTCTCCGGGCTCGGCGGCGAGCCGCTGTCGGGTGCCGCCAGCCTCGGCGTGCGGCCGACGCTGGGCGAAAACCTGAAACCGGTGCTCGAAGTTCATCTGCTGGATTTTGCCGGCGACCTCTATGACCGGCACGTCACGGTGAATTTCCTGCACAAGCTGCGCGACGAGGAAAAATACGCCAGCCTCGATGCGCTCAAGGCCCAGATTGCCCGCGATGTCGAGGCGGTGCGCGCCCACTTTGCCCGCCGCGACACCGCGGCTTCTCCAACCGAAGACACGACTCATGGCTGACTATCGCAAGACCCTCAACATGCCCGACACGCCATTCCCGATGCGCGGCGATCTGGCTCGTCGCGAACCCGGCTGGATCAAGGCCTGGCAGGAGAAAAAGCTTTACCAGCAAATCCGCGCGGCGGCCAGCGGGCGCCCGCGCTTCGTGTTGCACGACGGGCCGCCGTATGCCAATGGCGACATCCATCTCGGCCATGCGGTGAACAAGATTCTGAAAGACATCATCACCCGCTCGAAAACCCTGGCCGGGTTCGATGCGCCCTACGTGCCGGGCTGGGACTGCCACGGCCTGCCGATCGAGCACAAGATCGAGGTGCAGCACGGCAAGCATCTGCCCGCCGAGCGGGTGCGCGAACTTTGCCGGGCCTTTGCCGCCGAGCAGGTGGAGATTCAGAAAAAGGGTTTCATCCGCCTCGGCGTGCTGGGCGACTGGGACGCTCCGTACCTGACGATGAACTTCGCCAACGAGGCCGGCGAGATTCGCGCGCTGGCCGAGATGGTCAGGCAGGGCTGGGTATCGCGCGGCCTGAAGCCGGTCAACTGGTGTTTCGATTGCGGCTCGGCGCTGGCCGAGGCCGAAGTCGATTATGCCGACAAGCCAAGCCCGGCCGTCGACGTCGGTTTCGCCTGCGCCGAGCCGGAAAAGCTGGCCGCCGCTTTCGGCCTTGCCTCGCTGCCGGCCGTCGCGTATGCCGTGATCTGGACCACCACGCCGTGGACGCTTCCCGCCAACCAGGCGCTCAACGTCCATCCCGAGCTCGACTATGCGCTGCTGGAGACGCCGCGCGGCGTGTTGCTGCTGGCCGTCGAACTCGCCAGCGCCTGCCTCGAACGCTACGGCCTCGCCGGACGGACGCTGGCGACGGCCAAGGGCGCCCGGCTTTCCGGCCTGCGCTTCGAGCATCCCCTCTACCCGCGCAGCGGCCCGGTGATTCCGGCGAGCTACGTCGGCGTCGATGCCGGCACCGGCGTTGTCCATGCCGCGCCGGCCTACGGCGTCGAGGACTTCGTCTCCTGCATGAGCCATGGCTTCAGCTTCGACGACATTCTCAACCCGGTGCAGGCCAACGGCGTATATGCCGATTCGCTACCCTTCTTCGGCGGCCTGCACATCTGGAAGGCCAACCCGAAAATCGTCGAAAAACTCGATGAGGTCGGCGCGCTGTTCGCCCACGAGAACATCACGCATAGCTACATGCACTGCTGGCGGCACCGCACGCCGATCATCTATCGCGCCACGCCGCAATGGTTCGTCGGCATGGACGTGCGTCCGCAGGGCGCTCCCAGCCTGCGCGAGCTGGCCTTGCAGGGCGTCGATCAAACCGCCTTTTACCCGGCCTGGGGGCAGGCGCGCCTGCGGGCGATGATCGCCAACCGTCCCGACTGGTGCATCTCGCGCCAGCGCCACTGGGGCGTGCCGATCCCGTTCTTCATCCACAAGGCGAGCGGCGAATTGCACCCGCGCAGCGTCGAACTGATGGAGGCTGTCGCGCAGCGCGTCGAACGCGAAGGGATCGAGGCCTGGTTCCGCCTCGACCCCGTCGAGCTGCTCGGCGCGGAAGCCGGCGAGTACGAGAAAATCAGCGATACGCTGGACGTCTGGTTCGATTCCGGCACCACCCACTGGCATGTGCTGCGCGGCTCGCATCCTGACGCGGCGGCCGATTCCGGACGCTGGGCCGATCTGTATCTGGAAGGCTCCGACCAGCATCGCGGCTGGTTCCATTCCTCGCTGCTCACCGGCTGCGCGATCGATGGCCGGCCGCCCTATCAGAGCCTGCTGACTCACGGCTTCACGGTCGATGCGCAGGGGCGCAAGATGAGCAAGTCGCTCGGCAACGGCATCGAGCCGCAGGAGATCGGCGACCGGCTCGGCGTCGAAATCCTCCGTCTGTGGCTGGCCGCCACCGACTATTCGGGCGAGCTGTCGATCTCGAAGGAAATCCTCGACCGGGTGGTCGAGGTTTATCGCCGGCTACGCAACACGCTGCGCTTTTTGCTCGCCAACACCGCCGACTTCGACGTGGAACGGCACCTGCTGCCGCCGGAAGCGTGGCTCGACATCGACCGTTATGCCGTGCTCATGGCACGGCGGCTGAGCGAGAAATGCATTTCCGATTACGCCCGCTTCGAGTTCCACCCCATCGTCCAGGCCCTGCAAAACTTCTGCGCCGAGGATCTCGGTGGGTTTTATCTCGACATCCTCAAGGATCGGTTGTACACCGCCGCCGCCGATTCGCCGGCGCGCCGCTCGGCGCAAAGCGCGCTGTGGCACATCCTGCAGAGCCTGACCCGCCTGATGGCGCCGATCCTCGCGTTCACCGCCGAGGAAATCTGGCAGATCGCAGGCGAGGGGCAGCGCGAGAGCGTCATGCTCGCCACCTGGCACGAATTGCCGCCGCTGGCCGAGGCCGAGGCGCTCGAGGCGCGCTGGAGCCGGCTGCGGGCGATTCGCGCCGAGGTCGCCCGGGCGCTCGAAGCGGTGCGCAGCAACGGCGGGATCGGCTCGTCATTGCAGGCCGAAGTCATCCTGCGCATGAGTGAAGCCGACCATGCGCTGCTCGCCTCGCTGGGTGAAGACCTCAAGTTCGTCTTCATCTGCTCGCAGGCCACGCTCGAAAAAGTCGGCGCTGGTGAAACAACTGCGCTACAAGGCGGTCGAGCAAAAAACGCTCTCCTCGCCGTAGCGGATGGCGAGACGGCGATCGAGGTGCGGCCCAGCCCGCAGCCGAAGTGCGCCCGCTGCTGGCACTGGCGCGAGGATGTCGGCCAGCACCCGTGGGCCGCCGAGCATCCCGAATTGTGTGGCCGCTGTGCGAGCAACCTGTTCGGCGATGGCGAGGCGCGCCACTTTGCCTGACGCTATGCGGAATTTCTCTGCCCACTGTCATTCCGGCCCCGGATCAAGTCCGGGGTGACGGACCCGGAATCCATCGCTGTCCTCGATACCCCGTGAATGCTCCGATGCCACGCCTGATCCCCTGGTTGTTGCTGGCCCTGTTGGTGATCGGCCTCGATCAGGCGAGCAAGCATTGGGCGCTGTCCGTGCTGGGCCGGAATGAGGCGCAGCCGGTGACCTCTTTTTTCAACCTGGTACTGGTTTTCAATTCCGGCGCCGCCTTCAGTTTTCTTGCCTCCGCCGGCGGCTGGCAGAAGTGGTTTTTCGTTTCTCTGGCACTGGGCATTTCGTTCTGGCTGCTGCGCCTGCTCGCCCGCCATGCTGGCGAACGGCTGATGCCGCTGGCATTGAGTCTGATCCTCGGCGGCGCGCTGGGCAACGTGATCGACAGGCTGCGCTTCGATGCGGTGGTCGACTTCCTCGATTTTCACCTGCTGGGCTATCATTGGCCGGCCTTCAACCTGGCCGATGCGGCCATCACCCTGGGCGTGATCCTGATGCTGCTGCACCAGTTGCGCACGCCGGAGAATCCACGATGAACCCTGCCCCGAACCCCGCCCCGTCTGCCACCGATGCCACCGTCGCCGCCGACAGCCTGCTGACCCTGCACTACTGCGTTGCCACGGCGGACGGCGAGGAACTGGTGAGCACCTTCGGCCATACGCCGGCCGTCGTTCAACTGGGCAGCGGCGAACTCGCGCCGCCTTTCGAGCATTGCCTGATCGGCCTGCCGCCCGGCGCCAGGCAGAGCTTCACGCTGGCTGCGGACGAGGCTTTCGGCCCGCGCCAGCCCGAGTTGCTGCGCCGCGTCGCACGCCGTGTCCTGGCGGCCGACGCGATACTCGAACTGCATGGCCGGATTGCCTTCACGGCACCGAACGGCCAGCCCTTGCACGGCATCGTGCGCGAGATCGACGCCGATGCCGTGCTGCTCGATTTCAATCATCCGCTGGCCGGCCAGACGCTGCGCTTTGAGGCCGAGATCGTCGGCATCCTATGAGCATCCTGCTGGCCAATCCGCGGGGCTTTTGCGCCGGCGTCGAACGGGCGATCGCCATCGTCGAACAGGCGCTGGAAAAATTCGGCGCGCCGATTTATGTCCGCCACGAGGTGGTGCATAACCGCTTCGTGGTCGATGACCTGAAGGCCAAGGGCGCGATCTTTATCGACGAACTCGATGCCGCGCCGCCCGGTGCCATCGTCATTTTCTCCGCCCACGGCGTCTCGCAGGCCGTGCGCCGCGAGGCCGAGGCGCGTGGCCTGCGCGTGTTCGATGCCACCTGTCCGCTGGTGACCAAGGTGCATCTCGAAGTCAAGCGCCTGCGCGGCCAGGGCTATGCAATCGTGATGATCGGCCATCGCGGCCACCCCGAGGTGGAAGGCACCATGGGACAGGCCGAAGGCGGCATCCATCTGGTCGAGACCGTTGCCGATGTCGCCGGCCTGGTGCAAAAACTCGGCGCTGGCGAGACGGCGAATTGCCCAAAACTTGCCTACGTGACGCAGACCACGCTCTCGATCGACGATGCGGCGCAGATCGTGGCCGCGCTCAGGGCGCGCTTTCCGCACATCGTCGGGCCGAAGAAGGACGACATCTGTTACGCCACGCAAAACCGTCAGGATGCGGTGAAAACCATGCTCGGCCGCATCGACCTGCTGCTCGTGGTCGGCTCCAAGAACAGTTCCAATTCCAACCGTCTGCGCGAAGTCGCGGCCAATGCCGGCATTGCCGCGCAACTGATCGAGAATGCCGGCCAGATCGAGGCCGCCTGGCTGACGGGCAAAACCCGGATCGGCCTCACCGCCGGCGCCTCGGCCCCGGAAGTGCTGGTCGAAGGCGTGGTCGCGCGGCTACGGGAACTCGGTGGCGGCGAGGTCGAATTGCTCGCCGGGGTGGAGGAGAACGTCAGCTTTCCGTTACCGAAGGGGTTGCTGGATTCCCTGACGCGGTAGCGCCGGCAAGAGACTGGCCTGGGGTGCGGTGCCGGGTTCGAAAACGACCTCGACCAGCAACTGGCTTCTTACCGGATAGCCGGCGGCCGTGCCGGAATCGCTGTTCAGTTGGGTTCTTCCCGCGGGTCGAAGCGCACCTCGATCACCTTTACGCTCTTGACCGGCCGTCCTGACCGCAGCGCCGGCCGAAAGCGCATCGGCAGCACGGCATCGAGCGCCGCCCGCTCGAATATGTTCGGTGGCTCTGCGGCAAGGATGTCCGCGTCGTCAATCATGCCTGCGTGATTGATGTAGATGCGCAATATGACTTTGCCTTTGATGCGTTGAAGCAGTGCGACGTCGGGATAGACCAGGAGCGGAATTTCTATCGGTTCCGCTTTTTTGTCGAGTTCCGATGCGACAAAGTAGTGTTGGGGCAAGTCCGGAGCCACGAGCGGCCGGGTCGGCATGGGTGTCAATGCGGCATCTGAAACGGCGACGTGGGCCGGTGCTGGAGCGAGTTCGCCGCCTGCCGGTGCCGCCGGCCGCGGCATTTCTTCTTGATTCAGCGCCGGCAGCAAACGCGCCTCGATGCGTGGATTCGCCGCGGGTTGCGTGTTTGCGCCCGGTGGAACCAGCCGCGCGTCGATGAGCGGAAAAGCCAGCAACGCCACATGAAGCCAGCAGGAAGCGAGCAGGGGCCACACCGGATAGCGTTGCCGGAATAGTGCGCCAACCATGGTGTCGGTTGAATTCTGCCGAATCCAATGCTCCAGCAAGTTGCCTGCATCGACCGCGGTCAGTCGATCTCCTTGTACCAGTAGCGCCGCGTGCGGCTGCCGATGGCGCCTGTGGGCGGAGTCTTGACCTCGGTTCCCGAAATCACGCCTTCCTTGGTTACCATCACGCCTTCGGAGTTTTCGACCTGAACCACCACATGCACCGGCGAGGGCAGATAGCCGCCGCCGGCGTGGATCGATGAGCGATCCGCAGCAACCTTGGTTCCGGTGTTTTGCGGGTCGGCAGCACCGGCGTCAAGCACTCTGACTTCATACTGGCGCGCAATCCCGAGATTGCCCACGCAACTGGTGTCCGCCGTCTGGCTGGGTTGGTTGGTATTGAAGAACACGATGCCATTCAGAGCCACGGCATTACCGATCACTTTTTCGCCGGTACCCAGGGTGATGAACCAGCCATCGGCGGCAGCCAGCAGCGCGGACTGCGCAGCCTTTGCAGCGAGCTGCTCGGCGGCCGTTGTTCCGGAACAGGCTTGCTGGACGCAATTGTTCGTCGCGTCATAGAGATCGCCATCGGTCGCAACCGCCGGACTATGGCTGATCACCGGGTTCCCCGAACCGGCAACGACACCGACACGGCTTTCTATGCTCAGCGTATCGCCTGCGCCGTCGGCATTGGTGTCGGCCAGGTAGTGGGTATCCCCGGTACCCGGGCCGAGATCGCTGCCATGATCCTTGAAGGCATAGAAGCGATTGACCACGGTATTGTCGAAGGGGTGCTCGCGATCCCCGGAGCCCACCAAGATGACATCGAAGCCGGTCTGGCCGACGACATCGGGTGGATAGAGGAATTTCCTCAGATCTGCCCGCAAAGCCTGTCTGGCCGTTTCTATTTGCGCGGCCGTGCCGGCGCTACTCGCCGAGGTCCAGTTGGCCGTGGTGGCTTGCGATCCGATCGACGCGATTTTGGTGATTTTCCAGTTGGCCTTGTTGGCGTCGCCAAAGTCGAATCGCCACATGTTGCCCCCCGAGTCGCCGAAGTAGGCGCGGTTGGTCTTGTCGCCACTGATATTCTTGATCACGGTGATGTCGCCCGGGATCGCATAATCCATACCGGCAACTTCAAGGTTGGCGCCACTGCCTTTATAGCTGGCCCACCAGACCGTTTCTCCGGTAACGGCGTCGAGCACGTAAATGGCGCGCCCCATGCTGCGGGTCTTGGTGGTGGATACCGCGCTGGCAACGGTACAGCCGGTACCGGAACTGGCATAGGTGATGGCGCCGGCGTTATAGGTCACGGTGCCGGCCGTGTAAATCCCGGTGCCGGAGTTGTAGCTGGCGGGCGAGATCGAGGTAACGGTGCAGGCTTCGATGTCTTCAACCTCTGGATCGTAGCCGCCGCCGAAGATCAGCACCGGATTGGTCGATGCGTTGATGTTGCTGACCGGCTGTGGCTGCGACCATGTATAGCCGAGTTCGGCATACTCGGTGTCGGTTGTGTTGTCTTTTTTCCAGCGGAAAACCGGCGCGGTTGGGGTGGTGACATCGAGCGTGTAGAAATATCGGCCACCGCGGCGCGCGCCGACATAGAGATAGACATGGTCGGCGGAGTCCGACGCCTTGATTTCTCCGTCGCCGTCGTCAATGCTATACACGCCGATCGGGCCGTCGAGGAAATTGGGCCGCTTGAAGCTGCTGCCGATCGTCGGCGAATTGTTGCGCAGGCGCTTGAGGTTCGAGAAGCCTTCCTTCGGCACGAAGCCCCACGCTTCCTGGCCGGGCAGCAGGCCGTTGGTGTCGCCGGTATCGGTGGCGGTACCGCCCTTTATGGCATGGAAGACACCATCGTTGGCGCCATAGAAGATGTATACATCGTTGTCGCCGCCGTAGCGGTTGTAGTTGATGACGGCCGGGCGCGAATGCAGCACGTCGCCGTGCACCGAGGCCCGACAGTCGCTGAACGTGCCATCCTTGTTCTCGTCCTCCTGGTTGTCCTCGCCGCGGACCCAGTTGATGATCTGGTCACGCTCGGAACTCGATCCCGATCCGGCTGCCGCGACGATGGTCCCGGTCGCATCGCCCTGCGCACTGCCGAGCGGATAGGTGAAGGTATTGGCGTCGATATTAGTGATGGTGAAGGTTCCGTTGAAGGCGTTGGGGTTGGCGCCCGAGATCGCCACGCTGGAGTTGTCGGCAAAGCCGTGGTTGACCGAGGTGGCACGGGCGGTGGTGGTGTTCTTCGACGCCGTGACGGGGCTTCCGCTGTTGGTGCCGATGCCGGTGCCGCTGCCGACGCCGGGAACATACGAGAACGTGTTGGCATCGATATTGGTGATGGCGAATGTGCCGTTATAGCTGGCGGGTGCCGAGACCGCACCGGCTATGGTGATGTTGTCGCCGGTACCGAAACCGTGGCCGGCGGCAGTGGCATAGACCACCGGGTTGGTGGCCAATCGCACCGTGTATTGGCCGGCGGGCCCCGTGGCGCCTACCGCCGGATTGACATAACGGAAGGTGTTGGCATCGATGACGGTGATGGTGAACGGACCGCCGTTGTGCAGGTTCTGCGTTCCATCGGCGATGACCACCTGGCTGCCGTCCGGAATGCCATGGGCGGTAAGCGTTGCCGTCACGGTTGTACTGTAGGAACTGCCCGACACCAGGGCGCCTGCGGGCACGTTGGAAAGGGGTGGGCAGGCCGAGCTGGTCGGGTAACTGAACTGGGTGGCGCTGATGTAGGTGAGCGTTACTCCGCTGGCATTGTAGCAGGAATTGATGCCCGTGACGTCGATCGTCGCGCCATTCGAGAAACCGTGTCCGGCGGCGGTCGCCGTCACCGTGGTGGTTGCGCCCGAGTACACGATGCCGAAGGCGGTGGCGTCGGCGGGCGGGAAGCCGTTGCTGGACCCGGAAAAACTCATGTCGTAGGTGAAGGTGGAGCCGGAAGCGGTGGCGAGCGTGATGGCGCCGTCATAGACCGACAGGCCGTTGGAGGTCGTCGGCGTCACTCCGCTAAGCGCTACTGAACTGCCGGCCGAGTAACCGTGACTGGCCGTGGTGGCCCCCGTGATACGAACCGTCGTGGACGTTGCCGAATAGGCGCCGCCACTCACCGTGTTGTACACCTTGAGGGTACCCGACGTTGTTGCATTGCCCTGCGTCGACCCGATTGTGTAGCTGAAGGTCTTCGCCGCGCTATCGACCGCCGTGACCGAGAAATCGCCGTTGAAGGCGGAGGCGGCCGCGCCGCTGATATTGACCCGGCTATTGACGGCAAGGCCGGTCGGCAGCGTCGTCATCGTGGCCGTTGCGGTAGTGGTTTTGGCCATGCAGGTGATGGTGCCCTGAGTGTTCGGCGAGGGTGTTCCGGTCACCGTAAACGTGACGCTGGAGCGCGCCGGGCTGCTGCTTACCGCGGCCGATGAGGTGATCGGCCAGGTGCCGTTGACGCTGGAATCGTTGCCGGCCACGACTACCGTATCCTTGCCGCTGCATGGATTGCCCGACTGGGCGAACGTCAGCGTGACCGAGGAGCCGGAAGTGGCCTTGGCGCTGACGGCGATGGCTCCGGTCGATGAGCCGAGTGCGGTGAGGCTTGCTATCGACTGCGTCTTGGTCGAATCGAAGGCCGACAGGCTGCTCAGCGTCCGCGATGTCGCGCCGTTCGTGACTGCGCTGATCGTTACCCCTGGCACCGCGGAATTGCTAATGCTTACGTTGCGTCGATCGGTGATGCTGGTGACCGGTTTGGTGGCTTTGGCCGAGAGGCTGGCGACGTCCTTGATACCCAGCCCCAGGGCGATGGCCGTGATGTCCGTATTGTTCGTTGAAAACGGCGTCAATGACAGGGCCGTACCGCTGTTGCAGGTCTTTGCCGTACCGCTGCCGGCAGCGGTGCACGCCGCACACTGGGACGTCCAGCTGCCGGTGGTGCAGGTGTAGAGATTGCGTGCTGCCTGCGAAGTCGCGTACGACAGGCGCAACTGTTGCGCGGAGGCGCCCTTTTCCACCAGGTCGCCGTCCGGCGAATCGGACTGGCCGCCTTCGCCGTTCTCTTCGTCGCTGCGGAACGACCAGAACGATGAGTCGGTGGTCCAGTAGCTGCGTGCGGTGCTGTTGATGAAGCCGGTGGTGTTCGATTCCGCCGCCGTGCCGGCGGCATCCACCAGTTGCAGATTCTGGTTGTCGGAGGTCAGCGCCAGTTTGTACAGTTTGAGGTTGCCCAGCCAGCGCGGCGCCTTGGTGGCATCGGGGCGGAACATGCCGATATACACCTGGTTGAGGTTGGTACCGCGGACGTTCACGCTGACCGGCAGTGTGGTCGAGGCGAATACCGAATTCACGGCCTGGATTTCGTTGAAAATGGCATTGAGCGCCGCCAGCAGCGAGGTGCCCGGATCGGCGCCGGTCGCCGCGTAATACTTGCCCTTGCCGGCCAAGGCGCCGCTCTTGAGGGTGGCCGTCCATTGCAGGTCGGCGCTTTGCGTGCCGGGGTCAACCTCGACCACATAGGTGTTGGCCGTGATGGTCTTGGTGTTGCCCCCGATGGTCATCGGGAAGCCGGTCTGCGCCAGGAACTTGGCCCACTCGTCGAACCAGCTGTCGGTTTCGTTGCCGGCCGGGCTCAGTGGCGAGATCTTCAGGGTGGTTGCGTTGCCGGTGGTCGATACGTCGCCGTTCCTGGCGGTGGCGAGCAGGTTCATGGCATCGGTTTTTTCCCCGATCTGGTTGCTGCCCTTGCCGTTGCTGATGTAGATGATGAAGTTGCGCTGGCAGGCATTGGTCACCGGGCTGGCATAGGTGGACGTGGTGGTGGGGGTGGTGGCAAAGGCGTTTCCGGCCAGGCTGGTGATGTAGGCGTTGTTGGTATTGCCGTTGTAGTCGGTCTTTGCGTCATGTCCGGCGGCGCTGGTGGTCGCCGAATAGGATGTCAGCGCCTTGAAGTAGCGGTAGGCCTCCACCAGCGACAAGCCGGCGACCGAATTGTTGGTCTTGTCGCCGCCGCTGGTGGATGGGTCGCCACTCAGGGCGGTGACCATCGACGACAGGGCCGGCCTGTTGGTGCCGTTCATCTGCCGCACGGCATAGCGCACGTAGCTGCCTTCGATGTTGCCGCCGGCATTGTGGGCGAGGCCGAGGTTGTACTGGTCCGTGAGACCGTTCACCACGGAAATCAACGCGGTTTTTTCGGTCGCGAAATAGGTTCCCCAGTTGGCCGAGGTATCAAGAATGATGAGGATGTTTGGACGTTCGGAAGCGATCGACGGGTTGGTCATGAAGATGTCGATGTCCTGCATCACGGGATCGAAACCGGCCCGCGATAGCGGTGCCGTCAGAAATATGGCCAGGGCAAGGAGGATTCGGATAAACATGGCAAGACTCCCGTGAAAATTCATTCCGGACAATTGTTGGCCAGCATGCGAACCGTGACGCCGCGGTAGATGGTGACCTTGGCGCCGCTGAACGAGTCGGTTGCGGTCGATTTGATCAACCACTCATTGTCGTCCGGAGACATGGCTTCCAGCTTCTTGCTATAACCCGGCGCAACATTGCTGGAAAGGCAGCGCGGAACCGTGACGGTCCCTATCTGCGGATTGCCCACGGTGCAGGAGCCGGCGGCACCGACAACTCCATCCGCACAAACGACCTGATCTACCGCGGTTCCGGCCTGAATTGCGGCGTTGTCGAAAGTTGTCGACGTCGTGACCAATTGTTCGATGGCCGAGTCGGTGAGGGCTTCCATCTCCTTCTGCCACTGATAGTTGGCAGCGATCCGCAGGTTGATGCCGGAGATGCGGATTGCCGAAACGGCAAACAGCGTCAGTATCACCAGCATCACCATGGTAATGATCAGGGTCATGCCGCGTTGTGCGCGCAATGGTCGGAGTCTCATCGTTCCCTCGGCCCGCCGACGTTGGTGATGTAGATCTGCTGCGAAAACAGGTGGCGCTTGTAGTAGGCGTTGGCGCCCGACGGCGTGTAGGTCAGGCCGCTGCCCAGGTCATAGCTCTTCGGGTCCGTCGACATGCTGGTGTCCACATTGCGCGCCACCACGCGGACTTCCGCTTGAATCACGTTTTGCCAGTCGGCAAGCGCCGGCGTTGGGGTATAGCTATCGACCGCGCCGTCCGTGGTGCTGTCGATGCCGTAGCGGATCTTGAAGAATTCGATACCTTCGACCAGCGGCACGACCGTCATCGTTGGCGCTCCCCCCGGCGCGCCGAGTTCCAGGCGTTTCAGGGTCGGAACGGAGTCGTCCGCGCTCAGGCACTTGCCGTTCGTTCCCGAGCCCTTGCGGCAGGTTGAGACATAGTAGATATACACATGTAGCTTGCGAATGTAGGCGGCAATGGTTGGACGCAGAGGTGGCGCACCCATCAAGGCCTGGGTGTAGTCCTTGCGCAGAAGCGTGCTGGCCGTGCCGTCTGCCGCCATGGTCTTGTCTATCGCCGTGCCGCCGCCGCGCTTGAGGTTCATGGTGACGGTATCGGCCTGGGCGTAGATCTGTCCGCTGGCCGGCGTGGCGGATGCGCGTACCGGGGTGGCTTCCAGGTCGATCAGCGGAACGGTGTCGAAGCGCCGCACCACCAGCATGTCGCTACCGATTTTCAGGCTGGCGCTGTCGATCCAGGTCTGGCAGGCGGCGGGTATGGCCAGCGCGCTGGTCAAGGTGGCTGCATTCAGGCCCTGCACCGGAAAGGCCAGCGGACTGGTGGTGGTCGCCGCCGTGACATCGCCATCGGGCAGCAACGTCAGGTCGCAGGGATCCGGCAAGGCGCCGCCAATGGCAGGCAATCCGCTAAATCCGCCGTAAAAGCCGGCGTGACGCAAATCGGTGCCGATCAGTTCGGTGGCAAAGCGTCCGTTCTCGATCTGTTGCGAGACCTTGAATTGCTCGCGATTGGTTTCCGACACCTTCATGAGCAGGATAGCCAGCGCCGCCGCGATCAGCATGCTGATCGCCATCGTGATCATCAATTCGATCAGCGAGAATCCGCGACTCCTGGCGCTGGTGGATGCTTGCGTATGCATGGCGCGGGCAACCATCAGGACAGGCGGGCCAGCCGAATTGCCATCGACACGACCCGTCGGCTCGCCTCGTTGCCGTAAAGGCCCGTGGCGCAAAGATTGGACGTTGACCCCACCGTAGCCTGGGTTCCCTGCCATGCCACGGTCACCGTGAACACGCCGGAGTCGGCGATGCCACCCAGCTCGGTGGCCAAGTCATAGGTAATGCAGCCCCGCGCTCCGATCATGGCGCCAACCTTCGAGCCGCCGGTTGTTTCGGCCGTGCCTTTCAACAGGGAATCCCATTCGCAAAGTGCGACGTCACCGGCATCGGTCGAGGCGCAGTCAACCACGTAGCTGTCGTTGCCGGCCGTGCCGAGATAGCCGCCGCCGGCAGCCGTGGATACGTTCTTGAACTTGCCGAGGGAGGTCCGGCTCATGCGCATGCGCTCCACCATGTCATTGGCAAGGAGCACGGCCTGGCTGCGCTGGTAGGACTCGAATTCCGAATTCATGGCGCGCGCCTGAAGGCCCGCCAGCCCAAGCAGGCTGATCGCGATGATCACAATCGAAATCAGCACTTCGATCAGAGAGAACCCCTTTTGCCCCCCGTTGCCCGAGGGACCGCAATGGAGTTGGTCGATGCGGTTCATGATCAGCATGCGGTCCGCTTGACTACCGGCATGCCGCTCAAGGTGAGGCAGACGTAGCGGGTCGCAACCGAGGTATAACCGGTTGCCGATATGGAAAACTGGGTATCGACCGAGCCTGTCACGGGCCGTCCGGTGGGGGAATAACTGACGGTACCGGTGTTGGGGCCGGTGATGGCCACCCTGCTGTCGCCGTCCTGGGTCTGAAAAGTCGTGCCGTCCGTCAGCTTTACCGACCAGCCAGCGGACCAGTCCGTCGAGCTTCCCGAGGTTCGGCTGAGATCGACCCGGACGTTGCGCTTCATCGCTTCGCTACGCGCCATCATCAGGCCGGCGTACAGGTCGTTAGTGCTGCTGCGGACGCGCTCGTTGGCGATCCATTCCGTGAAATTCGGCACGGCAATAGCCAGGAGGATGCCGAACACCGCCGTCACAATCATCATCTCGACGAGAGTGAAGCCGTCGGATCGCCTGGGATGGGTTACGGTCAATTCTCCGCACATGTTGTTTGCGTCAGCGACAATCACCAGCCGCTCGCGCCGCTGCGCGTCTTTGCCCCGGCGTTGGTCAGGGTCAGGTCGCCATCGCTCAACTGGGAGCCAGCCGCCGTGGCGGTGATTTTGAAGTAGGGGGCCGCCGTCCCGGCGGGAGCGCAGGTGAGGACGGCCGGATCGATACAGAGCGCAAAGGTATATTTTCCGCTCAGTTCGGAAGGCGCCGTCAGCCCTAACCCGCCACTGCCGACGGTCGCCGTATAGGCGCGGTTGTCGATCAGATAGGCCTCCTGCTTGTTGGCCATGGACATCATGAATTGCTGGGCGGCGGATCGATTGCCTTTGCGCAGATATTCCTGATAGCTGGGAAAGGCGATGGCCGAAATGATGCCGATGATCGCAATTACCACCAATAACTCGACCAACGAAAAGCCGCCGCTTTTACGGATTTGCATGACGAAGTTCCTTTGCAATTGCAGTAGAGGGTGAAACGAGTCGAGTTTGACGGGGGCGCAAGACCGAGCTTCCTCCGGCGGATGATCCAGCGGCATAAGCTGTTTTGGGCAAGAGTGGTGTGACATGGTCCGCTCTCCTTTGGCCTGAAGATTGGCATTATGCCGGCAGAGCCGCCAGCCCGGGCCGACCGGCGGCCGGAATCGGCTGACGAACGCCGCGTTTTGTGTTGTTGCCGTCGTCCCTGCCCCGGTACAAAAAGGTTCCCACAGGCGACCCGAAGGTAGTGCAAGGCAAGCAAAGCGCTGGCGCTGGTGTGCCTTGCACGCCGGGGATTCCGCTTCGCGGGCCGGCGACGGCGAGAAAGTCTTCGGGAGGCACAAAATCAATACCGCTCGCGCAGGTAGATGTAGGGTGCCTTGGGCGAGCCGAGCCTGATGCGTGCATTGGGATCCTGCGCCCAGGCCGGGGTGCCGCCGCAGACCGATGACCAAAACCCCTGTAGCCAGGGCATGTTGGCCGCCGTGCCGCCATGCGCGGTGTTGCACGAGGTATCCACGCCGGCGGCATTGAGATCGGCCGCCAGATCGAAACGCCCCGCCGCGCCGGGGGCATTGAAGGTCAGGGTGGCCTGGCCATTCGAGAGCGTGAGCGGGCTCGGCGTGGCCAGGACCGGCGCCGGGCCGACGACGTTGCTGGTCACCAGGGCATTGGTCGGTAGCGCGGTGCAGCTGTCGGCGCCACTGATGTTCCAGCCGGTGCCGGTATAGGACTCCGCTTGCACTGGCACGCGCAGCGGCAGCAGCTCCGAGCCGTAGGCGTTGACCAGGCGCAGGCGGCCAAACCGCAGTGCCGTCGCAGCGCCCACCGCCTGATGATCATTGACCGCGTCATTGTCCGCGTCGAGGTTGAGCGCGCCGGTAAGCAGCTGGGTGCCATCGCTGTCGCTTGGCGCAATCCCGAACTGGGTACTGCTCCAGGGGCCGTCGGGCGCTGCGGCGCGTGCCACCGCAACCCTTGCCGCGGCCACGTTCAGCACGCCACTTGCCCATGCGGGCGGGCCAAGGACGGTTCCGGATATCCTCGGCGTCAGGTTGGTCGTGCCGCTGCGCGCCCCGATGCCGTAACTGGAGAACATCCCCGGCGCCAGCTTCGCGAATCCGCCCCCGCCGAGGATGCCGTCGTAATTCGTGGTCACCCCGCCACCCGCGCGTTCGGCCGTCAGCGTGAACGTCAGGCCAAGACTCTCGCCAAGGTAGGTGAAGCTCGACACAGGGGCGCACCCGGCAGCCGCACGATTCGTGAGCGAGCCCGCCGACAGCGTGAAATGGTCCGGAATGAAACGTCCGACATTGCCGGTAGTCGTGCCCGCCGTATCGCCAGCGCCGAGATAATCCGCATCGAACACACTGGGCGTCAGGGTGATGATGCCCACCTCACTCCATGTGAATGCCGTGCCGTTCGCCACGCCGTTGGTGAATGCGCCAAAAGTACCGCTCAAGGAGCCCGCTGCCCCGCCTGCCGGCGCTATCAGCGTGGGCGTCAGCTTGACGCCTTCGGGCGCGGTCTCCTTGCCGTAATTTGGCGTGGTCGCGCCACCCGAGGTCGTTGCGGTAACGGTCACGGTGAAATTTTCACCCGCCTTCACGAATTTCGTGCCCGCCGCATTCGCAGCCCCCGGATTGGCCAGATTCGGCGCCGCTGTCTGCTGGATACCGGACAACACGAAACCGCCCGGCCTGACCACGAAGGCGTTGGATGAACCCGCCAGCGCGGACAGCAACGAACCTCCCGCAGCTTTGCTGGCCCACAGCTTCACCTGCCCCACGTCGCTGTAGTTGAAAGTGAATGGCGCATTGCCATTGGCGTCGAAGGTCATGTTGACCGGCGTATACGTCGTCACGCTGCCGTTGTTGTTGCGTGCGATGGTGGTCGCACTGCCGCCGTTCACACTCATCAAATCGCTGCCGGAGCAGCTTGCCGGATTGTTGCACTCATAGGCGAAGTTGACCGCTTGCGCCCCCGACAAGGCGGTCTCGCAGGCTCTGGTCGTGGTGCTTGTCTTCACCGCGCGCAGATAATGGGTGCCGGAAGATGTGCCCGCCACCTGCGCGGGGAGGGTTGCCACCCCGCCTCCCGCCGAGTCGGAGAAGATGAAGCCAGCCGTGTTGAAGGTGGTGGAGCAACTGTTCGCCGCGACGCAGCTTGTCCCGTTCGGACAGCATTGGCGAGGGTTGGCGGCTGCGATTTGCTCGCCGGAGAGCGTAACCGATATGCCCGTACCGTCAGCAGCTGCCGGGTAACTCAGCGTCGTGGTGGCCACTCCGGTCGCGCCGAAGGTCACTGTGGTCGCCCCCAGCGTCCCGCCAGTGGTCGCCAGGTTCGCCGTCGTGCCGCTGGCGGCCGCAAACGGGTTGGTGCATGGGCTGCTGGCGTCCGCGCAGGCGGTGACCGTGGCCGTGGCAGGCAGGCAGGTGACACTGCTGGTCGGCAGCGACAACTCATAGTGGTTGGGAGTGCTCGTGGGGAGTCTCACTTCGACAGCAATGCCGCCGATATCGGACGTGGCGCTTTGCGTCATGTTGACGGTGGTGGTTCCCGTCGTATCCCATTCGGCGCGAAGACTGGTAGGCGGTACATGGAAGCTAACACCGGTGCCTGCCGTATAACCAGCTCCTGCCGCAAGAGAAGTGTCGTTGCTTACGGAATTGGAAAAACCGCCGGCCACCGTACTGCCGGTTTGCAGCGCGGCCAAGGTGATGGACAATCCGGCAACCGGTGCACTGTCGGTGTGCCCTGTAACGCTTTGCACGACGGCTCCCGATCCGTCGGTTCCTGAAGCATCCGCCCCGGTAAATGCGACGATGACATACCCGTGACCGGCATTGATTTGACCCCAACTAATCACACATTTGTCATTCGTGAGCCCAGAAGGTTTCATGGATCGAAACAGGGTGAGGCGTTTAAGTGGTATGCCAATGGTGGCGAAAGTAACGGTATTGACCTGCACCATCGTCAGTCCGTTAGCGCATGCGACCGTGGGTGTCGTGGGCGGAGCAGTTCCGATGGTCTGGATGGTCCACATCAAGTAAAGCGTATTGGCCACCAGCGTAAAACGCTCAGTGTCCTGTGTGATGGATGGAGATGTCTTTACCTTTTCAGCAATCTGCGCAACCGTAATTGCCGCGTGCGTTTCTTTTTGAGGACACACCAAGGCAGCCATTGCAAAACAGGTGGCAAGAATTTTTTTCATGATAATCAGTTAGATATCCTAAGTTAGGATTGGCGTCTCGCACATCTGATCCGCAGGCATGATGCATTTTTTGCTCGCACGCCGTACTTAAAAAAAGTCGGCGCTGGCAGTACGGCGAAGCGGGGAGAGGATGGCTTGCATCTTGCGCCCCAAGCGCTTCGCCAGCAAGGGATTTTGCAGCCACATCTGGATGAAAAATTCCCTCATCTGTTCGGACTGGGCCAATCGGGCGAGCATGACATCCTCCGGGATTGCAGTGTTGGAGCGATCCTCGATCTTAGACATTCGGGTCTTCTCCTCGCTCGATCTTCTCCAGCGCCGCGATATCGAGTCGATCCTTGGGGCGGTTGGCGATACGCTTCATGACCAGCAAATCGGCAATGGCCGCAATCGGCACCCGTCGACCGGACAGTTCGCCGATCACCGCGTTGGCGATCAAACTTTCGAACGATACTTCCGGACGCACCAATACATCGACCACGCTGCCGCCCGCGTGCGTTTCCCGCAACGAAAAGGCCAGCATGCTCTTTTCGCGATGCCATTGATCGATCTGGCTGGCATTGCGGAGCGAGTCGATCGGTACCGGAATCGCGGGCGTCAGGCCGTGGCGTTTGGCCACGTCGATGAACCGCGTGAGATTTTCGTCATTCATCGCCAGCACCAGATCGATGTCGAAGGTGGCGCGCAGAAAGCCATGCAGCTGAACCGCCAGCCCGCCGACCAGCACATACTCGACATGCGCGTCCGCCAGCGATTGGAGCAGTTCGGCAATTTTCATGGCCACGATTCTGGTAGTTGCCGACCGGTGAATTAAAAAGTCGGCGTTGGCGACACGGCAAGCGAGGGGTTCACAACAGCACCTCGATGCGCCGTTCGATGTAGTCGAAACCGGCGGCCGGTGCGGCATTCGGGCAGACCCCGGCGGCGGGCTGGTTGCAGGCGGTCGAGATCAGGCGGAACACCGTCGGCCCGTTGTTGGCGTCGACCGTGGCGGCGCAGGTGACGGTCACGGTGAAGGCGGCGAGCGTCGGCGCCGCCGGCACGAACGAGGCCGGCGAGGCGGGGCAGAGGCGGGTGTTGGCGTTGGCGCTGCCCACCGCCACGGCGGGGGTGCCGTAGCTGAAGTTGTAGGCGGGCGTGGCCTGCACCTGATGGACGCCCCATTCGACACCGGCCTTGGCCGCCTGGTAGGCCCGCACGCCCTGGATGTCGAGCGCGGCACCGGTCTGCTGGCTGGTCGAGACGCTGACGATGAAGGCGCCGAGCGCGGCCAGCACGACGAGGATGAAAATCGCCGAGACGATGGCAAAACCGCGCGTGTGACGAGGAGTCGGCTTCATGGTGTGTTGTCGATGCGGATCTGCTGGGCGAGGTTGACCCGCTCGTTGTTCTGGGTCAGGGTCAGGTTGATGAGCAGGAGGCCGTTGCGCCCGCTGGCGTTGGCGGCGTATTCGAGGGTGCAGGTGGCGCCACCGGCGAGGATATTCGTTGTGCCGCCGGCCGGCGGGGTGGCTTGCGCGGCATTGAAGCCGTAGTTCCATTGCCGCGTCAGATTGCCCGGCGCGGCGGCGGCGTCGGGGCAGGCGTAGGTGACGGCGCGGGTGGCGCCGGGCACGACCTGGAACCGCGCATCGGGCGAGGGCAGAGGGGGCGCTTGCACGGCGAAAGGGTTGGCGGCGAGGGTGACGACATTGCCGGCGATGCTTTGCACCTGGGCGCGATTGCCGCCAGTGTAGGCATCGGCCGGTGCGTTGCCGGGGCCGAGGTTGTAGATGACGATGAAGTCGTTGGCGGCAATCGGTGGATTCGCCGGCATCGGGCCGAGCACGTCGAAGGTGGTATCGCCGGCGTTGGTGAAACTCAGAAAATCGCCGCCGGTCGAGCCATCGGTTTCATCGCGATAACGCCCGCCGCTGGCGGTCATGATGAATTCGACATAATTGACGCCGCCGGCACTGGCCACGCGCAGGCTGTTGGGCAGCGCCAGGCGCAGATCGCGGGTGAGACGGCGCAGGGCGACGTCGGCCTGGTCGGTGAGCTCGGCGCGGCGCACGGAATCGAAGTAACCCTGCACCGGCTTGTTGATGAAGACGGCGACGATGGCGCCGAGAATCCCGGTGATGGTGATGGCGACGATGGCTTCGATCAGCGTGAAGCCGGCGGTGCGGTGCGGCAGCGGCAGGGATGGGCGGGGCGTCATGGCAGGGAGTTCGGCGCGTAACGGGTGCGATAGCCTTCGACGGTAAGGTTTTCGCCGTTGAAGCTGACGGTCACGGCGATGCGCAGCGAGGCCGCCGCCGGCACTTGCGCGGCGCCGGGGCCGAGGGCGTCCGGTACGGTGGTGATCGCGGCGCTGTATCCCGGCGGCATGGCGGTGCCGGTGATGCTGGTGGTGATGGCGGCCAGTCCGTTGTAGTCGTTCACGTTGTCGAACGGGGTCGCCGCGCCGCCGCGGGTTTCGCCGGCTTCCGGGCCCATGGCTTCGGGCGTGGCGCAGGCGGCGGCATTGATCGCCGTGGCCGCGGCCGGGTCGTCCGGGTCGCACCAGGTGAAGGTCTGGGCGGCGACCTCGTCCATCAGTCCTTCGGCGATCGCCAGCATTTGTTTGCGGATCATCGGATCGGCGCCGGAGCGCGCGGTGAGGTTGAGCACCGAGAGCACGCCGGCCAGCGCCACGCTGACGATGACGATGAAGACGATCAGTTCGATCAGCGTCACGCCACGCTGACGGCGCGCCAGGGCGTCAACGCACATAGCCGGTCTCCGCTTCGACGGTGATCGCCTGATTCACCGTGCCGCCGGCGACGTTATAGACCGCCCCGGCGGAAGGCTGGCCGAGGGCATTGGGCCGGCCGAGGGCATCGAAGGTCAGCAGCGCCGGCGACGGCGGACTGGTGAGGGTAACCCCATTGGGCGCGCAGACGGCATTGGTCGGCCCGCCGCAAGCGGCATCGGCCGCCGGCAGCGTGAGCTGGCGCGGGCAGGCGCCGGCGCCCAGGGTTTCCGGGGTGACATTGTCGATGGTCAACGTCAGGTTGTTGCCGGCCAGGGCGACGCAGACGATTCGGCGTTGCGCCACCGCCGACTTTCTGGCGAATTCAAGCGTGGCGCGGACCTTGTCGCGGAAGCCGACTTCGTCGAAGCCGGAAAAATTGAAGCGCGGCAGCGCCACGGTGGCCAGGATGCCCATCAGCACCATCACCATGATCAGCTCGATCAGGGTGAAGCCGCTTTGCCATGCGGTGCGCGAAGGTTGTGGAAGGGAGGGTGACGGCATGCCGTGAGTCTAACAACCCGCGGATGCCAGGGCAAGGCAGAAGCCGTCTCCTGCGTTGCCTTTCGTTGGCGCCGAACGGTATAATCCGCGCCCTCGCTGTTGTAGCTCAGTTGGTAGAGCAACTGATTCGTAATCAGTAGGTCGCCAGTTCGATTCCGGCCAACAGCACCATTACCCCGTTTCACCCGATTCAGACTGATACAGGGTGAAACAACAAATAGCCCCGAAGCCAAAGTAATATCAGGCCTTCGGGGTTTTTATTTTGTGTCGTGGTGTCGCAAGTTGTCTCTTGCAATCTCAATCTAAAGCTGGTAAAAATGCGGGTAAGGAATTGAATACAGAACTGGGTTTTACCCACTTCGGCCCGCAAACCCGCATGGGAGCTAGCGATGCCACGTCAAGCGAACCGCCTGAACGACTTAGTCATCCGTCAGACCAAAGCCAGGAAGGATGCTAATGTCATCCTTGCCGACGGCTATGGCCTGCGGCTGGTCATCACTCCCAGCAATCGCCGTTACTGGCAATTCAAGTCGAAGGCCGGGGGCAAGGAAAGCACGGCCCAGCTAGGGCTATATCCGACGATGGGGCTGGACGATGCCCGCAAGGAAGCCCAGCGCATGCGCGACCTGGTGCGCGAGGGCCGCAGCCCCGTCGCGGAAAACAAAATCCGCAAGCTGCGCAACAGGATGCAGTCGGCGACCACGTTCGAGGGCGTGGCGAATGAACTGCTGGAGGGCAAGAAGAAGAACTGTTCCCCGGCCTACTTCAAGAAGATCAGCGGCGGCTTGCGCGCAAACCTGTTCCCGATGCTGGGGCCGCTGCCGATCCAGTCAATCGACGCCCCGATACTGCGCGAAGCCCTGCGCAAGATCGAAGAGCGCGGCGCTCTGGAAATGCTGGGCAACGTGCGGCGCTGGGCCGGCGAAGTGTTCGACTTCGCAAAGGCGCATGGACAATATGCCGGCGACAATCCCGCCAACGCGCTGCTGCGCAATGTCTTTGAGCGGCATCAGGGCGAACGCATGCGTGCGCTCGAATGGTCGGAGATTCCGGTCTTCGTGAAGGCGCTCGACACCATCAAGGCCGAACCGGAAACGCTCGCCGCAATCCGCCTGCTGATGCTGACCGCCTGCCGCCCCGGTGAAGTGCTGGGGGCGCGCTGGGCCGAATTCGACACTCTGCGCGCGCGCTGGGCGATTCCCGGCGAACGCATGAAAATGCGCAAGCCCCATGCCGTGCCGCTGAGCAAACAGGTGCGCGCGGTCTTGGAGGAATTGCGCAAGCTGACCGGCACGAACGAATATCTGTTCCCGTCCCGTGTCGGCTCCAAGGTGGCAACGCTGAGCGGCATGGCGCTGCTCAAGGCCGTGCGGCGCGCGGCGGGGCGCGACATACACGCGCATGGCTTCCGGGCCGTGTTTTCCACCTACGTCGCCGAATCGCTGAAATGGCCGGATGCCGTCAAGGAAGCGGCGCTGGCCCACGGCAAGCAGGGCATCGAGGGCGCCTATGATCGGGCGACGCACTACGCCGAGCGGGCCAAGCTGATGCAATGGTTCGCCGATGAAGTCGACGCCACGGTGAAGGGGGCGGAAGTCATCGAATTTACTGGTGTCGCTGCATGATGGACGACGACGCCCTTAACGCGCGGCTTGACGAATTACTCTGGTCTGAGCATCCAAAAATACTGGCGCGCAACGCAGCGGACTACGACGGCGTTATGGGCCAGTTGCCCGACTGGATACCGGAAAATTTCCACAATGAATTCCATGCGATCCGCAATCGCCTGCTAGCGACGTATCGACATGCCGACCTGCTGACCTACATCGCCGAAATGCGCAACAAGGGCATGCAGGGCAATCGTGACGCGGGCGAATTCGCCGAGCTTGTCGAAATTGATGGGGCGCTTAAAGAAAAGGAGCTTGGCATTACTCCGGGGGGCATGTTTTCAGAAATTCTTCGACCACGGACACCCGCCCCGATCTGGCGGGACATTTGCATACTCGCGCAGATTCAAGAGGCCTTCCAACTAGGCCCCGTGGAAGGGCTGGCGCTACTGACCGATACGGAGCACGCCAAGAACGCGAACAAGGGAAAGGCATTCACTCCTAAAGGCCGTGGACAAGGGACAATCCGCAAATGGATTAAGCGCCAGCTTGCGAAGAACCCGAAAATGAAGAACGCCCTGCTATGGGGGGCATTCAAGGCAAAGCCTTTGCCCGGCTGGCAGGTTATGGAGAATCGGCAAGGCAAGTATCTGGAAGGCAAAACAGCCGACGACCATATGACCTACGGCCGTTTTTCCAATGTCGCCAAAGAAGAACGCGACAAACTGAAAGGGTGATTTTTCACGGGTTAGCGAGGGCGTGAAAGCGGCTTGGGATGATGCGACGCATACGGCCCCGGCCGGGCACTTTTGGAGTCGCCATGAAAACCCAATCATTCAACTTTGATACCGCGCCCGCATCGGCTTTGGTTACCATCGCGCAGGCGACTGCATTGATGAGCCGCTCGCGGGCAAGCGTCTACCGCCACAACAAGTCTGGCGAGTTGCCGTTCGTCAAACTCGGCAAAAGCACGCGCATTCGCGTTGGCGATCTGCGCCGTTTAATTGGGGCAGCGCAATGATCCCCGACATCGCCGAAATCATGGCCGAGTTTCCGGCCCTGTCGTCCGCAGGTTTTCACTGCCAAGGCCGCGCTGACTACTGGAGCGATCCGGCATATTTTGAGAAATGCCGAGCCGACATATTGAGTGCGGCCTTTGCTGAGCAGGTTGATCTGTGCGGCGACTACATCGCCTGCCATCGACTCGACCGCACGAGCAGCAGCTACTACCTAAAACATCAGGTCGAAGATTCACACCCGAGCAAATACATCGCAAACGGTGCATTTATCGTCGCGGCAATCCGGGCTGGCTACACGCCGATACTAAACGGCTCGCCGAACCCGACCTTCCATCGGGGTGAAGCATGATGGCCGCCGTGCTCCACCATCCGGGTTATTACGACAACGCCATCGCCGCCCAACTTCGCGAGGATTTTCTGCTGGACACCGACGACGAAATTTTAATTCGCTGCCATGACAGGCTTTTCGTCGGCCCGCCTTGCCCGCCGCATCTTCCGGCCAACAAGCCTGTGAGCGCGAAGCCGGTGCCGCTAGACGGAAGCCTTGCACGCAACGCAGCTGCCCGGCCAGCAAGAGGTAGACATCAACCCGGCAACGATGGCGCGCCAGCGGGCGAGTATGCGCGGGACGTAAGCCTGATCCGGGCAAGTGACGTGACACCCGAGCCGATAACCTGGCTTTGGAATGGTTGGCTGGCGGCGGGCAAAATGCACGTTTTTGGCGGCGCACCCGGCACCGGCAAGACGACTATCAGCATGGGCCTGGCGGCGACCGTGACAACCGGCGGATGCTGGCCGGACGGCACCCGATCCATTGCCGGGAACGTGGTGATATGGAGCGGCGAGGATGATCCTGCCGATACTCTGATTCCCCGGCTGGCCCTGTCGGACGCTGATCTGTCCCGCGTCTATTTCATTGCCGACATTCGGGAAGGCAACGAGCGGCGATCTTTCGACCCTGCCCGCGATATGGAACCGCTGCGGCGCAAGCTGGCGGAAATCGGGGGCGTGCGACTGCTGATCGTTGATCCTGTTGTTTCGGCCATTGCCGGAGACAGTCACAAGAATGCAGAAGTGCGACGCGGGCTTCAGCCATTGGTTGATCTGGCGGGCGCGATGCGCTGCGCCCTGCTGGGTATCACTCATTTCTCAAAGGGAACCGGCGGACGCGATCCGGTAGAACGATTGACCGGCAGCCTTGCATTCGGTGCCTTGGCGCGGGTGGTACTGGTGGCAGCAAAGCATCAGGAGGAAGGCGACGACGGGCGAAACGTGCGGCTATTCTGCCGGGCCAAATCGAATATTGGGCCGGATGATGGCGGCTTTGAGTATGACTTACACCAAGCCGAACTGAAAACGCATCCGGGCATCTTCGCATCGTCCGTGCTGTGGGGCGAGGCGGTGGAAGGCGCGGCGCGTGAATTGCTGGCGACGGCGGACGCGACCGGCGACGATGGCGAGGGCGGAACCCTATCCGATGCAAAGCGGTTTCTTTCCGACCTATTGGCGGATGGCCCTATGAGAGCTGGCGAAGTGTTCAAGGATTCCGACCAAGCGGGATATTCCAGGCGCAGCATTCAGCGGGCCGCGAACGCGATCAAGGTTGATCGGCGTAAGGATGGGATGAAGGGCGGGTGGACGTGGCGACTTCCGCCGAAGATGCCAAACACCCCCGAAGATGCCGTAGATGCCAGACCTAAAAGCTTGGCACCTTGGGCACCTTCGGCGAAATCTTCGGATTGTCCATTCTGAGGAAGTGCCGACCATGACCAACAAAATCGACACCGGCATCGCAAAAGGTCTCCGTGAAGGCGTGTTCCGCGACCTGCATCCCGACCATCGGCGGCACCTGCTGACTCTCATGGCGCGGATAGGCGAGGCGAGCTATAGACGCGGATTCCAACAAGCCGACGAAGCAAATCATGCCGGAAGAGAGCTGCATTCGTGGCGTTTCAGTACTTCGCTTGACAGGGCACCATCGCCGCAGCAAAGGTGGGAGACGACATCGCTGCAACGGCTCAAAATGGAGCACGGCGGCCCGCTGTTTGATGTCGGCTTCGTTGAGGCGTTCGATGAATAAGCGCCTTCGCCCCATTCCCTTCCCTTCCGGCAGCCAAGCCCGCCGCGACGAAATCGCCCGCATTCGAGGAACACCCCCAAGGTGGCCATATCGACTGGCGCTGACCTGGATCACATTCGCCAACACATCCGCACGGAACAAACCCCTTCCCGGCGAACGCTGCGGAGCGCGCAATCGCAAGGACGGAAAACCCTGCCAAGCGGTGGCGCTTTGGTCAGGGCGTTGTCGCTGGCATGGTGGCGAGAGTACCGGGGCAAAGACGCCGGAAGGGAAGGCGCGGGCACTGGCGAACCTGAAGCAGAATCGCTAATTCTCGCGCACGCGCGTGATTAACTCCGGTTAGTGGTCACTGTCGCTGTAAAGTCCTTCTGGTGGTATTACGCGCTTTTTATAGAATACGACACTGTGACAATTCAACGGGGCGGAAGCTGGCTGCTGACCGCTCCGCGTACTGAACCACGCCAGCGCGCATAAAACCGCGCACAGGCTTTGTGCCTTCGCTTATGATTGCCGTGCTGGCGGGGTTCCAAGTTGATACTAGATCGCAGATTTAGCCCGAGGTCGATATGAAGTCTAGCCGCACCCTGATATTCAAGGCCATTCTTGCTGCTGTAGCGGTTGCGTTATCCACGACCACAGTTGCTCAACGTACTTCGTTGGCCTGCCAAGAGGACGCATCCGCTGGCCTAAATTGGGAGCGAGGGGAGTGGACGGTTAAGCGATTTAAGACAGAGAAATTTATCCTCGTACAGGAGGGTAAATCGCTAACAACTGATTCCGTAGGGCGCGCTTTCAATAAGGGATCTATTTTTGTAAGTTGCTTCGTCAAGTCAACGGGCGTGATCTGCATTGCTAATATGGGCGAATCACTATTGTTCAACCCGGAATCAATGAAAGGGGCAAGGACACACTCGCTCGGAAGCATAAGCACTGACCCCGCATACCGCGATTCCATTGCTATCGCGCCTTTTTCCTGCCAACCTTTCTAATCTGGCCGCCCAGCTAGGTTAGCGAAGTAACCCTAACGTCTGACGGGGCGGCTGAAAAAGCCTCTCACAAGTGGAAGCGGGTTGACACTGTCACGCAATCGCTGATCGACCCCTCCCCCCCCGGTGTCATATGCGCTGCCGTAGTCGTCGGGTTCCCTTATCCCTACCCCCGGCCTGCTACTTGATACCCCCCCGTATCGCCCCGGAAAGTCGGCGCTGGCGATACGGCGAGCAAGCCCGGCAGCGTGGTAGACTTTCAACAAGTGCAGCCGGGGCAAAACATCGCCGGGGCTGTTTGAAGTGGGTAAGGGAGTGGGTAACGATTCGCTATCCGCTCGCGATACCCTAGCAACTGCGCTGCTTTCGGAGTCAAGTTCGATTCCGGCCAACGCACCAACTTTCGAGACCCGCTTTTGACCTTCGCCGGCAGCGGGCCTTGCTTCCCGGGAGTCTCCCCTGGAGTCCGCCGCGCTCGATCCTGCCGCCTGTTACCACTGCGGCCTGCCGATTCCGGCCGGGGTGGAAAGTTTCGTCACCATCGACGGCGCGCCACGGGCAATGTGCTGCGCTGGCTGCCAGGCGGTGGCCGCGGCGATCGTCGCCAACGGTCTGACCGACTACTACCGTCACCGCGATGCGTTGCCCGAGAGCCCGCGCGAGGCGCTGCCGGCGGCCTTGCGCGAGATGGGGCTGTTCGATCATCCCGAGGTGCAGAAAAGTTTCGTGCGTCCGGTCGGTGAGCATGAACGCGAGGCGGCACTGATTCTCGAAGGCATCACCTGCGCCGCCTGCGTCTGGCTCAACGAGGTCCACCTGCGTCGCCAGCCGGGCGTGGTGGCGGTCGACATCAACTATGCCACGCACCGCGCGCGGGTGCGCTGGGACGCGCGGCTGACGAAGCTTTCCCGGCTGCTCGAGGCCGTCGCCGCGATCGGTTATCGCGCCCATCCCTACGATGTGGCGCGGGCCGAGGCGCTGGCGCAGAAGGAGCGTAAGGCGGCGCTGTGGCGGCTGTTCGTCGCCGGCTTCGGCATGATGCAGGTGATGATGTATGCCATTCCGGTGTATCTGGCGCAAACCGACAGCGGCAGCGAGATGACGCCCGACATCGAGCGGCTGATGCGCTGGGCCAGCCTGATCCTCACCCTGCCGGTGGTGCTTTATTCGGCGGCGCCGTTTTTCCGCAATGCCTGGCGCGACCTGATCTTGCGCCGGCTGGGGATGGACGTGCCGGTGGCGCTCGGCGTCGGCAGTGCGTTTGCCGCCAGCCTGTGGGCGACGGTCAGCGGCCAGGGCGAAGTGTATTTCGACTCGGTGACGATGTTCGTTTTTTTCCTGCTCGGCGGCCGTTATCTGGAGATGATGGCGCGCCAGCGGGCGGTGCGTAGCGTCGAGACGCTGGCGCGGGCCTTGCCGGCGCTGGCGACGCGCTTTCTGCGCTGGCCGGGCAATGCGTGCGAGCAGGTGGCGGCTGCCGCCTTGCAGGTGGGTGACGTGGTGCGGATCGCGCCCGGCGCCACGGTGCCAGCCGATGGCGAGGTTCTTGCCGGCGAGAGCGCGACCGATGAGTCGCTGCTCAGTGGCGAGAGCCGGCCGGTGGCGAAGAAAACCGGTGACTGGCTGGTTGGCGGCAGCGTGAATGTGACCAGCCCGCTTGCGCTGCGCGTCGAACGGGTTGGCGAGGCCACTCGGCTGGCGGCGATCACCCGCCTGATGGAGCGCGCCGCGGCGGAAAAGCCGCAGCTGGTCCTGCTCGCCGATCGTATCGCCGCGCGCTTCGTGCTGGTCGTGCTGCTGCTCGCGGCGCTGACCGCGCTGTTCTGGTGGCAGCACGATCCGTCGCGGGCCTTGTGGGTGTTCGTCGCCGTGCTGGTGGTGAGCTGTCCCTGCGCGCTCTCGCTGGCGACGCCAGTGGCGCTGACGGTGGCCAGCGGCGCGCTGGCCCGGCGCGGGGTGCTGGTCACCCGCGGCCATGCGATCGAGGCGCTGGCCCGGGCCGACCACTTCATTTTCGACAAGACCGGGACGTTGACCGCGGGCCGCATGAGCCTGCAGCAAACCCTGTTCCTCTCCGGTACGGCGGAGCAGGCGCAGGCGCTGGCGGCGGCACTCGAACAGGGCTCGGAACATCCGCTTGGACGCGCCTTGCGCCAGGCTGCCGTCGCTCTGCCGCCGGTCACGGCGGACGCAGTGCGCGCGGTGACCGGCGCCGGGGTCGAGGGCAGCGTCGGCGGCGTGCGCTGGCGGCTGGGGCGGCCGGATTTCGTCGCCGAACTGCACGGCTTGCCGCTGCCGGAGGCGCCGCTGCAAAAACTCGGCGTTGGCGAGACGGCGATCGCGCTCGGGTCAACGGCCGGCTGGCAGGCATTTTTCACCTTCGCCGATGGCTTGCGGCCGCAGACCGCCGCGGCGATGGCCGCTTTGCGCCGGAACGGGGTCGGGCTGTCGATCTTCAGCGGCGATGCCGCGGCCAGTGTTCGTCACGTCGGCCAGGCGGTCGGCATCGAGGATGCGCGCGGCGGCATGACGCCGGAGGCCAAGCAGGCCGCGCTCCGTGTGTTGCAGGAAGCGGGGGCGGTGGTGGCGATGGTTGGCGATGGCGTCAATGATGCGCCGGTGCTGGCCCAGGCTCAGGTGTCGATCGCCATGGGCGGCGGCGCCGATCTGGCGCGCGCGCAGGCCGACATCGTGCTGCTCGGCAACGATCTCGAAGCGCTCGCTGGCGGCCGTGCGCTGGCGCAGCGCACCGTGCATCTGGTGCGGCAGAATCTGGCCTGGGCCTTCGCTTACAATCTGCTGGCCATTCCGGCGGCGATGCTTGGCTGGGTGACGCCGTGGATGGCCGGCATCGGCATGTCGGCCAGCTCCCTGCTGGTGGTGCTCAATGCGCTGCGCCTGGCGAGGAATTGACGATGGAAATCCTTTACTTGCTGATTCCGCTTTCCCTGGTGCTGGTCTTCGTCATCGGCGCGATCTTCTGGTGGTCGCTGAAAAGCGGTCAGTTCGAGGATCTGGAAGGCCCGGGCTATCGGCTGCTGATGGATGACGATCGTACCGTGGTGGAGGAGAAAGAATGCATTGTCGTTGATGCAGATCAAGGCAAAAAAATGCAAGGGGAACCATAGTGGCGACGGGTTGCACGGTGGCTGGAACCAGTTTCCGCAAGACTCTCTGTTGGGGTTCAGGGTGCGCGCTGCGCACCCTTTTTTTTGCCCGCTTGCCTCGAAAAAGACAAAACCCGAAGTTTTCGTCTTATGATTTGCGCGATGCAGCATTACTTGATGCAGATCAAGCTTCAGGCATGCTGCCAAGCGTATCCTGACGCACAAGGTCTTTATGGCGCATCGTCGAGATTCAAAAGGGCGATGCTTATTCCGGTTTTTTGTTCCTATGAGGTGTTCCATCATGCAAGCGCAAGCGACTTACAACTATAAAGTCGTGCGCCAGTTCGCGGTGATGACCGTGATCTGGGGCATTGTCGGCATGCTCGTTGGCGTCATCATTGCCGCCCAGTTGGTCTGGCCGCAACTGAATGTCGTCGAGTACCTGAGTTATGGTCGCCTGCGACCACTGCATACCAACGCGGTGATTTTCGCCTTCGGTGGCTGTGCGCTGTTCGCCACCTCGTATTTCGCCGTGCAGCGAACCAGCCATGCGCCGCTGTTCGCGCCGGGACTGGCCGCCTTCACCTTCTGGGGCTGGCAGCTGATCATCGTGCTGGCTGCCGTGTCCCTGCCGTTGGGCATCACCTCCGGCAAGGAATACGCCGAACTGGAATGGCCGATCGACATTCTGATCACCCTGGTCTGGGTGTCCTATGCGATCGTTTTCTTTGGCACCATCATCAAGCGCACCGTATCGCATATCTATGTGGCGAACTGGTTCTTCGGCGGCTTCATCCTGACCGTAGCGGTGCTGCACCTGGTCAATAGCGCAGCGGTGCCGGTTACCCTGTTCAAGTCCTACTCCGCCTACGCCGGCGTGCAGGATGCGATGGTGCAGTGGTGGTACGGTCACAACGCGGTGGGCTTTTTCCTCACTGCGGGCTTCCTCGGCATGATGTACTACTTCGTGCCCAAGCAGGCCGATCGCCCGATTTATTCCTACCGCCTCTCGGTGGTGCACTTCTGGGCGCTGATCTTCACCTACATGTGGGCGGGCCCGCATCACCTGCACTACACCGCTCTGCCGGACTGGACGCAGTCGCTCGGCATGGTGTTTTCGCTGATCCTGCTGGCCCCGAGCTGGGGTGGCATGATCAACGGCATCATGACCCTGTCGGGCGCGTGGCACAAGCTGCGTGATGACCCGATCCTGAAGTTCATGATTACTTCGCTTTCCTTCTACGGCATGTCGACCTTCGAGGGGCCGATGATGTCGATCAAGACGGTGAATGCCCTCTCCCACTACACCGACTGGACGGTGGGCCACGTGCATTCCGGCGCGCTGGGCTGGGTGGCGATGATTTCCATCGGTTGCATCTACTACCTGTTGCCGCGCCTCTTCGGCAAGGCGCAGATGCACAGCGTGAAGGCCATCGAGGTGCATTTCTGGGTGGCCACCATCGGCATCGTGCTCTACATCGCCTCGATGTGGATCGCCGGGGTGATGCAGGGCCTGATGTGGCGCGCCACCAATCCCGACGGCACGCTGACCTATTCCTTCGTCGAGTCGGTCAAGGCGACCTACCCATTCTGGACCATTCGTCTGCTGGGCGGGGTGCTGTTCCTCGCGGGCATGCTGATCATGGCGTGGAACATGTTCAAGACGATTGCCGGCGGCCAGGCGGTCAACGCTCCCGTTCTGCAACCGGCCGCGGCGCATTGAGAGATTTACCAGATAAGGAGCCATCAATCATGTTGACCCATGACAAGATCGAAAGAAATGTCGGCCTGCTGATCGTGCTGACGGTGCTGACCGTCAGCGTGGGTGGGTTGCTGGAAATCGTGCCGCTGTTTTTCCAGAAATCCACCACCACGCCGGCCAACGAGTTGGTCAAGCCGTATGACCCGCTACAGCTTTCCGGGCGCGACATCTATATCCGCGAGGGCTGCTACAACTGCCACTCGCAGATGATTCGTCCGTTCCGCGCCGAAACCGAGCGCTATGGCCACTATTCGGTGGCCGGCGAGTTTGTCTATGACCATCCGTTCCAGTGGGGCTCCAAGCGCACCGGGCCGGATCTGGCGCGGGTCGGCGGGCGCTATTCCGACCAGTGGCATCACACCCATCTGCTCAATCCGCGCGACGTCGTTCCGGAATCGAACATGCCTGCCTATGACTGGCTGGAGCGGCCGCTCAAGACCGGCGATATCGAAGCCAAGATGAAGGCGCTGCGCGTGGTTGGCGTGCCCTACACGGACGAAGAGATTGCCGGAGCCGCGAAGAGCATCGAAGGCAAGACCGAACTCGATGCCATGATTGCCTACCTGCAGAACCTGGGTACGGCGATCAAGCAAGTTCGCTGAGCCAGGGAATCGACCATGGACATCAACGACTTTCGGTCCTTGGTTACCGTGCTGTCGTTGGTGCTGTTCGTCGGCATCGTCTGGTGGGCCTATTCGGACCGGCGCAAAAAAACCTACGACGAAGCGGCACGGTTGCCCCTCGATGACGACAGCCCACTGGTGCCCGAGGCGCCGGTGGTAACGCAGATCAATGAGAATCAGGAAAGGAAATGATCATGAGTGATTTTGTCAGCGGTTTCTGGAATATCTATGTATTTGGAATTACTTTGGTCAGCATCCTGGGCTGCGGGGTGTTTCTCTGGTTGCAGGGTACGGCCAAACACGTTGAAGGCCAGACCACGGGGCATGTGTGGGATGAAACGCTCGAGGAATACAGCAATCCATTGCCAAACTGGTGGCGCTGGCTGTTTTATCTGACCATTCTGTTTTCCCTGTTCTATCTCGCCATGTATCCCGGGCTGGGCAGCTTCGAGGGGCAGTACAAGTGGTCTTCCACCGGTCAGTATGACAAGGAAGTGCAGAAGGCAGACAGCCAGTACGGGCCGATTTACCAGAAGTTTCTCAAGCAGGATGTTCCTGTCGTGGCGGCCAGTGGGGAGGCGAAGGAAATGGGGCAACGCCTGTTCGTCACCTACTGCGCGCAGTGCCATGGTTCCGATGCCGGGGGTGTCAAGGGATTCCCGAACCTGACCGACAAGGACTGGCTGTACGGCGGTACGCCGGAGAAGATCAAGGAAAGTATTACCAATGGGCGTAACGCGATGATGCCGGCCAAGGGCGTCAAGCCCGATCTGTCGGCCGACGAAATCAAGGATCTCGCGAACTACGTTCGTTCGCTTTCCGGTCTGGCCGCCGATTCGATTCGCACCCAGCGCGGCAAGGAGTTGTTCGCCGTCGCCTGCGCCGCCTGCCATGGTCCGGAGGGCAAAGGTAATGAAGGCGTCGCGCCGAATCTGGCCGATAAGGTCTGGCTCTATGGTAGTTCCGAAGCCACCATCATCGAAACCACCACTAATGGACGCGTGAACCGCATGCCGGCCTTTGGCGAGTTTCTCGGTGAGGCCAAGGTGCATCTGCTGGCGGCCTATGTCTATGGCCTCGGTGGTGGCGTGGTTCCGGCAGCCCCTGTCGCAACGATGGAGGCTCCAGCCGCTGCCGCAGCGCCCGCGGGCGCGCAGTAACCTGCAACTGAATGGCAATTGAGCGATCCCCGACGAGTACAATCGTCGGGGATATTTTTGCTTTCATTTATTAGTGAATGCTGATAACGATGGCGGCTACCCCCCCCCAACAGACCGAGTCACCGGCCTTCGCCGAACAAAGCCTCTATGAGGTTCAACAGAAGGTTTATCCACGCGCGGTGACGGGTACGTTTGCTCAATGGCGCTGGAGCATGGCCTGGCTGACCCAGGTGCTGTATTACGGTTTGTGCTGGCTGCCCTGGAACGGACGACAAGCCGTGTTGTTCGACCTGGCGGAGCGCAAGTTCTATATTTTCGGGCTGGTCTTCTGGCCGCAGGATGTGATTTTCCTAGCGGTTCTGCTGATCATCTCGGCCTACTCGCTGTTTCTGTTCACGGCCGTCGGTGGCCGGCTGTGGTGTGGCTATGCCTGTCCGCAGACCGTCTATACGGAAATTTTTCTGTGGATCGAGCGCAAGATCGAAGGCGATCGCAGCGCACGCATGAAGCTTGATGCCGCGGTGATGTCGCGCCGGAAGTTTTTTCTGCGCGTTGCAAAACACGGCGCCTGGGGTTTGCTGGCATTGTGGACCGGGTTCACCTTCGTCGGATATTTCACCCCGATCAAAACACTGTGGACCTCGGCATGGAGTTTTTCGCTCGGCCCCTGGGAAGCCTTCTGGATTTTCTTCTATGGCGGCTTCACTTACCTGTTCGCCGGCCATCTGCGCGAACAGGTCTGCAAGCACATGTGCCCCTACGCGCGCTTTCAGGGTGTCATGTTCGATCCGGATACGCTGACGGTGACCTACGACGTGACGCGGGGCGAGCCGCGGGGCGCACGCAAGAAGGGCATCGACTACCGGGCGGCGGGCCTCGGTGATTGTGTCGATTGCAGCATCTGCGTCCAGGTCTGCCCGACCGGGATCGATATCCGCAACGGCCTGCAGTATGAATGCATCGGCTGCGCCGCCTGCATCGATGGCTGCGACCAGGTGATGGAAAAGATGGGCTACCCCAAGGGACTGATCCGCTATTCCACCGAGCGGGCGATCGAGTCGCACTGGGGCTGGAAGGAAATCATCGCGCATGTCCTGCGGCCACGGGTATTGCTGTATTCGGCGATTCTCTGGGCGATTATCATCGCCTTCGTCTGGGGTCTGGCGACCCGCTTGCCGCTGCGCGTCGATGTGATCCGCGACCGGGCGATTCTGGCCCGGGAGGTAGAAGGCGGGCTGATGGAAAATGTCTATCGTTTGCATGTGATGAATGTTTCCGAGGCAGCGCACCGTTATGCCGTGAGCGTCAGCGGCCTGCCGGGAATCGACATGGAAGGCGACCACATCGTCGAGGTGCCGCCCGCCGTGGACAAGGTGTTCACGATTCAGGTGCGAGTGCCGCCGGACAACGGCAAGAAAGGCGCCAACGTGATCTACTTCGATGTCAAATCGCTCGCCGACGAACGTGTCGCCGTGCATGAAAAAGCCACCTTCCTGCTGCCATGAAAACCGCTCCTGACCATCCGTACGCCAAACGTCCCTGGTATCGCGAGCCCTGGCCCTGGCTGCTGATGGCGGGGCCGTCCATCGTCGTGGTGGCGGCGCTGTATACCGCCTGGATTGCGGTGAAGACCAGCGATGGCCTGGTGACGGAAGACTATTACAAGAAGGGGCTGTCCATCAGCCAGACGCTGCTGCTCAACGAGAAAGCCAGGACGAGCGGACTGGTGGCGGGCGTTCGCATCGTGGGCGAGACCCTGACGGTGCATTTGCAGGCGAGTGACCAGAATTTTCTTTTGCCACCCACCGTGCGCATGACCTTGTCGCACCCGACTCGTGCCGGCCTGGACCAGACCCGGATCCTGACGCGTAGCGGAACGACTTACAGCGGGGTGGTACGCCTGCCGGCGGCAGGCCACTGGCTGATTCTTCTGGAAGACGAGAAAAATACCTGGCGGCTGTTGGGCAACGTGATCCTGCCGAGCAATGAAGAGGCGCGGATCGGTGCCACCGCTCCGGCATCGACGTCAGCCACCAGCGGAACCGCAACGCCAGCCGATTTGCGCCAGTAAGTCGCGCTGGTAGGAGCCATGGGAAAGTGCCGCATACCCTGTGCCCTGTCAGAAAGTCGGCGTTGGCGATACGGTGGAGCGCTGCTTCGGATGTTCCCGGTTGCCGGGTGCGGACTTTTGCAATAGAGTGCAAGCAACGACTGCCGAAAAGATGAGCCTCGAGTTCATGGTGGCAGGGCGGGCCCAGTCAAGTCTTTGCGGAGGTGGAGATGCAAAAGCT
This sequence comes from Betaproteobacteria bacterium HGW-Betaproteobacteria-11, assembly GCA_002842395.1. GTDB lineage: Bacteria > Pseudomonadota > Gammaproteobacteria > Burkholderiales > Rhodocyclaceae > Rugosibacter. Next base: position 345,942 of record PHCV01000001.1, read on the forward strand.
GTTATCGATTTTGTGGCCGTCGTTTCTGGTCGCCGGAATCGCGGAAGGCCTGTTTTTTACGCTGATCGATCCGCAGGAACTCTATTTATTGGGCGAACCGGTGCGCCTTTCGCGGATGGCGACCTACTCGCTTGGCTTCCTCTGTTTCTGGGCAATCTGCGCGGCTTCCAGCTTGGTGACGTGGTATCTGCTGCGCAGTGCGGCGGAAGTCAATCGTCGCGTGGGAGCCGTCCACTGACACGACAGAGGGGGGGTGATCACGCGCTGCCGATCAGCGATAGATCAGCACCGGAATTTTCGAGTGGGTCAGCACCTTGTGGGTTTCCGAGCCGAGCAGCAGGCCGGAGAGGCCGCGCCGGCCGTGCGAGGCCATGAAAACCAGGTCGGCGCCGACCTCGTCCGCGGCGGCGATGATGCCTATCCAGGGCGCATCGCTCACGCTGCTGCGAGTCTCTGCCACCACCCCGGCGGCCTTGGCTTTGCCGGCGGCGGCATCGAGGATGGAATGAGCCTGCTGGTCGGCCATCTGCGCAAATTGCTCGGGTGTGGTCGGATCGATCAGCGCGCCCTCGCCGTAGAAGGCCAGCGGATATTCGGGCTTGGCAAAAAAGAAAGTGATCTTGGCGCTGGCGTCCCGGGCAAAAGAGAGGGCGCGACCAATGGTGCTTTCGGAGAGCGGCGAGCCGTCGATCGGCACGAGAAGATGTTTGAACATGAGGGCGCCTCGGTAAGGTTGGATTAGACTGCGAATAGCCTAGCGCAATCAGCGGCGTCTGTGTTGACTCCGATCAAGGGAAGGCGGGCCGTCCCGCAGGAATCGAAACGGAGAGACGAGATGAGCGCAAGCAAGGAGACGCTGAATACCCCTCACGCCGTCTGGCGTGCGATCGATCAGGCGGTGGAAGCCAACGTCGATCCCATCGGCATGGCGGCGCCGCTTTTGCATGCCCAACTCGCCTGGCTGGCGCATCCCATGGAGTTGTCGGATGCCATCAGCTTGCTGACGACGAAAATCTGGGAACTCCAGGTGCATACCTGGGCGCGGGCGCTGGGGCTGCCGAGCGCGGATGTCGAGCAGGCGCAATCCGATGACACGCGCTTCGCCGATCCGATCTGGAGCGAGTCGGCGAGCTGGGACATCGTCAAGGAGTGGTATCTGCTCGGCACCCACAGCATCCAATGCATGCTCTACGAGACACCGGGATTGTCCGGCGCCGAGCGTCGCCGCGCCGCGTTCTGGTGGCGCAAGTGGCTCAACGCGGTGGCGCCGACCAATTTCCTGGCGACCAATCCGGTCGCCTTGCGCAAGGCAATGGAAACCCATGGCGAAAGTCTGCTGCGCGGGGTGAACAATTTCATCGCCGACTTTCAGGCCGGTGACATTCAGATGACCCGCCCGGATGATTTCGTGGTCGGCGGCAACCTGGCCACCACGCCAGGCCAGGTTGTATTTCGCAATGAACTGCTGGAAGTGATCCATTACACCCCGACCCGGGCACGGGTGCATGCGACACCGATCGTGATCGTCACGCCCTGGATCAACAAGTTCTACGTCCTCGATCTGAATCCAAAAAAGAGCCTGGTGAAATTCCTGCTCGATCAGGGTTTCGACGTGTATATCACCAGTTGGAAGAACCCGACCGCCGAGATGCGCGACGTGGGTTTCGAGGACTACCTACTGCAGGGTATCGGCAAAATCATCGAAGTGGCATGCCGGATTTCCAGTGCGGCGAAGGTGCATGTCGTCGGCTACTGCATCGGCGGCGCCGCGCTCGCCACCTGGCTGGCCTGGGCCAATGCCCGCTATTCGCCGGAGGCGGTGCCGGTCGCCACGACCACGCTGCTGGCGACCCTGGTCGATTACCACAAGCCAGGCGACATCGAGGTCTTCCTCGACGAGGGGACGGTGCACTGGCTGGAAAAATCGATGGCCGAAAAAGGCTATCTCGACGGCAAGCAGATGGCCGCAGCCTTTCGCCTGTTGCGCTCGAACAGCCTGATCTGGAACTACGTCGTCCAGGGCTACCTCTATGGCGAGGCGCCGCCGCCCTTCGATCTGCTGTACTGGAACATGGATACCACGCGGATGCCGGCGGCGATGCACGGCTGGTATCTGCGCAACTTCTACCTCGAAAACAAGCTGATCAAAAAAGAAGCCATCGAACTCGGCGGCGAGAAGATCGATCTTGGCCGGATCGTGCAGCCGCTCTACGTGGTATCCGCCGAGGACGATCACATCGCGCCCTGGCGGCAGGCCTTCCGCATCAACAACTTCGTTGGCGGACCACGGCGCTTCGTGCTCTCCAGTTCGGGGCATATCCTCGGCATCGTCAACCCGGTGGTCGATCCGCCACGGCGCGAGTACCACGTCGCCAGCGCCGAGCGCCACGAGACGGCGGAGGACTGGCAGGCGCGTGCGAAGAAGCATCCCGGCAGTTGGTGGGCGGACTGGATGGCTTGGCTCAAACCCCAGTCGGGGCCGCTGGTCAAGGCGCCGCTCGTGGCAACGGCCGAATTTCCGGCACTGGCCGCTGCGCCCGGCGCCTATGTGCTCGAACACTGAAACTTGACCGTCGTCAAGGCGGGCGATGCCGCCTCTCGACAGAATCGGATCTTCTTACCGTGGAGATCCACCTTCATGTCGATCAAGGCCTTGCTCTCTGCCGATCACCAACAATGTGACGAGCGTTTCGCCCAAGCCGAGGCGGCCGTCGCCAGCCACGATTGGGCGACGGCAGCAAGCGGTCTGCGGGCGTTGACCCGCGGGCTCGAGGCGCATTTTCTCGCCGAGGAAGAAATACTGTTTCCTGCCTTCGAGCAGGCCAGCGGCATGAGCACGGGGCCGACGGCGGTGATGCGCCTCGAACATGGGCAGATACGCGAACTGCTGGAGGCTCTTGACCAGGCGCTGGCGGCAAAGGAAGACGAAGCCTTTGCCGGCGCGGTCGAGACCTTGCTGATCCTGCTCCAGCAGCACAATCAGAAGGAGGAAAACATTCTCTACCCGATGTGCGACCGTCTGCTCGACCCGGACAGCCTCGCCGGGGCTTTGCGGCAGCGGCTGGAGGCGGACGGAAATGACTGATGCGATCGTCATCGATGGCCGCGATCTGGTGCCACCGGAGCCGCTGGAGCTGACGCTGACTGCACTCGATATCCTGCCGACCGGCGCCGAGCTGACCCTCTTGCTCTACTGTCAACCGCACCCGCTGTTCAACATCCTGCGCCAGAACGGCTACCTCTGGACGGAGCGGGTCGCGGCCGACGGTACGCATGAAATCCGCATCCGCAAGGCGCCGTGCTGAAACAGCGCGGAGCGGATCGCCGATGCACCCGAATCTTTCCTTCGAACAGGCGCCGCCCCTGGCCGTGCCCCTGCGTTTCTTCCTCACCGCACCCTGGTTCGGCGTGGCCGCCGGGCTCCTGCTGGTCATCGCCGGTGACGATGCCTTCGCCTCGCGCTTCTCGCCGTCCATTCTGGCGGTAACGCATCTGCTGACCACCGGCTTCATGCTGCAGGCGATGTGTGGCGCGCTGTTGCAATTCATTCCGGTGGCGACCGGGGCCAATGTCATTCATCTCGAGTGGTTGACGAAATTCATACAGCCGATGCTGACGTTCGCTTCGCTGGTGCTGGCAGCCGGTTTCCTGCGCATGCAGCCCATGTTGTTTACCGTGGCAAGCGTGCTGTTCCTGCTTGCCGGTCTGGGTTTTGTCGCCATCGTTTCGCTGGCGCTATGGCAAACACCGGGGAGCGGCATGACATTGCTTGCCCTCCGCGGCGCGGTCATTGCCTTGGGCGTGACCCTGCTCCTGGGCGCGGCACTCGCCATGACATTGGCTTTCGGCGTCGAGGTTCCGCTGCTGGCCATGATCGAGGTGCATCTGGCCTGGGGGCTGGCGGGCTGGGCGTTGCTGCTGCTGGCCGCGGTGTCCTGGATCGTGGTGCCGATGTTTCAGCTCACGCCAGCCTATCCGCCGGCCTTCAGCCGTGGCTTTCTCTGGCTGCTGCCTGGCGCGGTGCTGCTGCTGTCAGTCGCCGCGCTGGTGAACAGTGAGAGACTGCTGGACACGAGCCGACTGATCCTGCTGCTGATCGGCGCCAGTCACGCCGTGCTCACCCTCAATCTACAGCGCCGACGGCGGCGTAAATTGCCTGATGTCACGCTGAACTTTTTCCGCCTGGCCATGACCAGCCTGCTGGCCTTCGCGCTGCTCGGCGCGGCAGCCCTGGCTTTTCCGGCGCTCGCCGATTTGCCGCGCTATGCCATCGGTCTGGGCGTGCTGGCGCTGGTCGGGGTGTTCGCTTCGGCGATTTGCGGCATGCTCTACAAGATCGTGCCGTTCCTCGGCTGGCTGCATCTGCAGCGGCTGGGCGCGCCGCTTTCGGCCGTGCCGAACATGAAGGGGATGCTTGCCGAAATCGCCAAACAGCGGCAGTTGGCCTTGCATGGCCTGGCCTTGCTGCTTCTCCTGGTGGCAGTCATCTGGCCGGGCTGGTTGCGCGCGGCTGGGCTGACCCTGATGCTCTCGATGGCGGCGCTGGGCGCCAATCTATACACCGCGGCGCATCGCTATGTGCGATTCAGAGATCGTATTCGCGCAACCGGGTCAGATCAGGAATGACGACGGTCTTGCCGTGCACCTCGATCACGCCGGAGTTGGAGAGCTCATGAAAAATCCGCGACAGGGTTTCCGGGGTCAGATTCAGCCGCGAGGCAATGACCTGTTTCGACGCCGGAAGCCGGATTTCGTGGCTCCCCGAAGCACCCTGCGGATACAGTTGCAGCAGGAAGCCGACCAGGCGCTGGGTGGCCGAACGCTGGGAATAGGTTTCGATATCCTGCACCAGGGTATGCAGGCGCAGCGACAGGCCGGCCAGCATGCGCCGGGCAAAACCGGGGTCGCGTTCGAGCAGGGCGAACACCGCCTCGCCGCCGATGCAGAGCAGCAGGCTTTCGCTCATTGCTTCCGCAAACACCGGGTAGGGACGGCCCATGAACATCACCGCTTCGCCGAAACTCTGCTGCGGGCCGAGGATCTCGATCACTTTCTCGTTGCCCTGCAGGGAAGGGAAGGCGAGCTTGATCTGGCCGCTGACCACGACATAAAAGCCGTGCGCCGGATCGCCCTTCTGGAACAGCATCCCGCCTCGGGAAAGTCGGCGCTGGCGGGACGCCGCGGCAATCGCCTGGAGCTGTTCGGGCAGCAGTTCCTGGAACAGCGGCAGGCACTTGAGCAGTTGGGTGGGATCGGGGGCAGGCGTGGTCATGGTTTTTTTGCAGGGCTACCTTACCATGAGCGGCCTGCAACGGGCAGGAGAGGGGGTGGGATTTTAACGTGAAATTCACTCATTTGGCATCCTGTCAGGGCTCGCGCGAAGCGAGCCAATCGGGAACCCCCCGTGAGGGGGGCGAAGGGGGGCGGGAGTTCAAGAATGGGCTGACTTTCATGCTACGGGGTGATGTTTCCCGTATCATGAAAGTTAAACTGAGATGAAGATGTCATTCACACTTGGCGCCGCGCCGCATCGTCTGATGTTCCTCGCCGGAACCTTGCAGGCGCTGCTGGCGATGGGATTCTGGATGAGTGTCATGGGCGTGCGCGCCGGGCTCTGGCCCGCCACCGCCTGGCCTCTGTTCGCCGCGCTGCCGCCGGCCTGGTGGCATGCCGAGGTGATGCTGGCCGGCGTGCTCGGATTTTTCATTTGCGGCTTCATTCTCACCGCCGGTCCGCGCTGGCAAGGACAAGGCGATCTGCCGCCGACCCGCTATCTGCCGGCCTTCGGCCTGTTGGCGGGCGGTGCTCTGGGCGTATGGTTGGCTCTTGTCCTGCCGTGGCTGCTCGCGCCGTCACTGTTCCTGGCCAGCAGCGGCCTTGCCGTGGTGGCGATCACACTCGCCGGCGTGGCACGCCAGCCCGCCGCCGGGCACGAGCATATCGCCTGCGCCAGCCTTGCGCTGACCCTGGGGGCGGCGGGGCTGGCGCTGCTTGCCACCTTCGCTCTGAACATCCTTGACGCAGGGGCGGCGCGGCTGGGCATCGGCCTTTTGCTGTGGGGTTTCGTGTTGCCGATATTCCTCGTCGTCACCCATCGCATGCTGCCCTTCTTCACCGGCTCGGCGCTCACCGGCTACGTGGCCAGGCGTCCGTCCTGGGCCTTGCGTCTCCTGCTCATCGCCAGCCTGGGTCATGGTGCGCTCGACGGACTCGGGCTTATCTTCTGGCGTGGCGGGGTCGATCTGTCCGCCGCGCTCACCGCGTTGTACCTGAGCTGGTGCTGGTGGGATGCGCGCGTCCCCGGCCAGCGCATGCTGCTGGTCCTGCACGGGGCCTTTGCCTGGGTGGGGCTCGCCTTTTTGCTGTTCGCCAGCGAGAGCGCGGCATCGACACTCCGCCCCGGCCTGTTCGGCCTGGCTCCCCTACACGCGCTGACGCTGGGTTATTGCAGTGCGATGCTGGTCGGCATGGCTTCGCGTGTGGTGCTCGGCCACTCGGGGCGGCCGATCGTGGCCGAGGGCACGATGTGGTGGGCGTTCTGGCTGATGCAGGTCACCGCCCTGCTGCGCGTGGCCAGCGATTTGCTCGCCGCGCCCCTCCTGCCGTGGCTGGCGAGCGGCTGTTGGCTGGTCGCCTTCGGTGGCTGGGTGTGGCATTATGCGCCCCTGTTGTGGCAGCCGCGCCGCGATGGCCGGCCAGGATAGGGAGATACGCATGTATCTGGCAATCAAGCATCTGCATCTGTTGTGCGTGGCGGTGAGCGGGCTGGGCTTTCTTGCCCGGGGAGTGTTGCGTCTCAACGATTCGCCGTGGCTGGCGCGGCCCTGGGTGAGGATCGCGCCGCATGTCAATGACACTGTGCTGCTCGTGGCCGGCCTCGCGCTGGCGGCGCTGTCCGGGCAGTACCCGTTCGTCGACGCCTGGCTGACGGCGAAAGTCCTCGGCCTCCTCGCCTACATCGCGCTCGGCACACTGGCCCTGGGTCGGGCGCGGACGCGGCGCGGACAATTCGCCAGCTTCATCGCCGCCCTCCTGGTTTTCGTCTGGATGGCTTCGGTGGCTCGGCTGCGCGATCCGGCCGGATTTTTGGTTTTTTTGTTCGCCTGAATCAGGCGACCGGCGTTGACAGGCGGGCCTTGAGTGCCGCCGGATCAAGCAGGCGGACATGCTTCTTTTCCACCGCGATCAGCCCTTCCTCTTTTAGGCGGGTGAAGGCGCGGCTGACCGTCTCGATGGTGAGGCCGAGCAGGGAGCTGATGTCCTCGCGCGACATGCGCAGGTAGAAATCCACCGGCGAATAGCCGCGGATCGACAGACGATGGGAGAGATTGAGCAGGAAGGCGATCAGCCGCTCCTCGGCATTCATCGTGCCGAGCATCATGATGACGCCCTGATCACGCACGATCTCGCGGCTCAAGAGCCGGTGCAGATGCCGCTGCAGGGTGGGAATCTGCGCCGCCAGGGCTTCGATCTGGTTGAAGGGGATCAGGCAGACTTCGCTGTCTTCCAGGGCGACCGCTTCGCAACGGTGGGCGCCGCTACCGATGCCATCGAGCCCGAGCAACTCTCCGGCCATGGAAAACCCAACCACCTGGGTGCGGCCGTCGGCGCTCATCACCTCGTTCTTGAAGCAGCCGGTCTTCACCGCGTAGATGGCCTCCATCGGCTCGCTGGTGTGAAACAGACTGCGGTTGCGCAGCACCTTGCGGCGCTTGCTGATCAGCGCCTCGACGCGCGCGAACTCGTCCTCGCTAAGGCCTTCGGGTAGGCACAACTCGCTCAGACTACACTGCTGGCAGCCGACCTGGAGCTGTTCGCTCAGACGTTTGGGAGGGGGAGACTTTCTGGTAACCTGCTCGGCCATGATGGCGCCCTTGCCTTTCTGCTTTCGATGCGAATCAATGTTGACATGGATCAAGTCCGCCGCCCGCTTTCGGCGCGACCATGAGCCCTTTGCGCCTCGGCGCCAACACTCAACGCCCGCATTCTACGCCAGCTCGCCGCTCGCTCGCCATGGCCGATGACAGTTCGATTTTCGATCCCGCGCTGATCCGTCGTTTCGACGTGAACGGCCCGCGGTATACCTCCTACCCGACTGCAGATCGGTTCGTCGAAGGTTTTACCGCCGACGATTACAAGCACTGGCTCGGTCGCCGCACGGTGGGCCGGCTCAGCCGGCCACTCTCGCTCTACGTGCACATTCCGTTTTGCAACACGATCTGCTACTACTGCGCCTGCAACAAGATCATCACCAAGGATCACGGCCGCTCGGCCAAATACATCCGCTATCTGGGGCGGGAGATCGATCAGGTGGTGGCGGCGCTCGATGGCAGCCGCGAAGTCGTGCAACTGCATCTGGGCGGCGGCACGCCGACCTTTCTGGCCGACGACGAGTTGCGCCGGCTGATGGAGAAAATCACGACCAGCTTCGATCTGCTGCCCGACGGCGAGTATTCGATCGAGGTCGATCCGCGCAAGGTGAATCGGCAGACGGTGAGCCTGCTCGCCGAGCTGGGCTTCAATCGCATGAGTATCGGCGTCCAGGATTTTGCTTCCGAGGTGCAGCGGGCGGTCAATCGGATCCAGAGCCTGGAGGAGACGCGCGAAGTGCTCGAGGCGGCGCGCGAGGCTGGCTTCAAGTCGATTTCTGTCGATCTCATCTACGGCCTGCCGAAACAGAACGAAGCCAGTTTCGAGCGCACGCTGGATACGGTCATTGCCCTCGATCCCGATCGTCTCTCGATCTACAACTACGCCCATCTGCCGAGTCTGGCCAAACCGCAGCGGCGCATCAGCGAAGCCGATCTGCCCTCGCCGGAGGTGCGCCTTTCGATCCTGCAGCTCGCGGTGCGCCGCCTGCAGGAAGCTGGCTACGTCTTCATCGGCATGGATCATTTCGCCAAGCCCGGCGACGAACTGGCCATCGCCCAGCGGCGCGGCCGCCTGCATCGCAATTTCCAGGGCTATTCGACGCATGCCGAGGCCGATCTCTTGGCCTTCGGCGTTTCCGCGATCGGCAAGATCGGGCCGAGCTACGTGCAGAACGTGAAGACGCTCGACGACTACTACGCCCGCCTCGATGCCGGTGATTTGCCCGTCATGCGCGGCATCGAGCTGACCGCCGACGATCTTTTGCGGCGCGAGATCATCCAGGCCCTGATGTGCCACTTCACGCTCTCCATCGAAGCCCTCGAGGTCGCCCATTTGATCGATTTCAAGACTTATTTTGCCGCCGAGATCGAAGCCCTCGGCGAGATGGAAGCCGCCGGATTGCTCAGCGTCGATCCGCAATGGATCACCATCCACCCGCGTGGCCGTTTCCTGGTGCGTGCCATCGCCATGGTTTTCGACCGCTATCTGCACACGGCGCAGCAGCACGCCCGCTATTCAAAAGTGATTTGATGCCGGATGGCGGTTTCCTTGCGGTTTTCCTGGTCGGCCTGCTCGGCGGCGTGCATTGTGCCGGCATGTGCGGTGGCATTGTCTCGGCGCTGACCCTGCAAATTCCCGGCCAGGCGGCCGCCTTGCGCCAGCCGGCCTGGGCGATTCACCTGGCCTACAACCTCGGCCGCATCAGCAGCTATACCGCCGCCGGCGCCGTTCTGGGAGCGCTGGGCGGCCTCGGCCTGATGCTCGACTATGCCCTGCCGGTGCAAATAACGCTGTATCTCGCCGCCAACCTGATGATGGCGGCGCTCGGCCTGTACCTGCTCGGCCTGACGCGGACGCTGGCCTTCACCGAACGCGCCGGCCAATGGCTGTGGCGCCGGGTGCAACCGGCCACCCGGCGTTTCCTGCCGGTGCGCGGCGTGGCCCAGGCCTTTCCGCTCGGCCTGCTCTGGGGCTGGCTGCCCTGCGGCCTGGTGTATAGCGTGCTGACGCTGACGCTGCTCACCGGCAGCGCCTGGCGCGGCGCTCTGGTGATGCTGGCCTTTGGCCTCGGCACCTTGCCCAACCTGATGCTCGCCGGCCTGCTGCTGGTGCGCTTCCGGCGCTTTGTGCAAGCGCGCGCCCTGCGTCTGGCCAGTGGCTTGCTGGTGCTCGGCTTCGGTCTGTGGGGGCTGTTGAACGCGACCACACTCGGTGGCCGGCTGTGGCAGGGCGTGGTCTGTCATGTCTGAGACACGGTCAAAAACTCGGCGCTGATGAAGCAACTGCGCTACAAGGCGGTCGAGCAAGAAACGCTCTCCTCGCCGTAGCGGATGGCGAGACGGCGATTCCATCCTTTCATGGCGACTGGTGCATTGCAGGACGGCCGACAACGGCGGATAATCAGCGCTCCCTAATGTTCCTCTTTTGGAGAAAATCATGACCACACCGCATGAACTGGTGCTCGAAGCGAAAGCGCAAATCAAGGAAGTCTCGCTCGACGAGGCGCAGCAGGCTTTGGGGCGCAGCGTCGTGATCGACGTGCGCGAGCCCGAGGAAATCGCCCTCGGCCATCTGCCCGGCGCGCTGTGCGTCCCGCGCGGCGTGCTCGAATTCAAGATTGGTACCCTGCCGCAGACTCAGGACAGGGCCACTCCGATCCTGCTCTATTGCCGCTCCGGTGGCCGCTCGGCGCTGGCCGCGGTGCAGTTGCAACGGCTCGGCTATGCCGATGTCGTTTCGATGGCCGGCGGTTTCGATGCCTGGAACGCGGCCGGTCGTCCGGCCGACAAGCCGGCGCCGCTCAGCTTTCAGTAGGCGGTGACCGAGTCTTCGACCGTCGCCGTCGCCGGCGCCACCGTCGAGCTCGCGCTCGGCGGCATGACCTGCGCCGCCTGTGCGGCGCGCATCGAGCGGCAGTTGAACAAGGTACCGGGAGTCGAGGCGGCGGTGAATTTCGCCGCCGAGCGCGCCTATGTGCGCTATGACCCGGCACGGGCCGATGCCGCCGCGTTGATTGCCACGGTGGGCAAAACAGGCTTCACCGCGCAGGTCTCGAGCGCGGCGACGCGCCAGGCCGAGAAGGCGGAAAAACTTGCCCGCTACCGCGAGGAGGTGCGCCGGTTCTGGATCGCCTGCGCTCTCACGGCGCCGCTCCTCGTGCAGATGGTCTTCATGTTCGGCGCTGGCGAGCATGCCGATGTGCTGCCGCGCGGGCTGCAACTGCTGCTCGCCACCCCGGTGCAGTTCTGGATCGGCTGGCGGTTTTATGTCGGCGGCTTTCACGCCCTGCGCGGTGGTTCCGGCAACATGGACGTGCTGGTGGCGCTCGGCACCAGCATGGCCTGGCTGTATTCGGCGATGGTGACGGTGGCCGGCCTGGGTCACCATCATGTCTATTTCGAAGCCTCGAGCACGGTCATCACCCTGGTCCTCCTCGGCAAGATTCTCGAAGCGCGGGCCAAGGCCAGGACCTCCCAGGCGATCGAGGCCCTGGCCAGACTCCAGCCGCAAACGGCACGCATCGAGCGTGACGGGCAGCTGGTCGACGTGCCGGTGGCCAGCCTGATTCCGGGGGACGTCTTCATCGTTCGCGGCGGCGAGGCGGTGCCGGTCGATGGCGCGGTCATCAGCGGCGAATCGGCGGTGGACGAGGCCATGCTCACCGGCGAGAGCCTGCCGGTGGCCAAGCGTCCGGACGATAGGGTGTATGCCGCCACCGTCAATGGCGAGGGTCTGCTGCGCGTGCGCGCGACCGGTGTCGGCAGTCATACGCTGCTGGCTTCGATCATCCGCCTGGTCGAGGAGGCCCAGGGTTCGAAGGCGCCGGTGCAGCGTCTGGTCGACCAGGTGGCGGCGATTTTCGTGCCGCTGGTGGTGGTGGTTGCCGTGCTGACCTTCGCCGGCTGGTGGCTGACGACGGGCGAGTTCACCACGGCGCTGATCGATGCCGTGGCCGTGCTGGTGATCGCCTGTCCCTGCGCGCTGGGCCTGGCGACGCCGACGGCGATCATGGTCGGCACCGGGCAGGGCGCCCGCGCCGGCATCCTGATCCGCAACGCCGAGGCGCTCGAGCGGGCAGAAAAGCTCGCCGTGCTGGTGGTGGACAAGACCGGCACGCTGACCGAGGGGAAGCCGGTGGTGACGGATGTGATGGTCGCCAAAGCCGGTTGCGACGAGACGGCGCTCTTGCGGCTTGTGGCGAGCCTGGAGCAGGCCTCGATCCACCCGCTGGCCGCGGCCGTCGTGGCGCGCGCAAAGGCGGCCGGCATCCCGCTCGTCTCGCCGCGGGATCTGACGACCGTGCCGGGACGTGGGGTGAGCGGCAGGGTCGATGATCTTTGGGTGCGCGCCGGTTCGCCGGCCTGGCTGCGCAGCGAAGGCTTGGCTGTTCCCGCTGCGACGGCATTGCAGCAGGCCGGTCGCAGTCTTGTTGTCGTTGCTGCCGGCGACGAGGTGCTGGGACTCATCGCAATCGCCGATCCGCTGCGGGCAAGTTCGCGTGCCGCGGTAGCCCGCTTGCAGAAACTCGGCATCGAGGTCGTCATGCTCACTGGCGACAATCCCGGGACGGCCGCCGCCATTGCCCGCGAAGCCGGCATCGCCCGCTATGAGGCGGAGGTCCTGCCCGGCGAGAAAGCTGCCGCCGTGGCCCGACTCAAGCGGGAAGGCGGCGGACGGCGGGTCGGCATGGCCGGCGATGGCATCAACGATGCTCCGGCGCTGGCGGCGGCCGATGTCAGTTTCGCGATGGGCGCCGGTTCCGATGTGGCCATGCAGGCGGCCGACGTGACGCTGATGCACAATGACCTCGCGGGTGTTGCCGATGCGATCGCGCTGTCGCGGGCGACCCTCGGCAAGATCCGGCAGAATCTGTTCTTCGCCTTTATCTACAACGTGCTCGGCATTCCGGCGGCTGCCTTTGGGCTGCTCAATCCGGTGATTGCCGGTGCGGCGATGGCCGCCAGCTCGGTCTCGGTGGTGACCAGTTCGCTGCTGCTCAAAAACTGGAAACCCGGAAAGGACTGACGATGGAAACGATGACGATCAAGGTTGGCGGCATGACCTGCGGTGGCTGCGTGGCCAGCGTCACGCGCGTGCTGGTGGCGCTCGACGGCGTAGCCGAGGCCAGCGTTTCGCTTGAGCGGAACGAGGCCGTGGTGAAGATCGATCCGGCAAAAGTGAATCGCGCCCAGCTCGCGGCGGCGATCGAGGGCGCTGGATTCGATACGGCCTGAGTCAGTGCCTGGCGCCATGGGCCACCTTTGAAAAGTCGGCGCTGGCGTGACGGCGACGACGGCCGAGGATGATGTGCAGCGGCAACAGAAAAACCAGCATGCCACCGATGATCTGATGCACGAAGCTGTTGGCATTGTGCCAGTCGTCGGCTGCCGGGTAATACAGCAGCAGGCCGCTGGCGGCGAGCAAGAAAAGTGCGGCGGAGAGCGCCGTGCCGCTGCCGCGGTTGCGCCGCGCCTTCCAGGCGCCCCACTGGTGTTGCGGAAACAGCGAACCGGCCAGCCACAGCAACAGATACGCCCCGCACCCATGCACCACCAGCAACCGATGGCGCCAGAGGCGTAGCGGATCCGAGAAGTCTTCCGCATCGAGCGAGAAGCCGAGGGCGATCCAGCCCAGGCCGCTGAGGGCGACGAGGCCGACCGCCGCATAAATCAGTCGCCGGTAGTTCTGGCTGATCGAGAGGCCGCGAATCAGGCTCACGGCGGAGATGCCTTTTGCATCGCCTGCGGATGCAGCCACAAGGCCAGCTTTGCCAGCCGGGTCATCGCCCGCACCGACAGCGTGGCACCAGAAATGCCGTCGATGGCGCGGTCGAGCTGCTGCTCGCCACTCAAGCCGGCGCCGGCGAACTGGCGCAGGAAGTTCGGGCTTTGCACTTCCCAGCCGCGGCTCTCCCTATAAGCCAGCACGCGCATCCGTTCGATGCGTCCGTCATCGACGACGACGCCGACCGTGATCGGCATCTCCTTGCCGATTTCATCCAGCACCCAGGCCGTGCGCCGACCCGACCGCCAGTAGCGCAGGCGCGCGGCCGGGTAGTCATGGCCGAGCAACGCGCGCACCGCCGGCTTGTGTTCCGCGGTCAGCCAGAGGCTGCTGCTGGGCGGTGGCTGGGTGAAGGCCTCCGTCAGAAAGCGCTGTGTTTCCGCTTCGAGATCCGCCGTCTGCGCCCGGGACGGGGCGAGCAGGCAGAACAGAAACAGCAGGCGCACAAGCTTTCGCGTGAGGTGAAACATGCGCGGGAGCGCGCGGGGTGATTTCGAGCGTGGCGAGCAAACTTTGGCCTCCCGCCCTGGGGCGGGGGGCAGGGGGTGGGAGGACATGGGCAAGCCCCTGGCTTTCATGAGCGGGGGCGTAACCCGCGCATCATGAAAATCAGAAGCGGTAACCGATGCCGACATTGAAACCATTGAATTCATCCTTGCCCATGGGCGCCTTTTGTCGTTGCAGGTCGAATTTGACCACGACATCGGGGTGTGGCCAGTAATTCACGCCGGCATCGAACTGGCGGTAGCTGCTATCGACCCCGTCGCCGCCGCCGGCCTGATTGTCCCAGCGGTTGTAGCGGGCGAACAGCCCCCAGGCGTCGTTCAGCTTGAACGAGGGTTCGACATACCAGCCGTTCTGCCGGTCGGCGCCGACTGCCTTGGGCCCGCTGCCATCGAGACGCCAGCCGGCATACAGCGCCCTGAGACCGAAGCGTCCCTGGTTGACGATGGCATGGGTTTCGAGCAGTTTTGCGCCACCGGCGGTCGCGTCGTTGCCCTGAGTGACGTCGGACTGATACTGCACCGTGCCGGCCAGTTCGACGCCCGGCAGACCCGCCCATTTCAGACGTGCGGTGTAGGCCGGATTCTTGGCTTGGGTGCCTTCGCGGAGGGCCTGGCGGGCGGCGCGTACGGCGTACTTGTCAGCCGCATCCGCCTTCATGCCGGTGGTTACGGCGCCATCGAGCGTGAAGCCGTTGCCCAGGCGGGCGGTCAGTCCGACGCCGCCTTCCCACCAGGTGGTTGGAATGATCTTGTTTTCGACCGGATTGCGCTCGACGCCGTAGAAGGTGTTGGGTTCGTGGGTTTCGTTGAGGATGCCGGCCGGTATGAGGAAGTTGCCAGCTTTGACCGAGAGGTTGTCGGTGAGCATGAAATCCAGATAGGCCTGTTCGAGCTCCACCGCGCCCTTGCCGCCTTCGACCGTATTGTGCTCGACTTCCAGCTCGGAGAAGAAGCGTAGCCGGTCGTTGAACTGGTGGCCCATGAAAATGACGAAACGATGGAAGTCCATCTCCTTTTTGTCGGCGCCGCCAGGCTTGTCGTTCTTGAGTTGATTCAGATGCAGTTCGCCATAGCCGCCGAACTGCGTCGCGTCGGCCCAGCTGGCCTTGCTGGTGATGCCCTGGCTGGCGATTTTTTCGACCTGTTCGCCGGCGGCATCGGCTTTCTGGTCGGTCTGCTTCAGTTGCTGTTTCAGACTGTGATTTTCGCTCTCGATCTGCGCCAGGCGGGCTTCGAGCGCCTTCAGGCGATCCTCGACGCTGCTTCCGACGGCGAAGGCGGGCATGGCCAATGCGCCATAAACAGCCAGGGCCAGGGTGGTGCGAACGAAACGGGGGTGCGGCAAGCGATAAGACATGGCAATTCTCCTTGGGAAATGTGGCTGGCTGGGGAATCACCTGGCTTGCCGGATTGATGAAAAGAGTGTGTCAGGCGGGCGCGGGCTCCTTGGCGGTGTCGACCAGGACGGCCGCGGCGATGACATCTTCGAGCGCCAGCTCGGCGTGTTCGACGCTGATCCGCGTCACCGGTTTCTGCGCCAGCAGGGTGATCGGCGTGCCGGGGGTCAGCCCCCAGGCCGAGAGATGGCCGCGCAGGTCGGGCGCCAGCGTGCTCTGGAAACCGCGCACGATCAGCCGGGCGCCGGGCGGGAAGTCGCGCAGGGTCTTTGTCGTCATCAGGCAAAGCCCACGAACAGCAGGGCGCGGTGCAGCAGGCCGCCGATCAGGAAGGCCAGCGGAATGATCAGGCCGGTCATGATGGCCGCGGTCTTCAGACCCTGCTCCTTGATGATCATCAGTGTGCTGGCGATGCAGGGGACGAAGATGGTCAGCGTTACCAGTCCGACCAGGCCCTGTTCCGGCGACAGTGCGCTGCCCAGCGCGAACAGCCCGGTGGCGCCGAAATCGCGGCGCAGGAAGCCCATCAACAGCGCGGCGGAGGCCTCCTTCGGCAAGCCGAGCCAGCCGGTGACCAGCGGCTCGCCGGCCTGAATCAGCCAGGGTAGGAAACCGAGGCGGTCGAGCACGAACATCAACGCGGCGCCGATCAGGAACAGTGGGATGACTTCTTCCAGATACCATTTCAGCCGTGACCAGGTCTTCTTGGCGACATTGCCGGCGACGGGCAGACGCATCGGCGGCAGCTCGGTCATCAGCGGGATGCGTTTGCCCTTGACCAGCTTGCCGGAGAGCCAGCCGACGGTGAACAGCACGCCGATCACCACGCCCAGCCAGATCAGGAAGGCTCCCGTGCCATAGCTCGCCAGCATGCCCATGACGACGCCGAGCTGGGCCGAGCAGGGGATGGCCAGTGCCAGCAGGAAGGTGACGATCAGCCGCTCGCGCGGCGTGTGCAGGATGCGCGTGGTGAGGGTGGCCATGGTCACGCAACCCAGGCCCAGCACCATCGGCAGCACGGCGCGGCCATTCAGACCCAGTGTCTTGAAGGCGCGGTTGGAGAGCACCGAAAGGCGGGCGAAGTAGCCGGAGTCCTCGAGGATGCCGAAGGCGATGAAAAACGTGGTGACGATGGGCAGGATCAACGCCAGCGCATAGGTCATGCCCATGGTCCACAAGCCGTAGGGGCCGACCAGAAAGTCCTGCAGCCAGTGCCATGGAATCCAGGTGGTGACCAGCGCGTGAAACCACGGATTGATGACGCCCTCGAAGAGTTGTTTCTCCAGCAGATCGACCAGATATTTGGCGCCGAACTGACCGACGAAGGCATACACGCCGTAGAGTACCAGCGCCAGCAGCGGCCAGCCCCAGGTGCGATGCACCGACCACTGGCCGAGGCGCTGCACGAAACCATGGCCGACGCTGCCGGCATCCTTGACCACGCGGTGGACGATGGCCTCGGCGGCGGTGATGCGGGCGCGTTGCAGAACCTCGGCGAGAGGCTCGGTGAACTCGTCCTGCAGCCGCTCGCGCCGGGCGGCGAGGGCGAACAGGTCGGTCCCCTGTGCCGCCAGCCATTCCTCGGTGGCCCGATCGCCGGCGAGGTAGAGCAGGGCGACGACCCGCGGCGAGAGATGGGCGATGGGCAGCAGTAGCGCCAGATCGTCGATCGCCGCCTCGATCGGGTCGGCGTAGGTGAGGCGGAAAACCGGTACCCGGGCATCGGCAATCGCCCGCGCCAGTGCCGTCATGCCTTCATTGCCGGTGGCGACGGTGGGCACCACGGCGAGCCCGAGTTCGACCGCCAGCCTGGCCGGATCGAAGGCCATGCCGCGTGCCTTGGCCTCGTCCATCATGTTGAGCGCCAACACCATCGGCACGCCGGCTTCGGCCAGCAGCAGCGCCAATTGCACTGTGCGGCGCAGGTTCTTGGCATCGCCGACCTGGACCAGCGCCCGCAGCTTTTCGTTGAGCAGGATCCGCGCCGTGGCCTGCTCGTCTTCGCTGCGTGCCGGCAGTGTCAGCACGCCGGGCGTATCCAGCACTTCGACACCGGGCTGGGCGCGCGAAAGGCCGCGTGATACTTCGATGGTGGTGCCGGGGTAATTCGCGACGTTGACGTAACGCCCGGTCAGGCGGTGAAAAATCACCGATTTGCCGACATTGGGCTGGCCGACGAGGGCGATCGAGGCGTTCATGGCTGCTGGGGAAGGGGTGGCAATGTTATGAGAAGGGTTATTTTGTCAGAATCAGCTTGCCCTGCTTGGTCCGCCGCAAGCGATAGGTCTCGCCGGCATGCAGGATTTCAATTTCCTGATGACGGCCGAGCAAAGCCACACTCTCGATCCGCGGCAGTGGCTGTGGTAGTGGCGGGCAAGACGGGCGGGCGAGAGGCATGGAAGCAGTGGTTTTCATAGGTCGAACGACATGATTTGATTGCTTATGAGAATCATTCTCACCTAAACTCCAACCGGTGTCAACCAATCCAGGTACTTCTACCTGCGGACATTCCGTGGCAGACCAGGCCGCAGAAATCGACGAACACCGTTCGGCATTGCGTTTTCAGCGACGGGCCGGGGCACGATATAATTTCCGTTTTATAGCAAGGAGTGGTCATGGGTCTTGATCGAGTTCCATCTGGCAAGGATTTACCCAATGATTTCAATGTCATCATCGAGATTCCGATGCGTTCGGACCCGGTCAAGTATGAAGTGGACAAGGCTTCCGGGGCGATTTTTGTCGATCGCTTCATGTCTACGGCGATGAACTATCCTTGCAACTACGGTTACATCCCACACACGATTTCCGGTGATGGCGATCCGGTCGACGTCCTCGTGGTTTCGCAGTTCGCCCTGTCGCCAGGCGTCGTGGTGCGCTGCCGGCCGGTGGGCATGCTGAAGATGATCGACGAGGCGGGCGAAGATGCCAAGCTGATCGCCGTCCCGGTAGACAAGCTGACGCCGCTGTATCGGAATGTGGAAACCCCGCGCGATCTGCCGCAGGGTCTGCTCGATCAGATCGCCCATTTCTTCGAGCATTACAAGGACCTCGAGCCGGGCAAGTTCGTCAAGATACAGGGCTGGGTTGGCCTCGAGGAAGCCAAGCGGGAAATCATGGACGGTGTCGCCGCCTATGACGCCGCCAAGGACAAGCCGGCGTATTGATCGTTGCTTCGGCTTTCCCGGAGAGCCCGCCCCGCGCGGGCTTTTTTTCATGACCGGTAACCGACTATAGTTCGTTCATGTCGCAACTCCGCATCGCCATCGCCCAGTTCAACGCCATCGTCGGCGACCTCGCCGGCAACGCGGCGCGGATCGTCGAATTCGCCCGGCGGGCCCATGCCGCCGGAGCCGATGTGCTGCTGACGCCGGAACTGGCGCTGTGCGGCTATCCGCCGGAAGACCTGTTGCTGCGGCCGGATTTCTACCGGGCCTGTGCCGCGGAACTGGAGGCGCTGGCACGGCAACTGCCGCTGCCGGCCCTGATCGGGCATCCGCTGGCGGTCGCCGGCAAACATTTCAACGCCGCTTCCTTGCTGGCCGAGGGACAGATTCAGGCGACCTATCGCAAGCATCGGCTGCCGAACTACGAAGTGTTCGACGAGGAGCGCTACTTCGATGCCGGACGGACGCCGTGCGTGGTTCGGCTGAAGGGCGTGCAGTGTGGACTGGTGATCTGTGCCGATGTCTGGGAAAGCGGTGCGGCCGAAGCCGCCGTCGCCGCGGGCGCCGAACTGCTGCTGACGCTGAATGCCTCGCCCTTCCACCTGAACAAGCAGTGCCGCCGTCACGAGGTGGTGCGCGAACGCGTTGCCGCCACGGGCCGGCCGGTCATCTACGCCAACTTGGTGGGTGGCCAGGACGAGCTGGTGTTCGATGGCGCCTCGTTCGCGCTGGATGGAACCGGGCGGCTGACGCATCAACTGCCGGCCTTCGTCGAAAGTTTCGGCATCGTGGACTATGCCGATGGCACGTTGCGGCCAGGGGATATCGCTGCCGCCGCGGCGCCCGAGGCCGAACTCTGGGCAGCATTGAAACTGGGCGTCGCCGACTACGTGGGCAAAAACGGTTTCCCAGGGGTCATCATCGGCCTCTCGGGCGGCATCGACTCGGCGCTGACCCTGGCCATTGCCGTCGATGCGCTGGGGGCGGAGCGCGTGCGCGCGGTGATGATGCCTTCGCCCTATACCGCGCAGATGAGTCTCGACGACTCGCGGGAAATGGTCGCCCGGCTCGGCGTGGACTATGACGAAATCCCGATCGGCCCGTTGATGGAGGATTTCGCCGTGTCGCTGGCGCCGACTTTTTCGCGGCTGGGGCAAAAGCCCGCCTGGGATACGACGGACGAGAACATTCAGGCGCGGATTCGTGGCCTGCTGCTGATGGCGTTTTCCAACCGCAGCGGCCGCATCGTGCTAACCACCGGCAACAAGAGTGAAATGGCCGTCGGCTATGCCACGCTGTACGGCGACATGGCCGGCGGCTTTGCCGTCATCAAGGACGTCTTCAAGACCCGGGTGTATGACCTGGCGCGCTGGCGTAACAGTCTCTCGCCGGTGATTCCGCGGAACATCATCGAGCGTCCGCCCTCGGCTGAACTGAAGCCTGGACAACTCGATCAGGACAGCCTGCCGCCCTACGCGGTGCTCGATGCCATCATCGAAGCCTACATGGAGCGCGACGAGAGCCCGCGGCAGATCATCGCCCAGGGTTTTGCTGAAAGCGATGTGCGCAAGGTGGTGGGTTTGCTCAAGAAAAACGAATACAAGCGACGCCAGGCACCGGTCGGCATTCGTGTCACCCAGCGGGGGTTCGGCAAGGATTGGCGCTATCCGATAACATCGGCTTATGCCGACGAATTCTGAACAGGAGACCCCATGAAAAAAATCGAAGCGGTGATCAAACCTTTCAAGCTCGACGAGGTGCGTGAAGCCTTGTCCGCAGTCGGCGTGACTGGCCTGACGGTCAGCGAGGTGAAGGGGTTCGGCCGGCAGAAGGGGCACACCGAACTTTATCGCGGCGCCGAATATGTGGTCGACTTCCTGCCCAAGATCAAGCTCGAGATCGTGGTTGCCGACGATACCGTCGAGCCGGCGATCGAAGCCATCATCAAGGCGGCGCGTACTGGCAAGATCGGCGACGGCAAGATTTTCGTCACCGCGGTCGAGCAGGTGGTGCGCATTCGCACCGGCGAGGCTGACGAGGCTGCGATTTAATCGAAGGCTCGTCGGTTTCGCCTACGGCAGACTGGCGGGCCTATCCCGCGCCCCCTTTCTCGGGGGAATGGGCGGCTGCCTGGCTCGCTTTGCCCGGCTACTTGCGCAGCAACACGATGACCGCGCCGCCGCCGCCGTCCTGCGGACGTGCCTGGCAGAAGGCCAGCACCTCCTGACGTTGACTGAGCCAGCCTGGCACCCAATGCTTGAGCACCGGCTCGCGGCCCAGCGAATGCTGTCCCTTGCCATGCACGATGCGCAGGCAACGCTGCTCTCTGGCTCGGGTTTCGGCGAGAAAGTTCACTAGCGCGAGGCGTGCTTCGTCGCGGCTGTGGCCGTGCAGATCGAGGGAAGCCTGCACACTCCAGCGGCCCCGGCGCAGATCGCGGAGTACCCGCAAGGGCACGCCATCGCGCCGCCAGGCCGTTTCGTCGCCGCCCTCGAGCCATTGGTCGGAGGAGAGCGGTTCGTGCAATGATGCGACGAGGGCTGCCGTTTCATCCTTCACCCGCTGGCGCGGAATGGCGGGCGGTGGCGGCGGTGAAAGGTCCGCCCGGTCGGAATGGAGTGGCCGGGCATCGGCCACCGCCGCGCGAAACAATGCGCGCTCATCCGTATCGGCCGTAGCGGGTTGTGGATCCGGTTCGGCGCGGAGGATGGGGGCGGGTTTGCCGCCGCGTCCTCCGCCCGCCATGCTACTGCTCCAGGCCGTCGAGGTAGCGCTCGGCATCGAGCGCCGCCATGCAGCCGCTGCCGGCGCTGGTCACCGCCTGGCGGTAGATGTGATCCTGCACGTCGCCGGCGGCGAACACGCCGGGAATCGAAGTCGCCGTGGCGAAGCCGGTCTGGCCGCCACGGGTGACGAGGTAGCCGTTTTCCATGGCCAGCTGACCGGCGAAAATCTCGGTATTCGGCAGGTGGCCGATGGCGATGAAGACGCCGGTGAGCGGGAGTTCCTCGCTGGTGCCGCTTTGCGTATTCCTGATGCGGATGCCGGTGACGCCGGTCTTGTCGCCAAGAACTTCGTCGAGCACCGAGTTCCACTTGATCACCACCTTGCCGGCCTGTTCCTTTTCGAACAGCTTGTCCTGCATGATCTTCTCGGCGCGGAACTTGTCACGGCGATGCACCACGGTGACGCGGCTGGCGATGTTGGCCAGATACAGCGCTTCCTCGACCGCGGTGTTACCGCCGCCGATAACGGCGACCTCCTGGTTCTTGTAGAAGAAGCCGTCGCAGGTGGCGCAGGCGGAAACGCCTTTGCCGGCGAAGGCGGTTTCCGAGGGCAGGCCGAGATACTGGGCCGAGGCGCCGGTGGCGATGATCAGTGCATCGCAGGTGTATTCGCCGGCATCGCCGATCAGGCGGAACGGTTTCTCCTCGAGATGGGCGGTGTGGATGTGATCGAAAATCATCTCGGTGTTGAAGCGCGCGGCGTGTTTCTCGAAGCGCGCCATCAACTCCGGCCCCTGCACGCCGTCGGCGTCGGCCGGCCAGTTATCGACATCGGTGGTGGTCATCAACTGGCCGCCCTGGGCGATGCCGGTGATCAGCACGGGGTTGAGATTGGCGCGCGCAGCGTAGACCGCGGCACTGTAGCCGGCGGGGCCGGAACCGAGAATCAGCAAACGGAGGTGACGAGTGGTCATGAACTGGTCCTGTAGGGGCAGACGGGTCGATTATATCGGCTGGCTTGCGGCATAATCGCTGTCTCCTTCTTCCATTGATTGCCATGAACCCTTTGCTCGATTTCAGTGGTCTGCCATGTTTCGACGCCGTGCTGCCAGACCACGTCGCTCCGGCCATTCGTCACTTGCTGGGCGAAAACCGCGTACTGACCGAGCGGCTGCTCGCGCCGGAAACCCCGGTTACCTGGGATGCCTTCGTGCAACCGCTGATCGACGCCAACGAGTGCCTGTCGCGGGCGTGGGGTATCGTCGGCCATCTGCACGCGGTGAACGACATCCCGCCCTGGCGTGAAGCCTACAACGCGCTGCTACCCGAGGTGACCAGCTTCTATGTCGAACTCGGTCAGAATCTGGCGCTGTTCGCCAAGTACCAGGCCCTTGCCGATAGCGCCGAATTCCCCCGCCTGACGCCGGCGCGCAAAAGAATCATCGAGAACGAGCTGCGCGACTTCCGGCTCTCCGGCGCCGCCTTGCCGGAAGCAGTGAAGCCGCGCTTCAAGGCCATTCAGGAGGAGCTCTCGGCGCTGGCGGCGAAGTTTTCCGAGAACGTGCTCGACGCCACCAATGCCCATGCCGAATGGATCGGGGACGAGGACCAACTGACGGGGCTCCCCGACGATGTCAAGGCCGCCGCCCGCCAGGCCGCGGCGAACGACGGCCGACCGGGCTGGAAATTCACCCTGCATGCACCTGCCTACATTCCGGTATTGCAGTATGCCGATGACCGCGACCTGCGCGCACGGATGTATCGCGCTTATGCCACCCGTGCCTCGGAGTTCGGCAAACCCGAATGGGACAACGGGCCGTTGATCGACCGCATCCTCGCGCTGCGCCATGAGGAGGCGCAGTTGCTCGGCTATGCCAATTTCGCCGAGGTCTCGCTGGTCTCGAAGATGGCCGAGAGCCCGCAGCAGGTAGCCGTTTTTTTGCGGGACATGGCGGCCAGGGCACGCCCTTTCGCCGAGCGCGATCTGGCCGAACTGCGGGATTTCGCCCGCGAGCGGCTCGGCCTCGATGCGCTCGAAGCCTGGGACATCGCCCGGGCCTCGGAGAAATTGCGTCAGCAGCGCTACAGTTTTTCCGACGACGAGGTGAAGCAGTATTTCCCCGAACCCAAGGTGATGGCCGGACTCTTCCATGTCATCGAAACCCTTTACAACGTGCGCATCCTGCCGGATACGGCGCCAGTGTGGGAGCCTGCGGTGCGCTTTTATCGCATCGAGCGCGGGGGCGAACTGATCGGTCAGTTCTATGTCGATCTTTATGCCCGCGAAACCAAGCGTGGCGGCGCCTGGATGGACGAAGCGGTCACCCGTCGGCGTCGCCGGCCCGCCAGCGCCGAGTTTTCGAAAACCGTGCAAACCCCGGTGGCCTACCTGAACTGCAACTTTCCCGCTCCGGTGGGCGACAAGCCGGCCACCTTCAGTCACGACGATGTCATCACGCTGTTCCACGAGTGCGGTCACGGCCTGCACCATTTGCTGACCCTGGTCGACGAATTGCCGGTCTCCGGCATTCACGGCGTGGAGTGGGATGCGGTCGAGCTGCCCAGTCAGTTCATGGAGAATTTCTGCTGGGAGTGGGCCGTGATCGAAAACATGACGGCGCACGTCGACAGCGGCGAACCGTTGCCGCGCGTGCTGTTCGACAAGATGCTGGCGGCGAAGAATTTCCAGAGTGGTTTATTTACCTTGCGCCAGCTCGAGTTCGGGCTTTTCGATCTGCGCCTGCACTGGGATTTCCTCCCCGGCGGCGATAAGCGCGTGCTCGATCTGCTCGACCAGGTGCGCCGCGAGACGGCGGTCATCGTGCCGCCGGAATGGAACCGGTTTCCGATGAGTTTTTCGCATATCTTCGCCGGCGGCTATGCCGCCGGATATTTCAGCTACAAGTGGGCCGAGGTGCTCTCCGCCGATGCCTTCGAAGCCTTCGAGGATGCCGCGCGGGCCAAGGGCGGCAGCACGCTGGATGCCGAGACCGGCGAGCGCTTCTGGCGCGAGATTCTTGCCGTCGGCGGTTCACGTGACGCGCTCGAATCGTTCAAGTCCTTTCGCGGCCGCGAACCGCGCCCCGATGCGCTACTGCGGCATAGCGGCATGGTCGAGACGGTCTGAAGCCCGCGTTACCGGGTTTCCCCGCCGCCTCGCCAGCGCCGACTTTTCAGCGCGGCAGGTGAGGGCGGTCGACGGCATGAATGCCGGGATCTCCTCATGATCCCGGCATCGCTGAGCGGTCGACCGAGGTTTCAGGGTTCCAGCTCGAAGCCGGCGGGGGTACAGGGCTGATCGGCCAGGATGCGAAAGGCACAACAGCCATCACCATTCTGGAAGCGCTTCTCCCGCACCACGCGCACGCCCAGCAGCCGGGTCAGTACCGAAACCGTGACGCTGCACAGCAGGGGACGACGCAAGGCCACATTCAGATAAGGACAGTTGCGCTCCATCAGGTACGTTTCGCCGTCGCGGGTTTCGACGCTCATGTAGGGGTCGTTGTCGCCATAGAAGGTGGTCAACAGCGCCAGACGCTCATCGAGCGACTTGCCGCGCAGACGCGGCTCCCAGCGCTGCAACTGGGTTTCGGCGACTTCGGCGAGAACATTGCGGGCCTGCTCCGGGCCCAGCCGGGTTGCCATGGCATCGACCAGATCCACGGCCAGCGTGTCGTAATGCTTGGGGAAGCGGTTCTCGCCGACCTGGGTCAACCGGTAGAGGCTGCGTGGGCGCCCCGCGGCAGCAAGGTCGCGCTCCAGATGCTGGGCAATCCAGCCCTCCTTTTTTAGTTGCACGATCTGGCTGCGCACGGCTTCGTAGGAAACGCCGATCGTTTCCGCCAGGCGTGCGATCGTCAGGCGCCCCGAGGTCTTGAGCAAGGCGAGAATGGTGGAACGAATCGAGGACGCTGTTTCAGGAGAGGAAATCATCGCGGTCAACCCTTTGCTGGGCGTGGAAAACTGCTGTCTGCATATTGCCGCATAACGGCAAAAGCTGCAAATCGCAGTCTACTCGGCGCGACCTATGCCGTGTCGATAGACAAGTTCGCCACCGAACCAGCCGCCGATAAATACCAGCCCCATGCAGGACAACGACAGGCCCAGCAGAAGCAGTGGACTGGACGGGATGGATTGACCGTGGCGCAGCAGCAGATCGATCAGGGCGACGCAGGCGGCGCTGCTCATCGCCATCATGTGCCGCATGGCTGCGCGTCCCGCGGCCGGATTGTCGCCGATGTTTGCAAAATCGATGAAACCGACGGCCATCGCCGGTAAGGACAGTGCCAGCCCAACGGCGAGCGACCAATACCCGAATTGCCACCATAGTTCTTGTGCCTGAACGAGCCCCAGCGTATCCCACAGCGGGGTCATGGACCACAGGGCGACCGGGAAATGCACCAGAAGGGGGTGGATCGGATGCCCACCCAGTCGCACACTGCGGCCCATGATCGATCTCCTGCGGCCGGCGGCCTACAGCATTGAAAAGAGCAGGATCAGGAAGGCCAGCACGGCCACACCGCCATGAATCAGCACCACGGGTGATGGCAGACGCTGCTTGCGCAGGTGTATGGAAAGCAGGAAAAAACCACCGAGCGCTGCGATCACGAAAAGCACCAAGCTGGGTACGCTAGCCTCCGGAACACCTTGCAGCACGGCCAGCAGCAGGAGGACCAGTGCGCTGGCGGCCAGCAGGCCATGCAGCGCGGCCAGGGGCAGGGGCGGGTTGTTGCCGCGGAAATGAATCACCGCCATGGTGGCGCCACCGAGCGCGGCGATGGCGAAGAGGATGAGTGCGAGCGTAAGCATGGAATTCTCCTTGACCAGGTTGTAATGACATCCGCGGATGAGCGGATGAAGCAGGGGCAACCTGCTAAGCACATAATACAACAAATAAATTGTAAAACAAGGCCTCGAGTAGGTTGTCGAGAGTATTTACGGTTCGGGTATGATCGGCAGATGAAGCTCGCTACCTGGAATGTGAATTCGCTCAAGGTCCGCCTGCCCCACGTACTCGACTGGCTGGCAGTGAATCGGCCTGATGTCCTTTGTTTGCAGGAAACCAAGACCGAGGACAAGGCCTTTCCCTATGCCGAGCTTCTTGCGGCGGGCTATCGCGCGGTGCATGACGGGCAGAAAACGTACAACGGCGTGGCGCTTCTGGCGCGTGGCGAACTCGCCGGAGTGCAGTGTGGCATCCCCGGCTTTGCCGACGAGCAAAAGCGGGTGATCGCGGCCAGTGTCGATGGTGTGCGCCTGATCTGCGCCTATGTGCCCAACGGCCAGGCCGTCGGCGCGGAGAAATACGAGTACAAATTGCGCTGGCTGGCGGCATTGACCGACTGGCTGCGGGAGGAGGTGCAACACCATTCGCGGCTTGCCCTGCTCGGCGATTACAACATCGCGCCGGAAGATCGCGACGTGCATGATCCGCAAGCCTGGCGCGGCCAGATCCTGTGCAGCGAAGCCGAACGCACCGCCTTTCGGCAGTTGCTCGCGCTCGGCCTCAAGGACGCCTTTCGCCTGTTCGAGCAGCCGGAAAAAAGTTTTTCATGGTGGAATTACCGACAGATGGGCTTTCGCCGCAACCATGGCCTGCGCATCGATCACATCCTGCTCTCGCCTTCCCTGGCAGATGTTTGCCGGGCTTGCCAGATCGACAAGGCGCCACGCAAGCTTGAGCGGCCCTCCGATCACGCCCCGGTGATGGCGGAATTGGGATGAGCCGGGATGGTTTATCCCCTGCCGGAATCGGGGTATAGTGACCCGTGCCGAGGAGGCATGGCATGTTGCTGGTTTTTCCATCACAAAAAAGGAGGCTTGCATGAAACCAAACGTTGGCGGCATCGACCGCATACTACGTATCGTCGCCGGCATTGCCCTGATTGCCTGGGCGTTCATGGGGGGGCCGGTGTGGGCATGGATCGGCATTGTTCCGCTGGCGACGGCGCTGATCAATTTCTGCCCGCTGTATACCCTGATCGGCTTTAGCACCAGCGAGAAGAAAGAAGTCTGACGGCCGACAAGCCGGTGCAAAAGCGCACCCTTCTGTACCGGGGTGCGCTTTTTTATCGATGCTCCTCGCGGAGTCGCCGCAACCAGCGAACGGCGCCATTCCCCGCCACGCGGCCGCTGGCCAGGCAGGCGGTGAGCAGATAGCCGCCGGTCGGCGCTTCCCAGTCCAGCATCTCGCCGGCACAGAAAATACCGGGCCAGTCCTTGAACATCAGATCGGCGTCGAGCGCCGTGAAATCGACACCGCCGGCGCTGCTGATGGCTTCGTCCAGCGGGCGAGTGGCGACGAGGCGCAACGGTAGCGCCTTGATGGCGGCGGCGAGCAGGTCAGGATTCCGGCGCTGCGACGGATCGGTCAGCTCCCGCAACAGCGCGGTCTTGACGCTGCCAAGGCCGACGCTGCGGCGCAACCAGGTGGTCCATGAGTCGCGTCCGGGCGAGCGTGAAAGCTGGCGGCGCAGTCCGTCGAGCGGGCGATCGGGCAGCAGGTCGAGGAGCAGTTCGGCGTGGCCATCGGTGGCGATGGCATCGCGCAGCGGCGCCGACAGGGCATAGATCAGGCTGCCCTCGATACCGTTCGCGGTGAGGACGAATTCGCCCCGCTGTTCGAAACTCCCACCGTCCGCCCGGACCAGCCGGGCGCTCATCGTCTTCACCGGCTGGCCGGCATGGCGCGCGGCCAGGTGCTCTCGCCAATAGGGACTCCAGGCCACGTCGAAACCGCAATTGGCCGGGCGCAGGGGTTGCAGGGGAATGCCTTTCGCCGCCAGCAGGGCCATCCAGCGTCCGTCGGAACCCAGCCGTGCCCAGCTGCCGCCGCCCAGCGCCAGAATCACGGCGGTGGCGCTGTATTCGCCAGCGCCGGCAGGGGTGGTGAAGCGCAGGCGGTGAGCGGCGGTTGCAGCAATTTCCCAACCGCACCAGCGATGTCGCGGATGGAAGGCGATGCCGCGGGCGCGCAGCCGGGAAAGCCAGGCGCGCAACAGCGGAGCGGCTTTCATTTCTCGCGGAAAGACCCGCCCGGAACTGCCGACGAAGGTGGCGATGCCGAGTTCCTGCGCCCACTCGCGCACCTGGCTCGGGCCGAAGACGGCCAGCCAGCGGCCGACGATTTCGCTGCGCTCGCCATAGCGACGGATGAACGCGTCGAACGGTTCGGCATGGGTGAGATTGAGACCGCCCCGCCCGGCGAGCAAAAATTTGCGCCCGACCGAAGGCATCACGTCGAAGACGGCCACGCGCCGGCCGCTGTGGCTGGCTGCTTCCGCCGCCATCAGCCCGGCGGGGCCGCCGCCGATGATGGCGATGTCCAGTGGCGCCGGGTCAGCGCCCACCATGCGTGCTCAAGAGATCGGCGAGGCGAACGAAGTCGGCGACCCCGAGTTCCTCGGCGCGCGCGGTCGGAGCGATGCCGGCGGCTTCGAGCAGCGCGCTGTCGGCGAGTCCGCGCAGGGTATTGCGCAGCATCTTGCGGCGTTGGGCGAAGGCACTGGCAACCAGGCGGGCGAACAGCGCGGCATCGCGTACCACGGGGTGCGGGTGCGCCGTGGCTCCGGCGGCCGCGCCGCGCCAGGGCATCAGGCGGACGACCGCCGAGTCGACCTTCGGCGCCGGGGCAAAGGATTCGGGCGGCACATCGAGCAGGCGCTCGATGTGGAAGTGATACTGCAGCATCACCGACAGCCGGCCGCGGTCGGTGGTACCGGGTGCGGCCACCATGCGGTCGACTACTTCCTTTTGCAGCATGAAATGCAGGTCATGGATGGCGTGGGCAAAGCCGAGCAGGTGAAACAGCAGCGGCCCGGAAATGTTGTAAGGCAGATTGCCAACGATGCGCAGCCGGCCCCCGCCCGCGAGCTGGCCGAAGTCGAAGGCCAGCGCGTCGCCGGCATGGATCGTCAGCCGCTCGGCCGGCCAGCGCTGGCGCAGGCGGCCGATCAGGTCGCGGTCGATTTCGACGACTTGGAGATGCGGCAGGCGCTCGAGCAGCGGCCCCGTCAGGGCGCCGAGTCCCGGGCCGATCTCGACCACTGTGTCATCTGCCCGCGGCGCGATGGCGGCGATGATGGCGTGGATGATGTCGGCATCGACCAGAAAGTTCTGCCCGAAGCGGCGGCGGGCAGCATGACCTTCGATGCGGCGGCTCATGGCGCCGCATGCGCCAGGTCGATCGCGGCGGCGACCGCGGCGAACAGGCTGTTCGGTGAGGCGTGTCCGCTGCCGGCGAGATCGAGCGCGGTGCCGTGATCGACCGAGGTACGGATGACCGGCAGGCCGAGGGTGATGTTGATGCCTTCGTCGAAGGCGGCGTACTTGAGCACCGCCAGGCCCTGATCGTGATACATCGCCAGTTGCGCAGCGGAGCCGGCGAGCACGTTTTTGGTGAACAGCGTGTCGGCCGGCAAGGGGCCGACGAGCGCCATCCCTTCGTCGCGCAGCTTTTCCAGCAGCGGGGCGATCACTTCGATTTCCTCCTGTCCCATGTGCCCGCCCTCGCCGGCATGAGGATTGAGCCCGGCGACCAGGATGCGCGGGTGGGCGATGCGGAATTTGCTTTGCAAATCGGCATGCAGGATGCGCAGCGTGGCTTCCAGGTCGCGGGCGGTGATCGCCGCCGGCACGTCCTTCAGCGGCAGATGGGTGGTGGCCAGCGCCACGCGCAGTCCGGCGCCGGCGAGCATCATCACCACGCGCGGCGTCCGCGTGCGTTCGGCCAGGTATTCGGTGTGCCCGGTGAAGGGGATCCCGGCATCGTTGATGATGCCCTTGTGGATCGGCGCGGTAACCATCGCCGCGAACTCGCCGGCGAGGCAGCCGGCGAGTGCGACATCGATCAGTTCGAGGACATGGCGGGCGTTTTCGGTATCGAGGCGTCCCGCCAGCGCCGACTTTTCGAGCGGGATGTGACGAATGGTCAGCCGGTCGGCATCGAGCCCCAGTTGCCGGGCGCGTTCCTCGATCAGGCCACGATCGCCGAGCACGACGAGCGGCACCGGCCAGGGCCGCTCGGCCAGGCGCAGGCAGAGCTCGGGGCCGATGCCGGCCGGCTCGCCCGAGGTGATGACGATGGGTTTAACGGTCTTCGGTGCGGAGTTCGACATACGCCCGGTCACGCAGCTGGCGTACCCAGTCCTGATAGGCTTCGTCGGCTTTTCGTTCGCGCAGCACCATGCGCGCCTGCAGGCGCTGGCGGTCCTTGCCGGCTTCTTCCGTGCGACGCTCCAGCACCTGGATCAGGTGAAAGCCGAAAGGCGACTGGACCGGTTGGCTGACCTCGTTGAGCTTCAGCGCATCCATGGCTTTCTCGAATTCAGGCACGGTATCGCCCGGATAGAGCCAGCCCAGATCGCCGCCCTTGGCGGCGGACAGATCGTTCGAATACAGCCGGGCCAGTTCGGCAAAATCGGCGCCGTTGTCGAGCCGTTCCTTCAGCGTTTCGAGTTTGTGCCTGGCCTCGGCCGCGGAGACCAGCTCATTCACCTTGATCAGGATGTGGCGGGCATGGGTCTGTTTCAGCGTCGGCAAGGCTGCGTCGCCGGTGATCTGGCGACCATGTTTTTCGACCAGCTTGACGATGTGGAAGCCGGCCGGACTGCGCAGGATGTCGCTGACTTCGCCCGGGTTGAGCTTGCGTGCGGCATCGGCGTACAACGCGGGCAGGCGGTCGAGGCTGCGCAGGCCAAGCGCGCCGCCGCTCAAGGCGTCCGGTGCGTCGGAGTAGGCGGCGGCGACCTTGGCAAAATCCTCGCCGCGACGGAGCTGCTCCAACGCGGCCTTGGCCCGGGCGCCGATGCGCATCAGCTGGTCGGGCGTGGCTTCTTCCGGCACGCGCAGCACGATGTGCGCCAGCGCGACTTCCGTGTCCTGTTCGGCCGCGCCCGTTTGCTGGCTGGCCAGATAATTGTCGATCTCGCCCTCGGAGACCGTGACCCGGCTATTCACCTCGCGATCGCGCAGGCGCGAGAGGATGATTTCCTGACGGATTTCCTCCCGGAACTTGGGCCAGGCGATGCCGTCCTTCTCCAGGGCGGCACGAAAATCCGGCAGAGCCAGCCGGTTGCTTTCGGCAATCCGGCGCAGGGCGGCATCGAGCTCGAGGTCGGAGATGCGCATCCCGGTTTCCTTGGCGAACTGCAATTGCACCCGGTCGGTGATCATGCGTTCGAGCAACTGGCGCTCGAGCACCTCGCGCGGCGGCAGTTGCACGTTCTGCGTCTTAAGCTGGCGTTCGACCGTGGCCAGCCGACTGCGCAGCTCGAAGGCGGTGATCGCCTCGTCATTGACGATGGCGACGATCCGATCGATCTCGACCGGGTCGCTGCGGCGGGTCTGCGCCTGCGCGCTGGCGGAGCAAGCAAGCGAGGCGAGCAGGCCAAGGAAGAGGAATAACGGACGGAGGGTCATGGTGTCGGCACGGACAAGGTGGTGAACGCGGGATCGGTGGCCGGCGGGTTGATCAGGCTGTAGCCGGGTACGCTGCGCTTGAGCAGTTCGAGCGGGTTGGAGCCGAGGCGGGCGAAACCGTTCAGTTCGAGCTGGAAGAAAATTCCGGTATTGGCGCGCTGGGTCTGGGTCGCCAGACGTTGCAGGACGATCCGCGCGACCCAGCAGCCGCCATCGTATTCGAGGCCGGCCACCGTCTCGATCGGGCGGCTTTCCTTGGTCGAGTAATTGAAGCGGCCCACCCCATGCCAGCCACCGGAAAGCGGCCACTGTCCGGAGATGTCGATCTGGCCGAGCTGGTCGCGGGTGTAGCGGTAACCGGCATTGAGCAGCTTGCCGATTTCGGGCTGATAGCGCGCGCCGATGTTCAAGCGTTCCATGCGCGAAAACCGCGGGCTGTACTGGATGTTGGCATCGAGCCAGGTCTTCGGCAGCACGCGCCCGGAAAAGGCGCCGAGCAGATCGGTCTGGCGGTCGCCGCGGGGTGTCTCGCCGGGCAGGGTGACCTGCTGGGTGGTGAAGTAGATGCGCTGGCCGAGACCGGCGCGAATGATCTCGGCGCCGCTTTCCGGATCGAGCAGGCGCGAGGTGAGCATGGCGGTGAGCTGGTTGGCGTCGCCGATCCGGTCGCCGCCGCTGTAACGGTTTTCGGAGAAGATCTGGGCGAAGTTGAAGTCGGCCAAGGCGCTGTCGAAGACCGGGATCTGGCTCTGGTCGCGCACCGGAATATGGACGTAGAACAGCCGTGGTTCGAGTGTCTGGGTCAGCGCCGCGCCGAACCATTCGGCGGGGCGCTCGAAAGTGACGCCGCTATCGACGCTGAAGATCGGCAGGTTGCGGGTCAGCTTGTCCGGCGTGCCGACCGGCTGGTTTTCGAGCTGATAGCGGGTCGAATGAAAGCCGATTTTCGGCGTGACGTAAAACGCCGCGGTCTGCAGCGGCAGGGAAAGTTGCGGATACAGCGTGAGGCGCCGGCCATCGGGCAGCGTCGGGTGGCGGAAGTTGACGTTCTCGCCGTTGAAGGTGAAGCCGAGACCGAGCGGCAGGTCGTTGCGGTTGGCATTCAGGGTCAGTTGCGGCAGGCGCTTGTAGGGAATGGCGACCGGCGGCAGCGCCGGATCCTGCAGGGTCTGATAGCTCTGCGCCAGGAGGCTCGCCGACCACCAGCTGGCGCCGTAGCCGAGTACGCCCTGACGCAGCATGTTGGTCTGGGCGACGATCGCCGAGCCGCGGCCGAGATCGCTGAAATAGGTGCCGTCCGAGGCGCCGCTGACATTCAGTGCGCCGCTGAACCCGTTGCCGAAGTTCTGGGTGTGCACCAGCGAATAGGCGCTACGGCGCTTGTCTTCGATCTTGTCGTTGGGCAGCAACTGGCCCTGGATGATGCCGTTGTAATTGGGTTCGAGATAGCGGAATTCGCCGTTCCAGAGGACGCCGCGCTTGGACATCAGGCGCGGCGCGAGGGTGGCGTCCATGTTCGGCGCGATGTTCCAGTAGAGCGGCTGGGTGTACTCGAAGCCGCCGCGCGAGGTGGTGCCGAAGGAGGGCGTCAGCAGCCCGCTCTTCCGCTCGTTGTTGAGCGAGAAGGAGAGCCATGGCGAATACAGGATCGGGGTGCCCTTGAACACCAGCGTGGCATCGGTCGCCTCGCCGACCTGTTTGCCATAATCGAGGGTGAGGCCGGAGGTGCGGGCGAACCAGTCGGGGTCGCTGCCTTCGCTCGGGGTGCAGGTGCTGTAGGTGGCATCGGTCAGTTTGTACTTGCCCTCG
The DNA here is from genome assembly GCA_002842395.1 of Betaproteobacteria bacterium HGW-Betaproteobacteria-11. Taxonomy (GTDB): domain Bacteria; phylum Pseudomonadota; class Gammaproteobacteria; order Burkholderiales; family Rhodocyclaceae; genus Rugosibacter. The sequence goes on from PHCV01000001.1 coordinate 379,619, forward strand.
CCTTCGAATTCGAGGCGCGCGGCCTTGCCCCGACCGGTGGTCAGGTTGTTTCCCTGAGGCTCTTCCGTGCCGGTCCACAGCGTTGGCGCGGCGCCGGTCCTGGCCCGTCGGATACGGTATTCCGGCTGTTCGAAGAAACCCGTGCTGTCGGCCATTTTCATCCGCAGCTTGGGCCCGCGCATCAGATCACCCTCGTTTGACAGGCGCACATGGCCTTCGGCCTCGACCTCGTCCGTGGCATCGAAATGGGTCAGCCGGTCGCTTTCGAGCAGGGCATTGCGCTGGCGCAGCTGGACATGGCCTTCGGCCACCATTTGCTGGTCGGTGGTGCCATTGATCCGGTCGGCAATGAGGAAGGAGGGCAGCGACTCGTCGGGCTGCTTGGCATGGGGTGCCAGTTGCCGGCTGGTGGCGAGCGCCGGTTCGGGCAGGTTGCTGGCGGCATGGGCGGAATAGAGCGGCGGTAGGTGCGATGTTTCGGCCACTTCCGGCGGCAGGTAGGCCTGCGGCGCCGCGGTGGCTGGTGCTGCCGGTGCGGAGGATGAGGCGGCTTTCGCGGCCGGGCTGGCGGCGGGTTCGGGACGTTGCCTTGCGGCCGGCGTGGCGATGCGGGGCGCGGGGGCCGCGACAGGCGGGACTGCCACGGGTGCCTCCGGGGTTTGTGCTGCGGGTGTCGCCGTCTGTCCGGTGTCCGAACCGGCGGCCGCCGGTTTGGCCGTGACCTCGCCCGGTACGGGTTTTTTGCCGGTGGCCGCCGGCAGGGGGCCGAGCAGCGCCGGGTCGACTCTCAGTGCCGGCAGGGTTTCGGCATGGGAGAGTCCTGCACCCGACAGCAGCAGCGCGGTCAGCAGTCTGAGATCGAATTGTCCGCGACGAAAATGGGGCATGCCGTTGGTCTGAAAAAAGCCCGGCCAGGAACAACAAAACCTGATGCCGAGCCAGTGCTAGAATTTTGAATTCTAACACTCTACCCTGGCCGGCCGCGCGGCCGATCAATCCTCGATGAAACGCCAAGAGCTGATGTCGACCTGGCTCGCCGCCTGCTGTCCGGGCCGGCCGTTTACTCTTGCCCTGGCTTCCGCCGACGCCAGCTTCCGCCGTTATTTCCGGGCAACGTTCAGTGACGGCACGACGCGCATCGTCATGGATGCGCCGCCACAACACGAAGACTGCCGGCCCTGGCTTGCGGTGCAAAGGCTCTTGCATTCCGCCGGGGTGCATGTGCCGGAGGTGTTGGCGGAAGACCTGGCGCAGGGATTTTTGCTGCTTTCCGACCTGGGCGGGATGACCTATCTGGCGGCGCTCGACGCACGGAATGCCGCCGGCCTGTATGCCGACGCGATTGCCGCGCTGGTCCGCATCCAGGCGGCGAGCCGCCCCGGCGTGCTGCCCGAATACGACCGGGCACTGCTCCTGCGCGAGCTGGAACTTTTTCCCGAGTGGTATCTGGCGCGGCACCAGCAACTCGAACTGCCGGCAGTCGAGCGCGATGCGCTGAACAAGGTGTTCGAGCGCATCCTCGCCGTCAATCTGGCCGAGCCGAGAGTCTTTGTGCATCGCGATTACCACTCGCGCAACCTGATGGTTGCCACGCCCAATCCCGGCATCATCGATTTTCAGGATGCGGTGTACGGGCCGCTCAGTTACGACATGGTCTCGCTGCTGCGCGATGCCTACATTGCATGGGACGAAGAGCAGGAACTCGACTGGCTGATCGCTTACTGGGAGCAGGCGCGTCGCGCCGGACTGCCGATCAACACCGATTTCGCCGCCTTCCATCGCGACTACGAATGGATGGGCGTGCAACGCCAGCTCAAGGTGCTCGGCATCTTCGCCCGGCTTTGTCATCGCGACGGCAAGGCCGGTTATCTCGATGACATGCCGCGGGTACTTGGCTATCTGCGCCGCGCCTGCGAACGCTATGACGAGCTTTCTCCCCTGCGACGGACCCTCGACCGGGTCGAGGACAAGACAACGGTGCTGGGCTTTACCCTGGCGCGCCCGGAGCAAACGCACAGCGAATGATCCAGGAGCGGACGGTCAGTCCGCGCGAGGCGCGGACCCCAGCCAGCCGCCCCCTTCCTCGGGAAGGGGGCGGGGGGAGAAGCATGCGTATTCTCGTCACGGGCGAGGATCATGGCCGGCATGAAGAGGCGGTCGTCTCCGCATGAAGGCCATGATCCTCGCCGCCGGCCGTGGCGAGCGGATGCGGCCGCTGACCGACCACACGCCCAAGCCGCTGCTGCCGGTCGGCGGCAAGCCGCTGATCGTCTGGCATCTGGAACGCCTGGCCGCCAGCGGGTTTGCCGAGGTCATCATCAATCACGCCCACCTCGGCGCGCAGATCGAGACCGCGCTGGGCGATGGCGCGCGCTGGGGGTTGTCGATCCGTTACTCGCCCGAACCGCCGGGCGCGCTGGAGACGGCCGGCGGTATCGCCCAGGCCCTGCCGCTGCTTGGCGAGGCGCCGTTCCTGGTGCTCAACGGCGACATTTTCTGTGACTGGGATGTGGCGCGGGCAAGTGCGGTCCTGGTGCCGCAGGCTCTGGCGCATCTCGTTCTGGTACCCAATCCCGCACATCATGCACGGGGCGATTTCGGTTTGGAAGAGCGGAGGGTTTTCGCTGCCGACCAAGGCTTTCCAAGGCTCACGTTTTCGGGCATCGGCATCTATCGACCGGCACTGTTCGCCTCGCTGGTCCGTGGCCAGCCGGCGAAGCTGGCGCCGCTGTTGCGCCAGGCGATGCCCGGCGGAAGCGTGACAGGCGAGTTGCATGAAGGCTTCTGGTGCGATGTCGGCACGCCCGGGCGCCTGGCGCAACTCGATAGGGAATTACGCAGTGAGGCGGCCGAGCGACGCTCGCTATAATCGCCCGCATGGACATCTCGCCGTATCGCCAGCGCCGACTTTTATTGGGCCAGCGCATCCAGCAGGCCGGTGGCGGCATCGCCGTCATTCCCACCGCGCCCGAACAGGTGCGCAATCGCGACGCCCACTTCCCCTATCGCGCCGACAGCTATTTTCAGTACCTCACCGGCTTCAACGAGCCGGAGGCGGTGCTGCTGCTCGCCGTGCCGGCGGAAGGGGAGGCGCAGGCGATCCTGTTCTGTCGCGAAAAAAATCTCGAACGCGAAATCTGGGACGGTTTTCGTTTTGGACCCGAAGCGGCGCGCGAGACCTTCGGTTTCGATGCCGCCCATCCAATCGACGCATTCGATGCCCGCCTTGCCGAGTTGCTGGCCGACCAGCCGGCGCTGTGGTTTTCGCTCGGCCACGATGCGGCCTGGGATGCGCGCATCACCGCGGCGCTGAACGCGGTGCGCGGGCAGACGCGCGCCGGCAAGCGTGCGCCGGCGAGGATTTGCGATGTGCGCGGCGAACTCGATGCGCTGCGGCTGGTCAAGGACGACAGCGAGCTCGCGCTGATGCGTCGTGCCGCGAGCATCTCCGCCACGGCCCAGTGCCGTGCCCTGCGCTTCACTCGCCCGGGACGGTACGAATATGAAGTCGAGGCCGAACTGCTGCACGAATTTCGCCGCCAGGGCTGCGAGGCGCCGGCTTATACGCCGATCGTCGCCGGCGGTGCGAATGCCTGCGTGCTGCACTACGTGGCCAATGACCAGCTTTTGCGCGATGGCGATCTGCTGCTGATCGATGCCGCCGGCGAGTTCTCCGGCTATGCTGCCGACATCACGCGAACGTTCCCCGTCAATGGCCGCTTCTCGGGCGCCCAGGCGGATGTTTATCAGCTGGTGCTCGAAGCGCAACTTGCCGCCATCGCGGCGGTCAAGCCCGGTGCGGGTTTCCTGGCGCCACATGAAGCGGCGCTGCATGTTCTGGCGCAAGGATTGATCGATCTCGAGCTGCTGGCCGGCAGCGTCGCCGGCGTGCTCGAGAGCGAGAGCTACAAGCGCTTCTACATGCATCGCACCAGCCACTGGATCGGCAAGGACGTGCATGACGCCGGCGAATATCGCCAGGGCGAGCAGTGGACGCTGTTGGCCCCGGGCATGACGCTGACCATCGAACCCGGCTGCTACATCCGCCCCGCTGCCGACGTGCCGCAAGCCTTGTGGAATATCGGCGTGCGCATCGAGGATGACGTGCGGGTAACCGCGAACGGATGCGAAGTATTGACCGACGGTGTGCCGAAAACCATCGCCGAGATCGAGGCGCTGATGGGAACGGGGCGATGAAGCCCGAATCATTGGCGAGCGCGGCGGACCGGACTGGCCGCTCCGTTGCCATTGTCGGAGGCGGGCCGGCCGGAATGACATTGGCGTTGGCGCTGCATCACTTCGGCGTGCCCTGCGAAATCTTCGAGGCCCGCGAGCGCGCGGCGGTGCACGGCGATGCACGGATCCTGGCGCTCTCCGAAGGCGCGCGGCAGATCCTCGACCGGCTCGGAGTCTGGCCGGAACGGGCAGCGACGGCGATCAGGACCATCCATGTCTCGCAGCGCGGCGGTTTCGGCCGCACACTGCTGCGCGCCGCGGAGCTCGACGTGCCGGCGCTGGGTTGGGTCGTCGCCGCCAGTGCGCTGATCGAACGTCTGGATCAGGCGGTGCTGGCGGCGGGGATTCCCTATAACGAAGGTAAAAAACTTCCCGCCGGGACGCAAGGCGCTGGCGCTGGCGATGCGGGGGGGAGCCACGCGCTTACCGCCCGGGCCGAAGGGACGCCCGCGCTCGAAGCGTGTACCTCGCGCGATTACGCGCAGCATGCCGTGCTGTGCACGGCCGACATTGCCGAACCGCACGCCAACGTCGCCTGGGAGCGCTTCACCGACGAAGGGCCGGTCGCGCTGTTGCCCTTCGGTCGCGGTTATGCCGTGGTGCTGACCTGTGCCGCGGCGGCGACGCCGGGCATTCTCGCCCTGGGCGACGCGGCCTTCCTCGACGTGCTGCAACAACGCTTCGGCACCCGTCACCGCTTCACCGCAGTCAGCCCGCGGGTGGCCTATCCGCTCGCTCTTCGCTACCGTGAAAACCCGGTGGGGGAGCGTCAGGTCTGGCTGGGCAATGCCGCGCAGACCCTGCATCCGGTCGCCGGCCAGGGCTTCAACCTGGCGCTGCGCGACATCTGGGAGCTGGCGCAGCGGGTTGCCCGTGCAGACGATCCGGGCGATCCCGCGCTGCTCGCCGCCTACGCGCGCGGCCGCCGGCTCGATCGCCAGGGCGCGATCGGCTTCACCCAGCTGTTGATCGACATCTTCGCCATCGATCTGGCGCCCGTCAGGCACGCGCGCGGCGCCGCGCTGCTGGCCCTCGACCTGCTTCCGCCGCTGAAGAATTTCGTCGCCCGGCGGATGATGTTCGGCGCCCGCGCCTGGTAGCGACAGCGTATTGCCTGGGCGCCCGGTTGTTCAAAAAATGAGCGCTTTGGGGTAAGATTCGCCCCCTTCCTCCTTCAGCTTCCGTTCATGGACTTTCTCGGCTTCCGGCTTCGCAACAATCTGTTCGTCGCGCCGATGGCCGGGGTCACCGACCGCCCGTTTCGCCAGTTGTGCAAGCGCCTCGGCGCGGGCTATGCGGTGTCGGAGATGGTGACTTCCAACTCGCTGCTTTACGGCAGCGCCAAGACCTTGCGCCGCGCCAACCACGAAGGCGAAGTCGAGCCGATCGCGGTGCAGATCGCCGGCGCCGACCCTCTGATGCTGGCCGAGGCCGCGCGTTACAACGTCGATCATGGCGCGCAGGTGATCGACATCAACATGGGCTGTCCGGCGAAGAAAGTGTGCAACGTGATGGCCGGCTCGGCGCTGCTGCAGGACGAGCCGCTGGTGGCGCGCATCCTCGAGGCCGTGGTCAAGGCCGTGCCGCGGACGCCGGTGACGCTGAAGATTCGCACCGGCTGGAACCGCGACCACCGGAATGCCCCACGCATCGCGCGGATCGCCGAAGACAGCGGCATCCGCGCCCTGTCCATTCACGGCCGCACCCGCGCCGACCAATACATGGGCAGCGCCGAATACGACACCCTGGCCGAGGTCAAGTCGCGGATACGAATTCCGCTGATTGCCAACGGCGACATCACCACGCCGGAAAAGGCCCGCTTCGTCCTCGCTTACACCGGCGCCGACGGCCTGATGATCGGCCGTGCCGCCCAGGGCCGGCCGTGGATCTTCCGCGAGATCGAGCATTATCTCGCTACCGGCAAGCATCTGCCGCCGCCGGCGCCCGACGAGATCCACCGCGTCCTGCGCGCGCATCTTGGCGAACTCTACGACTTCTACGGCGAGGAGACCGGCGCCAAGGTCGCCCGCAAGCACATCAGCTGGTATACCAAGGGCATCGTCGGCTCGGCCCATTTCCGTTTCCGCATGAATCGGTTGCAGACCCGCGCCGAGCAACTGGCGGCCACCGACGAATTCTTCCTTGGCCTGGCCGCCACCGGCCTGTCCTATCAACCCGAAGCAGAGGAGCTCGCCGCATGAGCAGCGAAATCGACGATTGCGTGCGCCGCAGCCTGAACCGCTATTTCCGCGATCTGGACGGCCAGACGCCCCACGCCGTTTATGACATGTTGTTGAAGAGCGTCGAGCGGCCGATGCTCGAGGTGGTGATGAAGCAGGCCGCCGGCAACCAGACTGTCGCCGCGCAGATGCTCGGCATCAGCCGCGGCACCTTGCGCCGCCTGCTCACCGAGCACGATTTCCTGTAATTTCACCGGGGCTTCCCATGACTGTCACCCAGGCGCTGCTCAGCGTTTCCGATAAAACCGGCATCCTCGAATTCGCCCAGGGCCTCGCCCGCCTGGGCATTCGTCTGCTGTCCACTGGCGGTACCGCCAAGCTGCTGCGCGAGGCGGGGCTTGCCGTCACCGACGTCGCCGAGTACACCGGCTTTCCCGAGATGCTCGATGGCCGGGTGAAGACCCTGCATCCCAAGGTGCATGGCGGACTGCTCGGTCGTCGTGACCTGGCGGACCACCTGGCGACGATGCAGGCCCACGGTATTGCGCCGATCGACCTGCTGGTGGTCAATCTCTATCCCTTCCGCGAGACCGTGGCGCGACCCGGGGTGACGCTCGACGAGGCGATCGAGAACATCGATATCGGCGGCCCGGCGATGGTCCGCGCGGCGGCGAAAAACTGCGGCGGCGAAGCAGGTGGCGTGGCCGTGCTCACCGATCCGGCCGACTATGCGCCAGTGCTCGCCGAACTCGAGCAGGCCGGCAGGGTCGGCCATTCCACGCGATTCGCCCTGGCGAAGAAGGCCTTCGTGCATACCGCGCGCTATGACAGCGCGATTGCCAACTGGCTGACTTCGCTGGATACCAACGGCCATCCCGGGCTTTTCCCGGAGCGCCTGCAACTGGCCTTCGATCGGGTCGAAACCCTGCGCTACGGCGAGAATCCGCATCAGCAGGCGGCGTTCTATCGCGAGCCGACCAGCGTTCCCGGCAGCATCGCCAGCTACCGGCAACTACAGGGCAAGGAGCTTTCCTACAACAACATCGCCGATGCCGATGCGGCCTGGGAATGCGTCAAGGCGTTCACCGGCGACGCGGGCGTGGCCTGCGTCATCGTCAAACATGCCAACCCATGTGGTGTGGCGTTGGGCAGAACGGCCGAGGAAGCCTACCGCAAGGCGTTCAGTACCGACCCAAGCTCGGCTTTCGGCGGCATCATCGCCTTCAATGTGCCGCTCGACGAGGCCGCGGCCACCGCGGTTGCCGGCCAGTTCGCCGAAGTCATCATCGCCCCCGAATTCACTCCGGCGGCGCTGGCGGTGTTCGTCGCCAAACAGAATCTGCGGCTGTTGAAAGTCGGCCTTGGCGAGACGGCGACGGCCTTCGATTACAAACGCGTCGGCGGCGGTCTGCTGGTGCAGACGCAGGATGCCGCGCGGATCGCCGCAAGCGAGCTCAAGCTGGTGACCAGACGCGCGCCGAGCGAACGCGAACTCGCCGACCTGCTGTTCGCCTGGCGGGTGGCGAAGTACGTCAAGTCGAATGCCATCGTGTATTGCAAGGACGGCGTGACCATCGGCGTCGGCGCCGGGCAGATGAGCCGGGTCGATTCGGCGCGCATCGCCGCCATCAAGGCCGCAAACGCGGGCCTCTCAGTAGCCGGCTCGGTGGTCGCCTCCGACGCCTTCTTCCCCTTCCGCGATGGCCTCGACGTGCTGGCGCAAGCCGGCGCCACGGCGGTGATCCAGCCCGGTGGCTCGCTGCGTGATGCCGAAGTCATCGCTGCTGCCGACGAACAGAATGTGGCGATGGTGTTCACCGGTTTCCGGCACTTCCGTCACTGAACCGATGTGCCGCCTGCCTGCTCCGCTCGCTGCCTGCGCCCTGATGCTGGTTGCCTCCCCGCTGCGTGCCGAAGGCGTCTCTTCCTGGCTGGATCAGGCGAAGGACGAACTCGCCACCACCTGGCACGAAGGCCGCAGCGAAGTCTATCTGCCCTTGCATACCGCGCATCTGCGCGGTGCCTACAGCCGCGAGAAGATCGACAGCTATCAGGAAACGCCCTGGGGCCTGGGCTACGGTCGCGGCCGCTTCGATGAAAAGGGCAACTGGCATGGCCTCTATGCGATGGGTTTCCAGGACTCGCACTACAAGCCGGAATGGCTCGCCGGCTACGGCTGGAAAACCTACTGGAATCTCGGCGCCGAGGTCAGGCTCGGTCTTGGTTACACGGCGGGATTCACCACGCGCAGCGACATCGGCCACTACACGCCGCTGCCGCTGGTGTTGCCGATCGGCTCGCTCGACTACCGTGAAGTCTCGCTGGAAGCGGCCTATGTGCCCGGCGGCAAGGGCTATGGCAATGTCCTGTTCTTCTGGGCCAAGTGGCGTCCCGGTCAACACTGATTACCTGAAAGAACCACCATGAAACTCCTCGTCATCGGCTCCGGCGGCCGCGAACATGCCCTGGCCTGGCGGCTGGCGCAAGCGCCAGGTCTGCAAAAGGTTTACGTCGCGCCGGGCAATGCCGGCACGGCGCACGAGCCGGAACTGGAAAACCTTGCCCTCACCGACATTCGGCAACTGGCCGAATTCGCCGCCCGCGAAGGAATCCATGCCACCATCGTCGGCCCGGAGGCGCCACTGGCGGCCGGCATCGTCGATGTGTTTCGTGGCCGTGGCCTGCGCATCTTCGGTCCGACGCAAGCCGCCGCGCAACTCGAAAGCTCGAAGGATTTCGCCAAGCGCTTCATGATCCGCCACGGCATCCCGACCGCGAAGTTCGCCACCTTCACCGAAGCCGCCGCCGCCCATGCCTACATCGACGCCGAGGGTGCGCCGATCGTCATCAAGGCCGATGGCCTGGCCGCCGGCAAGGGCGTGGTGGTGGCGCTGACCCTGACCGAGGCGCATGCGGCGGTCGACCACATGCTGGCCGAAAACCGCCTGGGCGATGCCGGCGCGCGCGTGGTCATCGAGGAATTCCTCGATGGCGAGGAAGCCAGTTTCATCGTCATGGCCGATGGCAAGCATGCCCTGCCGCTGGCCACCAGCCAGGATCACAAACGGCTGCTCGACGGCGATGGCGGGCCCAATACCGGTGGCATGGGCGCCTATTCGCCGGCGCCGGTGGTGACGCCCGAGCTGCACGCCAGAATCATGCGCGAGGTCATCCTGCCGACCCTCCACGGCATGGCCGCCGACGGCATCGTCTATACCGGTTTTCTTTATGCCGGCGTGATGATCCGGCCCGATGGCGGCCTGCGCGTGCTCGAATTCAACTGCCGGATGGGCGATCCGGAAACGCAGCCGATCATGCTGCGCCTGAAAAGCGATTTCGCCGCCCTGATCGATGCCGCCATCGATGGCCACCTCGACCAGGTCGAGGCCGCATGGGACCGGCGCGTCGCGCTCGGCGTGGTGCTGGCGGCGGCGAACTATCCCGAGGCACCGCGTCAGGGCGATGTCATCGATGGCCTGCCGGCGGCGAGCGAGGATGCGCATGTATTCCATGCCGGCACCAGGGAACGCGATGGCAAGATCGTCACCGCCGGCGGCCGTGTGCTCTGTGTCACCGCGCTGGGCGACAATGTTCGCGCGGCGCAGAAGCGCGCCTATGAAGTGCTGGCGCCGATTCATTTCGACGGCATGCAGTATCGGCATGACATCGGCTGGCGCGCCCTGGCGCGTCACGGCGGGCGATGATCCTGCCGCCGGCCACGCTCGGCCTGCTCGGTGGCGGCCAGCTCGGCCGCTTCTTCGTCATCGCCGCGCATGAGCTGGGCTATCGGGTGATGGTGCTCGACCCCGATCCGCACAGCCCGGCCGGACGCATCGCCGATACCCATCTCGTTGCCGACTATCTCGACGAGGCCGCGCTCGGGCAGATGACGCAACGATGCGCCGCGGTCACCACCGAATTCGAAAACGTGCCGGCCGAAGCCCTGGCCCTGCTCGAAAAATTCCTCCCGGTGCGCCCTTCGAGCGCGGCCGTCGCTGTCTGCCAGAACCGCAGCGCCGAGAAAGCCTTTCTCGCGCGACACGGCTTCCCCCATGCGCCCTATGCCGACATCAGGAGCGAGGCCGATTTCGCCGATGCCGGGCAGCAGCTGTTTCCCGGCATCCTCAAGGTGGCGCGTTTCGGTTATGACGGCAAGGGCCAGGCGGTGGTCGACAGCCGCGCCGAGGCGCTTGCCGCCTGGCAGTCTTTTGGCGGTGAAGCCTGTGTGCTGGAGCAGCGGCTGCCGCTCGATTACGAAGTCTCGGTGGTGCTGGCGCGCGCCGCCGATGGCCAGATCGCCTGCTTCCCTCCGGCGGAAAACAGCCATCGGCACGGCATTCTCGACCTCTCGATCGTTCCCGCGCGGGCCAGCGGTTGCCTGATCGGCCATGCCGAGGAACTGGCCGAAGGCATTGCCGCGAAGATGCGCTACGTCGGCACGCTGGCGGTGGAATTCTTCGTCGTTCGCGGTGATCTGGTGGTCAATGAAATCGCGCCGCGGCCGCACAACTCCGGCCATTACACGCTCGATGCCTGTCTCAGCTCGCAGTTCGAGCAGCAGGTGCGCGCGCTGTGCGATCTGCCGCTGGGCGAGGCGCGGGCGCATTCGGCGGCGACCATGGTCAATCTGCTGGGCGAGCTGTGGTACCGGCGCGATCCGCATCAGGCGCACGAGCCGGACTGGGCGCGGCTGCTGGCGATGCCGAATCTCAAACTCCACCTCTACGGCAAGCATCACGCCCGGCCCGGCCGCAAGATGGGGCATTTCACCGTTGTCGGCAGTTCGCCCGAGGCCGTGCAAAAGTCGGCGCTGGCGGCACGCCGGGCGATCGGCATCGATTGAGCCTGATGGCGGTGAATGACATCGCCCAGGCCGCCGCCGCCCTCAAGGCCGGCGAGCTGGTCGCCTTTCCCACCGAAACCGTCTATGGCCTCGGCGCCGATGCCGCGAATCCGGTGGCACTGGCGAAGATCTTCGCGGCCAAGGGACGTCCAGCCGACCATCCGCTGATCGTCCATCTGCCCGCCGCCAGTCACCTCGAACGCTGGGCCATCAACATTCCTCCGGCTGCCTTCGCTCTCGCCAGCGCCTTCTGGCCGGGGCCGCTGACGCTGATACTCCAGCGTCATCCCGCCGTGCCCGACCTGGTCACCGGCGGCCAGGCCAGCGTCGGCCTGCGGGTGCCCAACCATCCGCTGGCGCTCGCCCTGCTGCGCGAATTCGGCAGCGGCATCGCCGCGCCCTCGGCCAACCGTTTCGGCCGCATCAGTCCGACCACGGCGCAGCATGTGCGCGACGAACTGGGCGAGGCCGTGGCGGTGGTGCTCGATGGCGGGCCGTGCGCGGTCGGCATCGAATCGACCATCCTCGACCTGACCCGGCCCGAGCGGCCGCGCATCCTGCGCCCCGGGGCGATCGGCGCCGCCGAGCTCGGTCGTGCGCTGCACGTCGCGGTAACCGAACGCAGCCCGGGTGACGAGCACGCCCCGCGCGTCTCCGGCGCCCTGGCGGCCCACTACGCTCCGCGTACCCCCCTGCAACTGGTCGCGCCGGAACACCTCTCGGCTGCCGTCCGGCAGGCCCTCGCCGCCGGCGAAAGACTTGCCGTGCTGGCCATGCAGACCACGCCCGACGCGCATTCCGGGCTGGTTTGGCGTATCGCCAGCGCCGACTTTTCGGCCTACGCCCATGACCTCTACGCCAACTTGCGCGCGCTCGACAGCGCAGCTTGCGCGCGCATCCTGGTCGAAGCGCCACCGGCGACGGCAGCCTGGCGCGCGGTGAACGATCGTTTGCAGCGCGCCGCCGTGGGCTCGAATAACACCTGAAACGCGGGCGTCATCAAAGCTTAATTTTCCGTACCGGCTGCCGATAATTCCCTGTGCCGGAGTTTCTCTCGGGGAGGATGGCGATGAGCACGAAAGATCATTCGCGGGCAGGCCAGCCCGCCAGGCAGCAAACCCAAGCGCAGGGCGCCTTGCTGCGCCAGGCCATTCATGCGGCCATTGCCGGCGGTTACCTGGCTGGACGCGAGGTCAGCATCGGCCGCGTACCCGGCGTGATCATCGGTTACAACATCGTTCGCCGCGGCCGCTTTGCCGGCCACCGCTATCCGCTGCTGGTGCGCACCGCGCTGGGAGTGACCAAATGCGCTCCCGCCGAGCTGGAACTGCGTTGAACGGGGGTGGCAGGCGCTTCCATTTCCATTGCTTGCCCCCTGCCTCCTGACCGGTTCTCCGGATTGCTATAATCCGGGCTGCACCGTGGGGGTGTAGCTCAGTTGGGAGAGCGCGACGTTCGCAACGTCGAGGCCAGCGGTTCGATCCCGCTCACCTCCACCATTTATCAAAATCCCAACTCTTATCGGTTGGGATTTTTTTTGCCCGGAGCGCTAGTGCTGGTGCGGGTTCCCGGCCTGCCGGTTGTGATTTTGGGTTGGTCGGGCGCAAGCGACCGAGAATAGAAAACGGAACGTCAGACGCAAAAAAACCGCCCGGAGGCGGTTGTCGTTGGTGCGGGCTGTCACGTCTGACTGTGCATCAGGTGGCCCCGCTGCTCCACCCACATCGCGGTGATGCCACAGCGAATCAGGTGACAATGCACCACGTTGGCGCACTCGGAACTGGGCGGGTTGGTTCGTTGTCAACCGGACGACGAAAACGCCAGCCCAAGATGATATCAGGGCTCGTCAGCAAGGCGAACCTCCGTTAAAATGATGCGCTATAGGGGCTACGCAATGACTGTTTTCACAATAGGCTACGAAGGACTTGATATCGACGCGTTTATGTCGCTGCTCGCAGAGCACGGCATTGACACGATTGTCGACGTCCGTGAGCTTCCCTTGTCCCGCAAGCCCGGCTTCTCCAAGAAGTCCCTTGCGAACCTCCTGAACTTCTCCAGTCGCGAGTACGTCCATATGGTCGATCTCGGCTGCCCGAAGCTGGTGCGCGACCGCTATCGTGAAGATGGCAACTGGAAGCGCTACACCGAAGGCTTTTTGAAGCACCTCAAGACGCAAGACGATGCCATCGCCGAGCTTTCAGCGTTGGCAGCATCGGCGAACTGTGCGTTGCTTTGCTTCGAGGCGGACTCGAACTTCTGCCATCGCTCGATGGTGGCGAATGCGGTCAAAGATTACTGCGGTGCGCGTGTCACGCACATCAAGGCTTCAGCTAAAAAAGCGAGCCCTGTGGCGTCACTTCAACTGGCTTTCGCTTAGGCGGGTAAATCAGACTGATAATCAGCCACTGGTCTTGAAACCGGTGCTGGTTTCCCATAAAGAACATCAGGTCTTTGCCCGGAAAATCTCCTTCCAGTTTTGCCCGGAACGGTTTTTCCCAATCGACGCCGTGGCTCTGGCGGCAGTGCCAAAATAGGACGCCAGCCTCCCAATCGACAATCTTGTGCTTGAACACCTTTTCGCCGTCGGGCGTGTCGCAGGTGTATCGGTAGTAGAAGTCGAAGGGCACCTTCCGCAGCGTCTGCGTCATCTTTTTGACTTCGGTGTCGCTGAAAAGCTGCCCCTGCATCTCATAGTGCAACAGCTTATCGCGCTCCTCATCAGTCCACTCCGCATTCCTCGCCTCAACGATTTCCAGCGCCAATACCTGCTTCGGTCGCATCAATGCCAATGACAGGCCAGTCGCAGCACGATCAATCTTCAGTGCATCGAAATCTGTAAACGTAGGGAGTTTTTCAATCCAAGGCCAGCGTGCATCCCACTGCTTTTTGGTGTCGATCACGTCACCACAGTTGATCGTGTCGACGTAGAGCTTGTGGCTTTCTGCCCGATGATCCTTGTTCGCCTTCTCGACGCGCACCTCAATCCACTGCCACTTCTTGAATTTTTGACCTTCCTCAATCAAGCGAAATGGCACCGGGTACAAGCGTCGCATCGCCCCTTGCTCATTGATGCCTGCAACGCACGACGTTTCGACGTGCTGAGCACTGGGCGACGGGTACGTTTTAGCCAGAATCAAAATGCGTTCGATTTGCGATGCCATCCAATCTCCTTCGTTCTATCTGGCGCTTGGTGCCTGCCGCAATGCCAGCCTAAATGCTCACTGACCAATTCTGCTTTTCAGACTCTGGTGGAAGTTGTCGGCGGAGGTCACGGTTCGAGCTGCAGTGCTCTCGCTGAAAGCAACAACCTTGTCACGCTGATAGAGATCGATGAATTGATCTAGGTGTGCCTTGCTTTTCAAAACAGGCCACTTCTTCAGGTAATCCGGCAAATTCGTTGCCTCAAGCGTGTAAGTGCTGATTCTCCTGTCCTGGTCAGTCGCTACTCCGATTTCAAAGGGCACCCACCAGGAGGAAACAGTATTGGCAGAAGTGACCGCCATCAGGTGCGTACATTGACGGACTCGCGTCACAATCACGGAGGTGATGTCATCGGTTGACTGCAGTTGCGGATCAAGGACATCAACATACGACTGAACGCCGCGCGCACGCAGGTAGCTGGCTATCTCAAGTGCTGCTGGCTTATCAACGCTTTTGTGTGAGATGAATACGGGCATTTATGTTCCTTTTTTATGTTCGTCTGAATGGTTGATGCCTGTAGTCAAGCCAACTTGGTTACGTCGACCAGCTTGTACATGCTCACCAATTCATCTTGGATGGCACGCATGATTGCTCGGACGTCGCTCCACTGAGAAATCATGTCATTTAGTTTCGGATATGCTTTTTGTCGCTCGAAAGGAGGTAATGCCTTGTCGCTGGTGTTCTCCCACCAGAAGCGATAGTCGGCTTGCCACGTCTCAAGAAATGGTCGAAGCACATCACGCATTGCGCGATGAATCAACGCGCCAAGGTGGTTTTCGATACCGGCACCAGTGCGGATGCCGAGGAGTTTTCTCGGCTTCACATAGGTCGAGCAGACAGGAAACTGGCGCATGATTTTTCGCGCCTCACTGAAAAACGTGTGTAACGATGAAAGGCTTTCGGCATAGACCTCACCTGAAAAATCCGTGCAGTCGCGATCTTTGGATTTTCCGGTAACTGCAATTCTCGTCGCCAGCTCGGTATACAGTTCCCACGCACACTGCCGGTCACTTTCCTCAAAGTCGGCCCCCAGCTTGAGGAACCCAATATCTATCGAAAAATTGCCCTTCTTCATTACGGCCATATCTATCTCCTATCCGTTTCGCTGACGCATCGGTCGTGAGTTGTCGATCTGCCACTGCGGCTTCGCGATAGCGGTGTCGATCAACTGGGTCAATCCTTGAGCCGTAAGCCCACTCCAGTGAGTCCAAGCCGCGTACCCGCTCTTGCAGTTGTCAAGAAACCGATCAGGCACAACGATCTCGCCAGCCGGGTTCTTGGCATGTGTGGGTAAGACGATGCCAATCAGGCCGTGGCATTTGTCCAGGGTCGCCTTGATCTCCCAATCCAGATACTTGCGCTGGTGGCTCTGCGCGCCGATCAAAATAATGGTGCAGGATGTGCCGGTAATGTATTTCTCCCGGATCTGTTGCATCACGTACTCGGTGTTGTCGCTCTGGATCAGGCGTTCCAACGAGTTATCTCGAATCGCTTCATACTGATCGTGAAAGTGGCGAGAGAATTCGTCGTAATACGCTTGATCGCCACCGTGGTGATAACTGACGAACACCTTCCGCCGTGTTGGTTTCATCAGCGCAGCCAACAGGCCGTTCATATTCGGATCGCCGTAAAAACCTGTCATATTATTTCCCGAAGGCGAAAAGTCCCGCCACCAGTAGCCCGAGTATTAATAGCCCCTTCTGCTTTTCAGCCTTGATCGCTTCCGCGATTCCGCCAATGGTCGCCCGGGCATCCTCTTGCCGCTGTCCCGCGAGATTGACCGCTTGGTATTGCCTCATCCACCCTGGAAGTGCGTCTGGTGGCTGATCCCAGATGATCGGAACCAATTTTTTGTTTCCAGCGACCGCAGCACCCATTTCCTGCATCACCCACGGCGAGGCGCAAGCAGTGCGGCTCGCAAGGCAAAGCACCCAAGTTGAACTGCGTAGGTTGTCCATAATGTGGGGCATCCAACGCTCGCCCGGCGGCATGGAAACTGAGGCCAAATACACGCTCAGCCCCTCTTGTGTGAGGTGACGGTGCAGGAATTCTGCAAAGGGCGAATCTGCTGCCGCGTGGGAAATGAATACGTCAGCCATTGCCACCCCTTGGCATGCTCCACGTTGACGACAACGCCTCTGCCTGCTGCAGCACCGTCTGCACGGCTGCATCCTGAAGATCAGGCGGATAGCCATACTTGCGCAAAATGCGCTTCACCAGCACCCGCATCCGCGCACGAGCAGAATCGCGGTGCGCCCAATCGACCGACACGTTTTCTCGCAGACTGACCAACAACTCGTGCGCAATGAGTTTCAGCTTGTCGTCACCCAGCATTTGAATGGCGCTTTCGTTCTCGGCCAGTGCGTCGTAGAAAGCGATTTCATCTTCGGACAATCCTTGCTCTTCGCCACGCTGGCGCGCGGCCCGGATGTCCTTGGCAAGTTGGATCAGCTCCTGCAGCACCTCGGCGGTCGTGATCGCATTGGCGTGGTAACGCGCCACCGCATCTTCCAATCGCTCCGAGAAGGCCTTGGTCTGCACGACGTTGGCCTTGCTCCGCGAACGAATGCCGTCGTTGATCAGTTTGCGCAACGCCTCTAGGGCGAGGTTCTTTCGCTCCATCTGTTGGACTTCCGCGAGAAACTCGTCGGACAGGATGGAGATGTCCGGGCTCTTGATACCTGCGGCTGCTAGGATGTCCACGATCTCGGTCGACACCACCGCACGACTGACAATCTGCTGGATGGCCAACTCACGCTCTTGCTGTGTCACGCCAGAACCTGTGCTGCTCTTGACCAGCGCAGCACGAATGGCCTGGAAGAAGCCAATTTCCTCGCGGATATCACGGGCCTCGTCGGAGGCAGATGCCAGAGAGAACGCCTTTGAGAGCGCCAGCACCGCATCCTGATAGCGGCGATGCGCGTCTCTCTTGCCGTCCTTAGTCTTTTCCTTCGCCGCCAACTTTTGCTGCAGATCGAGAATCCACTCGATGGCACCGGCCATCATTGCCAAGCGTTCCTGCGGCGTCCCAGTCATTGCAGATGCGTAGTCGAAGCCGTGGTACATATCGCGCACGACCTCGTACTTCTCCATCATCACCGCGATGGCCTGCGCTTCGTCGACGCCGGTGTTTTCCTGATCGTTCTTTGAATATTGCTGCAGGGCCGACTTGAGGTTCTGCGCGATGCCGATGTAGTCCACGATCAACCCGGCGGGCTTGTCGCGGAACACCCGGTTCACCCGAGCAATCGCCTGCATCAATCCGTGCCCTTGCATCGGCTTGTCCACGTACATCGTGTGCATACAGGGCGCATCAAAGCCCGTGAGCCACATATCCCGAACGATCACCAGTCTGAGCGGGTCTTTCGGATCACGAGCGCGTTTTGCCAGCAGATCTCGCCGCGCTTTGTTGCCGATGTGCTGTTGCCACTCTTGCGGGTCGCTCGCCGCGCCCGTCATCACGATCTTGACCGATCCGGCGTTGTCATCCGTGCTGTGCCAGTCTGGGCGCAGCTTCACGATCTCGTCGTACAGCTTCACGCAGATGCGACGGCTCATACACACCACCATCGCCTTCCCGTCCAGCGCCGCCACGCGATCTTCAAAGTGGGTGACCATGTCCTTGGCCACCAAGGCCAGCCGCTTGTCACTGCCCACCAAGGCTTCGACCGTTGACCACTTTTTCTTAAAGCGCTCCTGCTCAACTTCCGGATCGTCCTCGGTGAGTTCGTTCACCTCGGCATCGATCTTGGGCTTTTCGTCCTCATCGAGCTCAATGCGCGCCAGCCTCGACTCATAGTAGATCGGCACAGTCGCACCATCCTCGACTGCTCGGCTGATGTCGTACACGTCGATATAGTTGCCAAACACGGCCGGGGTGTTCACGTCGTCGGCTTCAATCGGGGTGCCGGTGAAGCCGATAAAGGAGGCGTTGGGCAGTGCGTCACGAAGGTATTTGGCGAACCCGTAGGAAATTTCGCCGGTCTTTGCGTCTACCTTGGCTTTGAAGCCGTACTGGCTGCGGTGGGCCTCATCCGCAATGACGATCACATTGCGACGATCCGTCAGCGCTTGGCCGGTCTCGCCGAATTTCTGCAGGGTGGTGAAAATCACCCCGCCAGAGGCACGAGCCAAATGCTTCTGCAAGTCTTCACGGCTGTCTGCCTGCACCGGCGTCTGGCGAATTAGGTCGCGGCACATTGAGAACGTGGCGAACAGTTGATCGTCGAGGTCGTTCCGGTCAGTCAGCACCACCAGTGTTGGGTTGGCCAGTGCAGGGTGTTTGACGAGCTGCCCGGCATAGAACGCCATAAGCAGGCTTTTGCCGGAGCCCTGGGTGTGCCAGATCACGCCGACACGTTGATTGCCACCGGGCGCGGATGCCGTCACTGTGCTGTTGACCGCGTGCCGTACCGCGTGGAACTGGTGGTAGCCCGCGATGATCTTTGCCAAGCCTGAGCCTGTTTCTCCGAATACCGTGAAGTGGCAAAGCAGGTCGAGCAGGCGGCGCTGATGAAAAACGCCATCGATCAGGGTGGATAGTTCCGGCGCACCCTTCGGTGCAACGTCTTTGCCGTCGGTCGTTCGCCACGGCATGAAGCGTTCCAGGTCGGCCGAGAGTGAGCCGACCCGGGCGGTGATGCCGTCCGATGTCACGAGCAGGGCATTGAGGTTGAACAGTGCTGGAATCTGCTTTTTGTAGGTCTGCAGTTGGTTGAACGCCCCGACCAAGGTCGCATTACCGCTTCCCGGTGCTTTCAACTCGATCACACCGAGCGGCAATCCATTCACGAAAATAACCACGTCAGGACGGCGGTTGTACTGCCCGGCGATCACCACAAACTGGCTGACTGCCAGCCAGTCGTTCTGCTCTGGATTCTCGAAGTTGATCAGCGATACCTTGCCCGCTGTCAGCGTGCCATCATCAGCGTAGTACTCGACATCGACGCCCTCTGTGATCAGCTTGTGGAGGCGGCGGTTCTCCTCCAGGAGCGATGGCAGCTCGAATTGCATCACCTTGCGGATGGCATCCTGACGGGCCTCAAGCGGAAGACCTGGATTGAGCAGCGCAACGGCATTCTCAAAGCGCTTCTTCAGTACCACCTCGTCATGGCTTTCGCGCTCAGGGCGGTGGCCATCGGGGCCGATGTTTTCCTCTTGCTCGACGCAATATCCCAGCCTACCTAGCTGTTCAAGTAGCGCCTGCTCAACCGCAGCCTCCGATAAAAATGCCATTTTTATTCGTCCCTGTAAATTTCCAAAAACTCAATAAGACTTGCCTGGTCTTCATCTGACAGGTGATCCTCCACGATTCGAATCCACACCGCTCCAGCAGGAGATCTGATCATTTCTAGACTTTTTGAAATCCATCCGAATGTTGATATCAAACCCTCTTGATCAACTATTCCAACCTTCGAGCCATCAGAAATTAATTCTGACAATGGGTAGCATTTGCGCTGCCCAAGTTTCGTATTACAAATCGCGTGACCCCAGGCTACGTTCTGTGACGTATGCTCTACGTCTGAATACGTAAGTGGAACCATATGGAAAAGATTGACTACGGTTGATCGAGTCGCATTGGCAACTTGTTCTGCTGCATTTAGCAGAGAAGCTTCGTCTGCAAATGAAACTTGGTCATGTAGCTCCGAGTAGCGAAGGTGTTTCATGCAGAGCGGGCAGCTCGTAAGCCCGCTTCTCAGCAGCCCCATTGCCTCCCACTCACGCGGCTGAAAAACGCCTGCATCCCGAAGAACCGTCTCTAAATGCTGAGTCTGGGTCGCAACATAAGGGCTATCAGCCGTATGCGCCGTAAGCCACGCCAGTACGCACTTGGCAAGATAGTTATTGTTCTCGTCTGCGTATTCCGGCGCAAAGATTCCTTGCGGAGGGCCATCTGATCGTGAGGCATTATTCCCGTGGGCTGCAATACGCAAAACGTATTCTCCGGAATCTAATGCTCCAAACACACGGTCATTGACCTGAGTTCCATTCAACGAAAGAGTGCGGACACTCCAATTCGCAGGAGGAGGAAAATTCGCTAGATAGTGTCGTCACGAGATAAGAAATGTGTGAAGATTACGCCTTCTGAAAGCATGGAGGGTCAGCGATGGCAGAAGCGTACCGGCGACACGACA
>PHCV01000014.1 GCA_002842395.1 Betaproteobacteria bacterium HGW-Betaproteobacteria-11
TTGCGACGCGTTATGCCAAGAACCTGTCGTCTTTCCTTGCAGCCGTTCATGTTCGGTGTATCGCTCTATGGGCCAATATCTCGTGACGACACTATCTAGGGAACCGCTGAACAAATCGTCATGCCCGCGCACGCGGGCATCCAGCGCGTTGATGTTCATGGATTCCCGCTTCGCCTGCCGCGAAGCGGAGTCCCGGGTGTGTCGAGACCGCGGGAATGACGCCGAGGTGTTTTGACGGTTTCGACAATTCGCAAGCACTACCCTAGCTCACCACCTTCAGACAATGCACGGCGTGCGTGGCGCTGACTTCGACGGCCGCCGGATAACGCGCGCGACAGGCGGCATCGGCGAGCGGGCAGCGCGGATGGAAATGGCAGCCCGGCGGCGGATTGGCCGGCGAGGGCATATCGCCGGCCAGGCGCACCACGGCCTTGCCGCGGCCATCGATGGTCGGCACCGCGGCGAGCAGCGCCTGGGTGTAGGGGTGGCGCGGCGCACGCAGCACTTCGTCGGTGGTGCCGCGCTCGACGATGCGGCCGAGATACATCACCGCCACTTCGTCGGCCAGGTAATCGACCACGCCGAGATTGTGGGTGATGAACAGATAGGCCAAGCCCAGCCTGGCTTGCAGATCGGAGAGCAGATTGAGTATCTGCGCCTGCACCGAGACATCCAGCGCGCTGGTCGGCTCATCGCAGATCAATAGTTGCGGCTCGACCGCCAGCGCCCGGGCGATGGCGATGCGCTGCCGCTGACCGCCGGAAAATTCGTGCGGATAGCGGCTGGCCATCTCCGCCTGCAGCCCGACCTGGGCCAGCAGCCCGGCCACCCGTGCCGCGCGCCGCGGCCATGCGGCAGGGCGCAGCGCCTCGATGCCTTCGCCGATGATCTCGCCAACCGTCATTCGCGGATCGAGCGAGGCGTAGGGGTCCTGAAAGACCATTTGCATTTTCGCGCGCAACGGACGCAATTGCCCCGGCGGCAGACGGGTCAACTCCGTGCCGTCGAGCACGACCCGGCCGCCGGTCGGCGCGATGAGTTGCAGAAGGGCCTTGGCCACCGTGGTCTTGCCACAGCCGGATTCGCCGACCAGCGCCAGCGTGCGGCCCGGCGCCAGCGCGAGCGAGACGCCATCGACCGCGCGCACCTGCCCGACCGCGCGCTGCAAGAGACCGCGCCGGATCGGGAAATGCACGGCGAGATCGCGCACCTCGAGCAAGGACAATGCGCCCGCCGTGCCGCCGGCGCTCCGGGTCCCTGCGGGAAGTTTTTTCGTTCCCGGGAAAGATTCTTGCGCTGTTCCCTGGCCAAGCACACAGCGCATGAAATGATCCGCCCCCATGGCATGCCATGGGGGCGGATCACTGCGGCAGGCCGGCATCACCTCCGCACAACGCGCGGCGAAACGGCAGCCGGTGTGCATCTCGTGCGCGGCCGGCACGCTGCCGGGAATCGTCGACAGCCTCCCGCCGCGCCGTCGCGGATCGGGCAACGCGGCGAACAGCCGCTGCGTATATGGATGAGCCGGCGCGGTGAAGAACGTCTCGCGCGGCGCGGTCTCGACCAGCTGGCCGGCATACATGACGCCGACGCGATCGGCCATCCGCGCCACCACGCCGAGATCGTGGCTGATGAGCAAGAGTGCCATGCCCTGCTGCCGGCGCAAGTCGTCGAGCACCTCCAGCACCTGGGCCTGGATGGTGACATCGAGCGCGGTGGTCGGTTCGTCGGCGATCAGCAGACGCGGCCGACCGGCCAGCGCCATGGCGATCATCACCCGCTGCTTCATGCCGCCCGACATCTGGAAGGGATAGGCGTCAAAGCGGGCGGCAGGATCGGGGATGCCGACCTGGCTCAGGAGTTCCACCGTCCGTTGCCGTGCCGCCGCGCCGCGCAGGCCTTCGTGCAGGGCGAGCGCCTCGCCGATCTGCTGGCCGATGCGCAGCACGGGGTTGAGACTGGTCGCCGGCTCCTGAAAGATCATGCCGATACCGCCCCCGCGCACGCTGCGCATGTCGTGCTCGGCAAGGCGCAGCAGGTCGCGGCCCTCGAAACCGACTTCGCCGGTAGCGACCATCGCAGCCGGCGGCAAGAGGCGCAGGATGGAGAGCGCCGTCAGCGACTTGCCGCAGCCCGATTCGCCAAGCAGGGCAAAGCATTCGCCGGCGGCGATTTCGAACGACACGCCGTCGACCGGCCGCGCCCGCCGGCCATCGGTGAGGGAAATGACGAGCGAGAGATCGCGTACCGCCAGCAGCGCCGTCACGACGACGTCCTCGGATCGAAGGCTTCGCGCACCGCGTCGGCAAACAGGTTGGCCGCGAGGACGAGGACGAACATGAAGCCGAAGGCGGCGACCAGCGACCACCAGACCATCGGCTCGCGCGCCAGCTCCATGCGCGCGGCATTGATCATGGTGCCGAAGGAGATGGTCGTCGGGTCGACGCCGACGCCGACGTAGGAGAGCACCGCCTCGGCCAGCACCAGGCCGGAAAAATCCATCACCAGGGCGATCACCACCAGATGCAGCAGGTTGGGCAGGATGTGCCGGCGCATGATGGTGCCATGTCCGGCCCCGAAGGCGCGCGCCGCCTGGACGAATTCGAGTTCGCGCAGCTTCAGCGTTTCGCCGCGCAGCAGCCGCGCCAGACCGGTCCAGCTGGTCATGCCGAGGATCAGGCAGAGCGCCAGCAGGCGCGCATCGGCACGCTCCGCGGTGGTGGCGAACCAGCCGGGATGGGCGTCGATCACCACCTGCATCATCAGCACCGCGGCGGCGATCAGCAGCACGCCGGGGATCGAATTGAGCGTGGTGTAGAGATACTGGATCACATCGTCCACCCAGCCGCCCAGATAACCGGCCAGAATGCCGAACAGCACGGCCAGCGGCAAGGTCACCAGCGTGGTCAGGGTGCCGATCAGCAGTCCGGTGCGGATGCTTTTCAGCGAGAGATAGAGTACGTCCTGGCCGACCTTGTCGGTGCCCAGCACGTGATAGCCCTGCCCTAGGGCGAACGCCACGCCGGCGAGCAGAAAGACCGTCAGCAGGGTGAGCGCGACGGCTTTTTTCGCCGCATTACCAGCGCCGAGTTTTTTTCGCCAGGGCAAGAGCGCCAGCGCCCAGGCCAGCAGTCCGCCCGTCAGACCGAGCAGCGCGCGCCGCGCGATGTCTCCGTCATACGCAGCGAGCCGCTCGCCCAGATGCTGGCCGCCCCAATGCAGCCGCGGGAAATCGCGCAGGGTCGAACCGGGCAGGGTTTCCTTGGCGAAGAGGTGAGTGGCGAGCGGCGCCGAATAGGTCTTCTCGCTGTTCTCGCGCAGGGGGGCAAGCAGGGCATCGAGAGCGGAGAGAACCTCGACCGCGTACTGCGTGCCGGCCGCCGCCTGCCCCGGCACGGGAGGCAGGCGCGGGCGGTAATGCAGTGAATCGAGGGTGCCCACCAGCACGAAAAAGGCCAGCAACGTGGCCGCGGCCATCGCCAGCGGATTGCGGCCGACCCGCGCCCAGGCCACGGCAAGCTGCACCTGTCGCCGCGACCACCAGGCAAATCCGGCGCCAGCGGCGAGCAGCGCAAAGAGCAGCGCATCCGACCAGAGCAGCACCGGCTGGAAGTCCGGCGTCATTGCAACCTCACCCGCGGATCGGCCAGCGTGTAGGAGACGTCGGTCGCCACCAGGCCGAGGATGTAGAGCACCGAACCGATGAACACCATGGCCCGCACCACGGCGAAATCCTGGGCGTTGATCGCCTCGATGGTGTAGCTGCCCAAGCCCGGAATGCCGAAGAAGGATTCGGTCAAGAGACTCCCCATGAACAGCGTCGGGATCACCACCACCACGCCGGTGAGGATCGGGATCAGCGCATTGCGCAGGACATGGCGGAACAGCACCACACTCTCCGCGAGTCCCTTGGCGCGCGCCGTGCGAACGTAGTCGCGGCCGATCTCCTCAAGGAAGATCGTGCGGTACCAGCGGGTCGACGCACCCAGTCCGGCGATCACCCCGATCAGCACCGGCAGGACGAGAAACTTCGCCGCCGTCAGCCCCGGCGCATAGCCCGAGATCGGCACCCAGTGCCAGACCTTGGCCACCAGCCACTGGCCGCCGATGATGTAGAACAGGCCAGAGATCGACATCATCGCCACGCAGAGGATAACGCCGCCGAGATCCAGCGCGGTGGCACGAAAGAACACCAGCAGCAGGGCAAAGGCGAGCGCCGCGCCGAGGCCGAGGACGAAGGTCGGCAGCGCGATCGCCAGACTCGGCCCGGCGCGGCGGGCGATTTCGCGGGCGATGTCGCGGCCGTCGTCGGCGCGGCCGAACTCGCCGACGAACATGCGCATCGACTTGTTGAAGAAAATCGTCTGGGTGGCCTGGCCGATGCCCTCGGCAGCGGCGTTCCACACCAGCGGCTGGTCGTAGCCGCGCTCCGCCTTCCATTTCTGGATCGCCTCCGGCGTTACCCGCTTGACTCCGAGCTGCATGCGCGCCATGTCGTCGGGCGTATTGACGACGAAAAACAGCGCGAAGGTAAGGAGATTCACGCCAAGCAGAATCGGCAGGGCATAGAGCAGGCGGCGAACGAGATAGGCGAACATCGGCGTGAAATATACACTGCGCCCCGTTCCCGCCGAACCGGCGCAAGCCGGCGAGTGTTCAGTGTGCTTTCAGCTCGTCGATGGCGGGCGCATAGCCTGCGGCCGCGCTTTTACGCAACCACCCGGCGGCAAGCGCGGCATCCTTGACCTGCCCCGCACCGGTGGCATACATCACGGCGAGGGCGTACATCGCTTCGCCATTGCCGGCCTCGGCCGCCTGTTTGAACCAGGCCGCGGCACGGGCAAGATCGCGCGGGACGCCCCGCCCTGCTTCATACGCCCAGCCCAGCCGGGTCTGGGCGCGATGATCGCCCGCATTCGCCGCCGCTGTCAGCAAACGCAGCGCCTCCTCGGGCTTGCCCTCCGCGATCGCCCGGTCAGCGGCCACCAGCGCATCCTTCACATCGGCCGCCAGATAACGCACCGCATCGTCGTCGCCGGCCGCGGCCGCCAGTTCGAGGTAATGGCGGCCGATCGCTGCATCGCGCGGCACATCCGGCGTCCCCAGCCAGTAAACGAGGCCGAGCCGGAACACCGCTTTCCGGCTGCCGTTATCGGCGCCGCGCCGATAGTAGGCCAGCGCGCGCGGGATGTCCTTGACCACGCCCAGGCCGTCTTCGTAGAGCATGCCGAGATTGAAGGCCGCCTCGCCGAAATTCTGCGCATCGAGTGCTTCCCAAATGCGCCGCGCCTGCGCGTAATGCGCCATCTTGAATTCCGCATAGCCGCGGTAATTGCCAATGGTCGGACGGCGCACGATTTCCGCCAGATCGATCTCGTCGCTGTCATCGTCAGCCGCGGCGGGAGTCTCCCCGGCGAATGCAAGATTGCAACAGACCAGCACCAGGCAGAATGCGTTTCGCAACCAAAGCCATGCCGTTCCCGGAAAATAATCCATCATCAACCTCCATGATCACGGTGCGAATGTAACGGATGCCGATACACATCCCGTGCCCAAGCTTAAACCAAAAGTCGGCCCTGGTACGATGGCGGACACAGGTAGAATCCATTTCCCGCGCAACCTTTGCCTGCCGCACTTCATTCCGGAGCCTTTCTTGGATCTGCACGAATTCCGCCTCGAGGGCGAGTTCATCGAACTCAATGTCCTGCTCAAGCTCCTCGCCCTGGCCTCTTCCGGCGGCGGCGCGAAGGCCTTGATCGCCAGCGGCGCGGTGCGGGTCAATGGAACGAGCGAGATCCGCATCCGCCGCAAACTGCACATCGGCGACGTGGTGCGCGTCGGCGGCGAGTGCGTGCGGATCGTGGCGGCCGCATGAGCGCCCCGCGCGGCCGTCCGAAGGGGCGCAAGCTAGACCCGGAGCCGCGGCGGCGGCGAACCGCCGTCACCCCCTTCCTCGGGAAGGGGGCTGGGGAGATAGTCCAATGAGCATCAACTGGTTCCCCGGCCACATGACTTCGGCGCGGCGCAAGGCGGCCGAGACGATGGCGCTGATCGACGTGGTGATCGAGGTCTGCGATGCGCGCCTGCCCGAGGCGAGCAGCAATCCGCTGATCCAGAGCCTGCGTCTGGCGCGCCAGCGGCCCTGCCTCAAGCTGCTGAACAAGTCCGACCTGGCCGACCCAAAGGTGACCGCGGCCTGGATCGATTTCTACAACCGCCAGCCGGGGGTCAAGGCGATGGCCATCGCGGTCAGGAACCCCGGCGAGGCGGCGCGCATTCCGGCGCTGTGCCAAAGCCTTGCCCCGCACCGCAACGACGGCATCAAACCCCTGCGCATGCTGGTGATGGGCATTCCCAATGTCGGCAAATCGACGCTGATCAACGCGCTGGTCAAGCGCCGCGTCGCCGCCGTCGGCGACGAACCGGCGGTAACCAAATCGCAAATGACGCTCGATCTGGGCGGACATACGACCATCACCGATACGCCCGGTCTGATGTGGCCGAAAATCGAATTCGAGAGCGACGGCTTCATGCTCGCCGCCGCCCACGCCATCGGCCGCAATGCGGTGATCGACTCGGAAGTCGCCGCCTTTCTCGCCACCCTGCTGCTCGACCGCTATCCATCCTGCATCAACCAACGCTATGATTTCACCACCGACGGGCTGGATGGCATCGGCGTCGTCGAGGCGGTGGCGAAAAAGCGCGGCTGCCTACAAAAAACCCGCCACGGCAATTTCCCCGACCTGGAAAAGGCGGCGATGATCCTGCTCACCGATTTCCGCAGCGGCAAACTCGGCCGCATCAGCCTGGAGACGCCAGAGAGCCGAGCGGCGATGCGGGCCACCAGAAAGCCGAGCGCGCCGGCGGTTGACGCCGCGGACGCCACCTCTTCATAGAAATCGGCGCTGATAAAGTAACTGCGCTACAAGGCGGTCGGACAAGAAACGCTCTCCTCGCCATAGCGGATGGCGGAACGCCAATCCGCGATTCCGGTCTGCCCGCCTGGATTCCGGACGGGCCGCAAGGCCCGATCCGGAATGACGCGGAAATAGCACATCCCGCACAGGCAAATTTGCCGTCATTCCGGGCTTGACCCGGAATCTATGGCTGCCCCTCGGCGCTTCGTGATGACCACCGATTCACGTTTTCAGCACTCTGTTCTGGCGCCGATCAGCGCATTCGCCGGATTCATCAGCGCCGTACTGTCATAGACCGGAATCGAGCAGCGTCCCTCACCACATACGAACACGGCTGCCCGTGGCATGACTGGATACTGCACGTCCGGATTCGGCATTTCTCCCTCGCGCGTGTCCCACCATTCCACCCGCCGGTAGAGTGTCGGGAATGCCAGCGCCGTTTTGAATAGCACCAGCGCCTGCGGGTCGTCTTTGTTGCCAACGATGGTCAGGTACGTGGGCACATTGGCAAGTTCAAAAGCGGCCTGCAAAATGTCCGCCTCGGTCAGGCGCGACAGCGCAATCGCCGGTATTGCCAGATAGCGCATGGCCTATTGCGCGCGGGTCCAATACTTGGCCTGCCCGGTGTAGTTCCGCTTCTTCGCTTCTTTCATCGCGTCTCGTTCCTCATGACAGCGCACAGCTTAAATCGCTGTCTCGAAAACAGGATCCGCTTTGGACGGAGGAAGTGCAACCTGCGGTCAATAAAATAGATATGTCATATATTGGCAGATAGCATTGCGCGCATTTTTATGCTCTGTTGCTTGATCAACTATTTCCTTGGGTATTGTTTCTGGACGCCAGGATCAGGCTTGTTCTGAGCTGTCTTGGCGCTTGAACAGCCTGCCAAGATGACCTACCACAACCAAGTTGAATTACTGCGGTTTCAGCCTAATGGTGATTTCCAGTCACGCACCGTCTGTTCCTATGCCTACTCTTGGGCAGGCCACTGCGATCCATGCCACCCTCTGTGACTGGCAGAGGCGTATGATTCCGTCACCCCTCGTGACATACGGATACAAAACCACTTAGCTCGACAACACTCGGTGCCCAAAAATTGGAAACCATCCAACACCAGCTGCAAAAATTCGACCCGGGTATCGTATGGCTTGATAGTGGCAATCGTGTCGTTGCAGTCAATGGCGTCACCATGAAGGTGTTGGGGGTCAATGCAGGCGAAGTCATAGGTAAGAACATCTTGCAGTTCCATCCGGAAGAGAGCCGACCCAAGGTGCAGTGGTTGCTTGAATCATCTGCCTGCCCGGTAGAGTCCCCGCCGCCGATGGCCATGATGATCAACACCCCTGACCGCGTCCTGCTGATCAAGGTGTCAAAAATGTTAGGAGGTGGTGAGGGTGTCGGAACCTGCATGGTGTTTTTTGACCTGACGGATGTCACGACTGCGCCACGTCAGGGTTCAGATGACCAAGACAAGCCCAGGCTGTTGTACAAGATACCGGTTTACAAGCTTAACAAGGTCATGCTGATCGACATTGATACCGTAGTGCACCTCAAGGCGGAAGCACACTACACCACTGTTTACACGGAGCGTGAACATTACTTATGCAATCTTTCTCTGTCCGACCTTGAGAGCAGGTTGACCAAGGAAAAATTCATACGCGTGCACCGTAGCCACATCATCAACATCATTTTTGCCAGTGCCTTTGAGAAAGTGAATGACAAGTACGCCATTACCATGGAAACGCCGGATGAGGTGGCAATCCCTGTCAGCCGCAGCAATGTGGTGATGCTCAAAAAAGTGCTGGGTGTCACTGCCGGATGTAAATTGACCAACACCAAATAAATTCACAGGGTTAGATATCGCGCGCCCATCATCAATGCCCCAATCATTGCGCAGATGCTCACAACACCTTGCTGACCAAGGCCAGCAGTGCCGTGATACCGAATGTCATGTCAAGCACCATCGGCGTGACCAGCAAGACAGTCTCTGTCACTTGATTCACATTGACAATGGGCCAAGTGGCGATCCGCTCTCCCGGCACCATTCCGAACAGCATGCCGACATTGCAGACGGCATAAACGTAAAGCACGTTCCCTAACGTCTGTGAGCGATTAGGCCACAACTCATCGAGGAGGAACATACCGAGGTTGCCGCCGACGAACATCCCCACATAGGTCCACAGCATCAACTGTATCGGCTGCCAGACTTGGCCCGCCCAAACTCCGACCCCGAGGGTGCTACACGGCACATGGACATCAGGCCGGCCTGTATTGGCCTTGGTCCATAACACAACCCAGCAACATACCGAAACCGCCCGAAGCGAACGTCACCACTGACATCTTGGCATAGCGCAACTGCTCTCTGCGATGCAGCAGGAAGCTACAGGCTGGGGTGACCGGGTGCCGCACAACAATACCAACAAAGCCGTCACGGAGACGTTCAGCACGAGCAAATAGCTGACCAGGAGTACCTGGCCGGCGATCAAGCCGGAAACGATGCTGCGCTTGAACCCGTGCACGAGGAAAAATCAGTCTGCGCCAAGTGCATCGTTCAATGCCTCCCAAGCGAGCAATACACAGCGGCGGCGCGCTGATTGACCACGCACCGCAGCTAGCGGCTGAAGCGATTCCAGCGGTGCGCGCGCTCCAACATCATCCGCACTGAACCACGCCTTCATGCGCTCATACAGCCGATGTGCCTCTTCCCGGCGCTGACCGGTGACCGCCTCGGTCATCATCGAGGCAGAGGCGATGCACACCGAGCAACCGCGCCCCCTGAATCTTACCTGCTGCAGCATCCCTCCATCAAAGTTGACGCCGATCTCCAGCTCATCGCCGCAGCGCGGGTTGCTGCCGCGGCGCACCACATCGGCATCACCCAGCGCTGCGCGGTTGCGCGGGCTGCGGTAATGATCCATCAGTATCTCTTTGTTCAGGCTGCTGTCACCCAATATCCACCACCTCACAACGCGTACAGTTTACGCGTCATCGCAACCGACTCTACCAAGGCTTCGATGTCCGCAGAGCGATTATAGGGAGCGAAGCTCGCCCGCACCATGCCTGCCACCCCGAAGTGCTGCATCAAGGGCTGACAACAGTGATGGCCCGCGCGTATCGCCACGCCGTGCTCACCGGCCGTTTGCGCCACATCGTGGGGATGCACGCCCGCCACGTTAAAAGCAATGATGCCCGCGCGGCGCTCCACCTCGCGCGGGCCGTAGATATCCACACCCGGCAACTGCATAAGCGCTTGCAGTGCCTGCTGCGTCAGCTGGCTCACATGGGCATGCAGCGCATCGATACCGGTATTTTCAATGTATCCCACGGCAGCGGCGAAACCAAGCGCATCAGCCAAGCTGGGAGAGCCCGCTTCGAATTTCGCAGGATATGGCGCCCAGACACTTTCCGTCGCGCCGACGCTATCCACCATACCACCGCCCAGCAGCAGAGGCTCCATCTCCTGTAAGCGCTTGGCCTTGGCGTAGAGCACGCCTATCCCCGAGGGGCCGAATATCTTGTGCGCGGAAAACGCTAGAAAGTCGCAGTTCAGCTCAGCCACGTTCAGCGCGATGTGCCCTGCCGACTGCGCCGCATCGACCAGCACAGGGATAGCGCGCGCGCGGGCTTGCTCAACGATGGCCCTGATCGGGTTGATGACCCCGAGCACATTGGAAACGTGGCTAATGGCGATGAGCTTGGTGCGCGGCCCAAACAAGCCGCTGGCGCCCGTGATATCCAGGCTGCCGTCGTCCTGCAGTTCGATGATGCGCAGACGCGCGCCCGTCTCGCGACAGATCGCCTGCCAAGGCAGAAAATTGGCATGATGCTCCATGCGCGATACCCACACCTCATCACCCGCCCGCAGTCGGCTGTGCGCCCAGCCGCGCGCCACCATATTTATGGATTCCGTGGTCGAGCGCGTAAAGATCAGTTGCTCCGGCGCCGGCGCCCCGATGAAGCGTGCGACACGCGCTCGCGCTTGTTCATAACGGGAGCTGGCATCTTCCGCCAAAGGGTACAAGCCACGGTGCACCGGGCCGTAGTGGTGTCGGTAGCAATCGGCGATGGCGTCGATCACACAAGCCGGCTTATGCGTAGTCGCCGCATTATCCAGATAGTGCAGCGACTGCCCGACCACCTTGTCGTTCAGCAAGGGGAAGTCGGCACGGATAGCCGCAGCATCCAGCATGACTATCTCGATCTCCTTGCTGGCAACTTGCGGCATCGCTCACTCCGCCTTGTTCTTGGCCTGCTCGGCTTCTAGCTGCACCTTGTCGCGCATGCGCATGCCGCTGCCGTGGCGTCGCGTCAGCACGATCTCGCTCATCACGCACAAGGCGATCTCCTCCGGCGAGCGCGCGCCCAGGTCCAGGCCCGATGGTGCCATCACGCGCTCCAGCTCCGCTGCGCTGAAGCCTTCTTTAGCCAGATACTCCATCACTAGGCGCGAGCGTTTGCGGCTGGCAACGAGGGCGATATAGCCAGCCTTGGATCTCAGCGCCTTGCTCATGGACTCATGGTCACCCTTGTGCTGGGTGGCGACGACCACATAGTCTCCCGGCAACGGATCGAGCTGTTCGTAATCGAGGTCGTCGGTGATGAGCCGAGTCGTGTTCGGGTACTTCTCGCTGTCCACGATGGCATCGTTCACCACCACATTCAGGCCCATCAGGTCACCCAATATGCACAGCGACTCTGCCACCCGACCATGTCCCATGATCCACAGCGTGGGTTTGGGCAGCACAGGTTCAACATAGACTCGCATGCTTCCGCCACAAGGCATGCCTGCACCCAGTATCTCGTCATCCAGATCGATATCGACGATCGCAGTCTCCCCGGTTTGTATGCACTTCTGCGCCTGATCACAGGTGGTGGATTCAGCGCAGCCACCGCCCACCCAACCGGCGATCACTCTTCCTTCCGCGTCTATAACGGCCTTGGAGCCGGTCTTGGCCGAAACCGAGCCTGCGGTCTCCACCACCGTCGCCACTGCATACGGCTTGCCCTGGGCGCGCAACTCCATCAACACATCCAGCAACTCTTTTACCATGCTCCCTCACCCCATTTTTTAGCTATGGCACAAGCGTGCCAAGGTCGCGCTCATTTGCCCGCCTGCTGGAGATATTTTTGCGGATCCTTGTCAAAGGTATGGCGGCAACCGGAGCAACAGAAATAATAGGTCTTGCCTCGATAGTCGCTGCGGTGTTCTGCCGTGGCGATATCCACCGTCATGCCGCATATCGGGTCGATGGCCTGCGCTGCATCGCTGCCGCCAGCCCGTTCTACACCCAAACCCATCGGCGCGATCTCGGCGCTGCGCCGCGCCAACACCAGCCCAGCCAGCACCGCAAGTGCGACCTCCTCCGGAGTTTTCGCAGCGATCTCCACACCCGCAGGTGCGATGATCGCATCGACCTTTGTACCGTCCTGGCCGCGTTCCTTGAGGAACTGCTTGAGCTTGGCGGCTTTGCGCGTGCTGGCGATGAAAGCGATGTAGTTCACGCCCGTGCCCAAAGCTGCCTCCAGCCCCTCCTCGTCGCATTTACCCTGGGTCGCCACCACCACAAAAATTTGGGCCGCACCGGAAAGTGTGGAGATATCCAGTCCGTCGATGATGCGCTCGGCATCCGGGAACATATCGCGGTCGGCCCCCGGAAAAGCAGCCGTCACGCCAAAACCCACGCGCTGCGCTAGCGCACAGAGCGTCTGCGCAGCAGGTGAAGCACCAATGATGAGCAACTGCGGGCGCGCAACGACAGGGTCTATGAAAATATCCAATGTGCCTCCACTGTGACAAGTCATCCCGAAATCCATGATGCCCTCCTCGATGGCCTCGTTCTTTCCCGGGCTGATGCGTATCAATCGCGGCTGTCCGTCTTGCAGCGCAGCCTTGGCCATCTTGATCACTGCAGGTTGCGCGCAGCCGCCACCTATCCAGCCCTGGATAACGCCATCCGGCTCGACCACAGCCTTGGCGCCCGGCTTGGCCGAGGTGGGCGATTCACAGCGCACCACGGTAATCAGCGCGAACGGCTTGCCTGCAGCCTTCAGGCTGGCTGCCCTGTCCAGTACAGCGTCAGTTTCCAGCATACTCACCTCGGATTCTGCAAAACATCAGGCTTCACCCGGCTGCGTAAGGCGACAATTGATCGCCATCGGCGCCATGGATCTGCGCATTGAACGAAACGACGATGCGATCCTGCTCACCCTCATAGGGCATCGCTTTGTGATTCAGGAACGATGGGAACAGGATCAGCATCCCCGGCTCCGGCACGACATCGTAATGCGGATGCTGCAGATAGGCATTGCCCATATCCATATATGCGCCGCCCAACAGGTTCTGGTACAGCCCATAAAAGCGTGTCAGGCCATTCAGCTCGCCGAAAGCGGCATGCTGCCGACGCTGCTCCGACGCATCGATCTGCACATAATAGACACCCGACCAGGAGCAATTGCCGTGGCTATGGATGTCATGGAATGCACCCTGGTTTTGTATCTGGAACCAGGCGCCCACGATCTCCAGCTTCAGCGATATCCTGGGCGGCCAGACGTTGGCATTGGCGGCCTTTACGGTCTGTTGCAAGGCTTCCGCGATGAACGCGAACAAGAACGTGAATTCCGGCAACTGTACGCGCGCCATCAAATCGTCGCTGCTGGCATAGAAAGCGGCAGCCGGGTCAGCCTGGCTGTCTGATGCCCGCATCGCTCGGAACACCCTGGCCAGCGTGTCATTCATCTCAGCGGTCTGCGTGTTGTTGTAGCGGCTGACCGAAAGCAGCGTCGGCCAAAGCGGCAATACGGCAGGCGGGGCGAGATTCATGGGACGGTTCGACACGATCACCTCAGACACTGAACTCGGCGTTGACAGGATGCGGCAGCTTGAGCGTCAGACCCAAGCGCTTTTCCAAGCGCTCGATATCTTCAGGCGTATCCATATCCACGATGAAATGGTCGTTATCCGTCTCGAATACCGATACCATGTCCGGGTTCGATTCGATGTATTTGCGACAGCCCAGATTCTTTTCGCCAGCCAGTATCTCGCTGCGCGCCGCCCAATCCATGATGATGGGATTGCCGCGCTGGCCGTTCACGCGCGGCACCACCACACTGCCCGAGCTGCGCTTCTTGAATGCGCTAATCAATGCCGTCAGATCATGGCTGTTCAGCAACGGCTGGTCAGCCAGGCAGATCAGCACCGCGTCGAACTTGCCGCTCAGGTTTTCCAGCCCGAGCTGCACCGAGCTCATCTGTCCGCGCTGATAGTCCTCATTGCGCACCACCGTGACCGGGAAATCCTGCACCATGGCTTGCAGCAAGTCGGCTTCGTAACCCAGCACCACCACGACCTCATCGATTCCGGCACCGCTCAAGCCGAACAGCGCGCGTCTTAGCAGCGGCACGCCCTGCATCTCAATCGCTGCTTTCGCCATGCCACCCAGTCGCCTGCCCTCGCCTGCGGCCAGCAGTACTGCGCCTATCCTCACGCGCGCATGGAGGCCACCGCCTCCCTTCAATACACAACCCATCATCGCTCCTTTAGCTTGAGACGCATCGCGACCATCTTAGTGGATCACTTCTGGCAGTTGCTGCAGGCTTTCCAGATTATGCACCGGGACGAATCCATAAATACTGTTCTTGGCCTGTTCTAAGGCAGTTGAAAAATGCATCCGTTCCGACGGATGTAACCAAAATATCTTTGCGCCCTTCGCCCTCATGCGCTCTGCCGCCAGCCGCAGCTCGTCGGCCGGGTCAGTGTCATACCCATCGCTGAATATCAACACGACAGAGCGGGCCGTCAGCGCGTTCTTGGCGTAAGTCCCGATAAAGTCCTGCAAACTGGTGGCGATGCGCGTGCCGCCGCCAAAACCGAAGGTCACTGCGTTGATCTTTTCCTGCACCCGCCCCGAGCGCTTCTTGAGCAAGCCGGTTATCTCGGCCAGCCGCGTATGCAACACGAAGGCCCGCGCATCGGCTACCTGGCAAAAAGCACGCGCAACGCGCAAAAAAAGCTGCGCATACATCTCCATCGAGCGGCTGACATCCACCAAGATGAAAATATTCGGCAACTCCTTGCGCGGCCGTTGCCATGCAGGCTGGATCGGAACACCTCCGTATTTCAGGCTTTTCCTGAATGTGGCGCGCAAATTGATCAGGCTCGCCTTGTTGGCCAGATGTTTGCGCCGCATCAGCCGCTTGCGCACGCGCAGTGCCACTTCTTCCGCCAGCTGGTTCAACTGCTGCAGATCGGCCTGCAGCCACTCACCAAAATCTTTTTTCGTCAGCGGATCGATCGCGCTGGCACCACCGGATGCGTGGTCATTACGCGTTCCCTCTTCTGCACCGCTGGCACTGTCATCAAAGAAGCCCAGCTGTGCCGCACCACCCAGTTTCCCGTTCGCATCCTCCATCTGCTGGTGCATCGCCTGCACCATCTCGGGCAAGCTGCGGGAACGGCGCGTGCTGCCAGACATACGGGAACTGCCTCGCACGCGATCCGGGAACCAGAACAGGTTGAACAGCTCCTGATAACGGCTCCACTGGTCCTTGTTACCGCACACGATCGCGCACCAAGCTGCCTGGATCTGACGGTATTGCGCCACAGGCAAGCGCAGCATCGCCTCCAGCATCAACTGCTGTTCCGCTATCCCTACACCGTATCCATGATCGCGCATATAGGCGGCGAAATCGGCCAGCGCATGAACGGATGAGCTTTGCATGGCGTACTAGGCACTTTTCATGTGAGCGGCGACGCCGCTGGTGTGCTCGCTGCGCCCGCCGCCCAACAACTGAGCCACTGCCTCGCGACCCATCTGCCAGCTATCACTCTTCGTTTTCAACAGGCATGACATGGTCTGCAGGATCATCTCCGGATCATCTGGCAGATCGCGCAGCTGCAATTTGTGCAAAGCGCGTATCCAGTCCAGCGTCTCGGCGATGCCCGGTATCTTGTTCAAGTCCTCTTTGCGCAGCTTGTGCACAAAGGCCACAGCGGATTCGATCAGCCGCGACTCGGCATTCGGCAACGCGCATTTGATGATCTCCATCTCACGCGCCAGACTCGGATAATCCAGATAGTGATACAGACAGCGACGGCGCAAGGCATCCGACAGATCGCGCGTCCCGTTCGAGGTCAGGATCACCTGCGGGATCGTGGTGGCCGTTACAGTACCCAGCTCAGGGATCGAGACCTGGAAATCCGACAGGACCTCCAGCAGATAGGCCTCAAAAGCCTCATCGGCGCGATCGACCTCATCGATCAGCAGCACCGCAGGTTGCGGGCTCAGTATCGCTTGCAACAAGGGACGCTGTAACAGGAAGGTGCGATCGAACAGATCGAAAGTGGCCGTGCTGCCGGCTGTGCCGATCTCATGCATGCGTATTTCCAGCAACTGGCGGCTGTAATTCCACTCATACACGGCTTGTTGCAGATCGAGACCTTCGTAGCACTGCAGCCGGATCAGCGGCCGCCCATACAGATTGGCGAACGCCGCTGCGACCGAAGTCTTGCCCACCCCGGCATCGCCTTCCAACAACAACGGCCTTTCCAGAACCGTTGATAACCAGAGGGTGGTAGACAGGCTGTCATCCGGGATATAACCGACGCTCTTCAGCCCGACGCTGATCGCGTTAGCGTCCATGGTCACAGGAGTGGGTTGCACGAGATCAGGCCGCCGACTTTATTTTTTGGCACCGAACAGATTCGAAAATAAATCCTTGATCACCACCCACATGATCGCAAATGCATTGATACCTTTGTGCACCTTGGGCGGGTGCTGGGCAGTGGCCTGCGCCTGGGCGGATGCCGGATTGGCTTGCCCATACACGGCCTGCGCCTTGGCAGAGAAATTATCGGCGAACTGCTGCAGGATCATGTCCGAGACCGAATTCATCATGCGGCCGCCGAACTGGGCGAACTTGCCATTGATGATCACATCCGAAGTGCCTATCAACACACACTCGCCGGGCGTTGCACCGGCACGCACAGAGGCGGTCAGATCCATCGAAGCGGTCGAGCCGCTTTTATCCGCACCTTTACCCATGAGGCGGATAGATTTACCCGCTTCATCGAAGCCCAGCAACTCTATCTTTCCGGTGAACGCAGCGGTTGCGGGGCCGACCTTTACCTTGACCAAGCCCACATAGTTCTTTTCATCTACCCGTTCGGTGATCTCCGCGCCAGGCATGCAACCGGCCAGTTGTTCGACATCGCACAGGATATGCCAGCAGGTATCCATATTCGCCGGGATCGGGTATTCTTTTTCGAGCTTGACTTGCATGTGTTCCTTAATATTTTCATAGTAAAAGAGGTTGCTCAAAGATGATCGCGGTCAGCTCTTGACGCCGCTGGCTTGCAGCTGCTGCCAGACCCTGAAAGCGTTATGCGGCATGTTCATGTGCGCCACGCCAAGATGTGAGAACGCATCCACCACCGCACTAGTGAAAGTCGGGATACTGCCCACGTGTGGCGACTCGGCCACTCCTTTCGCGCCGATGGGATGATGCGGCGACGGCGTGACAGTGAAGTCGGTCTCCCACTTCGGTGTCTCGACGAAGGTCGGTAGGAAATAATCCATCAACGTATTGCCCTGGATATTGCCTTGCGCGTCGAACGTCAACTGCTGTCCCATGGCGACAGCGAAGCCCTCGGTCAAGCCGCCATGTATCTGGCCTTCGATAATCATGGGATTGATGCGCGTGCCGCAATCATCCAGCGCATAGAAGCGGCGGATCTTGGTCTCGCCGGTGGCCTTGTCGATATCCACCACGCACAGATAGATGCCGAACGGGAACGTGAAGTTGGGCGGATCATAATAATGCACCGCTTCCAGGCCCGGCTCCATCCCTGCGGGCGGCTTGTTGTACGCAGCCCAGGCGATGTCTTTCATGGTTTTGAACTTGGCGTCCTGGCCCTTGACCTTGAAGCGGTCGATCTCCCACTCGAGGTCATTCTCGCTGACCTCAAGCAAATGCGCCGCGATCTTCTTGGCTTTGGCGTGGATCTTCCGGGATGCCATCGCGATCGCCGCACCTGCAACCGGCGTGGAGCGCGAGCCATAAGTGCCCAAACCATAAGGCGCGGTGCTGGTATCCCCTTCTTCGACCTGGATCACTTCAGATGGCAAGCCCAACTCGGTCGCGATGATCTGCGCATATGTCGTCTGGTGCGCTTGACCCGTCGAGATAGTACCCATGCGGGCGATCGCGCTGCCGGTCGGATGCACCCTGATCTCGCACGAGTCGAACATGCCTACGCCCAAGATATCGCACATCTTGCTTGGGCCGGCACCGACGACCTCGGTGAACGACACCAGGCCGATAC
The DNA here is from genome assembly GCA_002842395.1 of Betaproteobacteria bacterium HGW-Betaproteobacteria-11. GTDB lineage: Bacteria > Pseudomonadota > Gammaproteobacteria > Burkholderiales > Rhodocyclaceae > Rugosibacter. The sequence goes on from PHCV01000014.1 coordinate 18,238, forward strand.
CCATCAAGGTCGGCGAATTCGGGTCAGCACGCTTCGCCGCCTGCTCCACACGCAGCCCCTTGTAGTCGCAGGCATTCAGCACTTTGTCCAGCGCCCCCTGGTAATCACCCGAGTCATACTCGAAGCCAAACGCCGAGGTGTAGGGGAATTGCTCTTTGCGAATGAAGTTCTTGCTGCGTATCTCGGCCTTGTCCATCTTCAGGTCTTGCGCCAGCACGTCCACCATGCGCTCGATCAGATACACCGCTTCGGTGACACGGAACGAACAGCGGTAAGCGACACCACCCGGCGCCTTGTTGGTATACACGCCATCCACGCGGCAATAAGCCGCCGGGATGTCATACGAGCCGGACACGATGTGGAACATCCCGGCTGGGAACTTGGTCGGGTCGGCACACGAATCGAACGCACCGTGATCGGCGATCACATTCACGCGCAGGCCGGTGATCTTGCCGGCCTTGGTGGCAGCCAGCTCCCCGGTCATGTGGTAATCGCGCGCAAACCCGGTCGACGAGATGTTCTCCACGCGGTCTTCTATCCACTTCACCGGACGACCCAGCACGATCGAGGCAACGATAGCGCAAACATAGCCGGGGTAAACCGGAACCTTGTTGCCAAAGCCGCCGCCGATATCCGGCGACACGATCCTGATCTTAGACTCCGCAATACCGGATAGCAGCGACACCACAGTGCGCACCACATGCGGCGCCTGGCTGGTCATGAAAGTGGTCAGCTCACCGCGGACCGGATCGAAGGAAGCCACGCAGCCACACGTCTCCAGCGGGCAAGGATGCACACGCGGATAAAACATATCCTGCTTGACGGTCACTTCTGCAGCGCTGAAAGCCACGTCCGCCTTGGCCTTGTCGCCTGCCTCCCAGGTAAAGATATGGTTATGGTGATAGCGTTTGCCGTGCGCGCCTTCGGTCTTACCGGCCAGGTCTTCGCGCAGCACAGGCGCACCTTTTTCCAGTGCCTTGAACGGATCGATCACAGCGGTAAGCTCTTCATATTCCACGCTCACCGCTTCCACGCCGTCAGCGGCAATATAACGCTCAGTTGCGATCACCACCGCCACTTCCTGCATCTGGAAATGCACCTTTTCATCCGCCAGAACGGCCTGCACATCACCGGCCAGGGTCGGCATCCAGTGCAGCTTGAGCGGCTTCAGGTCGTCTGCCGTCAGCACGGCAAGCACGCCGGGAATGGCCAGCGCCGCTTCCTTGTTGATCTTCTTGATGCGGGCATGGGCTACGGGTGAGCGCACAATATCCATGTACACCATATCGGGCATTTTTATGTCATCGACATAATTACCCTTGCCTTGAATGAAACGGGCATCTTCCTTGCGCAGGCGCGAATCGCCCATACCCATCAGGGCGGCTTTACGATCGTTCAGCGGTGAATTCATTTTTCGGCTTCCTTTTCTGAATAGCGGCGTTAAGCAGCGACAGCCTGCTTGGCGGTTTGCAAGGTCTTGGCGGCGTGTCGCACTGCCTTGACGATATTCTGATAACCGGTGCAACGGCACAGATTGCCTGCCATACCTGCGCGAATCTGCTCTTCGGATGGATTAACATTGTCCTGCAGCAAACGGTACGCGCGCACCAGCATGCCCGGCGTGCAGAAACCGCACTGCAGGCCGTGTTCCTTGTAAAAGGCATCCTGCACCGCGTGCAGAACACCCTTGTCGGCAAGGCCTTCCACCGTCACCACCTCCGAGCCGTCGCACTGCACCGCCAGATGGGTACAGGATTTGACCGATTGACCATCGATATCAACGGTGCAAGCCCCGCAGTGGCTAGTATCGCATCCGATATGAGCGCCCGTCAGATTCAAGTTCTCACGCAGAAAGTGGATCAACAAGGTACGCGGCTCGACAGCCTGCTCGATTTTATTTCCGTTCACAGTAACGGTGATGAGTTTCTTTGCCATTGCGATATCTCCTGATTTCTAACTTATGCAGTGATCATTTGCAGCGCGTAGCGGCCAAGCGTATGGCACGCTTGGTCATCTCACCCGCCATCGCCGTTTTATATTCGATATTGCCGCGCAGATCTTCGGCCGGGTCGCAGATCGCCATCGCGGCCGCAGCAGCAGCAGCAATGCTCGCATCGGTGAGCGGTTTGCCCACCAATGCCTGTTCGGCCGCCTGCGCATGCAGTGCGATCGGCCCCACGTTAGTCAGCGTTATGCGCGCCGACGACACCACATCGCCCGACATCTGCAGCACCACCGCAGCAGCAGCCGTGGCAAAGTCGCCGGTCTTGCGTTTGAGCTTGCAATAGGCAGAGCCCGTCTTCGGCGCAAAGGGCTTGATATGGATCTCCTTGAGGATTTCCTCGGGCTGCAGATCGGTCATGTACGTGCCCAGGAAAAAATCACCCGCTGCAACGGTGCGCTCGCCTTTGGGGCCGACCAGAATGAATTTCGCATCCAGCGCGATAGTAATGGCGGGATGGTCATTCCCCGGATCGCCGTGGGTGATATCACCGCCGATGGTGCCGCGGTTGCGCACTTGCGGATCGGCGATCAGGCTTGCCGCTTCAACCAGCAGGGGGATTTTTTTCTGCAACAGAGCGGAATCGATCAGTGCGGTTTCACTGGTCATGGCCCCGATCTTGATCACACCGCCCTCTTCCCGGATGCCGCTCAATTCACGGATCTTGTTCAGATCGATCAGGTGAGCAGGCTCAGCGAAACGCAGCTTCATCATCGGCAGCAGACTATGCCCGCCAGCCAGAAGCTTGGCCCCGTCGCCATATTGTCCTAGCAATGACAGGGCCTCGGATACAGTGGACGGTGCGTGGTACTCAAAGACACTTGGTATCATAAACATCTCCCCTAAAATACTGCCAGTTAAAGTCTTCTGCTTAAAGCACAGAGTTTTTTTGTGGATGACCCGCTATAAGTATCAACATTAGGCTGAACCATCTTGCCGCTCAACTATGGATGCACGAACTGCTGATTTTTTGCACGAACTGCATCAGATAGGTGCTGAATCGGGAGGTCGCGAATACCAATGGTGCGGCATTGACTGAGGACACCTCGACCTATGGCCGACTCGCAGGCGCGATTGAGGAAGGACCAGTGGAATGGGCTGCCGTCTGGGCTTATTCCGTCTCTACCACCAAAAAACCATCACAGGGATGAGCTTTTTGTTTTGATACGCGGCTACGGGAATGAAACAGCGCTCAGAACGCGTGTGGCTTATAGAGAAATGGGTTGTGATGAACGACCAAGAACTTATCCGTAAATAATATTCACTGCGATCGGTGTTTTTCTGAAGGCAATGATTGCTGCGGTCAAGTGGTTCAGGGCGAGGAACGTTCGCTCGAGCTTTTCGTAGTGCACCAGGAGTTTTCGGAAAGACAGAAAATTCAACGCCACCTTCGAGAGTATCTCTGTCCCTGGAGCCGCGGTCAATCGGGATTTCATGCTGTGGGTTCGCCCAGGTGGCCGAGAACCTCCCGCACCACCACCGCCTCGGTGATGAAGGCGATGATCCGCATTTCGCCACCACAGATCGGAAGAGAAGCCAGAACGTTTCGTAGATGCTGGCGAGTAACAACGCGCTGGCGCTACGGCGAGTGATGAGGCGCAGATGGCGCCGGGTGAATCCTGACCACACGCCCCTTGCGCTTTTGCAGCAGGTGCGGCGCGCAACGCCCGTCGTCGTAATAAATCCCGACGCAGTCCAGGCACTGGAAGCATTCGTCATAGCGGATGGCGCCGCTGCGCTCGATCGCATCGTACTGACAGGTGTGCCGGCAACGCTGACAGGGCTGGCCGCAGGCATCGAACCGCTTGAGCCAGTTCCAGCGTCGCAGCCGGCCGCCCAGGGTCAGCGCCGCGCCGAGCGGACAGATGAAGCGGCAGAAGAATTTGTACACGAACAGGCCCAGCGCCAGGAGGATCAGGCAATAGGCGAGATACGGCCACTCGCGGTCGAACGCCACGGTGATCGAGGTCTTGAACGGCTCGACCTCGACCAGTTTCTCGGCCAGCGCCGGCGCCAGCGCCGCCGTGCCGAGCAGCAGGGCAAGGATCAGATAGCGGCCGCGGCTGAGCAGGGTGGCCAGCCGCTCCGGCACGCGCCATTGTGGCAGGCGCAGCTTTTGCGCCAGCAGGCCGAGAAATTCCTGCAGGGCGCCGAACGGACAGAGCCAGCCGCAGAAGGTGCCGCGCCCCCAGACGATCAGCGAGACGAGGGTGAAGACGATCAGCAACAGCCCCACCGGGTCATAGAGAAAGCTCGACAGGCCCGCTCCGCTCCGGAGCGACTTGATCGCCCCGGTGATCTGCACGATCGACAGTTGTCCCTGGGCATACCAGCCGATGTAACCCAGGGTGAAGGCGAGGAACACCCAGCGAAAGGCGAGGAGCCGTCGTGGCCGGATCGAGACCGCCCGCGGCCATAGCAGAACGACAGTGAGCAGGACCAGCGCCGCGCCGATCGCCGCCAGATCCGGCCAGCGCCCCTGCCAGGCCAGCAGCCATTCCGGCAAGGGCTTGGGCGGATAGACGAAGAGTTTGTCCGGCACATGCACCTCGATATCGAACGTGCGCTCGGTGATGACCGGCAGGATCATGCCCTTGGCGCGCGAGAACATCAGCTTGAAGGTCATCGGCTGCGCCGGGTCAAGCCCCCCCGCCGGCGGGGTGACCAGGATCAGCGAGGTATTGAGTTCGGGCGCGCCGACGGGTCGCGGGATGTCGCGGTTGCCGTCGCGCAGCTCGATCGACAGGCCGCTCTGGAACAGGGCCAGGCGCGGTGGCGGCGTGCCGGGAACGAAGTTCTCGTCGATCAGTCGATCGCGTCCCGCGGTGGCCACCCAGAAGGCCGGCCGGCCATCGGCAAGATAACTGATCAACTCATCGTAGACGTTGTCGCCGAACAGGTTGCGGCCAATGATCGGCGCATTGAGGTAGGCGATGTAGACCTCGACAAAGGTCTCGTCGGGCTTGGCCATCGCTTCCTCATCCACGCCCTCGCCTTCCGTGCCGGCGAAAAGTTTTTCCACCTCGCGCTGGGTCAGATGCAGGTGATGCACATAGCCCTTGTCGACGAGCTGGGCGAAGGTCATCGGCTCGAACAGGTCGCTCTTCGGCACCGCCGCCGGCCCGCTTTCCGCCGTGTCGGCAAAGCCGAGTTTTTTACGCGCCACCGCCAGCGCGGCGGAGAGCACCGTCTGATTCACGATGCGTACCGAGACCGTGGCCTTGGCCACCCCGTCGAGCACCACCCGGTTACTGCCGGTGCCGGCCCGGGCGTTGCCATAGACGCTGGAAACGGTGATTTCCTGACGCAGATTCTTGCCCTCGTACTGTTTGACGAATTCATGCAATGGCTCGATGCCGAGGCCACTGAGGAACACCGGCTCGTGCTGGCGCAGCACCTCGACGGCGGTGAAGCTGCCCTTGTCGTCGATGGCGATCAGCAGATTCATCGGCGTGCCTTCGAAGCCCGGAATCGGCGCGATGTCGATCGACTCGAAAACATAGCCGACCGGCGCGTCGCCCGGCTTGAGGTCGCTGTAGATCGGCCAGGCCGGGATGTCGTGGAACTTCTCGCCGATCTTGAGCGGCGGCGGAAAGCGGCGCTCGACGTCGGCCTGGGTCAGATCGCCGGCCTGGACAAACTGGGGAAGACAAAGCAGAAGGCAAAACGACAGGACGCGGCGCAGGCAATCTCTCATGATCGGGGCAGGGTTTGAAATCGGTCAGGACGCTTTGTTGTAGTCTACTTGGCGGCTGCATGTAGCGACCTGAGTTTTCTCATCTTATCCGAACTCGCACAATGAATCCCTTCATCTCCCGTCCGTCCCTCGCCTCATTGCTGGCTACCGGGCTGCTGCTCCTGAGCAGTGCGGCCCAGGCCGTCCAGTACGGCACGCTGCTCCCGGAAAACAGCACACTCGGCTTCGTCTCGCGGCAGATGGGCGTGCCGGTCAATGGCCAGTTTCGCCGCTTCGCGGCCGAGCTCGATTTCGATCCGGCACGCGCCGCCGGTGCCCGCGGCTCATTCGAAGTCGAGCTGGCCAGCATCGACACCGGATCAAACGAAGCCGACGAAGAAGTCAAAGGCAAGGACTGGCTGTTGGTCAAAAACTTCCCGCGCGCCCGCTTCGAGATCGCCGGCATTCGCCCGCTCGGCGGCAATCGCTACGAAATTCACGGACCGCTCACCCTGCGCGGCATGCGTCACGACATCGTCATCGCCGCGAGCCTGCGCGAAGAAGCCGGGCGGGCAATCTTCGAAGGCCGTTACCTGCTCAAGCGCCTCGACTTCAATATCGGCGGCGGCGCCTGGGGCGATACCGACACCGTGGCCAACGAGGTCGAGGTTCGCTTCTCGCTGGCCTTCAGGGCAAAGCCGGAAGCCGCCTCGCGCACCACCTTGCGCACGGCGAAAAAACGATGAGAACTCTCTTCGCCCTGTTCGCCTGCGGCTGGCTCATCGCTCTGCCTGCTGCGGCACACGAAGCGCAGCGCGTCGCACCCGGCATTTATGTGCTGCCCGGCGTCCTCGCCGAGCCGGATGCGAAAAACGCGGGCCGCGTGGTCAATACCGGCTTCATCGTCAGCCGCCGTGGCGTGGTGGTGATCGACAGCGGCGCCAACCTGCGACAGGGCGAGGCCATCTGCGCCGCCATCCGCCGCGTCACCCGGCGGCCGGTGATCCTGCTCATCGACACCCATCCGCACCCGCAGAACGTGCTCGGTAATGCCGCCTTCACCCGCCGCCGGATTCCCATCCTGGCCACCGCGATGACCGCCGAGAAAATGAACGAACGCTGCCCGCGTTGCCTGGAGCACCTGACCGCCAGCGTCGGTGCCGAAGCGATGGCCGGCAGCGAGATCGTCCTGCCGCAACAGCGGATCACTGCCGAGACCACGCTCGACCTCGGCGATCGCCGCGTGCACGTGATTCCCACCGGCTGGGGCCACAGCGAAGGCGATCTGGTCGTGCTCGATGACAAGAGCGGCGTGCTCTTCGCCGCCGATCTGGTCTATGCCGGACAGATTCCGCACCTGTCCGAAGCGCGGGCCAAAGGCTGGCTCGAGGCCCTCGACCTGCTTCTCACGCTGCCCGCACGGCAGGTCGTTCCCGGTCGCGGCCCGGTCGGCACGCCGCAGGAGATCAAAAACTTTCGCCGTTATCTCGACGCGCTTTACCAGCGCGTGACCGCCGATTACCAGGCCGGCCGCACGCTCGACGAAACCCTGAATCGCCTCGATCTGCCCGAATTCCATGCCTGGCAGGGCTATGCCGAACGCCATCCGCTGAACATCCAGCACGTCTGGTACGAGATCGAGCGCAACGACTTCGACGCCGCAGCCAACGCAAACCCATGAGCGCCCCGCACGGCCGCCTGAAGGGATGCCAGCCACACCCGAAACCGCGCCAGCGGCGAACCGTGGTCGCCCCCTTCCTCGGGAAGGGGGTTGGGGAAAAGGTCGTCCAGTGAGCCTGCGCCTGCGCCTGAGCCTCCTGCTGGGGGTGCTCAATCTGGGTTTCCTGCTGGTGCTGCTCGCCCTTCTGCTCGGCAACCAGCGGGCCTCCATCGCCGAGGAAATCACCGCCGCCCATCGGGTCACCGTCCAGTTGCTCGGTACCGCGGCGCAGACCAGCGGCCTGACGGGCCCGGCGCCGCTGGTCATGGAAACCTTCCTGCGCCGCCTCGGCCGCGTGCGCGCCAATGAAATCCGCCTCTACGACAGCCGCGGCGAGCTGCGCTATGTCTCGCCGCCCTCGCATTACAAGCAAAGCCGCCAGGCTCCCGAACCCTTCGCCCGCCTGATGACGCCGCAGCTCGAGGCCACCGGGTTCGATCTGCCCGGCGCCCGCTTGCTCATCGTGCCCGATGCCTCGCGCGCCGTGCTCGATGCCTGGGATGATCTGACGAGCCTGGTGCTGCTCTGGCTGGGCTTCTTCGTCGTGCTGCAGGTCAGTCTCCTGCTCTTCCTCCGCCATCTGCTGCGGCCGGCCGAAACGCTGCTCGTTGGCCTCGATCAACTAGCCCACGGCCGCTTTGCCACGCGCCTGGCGGAAAGCCCGGTCAGCGAATGGCGCGAACTGACCAGTGGCTTCAACCGTGTCGCCGCGGCGCTTGAGCGCGGTCAGGCCGAGCAGCGCCAGCTCGTCCTCACCACCGAGGCACTGGCCGCCAACCGCGAAGTCACCCGCTTCATCGAAGCCGGCATCGAAGCCGAAAGGAAACGCCTGGCGCGCGAGCTGCACGACGAGCTCGGCCAGTCGGTCACCGCCATTCGCCTGATCGCCACCTCGCTCGCCCGCCATGCCGGGGCCGGGGCCGAAATCGCGGCCGGCGCCGGCAAGATCAACGAGGTCGCCGCCAGCCTTTACGACGGCGTGCAGCGCATCGTGCGCGAATTGCGCCCGGCCGTGCTCGAACGGAGCGACCTCGCGGCGGCGCTGGAGGAGATCGCCCGCGAGTGGCGACAGCAGCACCCGGATATCGCACTCACTCTCGCCACCCGCGGCGATTGCAGCCATCTGGGCGAAGCGCTGACCCTGGCCGCCTTCCGCGTGGTGCAGGAGGCGCTGACCAATGTGCTCAAACACGCCGCCGCCCGGCGGGTAGACATCGAACTCTGCCGCGAGACCGGCACGCTCGGCGTTTGCGTGCGCGACGATGGCCGGGGCCAGGCCGCGCCGGCGGGCATGCGGCGGGGTCTGGCCGGGATGCGCGAGCGCGCCGCCCTGCTCGGCGGTACACTCGCCGCCGGAGCGGCCGCGGAGGGTGGCTTTTGCGTCACCCTCAACCTGCCGCTAAATGAAAAGGAAACCCCATCGTCATGAGTACGCCGTTGCGTATCCTGCTGGTCGATGACCATGCTGTCGTCCGCATGGGCTTTCGCCTGTTGCTCGAAACCACCGCCGATCTGCGCGTGGTGGCCGAATGCAGCCAGGGTGAGGAAGCCTTGCGCCGCTACCCGGAAATCCTGCCCGACGTGGTGGTGCTCGATCTGTCGATGGAAGGCATGGGCGGACTGGAGACGCTGACCCGGCTGCGCGCCAAACATCCCGAGGCGCGCGTGCTGGTGCTCTCGGCGCACGAGGACACGCTGCATCCGCGCCATGCGCTGGGCGCCGGTGCGCTCGGCTATCTGACCAAGCGCAGCGCGGCCGAGGCATTGATCGATGCGATTCGCCAGGTCGCCGCCGGCAAACCCTTCCTCGAACCGGCGCTGGCCCAGGAAATCGCCCTGCAGAATCTCGGCCCGGCGCAAAGTCCGCTCGACGCCCTCTCGCCGCGCGAGTTCGAGATTTTTGTCATGCTGGCCCGCGGCCAGTCGGTCAATGAGATCGCCGAAACCCTGTTCATCTCGCCGCGCACCGCCGGCACCCATCTTTACAACATCAAGCAAAAACTCGGCGCTGGGAATGCGGCGGAACTGACGCTGATCGCCATTCGCCACGGACTGATCACCGCCTGATCACCTGCGAGTTTGGCAAGAGCTGGCGAATCATGAAAATCATGAGCCGCCAATCCGTACCCCGGCGATAGCCTGTATTCCACAGATGGCCGATGATTCGGCCTCTGCCGTATTCCTTTGTCCACCTCGACCGCAATGAAAAAACTCTCTGGTTTCTCCCCTCGTCCCCTGCCACTGCTTCTTTCCATCCTGTTCCCGGCGCTTTCCGCGAGCACCGTCCTGGCGGGAGAAAACACCCTGCGCGCCGATGCCGTGGTGGTGACCGCCACCCGCAACGAGCAGTCGGCCTTCGACCTGCCGGTCTCGATCGACAGCGTCAATCAATCCCAAATCCAGGACGGTCAGTTGCAGGTCAACCTGTCCGAATCGCTGGCCCGCATCCCCGGCATCAATGCGCAGAACCGGCAGAACTACGCCCAGGACCTGCAGATTTCCAGCCGCGGCTTCGGCGCCCGTGCCAGCTTCGGCGTGCGCGGCCTGCGTCTTTACGCCGACGGCATTCCGGCGACCATGCCCGACGGTCAGGGCCAGGTGTCCAATTTCGATCTCGGCTCGGCGGCCCGCCTCGAAGTCATGCGCGGCCCCTTCTCCTCGCTCTACGGCAGCTCGGCCGGCGGCGTGATCGCGCTGTTCACCGAGGACGGGGCGCCGGGCGCAACCGTCACTCCCAGCGTGACCTTCGGCAGCTATGGCACGCAGCGCATCGGCACCAAACTTTCCGGTGACAATGGCACGCTGAATTATGTCGCCGACCTGTCTACTTTCCGCACCGACGGCTACCGCGACCACAGCGCCGCCAAGCGCACCACGCTGAACACCAAGTTCGGCTGGAAACCGGATGCCGATTCGAAGATCACGCTCGTCCTCAACTCGGTCGATATGCCGGAAGTGCAGGACCCGCTGGGGTTGACCCGCGCTCAGTTCACCGCCGATCCGCGCCAGGCCGTGGCCAATGCCCTGGCCTTCAACACGCGCAAGAACATCGCCCAGACCCAGCTCGGCCTCGCCTACGAACGAAAAGTCGGCGCTGGCGACACGCTGAATCTGATGCTCTACCGCGGCCAGCGCGACGCCACCCAGTACCAGTCGATTCCGACGGGACCACAAGCAAATCCGTTGCATCCCGGCGGGGTGATCGACCTGACGCGCGAATACTGGGGCATCGACACGCACTGGAGCCATCGCGGCGAACTGGCGGGCGCACCGCTGACCGCCACGGTGGGCCTCGCCTATGACAACCTCGACGAAGCGCGCAAGGGCTTCCGGAACTTCATCGGCAGCCAGCTTGGCGTGATGGGCGCGCTGCGCCGCAACGAAGACAATCACATCTTCAACTTCGACCAGTATGCCCAACTACAGTGGGAGCCCTCCGAGCACTGGCTGGTGCTTGCCGGCGTGCGCAACAGCCAGGTCAAGGTAAGCTCGAAGGATCATTACATCGTCGGCACCAACGGCGACGACAGCGGTTCGACCGACTTCTCCGCCACCCTGCCGGTGCTCGGCATCACCTGGCGGCTGCAACCGGCGCTCAACCTCTACGCCTCCTTCGGCAAGGGCTTCGAGACACCGACCATGAACGAGCTCTCCTACCGGCCGGACGGCAGTCCCGGTCTTAATTTCGCCCTGCAGCCGGCAAAAAGCGATCATTACGAGGTCGGCGCCAAGGCGCTGCTCGGCGAGGCCACCTCGCTCAACCTCGCCCTGTTCAACGTCCACACCAGCAATGAGATCGTCGTCGCCGGAAGCAGTGGCGGTCGCACCACTTATCGCAACGGCGGCGGCACGCAGCGCAGCGGGCTCGAGCTGAGTCTCGGCACGCGCTGGGCTTCCGGCTTCGGCCTGGCCGCCGCGTACACCAACCTCGATGCCCGCTACAAGGACACCATCAGTGGCACCTCGATCCGCTCCGGCAACGCCATCCCCGGTATCCCGCGCCAGTCGGTGTTCGTCGAGGGCTCCTGGCAACACCAGCCGTCCGGCTTCAGCTCGGCCCTCGAGCTGCGGCACCTGGCCAAGGTCTATGTCAATGACGCCAACTCGGATGCCGCGCCGGCCTATACCATCGCCAGCCTGCGGCTCGGCTTCGAGCAAAAGAGCGCCGGCTGGATGCTGAAGGAATTCGTCCGTGTCGACAATCTGTCCGACAAGAAATACGCCGGCTCGGTAATCGTCAATGAAAGCAATTCGCGCTTCTTCGAACCCGCCCCCGGCCGCAACTGGCTGGCCGGCGTCTCCGCCTCTTACCACTTTTAATTGAATGCTGATTGTCGTATCCTTGCGGTAGAAAAATACCGCAAGGAGGACGACAGATGCGCAGAATCCATCGCCTGGTGCTCGGGCTGTTCCTGTTGCCGGCGCTGGCCTTGGCCGAGGCGGGCGACGATCCGCTGGGCTCACCGGCCTGGCTCGACCTGAAGCCCTATTTTGTCGGTAACGGACGCGTAGTCTTCGACGACCGGGTCAAGGTCAGCGGCCCGCGCTTCGCCGAGGATTCGATGAATGTTCCGGTCGGCGTACGCATCGAGAATCTGCCGGGCATCGAACGGGTGCTGGTGGTCGCCGACCTCAACCCGATCACCAAGATTCTCGAGTTTTCGCCCAGGGGCGCCCTGCCCGCGCTCTACTTCCGCATCAAGCTGCAACAGGCCACCCCGGTGCGCGCCCTGGTGCTGACCAAGGACGGCGTCTGGCATGCCGACGGCATCTGGATCGATGCCACCGGTGGCGGCTGCACCGCGCCCAGCACCGGCCGTGGCGACCCGAACTGGACCCGTACCCTGGGCAGCGTGCAGTCGCAGGTCTGGGAGAACGATCAGCAAAGCCGCCTCAAGCTGAAAATCATGCACCCGATGGATACGGGGCTGGCAGCCGGCATCCCGGCGTTCTACATCGAACAGCTTGCGTTGCGCGATGAAACCGGGCGCGAGTGGATGCGCCTCAAGGTCTATGAACCGGTGAGCGAGAATCCGGTGTTCTCCTTCGACTTTCCGGGAAGGACACCCCCCGGGCTGACGCTTGTCGGCCACGACAACAACGGCAACACGATCAATGCGAAGGTGGCGAAATGAAACTGCGCGCGATCTTTCTGCTCCTCGTTTCCTGGCTTGCGTCCTGGCTTTTTGGCGCGGCCTGGGCCGGGGACTTCGACTATCACCTCGATCCCTACCGACTGACCGAAGACACCTATGTCTTCATCGGCAAGGCGGAGGACTTCACCCGGCAGAACGGCGGCAACATCGTCAACACCGCCTTCATCGTCACCGCCGACGGCGTGGTGGTGATCGATACGGGCTCGACCCGGCGCTATGGCGAGCAGATGCGCGAAGCGATAGCCGGGGTCACCCCGAAACCGGTCACCCATGTCTTCAACACCCACGATCATCCCGATCACTTCCTTGGCAACCAGGCCTTCAAGGACGTGCCGATCTACGCCCTGCCGGAGACCATCGCCGGCGAGCAGGCGATGGGCAACGCCTTTGCCGACAATGTCTATCGCCTGGCCGGCGACTGGGCCGAGGGCACCGAGCCCGTCCCGGCCAAACACGCCGTGAAAGCGGGGCACATGCCGATCGGCGGCCATGACCTCGAAATCTTTGCCTGGGGTGGCCACACGGCAGGCGACATGGCGATCTTCGATCACACCACCGGCGTGCTGTTCGCCGCCGACCTGGTGTTCTACAACCGGGCGGCGACCACGCCGCATGCCGTGCTCGCCAACTGGTTCGCCAGCCTCGACCGGATCCAGAAGATTCCCTTCAAGGTCATGGTGCCCGGCCACGGTCTGCCGGTGATGGATGCGCGCGCCATCGAACAGACGCGCAGCTATCTGCACTGGCTCGATCGCACCTTGCGCGAGGCGGCCAAAAATGGCGCCGAGATGACCGAAGTGCTGGCCCAACCGATTCCGCCGGAATTCTCCGGCATCGCCTTGGTGGCCAGCGAATATGCCCGCTCCATCGCTCACCTCTACCGGAGTTATGAAGCCCAGACCCTGCTTCCTGCAGGACATTGAAACCACGGCGCGCCTCGGCAAATCCGGGCGGGCCGGGCGCGTCTTGTCTTTTTACGGTCGCTCTGGTAGATTTCACGCGGGATGTTTTCCTGAATCGCGTAGGGTGTTTTCCTGATTTTCCTTACAACCGGTTGTTGCAACAGAGCGTTTCGTGGATGGGATTGCGCTCATCCACCGAAATTCACAGAAATCAAACAGAGGAGTTAAACCAGATGAAACATACCAAACGTACCCTGGCGTCCGTGTTGGTCGCCAGTGCATTGGTCAGCCTGTCCGCCACTTCGGCACTGGCCAAAGTCACCGACAAGGACATTGAAAACGACGCCGCAACTCCGGGTGATGTGGTTTCCTGGGGCATCGGCACCCGTGGCCAGCGCTACAGCACATCGACCGAAATCAACACCAAAACGGTCAAGAATCTCGTGCCGGCCTGGTCCTTCTCTTTCGGCGGTGAAAAACAACGCGGCCAGGAATCGCAGCCCGTGGTCAGCAACGGCAAGATGTTCGTCACTGGCTCCTATTCACGTGTCTTTGCTCTCGATGCGAAGACCGGGCAGAAACTCTGGCAATACGAGCATCGCCTGCCCGACGGCATCATGCCCTGTTGCGACGTGATCAACCGTGGTGGCGCCCTCTATGACAACCTATTCATTTTCGCCACGCTCGATGCCCAGCTGGTCGCCCTCGACCAAGACAGCGGCAAGGTGATCTGGAAGGAAAAACTCGGCGACTACGCGGCGGGTTACTCGGCCACGGCGGCTCCGATCATCGCCAAGGGGCTGGTGCTGACCGGCGTTTCCGGCGGTGAGTTCGGCATCGTCGGCCGCGTCGATGCGCGCGATGCCAAGACCGGCAAGCTGGTGTGGACCCGGCCGACCGTCGAAGGCCACATGGGCTACAAGTATGTCGATGGCAAGCCAGTTGAAAACGGCATCAGCGGCACCACCAACGCCACCTGGCCGGGCGAACTCTGGAAGACCGGCGGCGCGGCCACCTGGCTCGGCGGCACCTATGATCCCGATACCGGCCTGGCCTACTTCGGCGCCGGCAACCCGGCCCCGTGGAACAGCCATCTGCGTCCTGGCGACAACCTCTTCTCCTGCGCGACCGTGGCGATCGATATCGCCACCGGCAAGATCGTCTGGCACTTCCAGGGCACCCCGAACGATGGCTGGGATTTCGACGGCGTGAACGAGTTCATCACCTACAAGACCAAGGATGGCAAGATCCTCGGCGGCAAGGCCGACCGCAACGGCTTCTTCTATGTGCTCGATGCCAAGACCGGAAAGTTCCAGAACGGCTTCCCCTTCGTCAAGAAGCAGACCTGGGCCAAGGGCTTGACCGCCGATGGCAAGCCGATCTTCATCCCCGAGGGCCGTCCGGGCGACCCCACGGCCAGCGCCGATGGCAAGAAGGGCTCCTCGGTCTTCTCCGCGCCGTCGTTCCTCGGTGGCAAGAACCAGATGCCGATGGCCTACAGCCCGGATACCGGCTACTTCTACGTTCCGGCCAACGAGTGGGGCATGGAAATCTGGAATGAGCCGATCACCTACAAGAAGGGCGCGGCCTACCTCGGCGCCGGGTTCACCATCAAGACCCTGGATCCCAAGGAAATCGGTGGCGATTACATCGGCGCCCTGCGTGCGGTCGATCCCAAGACCGGCAAGATCGCCTGGGAAGTTCAGAACAAGGCTCCGCTGTGGGGCGGCGTGCTGACGACCAAGGGCGGCCTGGTGTTCTGGGGCACCCCGGAAGGCTTCCTGAAGGCGGCCGACGCCAAGACCGGCAAGGTGTTGTGGCAGTTCAACGTCGGCACCGGTATCGTTGCGCCTCCGATCGCCTGGGAACAGAACGGCGAGCAGTACATCGGGGTCGCCGCCGGTTGGGGTGGCGCGGTTCCGCTGTGGGGCGGCGAGGTGGCGAAGAAGGTCAACATGCTGAACCAGGGCGGTTCGATGTGGGTCTTCAAGCTGCACAAGCACTAAGCAGTAACGCTCACCGGCCCGGAGTCAGTCCGGGCCGGCAACGAAAAAGCCGGCTGCATGCCGGCTTTTTCGTTGCCATGGGCTGCGCCATGGCAACAGTCGCCGTCTCACCAACGCCGACTTTTTGCGACAGAGGCTATCACTTCCCGGCCTCGGCCGCGTCCTTGATGGCTTCGACGGGAATCACGATGCGCACGTCGTCGCCGATGCCCGGCACGCCATAGGCCATCCCGAATTCCGAGCGGCGCAGGCTGGTTTCCAGATTCGCACCGCACAGCTCGCGCGGTAGCAGCGGATGCTTCGCGCATTTGAAGCGGGTGACGGTCAGGGTCAGCGGCCGGGTGACGCCAAGCATCGTCAGCTCTCCCTCGATCCGTACAGGCTTATCGGGCTCAATCTGAAAATTTGTCGCCGTGAAGCGCAGGTTCGGAAACTTCTCGACGTTGAAGAAACGCTCACCGCGCATGTGTTTGTTCCACTCTTCCGCACCCATGTCGATCGACGCGGCATCGATGGTCACGTCCACCGAACCCCGGCGATGACCGGCATCGAGTTCGAGCTTGCCGCGGGTCGCGGTAAAGCGGCCGTGCTGCGTGGTGAAGCCATAGTGATCGACCTCGAACAGGGGAAAGGTATGGCGACCATCGATCGTGTATGTCTCGGCATGCGCAGTAGCCGCCAGGGAAAGCAAAGCGAGGAGCATGAAGCGGGGTTTCATTGGAATGCCTCAGAGTTTGACGCGAAGTCCGAAATATACCGCTCTTGGCGCACCCGGCGCGGTGAAGGTTTCATGCGTCCAGTCGTCTGAATTGGTCTGAAACACGCCATTGGCATCGAACGGGTTCTGCCCCAGCTGGCCGGCCGTGGCATAGCGGCGATCGAAGAGATTGGTCACGCGACCGAACAGTTCCCAGCCCCGTTCGAGTTTTACCCGCGCACCGAGATTGAACACGCCATAACCCCTGATTTCGCCACTGCCGGGGAAAGCGCCGCCAGCCTGATGCGCGTTGTTCTCGTTGCCCCGCACATACTGGCGCGAGAAGCCGACAGCATCGGCACTGAGCAGCCAATTTGCATTGACCGTGTACTCCACGCCCAGCTTCAGGCTGTGCAGGGGGATGCCGGGCATCCGGTTACCCGAGTGGACACGGATTTCATCCGCCGCGCATTGGGCATCGCCGCCGCGCGAACTGTTGTCCGGCGCGAGCAGGCAGGCGCTAGAACGATAGGTCGCCTTGACATAGCTGTAGCCCGCGCGCCAGGCGAACACTCCGCTTTGCGCCGTGGCATCGAGTTGCAAGCCCTCGCGCCGGGTGCGGCCGAAGTTGGTGAAATATCCTTGACTGGTTCCGGTACCGATGAACAGGATGTCATCGCGATTGTCAGCCCGAAATGCTGCGGCATTCCATTTCAAGGCACCCGTCTGACCACGCAGTCCGGCTTCAAGGGTATGCGTCACCACCTGCTTCAGATAGGGATCCGCTTGCATCGCGTTCGGCAGGGAACAGGGATTGTTCGGGTCGGCACAGCCGAGCTCGATCGGGCTCGGCGTCCGGTTGCCCTGACCGAGGCTGGCGAAGGCGGTCAGCGCCGGCTTGAGTTGCCAAGTCGCGCCGAGCGAAGGGTTCAGTTTGCTGTAGCTGAAATCGCCTTCGAGCGCCGGAGCGCTCGGCCCTTGGTCGTGCGTCGCCACCCGCGCGTGGTTGTAGCGCAATGAAGTGGTCACGGCAATTTCTGAACGGGGTTTCCAGGTATCGGTGGCGAACAGGCTCCAGCTACGGGTGGTGCCGATCAGCTGGGTGTCGAGTAATTCCCCGCTCCCGTTGATGACAGCGCGACTCGCATCGAAAATCCCCGGTTCCGTGGTCTGCATGAAACTCGTGCGACTCATGTCCGCCGTGGCGCCGAAGGCGACGTGATTGTCGTCGTCCAGCCGCGACCATTGCAATGCCCCGCCCCAGCTGGTCTGGGTGCTGCGGGTGCGATTATTGGCTGCCGTGTCGACATTGAAACCGAGGCCGCCATTGGCTCCAGTTTCGCCATCGTTCGGTCCTTCTTCGAAATCGTTGTTCGCATCGCCATTGAGCGTCCGCGTCTGGTTGCGGCGATGGTAGACCGTGGCGGAAAGACGCGAGGCGTCATCCAGCCAGTAGCCAAGATCGAGGCTGACCAGATCGAGCCGGTTTTTCGTGGTGTCCGGACGAGTGAAGATGCTCTCGCGCCGTTGCTGCAGCAACGAACCCGGAAGCAGTCCGTTGCCAATCAGGTCAGTGTCGGCATGCGTCCAGGCGAGATCGAGTTCGAGCGGGCCAGTACGTTTCGAGAATTTGGCGAACAGCTGATCGACGCTGGAAGGCGAAAAATCGCGCCAGCCATCGTCGCGGAAGCGGGTAGCGGAAACGAACAGCGCCGAATCGCCGAACTTCTTGCCGGCTTCAACGTCCAGGCTGCGTCGGCCGAAGCTGCCAGCCTCGGCCTCCAGCTCGAATCCCGGGTCGGAAAATCCGCTCTTGGTATGGATCGACAACGCGCCACCCAGCGTGTTGAGGCCGAACAACGGGTTCGAGCCGGGAATCAGGTCGATGCCGGCTATCGCGTTGCGCGGCACGAGATCCCAATTCACGACGTCGCCGAAAGGCTCGTTGATCCTGACGCCATCCTGATAGATGGAAAGCCCTTGCGGCGTGCCAAGCAAGGGGCTGGCGGCAAAGCCCCGATAGTTCACATCGGCCTGGAACGGATTACCCTGGATGTCATTGACATTGACACCATTGAGCTGCCGGTTCATCAACTCCGGCAGGGATGCCGTGCCGCTGATTTCGAGGTTCTCCCGGTCGAGCGATTGCACGCTCGAAGGAATCTCGTTCCGTGGCTGCTCCAGGCCACGTACCGGCGAGACGCCGATCACCTCGATCGTCGGCAATGACTCCACCGCCGGTGCGGCCGGTTCGGCTGCCCGGCCCGCATGCGCCACAAATATCGTCATCGCTCCAACAGCCAGGGAACGCCGGAGAAAACGGGGAAAACTTGTACGCATGCAATTCAGCCCGATGGAAAAACGAGCACGGAGTATGGCTCCCGCCAACGAGGGAGGAAAGGGAATTTTTCCCGACCAATTTTCCAGACACCAGCGAAGATCAGGGTCCTTCGCCAGCGGTGCCTGCCGGCAACGTCACCAGCCCATGGGCAAGGGCCAGGCGCATCAGCTGAAAATCATTGGCGGCGCCAAGTTTTTCGCGCAGACCGGTCTGGTAGTTGCTCACCGTCTTGGGCGACAAGTGCAGCATGCCGGCAATCTCGCCGAGCGAACGTCCATGCACCAGCAGGCGGAGAATTTCGAATTCCCGCGCGTTCAACTCTTCACCGAATTCGCGCGCCGGCCTCGACCGAGTCAACGCAACGCCAATCTCATCGGCAAGAAAACGTCGCCCTTGCGCTACCGCGCAGACGGCCTCGACGAGCACCTCGGGTGCGCTCGACTTGGTGACGTAGCCCATGGCGCCCAACTGCATGGCCCTTGCGGGGAAAACTTCATCCTCATGCATGCTGAACATCAATGCGCGCACCTCGGGCGAGCGGACGCGCAGCCGCCGCAGGACTTCCAGTCCGCTCACATCGGGGAGCGTGATGTCCATCACCACCACATCGAATCTCCGTTCACAGAACAGGCGATAGGCCGCCTCGCCGTCTTGCGCCTCGCCGCTGACGAGAATCCGTCCGGTCGATTCGAGCAGACGGCGATAGCCTTCGCGTACCACCGCGTGATCATCGACCAGCAAGACCTCGATCATGCGCTTCATGGTTTTTCGCCTTTCGCCAACGGCAGGAAGACTTCAATCTCGCACCCCTGACCCGGCGCGCTGTGCACGAGGAAACATCCGCCCAGCGCTTCAGCGCGTTCGCGCATGCCGAGCAAACCCAGTCCGCTGCCGCTCCGCCTCGCGGAATCGAAACCACAGCCATCGTCCGCGATCCGCAGCGCGATCCCGTCCGCGACCTGCTCGAGCCGGATGCGCACCCGCTGCGCCAGGGCATGACGGACGATGTTGTTCAGGGTTTCCTGGGCGATCCGGTACAAAGCCATCGCCATCGCTTCGCCGATGTCGCGTTCGCCGAGCTCGACATCGAGTTCGATGTCGAGCGCAGGCAGGCGCCGTTGCCAGATGTGCTTCAGGTGCTCGAGCGCCACTGCCAGGCCCAGCTCATCAAGCGCCACCGGACGCAGGCGGCCGATGATCTGGCGTACCGCGCCATAGGCATGGTCGGTCAGGGTGACGACGGACTGCGCCGCCTGATATACGGCATCCCTGGACCGGGACGATGCCGCAGACTCCGCGTTGACGTTGCGGATCATCACCGCATCGAGCTTGATGGCGTTCAAGGTCTGACCGAGTTCGTCGTGCAGCTCTTGCGCCAGTTCGTGCCTTTCCTTTTCCTGTTGCAACACACCTTGCCGCGTGAGCAGACGTAATTGTTCGCGGCTTTCGGCCAGCGCCCGCTCGCCGGCGATGCGCGCCCGCAATTCCATCCGGCTCTCCTGCCAGCGCCGCCAGGAAAACCAGACCAGCCCGAGCGACAGAGCCAGCAAGGTCAGCGGCAGCTCGTCGAGCTGCGCGAACTCGAAAGGCCGCGACAGTATCAGGAGACGCTCGCTGGCTTCGAACCAGGACGCCGAAAGATAGACCACGACGGTCAGTACGACCAGCCCTGCCAGATCGCGTCGCGCGGGTGAAAGACTGAACCAGGCCATATGTTGATGATCTTTCGGAAAACAAAAGGTAACCGGCAAGGGGAAACGGACGGGGGAGTTTACGTGCTTCACAAAAAGTCGGCGC
This sequence comes from Betaproteobacteria bacterium HGW-Betaproteobacteria-11, assembly GCA_002842395.1. Lineage (GTDB taxonomy): Bacteria > Pseudomonadota > Gammaproteobacteria > Burkholderiales > Rhodocyclaceae > Rugosibacter. Next base: position 38,535 of record PHCV01000014.1, read on the forward strand.
TGACGATACGCCGCCGCCAGCCATCGTGCGCCCGCGGAAGCCCTCTGGCAGGGCAATGCTACCGAAACCGAATCTTTCGACCAGCGATAAAATGCCGTCAGCCAGGTTACTCCCCGTTACAACCCCCGCTAGATAGTGTCGTCACGAGATATTGGCCCATAGAGCGATACACCGAACATGAACGGCTGCAAGGAAAGACGACAGGTTCTTGGCATAACGCGTCGCAA
>PHCV01000015.1 GCA_002842395.1 Betaproteobacteria bacterium HGW-Betaproteobacteria-11
CGTCAACGTCGTCTTGCCATGATCCACATGACCAATCGTCCCTACGTTCACGTGCGGCTTCGTCCGCTCAAACTTGCCTTTTGCCATGTCAAATACTCCAACGAAAATTCATCGAAAATACTGTCTGTTACACAAAATGGTGCCCATGACGTGGATCGAACACGTGACCTCTCCCTTACCAAGGGAGTGCTCTACCACTGAGCCACATGGGCGAAACTTGTTTTCAAACAACCTGGAGCGGCGAGCGGGAATCGAACCCGCGTCATCAGCTTGGAAGGCTGAGGTTCTACCATTAAACTACCGCCGCCCACTCCAAATGCAACCTAACATCCAAGCCAGACCGTCAATTACCAGTTACCACCAAGAACAACCCACGGACTGTCGGGCTCCATAACTTAACCATGTCAATTCTTGGTGGAGGGGGAAGGATTCGAACCTTCGAAGGCAGAGCCGTCAGATTTACAGTCTGATCCCTTTGACCGCTCGGGAACCCCTCCAGCGAAACCCTGAATTCTCTCAGGTTTCTTGCAAGCCGTCAACGCAAATCTACGCGTCGAATCACACCTCACCGACCGCAAACAATCGTCGGTACTCCTTTATCGCATAACGATCGGTCATCCCCGCAATGTAATCTGCCGCTGCTCGCGCCTTGCCTGCAGAGGCTGCCATCGCCAGATACTGCGGCGGCAACAACCTTGGCTCGGTCATGAATGCCGCGAACAAATCGCTAATGATCCGGCGCGCTTTGGAGGTCATGCGTACCACTTGATAATGACGATAAAGCTGCTCACGCAAGAATCCTTTCAGTGCATTATTTTCCCGGTACATGACATCCGAGAATCCGACCAGGGGGGGTGTGGCATGGACATCGGTTAGCGACCGTGGCGCCGCCTCTATAATTCTTTTCCGTGTTTCATTCAGCAAATCAGTTACTTGAGCATCGATAACACGCCTGATCGTTTCATGTATCCGGCGCCGGTCCGCGAGTTGCGGGAAAGCGCGATCAACCTCGCCGAGATGGCGTCGGAACAGCTCAACATCCTGTAATTGTTCGAGGCTGATCAGTCCGGAGCGCAAACCATCATCGACATCATGATTGTTATAGGCGATTTCATCGGCTAGATTGCATATCTGCGCTTCCATGGATGGTTGCCATCCCTGGAGAAACCGCTCCCCCAGATCGCCCAGCGTACGTGCCCGCGCAGGCGAACAATGTTTGAGGATACCCTCCCGCGTTTCAAATAGCAGGTTAAGGCCATCGAATGCCGCATAGCGCTGTTCAAGCAATTCGACGATGCGAAGCGACTGGAGGTTGTGCTCGAATCCACCATGCTCACCCATGCATTCATTAAGCGCATCCTGTCCGGCATGGCCAAAAGGAGTATGACCAAGATCGTGGGCCAGGGCGATGGCCTCCGCCAGATCGTCATTCAAGTTCAGTGCCCGAGCGATCGAGCGGGCGATCTGCGCTACTTCGATACTGTGGGTCAGGCGCGTTCGGAACAAGTCGCCTTCGTGATTGACGAAAACCTGGGTTTTGTATTCAAGGCGGCGAAAAGCCGTCGAATGGACGATCCGGTCGCGATCGCGCTGAAACTCGCTGCGAGTACGCGGGGATGGCTCGGCCACGCGACGCCCGCGACTGCGCGCATCGGTAACGGCGTAGGGCGCCAGCTCACTCATGGCAACACGCGGCGATGGCTTCGGCAATTGTTTCGCGCGGTGCCGCAGCCCAGGTCACGCCCTCGCCAAGGGCTTTGAGCAATACTAGACGCAACTGTCCGTCCACAACCTTCTTGTCATGTGCCATCAGTTCAAAATAACGCTCCGTGCCGAGTTGTGGCGCCCTCACCGGCAGGCCGGCGCGCCGCAGTAATTCGCGCACGCGATCCACATCCGCCGTCGATAACCAGCCGAGGCGATGTGATAATTCGACAGCCACCATTGTTCCTGCCGCGACGGCTTCGCCATGCAACCAGGTTCCATACCCGAGGCCGGCTTCGATTGCATGGCCAAAGGTATGCCCCAGATTGAGCAATGCGCGTCCCCCTTCACGCGCCGTTTCGAACTCATCCGCAACCACGATTTCGGCCTTGTTGGCACAGGAGCGCTCTATGGCGTAAGCAAGCAATTCTCCGTCGCGATTGACCAGACCTTCAATGTTGGCTTCCAGCCATTCGAGAAAACGCGGATCGCGGATCAGCCCATATTTGATGACCTCGGCCAAGCCTGCCGAAAGCTCGCGTGACGGCAAAGTTGCCAACGTATCGGTATCCGCCAGCACCAGTCGTGGTTGCCAGAAAGCGCCGATCATGTTCTTTCCACGCGGGTGATTGATCCCGGTCTTGCCCCCGACGGATGAGTCCACCTGCGCCAAGAGCGTCGTCGGCATCTGGATGAAGGGCACGCCGCGCTGGTAAGTAGCTGCCGCAAAGCCGGCCAGATCACCGATGACCCCCCCACCCAGCGCAATCACCGTCGTGCCCCGATCACATCGCGCGGCCAGTAGGGCATCGTAAATCGCGTTGAGCGACTCCCAGGTTTTGTGGATTTCACCATCTGGCAAAATGATCGGCGTTACGCCAGCGCCGACTTTTTGGAGTGTGCCGGCCAGTCGATCGAGGTACAGGGGGGCCACGGTTTGATTGCTGATCACCGCTGCACGCTTCCCGTGTAGATAGGCTTCCAAAGCCCCGGACTGTGTCAGCAGTCCCTTGCCGATCAGGATCGGATAGCGACGGTCGGCCAGTTCGACGTTCAGACGGCGCATCGCTGACGCAACTCGCGTTCTATGCGGGTGACCATGTGGCAAACGCTGCCATCCCCGCTGGTCACCACAACATCCGCGGCATCCTGATAAAGCGGATCGCGCCGGGAAAAAAGTTCTTCGATTCGCATCATTGGATTAACCACTTGAAGCAATGGGCGGTTGGTGTCATGGCGTGTTCGCTCAAAAAGAATTCGCGGTGGAACCCGAAGATAAATGACGATCCCGCTACGTTTCAAAATGCCCCGATTCTCCGTTCGCAATATGGCGCCGCCCCCGGTGGCAACGATCAGTCCGGCTTGATGTGCAAGTTCCGCGAGCACCGATGTTTCGCGATCCCGGAACCCGGTCTCGCCCTCAAGCTCGAAAATTACCGGGATCTTCACCCCGGTTCGCGCCTCGATTTCGTGGTCGGCATCCACAAACCTGCGCTGCAGACGACGCGCCAGCTGTCGCCCTACCGTTGTCTTGCCGGCTCCGGGCATGCCTACGAGATAGATATTTCCGGTCGCATCCACGTGCCGATTGTATCAGTGCAAATGCAAAGGGCCGGTGGCACCGGCCCTTTGCAGCGTGGAGGCTGGATGCTAACGCTGTGCCAGCGAGTCGGTGACGATACGCGGCGTGATGAACACCAGCAGTTCGGAACGTGTCCGGCTTCGCGTCTTGGCCTTGAACAGAAACCCGACATAAGGCAGATCCCCGAGGAACGGCACGCGCTCCTCGGCACTGATGTCGTTGTCCCGGGCAAAGCCGCCAATCACCACCGTTCCTCCATTCTCGACGATCACACTGGTATTCAATGTGTTGGTGTCAAGACTTCCGGTGCTCGCATTGGTGATGGTGCTCTTGGCGATTTTCAGTTCCATGCCGATCTTGTTGTCCGGGGTGATCGTCGGCGTCACATCGAGTGTCAGCGGTGCCGAATACGTCTGGTAAATCGGCAGCCCAGTCTGCGCATTCACCCCGACCAGCAAGGTCACCTGTTGCGTGTTGTTGATCGTGGCATTCTTCCGGTTTTGCGTGACGACCCGTGGCGCGGAGATCGTCTTGTTTTTCGAGTCGGACTCCGCTGCCAGCAATTCGAGTTGTAAAAGCCGTGTGGCTGCATTATTGAACAGCATCAGGTTGATTGCTGTCGTGCCACTGGCAGTAAAACTGGTGCCAAAACCCTGGGTCGTGGTCCGCACCAGGGCTGGGGTCACCGGTGCGCCGAACGCATCCACATTACTGAATCCGCCGGTACCCGGCGTTCCCAACGACGCGTTCACCCCTCCGCCCAGATGGGTGACGGCCTTACCGAAATATTTCATGCGCACGCCAAGCGCATCGGTAAATCCCGTCGAAGCCTCGACGATACGAGCCTCGATCATCACCTGCCTGGGCGGCACGTCGATCGAATGAATGACTTCGCGAATGGCTTCTATCACGGCGGCCGTATCACGCACGAAGATCTGTCCGGTGGATGCATGCTGCGAAACACTCCCGCGTGCCGAGAGCATTCCCTTGCCGCTGCTTCCTGTTCCCGTAGCCGGAGCCGCGGCGGGTGCGGCAGCGGGTATTCCTGCCTCGGGAGTATTCGCGGATTGGCCAAAACTGCTGTTGATCAGGGAAAGCACATCGGCCGCCTTCACATAGTTGAGCTTGAATGTTTCCGTTACCAGCGGCGCCGTATCGTTGGCCCGCGCCGCCTCATCGGCCACATCCTGATCACGTTTCTGCAATGCCGCCCGGTCGCCAAACAAGATGACGTCATTACGCACGCGCATGCCGGCATTCACTTGCGACATGATGATCTCGAGCGCCTGATCATAGGGCAGGTTTTCCAGATTGACCGTCACCCGACGACCGCCCAGCGAGGGGTCGATCAGAACATTCTTGCCCGAGATTTCGGCGAGGGTTCGCAGCACCATCGCGGCATCGGCATCGAAGAAATTGATCGACACCTTCTGCCCCTGCTGCCCAGTCTGCACCAGCTTGTTGGCATCATCTACCGGAATGGGCTTGATCTCGATGGTCAGCTGATTGTTGGCCAGATGGGATTGATGGAACCAGCGGCCACCTTTGGCGACGATATCCATGCGCGCAAGACGGTCGCTCATGGCGCGGGTGCTGATCGACGTTACCGGCGTTGCAAAATCATTGACATCACGTTTGCTCTGCAAGCGTTCGGGTAATTCAACATCGCGCAGTTCCACGGCAACACCGTTGCCTGCCCGACGGACATCGATCGGTATGGTTCCGTCCGTAAGATCGACAGTGATGATCGCCTCTCCATCTTCACCACGACGAAACACGATGTCTCGTATGGCAGCCGTGTCGGCAGCGCCAATCGTCTCGTTTCTGGTTTTTGGCACTCCAGGTTGATAGACGCTCGGAGCCGCTTCCTGACCGGTCGCAACGGTTTGTGTCCGCAGTTTGATGAACAGGGCATCGCCGACAATCTCCGTGGAGAATTTCGTCGGTCGATAAAGATTCAACACCAGTCGCGTCAGTTTGTCGGTCTGCACCAGATTCAGGCTCTTGAGGTCGCCTGTCGTGATCTGCTGGGCAGACTGGCCGGATTGATTGTCGGTCTCCGGGAAATCGAAGACGACCCGTGGTGGCTCGACCACACTCCAACTCCCTGGTAGCGACTTCAAAGGCGTGGCCATTTGTATCTTGAGCAGCACTTGATCGCCATCATTGCGAACCTGGATCTGCTTGATCGAATTTTCCGCCGCCAGAAGGCCCGCAGGCAGGGCCAGCCCGAAAATCGCCAGAACGACAGCTGGGTATTTTGTCAGTTTCATTGATCTTCTCCTCATTTGGGCACGAACAGTGTCTTTTCCTGCTCAACCCACGCACCGTTGATGTCCTTGACGGTTTCACGAACGGTGACGCCCTCACGCGTAATTGCAATGATCTTGCCGTAGCTCTGGCCCATGTACTCGCCCACGCGCACGTGCTTGGGCTTGTTGGGCGGTGGCGTCTGGATCAGCGCATAAGGCACGGCCCCCGAGAGAATGATGCCGACCACCTTTAAGTCCTCCAGGGGGAAGCTTTCCAAAGGCTGGATCGGCCGGTTGCGATCGGGGGCCGTTTTATCCAGCGTAGCCTCTACGGTGACGATCTTGCCGGGGGAAAATGGCGAAGTCATCGACTCCGTTTCATACGCCACCGGAGGAAACGGCCGTATCTCGGGCAGTGGCGGCACCCTGCCGCGCATCTCCTTGGACTGCTCATGCATCCATTCCTTGATATCCTGATGTTCCTCCGAGGCACATCCTGCCAGCAAGCTGGCAAGGCCGAGGACAACAAGAGCAAAGCGGAACACTTTCATTTTTGCGTCCCCTTGCCTGCATTCGCCTTTTTCTGCCGGGCCAGCTCTTCCTCATCGAGGTAACGGAAGGTCTTGGCGGTGGTCCTGAGTACCAGCGAACCCTCTTTATTGCCCGCAGTCAAATTAAGATCATTGAGTGTAACGATGCGCGGCAACTTGGCGATGTCGCCGGTAAAGCCACCAATATCGTGATACCCGCCGGTGAGCGTCAGGGTGATCGGGACCTCGGCATAAAAGTCGCGTGGCGCCTCGCCACCCGGCTTGAACAGTTCGACCGACAATCCGCGGCCCTGTGCCGCCTTGTTGATATCGACCAGCAGATCGCCCATTTCGGCTCGATTTGGAAGCTGCTTCAGCAATGCACCGAAAGAACGATCGATCTCTGCCAATTGACGTCGATATTCATCGAGATTGACTGCTTGCGTCTTCTTTGCGACCCATTCCTCCTTGAACGTTACTTCCTCGACCTTTTGCGCCTCCAGATCGTCCAATTGAGCATTCCAGCCGAACCACCAGGCCACCGCAAGCAAGCCGACGAACAGCCCCAGCAAGATGATGATGCGTGGCGCCAAAGGCCAGAGCCCCGGATCCTTGGGGTCGAGGGTCTTAAAATCCTCGACGAGTTGTTTGAAGTCAAGCAACGGGCGCTTCGGCTCGGCAAATTTGTCCTTATCCGCCCTCACCCCGCGTTCCGCCGTCCTTTTTTTCAGCAGGTCAGCCAGCTTCATTTCTTCCTCCCCGGCGGCGACGCCGCACTGGCGTCCGTTGTCTGCCGTGTAATGAGAGTCGTGATGCTGAAACTGTTCAGGCGCCTGTTGTTGATGACTTCCGCCTTGGTTTCGATCAACGTCGAATTTTCCAGCAGTGGCGAATCATCCAGATTGTTCATCAAAGTCGTGATGCGGGCGTTCGACTGAGCCACTCCGGAGAGCACAATTTTCTGGCCTGTCTGCGTCAAACTGCGCAGATAGATACCCTCGGGCACCTGCTTCGCCAGTTCATTGAACAGATGCACCGTTTCGGTTCGATTGGCCTGCAGTGCCTCGATCACCCGTTTTCTGGCCAACAAGGCATCCGTCTGCGCTTTCAGGCGTTTTATCTCGGCAATATCCTTGTCCAGCACCGCAAGCTCTTTTTTCAGAAACTCGTTCTTGCCATTTTGAACATCGATCTGCCGATTGATGATGGTAAATCCAAGAAACCAGATCACGCCTACCAGTATTGAGACCAGACCGAGCAGGGCGTAGAACTGCTGTCGGCGCGCCCGGCGCGCAGCCTCGCGGTGGGGAAGCAGATTAACCCGGATCATTGGTCGAACTTCCTCAATGCAAGACCGCATGCCAGCATCAACGCCGGGGCATCCGCAGCCAGTTGGCGCGCGCGGATGCGGGGAGCGATCGCCATGCCGGCGAAAGGATCGGCCAGCAGGACATTCGCATTGGTACGCGCGCGGATCGCGTCAACCACACCAGGTACCAGCACCGCCCCTCCCGCCATCACGATGTGATGCACCTCGCCATACGATGATGAGGTAAAGAAAAACTGCAGGGCCCGTGCAACCTCCTGCGCCATGTTTTCGACAAAGGGATGAAGAACCTCCGCCTCATAGTTGTCAGGGGGTGTACCCGATCGTTTCAGGCTTTCCGCCTCTTCCGCCCCCAGACCATAAGCGCGCATGATTTCATCGGTGAGTTGGGTACCCCCAAAAGCCTGCTCCCGCACATACAGCTGCTGGTCGTCCTTCAGCAGCGTAACCTTCGTTGCGACAGCCCCCACATCCACCAGCGCGACGATTTGTCCTTTCCCTTCCTGCGGCAGCTGCTTGGCCACCAGTTCATAGGCTGACTGAATGGCAAAAGCCTCAACATCCATCACCACCGGCTTCAGTTCCGCCAGCTCGGCGACGACGACACGGTCGTCCACGCGCTCCTTGCGCGAGGCTGCCAGCAACACCTCGACATCATCGGGGCTCGAAGGAGATGGGCCAATTACCTGAAAATCAAGGTTGACCTCGTCCAATGCAAAGGGAATGTACTGATTCGCCTCCGACTCGACCTGAATTTCCATTTCCTGCTCGCGCAAGCCGGCGGGAAGAATGATTTTTTTGGTAATCACAGCCGACGTGGGCACCGCCATGGCCACAAACCGCGTCGATGTCCCCATGCGTTTCCAGCAGCGCCGGACGGCTTCAGCAACAGCCTCGAGCGCAGCCATGTTGCCATCGACCACGGCATCCCGCGGCAACAACTCGATCGCATAGCGCTCGACCCGGGGCTCGCCATGCCCGGCATCCACCAGTTCGACCATCTTGACGGATGTCGAACTCACATCCACGCCAATCAATGGACGCAGCTTCGGATTGAAGACGGCTTTCAGCGCAGAGAAATCGATCTGCAACTTTTTTCCCTTATAAAATATTGCGTTACACCAAGTACGCACAATTCACTTCAAATGCTAGCAGCAACCATATCGGCTGTAAAGTTAAATTACCGAGCCGATTAGGCTGCTTCCTCTCGCTATACCCGCAGACCCGCAGCCACGCCCTCCCGTGACTATATAATGCCCCGGCTGTTTTCTGCCGAACATACCGTGCCCAATCCGACTCTTCCTGCGCTCCCTGCTTCCCTCCGTCGTCTGTTGATACCCCTGCTGCTGGCCGGCGGCTTGATCCTGTCCATCGCCGCGCTGATCGGCATCGTGGCAATTCTGGCCTATCCGATGCTGCCATCGCTGGATGTGCTGACGGACTATCGGCCAAAGATTCCATTGCGCGTCTATTCGAGCGACGGCGTCCTCATCGGAGAGTTCGGCGAAGAACGCCGGGACTTCGTTCGCATCGAGGACGTCCCCACGATCATGAAGCAAGCCATCCTGGCCGCCGAGGATGAACGGTTTTACCAACACCCCGGCGTGGATACACTGGGTGTGCTTCGCGCGGCTTATTCCAACTTTGTCAGCGGTGGCCGCCGGCAGGGCGCCTCAACGATCACCATGCAGGTCGCCCGCAACTTCTTTCTCTCCTCGGAAAAAACCCTGACGCGCAAACTCTACGAGGCAATGCTGGCGCTCAAGATCGAGCACAGCCTGTCGAAGAACGAAATTTTTCAGCTTTACATCAACCAGATTTATCTGGGCCAGCGGGCCTACGGGTTTTCCTCCGCCGCCCAGATTTACTTCGGCAAGCCGTTGAAAGACGTCAGCATAGCCGAGGCGGCCATGCTGGCCGGCCTGCCCAAGGCACCCTCGTCCTACAATCCGGTCGCCAATCCGCATCGGGCCCAGTTGCGTCAGGGCTATGTGCTGCGGCGCATGCGCGAACTGGGCTTCATCAACGAGACGCAATTTGTCGAAGCACAGAAAGAACCCCTCCACGTCAAACGCGATGCCAATGATTTTGGCTTGCATGCCGATTATGTCGCCGAGATGGCACGCCAGATTGCCGCCGAACGCTTCCCCGATGATCTCTACACCCGTGGGTATCGCGTCATCACCACCATAACCCGTAGCGATCAACAGGCCGCCTGGCGATCGCTACGTCGTGGCGTCCTCGATTACGACCGTCGTCATGGCTACCGCGGTGCCGAAGCCTATGTCGGCCTGGCCAGCCTCGGCGCGGATCAGGATGAAGCACTGGAATATCTGCTCCACGAGCATGAAGACCAAGACGACCTGCTCGCGGCAATCGCGCTGGAAGCCTCGCCACAACAGATCACGGTCTGGTTGCGCAGCGGCGAAACAGTCAAAATTGGTAGCGATGGCCTGAAGTTCGCCGCCGCCATGCTGAGCGAGAAGGCACCGCCCAACAAGCGCATCCGGCGCGGCGCGGTGGTTCGCGTGCAGAAAACCGGGAAAGGCTGGCAAATCGCCCAGTTGCCCGACATAGAGGCGGCCTTCGTTGCCGCCAGTCCGGTCGATGGTGCGATACGCGCCCTGGTCGGCGGTTTCGATTTCAACCGCAACAAGTTCAATCATGTCACCCAGGCCTGGCGCCAGCCGGGTTCGAGCTTCAAGCCCTTCATCTACTCTGCCGCGCTGGAAAAAGGCTATACCCCGGCTTCGGTGTTTCCCGACGAGCCGATCGTCATTTCGGCTGAAGAAACCGGCTCGCAGGCATGGGAACCGAAAAATTACGATGGCAAATACGAAGGACCGATGCCCCTGCGCACGGCGCTGGCCAAATCGAAGAACATGGTCTCGATCCGCCTGTTGCGGACCATTGGGTCGAAGTATGCGCAGGATTACATCACCCGCTTCGGCTTCGATGCCGACAAGCACCCGCCCTACCTGACCATGGCGCTCGGTGCCGGCTCGGTCACCCCATGGCAGCAGCTCGTTGCCTACTCGGTCTTCGCCAACGGCGGGTATCGCATCGAGCCCTACGTCGTGCGCCAGATTCTCGACGACAAGGGGCGCGTGCTGGCAGCGACACAACCCGTGGTCGCCGGGGACGAATCATTGCGCGTCATCGATCCGCGCAATGCCTACCTGATGGACAGCATGCTGCATGACGTGGTCCGCCGCGGCACGGCAACCCGCGCCGCGGCCGCCTTGAAACGCGGCGATCTGGCCGGCAAAACGGGAACCACCAATGACTATGTCGATGCCTGGTTCACTGGCTACCAGCCGACAGTGGTCGGCGTTGCCTGGATCGGCTTCGACCAGCCCAAACGCATGGGCAGCGGTGAAACCGGGGCAGCGGCCGCCCTGCCGATCTGGATCGGATTCATGGAGCAGGCATTGAAGGGGGTGCCGGAAAGCTGGATGGATATCCCCGAGGGGCTGGTCGCCGTCAGCGCCAATGATCCGGCCGGCAATGCCAGCAAGGAGCTTGTGTATAAGGAACACCTGCCTCCCGTGGCGGAAGACCGGCACGAACCCGAAGTGCAGCAACCCCCGGCGCCGGTCGAAGAGGCCAAGCCGAAGGTGGTGGAAAAACCCGCAGTACCCCGGCCGGGGAAAGCGGCCGAGCACAAGCCGGCCGAGATCAAAAACTGACGGCGCCCCCGGTTTGCTCGGCCAGGGTGCGCGCAATCGCCGCGAGCAATTCCTCTCCGCTACGGGTATCCACCCAGCGCCCGGCCGCGGGGCGGAAGTGATAACCGCCGGATTTCGCCGCCAGCCAGATTTCGCGTGCCGCGCCATGCCGGTTGATGATGATTTTAGAACCGTTGCCGCACTCGATCTCGATCACCCCGCCGGGTTTGGCCTCGAAATCGAAATCGGCCGCGGCGCTGGCACGCTCCAGCGCCGCCTCGATGCGCGCCATTTCCGTATCGGCCAGTCCGTTGAACTCCTGTTCATCCATCGCGTGATACCATCCCCCGCCTGTTTTTAGACACTTCCCAAAGGCTTCCGCCATGCGTCCGATTTGCCTCCTCGCCAGCTTGGCTGCCCTGCTCGCGCTTGCCGCCTGCGGCACCAAAACACCGCTCACCCTGCCTTCGCCGCCACCGGCCACGCCGGTCGCCGTCTCGCCAACGCCGACTTTTTCGCCGACCGATGATAGCAACAAAGCGGGACGCGACGCCAAATGACCCTGACCACGCCTCACACTGACGGCCTGCAGGTCGAAGGGGTCGCCCTCGCCACCCTCGCCGAACGCTTCGGCACGCCCTGTTACGTCTATTCGCGCGCAGCGCTGACCGCCGCCCATGCAGCCTATCGGGACGCGCTCGCCGCCCACGGCATGCGCGGGCGCAGCCTGATCTGCTATGCCGTCAAGGCCAATTCCAACCTCGCCATCCTCGACCTGTTCGCCCGTCTGGGCGCCGGTTTCGACATCGTCTCCGGCGGCGAGCTCGACCGTGTCATCAAGGCCGGCGGCCGCGCCGACAAGGTTGTCTTCTCCGGTGTCGGCAAATCGCGGCAGGAAATGCAAAAGGCCCTCAAGGCCGGCATCCGCTGCTTCAATGTCGAATCGGCCAGCGAGCTTGGGCAACTGAATGAAGAAGCGGGCAGGCTCGGCCTGATCGCGCCGATCTCGCTGCGCGTCAATCCCGACGTCGATGCCAAAACCCACCCCTACATCGCCACCGGCCTCAAGAGCGCGAAGTTCGGCATCGACATCGAGCAGGCTTTCGACCTCTATCTGCGGGCGGCGGCCATGCCGCATCTTGCCGTCAAGGGCATCGACTGCCACATCGGCTCGCAACTGCTCGACCCGGCGCCCGCCGCGGAAGCCGTCGGCAAGGTGCTGGCGCTCACCGACCGGCTGGCCGCCGCCGGACTGCCGCTCGAACACATCGACATCGGCGGCGGCATCGGCATCCAGTACCAGGCCGATGAGCCGGCGCCCGCAGTGGCGGATTATCTCGCCCCGCTGCTCGCCCAGTTCGCCGACCGGCGCGAGCACCTGATCCTCGAACCCGGCCGCTCGCTGGTCGGCAATGCCGGCCTGCTGCTGACCCGGGTCATGGTGCTGAAACCGGGAACGGACAAAAACTTCGCGGTGGTCGATGCGGCAATGAACGACCTGATGCGTCCGGCGCTGTATGACGCCTGGCATGACATCGTCCCCGTCGCTGCGGCTGGAAAAGTCGGCCCTGGCGATACGGCGTTACCTTGGGAAATCGTCGGCCCGGTGTGCGAGTCCGGCGACTTTCTCGGTCACCAGCGGAAACTGGCCCTGCACGAAGGCGACCTGCTGGCCATCCTCTCCGCCGGCGCCTACGGCATGGCCATGGCCTCGAACTACAACAGCCGGCCACGCGCCGCCGAGGTCATGATCGATGGCGGCGAAGCTCATCTCATCCGCCGCCGGGAGACGGTCGGGGAACTCTACGCGCTCGAAGCGTGCCTGCCTTGACTGGCGGCTGGCTTCCGCCCACTTCACTCCGGCCCCCCTTCGCCCCCCTCACGGGGGGGGTTCCTGATTCGCTCGCTTCGCTCGAATCTCGACAGGATGCGAAATGAGCGAGTTGCACGTTAACCGGCGAGCACCCAGCCCAATACCAATGGGATAATGGCCGGGACCAGCGGCCATAAGCGAAGCCGGCCGCGATCAGGGGATAGACCGGAAAGACGATGCCGAGGATGCGTTCCAGCATTACAACACGTAGCGCGCCAGATCCTCGTCCTGCGCCAGTTGCCCCAGGCTGGCTTCGACCCGTGCGGCATCGATCACGACCGGAGCGCCCTGCCGCCGTTCGGCATCGAAGGCGACTTCCTCGAGCAGCTTTTCCATCACGGTGTATAGCCGGCGGGCGCCGATGTTCTCGGTCTTTTCGTTGACCTGAAAGGCGATCTCGGCCATGCGCCGGATGCCGTCGACGGCAAATTCGAGGATAACGCCCTCGGTTGCCAGCAGCGCCTGGTACTGCCGCGTCAGGCAGGCATCGGTCTGGGTCAGGATGCGCTCGAAATCCTCGACCGACAGCGAATCGAGCTCGACCCGGATCGGAAAGCGGCCCTGCATCTCGGGAATCAGGTCGGACGGTTTGGCCAGGTGAAACGCGCCGCTGGCGATGAACAGGATGTGATCGGTCTTGATCATGCCGTACTTGGTCGACACCGTGGTGCCCTCGACCAGTGGCAGCAGATCGCGCTGCACGCCCTGGCGCGAGACGTCGGCGCCGCCGGCCTCCGAGCGGGTGGCGATCTTGTCGATCTCGTCGAGGAAGACGATCCCGTTCTGCTCGACATTCTGCAGGGCTTCGAGCTTGATTTCCTCGTCGTTGATGAAGCGCGCGGCTTCTTCATCGGTCAGCACCTTCAACGCATCGCGGATCTTCAGCCGGCGGGTGTGCTTCTTGCCCCCGCCGAGATTCTGGAACATGCCCTGAATCTGCTGGGTCAGATCTTCCATGCCGGGCGGCGCGAAGATTTCCATGCTCGCTGCCGGTGCGGATGTTTCGATTTCGATTTCCTTGTCGTCGAGTTCGTCCTCGCGCAGCTTCTTGCGAAACTTCTGCCGGGTCGACGAATCCTCGCTCGCCGTCTTGGCGGCCCGCGCAGCGGAATCCCCGTCATGCAAAGCACTGCCAGCGCTGCGCTGTGCGTCCTGCGGAACTCTTGCCGACGGCAGCAGGATGTCGAGGATGCGCTCTTCCGCCGCGTCCTCGGCGCGGTGGCGCACGGCGCGCATGGCCGCTTCGCGGGCATCCTTGATCGCCGTCTCGGCCAGATCGCGGATGATGGTATCGACATCGCGACCGACGTAGCCGACCTCGGTGAACTTGGTCGCCTCGACCTTGATGAACGGCGCATTCGCCAGCCGGGCCAGGCGACGCGCGATCTCGGTCTTGCCGACGCCGGTGGGGCCGATCATCAGAATGTTCTTCGGCGTGATCTCCGAACGCAAGGGCTCGGCCACCTGCATGCGCCGCCAGCGGTTGCGCAGGGCGATGGCCACCGCGCGCTTGGCGCGGGTCTGGCCGACGATGTGCTTGTCGAGTTCCGAGACGATCTCGGCCGGAGTCATGGGCATCATGGCAATCATTCCAGGGTCTCGATCAGATGATTCTGGTTGGTGTAGATGCAGATATCGGCGGTAATCGCCAACGCACGCCTGACGATCTCGGCCGGCGGCAGCTCGCTGTTTTCCAGCAAGGCGCGCGCCGCCGCCTGGGCGTAGGGACCGCCGCTGCCGATGGCGACGATGCCGTACTCCGGCTCGAGCACATCGCCGTTGCCGGTGATGATCAACGAGTGCTCGCGATCGGCGACCGAGAGCATCGCCTCCAGCCGGCGCAGGGCGCGATCGCTGCGCCAGTCCTTGGCCAGCTCGACGGCCGAACGCAGCAGATTGCCCTGGTGTTTTTCCAGCTTGGCCTCGAAGCGCTCGAAGAGGGTGAAGGCATCGGCCGTGCCGCCGGCGAAACCGGCCAGGATGCGTTCGTTGTAAATCTTCCTCACCTTGCGCGCGGTGGACTTGATGACGATGTTGCCCAGCGTGACCTGGCCGTCGCCGCCGAGGGCCACCTGCGCGCCGCGACGCACGGAAAGGATGGTGGTGCCGTGATACTGCTCCATGACGATGTCCTCGTAAAACTCAAGCTGTCCGCTCGACCAGCCCGGCACTGCGAGCCAATCCCTGAAGTTCGAGAAAAACCGCATTGAGTACCGACAGCCCGCGGATGACGACCTGCCGGCCGCCAGCGACGAGCCCGGCCACCACCTGTTCGAGGGCCTGGGCGCTGCCGGCATCGATACGCGCCAAGGGCTCCGCGTCGATCTCGATCTCGTTGCCCTCCAGCGCCGCCAGTGCCGCAAAGGCCTCCGGCCCGGCGCCAATCATCTGCCCGCGCAGGAAAAATCCATGGCTGCCGACCAGCGGCACCGGCGACAGCTCCCTGGATGGCAGGGCCTCCCACGAAGGGGGTGATTTCTCGAAGCTCACTGCATAATTCACCGCCGCCTCCTCGAATTCATTCTGCATGAATGCCTGCTGGTAGAGTTCGAGCAGCAGCAGCCACAAGGATTCATTTTCGCGCTTGCCGGCCTCGAGGCCGGGGGCGATGATGCCCGCGAGATGCCGCGGGTTGCCGATCACGTACTCCTTCCCGGCTTTCTTCAGGGCCGCCAGCGCTCTCAGGAGCAGCGTGGCGCCCGCCGCATCGGCGGCGTCCACGCCCGCCAGGTCGAAGCGCGCCACGGCGCCCGGCCGCGCCAGCTTGAGCGCCTCCTTGAGCACGGCACCGGCCCGTGCATCGAGCGCGCCGGTCAGTTGGACGTGGGCATGGCCGCCGGTCGTGGCATGGGCCACGTGCGGGGTTGCCGCGACCCCGTTCCAGGTCGGCGGCGAAAGCTCGAAATGCCGGGCAAAGGCCAGGGCCAGGGCGTCGAAGGCCTGCCGCCGGCCGAGAATCTGCAACACCTCGAACAGCGCCCGCCAGACCCGCACCGGATTCTCGCCGAGCGCCTCGCCGCGCTTGATGGCCGTCTCCAGCCGGCGCATCGCTTCCAGGTCATCGCCGGCGGCATGCAGCCTGGCCGCCTCGACCAGCACCGGCGGCAGATGGGCAGGCGGCGCTTCCTCCGCAACCGGTTCGGCTTCCACAGGCTGCTCTGCCGCCATCGGCGGCGGTGGCACGGCTGGCTGTGGCGGCGGCAAGTCGAATGCGCCGGGCAAGGTGAAATCGAGAGAGATCAGATCGTCGTCGGACACGAGAGGCAAGCCGCTGTCCATGAAAGCGGACAGTATACCGCGCCGGGATGTCGCTCATCCAGGCGACGGTTCAGGCTCGGGGGCTATCGTGCAGACGTTGCCAGAACGCCACGCTCAGGCCCGCAGCAGCGAGTACCAGCACGAGCAGCGGCCCGAAAGGCTGATCGAGCATCAGCGCCAGCACGAAGGCCAGCGTGTAAGCCATGACACCCAGGGTCACCGCCCGCATCTGTGCGCCGCGCCAGCTCTGCGCCTGGCGGAAGGCCAGCCAGGGCGGCACGAAGATCAGCGCGAAGGCGCTCATCACGCCGATGCTCATCGTCGCCAGGGCCAGCGTGGCGGCCACCAGCACGTCGAACAGCAGGCCGATCCGCTTGGCCGAGCCACCCCGGCTGCGAAAGAAGTCCGGGAAGAAATGCGCGGTCAGCAGGCGGGGCGAGAGCCGCCACAGGCCGCCGGCCACCATCGCGGCACAGGCCACGGCGGCGACCAGATGCGGGACTTCGGTGAAGTACAGCTGGCCGTCGAACAGGGCATGGCCGACCCGGTCGGCCAGCGGCAGATTCGACACCAGCAGCACCGAAATTCCCCAGCCGATCAGCAGCAGCAAGGCATAGGCCGCGCCCTGGCGATGGCGCTGGCCGCCTTCGTAGGCATACTTCAGGGCCACCGCGGCGAAAGCTCCGGCCAGGCCGCCGGCCATCAACGGCAGGGAAGTCAGCAGCGAGAGCAGCGCCCCGGCGGCGGCCATCTGCGCCAGCGCCAACGCCGCCAGCCATTCCTCGCGCAGGCGCAGGTAACAGCCAAGCAGCGGCAACAGCGCGGCGAACACCAGGCCAATGGCAAAGGGCCGCGCGAACAGGGGGTCGAAGAGAAGTTCGAAATTCATCAGCCGAGCCTTTCGATGCGATGACAGACGGCCGCGAGGAATTCGCCGTCGTGGCTGACGAGGACGATCGCCGCGCCTTGTGCGGCGCGCTGGCGCAGCGCCGTCGCCAGAAACTCGACGCCGGCCGGGTCGAGGTTGTTGGTCGGCTCGTCGAGCAGCACCACCTCGCCCGGCGCATCGAGACAGGCCCACAGATGCAGGCACTGGCGCTGGCCGCCGGAGAGCCGGTCGAGCCGCTCGAAAAGTCGGCGCTGGAGATACGGCGGCAAGCCCGTCGCCGGCGCCCCGGTGAGGCGCAATAATTCGCTGCCGGAAAGCGGGATGCCGGAAAGCTCGGGGGTCTGCTGCATCTGCAGGGCCAGCCGCGCGCCGGGGGCGAGCGTCACGCCGCCGGAAAAGACCTGCGCCGCACCGCTGATCGCCGCCAGCAGCGTCGACTTGCCGGCGCCGTTGGGACCGGCCAGACCGAGAATCTCGCCGCCCTGCACGGCAAACGAGACCGGCCCGACCACCGGCCCGCCGGAACGGCTCCAGCCGGCGCAGAGCCGGTCGACGGCGAGCAGCGACAGGTCGCCGCTCATCGCACCTCCATCCCTTGCAGCAGACGACGAACGGTGTCGTCGAACAGCGAGAAGATGTCTCTCGCCTCGTTGGTGCCACCGATCGTGAATGGCAGGATCACCACGTTGATCTTCGTCCGTTCGGCGAGCCAGCGCGAGGGTGCATCGTACTGATAGGCCGGGCGCAGCACCATCTTCGCCGGCTGCTGTCGCTGCCGCGACAGGACGGCTTCGAGCTGTCCGCTGGTCGGCTCCATCCCGGGTTTGGCTTCGAGGCTGCCGAGCTGATTTAGCCCGAGCCAGTTTTCCAGATAGGGAAAAGCCTTGTGTTGCACCAGGATCGGAACGCCGCGCAAGGGCGCGGCGGCCTTCTCCCAACGGGTGATGGCCTCTGTCAGGCGTTCGCGGAACCGCTTTTCGTTGGCCGCATAGAGCGCCGCATGGGCCGGATCGAGCTGCGCCAGACGCTCGGCCAGGGCGCGGCCGACGCGCAGGAAGTTGCGCGGATCGGTCTGGATGTGCGGATTGCCGGCGGCATGCACATCGCCCTCGGCACGGTCGAGCCGCGCAGGTTTTTCCAGCAGGGACACATAGCGCGCCGCCTCGAAATAGCCCGGCTGGCCGCTCTGGATGCTCGGGTTGGCCGACTCGCGCTGCACCAGCGGCAGCCAGCCGACCTCCAGTTCGGCGCCGGTGGCGATGAGCAGATCGGCATTGCGCGCCCGCGCGATCAGCGAGGGCTTGGCCTGGATGCGGTGCGGGTCCTGCAGGCCGCCGGTGGCGACGAAAACCTCGACCTCGCTGCCGCCGATCGCCTCGGTCAGCGCCCCCCATTCCGGGACGGTGGCGAAGACCTTGAGCGCCGCCCAGGCCGGCGAGACGATGAGGAGAAACATCACCAGAGTGAATAGGCGTTTCATCGAACGGGACTCCTAGAATTTGTGGGCGCCATGCGTGCCCAGGCTCATGATGTAGTGCAGCCACAGCTGGTTGTCGGTGACCTCCGGCCGCGTCTGGTCGCGCGCCACCTGGAAGCGGATGCGCGAAAACTCGGACGGCGACCAGTCCACCATCGCGGTCTGCCGCTGCGGCCGGTAGGCCGAAAGAATCGGCAGGTCTGCGGCGGTGAGCGCGCCTGACTCGATCAGCCCGTTGCTGATCGAAGGCGAACTCAACTGGTCATAGCGATAGCCGACGCGCCAGGCCGGCCTGAACTGCCAGATGCCCTGGACATAGAAGCCGGACTGGGCGGAGCGAAAATCGCCCGTCAGGTTGGCGGCCGGGGTGATGCCCGTGGTATCGAAGGCGAGCGCGCCCTCCTCGCGGCGGCGGAACCATTCGCCCTGCAAGGTGAAATTATTCACCTGCGGATTGCCTTGCGGCGCCCATTTCCAGACAAAATCGGCGACCAGCGTCCGGCTCTTGCCGGAGAAGGCATTGGTCACCTGATTGCCCGCACTGTCCACATCGTCATAGACGCGGTTCCGCGGCTTGGCCTGGAAATACGACAGCCCGCCGCGCCAGCTGCCGGAGACGCCGAGATCGCCGCCGAGATGGGCGAACAGGCTGCCGGAAAGAAAGCCATTCTTGCTCGCCGCGTGGTCGGTGGCCGGAAAGCCGCGCGCCCGGCCGCTCTCGGCGCCGAGTTCGAGGAACAGATCGGTCGGTGCCAGCCATTTCACCTGCACCCCGTCATACCCCAGTTGCGGCCCGAAAAAAGCCTGATAAGGCAGCGCCGCATCGGAAAAATCCCACACGTGCGCGTGCTGTTCGTTGGCATAACCGATGCCGGAAAAGAACCGCCCGGCCTTGACCGTGAGCCCATGGCCGAGACCCAGCGTCTGGATCTGCGCCTCCTCGACGCCGACGGTATCGTCAGGGGCGATCGAGAGCAGGAGATTGCCGCGGAACAGCGGGTCGATCATGCTCGACAACGCCAATTCCGATTCGCCCAGATTCCACGAACGCGCCTCGACGCCGCTGACCAGGCCGCTCGGCAACACGCCTTGCGGCCGCCGCTCGCGGCCGGCCACGCCCGTCGGATCCTGCCGCGCATCCCGCGCGGTGTTGGTGTACATGCCGGAAAGAATCAGCGAGATTTCCGGGTTGAAGGCATTGGCGGCGGCAGGGGCGGAACCCTCGCTCGCTGGCGCAAGCGCCGCCTGCCCGCTATCTGCCGCGGCAGCCTTCGCTTCGCGCTGGGCGAGGCGTTGTTCCAGCGCCGCGATGCGCTGCTCATAGACAGCCTTCATCTGCGCGAGGTCGGCGCGCAGCGCCTCCAGATCGGCATCCGCGGCCAGCGCCGGCAGACTGCCCAGCGCCGCGCCGATGGCGAGCGCCCACTTCAAAAAGGTGTGCATCGATGTACTCCTGTCGGGATTGAAAACCAATCCGCCCCGGCGCTGGCGTTGCGTCCGGCACGGCATCGGGTGTTTCTTCAGACAGGAACGTCGGGCGGCGCGCGCGGCGCGAAGGCCGGCCAGTACGCAAAAGTCGGCGCTGGCGAGACGGCGAATGGCGTGACGAACAGCGCGTCCGCCGGGGGCAAACCCTGCGCCGAGAACGCCGGCGGCGCGCCAGGACTGCCACTGAACGCGGTGCACAGCGGACAGGCCTGCTCGGCAGCGTCGAGCGGAACGGGCTCGGGTGAGCGCGCCTCGCTCTGCGTCGCCACCGCGCGCAACGTCGGCAGATGGCTGAAGACATGCAGCAGGCCCGCCTGCTGGGCCAGCAGCAGAGCCCAGATCAGCGCGAACAAACGAACCGGGCGCAAGGAGTTCACCGCGCTTGCCCTCCGCGCCGTTCCTCGGCCCCGCAGCGGGCGCAGGTGCCGGCCAGATCGAGTTCCATCTTGTGCAGGCGAAATCCTTCCGGCAGATGCGGCAGCGCGGGCAGCGGCGCCTCGAGACAGAACATGCCGCCGCAGGCCTCGCAGCGAAAATGCGGATGACATTGATGCGCGGCCGCCACCGGCGGCGCCGAGAAGCGCCACACGCCTTCGGCGTCAAACGCCTTGAGTACCAGCCCCGCGGCCACCAGCGCATCGAGCACGCGGTACAGCGTGACCCGGTCCGGGCGCGGCAAGGCGTCTTGCGCGAGCCTGATCTCGATCTCGCCATGCCTGAGCGGCCGTGGCGTAGCCGTCAGCAACTCGAGCACGGCAACCCGCGCCGCCGTGACCTTGAGCCCGGCCTGGCGCAGCCGGTCGACAGAGGAGCGGGGCGAAGCGTTAGTCGATGGCGCAGTGAGCGTAGCCAGGTCGGGTGCGTTCTGCATGCCCGAATTGGAACATAAAAAAACCAGAGATGCAACACTGTTGCATCTCTGGCAGATGCCCTCCTCGTACGGAGGAAAGGGCTGGGGAGAAACTTGTCTGCTGTGACTTACCCTGTCAGCGTCGAGTAATCCGTATAGCCCTTTTCACCGCCGCCGTAGAAGGTGGCCGGATCGGGTTCGTTGAGCGGCGCATGACAGCGGAAACGCTCAGGCAGATCAGGATTGGCGAGAAAAACCCGGCCGAAGGCCACGGCATCGGCGATCCCGCGGGCAATCAGATTTTCAGCCTTTTCCGCGGTATAGCCGCCGGCGAAGACCAGCGTGCCGCCAAAGCGCTGGCGCAGTCCCGTACGGAAGGCATCGGTCAGCGGCGGTCCGCCCGCCCAGTCCGGTTCGGCGATGTGGAGGAAGGCGATGCCGCGCTTCCCAAGCTGCTCTGAGAGGTAATAGGCCATCGGCTCGGCTTCGTCATCCGTCATGTCGTTGAACACGCCAAAAGGCGAGAGGCGAATGCCAACCCTATCCGCACCCAGTTCGGCGGCGACGGCATCGACCACCTCGAGCGCGAAACGCGCCCGGTTTTCCAAGCTGCCGCCGTAGGCGTCGGTGCGCTGGTTGGTGCCTGTGGCCAGGAACTGATTGACCAGGTAACCGTTGGCGCCATGGATTTCCGCCATGTCGAAGCCGGCTTCACGGGCGCGCCGCGCGGCGTTGCGGAACTGCGCGATCATGCCGGGAATTTCGTCCGTCTCGAGAGCCCGCGGCGGATCGCAGGACACGTTGCTTGGTGTGCCGTCGGGCAGGACGACGAAGGACTGCGACTTGGCCTGGATCGCCGAAGGCGCCACCGGCGCGGCGCCGTTTTCCTGCAGCAGGTGATGCGAGATACGGCCGACGTGCCAGAGCTGGATGGCGATGCGACCACCGGCGGCATGCACGGTCTCGGTTACCTTGCGCCAGCCGGCCACCTGGGCATCGGTATAAATCCCTGGCGTCCACGCATAGCCCTGACCTTGTTTCGAGACCTGCGAGCCCTCGCTGATGATCAGTCCGGCACTGGCGTGCTGGGCATAGTAGCGGGCATTGAGCTCGGTCGGCACATCTCCCGGCTGGCCGGCGCGGCTGCGCGTCATCGGTGCCATCCAGATGCGGTTGGGCAGGTCGAGCGAACCGGCCTTCATGGGCGTGAAAAGTTTTTCCAACGTCATACCGCTCTCCAAAGTCATGCTGTACTCCTTTCTAATAGACTGGTCGTCTAGTCGGTGTGTAAAAAAATCGTCTCGCGACGTTTCATCGATCAGCTGGCGCTCATCCAGCAGGCGCCAACCACGATTCGGTGACGGCGAAGGCCACGTGCAGCGGTTCGGCGGCGCGGCGCACCTTCGACAAGGTACTCGCTCCTACCCAGAGCGCATACAAGGCCTGCGCCATGGTCGCCGCATCGATGGCCCTGCTGAGCGAGCCATCCCGCTGCCCGGCGAGGATGGCCGTCTCGATCCGGCGGATCACCCGCTGCATGCCCTCATCCAGCGCCTCGCGCATCGCCGCGGAAAGATCCACCACCTCGGCGGCCAGCTTGACGGCCAGACACTGCTCTTTGGCATCACCGCAAGCCTGGTGATCGAGCCATTGTCGCCAGTAACTCAGCAGCCGCTCGCGCGCCGGAAGCGCGGCCTCGGCGAGCAGCCCGGCCATCACCTCGTCATAGCGCGCGAAATAGTCGTGGATCAACTCGGCACCGAAGGCTTCCTTCGATTCGAAGTAATGATAGAAGGACCCCTTCGGCACCTCGGCCGCGGCCAGGATTTCGCTCAGACCGACGGCGGCGAACCCCTTGCCGAGAATGATGGACTGCCCGTTGGCGAGAATGTGCTGGCGGGTGTCCTGATAGTAGGGGCGTGGTGAATTCATGCGCTGTATACTACTTTGAATTAGACTGGTCGTCTAGGTCATTTTCAAAACTTTCCAGGAGCCCCGCATGATCACTGCCATCGTCAATTTCCAACTCCCCACACCACTCACGCGCGAGGCGGCAAGAGCGCTGTTTCTCCAGTCGGCGCCGAAATATCAGGCCCTCGACGACCTGCTGCGCAAGTATTACCTGCTCTCCGCCGACGGCCGCACGGCGGGCGGGGTCTATCTGTGGCACTCGCGAGCCGCGGCCGAGGCGTTCTACGACACGGCCTGGAGGGATTTCATCCGCAGCAAATACGGCTGCGATCCCGTGGTCGAATATTTCGAGACCCCGGTGGTAATCGATAACCAGAGCGGCGAAATCCTGCGCGATGGCTAATCGACCAGCACCAGCAGTCCCTTGAGATATTCCCCTTCGGGGAAGGTCAGATCGACCGGGTGGTCGGCGGCGCCGAACAGGCGCTCGACGATCCGCGCCGAGCGGCCGGCATCGCGCGCCGCGCCGGCGACGATCGACTGGAAGAGTTCGAGGCCGATGCCGCCGGAGCAGGAGTAGGTCATCAACAGGCCGCCGGGCGAAAGCAGCCGCAGCGCGGCCAGATTGATGTCCTTGTAGGCGCGCGCCGCGCGCTCGGCATGCTTGGCCGACGGCGCGAATTTGGGCGGATCGAGAACCACGAGGTCGAAGCGCTCGCCGGCCTGATGGAGTTCGCGCAGCGCGGTGAACACATCGGCTTCGCGGCTCGCCGACCGCTCGTGCGGCAGTTGGGGATTGAGCGCGAGGTTGTGTTCGAACATGGCCAGCGCCGGCGCGGACGAATCGATGGAAACCACTTCCCGGGCGCCGCCGGCCAGCGCCTGCAGGCTGAAGCCACCGCTGTAGCAGAAACAGTTGAGCACGCGCCGATCCCGCGCCAGCTGCGCCAGACGGCGGCGGTTGTCGCGCTGATCGAGGTAGAAGCCGGTCTTGTGCCCGGCGAAGATATCGACCTGCATGCGCACGCCATATTCCTCGATCACCAGCGGCGCATCGAGTGAACCGGGCGCTGCGCCATGCAGCCAGCCGGTGGCCGCTGGCAGGCCTTCCATCGCCCGCACCCCGGCATCGGAGCGCTCATAGACGCGGGCACAGCCGGTGGCCTGATGCAAATACTCGGCGATGGCGGCACGCCACTTGTCGGCGCCGACACTGGTCAGTTGCAGCACCACGGTATCGCCATAGCGGTCGGCGACCACCCCCGGCAGGCCATCGGATTCGGCGTGGATCAGACGCAGTCCTTGCTGGCCCACCAGTTCCGGCAAGGCCTGGCGACGGGCGAGGCTGGCGGCGATGCGCCGCTTGAAGAAGGCATGGTCGACCGGCTCGTGCTCGTCGAAGGTCCACGCCCGAACGCGAATCTGCGATTCGGGGCTGTAGGCGCCACGCGCCAGCCAGCGGCCATCGCAGGCCAGGATATCGACGGTATCGCCCGGCCGGGCCCGGCCCTCGAACCGCTCGATCGCGCCGGCAAACAGCCAGGGATGCTGGCGCAGCAGCGACTTTTCCCGGTCGGGCTTGAGTATCAGGCAGGCCATCGGCTGCTCCGTCGTTCAGCTTTTGCAGGCACGCGCCAGCAGGCTCTCGAAGCCCGGATAGCGTGCGGCGGTCAGCGTGTATTTGCGCACCGTCTCGCCCCAGCGCTCGCCGGCGGCGCAGCGGACGAGGAACGCCTCGGGTGCGACCACCCAGCTGCCGCCGATCGCCGTGATGCCGGCGGCAAACAGCGGATCGGGCAGGCAGCCGGCGCTCGGCCCGACCAGGGCCACGGCCCGGGCGGCGTGAAAGTGGGGCGCGAGACGCTCGAAGGTGTCGTTGAGCAGCAGGGTGCTGGTCGAGATGATCTTGTTGCAGCCCGCGAGCCGCCCGGGATCGAGGGTGACGGTCAGGCCCGGCTCCTCGCGCACCAGCTCGGCCTTG
Organism: Betaproteobacteria bacterium HGW-Betaproteobacteria-11; assembly: GCA_002842395.1. Classification (GTDB taxonomy): domain Bacteria; phylum Pseudomonadota; class Gammaproteobacteria; order Burkholderiales; family Rhodocyclaceae; genus Rugosibacter. Next base: position 24,791 of record PHCV01000015.1, read on the forward strand.
AGCTCCAGCACGACGAGCGGGATGCCGAGTTCGCGCGCCTTGGCCACCAGCGGCGGGAAAAAGCCGACCATGCCGAGCGTATCGCCGGTAGCGAGTCCCAGCGTGCCGAAGGAATCGACCGCATCATCGGGAATGAAACCGGCGCGCTCGAACAGCTGACGGGTAAGCGCATTGATCGTCGCCAGGCCCAGCGCGCGCAGGGCACCGTCGTCGCTGCCGTAGCCGGCCACCAGTTCGCCGGCCGGACGGCCGCGAAAGACATCGGCAAGATCGCCGCGGTGGAGTGAATCGAGCGTTCCAGCCAACAGGGTGAATGCCGTGCCGATGCTGCCATCGTCGAGCATCACCGCACAAAATTCGCCCATCTGGCCGGGTGCGTCGACCGGCGGCGGCAGCACCACGCGCTCGATCCGGCGCGGGCCGAGGCTCGCCTCGATGCGCCCGGCAGCCTCGATCAGCCAGCGCCGGACAGGGGGAAGGAGCGGCGTGTTCATGGCGTGGTTTTTCTTTTTGCCCGTGGATGCGCGGCGTCGTAGACTTTCGCCAGATGCTGAAAGTCGAGATGAGTATAAATCTGCGTCGCGGCGATGCTGGCGTGTCCCAGCATCTCCTGTACCGCGCGCAGATCGCCCGAGGATTGCAGCAGATGCGAGGCGAACGAATGGCGCAGCATGTGCGGATGCACGCTATGGCCCAAACCGGGGCCCAGACCCTGCCGCGCCGCCCAGAGGGCGAGACGTTTTTCCACCTGCCGCGGCGAGATCCGCGCGCCACCCCGCCCGACGAACAGCGCCGGCTCATCGCTCGCGGCGAACCGCGGCCGCAGTTCGAGCCAGACGGCGAGCGCGGCGCAGGCTTTCGCGCCGACCGGCACGCTGCGCGTCTTTTGCCGCTTGCCGGTGACGGTGACTTCGCCGGCGGCGAGATCGAGACCGCCCGCAATATCGAGGCCTACCAGCTCGGCCAGCCGCAGGCCGGAGGAATAAAACAGCTCGAACATCGCCGCATCGCGCTGCTCGAGCGGCGTCACGGCCGGTGCATCGAGCAGGGCCGCCAGCTGGTCGGCGCCCAGGGTCTTGGGCAGGGTGCGAGCGCGCTTGGGCGCCTTGAGGCCCTCGGCCGGATTGCTGCCGATCGCGCCGCGGCGGGCGAGCCAGGCATAGAAGCTGCGCCAGGCCGAGAGCGTGCGTGCGATCGAGCGCGGCGACAGGGAACGGGCATGGAGTTGCATCAGGCCGCGCTTGAGCTGCGGCGGCGCAAACCCGGCCGGATCGGCTGCAGCGGCGAGCCGTTCGAGCTGTTCCAGATCACGACGGTAAGCGGCCAGCGTGTGGGGACTGGCCCGCCGCTGCACCGCCAGATCGGCCAGGAAGGATTCGAGTGTGGCGTGCATGCCTACGGACTAACTTTCATGATGCGGGAAGCATCACCCCGTTTCCTGATGCGTGAAATATCACCCCGCATCATGAAAGTCAGCCCATTCGAAAACTCCCGCCCCCCTTCGCCCCCCTCTCGGGGGGGTCCTGATTGGCTCGCTACACTCGAAGGAAGTGCAAAGCCGCTCGAGGTTTGACCCGGCATTCAATTTCGCACTTTCATGTTAACGAAACTCACTCATTTGGCATCCTGTCGAGGTTCGAGCGAAGCGAGCCAATCAGGAACCCCTCGTGCGCAGCAGCGCGGCGGCGCTCATCTCGCCGATCTGTTCCAGATACAGCGTGCCGAGCTCGGGATAGAAGCGATGCGCCTCCTCGCTGGCCAGGACGACGAGGCCGATGCAGGCGCCATCCTTTTCGCGCAGCGGCAGCTGCACCATCGAGCGCAGATGGGGCGCGGCCTCGCCAAACCAGGCGAGCGCGCCCTGCCCGGCGGCAGGGCCGCAATACGGCCGCGACAAAGCCGCGGCGAAGGCCTTGAGCGATTCATCGAGCGGGGCGAATTCGCGGCGGCCATCGCCGTCCAGGCCCCACAGCCGCAGGGCGACGTGCGGCACGGCAAAGGCTCCGCCCAGATGCGAATACAGCGCGCGCAGCACGTCATCGAGGCTGGCCGCGGTGATCAGCGCCACGGCCAGGGCATGTACCTTGGCGGCGATGGCATCGTTCTCGTGGCCGAAGCTGATCAGCTCGGCGAGCTTGGCTTCCAGCGCGCGCACTTTTTCGCGCAGCGAGAAGAGCTGCTTCTCGGTGATCGAAATCGCCCGCCCGCTATGCGGATCGGGGAGGGTGACCAGGGCCAGGACATCGGCGTACTGGTCGAAGAATTCGGGATGATCGTGCAGGTAACGGGCGATGTCTTCGGCTTTCATTGCAAGTCCTCGGGTAATTCGATGGTGCCACGGAATACGGTGACGGCCGGGCCGGTCATCATGACCGAAGCATTGATGCCCGGCCAGGCGATGGTCAGCGCGCCGCCCGGCATGGCGACCGCGACCGGCGAATCGAGCAGGCCGCGCCGGATGCCGGCCACCACCGCGGCGCAGGCGCCGGTGCCACAGGCCAGCGTCTCGCCGGCGCCACGCTCCCAGACCCGCAGGCGAATCGCGTGGCGATCCTCGATCTGCATGAAACTGGCGTTGACCCGTTGCGGGAAGCGCGGGTGATGTTCGATCGCCGGACCAAGCTCGGCCAGCGGCGCCCGATCGAGGTCGCCGACCACCTGCACGGCATGGGGATTGCCCATCGACAGGGCGGAAATTTCCAGCGTGCGGCCGGCCACTTCGAGCGGATCGGTCACCGCCTCGCGCTCGGCGAGGAAGGGAATCTCGGCCGGGACGAAGCGCGGCGGGCCCATGTCCACCGTCACCTGGCCATCGGCCTCGAGCCGCAAGCCGATCAGACCGCCCTTCGTCTCGACGCGGATCTCGCGCCGGTCGGTGAGTCCGGCTTCATGCACGAAACGGACGAAACAACGCGCGCCGTTGCCGCACTGCTCGACCTCGCTGCCATCGGCATTGAAGATGCGGTAGCGGAAATCGGCCGCGGCCGTCGTCGGCTCTTCCACCAGCAGGATCTGGTCGCAGCCGATGCCGAAGTGCCGCTCGGCGATGAAGCGGGCCTGGGCCGGCGTTGGATTGAAACGCGGAGCGCGGCGGCCGGTGGCATCGAGCACGACGAAGTCGTTGCCCAGGCCCTGCATTTTGCAAAAGTCGATTCTCATGGTTCGCATGGTAGCCCAAGCGCGGCACGGCGATCGTCGAAGACGCCGCTCAATAGACCGCTTTTTCTCCCTCCGGACGCGTCTTGAACCGCTTGTGAATCCACAGGTACTGCTCGGGGGTGCGCCGGATCTCGCCTTCGAGGAAGGCATTCATGCGCCGCGTCGCCGCCGCGATGTCCTCGCCCGGATAATCCGCCCACGCCTCGCCGATGCTGAGCACATAACGGTGGCCGACCTGCCGGGTAATCACCGGCAGCACCGTGGCGCCGGTCAGTTCCGCCAGGCGCGCCAGCCCGGTGATGGTCGCCGCCGGGATGCCGAAGAACGGCACGAAGACCGCATCCTTGCGACCGTAATCCATGTCCGGCAGGTAATAGAAGGGCAGCTCCCGGCGCAGGGGATCGAGGATTTTCCTCACGCCCTCGAGGCGCGAAACCAGCAGGCTGTGGCCGAAGCGCGAACGGCCGCGGCGCAGCGCCGCATCGAACAGCGGATTCTTCGCCTTGGCATACACCGTCACCATGTCGGCTTCGAGGGTGAGCCGCGTCCAGCCGGCATCGAGGCCGACGAAATGCGGCGCGAACAGGATCAGCGGCCGGCCGCGGGCGGCCGCCAGCCGCTCGCCGTGCTCGATCACCACCAGGCGCCGGATGCGTGCCGGCGAGGCCCACCACCACAGCCCCAGTTCGAGCATGGCACGGCCGAAAGCCATGAAGTGGCGTCTTGCCAGCGCCGACTTTTCGGCCTCCGCAAGCTGGGGAAAACACAGCCCGAGATTGGTCAGCGCGACATGGCGCCGTTCGCGCACGAGCAGCCAGAACACCAGTCCCAGACCGCGGCCGAGCGGCGCCAGCAGCGGCAGCGGCAGCCAGTGGAGCAGCCACATCAGCCCCAGCCACAGGCGCATGCCGGGCCGCATCAGGCGCCCGCCCGATCCGGCGCGGGCGGCTCGCCGGCGCCACGCACCTTCTTGTAGCGGTTGTAGCCCCACAGGTATTGCGTCGGACATTCGCGGATCAGCCCTTCCAGCGCGGCATTGATCTGCGCGGTGCGCTCGGCGAGACTCCCGGCCAACGGTGCGCGCAAATCGAACAGGCGCAGGTGAAAGCCCGCGCCATACGACAGCCGCTCGGCATACGCCAGTATCGGGGTCGCGCCGGTTTCGGCCAGTCGCGCGGCCAGCGTCATGGTGTAGGCCGGGCGGCCGAAGAACGGCGCCCAGACACCCTCGCCCTTGCCCGGTACCTGGTCGGGCAACAAGCCGACCGCCTCGCCGGCCTTCAAGGCCTTGAGCAGCCGGCGCACGCCGGAAAGATCGGCCGGCGCGAGCGTCAGGTGCGCACCGCGCCCGTTCTCGATCAGGGTTTGCAGCCAGGCCTGTTTCGGCGGCCGGTAGAGCACCGTCATCGGCCGCCGCGCGGCGTAATACTGGGCGGTGATCTCGAAACAACCCAGGTGCGGAGTGAGGAAGACAATACCGCGGCCGACGCTCCAGGCCGCCTCGACCTGCTCCCAGCCACTCACCCGCACCACCCGGGCGACCACCTCGGCCTGCGGCCGCAGCCAGACTTTCGGCAATTCAAGGAGTCCTTTACCGGCTTCCGCCACCGCCGCCCAGTGCACCGCCGCGAGCCCGGCCGCCGCCAGGTTTTCGCGCAGATGACGGCGATAGGCAGGCGAGGCGAGCCAGACCAGAAGGCCGACGAGCGCGCCGAGGTTATGCAGGACGTGGAGCGGCAGACGGGAGAGAAAACGGAACAGGGCGATCATCGAGCGGGCGGCGTGAACAGGCGAAGAAAGGATTGGCAGGTAGAATTATCGCCTACTGTCCGTGCTTCAAACTCTTCAATGACCAGCAAACTTCGCGCCGCCGTGATCGGCGTCGGCTATCTCGGCCGCTTCCATGCCCAGAAATACGCGACCCTGGCGGCGCAAGAGCCGCATGCGCTGGAACTCGTCGGCGTCGCCGATGCCGATCCGGACACCGCCCGGCGCGTGGCCACCGAACTCGGCGTGGCGGCCTTTACCGACCCGGCGGCCCTGCCCGGTCAGGTCGACCTGGTCTCGATCGCCAGCAGCACGGCCAGCCACTACGCGCTCGCCCGCCAGTTCCTCGCTGCCGGCGTGCATGTGCTGGTGGAAAAACCGATCACCGTGACGGTGGCCGAGGCCGACGCACTGATCGCGCTGGCCGCGGCAAAAAATCTCGTGCTCCAGGTCGGCCATCTCGAACGCTTCAATCCGGTATGGCTCGCGGCGCGGCCGCGGGTCACCCGCCCGCAGTTCATCGAGGCCCACCGCATGGCGCCCTTCAAGCCGCGCGGCACCGACGTCTCGGTGGTGCTCGACCTGATGATCCACGATCTCGACCTGATCCTGCCGCTGATCGCCAGCCCCCTGGTCGACCTGCGGGCCGCCGGCGTGGCGGTGCTCACCGACGGCATCGACATCGCCAATGCGCGGCTCGAATTCGCCAGCGGCTGCGTCGCCAACCTCACCGCCAGCCGCACCTCGACCGCTTCGCTGCGCCGCCTGCGGGTGTTCCAGCATCACGACTATCTCTCGCTCGATTTCGGCGAGCGGCAAGTCGCGCACTGCCACAAGAAGGACGGCATCGACCCCGCCGCCGATGCCGCCGCCGCGCTCGATTGCGCCAGTCAGACGCTGCCGCCGGCCGATGCCCTGCTCGCCGAAATCGAAGCCTTCATCGCCGCCATCCGCCAGCAAACGCCGCCGGTGGTGAGCGGCGAAGACGGCCGGGCCGCGCTCTTCGTCGCCAGCGAGATCGAGCGCATGATCCACGCCCGCCAGCACGCCTTCGACGCGCCGCCCGCGGCGGCGACCGGCGTCCCGCCAGCGCCGACTTTTCTTGCCACGAAAGCCATGCCATGAACATTCCGATGCTCGACCTCAAGGCCGAATACGAACTCCTGCGCGCCGAGATCGAACCGGCCATGCTCCAGGCCCTGGCCGCCTGCCAGTACATCGGCGGCCCCAACGTCAAGGCCTTCGAAGCCGAGGCCGCGGCCTATGCCGGCTCAAGGCATGCGATCGCCTGCGCCTCCGGCACCGATGCGCTGCTGCTCGCCCTGCGTGCCTGCGGCATCGAAGCGGGCGATGAGGTCATCACCACGCCGTTCACCTTCGTCGCCACCGCCTCGACCATCCTCATGTGCAAAGCGACGCCGGTGTTCGTCGACATCGATCCGCGCAGCTTCAACCTCGATCTCGACCAGGTCACCGCCGCGATCACGCCGCGTACCCGGGCCATCGTCCCGGTGCACCTGTTCGGCCAGCCGGTGCAACTCGCCCCGCTCAGGGCGCTGTGCGAAAAACACGGCTGCAAGCTGATCGAAGACGCCGCCCAGTCCTTCGGCGCCGACCTCGGAGCCCGATGCGCCGGTCGTAAATCGGGAGCCTATGGCGACATCGGCTGCACCTCGTTCTACCCGTCGAAGAATCTCTCCGCCTTCGGCGATGGCGGCCTGACGCTGACCGACGACGACGCGCTGGCCGCCGAGTTGCGCGTGCTGGCCAGCCACGGCTCGCGCCAGCGTTACCACCACCACGTCCTCGGCTACAACTCGCGGCTCGACGAACTGCAAGCGGTGATCCTGCGCATCAAGCTCAAACGCCTCGACGAGTTCAACACGCGCCGGCGCGCCATCGCCAGCTTGTATGACCGGCTGCTCGCCGACGTGGTGGAAACGCCGTTCGCCGACGGTCACGGCCGCCACGTCTATCACCAATACACCATCCTCTCCGACCGCCGCGACGAGCTCCAGAAAACCTTGACGGAGGCCGGCATCGCCTGCGCCGTGTATTACCCGGTGCCGCTGCACCGGCAGGAACTGTTCGCCGCCAGCCACGGCGACGTGCGCTTGCCGGTCGCCGAGCGCACCGCGCAACGCTGCCTGTCGCTGCCGATCTCGCCGCTGCTGCGCGACGAGCAGATCGAGCGGATCGCCACGGTAATCCGGGAAGCGCTGCAATGATCCATCGCACCGCCCTCGTCGCGCCCGACGCCCGGCTCGGCGCCAACGTCCGCATCGGCCCCTACGCGGTGATCGAGGAAGACGTGGTGATCGGCGAAGGCTGTGAAATTGCCGCCCACGCGGTGATCAAGCACCACACCCGGCTCGGTGCGCGCAACCGCGTCGCCGAGCATGCCGTAATCGGCGGCGACCCCCAGGATTTCAAGTTTCGCCCGGACTGCCTGTCCTACACCGAGATCGGCGACGACAACTGGCTGCGCGAAGGCGTCACCGTGCATCGCGGCTCGCGCGAAGGCAGTGCGACGAAAATCGGCAACCATTGCTTCCTGATGGTCGACTGCCATGTCGCCCACGACTGCATCCTCGAGGATCACGTCATCGTCGCCAACTACACCGCGCTGGCCGGCGAGGTGGTGGTCGAGCAACGCGCCTTCGTCTCCGGCCTGGTCAGCGTGCATCAGTTCTGCCGTATCGGCCGTAACGCGATGATCAGCCAATCCACCCGGCTGACCCAGGACGCGCTGCCCTTTTTCATCACCGAAGGCAGCCCAAGCCACGCCCGCGGGCTCAATCTGGTCGGCCTCAAACGCAACGGCTTCGCCCGCGAGACGCTCGCCGCGCTGAAAGAGGCGTACCGCCTGCTCGCCTCGAATACGCCGCTGGCCGAAGCGCTGGACACCCTGCGCGACTCCCCCGACCCCGCCGTGCAGCATCTGGCGCGCTTTATCGCGGCCTCGAAACGCGGTTTTACCCATCCCGGACGATGAGGTAGAATCCGTCCCGATCCGCCGAGTTAAAGACAACTTGCGTGGCGGAGAAAGTACGGCGGGAAATTCGCCGGCACCGGAAAACAAATTTCGCTAAAGCGTCGCCGCTCACGCCCCGGAGCCGGCCTCGCCGGCCATATCCACACATGGGAGCGTTGGTTTTTTTAAGGAGCGGAACATGTCAAACGATTACCTCTTCACCTCCGAGTCGGTCTCGGAAGGCCATCCGGACAAGGTGTCCGACCAGATTTCCGATGCGATCCTCGATGCCATCCTGGCCCAGGATCCGCATTCCCGCGTCGCCGCGGAAACCCTGTGCAACACCGGGCTGGTCGTGCTGGCCGGTGAAATCACCACCGCCGCCAACGTCGATTACATCCACGTCGCCCGCGAAGTCTTGAAGCGCATCGGCTACGACAACACCGAATCCGGCATCGACTACAAGGGCTGCGCGGTGCTGGTCGCCTACGACAAGCAATCGCCGGACATCGCCCAGGGCGTGAACAAGGCCTACGACGACGACATCGACCAGGGCGCCGGCGACCAGGGTCTGATGTTCGGCTACGCCTGCAACGAAACCCCGGTGTTGATGCCGCTGCCGATTCATCTCGCGCACCGGTTGGTCGAACGCCAGTCGATGCTGCGCCGCGACGGCCGTCTGCCCTGGCTGCGCCCGGACGCCAAGTCACAGGTTACGGTGCGCTACGAAAACGGCAAACCACACGCGATCGACACCGTGGTGCTGTCGACCCAGCACGCACCCGACATCGCGCTGGCACAGATCCGCGAAGCGGTGATCGAGGAAATCATCAAACCGGTGCTGCCCAAGGAACTGGTCAAGGGCGAGATCAAGTATCTGGTCAACCCCACCGGTCGCTTCGTCGTCGGCGGCCCGCAAGGCGATTGCGGCCTCACCGGGCGCAAGATCATCGTCGACACCTACGGCGGCGCGGCGCCCCACGGCGGCGGCGCGTTTTCCGGCAAGGACCCGTCCAAGGTCGACCGCTCGGCCGCCTACGCCGGCCGCTACGTGGCGAAGAACATCGTCGCCGCCGGCCTCGCCGACAAGTGCCTGGTGCAGATCTCCTATGCCATCGGCGTCGCCCGGCCAACCTCGGTCTGGGTCACCACCCAGGGCACCGGCCGGATTTCCGACGAGAAGATCGCCGCGCTGGTGAAGGAACATTTCGACCTGCGGCCGAAAGGCATCGTGCAGATGCTCGACCTGCTCCGCCCGATCTACGAAAAAACCGCCGCCTACGGCCACTTCGGCCGCGACGAGCCGGAATTTACCTGGGAAAACACGGACCGGGCCGCAGCGCTACGCACGGCGGCGGGCCTGCAATAAGGCCCAAGAAAACGCTGAAAAGCCCGGTTTCGTCATTCCCGCAGTCTCGACACACCCGGGGCTTTGCATGCCTGGAATTCCCCTGCGGGGGCAGGCAACTCCGCTTCGCGGCGGGCGAAGCGGGAATCCATGAACAGCAACCAACTGGATGCCCGCCTGCGCGGGCATGACGACATTCAGCGATTCCTCCATAATTCGACAATCGCTTGTCTCTCCCGGAGCTTCCACCATGTCGGACCTGACCAGAAATGTTCTCGGCGGCGTGCTGCAACCGTGCAGCCTCGCCCCCCTCACCGGCTTTCTGCGTAACGGCTGCTGCCAGGTGACCGAGGAGGACACCAGCAATCATGGCATCTGCGTGCGGGTCACAACGGCTTTCCTGGCCTTCTCGAAAGCCCGCGGCAACGACTTGTCCACGCCGCGTCCCGAATTCGAATTCCCCGGCCTCAAACCCGGCGATCAGTGGTGCCTCTGCGCTGCGCGCTGGCAGGAGGCGCTGGAGGCCGACATGGCGCCGCCGGTGGTGCTCGCCGCCAGCTCGCTGGCCGTGCTCGAGGTGGTACGACTGGCCGATCTGCGCCGCCATGCCATCGATGACGCCGACCAGGCCCGATCATGACCACGGTCTTCGACTTCACCGCCCGCCGGCTCGATGACAGCGAGCAGGCACTCGCCGACTATCGCGGCAAGGTGCTGCTGATCGTGAATGTGGCCAGCCAGTGCGGCTTCACGCCGCAGTACACCGGACTGGAGCAGCTCTGGCGCGACTATCGCGAGCGTGGCCTGCGGGTGCTCGGCTTTCCCTGCAACCAGTTCGGGGCGCAGGAGCCGGGCGATGCCGCCGCCATCGCCGGCTTTTGCGCGAGCCAGTACGCGGTGAGCTTTCCGCTGTTCGCCAAGATCGAGGTCAATGGCCCCGCCACCCACCCGCTCTGGCAGCACCTCAAACAGGCCGCGCCGGGACTGCTCGGCAGCACGGCGATCAAATGGAACTTCACCAAGTTTCTTGTCGCCGCCGATGGCCAGGTGATCGGGCGTTTCGCGCCGGCAACCCGGCCCGAAGAACTGCGCGGCGAAATCGAGCGACTGCTTCAGCCGATCACGCCGGCGACGTAATACCAGCGCCGGCGGAAACTTTCGCCTTACCCGCCATGCTGCCAGACCCATTTCAGCAGCGCATCCATCGCCGGACCGGCGCGCGCGGCGCGCGGATGATTGACCAGAAAGACCACGATCCAGCGCCGGCCGTTCCGGTCGAGGACGAAGCCAGCGAGGCTTTTCACGCCATCCAGCGAACCGGTCTTGATGTGCGCCTGGCCGGCGACCCCATTCTCGTGCAGACGTTTTTTCATCGTGCCATCGACGGCGACCACCGGCAGCGAGGCCATCAGCTCCGGCATCACGGCACTGCGCCAGGCGGCTTGCAGCAACCGGGCGAGGCTGGCCGCGCTGATACGCTCGCGGCGCGAAAGTCCGGCGCCGTTTTCCAGCACCAGTTCGGGGAAATCCAGGCCGCGCGATTGCAGCCATTGGCCGATCGCCGCGACCCCGTCCGCCGTGCCGGCCGGGCGATGGCCGGCGGCCAGGCCGAGGGTGAGGAATAGCTGTCGCGCCATGACGTTGTTGCTGTACTTGTTGATGTCATGCACCGCTTCGCCCAAAGTCGGCGCTGGCAACACGGCGAACAGATGCGCCGCAGGCGGGGTCGGGCCGTCGCGTACCGCGCCCTGCAACGCGCCGCCCAGTTGCGTCCACAGCGCACGGAAGACACCGGCGACGAAGCCCGTGTGATCGGCCAGCGCGATATGCCAGCGCTGTTCCTCGCAGCGCGCCGGATAACGCCCGGAGAGCACCAGGCGGATCGCCGCGGGATGGGCGAACACGTCCGCCCGCGGTCCTTCCCGCCAGTCGCCGCATTCGGCGCCGGGATCGAGCTCGATCCGGTTTACCAGGTCGAGACCGGCCACTGGCGGTTCCGGCAACAGGGTCAGGCTCAGCGCATTGAAATTCAGCAGCAGGGCATCAGGGGCGACGTTGTACGGTCGCAGCGGCTCGGCGTCGAAGGCGCCGGGATCGTTCGGCGGGACGGCAAAGGCGCCACGGTCGAGCACCAGGTCGCCACGGATTTCGCGCAGACCACGGGCGCGCAGTTGCTGCAACAACCGCGCAAACTGCTCCCAGGTCAGCTTCGGATCGCCACCGCCGCGCAAAATCAGGTCGCCGTGAAGAATGCCCGCGTTCAGCTCGCCACCGAGATAAGCCTCGGTCTGCCAGGTGAAGGCCGGGCCCAGCCGGTCAAGCGCGGCGAAGGTGGTGACAAGCTTCATGACCGAGGCCGGATTCATCGCCTGCCGCGCGTTGACCGCCCGCTGCGGCCAGCGTCCATCGACCGCCTGGGTCACCACCGCCACTGCCGTGGGGGGGATGCTTGCCGCTTTCAATTCAGCGGCCACCTGCAGCGGCAGCGCTGCGGCCCGTGCCGATGCGGCCAGCCCGAGCCACAGGGCGCAAGCGAACCCGCACAACGCGATGCGGCGTCTGGAAACCTGGGCAACGGCGGTGCGCTGCGGGAGATGCGGAACCCGTACCCTCATCGAGCGCACCGGAACAAAACGGGAAGCATATCACTTGCGCCTGCCATTTCAGCTAGAATACCGGCCACAATAAACCCTGTCCTTGCAAACAGGATGGGGAAATGCGGGAGGGGCTCGATGGACCAGCCGGGCGCAGAGACACGCGAATTTGCCGTCAAACTGATGGCGAATCTGATCGTGCCGACTTTCGTGCTCGATACCAACGGCTGCGTCATCATCTGGAACCGGGCCTGCGAACGCCTGACCGGCGTAGCGGCGGCCGAGGTGCTCGGCACGCGCGAACATTGGCGGGCGTTCTATGAAACGCATCGTCCCTGTCTGGCCGACCTGCTGGCGGAGGGGCGCATTGACGAAATCCCTGTGTTCTACGCCGATTCGGACGCATTGACCACTCTCGAACAGGGCGTACACGCCGCCAACTGGTGCGGCATGCCGCGCATCGGCAAGGAACTTTACATCGCCATCGATGCCGGCCCGATCTATGGCGACGACGGCCGTCTGCTCGCCGTAGTGGAAACGCTGCGCGACATGACCCGGCAAAAGAACGCGCAGATGACGCTCGAAGCGCTTGCCGCCCGTGACGGCCTCACCGGACTGATCAATCGGCGCAGTTTCGACGACATCCTGCTGCGTGAATGGCAACGCGCGCGACGCGATCGTCGGCCGCTGGCACTGATCATGACCGATGTCGACCAGTTCAAGCGCTACAACGACACCTACGGCCATCCGCAGGGCGATGAATGCCTGCGCCAGGTTGCCGCCGTGCTCCAGTCCGCGCTGTTTCGCCCCGGCGATGCGGCTGCCCGTTACGGTGGCGAGGAGTTCGTCGTACTGCTGCCCGCGGCCGATGCCACCGGCGCAATGCTGGTCGCCGAACGGATCAAGGAGCACCTCGCTCGACTGGCCTTGCCCCACCCCGCCAGCACACATGGCCGGGTGACCGTCAGCATGGGGATCGCCGCAACCGAACCGGACAGCGAGCATGAACCCGCGGTATTGCTCGCCGCCGCCGATGCCGCGCTCTATCAGGCCAAACATGCTGGTCGCAACCAGTTCGCCATCGCGCCGGGTGTGGAATAACCTCGAAGGCGAGCTCCGTCGGCACATCCGAGGCGCGGCTCTGTTTCTTTCCTTGCCTCTTGATAATCCGGCCCCGAGGCCTTATTATTAGCACTCACTCTTGATGAGTGCTAATAACCCATTGTTTCGTAGGCAGGACAAGTCCTGCGTTTTGTTCAACCAGAAGGAGTCAATCAATGAAAATTCGTCCCTTGCATGATCGCGTGATCGTCAAGCGTCTTGAAGAAGAACGCAAAACAGCTTCCGGCATTGTCATCCCCGACGCGGCGGCCGAAAAACCCGATCAAGGTGAAGTCAAGGCCGTGGGCAACGGCAAGATTCAGGAGGACGGCAAGGTGCGCCCGATGTCACTCAAGGTCGGTGACCGTGTGCTGTTCGGCAAATATTCCGGCCAGGCCGTCAAGGTCGACGGCGAAGAGCTGCTGGTGATGCGCGAAGAAGACATCATGGGCGTGGTCGAAGCCTGATCGTCCGATCGTCAAATCCCACTCAAGAATTCAAGGAGATACACAATGGCTGCAAAAGAAGTTCTGTTCGGCGATTCCGCTCGCCAGCGCATGGTTCATGGCGTCAACATCCTGGCCGACGCGGTCAAGGTCACCCTCGGCCCCAAGGGTCGCAATGTGATTCTTGAGCGCTCCTTCGGCGCCCCGACCATCACCAAGGACGGCGTTTCCGTCGCCAAGGAAATCGAACTCAAGGACAAGTTCGAGAACATGGGCGCGCAAATGGTCAAGGAAGTCGCCTCGAAGACCTCCGACATCGCCGGTGACGGCACCACCACCGCCACCGTGCTGGCCCAGTCGATCGTCCGCGAAGGCATGAAGTATGTCGCCGCCGGAATGAACCCGATGGATCTCAAACGCGGCATCGACAAGGCGGTCACCGCCCTGATCGAGGAACTGAAGAAGATTTCCAAGCCCTGCACCACGACCAACGAGATCGCCCAGGTCGGCTCCATTTCGGCCAACGCCGATGCCGATATCGGCAAGATCATCGCCGATGCGATGGACAAGGTCGGCAAGGAAGGCGTGATCACCGTCGAAGACGGCAAGTCGCTGCAGAATGAACTCGAAGTCGTCGAAGGCATGCAGTTCGACCGCGGCTACCTGTCGCCCTACTTCATCAACAACCCCGACAAGCAGATCGCCGTGCTGGACAATCCCTTCGTCCTCCTGCACGACAAGAAGATCTCCAACATCCGTGACCTGCTGCCCGTGCTCGAGCAAGTCGCCAAGGCCGGCCGTCCGCTGCTGATCGTCGCCGAAGACGTCGACGGCGAAGCGCTGGCGACCCTGGTGGTCAATAACATCCGTGGCATCCTGAAGACCGTCGCCGTCAAGGCGCCAGGCTTCGGCGATCGGCGCAAGGCCATGCTCGAAGATATCGCCATCCTCACCGGCGGCACGGTGATCGCCGAGGAAGTCGGCCTGACGCTGGAAAAAGCCACCCTGGCCGAACTCGGTCAGGCCAAGCGCGTCGAAGTGGCCAAGGAAAACACCACCCTCATCGACGGCGCCGGCAAGGAAGACGCGATCAAGGCACGCGTCACCCAGATCCGCGTCCAGATCGAGGAAGCCACCAGCGACTATGACAAGGAAAAGCTCCAGGAGCGCGTGGCCAAGCTGGCCGGTGGCGTGGCGCTGATCAAGGTCGGCGCCGCCACCGAAATGGAAATGAAGGAAAAGAAGGCGCGCGTCGAGGATGCACTCCACGCCACCCGCGCGGCGGTTGAAGAAGGCATCGTGGCCGGTGGCGGCGTGGCCTTGCTGCGTGCGCGTGCTGCCGTTTCGGTCAAGGGCGACAACCATGACCAGGACGCCGGCGTCAAGATCGTGCTGCGCGCCGTCGAGCAGCCGTTGCGCGAAATCGCCGCCAATGCGGGTGACGAACCCAGCGTGGTAATCAACAAGGTGCTCGAAGGCAAGGGCAACTTCGGCTACAACGCGGCCAGCGGCGAATACGGCGACATGGTCAAGATGGGCGTGCTCGATCCGACCAAGGTGACCCGCACCGCACTGCAAAACGCCGCCTCCGTGGCCAGCCTGATGCTGACCACCGACTGCATGGTCGCCGAACTGGTTGAAGACAAACCGGCCGGTGGCGGCATGCCCGGCGGCATGGGGGGTATGGGCGGCATGGGTGGCATGGGCATGGACATGTAATCGGTCAGACCGATTGCTGTTCCTGTCGCACCAGAAAAGCCCGGCCTTGCGCCGGGCTTTTCTTTTAAGGAAATGCTGAACAAGCCTGTTTTTGTCATTCCCGCGGTCTCGACACACCCGGGGCTTTGCATGCCTGGAATTCCCCTGCGGGGGCAGGCAACTCCGCTTCGCGGCGGGCGAAGCGGGAATCCATTCAGTGTTTCCTTAAAGTGACAACCGATCACCGGCCCAGCCGCAATCCATCAGTGTTAAATGATAGATGGCCGACGGTTTGTAACCTGATGTATCATTCGCGCCGTTTCGCCGGATGGACAAACATGGCTTGAACGCTCCCGGCAAGCGTCGCTCGGTGCGGCGTCATGCGACACTGGAAGAGGAGAGGGGAATACCCCGCATTGAGCCGACCCGCGAGGGTCGGCTTTTTTATCGCCCGTTTTTCTCCGGCGACTACGCTGGCCGCCGTCCTGCCAGCGCCGACTTTTTAGTGCCCCGCAGCGCCAGCCGCGCCCAACCCCGTCTCCGAACGAATCTGCTGCGCATCGAACAGGGCACGTTCGCGCTGCGCCTGTGCACTGCGGTCGGTCAGCGACACCAGCCAGATCACGACGAACGCGGACGTCATCGAGAACAGCGCCGGCGAGGCATAAGGAAACCAGGCCGAGCCCTTCGGGTTGCCGAGCACCGCTTCCCACACCGCGGGCGAGAGGATGGTCAGCGCCACGGAAAGGATCAGGCCGACGAAACCACCGGCCACGGCGCCACGCGTGGTGCAGTTCTTCCACAGCACCGACATGAACAACACCGGGAAGTTGGCCGAACAGGCGACAGCGAAGGCCAGCATCACCATGAAGGCGACATTCTGCTTCTCGAAGGCGATGCCGAGCAGCACGGCGACGATGCCCAGCACCACCGTGGTGATCTTGGAGACTCTCAGTTCGGCCCAACTGTCGGCCTTGCCCTTTTTGATTACCGTGGCATACAGATCGTGGGCCACGGCCGAGGCGCCGGACAGCGTCAGTCCGGCCACCACCGCCAGAATCGTGGCGAAGGCGACGGCCGAAATGAAGCCGAGGAATACATTGCCGCCGACCGCGTTGGCCAGATGCACGGCGGCCATGTTGCCGCCTCCCTTCAGCCCCTTGGCCAGGTCGCCATCAACGTAATACATGGCCGGATCCTGCGTCAGCAGGACGATGGCACCAAAGCCGATGATGAAGGTGAGGATGTAGAAGTAACCGATCCAGGTCGTCGCCCAGGCCACCGACTTGCGCGCCTCCCTGGCCGACGGCACGGTGAAGAAGCGCATCAGGATGTGCGGCAGTCCGGCGGTGCCGAACATCAGCGCCAGGCCAACCGAGACGGCGGAAACCGGATCCTTGATCAGCCCGCCCGGCGCCATGATCGCATCCTTTTTGGCATGGACCTCGACCGCCTTGGCGAACAAAGCCTCCGGGCTGAAATGGAACTGGAGCAGCACGGCAAAGGCCATGAACGAAGCGCCGACCAGCAACAACACCGCCTTGATGATCTGCACCCAGGTGGTCGCCGTCATGCCGCCGAACAGGACATACGACATCATCAGCCCGCCGACCACCACCACCGCCACGGCATAGTCGAGGCCGAACAGCAGCTTGATCAACTGCCCCGCGCCGACCATCTGTGCAATCATGTAGAACGCGACCACCACCAGCGAACCGCAGGCCGCGAAAGTGCGGATCGGCAACGGCGCAAAACGGTAGCCGGCGACATCGGCAAAGGTGAACTTGCCCAGGTTGCGCAGGCGCTCGGCCATCAGGAAGGTCACCACCGGCCAGCCGACCAGCCAGCCGATGGAAAAAATCAGGCCGTCGAAACCGCTGGCGAAGACCAGCCCGGAGATGCCGAGAAACGAGGCCGCCGACATGTAATCGCCGGCGATCGCCAGGCCATTCTGAAAGCCGGTGATGCCGCCGCCGGCGGTGTAGAAATCAGCCGCGGTACGGGTCTTGGCCGCCGCCCATTTGGTGATCCACAGGGTGACCAGGACGAAACCGACGAACATGGCGATTGCCGTCCAGTTGGTTACCTGTTTCTGCGCCTGCCCCAGATCGGCGCCCGCGGCCCACGCCCCGCCGGCCACGAACAACAGCAGCATGGCCCATCGGCTGCGGCTCTTCATTTGCCCGCCTCACGCAGGACTTCAGCCGCCATCCGGTCAAAGCGCGTATTGGCCAGATGCACATACACCGCCGTGATGAGAATGGTGAACAGGATCACGCCCAAGCCCATGGGAATGCCGATCGAAATCACCGAGCCGGGCGCCAGTTTGGTGGCAAGCAAATCCCTGTCGAAAGCAATCAACAGGATGTAGCCAAAATAGACCACGACCACCAGCAAGGTCAGCGCCGTCGCCCAGGCATTGCGGGTTCTGACCAGATGACGAAATTTCGGATTGCTCCGGATGTGCTCGGCCATTGCATGACTCATTGCTCCTCCTTTCAGGGAAAAAGGCTTTTTGTTTTGACCTCGATACCGCAAGCCCCTATAATACGCGGCCTCCATATCTTCTTGGCCAGGTAGCTCAGTCGGTAGAGCAACGGACTGAAAATCCGTGTGTCGACAGTTCGATTCTGTCCCTGGCCACCAAAATCAAAACCCCAACTCATCCCGGTTGGGGTTTTTCTTTGTGCGTTCGCGAGAGCCTACGGATTGCCGGTCATGCCGCCTTTTGCTCAACCGGTGGTGAAAGGTGATCGCACAGTCTTTTCATTTTCCGCCGGGCTGCGGTACTCCGCCACCCGCGCCCGCAGTCCGTTTTTGGTGGCGGCCTCGTCGCGCAGCGGCGCGGCCAGCCAGGCTTCGAGCTCGGCAAGCCAGTCGCCGTCGGGTACGCCCTCGGGCCGGGCGATGCGCAGTTTGGGGTGCGGCGTCGGCTGCGTCGCCTCGCCATCGGCGAGCAGTTCCTCGAAGAGCTTTTCGCCGGGTCGCAGGCCGGTGAATTCGATGCGGATATCTTCCTCGCCGAAGCCCGAGAGCCGGATCAGGTCGCGCGCCAGATCGGCGATTTTCACCGGCTCGCCCATGTCGAGCACGAAAATCCGCCCGCCCGCCGCTTCCCGGCTGGCCAGCAGCCCGGCCTGCAGCACCAGTTGCGCCGCCTCGGGGATCAGCATGAAGTAGCGGATGATCTCCGGATGCGTCACCGTCACCGGCCCGCCGGCGGCGATCTGCTCGCGAAAGCGCGGAATCACGCTACCGGAAGAACCCAGCACGTTGCCGAAGCGCACCATCACGAAACGGGTGGTCGCCGACTCTGCCTGCAGGGCCTGGCAGGCCAGCTCGGCCAAGCGTTTGCTGGCGCCCATGACATTGGCCGGATTGACCGCCTTGTCGGTCGAGATCAGCACGAATTCGCGCGCGCCGTGGGCCATCGCCGCGCGGGCGACGTTGAGCGTGCCCTGCACGTTGTTCCTCACCGCCGCCCAGGCATTGGCGTTTTCCATCAGCGGCACATGCTTGTAAGCCGCGGCATGGAACACCACTGCCGGCCGCACTTCGGCGAACACTTGCGCCAGCCGGGCCGCATCCTTTACATCGCCGATTACCTCGGCCAGCGGCAGTTCCGGAAACTGGCCGGCGAATTCCTGCGCAATGCGATACAGCGCATATTCCGACTGCTCGAACAACACCAGTTGCGCCGGCGCAAAGCGCGCGATCTGGCGGCACAACTCGGAACCGATCGAGCCGCCGGCGCCGGTCACCAGCACCACCCGGCCGCCGAGCAACTCGGCCAGCCCTGCGCTATCGAGCGCGATCGGTTCGCGGCCGAGCAGGTCTTCGAGCTCGACCTTGCGCAGCTGCGACACCGCCACCCGGCCGGAGAGCAGATCGTCCATGGTCGGCACAGTGAGTACGGAAAGACCGGCCTTTGTTGCTGCTTCCGCCGCCCGCCGGCGCACCCCGGCGGCCACATGCGGCATGGCGATCACCGCATGGCGAACGCCGAGTTTTTCCGCCACCGGCCCCACCTTGGCCAGCGACGCCAGCACCGGCACATCGAGCACCCGGCGGCCGATCTTGGCTGCATCGTCATCAAGGAAACCAACCACCCGCCACTGCCGCGTCCCCGCCAGCGCGCGGGCAAGCTCCACCCCCGCGCTACCGGCGCCAAGTACCAGCAGCGGCTCGCCCCCCAGTTCGCCGAGCGAGAGCAGATGCCCATCCTTCCACGAGCGGTAGGCAAAGCGCGCACCGCCCATCGCCAGCACCAGCAGCAACGGATGCAGCACCAGCACCGAACGCGGCACATCGACCAGACGCTGGGTCATGAACAGCACCAGCGGCACTACCAGCGCCGCCAGCCCCACCGCCAGCAGGATGCGCTTCAGATCCGGCAGGCTGGCGAAGCGCCACATCCCGCGATAGAGGCCGAAACGATAAAAGCTCGCCGCGTGCACCGCCAGCACCCAGGGCAGCGTCATGCCGATGGCGTGCCAGACGGTCGCCGTCGCATTGAAATTGAAGCGCAGCAAAAACGAGGCAACCCAGGCCAGCGCCACGGCAAAGAGATCGAAGAGGATGACGGCGAGGATGCGAGTGGTCATGGGGTTATCTGATCAGCTTGCGGTAAGTGTCAAATCAACCGTCATTCCGGACGGCGCGCAGCGTCGATCCGGAATCCAGTCGGGAGCCAAGGCGAAGTCAGCGGGCCATTCATGGATTCCTAGCGGGCCCGGAATGACGCGGCAAGGCGGAGCTTTGTTGCGAACGAACATTCGCCGTCTCGCCAACGCCGACTTTTTGCGTGGCGGCACGCATCACTTTGACCACGACGCCAATCGTGGCGGACATCTCGGCCTCGCCCAGCGTCGGGTGCACCATGAACATCAGGCTGGTCTCGCCCAGCCGCTGCGCCACGGGCAATCTCGCCGCCGGGCTCCAGCCGCGAGCGGTGAAAGCATGCTCGCGATAGATTTCCGGACAGCTGCCGGCAAGGCAGGGCACGCCCTCGGCATTGATCGCCTCGATGACCCGTGCCGTGTCCCAGCCCGACGCCAGCACCGCGGGCTCGACGAAGACATAGTATTTGTAATAAGCGTGGCCGATCCCGGTCCCGGGACGGGTGGCCCGCAGTCCCCGAACCGTCGCAAAGCCCTCATCCAGAATCGCCGCATTGCGCTGTCGCACGGCCAGCCAGTGCGGCAGCTTGCGCAACTGCAACCGACCGATGGCCGCCTGCATCTCGGTCATCCGGAAATTGCTGCCGAAAGATTCGTGCAGCCAACGGAATCCCGGTGGATGCGGACGGTTGAACACCGCGTCATAGCTTTTTCCGTGATCCTTGTAGGCCCAGGCCTTCTGCCACAAGCGATCATCGCTGGTCACCAGCAGCCCGCCCTCGCCGCCGGTGGTCATGATCTTGTCCTGGCAAAACGAAAACGCCGCGGCATCGCCCAGGCTGCCCACCGGACGGCCCCGGTAGGTCGCGCCATGCGCCTGGGCGCAGTCTTCCACCACCTTGAGACCGCGTTCGCGCGCCAGCGCCATGAGCGAATCCATGTCGCACGGCCAGCCGGCCAGATGCACGGCGACGATGGCCCGGGTGCGCGGCGTCAGTACGGCGCGCACGGTTTCCGCGGTCAGATTCTGGCTCAGCGGATCGACATCGGCCACCACAGGCACCGCGCCGCGCGCCACCACGCAGCTCGCCGAGGCGATGAAGGTACGCGCCGGCACGATCACTTCGTCGCCCGGCCCGATGTCCAGCGCATAAAGCGCCAGCTCCAGCGCCAGGGTGCCATTGGCCAGCGAAATGGCGTGGCGCGTACCGGTGAAGGCAGCGAATTCCGCCTCGAACTGCCGGCATTCCTCGCCCGTCCAGTAATTGACCTTGCCCGAGGCAAGGACCGTCGTCACCGCCTCGATTTCATCGGTAGCGAAAACCGGCCACGGCGGAAAGGGAGCATCGCACAACGAACGCCCACCATCGAGCGCCAGCTTATCGGAGACCGGGGCGCTCATGCGTCGGCTTCCATGTCCCGGATGACGATCGTGCCCGCCTTGACCAGACAGCCGGGACCGATGCACACACCCGGCAGAACCACCGCGCCGGCACCCACCAGAGTGCCCGCGCCCACCGTTGCGCCGCCGCACAGCACCGCCCCTGGCGCGACATGCACAGCGGCTTCTATGTCGCAGTCATGCTCGACGATGGCGCCCGAGTTGATGATCGTGTTCTCGCCGATGCGAGCCTCGGCATTCACCACCGCCCCCGGCATGATGAGCGTACCCGCGCCGATTCGGGCCGAGCGCGCGACCACCGCCGCCGGATGCACCACGCAGACCAAGGTCAACCCATGCTCGCCAAGCCAGCGGGCCGCCGCGGCACGCGCGCGATTGTCGCCAATGGCCACGATCACGCCATCGATTTCATCACGCCGGGCCAGCAGCACCTCCCGTCCGCCCGCCAGCGGATGGCCAAGCAAAGTGGCACCCGCCAGCGGCCGGTCATCCACCACGCAGGCCACCGTCAGGCCCGCAGTGCACTCGATGGCATCCACCACCACCTTGCCATGGCCACCGGCGCCGAAAACGGCAATCCGCTGCTTTTGCTGTTCCATGTCCATTTCCCGTTGCCTGTCCTATTGGCCCGCTCTATCGACCCGCCGTGCCACGAAACTTCTCCGTGGTGGCAAAGCCTTCCTTCGACACCCCCGCGCCGGAAAAAACCCGTGCCACCGTCATGACCAGTATTTTCAGATCCAGCCAGAAACTCTGGTGATCCACATACCAGACATCGAGGGCAAATTTTTCTTCCCACGACAACGCATTGCGTCCCATGACCTGGGCCCAGCCGGTAATTCCCGGCCTGACCTCGTGCCGCCGCGCCTGCTCGGCACTGTAGAGAGACAGGTATTCCATCAGCAGGGGACGCGGCCCGACCAGGCTCATGTCGCCCTTCAGCACATTGATAAGCTGAGGCAATTCGTCCAGGCTATAGCGGCGCAGGAAGGCACCCAGCGGCGTCAGACGCGCTTCGTCGGACAACGGCTGGCCATCCGCCCCCGCCACCGCCATGGTGCGGAACTTCAGCACCTCGAAGGGCAGGCCTTTCAGTCCGGGCCGCTGCTGACGAAACAATACCGGTAACCCCATGCGCCAGGCTATGAATGCTGCAGTCGTCATAATTACCGGCGACGACAGCACGACGAGCAACAGGGCAACGACGAAGTCAAACAAGCGTTTCTGCATCGCCGGGATTCTACGTCAGCCAAGCAAGCGCTCATAAAAGCGCACCCAGACCTGCGTGACGGCATCGCCGGAAAACAGCCGCAACACCCGCTCGCGGGCGGCCAGGCCCAGCGCGATTCGGCGTGGCGCGTCGCGGGTTAGCACGGACATCCCCCACAAAATCTCTTCCACATCACCGGGCTGATGCAGCAGGCCGGTCACCCCATCCGCCACCGCATCGGTGACGCCATAGATGCGCGAAGCGATCGCCGGAATCCCCGCCGCGGCCGCTTCGATGACGACCATGCCAAAACCTTCGCGGTAACTTGGCAGACAAAATACATCCGCCGCAGCCATGAAACCCTCGGGGCGATCGGTATAACCAATAAAACGGGCGCGCGACAGCGCTGCCCCGAGACGTGATTCCATCTCGCCGCGCAGACTTGCCTCGTCCGGACCGACGACCAGCAGCCAGGCGGCGGGATCGTCCAACCGAGCAAAGGCCTCGGCCAGATCCAGCACCCCCTTGTCGCGATTGAGGCGACCAAGAAACAAAAAAGCGACAGCGTTCTGCGGTATGCCCAGGGAAAGACGAATATCGGTGCGAATCCTGTCGTCAGGGTGAAAGCGCATGCCATCCACGCCACAAATCGACCCCTCTCCCAGCACCTGAATCTTTTCCGCGGCGACGATCCCCTCGGCAATCAGGAAATCCCGCTGTGACGGGCTGTCCGCCAGCACATGCGTGGCAAGGTGCGCCATCAGCCGGTCTGCCGCCTTGAGCAACAGGCGTTTCCAGCCCGTGCGTGTGGCCCACACCTGACCGGTGAAGATATGAATCCGCCGCGGCACCCGGGCCATCGTGGCGGCCAGCAACGCCAGCATGCCGGCCTTCGGCGTGACCGAACTGACCGCCGCATAGCGCTCGCGCCGGAACAGAACGAAAAGTCGCAGTAGAGCCGCCAGATCGGCCAGTGGCGCAATCCGGCGTCGGATACGAACCGGAATGACTCGGGCATAAGCCGAAATCCCGCCTAGTTCGATGGGATTGTCAGCGTCTACGGCTAGATCGACCCTGTAACGTTTGCTCAACGCCACAATATGACCACTCAGAAACGCCTTTGCCGTGAGTGGGCTAGAGACGACGAAACAGATCGTTGCGGCTGTCATGGCGAATCGGTGACATACCGCCGTGCCGCAGCGAACCCCCACTCGCCAATCATCAGGAAAGCGAAGGCTAAAATCGCAGCGGCCACGCCGGCATAGCTGCCGTAATGCAGACAGACCGCCAGCGCCAGATACAGTATCCAGTTCGTCACGATGAACACCATGTCCACCCAGTTCACTTCGCCCAGCCGACAGAATAAAAGCAGTAACAAACCCGCCGCCACGGCCGCAGCCAGCGTCATCGAAAGTGCAATACCCGGGACACCTATCCGGTTCATCAATGCCAGATTGAGCAGGATGTTCGCCGCCAGGCCGACGAGCGAAGCCAGCATCACCCGGCCCGGGCGGCGAATGGCAATAGCAAATTTCAGCAGCAGCACGTTGACCACGAAGAACGGAAGCTGCAGGATGCCGTAGGCCATCACCCGCGAGACGAGGCTCACCTCGGCAGAGCCGAATGCGCCACCCTCGAAAGCCAGGCGCACGAACGGCTCGGAGAGCAGGTGCAGCACGACGGCTACGGGAATCGATATCGTGGTTCCGGCCAACAGCAGAAAGGATAATTCCCGGCGCGCATCGAGCAGGCGGTTCTGTGCCATGTAGTGCGAGAAGTAAGGCAACACCACCGACGCGATGGCGGTGCCGATCAGCGCGGTAATGAAGATCACGGCCTTGCTACCCAGGCCAAGCGCCGCCACGCTGCCTTCCGGCAGTACCGAGGCCATGGCCGTACTCACCGGCACGGCCAGTTGCATAAACACCGCCGTCGCCACCAGCGGCAGATACTGCGAAAGAAACTGTCCCGTTCCGGCCGTCTCGATTTTCGTCGCAGTCAGCAGCGACACGCCGCGTAGCGCAAGCACCCGATGGACCAGGGTGAGGTTGACCAGCTGGCCGGCGAACATGGCCACCACCACCACGATCGCGCCATGCGTACTGCCGAAGATCAACAGGGCGACGATAGTAATAACCGGCACGATCGCCTGCGCCGCGGCCGGTACGACATAGTGACCGAGGGCGTTGAGTAGGCCGTTAGCAAGCGTGACCAGTCCACTGAAGATAAAAATCGCCAGCATCCACCACATGATCGTTTGCGTCAGGGCCGTCTTTTGCGGCAGCGTCGCCCAACCCGCCACCTCGAGCAGCCACGGCCCCGCCATGGCCAGCAGTATTGCCAGCACCAGTGCCGCGGCAAAAAACAGCAGCGCCACCCGCCGTGCCAGCGCCTGCGCTGCAGCTGGCGAATCACGTTCCCGAACCGCCAGGAAAACCGGCACGATGGCGGTGCCGATCGGTACACTGAACACCGCCACCAGAAACATCGGCATCACCGTCGCAGCCACGAAGGCATCGAGTTCGCTGCCGAGGCCGAACAGCCGTGCCATGACGATGTCGCGAATAAAAAGTCCGACGAAAGTAACAGCGGTCACTGCAGCGACGGTAATGCCGGAACCGATCAGGACCGATCTGGCCTGCCGCATTTCCTTGTCTGCTGCCGGCACGGGCGTCTCGCGCAACGCAGTATCATCGCCGCCCTTCGGCAGCCAGCCGCGCCGCTCGAAAAAACCCAGCCAGCCGGCCAAGCCGATCAGTATCAGCAGAAACAGGTAGGGATAGCGAATGCGGTAGAGCGTACCGACGTTGGCGATGGTGATGCCATACAGCGTCAACAGGGCCAGCGAGAACACCATCACTGCCAGCATGGTGCGCGAACGCCCCAGCCCAAGCCACAGCGCCAGCAGCAGGCCCGGAGCGATCAGGTACCAGATCGCCATCTCGCCAACCGCCACCAGACGCGTGACGCTGAGCTTCTCGAACCACAGCGAGGGAAACGGCGCGAACAGCGCGATCTGCAGTGCACGCGGCGCGTAAGCCACTACCTGCGGCGTGCTGGCCGGAAGTCTGTCGGTATCGTAGAGCGAACCGGCCTGGATCTTCAGTTCTTCGTCGATCAGTCCAGCCCGCGTCCGCGCCATCACCTCCACATATTTCTCGATAACCTGCGGCATCCAGGATGTCGGCTGCCATGTCCATCCGGTCGTTCCCTTGGCCGTCCACCTGGCGTAGCCTTGCTCATCGGCGCCGGTCCGGGGCGCCATGTACGCCGCCATGCCCACCAGAATGACAAGCGCCAGTTGCAAGGCAAGGGCACGTCGGTATGCAGACGACCCACCGTTCTTCCCGATCGAAGCGAGTTTGACGGTCAGCATCACCAACATGCCGCCAAGCACCGGCATCAGGCTGTATGGGCGAACAAACACAATCAGCGCCATGCCGGCCAGTGCCGCCGCAAGAGCGGTCGGTACCTGCCAACAATCCGGCTTCCCGGTTTCGGTGACAACCCAGGCGGTCAGCACCAGCATCGTGCCGGCAATCGCAAACCCGTCCTTGGAGATTTGGCCGTACCAGTTCAGCGCCGAGGGAAAAATGACGAACAGCGTGCCTGCGACCATGCCGGCCAGCGTGCCGACGCGGCCCGGCCACAGCATGCGGCCAAGCAGGAGCAACAACGTGCCGCTAAGCGCATGAATGGCGGCATTCACCGGCACCATCAGCGAAGGATCATCGCCGAATAACGCGTAAAGACCCGCCAGTAGCGCAACATTGCCAGTCGCGCCAACCGCCGGATAGATTCGCCATTCCGTCCAGCCGTGCAGGCGGATGTGCTCGGCCAGGTCAACGGCGACGGCATGAAAATAGGCGGAATCTCCTTCCACCAGCCCCTGGCCGTGGTGAGCCGAAGCAACCAGCGGCAGCAGGAACTTCTGGAACAACAACGCCGCCGCCGTTGCGTAGCTGAAGAACAGCAGGAAAACGATGGCCGGGGACAAGGGCCGGAGACTGCGTTCGGTCATGCTGCGCGTCCCTGCCAGACCGCAACCAGTTCGCACAGCGCGTCATCCAGTTTCATGACATCATTGTATCCAAGCGCGCCGCAAATCCGCTCCGTGGAATACCGTACACGGCTCGTCAGGATATCCACTTGTGCTGGCGTCAACTTCCCTGGCGCGATCCGCTCGGCAAGCTCGACGGCAATCGCATGAAAGTAGGCCGAATCTCCTTCTACCAAGCCTTGTCCGTAGTGAACTGAAGTCACTATGGGCAGGAAAAATTTCTGGAAAAGAAGCGCCGCCGCCGTCGCAAAGCTGAAGAACAGCAGGAACACAACCGCAGGAGGGGGAGTCTC
This sequence comes from Betaproteobacteria bacterium HGW-Betaproteobacteria-11, assembly GCA_002842395.1. Lineage (GTDB taxonomy): Bacteria > Pseudomonadota > Gammaproteobacteria > Burkholderiales > Rhodocyclaceae > Rugosibacter. The sequence goes on from PHCV01000015.1 coordinate 51,462, forward strand.
AAGGGTGCGTTCAGTCATGAGGAGTAAGCGATTGAGAAATTTGGATACCACCTGAATCCGCGTTTGAAAGGGTTCAAACTTGTCCGGATTTACAAACCCGCCTCTCATCTAAAAATTTTGCAAACGATTAAGCGGCGAACATATTTCAGCAGTGAAAATAAAATAGACACGGATAACAAGCCTGCGCCGATTTTTCTTTGTTGTTTTAGGAAGAGAAGGTTATCTAACTCCCCCTTTTCCATTGCCCACAGCCTGGCACTTAGTCCGCCGTCCCCGTAAGGGTGCTTGAGAATATATGCTAAGGCGATTTCCAGCCGTACAGTTTTATAGCCTGCAAATGCTAGTTGCTGCCATAGGCGCAAATCTTCTGCGAAAAAATGTCCACCCGTAAAACGAACAGGAAGATCTTTTTTAAGCATGACAGTTGGCGTAGAAAATGGGTTGCGAAATAGAAGACTTACCGGGCTGATTACACTTGCAGTTGGCTCTGTGTCTGACACAATAGGCGCGTTAAAAGCAGAAGCAGCGTAAGGACAATGATGACCACAAGCAGCAACATCTTTGTGCAACGACATATACTTACGTTGGATTCGTATTTTCTCAGGATGCCAAACATCATCTGCATCAAGAAAGGCGATGTACGGTTGAGTGGCCGCATTCCATCCGACGTTTCGTGCTGCAGACGGTCCTTTATTGAACGGCAAGGACAATACTCTCACCCATTCAGAATACTGCCGTTCGAGAGCCTTCAGAACGCCAAGCGTGTCATCGTTACTTCCGTCATCGACAAGCAAGACTTCGGCAGGACGATGGGTCTGTGCTGCAACTGACGCAAGTGCTCGTTCAATAGTCCCAGAACATCGGTAGCAGGGGATTACGACAGACACTGGAGCGACAGTAAGGTTATCAATCATATAACTGGATTCATTACTTTATTTTGCTTTTGAGCCAATAAATGATTGAGTTGATGACCGCCCCCGCTCTTCGCATTGAGACATAAATACTACTTTGCTTATCTATCCCGAGCGCCGATAGCAAAAACAGTACAGAGGCACGGCCCAAATTACGTCCTAGCAATCGCGTCTGCGTGGCCGTAATTAGTGAAATCCAGTTCCTGAGCACCTGGGAGTCTTGCTTCGCCAAGCGCGCAAACACTCTAAAGCTGTTGAACAGTATTATTTCCTTGGCTTCCGGCGGGTAACGACATAACAGATGCTTGAGTGCGGGCAACAGGTCATCAGAGCGCCCATGACCTCGGCCTATTACATCGATTATTCGCATTGACTTGTCATCGCTCAAGAAGGATAGTAATGCGCGCCAGTGCCGCTCACGAACGATATTTGTAGCATGTGCTTGTTCTAAACGGTGCAGAGTGGTTACTTGGCCGGAGTGGATTCTGTAACGTAAGACCACCTGTGGAACGTTGGCCATTCGCATACCTTCGGCCCAAGCACGTTGCCATAAGTCATAATCTTCACAGTGCATGAATTCACTACGATATCCAAGTTGAGCGAAGGCGGTTCGCCTGCCAACGATAGCAGGATGAGCGAAGGGAACCCCAAATAACAACTGAACTTCACATCCTTCAGGTGTCGTCGGATAAGTCCAGATTGTCTTCCACCCCCCAACACATTCAATCGCCCCGCCGCAAAAATCAAATGCAGACGTTTTTAGAAAATCCAATTGGCGCGACAATCTATCCAGCACTGAGACATCATCCGCATCCATGCGCGCGATCCATTCGCCTCGTGCAAGCCCAATGCCTTCGTTAAGTGTGGCCACAAGACCGCGTGCCTCACGGCACACGAGACGGATGCGCGGGTCAAGGCGAGCATAACGCTCCAGGATGGCAGGCGTTTCATCGGTCGAGCCGTCATCGATGATGAGCAGCTCAAAATCCTTGAAGGTCTGCGCAAGAATCGATTCGATCGCCTCGCCCACGTACTGTGCGGCATTGTGCACGGGCAGAAGCACTGTCACGGAGGGATGCTTGATTGCGCGGTTCATAAAATGATCCAGCCGGGACAGTAGATATCTTTGGTATCGAACGACGTAACCCGGAACCACTGGCGTGGAGCGATCACGATTTTCTCCGGAGAAGGGTTGAGCCATGCCCCCCACCAGCTAAACGAGCTGTTCGCAATGAGATGATGGCGGCAGGCGGCCATGAGCTGCATGTCCCGATAGCTGTCCGGCCCGCGATTGTGATCGACCAGCGTGATCGGCCCGGGGAGTGCGAGATTTTTCGCAACCCATTCCGGTTCATCCGAAAAAACAAAAAAACGGGGAGATGCAACGCGCCGGGTAATTTCCGTGACGGCCGCCGGGTAGTAGGCAGACAAATCGACGCCATGAACCCGCCGGACGGTCGGATCGCGGGAGAAATCGCCACAACGGACATGGAGGGAGACGCTGTTGCAGGCCGCCATCTGCTCGGCGAGCGCTGCGCTGCGTGCATCGAGCGGCAGTGCAAAGCGAAACCGGGCGCGCACTTCCGGCTCGATGGCGGCGAAATAGCGGGCGCTCTGCCAATAACCCTCCAAATAGGCGAAAGGCCCGATCGCCTCGAATCCCGGCCAGTAGTGGAAATGGGGTTCGATCACCCAGCTTGTGGGTCGCAGAGACCGGAAGACTGGCCGGGCCATGATGCGTCGCGCCAAGGAATGAGAGCACCAGCGCAACACCTGGCGCATTTCCGACTCGCTCGCCCGCAGCACATCCAGTCCGAACACCCGCGGGAGCTCAAGCCCCTGATGGAGCTGGGTGCGATCGAACCATTCGAGATCAAAACGCAGCGCGACACCATGCCGCTGGGCGAGTGCCAACCCCGCCGCATGCTGAAACATCTGGTTGCCCAAACCCCCACTGATGCGAACGACGATCACACGCCCTCCCGCAAGCGATGGGAAAACAGAAATCGCACATCGGGCGAAGTTCTCAAATGAATGGCGACCGGGACGGCAACGATGGCCGACACGGCCAGCAGATACACCAAGGCCGGCACAGGATCGAATCGCGTTGGCAGCATGAAACTGGCCGTAACCGCCACCGCCAACACAGCCAGGGCTGGCAGCAGGCGCCTGAGCGAGACATGAATCGGCATACGCCCGCGCATCGCAGCCACATTGAGGGCCATTTTGAGATAGAGCGCGGCCAGTAGCACATGGCCGAACTGGCCGGGTTGCCATGCAAACATGGCAGAGAGCCCCGCCCCGGCAAGGACGCCGACCGCGCCGACGGCAAACGGCAATACCGTCGGCGCGAAGTTCTTCTCGGCCTGGGCGACAAGCTGCCAGGCATTCCCGATCAAGCGCGCGATTTCCGCCGCCACGCCCACGAACACCCACTGCGCCGCCTCGTGATAACGACTATCGGTGAGCAAACGCAGCACATGCGGAGCCGAGAGCAAAAGAAACGCGCCCCACAGCACATAAAGCGGCAACAGCACATTGACCATGCTGCTCACGATGCGGGCATGGTGCGGGGCAGAAGCCTCGCCCGACAGCGCCTTGAAGAAATAGGGGTACACCAGCTGCGTGACGATCGACTCCAAAAGGGCCGTCATCTGTGCGGGCACACTCAGCGCCAGTGCAAATAGCCCAAGGAGGGACAAAGACCAGGCACGCTCCAGAATCAGGCGATAGCCATTGCCCTCCAGCCAAAGCAGCGAAGTCACCAGCGCCAACGGCAGGGCAAAGCGCAGAAAATCGGCTTGCAGCAATAGCTCTCTTGCCCGATAGCGCTTCGCTTCAGCTTCGCTCTTCCCGGCCCGACGCAACACACGCCAAGCGCCCAGATGCGCAAGTCCGGCGCCCACCGCCTGACCCGCGAGCCAGGCAAGCGCCGAAGGCCAGAAAAAACTCAAGGCCGAGGAAAACGCCAGACCGGAAGCCGTTGCCGTCAATTGCCAGGTCACGCTCTCACGGCGATAGCCAAGCATGTTGAGTCGGCTCACATCCATGCCTTGCAGGGTAAACAAATAGATCGCCGCCGCGACCGCAAGTCCAGTGCAATAAGCCAGGGACAGTCCACTGCCCGCCTGACTCTGCGCGAACCAGACAGCAGCAAGCACACCGGTCAGCACACTGACCCAAAGCCAGTAACGGGCATAAGCCTTGATGCGTGAGTCAAGGCTGCCCTCTGCATGCCACTGGTGGGTATGACGGTTGAGATATTGCCCGGAAGGGTTGAGCAAAATCAGGCCGGCAAACGCCTGGAAGGCGGTCAGCAGAGCCAACAGGCCGTAAGCATCGGGTGGCAGCAGGGTCGTCATCATCCGTAACGCCAACAGCAGAAGGATTGCATTGGCAATGCGCCCACCCACGATCCACAACGCCTCAGAGCGCAATACCCTGCTCCTTCAGATCGGCCACGATGTGGGACGCGACGGTCTCGGCAAAGCATTCGGCACTGAAGGGATAAGCGCGCGGACTTTCCAGAAAACCGCGGATGGCTTCCTGGTATTGCCTGTAGGTCTTCTCCGGCATGGCTTTCAGGCAGGCATACAGCTTTTCATGCGTGGCGAACGCACGGCGATCGATGAAGCACTCTGCCGGAATGCAGTCGAGCACGTTCGGCGCGCCCCAATAGACCGGCACGCACCCCGCGCTGAAAGCATCGAAAACTTTTTCCGTAATGTAACCTCGAAAACCCGTCGCATTCTCGTAGCAGATCGCAAACCGTGACCTGCCCAGGACGCTGGCCTTTGTCTGCACCACCCCGTGCCAGGAAGGAAATTTCCGCCGTTTCCACGACGCCACCTCCTCTATGCGATGAAGGAGCCGCCCAACAATACCCGGTCGTTTTGGCGATAAATTCCACCCCGCACCGTACAACTGAAAATCCCCAGACGCGTTCCTTTCAAACCAGCGGATCGTTCGCACTCTCTCTTTATAAAGGTCACGCTCATCATTTCTCACGGGTAGTGCCTTGTTGGCAGCAATCAGCGCGCACAGCAAATGACGATTGGGAAAACCATCGGGTTCTTGCGGCCGCAGCCTGTTGCCAAGCTGGATATTGATCGCCTTTCCTGCCTCGATCAGGTCAACGTTCCAAGCAAACCGCTGCCGATAGCGGCGCAGCGTCTCCCATTCCCCATTAAGCGAATGAATGAGCGCGCATTCTGAGAGCACGACGTGGCTCAACGGATGGTCAATCTGTTTCCGCGCGTTTATATGCAGTTCGAAGTCCGCCTTTCGTCCTGCTGGAAGCACGGTGGTCAACAGAATACCGTGATGAGCAAACTCGGCGCGCAACAATGACCATTTGGCAAACAGCCCATCCGGATTGGCCGACACATCGAAGATGCGGTCACCGGCTTGACCATCCTGCACAAGGAGGCCAACGATGCGTGGTCCGAATGTGTCAGGCTGATCAGAAGTAGCCATATATTCCAAAATCCATTTGCATACGATCCGCGAGACGCTGGTTGCCGTGACGATGAATCTTTCGGATATGATCCAAACTCTCCGTCGCCACGCTCATTGGATAAGCGCGTTCCAGGCCTAAAACGCGCATGATGCTTGGATCATGTTTGGCAACTTCATGCAACAGCCTCCGGAATCTAGGCATCCAGACGAAGGGGATCGCCTGATCCACTTTCAACCCATGATAGACATCATCCCGCCGACTTGGATTTTCTTGTCTATCTGAAGGTGGTGCGATCGATTCATCCACGCCAAGAAACCGGTTGCAATGAACAAAAAAGTCCTTGGGCGACGAAGCGAGTTGTTCGTAAGGTAAGGCAAGCACATTGTCCTGCCCAAAAACGGCATCGTAAATTTCCAGGTAGGAAGACCATTCCATATCCACCACAGCCTGGCCCGGAGCCGCGGCACAGAAAAGAGTATCGAAGGTCACAAAACGCGCGAAGCGATCTTCAGCCAATAAAAACTGGCGCCAGAGCGAGACGGCATAATCTGTCTGCCGCCGGGTAATCAACACTATACGGCCGATGCCGGCGGACTTGAGCAATGCCGCATGGTGTCTCGCAATGGGTAACGCAAGACTGGACAGCCCCTCAGCACTCAAGAGAGCGCTCAGCCCCTCGGTTTGTGAGGCAAACCTTCTTGCGGCCATCTCCCATTTTGGGAAACTCGACCCAACTGTCCGCTGATAGTTTTGTTCTCTCTCCTCTCGCGAAAAGAACTTGCTTCTCGCCAGGATATCCGCATACCAGACAGCATTCGTCTCAAAAACAAAACCCAGCTCCTCGGGCCAGGCAAACGGTGGTTGCGTGGAAAAAAAAGGGCAGCCGATTTTTGCGAAATAGTGGAGTTGCAAATAAGTGGAGGCTGCTTTGGGCAAACCAATGTGCGCGATATTCAATGCCATGTGCTCCAACATACAAGTACAGAATCAGCGGCGTCGCCAACTTTCCCATACGAATTCATAGTTCCACATTTCAGTATGCGTTTTCGCAAGTTCAGCGCGGAGAGCGAGACGGCGTTCTTCGGCGCGATCCACGAAGTTATGGAACTGCACCTGCAGATAGCGAACTTTTTCGATCCAGCCAGAAATGATGATTGCTTCCAGCAAATCGTATTCCCCACCTTCGATGTTGATTTTGAGCAAGTCAATGTGATCGACTCCAAGCTCGGGCAGGGCCTCGTCGATTTTTCTCAAACGCGCGATCCGCGCCGTTACAGCGGCTGTCGTTTGCGAGAACCGCGATCCGTCTGCGCAGACCTCCATAGGGAGAAGGGCATCAGTCGCCCCCAGGCCGTAGTTGAAGACCTCGATCTTTTCATTTCCGGAGAAACGACTTTTGCACTGCCTGTAGAACTCCTCCACAGGCTCGAACACAAGAACACGACAGCCGTATCGTTCGTGAATCTGGTTCGCAAAGTCGCCCTGATAGCCCCCCACATCCAAGACAAGGCTCGTCGAATCCAAAGGATAAGCAAGACGCAAGGTCTGATCGCCTCGGTCATTGAACCAGCGTTGCACTTCTCGTACAAAGGGATCCCTTTTTATATACAAACGGTAGCGGTACCTTAGTGCATGACCCACTTCTTTCAGGAACTTCATGCTTTATTTTCGCACTCCACATTCAGGCTGATCAGAATGCCGTTTTCCTTGTCCATGTGCGGGATGTACGCTTGCGAATAATCATCGACAGCGGCATGTTCGGTCTGGCGCCAGTCGTACCGCCGAACGGTTGCAAACCCGGCCCGTTCGAGCTCGCGCTTCAAGGTGTCGAAGTCGAAAACGTTGTAGTGAATGTTGTAGAGGTAATCCTGGCGGCCAAACAGTGCGCCCACGACCAGGTCAAGATTCTTGTATTTCTGATAAACCTCGCACAGCTTTTCAAAATCCGGCACCGAAACGCGCAAAATCCCGCCGGGTTTGAGCACGCGACGCCATTCCGTAAGAACACGCGGTACATCACGGCGCTTGAAATGCTCCAGCACATGGCAGTTGTAGATAAGATCAACGCTTGCATCCGGCAAGAATGAAAGGTTGTCGATGGTCGCCACATGATCGACGTGCGGATAATCGACAGCGTCGATGTGGATGAAGCCGGGAATGTGGCGTTTGCCACAGCCGAGGTGCAATTTCATTAGTGCTCCCTTCTCTGTTCCTTTAGTTTTATGCCATTAGCAAACCTTTCTTCCCTGCTCGGCAATGCCTTGATTATCCGCGCGGGGACACCCGCAACCAGGGTGTCCGGGGGCACGTCCCTGGTCACCACGGCGCCCGCTGCGACGATGGCGTCGCTGCCGATGTTTACGCCCGGCAGGATGAGCACGGCAGTGCCGATCCACACATCGTCACCGATCGTCACCGAACGGTTGATGCCTACCGATGCCACAGGTAGTACCGCGGGATCGTGGGTCGGCGTAATGATCTTGGTGTAAGCCGCGATGGCGCAACGCTCGCCAATCGTTATAAAGCCTTGGGAGGCCGCATGACAAGAAACGCCACCAGCAATGACGGTGCCTGCCCCCACCCGGACATGCTTCGGAAATCCAATTTTGACTCCTGGGCAAATCATGGCTCCTTCACCCACATGGGCCAGCCGTATCCGCCAGCGCAGCATTGTGGCCTTGATACGCAGTATGGAAAGAAGCGCTCGAAGCGCCGAAATTTGATGTCGAATGGCCGTGGCCAGACGCCGGTCAGCCACGAAGACCCCCTGTCTGCGACAAGTCGTCATAGCTTTGGGTCAAGCCGTAGGCGAGGGGTGTTTTGCTTTCCCAGCCCAGTTGTCTGATTCGCTCCACATCCAGCATCTTCCTCGGTGTTCCGTCCGGCTTACCGGAATCAAACACTACCTCGCCCGTATAGCCCACGGTCTCTTTGACGAGTCCGGCCAGTTCGCGAATGGTCAGGTCTTCGCCGGTGCCGATATTGACCAGAGGTGGCGTGCCGTTGTCGTGGTTACCGGCACACAGCGCGGTGAAGGTGTCTTGCGGCAGATTCATCAGAAAGACACAGGCCCCGGCCATGTCGTCGACGTAAAGGAATTCTCTTCGCGGCGAGCCGCTGCCCCAGACGACGACCTGCTTGTCGCCTCTTGCCTTTGCCTCATGAAACCGTCGAATGAGTGCCGGGATGACATGGCTGTTTTCCGGGTGATAGTTGTCGCCGGGGCCATAGAGGTTGGTGGGCATCACGGCGAGGAATTTCGTGCCGTACTGGCGGTTGTAACTCCAGCACATTTCGATCCCCGCGATCTTGGCGATGGCATAGGGACGGTTAGTCGGCTCCAGCGGCCCGGTGAGCAGATATTCCTCCTTGATCGGCTGCGGGCAGTCGCGCGGGTAGATGCAGGAGGAGCCGAGGAACAGCAGGCGTTTGACGCCATGCCGCTTGGCAGCATGGATGACGTTGGTCTGGATGGAGAGATTCTGCTGGATGAATTCCGCCGGGTAGGTATCGTTGGCATGGATGCCGCCCACCTTGGCGGCAGCAAGGAAAACATGGCTGGGTCGTTCCTGTTCGAAGAATATCTCGACGGCTCCATGATCGGTCAGGTCAAGCTCGGCGCGAGTGCGCAGCAGAAGGTTGCCATAGCCCTTCCCCCGCAGTGTGCGCACGAGGGCGGAGCCCACCAGGCCGCGATGCCCGGCAACAAATATCTTGTCATTCGGCTGCATGGTCATTCGTGGTAATTCATGGTCTGGTAGCCGTGTTTCTTGACCAGTTCGTCCCGCTCGGCGCTCTTCAGGTCCTCGCGCACCATCTCCGCCACCAGTTGATCAAAGGTGATTTTCGGCACCCAGCCGAGCTTGATCCTGGCCTTGGTGGCATCGCCCAACAGGGTCTCGACTTCGGTAGGTCGGAAGTAACGGGGATCCACGGCGACAATGGGATTGTCCATTTGGGCTGGATTCCCGCTTTCACGGGGATGACGATTTACCCAGTAGCCCTTTTCATCTACCCCTGTGCCTTCCCAATGAATGTTCATCCCCACCTCCTTCGCCGCCGCATTGACGAAGGCGCGCACGCTGTATTGAGCGCCGGTAGCGATGACAAAGTCTTCGGGCTGTTCCTGCTGCAGCATCAGCCACATGGCTTCGACGTAGTCGCGCGCATGGCCCCAGTCACGCAGGGCGTCAAGGTTGCCCAGATACAGGCATTTTTGCAGCCCGAGCTTGATGCGGGCTAGTGCCCGCGTGATCTTGCGGGTAACAAAGGTTTCGCCGCGCACCGGGCTTTCGTGGTTGAAGAGGATGCCGTTGCAGGCATACATGCCATAGGCTTCACGGTAGTTGACGGTGATCCAGTAGCCGTAGAGTTTGGCGGCGGCGTAGGGGCTACGGGGATAGAACGGTGTGCTTTCCTTTTGCGGAATCTCCTGGACCAGTCCGTAAAGCTCAGAGGTGGAGGCCTGATAGAAGCGGGTTTTGTTTTCCAGCCCCAGGATGCGAATGGCTTCGAGGACGCGCAACACACCGAGCGCGTCCGAATTGGCGGTGTATTCCGGCTCTTCGAAGCTGACCGCGACATGGCTTTGCGCGGCGAGGTTGTAGATCTCGTCCGGCTGGGTTTTCTGGATGATGCGCAACAGGCTCGATGAATCCGTCATGTCGCCGTGGTGGAGATAAAACGGCGCGCCCTGTTCGTGCAAGTCATGAAACAGATGATCGATGCGCGCGGTGTTGAAGAGCGAACTGCGGCGCTTGATACCGTGCACCTCGTAGCCCTTGGAGAGCAGGAGTTCGGCGAGATAGGCACCGTCCTGGCCGGTGATGCCGGTGATGAGCGCGGTTTTTCCCGTCATGAATCTTTCCTTCCATAGTGATCGGCAAGGCGAACGATGTCATCCTCGCCCAGGTAGCTGCCCGACTGGATTTCGATGATTTCAAGCATAACCTTGCCCGGATTCCTCAGGCGATGGACTTCGCCGATCGGGATGTAGGTCGATTGGTTTTCGGCAAGTAGAAAGGTTTCCTCGCCACGGGTGATCTCTGCCGTGCCTTTGACCACCACCCAGTGCTCGGCCCGATGGTGGTGCTTTTGCAGGCTCAGGCTGGCGCCGGGCTTGATGCCGATGCGCTTGACCTGAAAGCGATCGCCAATGTCGATGGCGTCGTACCAGCCCCAGGGACGAGCGACCTTGCGATGGGTAATAGCCTCGCCGCAGCATTCCGCTTCCAGCCGGGCGACCACGTCCTTGACCTGTTCGGCATAATCGCGGTGGGCAATCAGCACGGCATCCGGGGTATCGATGATCAACAGGTTTTCCGTACCCAGCGCCACCACGGGCCGGTGCGGAGCGTGAATGAAGGTGTCGCGCGCGAGGTGGGCAACACCCCGACCGTGGATGCGATTGCCCTGCCGATCCGGGTCGGCGAGCTCCGCCACCACATTCCAGCTGCCGACATCGCTCCACTGACCGGCAAAGGGCACGACAGCGACATCGGCATGGTGTTCGAGCACGGCATGGTCGATGCTTTGCGTGCGACAGGCGGTGAAGCTTTCCGTTTCGGGACGGATGAACACCTGGCTGCCTGGCACAGTTTCACGGCGCGCCTTGCCCATGGCTTGCCGGCAGGCGGCGAGAATGTCGGGGGCATGGCAGGCAATGGCATCAAGCAGGGTCTTCGCCTGACAGAGAAAAATACCGGCGTTCCAGTACACCTGGCCGGAAAGGAGGAGTTGCTCGGCTTTTGCGGCATCGGGCTTTTCGATGAAACGGGCGGCCTGGCGGCTGCCGTCGGCACGAATAACACCTTGTTCGATATAGCCATAGGCGGTACTGGGGAAGCTGGGCGCGATGCCAAAGGTGACGATGGCGCCGGCCAGAGCCGCGGGCAGGCCTTGCGCGACGGTCTGGAGGAAACACTGGCTGTCGGGAATATGGTGGTCGGCAGGGCAGAACAGCAGAACGTCGTCCGCATCGGCCTGTAAACCGGCCAGCGCCATGGCGGCTGCCGTGTTGCGCGGTGCGGGCTCGAGGATAACGGTGCCCGTCACATCCGCGACAGCGAGAGCATCGGCAACCAGGAAGCGGTGCTCCTCGGCGGCAATGGCGAGGACGCCCTGCCCCAGTCCGGCGACACGCTCCAAGGTGAGCTGCAGCAGGCTCCTGCCGCCGATCAGCGGTACGAACTGCTTGGGAAAGCTCTTGCGCGACAGCGGCCACAAACGCGTGCCGGAACCACCGCAGAGGATGACGGGGATGATGGGTCTCGTGCTCATGACGCCCCGCGAAAACCGGCAGCGATGCTTCTTGCCGCAAGCAATTCCATGACGCTGGCGACACACTCTGCGATGGTCATCTTGCCGGTATCCAGCGACAGTTCGGGGGCGACGGGCGGCTCGTAGGGGGAACTGATGCCGGTGAAGTCGGCGATCAGACCGGCCCTGGCCTTGGAATAAAGTCCCTTTGGATCGCGCGCCTCGCAGACATCGAGTGAGGCCGCACAATAAATTTCCAGAAAATCCCCGTGCGGCATCAAGTTCCGCACCCGTTCGCGTTCGGCGCGAAGGGGCGAGATGAAGGCGGCCAGGGTGATGATTCCGGCCTCGAGAAACAGCTTGGCCGCCTCACCCACGCGGCGCAGGTTTTCATCACGATCTTCAAGAGAGAAGCCGAGATCGCCGCACAAGCCATGCCGAATGTTGTCTCCATCCAGCACGAAGGTACGGCAGCCCGCGTGGTGCAGGGTTTCTTCCACGGCATGGGCGATGGTGGACTTTCCGGCGGCGGAGAGCCCGGTAAACCAGAGCACCACACTCCGATGGCCGTTGGCATGCTCCCTCGCCTCGCGGCTTACGCTGGATTGATGCCAGACTGTTTTGCTTGATTTCATGTTTTCTGCCTGACTTGGGCGCGGTTCACAGCCACCCTCTCGACCGTCCTCGCCAAGGCTTGCGGCCGAACGATTGTGCTCGCGGTCACCATAACGGCACGCCCTCCTTCGCGGCAATTTCATGAATGGGCTGGCGTGTGATATTGGCCGCGGCAAGCACCACATCCACCTTGCGGCCGCCCAGGCGGCGTTCGAGCCGGGCTTCGAGCCGGGAAGCCAGGAGGGGCGCATTTTGCACGGGGTGCGGCAGTTCCACCAGCAAGTCGATGTCGCCGCCCCGGGCTTTGTCGTCGAGGCGCGAGCCGAAGAGCTTGACGCTCGCCTCCGGCCCGGCGATGCCGGCGACGGTGTTGCGGATGAGGGCGATTTGTCCGGAGGTCAGGCGCATTTTCACAACCGCCAGTACGCCCCGGCGTGGCCGGCGAAATTCAGCGCGGCGAAGGTGGCCTTGACGTCGCAGATGACGCCACCGGGGACCAGCTTCGCGGTAATCGCCTGCGCGCCCAGCGTCTTGTAGGCGTCATGCGCCACCGCAATCACCACGGCATCGGCTACCGGCAGATCCTCCCAGGCGGTGAGCTCCAGTCCGTATTCGTGCTTCGCTTCCGCGGCATCGGCGAGCGGGTCGTGCACCGCGACCTCGATGCCGTAGCTCCCGAGTTCGGCAATGATGTCGGGCACCTTGCTGTTGCGCAGGTCGGGGCAGTTTTCCTTGAAGGTGAGGCCGAGCACATTGATCTTCGCGCCCTTGATGTTGCTGCCGGCCTGGATCATCAGCTTGATGGTCTTTTCGGCGATGAACTTGCCCATGCCGTCGTTGATGCGGCGGCCGGCGAGGATGACTTGCGGGTGGTAGCCGAGCATGTCGGCCTTGTGCGTCAGGTAGTAGGGGTCGACGCCGATGCAGTGGCCGCCGACCAGGCCCGGCCGGAACTTGAGGAAGTTCCACTTGGTGCCGGCGGCTTCCAGCACCTCGCTGGTGTCCAGCCCCAGCTTGTCGAAGAGGATGGCGAGTTCGTTCATCAGCGCGATGTTGAGATCGCGCTGGGTGTTTTCGATCACCTTGGCGGCTTCGGCGACCTTGATGGAGCTGGCGCGATGCACGCCGGCGGCGATGACGGCTTCGTACAGCCGGGCGACCTGCTCCAGCGTCGCCGCGTCGTCGCCGGAGACGACCTTGACGATGCGGGTCAGCGTGTGTTCCTTGTCGCCGGGGTTGATGCGCTCGGGGCTGTAGCCGACGTGGAAATCGACCGGCCATTTCAGGCCGGAATGTTTTTCCAGCACCGGGATGCAGACTTCCTCGGTGGCGCCGGGATAGACGGTGGATTCGTAGATCACCACGGCGCCGCGCTTCATGTGCTGGCCGACGCTGGCGGAGGCTTTGACCAGCGGGCCGAAATCGGGCTGGTGGGCGGCATCGACCGGGGTCGGCACGGCGACGATCAGAAAGTCGGCGCTGGCGAGACGGCGCGGGTCGGTGGTGCATTCGAGTTTTGTTGCCGCGCGCAGGGCCTCGGGCGAGAGTTCGCCGGTCGGGTCGCGGAATTCGCGGTAGGCGGCGATTTTTGCTTCGGCAAGATCGAAGCCGATGGTCTTGAACTTCTTGCCGAATTCGACCGCCAGCGGCAGACCGACGTAGCCGAGGCCGACGACGGCGATGATGGGGTTTTCAGGCAGTGTGCTCAAGTCGGTATGTTCCGAAAGGGTTGGCGGCAGCCAGGCCAGGGTGAATGGTGCCGAAGCGGCCGATTATATGACGATGCACGCTCGGCCTCCGCCTGGATTCCGGAGCGTCCCCGGATCAAGTCCGGGGCCGTCCGGAATGACGGGGCAGGAGTAAGGCCGGGACGCGCCGTCATTCCGGGCTTGACCCGTAACTGTCCCCGTCGCCATTCCGGGATTGACCCATAACTTCCCCCATCGTCATTCCGGGATTGACCCGTAACTTTCCCCGCCGTCATTCCGGGCTTGACCCGTAACTTTCCCCATCGTCATTCCGGGCTTGACCCGGAATCCAGCGAATGGTCCTCGGTGCTTCGTAGCGTCCGCCGCCTGGATTCCGGAGTGTCCCCGGATCAAGTCCGGGGCCGTCCGGAATGACGGGGCAGGAGTAAAGCCGGGACGCGCCGTCATTCCGGGCTTGACCCATAACTTTCCCCATCGTCATTCCAGGCTTGACCCGTAACTGTCCCCGTCGCCATTCCGGGATTGACCCGTAACTTTCCCCGCCGTCATTCCGGGCTTGACCCGGAATCCAGCGAATGGTCCTCGGTGCTTCGTAGCGTCCGCCGCCTGGATTCCGGATCGTCCCCGGATCAAGTCCGGGGCCGTCCGGAATGACGGGGCAGGAGCAAGGCCGGTACGCCGGGACGCGCCGTGGTCGCCGGCGGCCTTCGGGCGGGTTCATTGGGCGCTAAAATGCGGCTACTTTTCCCTTTCTCCCCTCCGGTTTCCCCTTTGCCGCGGAATGCCGGTCTCTTCCAGGGCCCGACCACGTGCAGCTTTACGCTCTTGGCATCAATCATCATACGGCGCCGTTGGCCGTGCGTGAGCTGATTGCCTTTGACCCATCACACCTGAACGAGGCGCTGCACGATCTGTCGCACCGGCAGGAGGTGCGCGAAGCGGCGCTTTTGTCGACCTGCAACCGCACCGAGCTGTATTGCGCGACAGACGACCCGCGGGCGGCGGCCGACTGGCTGGCGACTTACCATGCGCTGTCGCCGGCGAAAATCCAGCCCTACCTGTATCAGCATCCGCAGCAGGCGGCGGTGCGCCACATGTTCCGCGTCGCGTCCGGACTCGATTCGATGGTACTCGGCGAACCGCAGATTCTCGGCCAGATGAAGCAGGCGGCGCGCACCGCCGAGGAGGCCGGCACGCTGGGCACGCTGCTTGGCAAGCTGTTCCAGCGTACTTTTTCGGTGGCCAAGGAGGTGCGCTCGACCACCGCCATCGGCGCCAACATCGTTTCCATGGCAGCGGCGGCGGTGCATCTTTCGGCACGGATTTTCGATACGCTCGCCGGGCAGCGCATCCTGTTCATCGGCGCCGGCGAGATGATCGAACTGTGCGCCACGCATTTCGCCGCGCAAAATCCCAAGCGCATCACCATCGCCAATCGCACGCCGGAACGCGCGAGCAACCTGGCGACACGCTTCGGCGCCGACACCCTACGGCTGGACCAGATCGCCGAGCGTCTGGCCGATTACGACATCGTCGTTTCATGCACCGCCAGCCCCTTGCCGATCATCGGCCTGGGGATGGTCGAGCGCGCCCTGAAAATCCGCCGCCACCGGCCGATGGTGATGGTCGATCTGGCCATTCCGCGCGACATCGAGGCCGAGGTCGGTGAGCTCGACGATGTCTTCCTCTACACCATCGACGATCTCGGCCAGATCATCGAGTCCGGGCTGGAGTCGCGCCAGGCGGCGGTGGTCGAGGCCGAGGCCATCATCGATGTCCAGGTGCAGGGTTTTTTGCATTGGCTCGAAGCACGCGAGGCGGTGCCGACGATTCGCGCCCTGCGCGAGACAGCCGAGCAGATGCGCCGCCACGAGATCGATCATGCCCTGCGCCGGCTGGCGCGCGGCGAGGCGCCGGAACAGGTGCTCGAGGCGCTCTCCCACGGCCTGGCCAACAAGCTGCTGCACGGCCCGACCCAGGCACTCAACCAGGCCGAGGGGGCCGAACGATTGGCAATCGCCCGCCTCATCGCCCACATCTACCGCCTCCCCGATCACGACTGACGGCTGCGGCTGTCCCGTTTCACCGAACATGAAAAAAAGCATTCACGACCGACTCGAACAGCTCGCCGAGCGCCTGGCCGAACTCGAGGGTTTGCTCGGGGCGGAAACCGCCACGCACGACATGGAAAGCTATCGCCGGCTGAGCCGCGAGCACGCCGAGCTAACGCCGGTGGTCGCGCTGTTCCGGGCTTGGCGTCGCGCCAGCGCCGACTTTTCCGCGGCGGAGGAACTGCTCGCCGACCCGGAGATGAAGGCGCTCGCCCAGGCCGAGCAGTCGGCGGCCAGCAGCGCAATGGCGCGCCTCGAGGCCGAACTGCAAACGGCGCTGTTGCCGCAGGATCCCAACGACGAGAAAAACCTGTTCCTCGAAATCCGCGCCGGCACCGGCGGCGACGAATCGGCGCTGTTCGCCGCCGACCTGTTCCGCATGTATGCGCGCTATGCCGAGCGCCAGGGCTGGCGGGTCGAGATCGTCTCGAAAAACGAATCCGAGCTTGGCGGCTTTCGCGAGATCATCGCCCGCATCGAAGGCCAGGGCGCTTATTCCCGGCTCAAGTTCGAATCCGGCGGCCATCGCGTGCAGCGCGTGCCGGCGACCGAAACCCAGGGCCGCATCCACACCTCGGCGTGCACCGTCGCCGTGCTGCCGGAAGCCGGCGCGCTGGCCGCGATCGACATCAATCCGGCCGAGTTGCGGATCGACACCTTCCGCGCCTCGGGCGCCGGCGGCCAGCACATCAACAAGACCGATTCGGCGGTGCGCATCACCCATCTGCCGAGCGGCCTGGTGGTCGAATGCCAGGACGACCGCTCGCAGCATCGCAACCGCGCCCAGGCCATGGCGGTACTCGCCGCCCGCCTCGCCGCCGCGCAGGAACGCGAGCAGCAGCAGCAGATCGCCTCGACGCGCAAGTCGCTGATCGGCTCGGGCGACCGCTCCGAGCGCATCCGCACCTACAACTTCCCGCAGGGGCGGATCACCGATCACCGCATCAACCTGACCCTGTACAAGATCGACGCGATCATGGCCGGCGAACTCGACGAGCTGGTCGCCGCGCTGACCACCGAGCATCAGGCCGAACTGCTGGCCGAGCTGGCGGGCTGACAGGGCGTTGAAACCCGTGAAAAGCGTAGCCCCGCCATCACTTCCGCATTTGCCTCGTCATTCCGGGCTTGACCCGGAATCCGGGAATGACCCGCTGCACTCCGCCTCGGCCACCGCCTGGATTCCCGCGTTCGCGGGAATGACGGGTGGGTTGCCATTCCGTCCGAAATGACGGGTTGCCTCGCTATCGTTTCCTCTTGATTCCCGCCATGCCGACCCTCGCCGAGACCCTCGCCGCCACCCGCGGCCGCCTGCCGATGAGCGAA
>PHCV01000020.1 GCA_002842395.1 Betaproteobacteria bacterium HGW-Betaproteobacteria-11
CGTGGTGATCTCGGCCTGGATTCCGGATCAGGCTTCGCCCGTCCGGAATGACGAGGGAGGTTGTCATTCCGGCGAAAGCCGGAATCCAGGAATGAACCTCGGTGCCTCGCCTCGACCACCGCCTGGATTCCCGCGTTCGCGGGAATGACGGGAGGGGAGCGGGAATGACGGGAAGGGAGCCGGGATGACGGAGGAGGGGTTGTTCGCTCAGCCCTTGAGCAAGGCTGCCGCTTCCAGCGCGAAGTAGGTGAGGATGCCGTCGGCGCCGGCGCGCTTGAAGGCGAGCAGCGATTCCAGCATTACCGCGTCGTGGTCGAGCCAGCCGTTTTGCGCGGCGGCCTTGAGCATCGCGTATTCGCCGCTGACCTGATAGGCGTAGGTCGGCGCGCCGAACTCATCCTTCACCCGGCGCACGATGTCGAGATAAGGCAGACCCGGCTTGACCATCACCATGTCGGCGCCTTCGTCGAGATCGAGCGCCACTTCGCGCAGCGCCTCGTCGCTGTTGGCCGGATCCATCTGATAGGTTTTCTTGTCGCCCTGGCCGAGATTGCCCGCCGAGCCGACGGCATCGCGGAACGGCCCGTAGAAGCTCGAAGCGTATTTCGCCGCATAGGCGAGGATGCGGGTGTGGATCAGGCCTTCGCCATCGAGCGCGGCGCGAATCCGCCCGATGCGCCCATCCATCATGTCGGATGGGGCGACCACGTCGGCGCCGGCGCGGGCATGGCACAGCGCCTGCCGGGCCAGCGCGGCGAGCGTCGCGTCGTTCTGCACATAGGCGCGCGGGTCATGCGGGTCGATCAGGCCGTCCTGGCCGTGGCTGGTATAGGGATCGAGGGCGACGTCGGTGATGATGCCGAGCTCGGGGAACGCCTGTTTGAGGGCGGCGACCACGGCCGGCACCAGGCCTTCCGGGTTCCATGCTTCCTCGGCGCCAGGGGTTTTCTGCGCCGGATCGATCACCGGAAACAGGGCCAGCGCCGGAATGCCGAGGCTGAGCGCCCGCTCGGCGACCGGCAGCAGGCGGTCGAGCGAATAGCGGTTCACCCCCGGCATCGCCGCAACGGCCTCACAACGGTTGTCCCCTTCGAGGACGAATACCGGATAAATCAGGTCGTTCGTCGTCAGTATGTGCTCACGCATCAGGCGCCGGGAAAACTCGTCGCGACGCATCCGGCGCATCCGCCGGACGGGAAACGCTCCATGCAAGCGGCTCATGTCCTTCTCCAAAAATAATTTGAACTATTTAATCGATTGCTGTTCTTACACGGCGTGTGTCGGGCAACTCGCGGCACGCCCTGCTTCCTCCCCCTAAGCAGGTGCTTTGAGTGCTTCAAGGCAGTTTCAAGGCGTTAGGCCTCCGGTGGCTTCCTCCAGCACCGGAGGCGTTTCTTTTTCCGCTTCGGCTGCGTTGGTGGTGGTTTCGTCGAGCCAGCCGCCGACGACCTTCCCCACCTCCTCCATGCCGGTTTTCTTCAGGCTGGAAAACAGCTGCACGGTGACCTGCCCGGCGAAGTTCGCCAGAGCTTCGCGCGTCGCGTGCAGGGTTGTGGCCTGTTCCTGGCGGGTGAGCTTGTCGGACTTGGTCAGCAGGCAGTGGATCGGTCGTCCGGTCGAGGCGAACCAGTCGATCATCTGCCAATCGAGGGCCAGCAGCGGCCGGCGCGAATCCATGATCAGCACCAGGCCCGTCAGATTGGCGCGGCGCGTCAGATAATCCTCGAGCAAGCCCTGCCACTGGCGGCGTATGGCCTCGGGCACCTTGGCATAGCCGTAACCGGGAAGATCGACCAGCGCGGCGCCATTCTTCATGCGGAACACATTGATCAACTGGGTGCGCCCCGGTGTTTTGGAAACGAAGGCCAGCCGCGTATGCCCGACCAGCGTGTTGATGGCGCTCGACTTGCCGGCGTTCGAGCGGCCGGCGAAGGCGATCTCATGGCCCGAGGGTGGCGGCAGGCCGCTGGGCTTGGCGACGGAAATCTCGAAACTGGCGTGGCGAAAAAGCGACATGGTGCGGGCGGCTACGGAGCAGAAAGGCTGAAACAGCCAAAACAGACTTGGGTAGAATAGCAGCTTTAAAGGCCGGCTTACCGGCGATCACGAGGAGAAGAGACCATGAAGCGTTCCCTGTTGGCATTGGTATGTGTGACCGCGGCCTTTTCCGGCTGCGCGGCGGAAAGTGCGAAGCCGGCCGCGGCAGTCAGCGAAACCAAGCCGGAGGCCGCCAAGCCGGCAGAAACAGGCGCCCCCGCCGCCGCACCGGTGGCCAAGGCGCCGGCCAAAGGCGATCCGGCCAAGGGCAAGGAACTCGCCGCCGGGGTTTGCGCCGCCTGCCACGGTGTCGATGGCAACAGCCTGCTTCCCGCCAACCCGGTGCTCGCCGGCCAGGATTACGACTATCTGCTCAAGCAGATGAAGAACTTGAAATCGATCGACGGCAAACCGGCCAGGCGCGTCAGCCCGGTGATGAACGGCATGATCGCCGCCTATGAAGTCGAGCAGATGAAGGATCTGGCCGCCTGGTATGCCGCGCAAACGCCGAAGCGCGGCGTGGCGAAAAACCGCGATACCGTCGAAGCCGGACAGAAGCTGTACCGTGCCGGCGATGCCGAGAAAGGCATTCCGGCCTGCGCCTCCTGCCATGGCCCCACCGGCGCCGGCATGCCGGCCCAGTTCCCGCGCGTTTCCGGCCAGCATGCCGAGTATGCCGAAGCCCAGTTGAAGGCTTTCCGCGACGGTACGCGCGCCAACGATCCGAACAAGATGATGCGCGCCATCGTCCTCAAGATGACCGACCCGGAAATCAAGGCGGTCGCCGACTACATGGCCGGACTGCACTGAACGCAGCCGCATTCGCTCCGCATACAGCGGCCCGCGTCCGGTTCTTCGGCGCGGGCCGCTGCATTTTCACTTCAAGGAAGGTTTCGTTTCTCCGTCATTCCGGACGGGCCGTCAGGCCCGATCCGGAATCCAGGCGGTGGTACCAAGGGGCTCCGAGGGTCATCCCTAGATTCCGGCTTTCGCCGGAATGACGCCTCACACTTCGTCATTCCCGCGGTCTCGACACACCCGGGGCTTTGCATGCCTGGAATTCCCCTGCGGGGGCAGGCAACTCCGCTTCGTGGCGGGCGAAGCGGGAATCCAAGAGCAGCCCCGGACGGGATGCCTCTCTGCGGGCATGACGACTCATTCCGTGCTTCCTGGATCGCTCCGCCCGCCGCTGACGCGGAGGATGCCGGCCAGATCCGGGTGTTGCTCGATGGCGACAAAACCCGCGGTTTCGAGCAGGCGGCGCACTGCGGGCGCTTGATCGAAACCATGTTCCAGCCACAGATAGCCACCGGGTTCGAGATGGGCGGGCGCCTCCTCGATGATGCGGCGAATGGCGGCCAGCCCATCCTCGCCACTGGCCAGTGCGCTGCGCGGTTCATGACGCAGATCGCCCTGGGCGAGGTGCGGATCTTCGGCGGCGATGTACGGCGGATTGCCGACCACCAGATCGAAGCGTTCGCCTTCCAGCGCGGCGAACCAGTCGCTCAGCAAAAACCGCACGTTCGCGCCGAGCCGGCGTGCGTTGTCCTGCGCGACGGCGATCGCCTGCGGACTCGCATCCACCGCCGTGACCCATGCGCGCGGACATTCGAGCGCCAGGGTGAGGGCGATGCAGCCGCTGCCGGTACCCAGGTCGAGGATCTTCGGCGTGTTTCCAGCGCTGACTTTTTGCCCCGTGGCCAGACCGGCGAGCGAGCGTTCGACCAGCAGCTCGGTTTCCGGGCGGGGAATCAGCACCGCCGGCGAGACCGTAAACTCGCGGCCATGGAACTCGCGCCGGCCGAGCAGATAGGCTAGCGGTTCACCCGCCTCGCGCCGCGCGACGAGCGCGAGGAAGTCTTCCCGCGCCGCCCCCGTCAGCACATCGTCATCATGCGCCAGCAGCCAGACGATCGGCCGCGCGAGAACCTGCGCCAGCAGCAGGCGCGCTTCGCTCATCGGCAGGCGGCCGCGGGTGGCGGCGAGGGTCTCGGCGAGGGTCGGCATGGCGGGAATCAAGAGGAAACGATAGCGAGG
>PHCV01000016.1 GCA_002842395.1 Betaproteobacteria bacterium HGW-Betaproteobacteria-11
GCATCCTCCGCCTTCACCGTATCGCCCACCTTGACCAGCACCTCGATCACCGGCACATCCTTGAAATCGCCAATGTCCGGCACCTTGATTTCGACGATCTGACTCATCAGTGGCTCCTCAGACGTACAGCGGGTTGGGTTTGGCCGGATCGATCCCGTATTTGGCGATCGCCTGCGCCAGTTGACCGCGTTCGATCTGGCCCTCGTCGGCCAGCGCCGTCAGCGCCGCCAGCGTGATCCAGTAGCGGTCGACCTCGAAGAAATGCCGCAGCTTCTCGCGCGTGTCCGAGCGGCCGAAGCCATCGGTGCCGAGCACCGTGTAACGTCGCGGCACCTGGGCACGAATCTGTTCGGCATAGAGGCGAACGTAATCCGTGGCGGCGATCACCGGCCCGCGTGTATCGGCCAGGCAGGCCGTGACATGCGGCTGCCGCGGCGGCTGGCCAGGATGGAGCAGGTTCCAGCGCACGCAATCGGCACCATCACGCGCCAGCTCGTTGAAACTCGGGCAGGACCACAGGTCGGCTTCCACTCCCCAGTCGTTGCGCAACAACTCGGCCGCGGCGAGCGCCTCGCGGAAGATCGTGCCCGAGCCGAGCAACTGCACCCGCGGGCCATTCGAGGCCGCACCCTGACGGAAAGCGTACATGCCCTTGAGGATGCCGGCCGCCGCGCCTTCGGGCATCGCCGGATGTTCGTAGTTCTCGTTCATCACCGTCAGGTAATAGAACACGTCCTCCTGTTCCGCAATCATGCGGCGCAAGCCATCCTGCACAATCACCGCCACCTCGTAGGCGAAGGTCGGATCGAAGGCGATGCAGTTGGGCACCGCGCCGGCCAGTATCTGCGAATGGCCGTCCTCGTGCTGCAAGCCCTCGCCGTTGAGCGTCGTGCGTCCCGCCGTGCCGCCGACGAGAAAGCCGCGCGCGCGCTGGTCGCCGGCCGCCCAGATCAGGTCCATGGTGCGTTGCAGGCCGAACATCGAGTAGAAGATGTAAACTGGGATCATCTGCACGCCATGCGTCGAATAGGCGGTGGCGGCGGCAATCCAGTCGGCCACGGCGCCGGCCTCGTTGATCCCGTCCTGGAGGATCTGGCCGTCGCGGCTTTCCTTGTAGAACATCAGCTGGTCGGCATCCTGCGGCACGTAGTTCTGCCCTTCCTGGTTCCAGATGCCGATCTGGCGGAACAGTCCTTCCATGCCGAAGGTGCGTGACTCATCGACCACGATCGGCACCACCCGCTTGCCGATCACCTTGTCCTTGAGCATCACGTTGAGTCCCCGCACGAAGGCCATCGACGAGGAAAACTCGCGCCCCTCGCCACCGGCCTTGAGCAAAGCCTCGAAGGCCGACAGCGGCGGTACCGGCAGGGCCCCGGCACGGCGCCGGCGGGCGGGCAGGAAACCGCCCAGGGCGGCGCGGCGGGCGTGCATGTAGGCAAGTTCCTTCGAGCCTTCCTCGAGCTTGAGGTAAGGCAGCGTCTCGAGGTCTTCGTCCTTGATCGGCAGCTTGAAGCGATCGCGAAAATCCTTGAGCGAGGTGGTGCCCATCTTTTTCTGCTGATGGGTGATGTTCTGCGCCTCGCCCGACTTGCCCATGCCATAACCCTTGATGGTCTTGGCCAGGATCACCGTCGGCTGCCCTTTATGCGCCGCTGCCGCGGCATAGGCGGCATACACCTTGTGCGGGTCGTGGCCACCTCGATTCAGCCGCCAGATGTCGTCGTCCGTCCAGTTGGCGACCATCGCCCTGAG
Source organism: Betaproteobacteria bacterium HGW-Betaproteobacteria-11 (assembly GCA_002842395.1). Lineage (GTDB taxonomy): Bacteria > Pseudomonadota > Gammaproteobacteria > Burkholderiales > Rhodocyclaceae > Rugosibacter. The sequence goes on from PHCV01000016.1 coordinate 1,756, forward strand.
TTCCGGCGTATTGAAGAAGTGCTCGCGGACATAGGCGCCATCCTTCGCCTTGAAGGTCTGATAATCGCCATCGACGCACTCCATCATGCGCTGTCTGAGCAGTCCGCTCTTGTCCTGCGCCAGCAGCGGATCCCAGTAGCCGCCCCAGACCAGCTTGATCACGTTCCAGCCGGCGCCGCGAAAATCGGATTCGAGTTCCTGGATGATCTTGCCGTTGCCGCGCACCGGCCCGTCGAGGCGCTGCAGATTGCAGTTGATGACGAAGATCAGGTTGTCGAGCTTTTCGCGGCCGGCCATGCCGATCGCGCCCATCGATTCGGGCTCGTCCATCTCGCCATCGCCGAGGAAGGCCCATACCTTGCGCTCGGCAGTTTTGGCCAGGCCGCGGTCCTGCAAATATTTCATGAACCGCGCCTGATAGATCGCCTGCAACGGGCCGAGCCCCATCGATACCGTCGGAAACTGCCAGAACTCGGGCATCAGCCAGGGATGCGGGTAGGACGACAATCCCTTGCCGTCGACTTCGCGGCGGAAATTGTTCATCTGCTCTTCGCTCAGGCGGCCGAGCATGAAAGCGCGGGCATAGATGCCGGGCGAGGAATGGCCCTGGACATAAACCAGATCGCCGCCGTGATGCTCGCCTGGCGCATGCCAGAAGTGGTTGAAGCCGATGTCATACAACGTGGCGGCCGAGGCATAGCTGGCGATGTGCCCGCCCAGACCCGAGTCGTCCTGGTTGGCGCGCAGCACCATGACCACCGCGTTCCAGCGGGCGTAGGCGCGGATGGTGTGCTCGATGGCGTAATCGCCGGGCGCGACCGGCTGCTGCTCGACCGGAATGGTGTTGAGGTAATCGGTGGTCGCGCTGTAGGGAATATTGATCCCGGCGCGATGGCCTTCGGCTACCAGCTGTTCGAGCAGGAAATGCGCGCGTGGCGCGCCTTGGTGCACGACCACGGCATCGAGCGCTTCGAGCCATTCGCGGGTTTCCTGCGGGTCTTCGTCGCCCGGCGGGAGGGGGTGGGGTGCATCGACAGACATGAACTTTTCCTCGTGAGAAGTATTGTCTTGCGCTCGCCGCCGGCCTGCGCCTTGCGCCGAGCTCCGCCTCGATGCGGGATCGCCAGCACCGAGGTTGCAGGAGATTCTAGCGCAGCGAAAAACACACTCTTCTACAACTCCTCCTCATCCGTACCGCACCATTGCAGGCGTGCACGGATGGCCGGTTTCAGCGCCGGTGGAATTTCACGATGGCCCGGCCATCGGCAACCTGCCGCGGCTCGGTCTTCCAGGCCTGTCCATAAATGATTTCGAAGCTGAGCGGCAAACCCTCGCCATCGTGTTCCCAGGCGGCAAACAGCCGACGCCAGTCACGAAATGCCTGCTGCCCGAGCAGACCGTCGCGCACACCGAGCTGGCGCTGGTCGGCGAGGAAGCGGCGTGGACTCGAGTAGCTGAAGCGGATCATCTCCATGTCCATCACCGGGTCGGAAAACCCGGCGGCCACCAGCATGTCGCCCCAGTCGTGCATATCGATGAATTTTCTCGCCGTATCGCCAGCGCCGACTTTTGCCGCGGCGACGCGCAGTTCTTTCACGGTATCCGGTCCCAACGTGGCGAACATCAGCACACCGCCTGCGCGCAAGCTACGATGCAATTCACGCAAGGCCGGCAGGGGATCGTCCAGCCACTGCAGCATGAGACTCGACCAGATAAGGTCGAGCGTGTTGTCGCTCAGGGGCAACGCGCACGCATCGGCATTGACGGGCTGCGGGCCACGCCGGGTCAGGCGCAACAGGGGCGGTGTACGCAGATGCACCCGGTGCAGCATCGGCAAGGCAATATCGATGGCGATCGCTTGCGCCTTGGGATACCGCGCCTGCAATTCACGGACGCCGTCGCCCGTGGCACAACCGATATCGGCCATGCGTCGCGGCGCGACCTTCAGGTAGTCGAACCGTGCCGCCATGCGGGCGACCACCTCGCGGGCGAGCACCGCGACTCCATCGTACGAGGTGGCCGCGCGCGCAAACTTGGCGATCACGCTATCGTCAGTCCCAGCCGGGCAAACAGCGCCTCGTCGCGATCGGCTTCCGGATTGCCGGCGGTGAGCAGCTTGTCGCCATAGAAAATCGAGTTGGCACCGGCGAGGAAACACAGTGCCTGCAGCTCGTCGCTCATCGCCTGGCGTCCGGCGGAGAGCCGCACCATGCTGGTCGGCAGCGCGATGCGGGCGACGGCGATGGTGCGCACGAATTCGAAGGGATCGAGCGGCGGCGCGTTTTCCAGCGGCGTGCCGGGCATCGGCACCAGCTGGTTGATCGGCACCGATTCCGGCGGCGGTTCCATGTTGGCCAGTTCGGCGATCAGCGCGGCCCGCGCCCGGCGGGTTTCACCCATGCCGACGATGCCGCCGCAACAGACCTTGATCCCCGCCTCGCGCACTCGGGCCAGGGTATCGAAACGATCGGCCTGGCTGTGGGTGGAGATCACCTGGCCGTAGAACTCCGGCGCGGTGTCGAGGTTGTGGTTGTAGTAGTCCAGTCCGGCCTGTTTCAACTTCTCGGCCTGGCCTTCCTTCAACATGCCGAGCGTGACGCAGGTTTCCATGCCGAGCGCCTTGACCGCGCTGACCATCTCGGTCACCCGCTCCAGATCTTTCTCCTTCGGCCCGCGCCAGGCCGCGCCCATGCAAAAGCGCGATGCGCCCTTGGCCTTGGCCGCTGTCGCATTGGTGATCACTTCTTCCAGCGCGAGCAGATCTTCCCGCTCTGCCTCGCCATGCCGCGCCGCCTGCGAGCAGTAACCGCAATCCTCGGAACAGCCCCCGGTCTTGATCGAAAGCAGGGTCGAGCGCTGCACGGTGTTGGCGTCGTGATGCCGGCGATGCACCTCCTGGGCGCGGAACAGCAGGTCGTTGAAGGGCAGCTCGAACAGCGCCACCAGCTCGGCCACGCCATGGCTGGGCGAGATGGACACCGGAGCGGCGGAAACCGGAGAAACCGTCGATTGTGGAGTGGAAGCAGCCAATGCAGTCATGAATAAGGACTCGCTAGAATACGGACAAGGCGCGCATCTTGGTGGAAGGGGGCAGGCTTGTCAATCATGGCTGGGCTGAAAAATGGCGCTGTCGCCTGGCGCGAGGCGCTGCTGGCGCAGGATTGCCTGCTCTGCGGCGCAAACAGCGGGCAGGACATGCTCTGCCCGCCCTGCGCGGCGAACCTGCCCGCACTCGATGCACCGTGCTGCCCGTGCTGCGCACAGCCCGTGCCGATCGCCGGAACCTGCGGCGCCTGCCTCGCCCGCCCGCCTCGATTCGATGCCACCTTCGCCCTCTGGCGTTATGCCTTCCCGCTCGATCAACTGATCCAGTCGCTCAAGTACGCACACCGTATCGCCAGCGCCGACTTTTTCGGCCAGGCGCTGGCCGCCCTGCCCTGCGTCGCCCCGCCCGACCTCATCCTGCCGGTTCCGCTCTCCGCCACGCGCCTCGCCGAACGCGGCTTCAACCAGTCGGTCGAAATCGCCCGGCCGCTGGCGCGGCGGCTCGGTGTGCCGCTGGAACTCGCTCATGTCCTGCGCTGCCGCGACACTACGCCGCAGGCCAGCCTACCCTGGAAGGAACGGGCGAAAAACGTCCGCCATGCCTTCGAATGCCGCCTCGACCTCTCCGGCAAAACGGTGTGGCTGATCGATGACGTGATGACCACCGGCGCCACGCTCGACGAACTGGCGCGCACCCTCAAGGCGCATGGCGCGGCACGGGTGGAGAACCGGGTCGTGGCAAGGGCGGTGAAGGCAGACTGACCCCGGCGGGGAGCAGGCGCTCGTGTTTTCGGTGATAATTCCGCCATCCCGTTACTTGTATTGGCCATGGCCCTGCGCGACCCCGTCGACAAGAATCTGTTGCGCATGGAAGCGCGGCGTTTTGCTTCGCGTTGCGAAGGCCAGATCGCCACCATCGAGCGTGCCGACAACCTGCGCGAGATCGTCCGTCTGGCGGGCTCGATCCATCTGGCCTATCCCTTGAGCGACGAATCCACCGCCCGCGATGCGCTGCGCCTGGTGCAGGTGCGTGCCGAAGACCGCGCCCGCGAACTAATTCAGCAGCAGCTTAAAAACTACCAGAACGTGGAAGCCTATTTGCGCGAAGGCTGGCGGCGCACCCTGCTCGAATCCTGGCGCAACCTGACCGGCCCGCTGGCCCACCTGCATCCCTGGGCGATGAGCCGGCTCACCATCGCCGAACAACAGTTGCCGAACTGAGAGGAAAGTCAGCGCAGGCGCTGTTCGATATGCTGCGCAAGTTCCGGCGGCAGTCCGGGCAGGCTCTTTGCCTTCAGGTAGGCTTCGCGTGCGGCGGCGTTCTGGCCGTCGGCGTCGAGCGCGATGCCCAGCCCCGCCCACCAGCGCGCCTCATCCGGCGCCAGGCGGGTCGCCGCCTGATAACGTTCGGCCGCCTCGTGCGCGCGGCCGGCACGATTGAGCAACACGGCCAGGAAGCCCTGATACTCGGCGCTCTTCTCGCCACTGGCGGCCTGCCGTTCCATCACTTCGAGCGCGGCGGCACTCTGGTTGCGCTCGACCAGCAGGCGCGCCAGGGTCAGGGTCGAACTCATGCGCACCGCGGGCGCCGCCGTCACCTCAAGCCCTTCGCGCAACACCTGCTCGGCGGCATCCCAGCGCCGCGCCTCGATCAACAGAACCGCCAGCGCCTGCCGCGCCGCCGCCTGCTCCGGACTGGCGGCGAGCGCCGCCTGATAGTGCGCCACGGCCTCGTCCGGATGCCCTGCGCGCTGCGCTTCGCGGCCCTGCCGGTACTCGGTCTCAGCCCGCTCGGCCGGGGTGGGCAAGCGTTCCTGCTTGTCGATGCGCGGGGCGAAGGCCGTGGCGGCGCCGGCAGTTTCGCGGCGGCCCTGGGCGTGGAGGGGCTCAGGTTTGGTGGCGGCAGCCAGGGGCGCCGAGGCCGCCGGTGACGGCGCAGTCACGGCAGTGGCCTTCGTAGCGGGCGTCGACACAGGGGGGCTCGGAGTCAGGTCGTAGTCGAGTTGCAGGCTCTTGTTCTTCGTCGCTGCAGAAGGCAGGGCCACGACAGGCGGCATCACCTGCGGCATGGCTGCTGGAGCCGGCTCAGCAGGCGGGGGCGCCTGAATCGATGCCGGGACGGGCGCAGCGGCCGGAGCAGGAGGTGTGGCGGGTGGCGTGGCGGGCGACAGGTTGCCCCAGCGCATCCAGCCCGCAACCGCCAGCACCGCAACCACGCCGACCGCCGCCGCCCACCGCGGCGAGGGCGAGGGCGGCGCCTGCCGTGCCGCCAGCGGCGTCACCGCCGAAGGCAGCGCAGCCCGTTCGTTTTCTCCGGCGCGTCGCGCATCGAGATCGCGCAGCATCTTGTTGACCACACTCATCTCACTCTCTCCTTACCCGCTCCGCCACCATGGCAACGGAAATGCACCCTCGGTATCGCGGCCGGCCAGCCGCACATGGCTGCGCGTTACCGTCGTGCGGCCTTCGCCGAAGGCCAGTAGCAGCGCCTTGTGCGCAAGAATATTGACCAGCCGCGGCGTGCCGCCCGACAGGCGCCAAAGCAGCCGCGTGGCGGAAGGCGCAAATACGTCGCCGCCACGGTGCCCGGCAACACGCAGACGGTGTCCCAGATAATGGCCGATCTCATCCTGTCGCAGCCCCGGCATGCGGTAATGGAAGACGATGCGCTGGCGAATCTGCCGCACCGCCGGGTCGGACAGTTTTTCGTCGAGCTCCGGCTGACCGAACAGCACCACCTGCATCAGCTTGCGCTTTTCGGTTTCCAGGTTGGAGAGCAGGCGCAGCGTCTCCAGGCTTTCCAGCGGCATGCACTGCGCCTCGTCGATGCAGACAACGACGTTTCTGCCCTGCGCGGCGAGCTCGAGCAGATGCGCGTTGAGGTGCTTGACCAGGTGGAACTGGTAATCGAGCTGTTCGAGTGCCAGCCCCAGTTCCTCGGCCAGGGCGAGCAGCAGGGTGCGCGGTTCGAGCTGCGGGTTGGGCAGGTAGGCGACCACCTGCCGCTCGTCGAGCGTGGCGAGGAAACGGCGGCAGAGCAGCGTCTTGCCGGTGCCGACCTCGCCGGTGATCTTGATAAAGCCTTCGCCGGTGGACAATCCGATCAGCAGCGTGTTGAGCGCCTCCTGATGGGCGTCGTTGGAATAGATGAAGCCGGTATCGGGCGTGATGCCGAACGGAAATTCACCTAAACCGAAATGCTGAAGATACATCGCTCCGGCCGGGTCAGCGTGAACGTCAGCGGGCGGCGGGCACGGTCACCGTGCGGGCGGCCGGCTGATACGCCTTCAATCTTTCCTGGGTGGCTTCGAGATCGCCCACCCAGGACTTGTCGCTCTCGATCAGCGTCGGCTTGATCAGGATCACCAGCTCGCGCTTGGTGGTGGCCGAACCGCGATTGCCGAACAGGGTCGACACCACGCCGGTGGCGCCGGGTAGTTGCGAGCGATCCGAGGTCTGCTCCTGGCGCATCAGGCCGCCGATGGCGACGATGTTGCCATCCTGGACACGGACGATGCTGTCGGTCTCGCTGATGTTGCTGGTGGCCAGCGGCAGAGTAAATGTGCCGAGCGTGCCGAGATTGACCGACTTGTCCTTCTCGGTGACCACGCTGATCATCGGATGGACGTGGAGGATGATATTGCCTTCGTCGTCGATCTGCGGCGTGACGTCGAGCGAGATGCCGGAGAAATAAGGCTCCAGGGTCAGGCTCGGGGTCACCACGGTACCGGTCGTGGTGGTCGTGGTCGAGGTGGTCAGATTGGTCACGAACAGGGCATCGGTGCCGACCTTCAACACGGCCTTCTGGTTGTTGATGGTGGCGATGCGCGGACTGGAGAGCACCGAGACGCTGCCCTGGGTTTCGAGGAAGTTGAGCAGGGCGGCGAAGTTCGAGGTCTGCAGGGCGAGGCCGATGAAGCCCTTGCTCGCCACCGAGGCCAGCAGGCTGCCGAGCGGGCCTGGTCTGACCGATAAAGTCGGCGCTGCCGGATCGCCGATGGTCTGTGCCGTGCCCTGACCGGCGGCCAGCGAAGCCCCCGGCTGGGCGACGCCGATGCCGGTGAACTTGCCATTGTGTTCCTGGAAGGCGCCCCAGTTGATGCCGGACTGGTATTCATCGGAGAGCGAGACGTCGATGATCTTGGCTTCCAGCATCACCTGCCGGTCGGCGGCCAGCTGGGTAGCCTTGAGATACTTGTCGACATTGGTCAGTTCGCTGGGCATGGCGCGCACCAGCACCACGCCGGAAGACTGATTGATCACCACGCTGCGCCCGTCGGCGGTGCCGACGATGGCGGTCAGCGCAGCTTTCAAGTCGCCCCAGAAGTCGCTGTCGGTGCTCATGCTGACCCGGCTGGTGTCGTTGCTGCGCGTGGCCCCCGAGCCGCCACCGGCCGCGGCCGGTGGCGCGGACGTGGCGACGGCGCCGCCGGTGCCGCCGGTGCCGCTGGTGGTGATCGAACTGCCGGTGACGCGCAGATCGCTCGAACCCTGGCGCCGGCTGGCGAGATAGTTGATCTGGAAGACACGGGTCTTCATGGTGTTCGACTCGATGAAGATGCGATTCCCCTGCATCCGGTATTCATAGCCGAACAATTCGCGGATCGTGTCGAGCGCCTCGATCACCGTGACGTTCTTGAGATTGACCGTGATGTTGCCGCCGATGTCCTGCGGCAGCAGCATGCTGTAGCGCGTGCCCGAGACCAGTGCCATGAAGACCTGGCCGGCCGGGGCATCGACCACCGAAAGATCGAACCGCGACTCGGCATTCGTGGCCGCCGGCGCCGGCGTCAGGCTCGGCATCAGCGCGGCATCCGGCGCCGGGGCGGGCGCCTTGCGCTCGGTCGCCGACTTGAGCAGCACATCGTTGATCTGGCCGAGCACCTCGTCGCCCTTCTTCGGCGGCGTCGAACACCCCGCCAGCAGCAGGCCCAGCAGCAAGGCCATCCCCCATTGATCGATTGTTTTCATTTTTGCGTTCCCGTCATTTGTCGTTTCGACCGCCTGGCGTCCTTTGGCTTGACCGCCGGCACCTTCTCCACCGCCGCGATCAGGCGCAGACTTTCCCGTCCGCCCTCCCCCTGCACGACCACTTCGTTTTCAGCGATCCTTAATACCCGTTTGTCATTCACTTTATCGCCGACGCGCACCTCCTGGCCGCCGATCACCGCCGAAGACTTGCCGTGCGGGCGGATGAAAATCGCCTGCAGGCCGCTGTCATTGGCCGCCCCGCCGCCACCGGCCAGCGGCTCGTCCGCCGGACGGGTCGGGTCGACCTGCGCCTGGGCCAGGCCCGCGACAATCAACAAAATGAAGAGCCAGGGGCGCATCACATCTCCAGCCAGTTCCGATCCAGGCTCAGGGTGTACACCCGCAGCACCAGGATGTTGCGTGGATACTTTTCCACCGTCAGGCTGGCGCTGTTCCACAACAGCCGCTCTCGCATGCCTTCGAGCTCGCCCAGGGTGCCCAGCAAATCGTTATAGCGGCCGGCGAGCTTGAGTTCGATGCCGTGCTGCCAGATCACCGCCGAGTCGTCTTGCGCATGGGCTCCGCCCGTGGCCGGGGCCGATGCCGCCGCAGCTGTCGTGGCCGGGGCGGCGACCGGCTGCGGCGGCAGGGTTTTGAGTTCGAGCAGTTCGATGCCGCGGTTGCGCGCCAGCAGATCGCGCAGAAAATCGCGCATCCGCGCCGGCGGCACCATGCCCTGCTCGAAGCTGGCCAGCCGCGCATTGACCTCGTTCAGCTCGTCCTTGAGCCGGGTCAGTTTCTGCCGGTTGGCGGCATCGGCATCGGGCAGGGCATTGAGTTGCGCCAGTTGCGTCTGCTGCAAGGCCATCTCGGCGCGCGCCGCCGCGGTCTCGGCACGGGCCGCCTGCCCAGCGCGCAGCGCCGGATCGACGGCGAAGTTGAAGAGCAGGAAGCCGCCGCCGAAGACCAGCGCCGCGGCCAGAATCGCCCGCTCGCGGCGCGGACGGGCGAGGAACTGCGCGCTCCACTGTTGCCAGCGGACGTGCAGCGCCTTCATCCTAAAAACCCCGGTTGAACCACGGCGATCACGGCGACACGACGCAAGGGCCAGACATTTCGGCTATTCCCGGATTCATCCGCCGGGTGAATCCGGTGCGCGACGCAACCCACCGATTTCCCGCCGTGATCGCCGTGGTCGCCGTGGTGAACTGCTTTTCCCGGATTCATTTCTTGGCCTCCGGTGCCGGCGTCGGGGTCAGCACGAACTGCACGACGCGGGGACGGCCGGCAACGGGCCGGGCCGAAGAAGTCGGCGCTGGCGAGACGGCGGTCGTGGTTGCCTCGGCGCTCTCCGCCGCCCTGGCTTCGGTCGCCGCGTCGCGGTGCAGGCTCAGGGCCGAAAACTGTCGCCCCTGAAAGATTTTTTCGCCGCCGAGCCGGCGGATGTAATCGGGTACGATCTTCTCGTCATAGCTGCTGCCGCGAATTTCCATGTCGCCGCCGCCCGCGCCGAGGGTGAAGCCGGTCAGCCACAGTCCCGGCGGCGCTTGCCGGGCGAAGCCACGGAAGAATTCGGAAAAGCCGCCGCTGTTGCCCACCGCGCCGCTTTCCAGCAGGCGGACGATCTCCGTGCGATGAGCGAGCACCGTCTCGGCATGACTCACCTCGGCAACCAGGTGCGGATCGGCCGGCTGGCTCGACTTGCGCGTGGCTTCCTCGAGCGCCGTCCTGATCGCCTCGAGCTCGCTACTGGCCGCCGCCGCCTCGGTCTGCCGTTGCGCCGCTTCACCACGGGCGAAGAGCGCCCAGCCACCAAGAATCAGCGCCAGCGCCCCGGTCGCCAGCAGCAGGTTGCCGAGATTCAGCCAGTCCTCGACCTTGCGAAAGCGCGGGTGATAAAGATTGATCTGCGCGCTCAAGATTTCGGCTCCTCGCGCAGCGCGGCGCCGAGGGCGCGCAGGCACTGGAACTGTCGTTGCGGGTCGAGCAGGGCCGGCACCGCGCCGAAATCGACCACTGCATCCAGCGCCAGCGGCGCCACCTCGATCGCCAGATTGCTCCGCAGGAAATCGAGGAAACCTGTCACCCCGGGAATCTCGGCCACCACCAGGCGAGCCAGTTGCACCATGCTGAAGGCCCGGTCGAAGTTGTCCAGCGAGCGCTGCACATCGAGCGCGATGCGTTCCAGCAATTGCCCGCGCCGCTCCTCGTTTGCCTCCCGCAGTTGCCGGGCGGAAATCTCGATGTGGCGGGCGACCAGCAGCTCGCCGGCGAAGGTGAAGGTGAGCAGGCCCTCGGCCTCGTCGAAAATCAACAGCGCGAGGCCGCGGTCGTCTTCCTCGCAGAGCGCGGCGAGATTGCGTTGCGAAAGCTCCGGCACGTCAACCGCGACGAGATCGAGTTTCGCCGCCTGGAAAGCCTGCACCAGCGGCGTCATCACCGACTCGGGGGCGAGCGCGGCATAGACCTGCGGCGCGCGGCCGAGCGGCGGGATCGGCAGCAGGTCGATCGCCGCGTTGTCCACCGCGAAGCCGGCCTGATCCTTGAGTTTCCAGCGCACGATCTCGCGCGCCTCCGCCGCCGGGCCATCGACCGCATCGGTCTGGATGAGCTGGTATTGCCCCGGCGCGAGCAGCGCCGCGAGGCGATAGCGCCCCAGATGCAGCGATTTTTTCAGGCTGGCGAGCAGCGCCGCGTCCGCCGCCTCGCGGGCGATGGATTCGGCCAGCAGCACCCGCGGCAACCGATCCGTGCCGCGCCGGACATGCACCAAGTCGACCCGTCCCGCGCTCAGGGCGATGGACAGGCAACCGGGTTCGGAGGACATTTTGAGCAAGGTCAGCGCGCTGGAAAGGAGGACATTTTTTTGACTATACCGCGCGGCCGGCGCCGGCAGGCCGGGAAATCACCTTCAAAAACAGGCCATTTGCCGCCATTGCCGGCCTGGCGCAAAGCTCCGCGGCAACCTGGAAAGTCGGCGCTTGCCTGCCCGCGAAGCGGAATCCCAGGCAGACAGAGTCCGGCACGGATAAAAACGCGGGGCGGAGGCAAGCCCCCCGCCCCGCGTCCGCTCATCAGCAGCCGGTAGTCACGTTCGCCGTGAGCACTGGCGCCGCATTTGCCACAGCGGCGGTATAGGTAAACTGGCATTGGGCCGGGATCGGCCCCCCACCGACCCGAATGATGGCGCCAGTAGTACCGCCATATCCGTCGGCCGTCAGTGCACCGGCTGTGGCCGGGAAGATGGCAACCAAACCGGAAGCGTCGACGATACCCGGCAAAGTGGCGGCAGGATATTGATTCACGATGGCGACACGACCAGATTCGGTACACACATTGGTCGTATTGTTAGCAGTTGCCGGGGCCGGGCCAAAGTTTGCCGGGCAGGCGGCGGCATCCGCCACGCCGCCGCGCGCCTGCACGGTGCCATGCACCAGCGCCGCCGCCGCCTGCACCGCACCACGCGCCGCATTGAGCTTGGCGATGCGCGCATCGCGCTGCAGGTTGGTGAACCGCGGCAGAGCCACCGCCGCCAGGATGCCGAGGATGGTGATGACCACCACCAGTTCGATCAGGGTGAAACCAGCTTGCGTCTTGCGCATGACAACCTCCTCTTCTAGTTAAAAAAATTCAGTCCGGCCAACCGCGCAGTATATGCCTATCTATCTACACCTGACAGCCTGATGGTACCTAACAGCAGCATTCATGCCAACGCCTAGCCCGACTGCCAGGCAAACGGTTGCACCGGCAGCAGGCGGGCCTGGCTGTTGCCCGTCACCTCGAGGCGCAGGCGAATCTCGCGCTGCGCTTTCACCGTGAAGCGGACCCGTGCCGGGTCTTTCGGCACATAGATGACTTCGCCGCGCCGCGCGTCCCAGTACCATGCGCCCGGCTTGAGCGGCCCGCGCGTCGGATAAGCGCCGGCCCAGCCCAGCGGCTCGGGATGCAGCCATTGAAACGGATCCTGGCCGGCCAGGACCGCGGCGCCTGACGCCTCGCCGCGCGTGCCGCGGCTCATCAGCTCGTAACTCACGGCGCGCTCGAGCGCCGCGCGGTTGTCCTCGAACGCCTGCCGTTCGGCCTCGCCCTGCATGAACAGCAGGCTCTGCAACAGAAAATAGGCGAGTGTGCCGATGAGTGCCAGCACGATGGCGAATTCGAGCGAGGTGAGGCCGCGCAACGCCTCCCGCCTGCCCACTGGCCGACGGTTTTGACGAGAAACCGACAGTCCTTCTCGATTCATCCTAAAAGCCCCGATTGAACCACGGCGATCACGGCAACACGGTGACACGGCGTAAGGAGCAGACATTTTGGCTATTTCCGGATTCACCCAGCGGGTGAATCCGGTGCACGGCGCAACCCGCCGATTTCCCGCCGTGAGCGCCGTGGTGAACTGCTTTTCCCAGGTTCATCAATGCTTGATCATGGTACTGCCCAGATCCCAGATCGGCAGGAAGATGCCGAGGGCGAGGATGAGCACCATGACGCCCAGCGCGACGATGAGGATCGGCTCGATCTGTTGCGAGAGCGTCTTCAGTTCATACTCGACTTCGCTCTGATACATGTCGGCGACTTCCTGCATCATGTCGTCGAGCGCGCCGGATTCCTCGCCGACGGCGATCATCTGGATCACCACCGGGGTGAACACCTCGGCGGTGATGCTGGTGCGCAGGATGCTCTCGCCGCGCTCGATGCCGTCGCGCATTTTTTCGATCTTGGCGGCGATATAGGCGTTGTCGACGGTTTCCGCGACATTGGAGAGCGCCTGGATGATCGGCACGCCGCTGCGGGTAGCCAGCGCGAAGGCGCGGGCGAAGCGGGCCAGGGTGGCTTTCCTCACGATCTTGCCGGCCACCGGAATCTTCAGTTTGATGCGATCCCAGTCGTAGCGGCCCTGCTCCGTCTTGCGCCAGGTAGAAAACGCCAACCCCGCCAGCGCAATGCCGCCGATCAGCAGCGGCCAGGAATGCACCATGAACTCCGAAAACCCGACCAGCATCCGGGTCATCAGCGGCAGCTCGGCATTGAGCCCCTTGAAGGTCTTGGCGAAGGCCGGAATGACGAAGATGTTGATGACGAACATCGCCACCGCCATGGCCGCCAGCACGAACGAGGGATAGCGCAGGGCGGACTTCACCTGCTCGCGCATGAAGCGTTCGAAATCGAGGTGATCGAAGAGGCGGATGAAGACTTCCTCCAGCCGCCCGGTCATCTCGCCGACCCGCACCATCGACAGATAGAAGCGCGAAAACACTTCCGGATGCCGCGCCAGCGCCAGCGACAGGTCGCGGCCCGAATCGAGCCCTTCGCGCACGTCGGCCAACACCTGCTTCATCGCCGGATTGCTGTTCGATTCCTGCAAACCAGCCAGCGCGCGCATGATCGGCACGCCGGCGCGGAGCAAGGTATGCAACTGGCGCGAGAACAGCAGCACGTCGGTATGGCTGACCTTTTCCTTGAACAGGGTGAGGTTAAGCTCGGCGCCGCGCGCGCTTTCGGCTTTGCCGTCGGCCCGGATTTCGATCGGCGTGATGCCCATGGCGAACAGCACATCGGCCACGGCGCCGGGCGCCGCACCCTCGAGCGAGCCTTGCACCAGCTCTCCCGCAGCGTTGCGGCCACGATAGGCAAAATTGGCCATGTCCCTCACTCGTCCAGTTGCGTGGTGACCCGCATCGCCTCATTCACCGTGGTGCGGCCGGCAAGGACCAGGCGCACCGCGTCGTGGCGCAGGCTGTTGCCGGCCATCTGTTCGCGGCCGAGGGCCATGAATTCGTTGGGGTCGCCGCGATTGACGGCCTCGACCAGGGTGTTGGTCATTTCCAGCATTTCATAGACCGCCTGACGGCCCTGGTAGCCGGTGTTGGCGCAGTGGCTGCATCCCTGGCCCTGGCTGTACCGATGGGCATCGACCTGCTCGCCGAGTTCGACCCGCAGCCATTCGTGCTCGTGCGGCAACGGCGCATGCGGCGCGGCGCAATTCTCGCAGATCACGCGCACCAGCCGCTGCGCCAGCACCATCTGGATCGACAGCGCCACCATGTAGCGCGGCACGCCCATGTCGAGCAGGCGGATCGGGGTGGACAGGGCATCGTTGGTATGCAGGGTCGACAGCACCAGGTGGCCGGTCATCGAGGCGCGCATGCCGATTTCGGCGGTTTCCTGGTCGCGCATTTCGCCGATCAGGATGATGTCCGGATCCTGGCGCAAGGCGGAACGCAGCACGCGCGAGAAGCTGAGGTCGATCTTTTCATGCACCTGCACCTGGTTGATGCCGGGCAGCCGGTATTCGACCGGATCCTCGACGGTGATGATCTTTTTCTCCGGCGTGTTGAGTTCGTTGAGCGCGGCATACAGCGTGGTGGTCTTGCCCGAGCCGGTGGGGCCGGTGACCAGGACGATGCCGGAGGGACGCTCGATGGCGTGCCGGAAGCGCTCCAGCACATGCGGCGGCATATGCAGCTTGTCGAGATGCAAGAGGCCGGTGTTCTGCGCCAGCAGGCGCATCACCACCGATTCACCATGCTGGGTCGGCATGGTCGAGATGCGGATGTCGATCGGCACGTCGCGCAGCTTGATGTTGAAACGGCCGTCCTGCGGCAGGCGTTTCTCGGAAATATCGAGGCCGGACATCAGCTTCAGGCGCAGCACCAGCGCCGTCGCAATTTTCGCGTCGGCCTCGGTCTGGATGCGCAATACGCCGTCGATCCGAAAACGGATCACCAGCGCGGCTTCCTGCGGCTCGATGTGGATGTCGGAAGCGCGCAGCTTGAGCGCCTCCTCGAACACCGTGTTGAGCAGCCTCACCACCGGGGCATCCTCGGCGCCGGTGGTGAGGCCGAGCAGGTTGCCGAATTCGGCCGGCATGTCGGACAGGTCGGCGGTCAGTTCCTTGGCCAGGCCATGAATCTCCTCGGCGCGACTGTACACGCGGTCGATGGCGGCCAGGAGCTGGCTTTCGGTGACCACGGCGAGGTCGATGTCGCGCTTCAAAAGCCGCGCCAGATCGTCGAAAGCGGCCAGATCGGTGGGATCGGCCATGCCTACCAGCAGCCCGCCGCCGCGCTCGCCGAGTACCAAC
Source organism: Betaproteobacteria bacterium HGW-Betaproteobacteria-11 (assembly GCA_002842395.1). Classification (GTDB taxonomy): domain Bacteria; phylum Pseudomonadota; class Gammaproteobacteria; order Burkholderiales; family Rhodocyclaceae; genus Rugosibacter. The sequence goes on from PHCV01000016.1 coordinate 16,853, forward strand.
GCGCGCAGTCGGCGGGCCTGGGTTTCCGCCAGCAGGTTGACGTGTTCCGGCTTGGGGCTGAACTGGCGCAGGTCGATGAAATCGGCGCCGAGCTGCCGCGCCAGCGCGGTCGAGATGCCTTCCTCGGTGACGAAGCCGCTTTCCACCAGCACGCGACCGAGCTTCCTGCCGGTGCGCTTTTGTTCGTCGAGGGCGAGCTTCAGTTGCTCGGCGCTGATGAGGCCCTGCTGCACCAGCAGGTCGCCAAGTCGAATCTTTTCCGGACGCGCCATCAGAGGCAATCTCCAATCGAAATTATTTTACGATTGCGCACGAAGTTCTTGCGCCAATCGGATGATTTTGCGGAAACTACCGGTTTTCCCCCCGCCACGCAAGCCACCATGCCCTTTCACGTCGTCCTCGTCGCTCCCGAAATTCCGCCCAACACCGGCAATGCGATCCGCCTCTGCGCCAATACCGGCGCCCATCTGCATCTGGTCGAGCCGCTCGGCTTCGATCTCTCGGCACGGCAGCTGCGCCGCGCAGGGATGGATTACGCCGAACTGGCGGCGGTCTCCGTGCATGCCGACTGGACGCGTTGCCGCGAGGCGCTTGCCGCGTTCGGTGCAGGCCGCCGGTTCGCGCTGACCACGAAAGGTAACCGCCGTCACACCAGCGCCGACTTTTCGTCGAACGATGTTTTCGTCTTCGGCAACGAAACCAGCGGGCTGCCGCCGCACGTGCTGGCCGACATCGCCGCCGAAAACCGTTTGCGCCTGCCGCTGGTGCCCGGCAACCGCAGCCTGAACCTGTCCAATACCGTCGCCATCGTGGTCTATGAAGCCTGGCGGCAACTCGGCTTTTCCGGCGGGGAATGAGCCGGGGACTCCGCTGAATGGGGCGCGCCTGGAATGGCCGTCGTTCCGGCCCCGGATCAAGTCCGGGGTCTTGGCCCCGGCACCCGGAAGTGACATGACACAGAGTTGCGCAAGGCGGATTGCACCGCCGTCGTTCCGGGCTTGACCCGGAACCCAAGAGTGACCCTCGGTGCTTCGTGGGAACTGCGGCCTGAATTCCGGATCCGGCTGCGCCCGTCCGGAATGACGCAACCCTGCCCATCCACAAGGGCAGATGGGACTCGGCCCGTTCGGAATTTTCCTATTCGCTCTTCGGTTCGCGCGCCATCAAGTGCAACACCGCCTCGCGTGGCGCCAGTCGCCCCTCGAGCACGGCCACCACGACCTCGGTGATCGGCAGCTCGATGCCCAGCGCCCGCGCCCGTCGCGCGATTTCGTACGCGGCAGGCACGCCCTCGGCGACATGGCCGAGCTCGCCGGCGATCTCGTTCGGCGTCTTGCCAGCCGCCAGCCGCAGGCCGACCCGCCGGTTGCGCGACAGATCGCCGGTACAGGTCAGCACCAGATCACCGAGCCCGGCCAGGCCCATGAAGGTTTCCCTCCGCGCGCCGAGCGCGACGCCGAACCGGGTGATTTCGGCCAGCCCGCGGGTAATCAGCGCGGCACGCGCGTTGTGCCCCAGCTCCAGGCCATCGCTGATGCCGGTGGCGATCGCCAGCACGTTCTTCACCGCGCCGCCAACCTCGACCCCGATCAGATCGCCATTGGCATAAATCCGCAGCGAGCCGCCATGCAGCGCCTGCGCCGTGGCGGTGGCAAAGTCCATGTCGGCGGCGGCCAGGGTGATCGCCGTCGGCAGGCCGTGCGCCACCTCGCGGGCAAAACTCGGCCCGCTCAGTACGCCGCAGCGTGCGTCGTCGCCAAGCACCGCGGCCACCACCTGATGCGGCAACAGGCCGCTGCCCGCCTCCAGCCCCTTGCAGGCCCAGAGCAGCGGGAGGGTTGCCGCCCGCAGCATTGGCGCGAGTTGAACCAGCGTGGGACGCAAGCCGGCTACGGGCGTGGCCAGCAGCAGCAGGTCGGCCGCCGCGCAGGCCGCGTCGAGATCGGCGGTGACGCGCAAGCGCTCGGGCAACGGGCAGCCCGGCAGATAGCGGTAATTTTCGTGCTGCTGCGCCATCTGCTCCGCCTGCGCCGTGGCGCGGGCCCACAGGCAAACCTCGTGGCGTGGCGCGAAGCTCATCGCCAGCGCCGTGCCCCACGCCCCGGCGCCCAGCACTGCTATGCGCATGGTTTATTTCCGGAACCACCGGGGCAAGGATTCACAGCCCCCATACCTGCGCCGCTTTCACATACCCGCCCTGGCCATCGCGGTGTTTCACCTTGATCCAGCCGCCGGGGGCGGTTTCGACCAGTTCGAGCAGCACGTCGCGTTCGGCGGCGAAGACCAGCGGCGATTTTTCATCGGCGCCGGCATGGACTTCGGCACGCTCGGCACGCACCATGACGTTGCGTTTTTCGCTCAAGTATTTCTTTTCGATCCAGGCCAGGCCACCACTGCTGTCGCGCACCTTGCTCCAGCCTTCGAGGCTGACCACCCGCTCCACCGGCGTGCCGGCGGCGATCACGAACAACGCTTTGGCCTGGCTCGAGGGCGCATCGTAAAGCGGCGCCGCCTCGCTCACCGAAAGAAACTCCAGCGCGGCGGCCGACCCGGAAAACCCCGCACCCAACAGGGCGGCAAGACAACCGGTGAGTGCGAATCGCCGTAGCATCAGCGCCGACTTTTTACTGGAGTTGCCCAGGCGCTTCGGTGGACTGGGCCGCCTGCAGTTCCATCGCCCGTTGCTGGTAGAGTGCCTCGAAATTCACCGGGGCGAGCAGCACCGGCGGAAAGCCGGCGCGGTTGATGGCATCGGAGATCGTCTCGCGGGCATAGGGGAACAGGATATTGGGGCAGCCGACGGCGAGGATCGGCTCCATGTCCGCCTGCGGCACATTGACGATGCGGAAGATACCGGCTTGCGCCGCCTCGACCAGGAAGAAGGCCGTCTCATCCTTTTTCGCGGTTACCGTGACGGTGACGGCGACTTCGAACACGCCCTCGCCGAGGGGAGTCGCGGTGTTCTGGATCTGCACCTCGATGGCCGGCGCCTCGCGCTCGAGATAAATCTGCGGCGCATTGGGCACCTCGACCGAGAGGTCGCGGACATAAATTTTTTCGATGCTGAAAGAGGGTTGCTGGCTGGGTTGCTGGTCGCTCATGGTGGTCGTCGAGTGAGTTGAAGAATCAGGCAGCGAGCAGCGCATCGAGCCGGCCCTGACGATCGAGCTCGAACAGATCGTCACAGCCGCCGACGTGGGTCTCGCCGATATAGATTTGCGGCACGGTACGGCGGCCGGTTTTCTGCATCATCTCGTCGCGGCGGGCGGGATCGAGGTCAATGCGCACCTTCTCGATCTCGCTCACGCCCTTGCGGCGCAACAACTGCTCGGCGCGCACGCAGTAGGGACAGACTGCCGTGGCATACATCAGGATCTGGGGCATGGCCGCGCCGCGTTCCGCTCAGGTTTTTGTGGTCAGCGGCAACTGGGCCGCCTTCCAGGCATCGAGGCCGCCGGCCAAGCTATAGACCTTGCTGAAACCGGCTTTCTTCAACTGGGTGCAACCCGTGGCGGAGCGCATGCCGGCCGCACAACAGACGATGAGCGGACGTTCCTTGAATTTTTCCAGCTCGGCGAGATGCCCGGGCAACTTGGCCAGTGCGATGTGCCGCGCTCCGGGGACATGCCCGGCCTGCCACTCGCCGTCATCGCGGACATCGAGCAGCAGCGCCTCTTCCCGGTTCATCAGCAAGGTGGCTTGAATCGGACTCACTTCCCGGGCCGCCTGGCCCGAGACATACGGCCAGAGCAACGCCGTGCCGGAAATCGTGGCCATCAGCGCCCAGATCCAGCTCTGTTGAAAAAATTCGAAGGTCAAACCCGTTCTCCCGTTTCAATGAATGCCGCAAAAGACTTCGCGCAGGGTGACGATCAGCTGCAAGGTGCGCGGATCGGCAACCCGGTAGTAGACGCGATTGGCATCGCGCCGGGTCTGTAGCACACCCTTGTCGCGCATGATGCCCAGATGTTGCGAGACGTTGCTTTGCGAGGTGCCGACGATTTCGACGATGTCCTGGACGCAGACTTCCTCTTCGCCGACCACGCAGAGTATCTTCAGCCGCAACGGATGCGCCATGGCCTTGAGCGCCCGCGCCGCCGTATTGATGTGTTCCTGTTTGTCCGCCAGATCCTGAATTGCATGCATGCTTCGGCTCCCCCTGCGCAAGACTACGCTCTTCACCGGCTAATATTCTAAGCTACTTATCTTTCCAGTGTGCGCCGTGTGTGCGACGGGGATGCGGCTCCGAAAACCGCCCCGGCCTCGGTAATGATCGCGTCCAGCGGCAGATCGTGCGGCTGCGGATGGATGCTGGCCGTGCGCGCCAGCTCGAAGCCGACGCCGACCGCCAGCGGCCGGGGAGCGAGCGCGGCCAGCGTGCGATCGAAATAGCCGCCGCCATAGCCGAGCCGGAAACCGGCAGCATCGAAGGCCACCAGCGGCAACAGCACGATATCCGGCAGGACTTCATCGCCTTCCACCGGAATCGGAATGCCGTAGCGATCCGCGGTCATCGGCGTCGAAGGCGTCCAGGCCCGGAAGATCATCGGCCGGGCTGGCGCGATGACCACCGGCATCGCCGCAGCCCAGGCCTGGGCAAGCAATTCGGCCGCCAGCGGGCGGGCGTCGAATTCGCCATTGACCGGGGCGCAGAAGGCCAGGCAGGCCGGCGCGCGCGCGGCGAGCCAGGCGCGCAGATGCGCTTCGAGCCGCGCCGAGAGCACGGCGTGTTCCGCGGCCCGAAGCGCCTGGCGGACGGCGAGTTTTTCCGCGCGCAGCGCGGTGCGCCAGGCCATGGCGGCGGCGGCATCTTTGACAGGCGGGCAGGTCATGCTATGGTTGTCGGTATGAAAGTCGGAATGATGACATGAAGCGACTGAAAAACCCGCTGCGGCATGCGGGCCGGACGTTGGCGCTGGCAGTGGTCATGTTCGCCGTCTCGCCGGCGCCGGTTTTTGCCGCGCCGGGCGATGCCGCTTTCCTGGCGGCGCGCGATGCCGCCCGCAAGGGCGATGCGGCGCAACTGGCCCGCGCGCTCACGGCGCTGCCCGCCACCCATCCGCTGCGGCCATGGGCCGAGTATTGGCAACTCAAGCAGCAACTCGATGCCGACGATGCCAGCGGTATCAGCGGTATCGGCGCGTTCCTGGCCGCCAACGAAGGCAGTTACCTGGCCGAGAAACTGCGCGGCGACTGGCTGCGCTGGCTGGGTAAACGCGGCGACCGGGAAGCCTTCCAGCGCGAATGGCCACGCCTGGTCGAAGCCAACAGCGAGCTCAGGTGTTATGCCGCACAGGTGGCCGACACACCACAGATGGTGCGGTCGCCCTGGCTGGCTGGCGAGGATCTGCCGACGGCGTGTGAACTCCTGGTCGATCGCCTGGTTGCCGCCGGGGGCCTGACGGTGGAAGATGTCTGGCAGCGGGTGCGGCGTCTGCTCGAAGCGAAAAAAGTCGGCGCTGGCAGAGCGGCGGCGCAGTATCTGCCGGCCGATCAGGGCTTCGAGGACAAGGAGCTGGAAACCATCGCTGTCGATCCGGTGCGGTTTCTGACGAGTCTGCCGGCCGGTTTCGCTCATTCCGCCGCGGCCCCGCGCGGACGCCGTGAAACCGTGCTGTTCGCCCTGCAGCGCCTGGCACGCAGCGACCCGCAGGCGGCTGCGCAACGGCTCGCCGGCCTTGAAGCGGCCTTCCCCGCCGAAGAACGCGCCTATGCCTGGGGCCAGATCGCCTGGCAGGCGGCCCGGCGTCACCAGCCCGAAGCGCTGGCGTGGTACGACAAGGCGCAAGCCACCTCGCTGAGCGAAGAACAACTGGCCTGGCAGGCCCGCGCTGCGCTGCGGGCCCAGGACTGGGGCGCGGTCTGGCGGGCCATCGCGGCCATGCCGCCGGCGCAGGCCGCGCAGCCG
>PHCV01000002.1 GCA_002842395.1 Betaproteobacteria bacterium HGW-Betaproteobacteria-11
CCGCCGCGCCAGCGCCGGGTTTTCGCGAACCGGCGGCAGCGCGCCCGGTCGCTCAATCTTCTCCGTCGCCCGCCGCGCGGTCTGCGCCGGAAGCCGGTGCGCCCGCCACAGCCGCGCCCCAGGCCGCTGCCTCCGGCAACGAGAGCGCGCGCATCGCCGGCCTGCTCGAGGGCGGCAGCCTCGGTCTCACGCTGGTCACCTTCTTCGGCTTCGGCCTGCTGCTCTCGCTCACCCCCTGCGTGTTCCCGATGGTGCCGATCCTCTCCGGCATCATCGTCAATCACGGCCATGCCGTGAGCCATGTCCGCGCCTTCGTGCTTTCCCTGGCCTATGTGCTTGGCATGGCGCTGACCTATGCCGCGGCCGGCATCGCCGCCGGACTGTCCGGCACCCTGCTCTCCAACGCGCTGCAGAATGCCTGGGTGCTCGGCAGCTTCGCGCTGGTCTTCGTCGTCCTCTCGCTGTCGATGTTCGACCTCTACGAACTGCAACTGCCGACCGGCCTGCAAAGCCGCCTCTCGGCCACGGCCAACCGCCAGGGCGGCTCGCTGCCGGCGATCGCCCTGATGGGCGCGCTCTCGGCGCTGATCGTCGGCCCCTGCGTGGCCGCGCCGCTGGCCGGGGCGCTGCTCTACATCGCGCAGAGCGGCGATGCCACGCTCGGCGGCCTGGCGCTGTTCGCGCTGGCGCTCGGCATGGGCGCGCCGCTGATCCTGGTCGGCACGTTCTCGCGCTCGCTCTTGCCCAAGCCGGGGCCGTGGATGGATGGCGTCAAGCGTTTTTTCGGCGTGCTGATGCTGGCCACTGCGCTGTGGCTGGTGACGCCGGTGCTGCCGGCCTGGCTGACGCTGCTCGGCTGGGCGCTTCTGCTGATCCTGCCGGCGATCTATCTTTCCGCGCTCGATCCGCTGCCGGCCCATGCCCACGGCTGGCAGCGGCTGGGCAAGGGGCTCGGCATCGTGCTTCTGGTCAGCGGCGCGCTGATGCTGGCGGGGCTTCTGGGTGGCGCCCGCGATCCGCTGCAACCGCTGGCCTTCCTGCGTGGCGCAGGTGGCGCGACGACAGGTACGGCCGCCGTCTCGCCAGCGCCGACTTTTTCGCGCATCCATTCGTCCGCCGAACTCGATGCCCGGCTCGCGGCGGCCGGCGGCCGGCCGGTGATGCTCGACTTCTGGGCCGAATGGTGCATCAGCTGCAAGGAACTGGAGGCGACCTTCGCCGAGCCGCGGGTGGCCGCGCAACTGAAGGATTTCGTCCTGCTGCAGGCCGATGTCACCGCCAATAGCGAGGAGGAAAAGGCGCTGCTCGCCCGCTTCGGCCTGTTCGGCCCGCCGGGCATCGTCTTCTTCGACCACGCGGGCAAGGAACTCACCGACGTGCGCGTGGTGGGAACCCTCGGCGCGGACGAGTTCCTCCCCATCCTGCAACGCGCACGACGCTGAAAACGAAAGGGTCTCCATGTTCACCGGCATCATCGCGGCGGTCGGCCGCATCTCTCATGTGCAGGCGCTCGGGCAGGGCCTGCGGCTCACCGTCGAAGCGCCGGCGCTCGATCTGTCCGACGTGGCGCTCGGCGATTCGATCGCCCACGGCGGCGTCTGCCTCACCGTGATCGGCAAGAGCGGCAGCCAGTATCAGGTCGATGTCTCCGCGGAAACCCTGGCCTGCGCCTGCGGCCTCGCCGCGCCGGGGCCGGTCAATCTGGAAAAGGCCCTGCGCCTGGCCGACCGGCTGGGCGGGCACCTGGTCAGCGGCCACGTCGATGGCCTCGGCACGGTGCTCTCCTTCGCCCCCGTCGGCGAATCACACGCGCTGGTGGTCCGCGTGCCGCCGGCGCTTGCGAAATACGTCGCGCGCAAGGGCTCGCTCACCGTCGATGGCGTCTCGCTGACCACCAACCGCGTCACCGATGGCGCCGAGGGCGCCGAAGGCTGCGAGGTGTCGATCAACCTGATCCCCCACACCCTGGCGGTCACCACGCTCGGCAATCTCGCCGCCGGCCACCAGGTGAACCTCGAAGTCGATCTGATCGCCCGCTATTGCGAACGGATGCTGGAGTCCGCGGCGTAGAATGCGCGCCTTCCCCTGTCACACCCCGCACACCTCACCGACATGACGATCAGCCCGATCCAGGACATCATCGCCGAGCTCGCCGCCGGCCGCATGGTCATTCTCGTCGACGAGGAAGACCGCGAAAACGAAGGCGATCTGGTGATCGCCGCCGAGTGCGTGACACCCGAGGCGATCAACTTCATGGCCAAGCATGCGCGGGGCCTGGTCTGCCTGACGCTGACCGAAGCGCGCTGCAGGCAGCTCGGCCTGACGCAGATGGCACGCGACAACAAGAGCCAGTTCAGTACCGCGTTCACCACCTCGATCGAGGCCGCGAGCGGCGTCACCACTGGCATTTCGGCGCACGACCGGGCGCGCACGGTGCAGGCGGCGGTGACGCGCAACGCGAAAGCCGAAGACATCGTGCAGCCGGGGCATGTCTTTCCGATCATGGCCCGGCCGGGCGGCGTGCTGGTGCGCGCCGGCCACACCGAGGCCGGCTGCGACCTGGCGCAAATGGCCGGCTGCGAACCGGCAGCAGTGATCTGCGAGATTCTCAAGGATGACGGCAGCATGGCCCGGCTGCCGGACCTGCTGCAATTCGCCGCCGCGCACGGGCTGAAGATCGGCACCATCCGCGATCTGATCCATTACCGCTCGGAACACGAGAAACTCGTCGAGTGCGTTGCCGACAAGCCCGTCCGCTGCGCCCAGGGCACGTTCCGCCTGCGCACCTTCGTCGACCGGAGCAGCGGCGACATCCACCTCGCCCTCTCCCATGGCGAAATCACGGCCGCGAGGGAAACCCTGGTGCGTGTGCATGAGGCCGTCTCGGTGCTGGATTTTCTCGACGACGCGCACGCGCGCCACAGCTTCAGCATCGATTACGCCCTGCGCCGGATCACCCGCGTCGAGTGCGGCGTGGCGCTGCTGCTGCATCGCAGCGAGTCGAGCCAGGCGCTGCTGGCGGCGCTCGACGCGGCGGGGGGCGAGGCGCAGCGGAGGCCGCCGGCGCAAAAATGGGATCCGCGCAGCTATGGCATCGGCGCGCAGATCCTGCGCGAGCTCGGCGTCGGCAAGATGCGCCTGATGGCCAGCCCGCAAAAAATGCCGAGCATGGCCGGCTTCGGCCTCGAAGTCGTCGGCTATCTCACGCCGGAGGAGGCAAAACATGAAGCTGAATGAAATCGAAGCGTGCCGTACCGGGGCCGGACTGGTCGTCGCCGTGGTGCAAAGCCGTTTCAACGAGGAGATCGGCGATGGCCTGCGTTCCGGCTGTCTCGACGAGCTCGAGCGCCTGGGCGTGCCCGAGGTGACCTATGCCACCGTGCCCGGCGCCCTCGAGCTGCCGCTGGCCCTCCAGGCGCTGGCGCAGAGCGGCCGCTATCACGCGCTGATCGCGCTGGGCGCGGTGATCCGCGGCGAAACCTATCATTTCGAGATCGTTGCCAACGAGTCGGCGCGCGGCATGGGCGAGGTGCAACTGAAAACCGGGGTGCCGGTCGCCAATGCCGTCCTCACCACCGAGAATGACGACCAGGCGCTCGAACGCATGGTGCAAAAGGGCAGGGAAGCGGCGCTGGCCGCCGTCGAAATGGCGAACCTGCTGCGGGCCTGTGCATGAGCACCAAAAAAGTCGAACGCAACCCGCGCCGGCGCGCCCGCGAACTGGCGATGCAGGGACTCTACCAGTGGCAGGTCGGCGGTCAGGACGAGGCCGCGATCCAGGTTCAGGCCGAGGCCGTCGCCGGCTTTCACAAGGCCGACCGCGAGCTATACCTGAGCCTGCTGCACGAGGCCATCGACCAGGCCGCCGGCCTGCGCGCCAACCTCGAACCCCACATCAGCCGGCCGTGGGCCGAGATTTCGCCGATCGAGCGCAGCATCCTGCTGCTCGGCGCCTGCGAACTGCGCCTGCATCCCGAAACGCCGTATCGCGTCGTCATCAATGAGTGCATCGAGCTGGCCAAGACCTTCGGCGGCGCCGACGGCCACAAGTTCGTCAACGGCGTGCTGGACAAGACGGCGGCGGTGCTGCGTCCCGCCGAACGCTGACCTACCTTTCTCCGGGGTGGCCGCGATGCCCTCTGAATTCGAGCTGATCCGCCGCTTCTTCACCCGCCCGCCGCGCCATGCGGTGCTCGGGGTCGGCGACGACGCGGCGATTCTGGCACCGACGCCGGGCATGGAATTGCTGGTGTCCACCGACATGCTGGTCGAAGGCACGCATTTCCTGCCGGAGACCGAGCCGCAAGCGCTGGGCTGGAAGACGCTGGCGGTCAATCTCTCCGATCTGGCGGCGATGGGCGCCCGGCCGCGCTGGGCCTTGCTCGCCGTCGCCCTGCCGGAGGCCGACGAGGGCTGGATCGCGGCCTTTGCCGAGGGGCTGTTCGCCTGCGCCGAGGCCTTCGGCGTCGATCTGGTCGGCGGCGACACCACAAAGTCCCCCCCCACAGCCGCTGCCTTGCAGCGTCCCCCCCCGGGGGGGCAGGGAAGCACCTGGGACGGCCCGGCGTGTTTCCCGGGCCCGCGGGTTTTCTGCGTCACCGTGCTCGGCGAGGCGCCGGCGGGCCGGGCGTTGCGCCGCAGCGGGGCGAAGGTCGGCGACTGGATCTGGGTTTCGGGCTGGCCGGGACGCGCCGCGCTGGGGCTGGCGCATCTGCAAGGACGGGTCGTGCTTGCCGAAGCCGAACTCGGCCCCTGCCTGAATGCGCTCCACCGGCCGCAACCGCGCGTGGCGCTCGGTCTTGGCCTGCGCGAGCTGGCGACGGCGGCGATCGACGTCTCGGATGGCCTGCTCGCCGATCTCGGCCATGTCCTGGAGGCTTCGGGCGTCGCGGCGCGCCTGCGGGTCGCCGTCGCCGGCCCGCGCAGCGGAATTTCCGGCGTGCCCGGCGTGCCCGGCGTGCAAGGTACGCCAACGCCGACTTTTGCAGAACAGTGTTACCTGTCGGGCGGCGATGATTACGAGTTGGTGTTCACCGCGCCGCCCGCCCGCGCCGGCGAGGTGCAGGCGCTGGCTACTGCGCTCGATCTTCCGCTGACCCGTCTCGGCGAGGTGGTGGCGGGTGGGGCGGGGGGGCTGACCCTCACCAATGCCGAGGGCCAGATCATCACGCCGTCCCGCTTCGGTTACGAACATTTCAGCTGACGATCATGATGAATTTACTCACCCCGTCGAATGAAATACGTCGCGCCAGGTCAGGAACTCGAACGCTCGCCGTTCCGGGCCTGGCCCGGAGCCCGGGAATGGCTCCCGGTGCAGCGTAGAGCCCGCGGCCTGGATTCCGGATCGACGCTGCGCGCCGTCCGGAATGACGGGGCTATCCCGGTTATTTCACCTCAAAGTCGACACCATGAAAATCAAGCCCCGCATCCCCGGTCCGCCGCTGCGCTTCCTGTTCCAGCATCCGGCCCATCTGGTGGCCTGCGGCTTCGGCAGCGGGCTCTCGCCGTTCGCACCGGGCACGGCGGGGACGTTGTTCGCCTGGGCCACCTGGCCTTACCTCGTGGCGCACTTCCGGGGCGCCGGCTGGCTGGCGCTATTCCTGCTGCTGGCGTTCGCCTTCGGCGCCGTGGTCTGCCAGATCACCGGCCGGGCGCTGGGCGTGGTCGATCACGGCGCCATCGTCTGGGACGAGATCGTGCCCTTCTGGTGCGTGCTGCTGCTGACGCCGGCCGGCCTCGCCTGGCAGCTGGCCGCCTTCCTCCTGTTCCGCTTTTACGATATCGCCAAACCCCAGCCCGCGCGCTGGTTCGACACCGAGGTGAAAAACGGCTTCGGCGTGATGATGGACGATCTGGTCGCCGCCGGCTACACCCTGTTCACCCTGGCGCTGGCGAAGATGCTGCTGGAGATGTTCTGACATGGCCCCTGAGCTGGTTGCGTTGTCACGGGCCATCGGCACGGCGTGTCGCCAGCGCCGACTTTTTCTCGCCAGCGCCGAATCCTGTACCGGCGGCTGGGCGGCGCAGGTGATTACCCACACGGCGGGCAGCTCGAACTGGTTCGAGCGTGGCTTCATCACCTATTCCGCTGCCGCCAAGATCGAGCTGCTGGACGTGCGCGCGGAAACCCTTGACCGCTTTGGCGCGGTCAGCGAGGCGACAGCGCGGGAAATGGCGCAGGGCGCCCTGCGCCATTCCCGCGCCGATCTGGCCCTGGCGATCACCGGCATTGCCGGCCCCGGGGGTGGCTCACCGGATAAGCCTGTGGGCGCCGTATGCTTCGCCTGGTGTCGACGCGAGGGCGCGGCGCAAAGCGAAACCCGGCAGTTCGAAGGCGATCGGGAAGCCGTTCGCCGGCAGGCCGTGAGCCATGCCCTGGATGGCCTTTTGGCGCGCCTCGACACCTTGTAAACGGGCTGGTGAATGGAAGGCACGAAGCGTGCCATCCGTGCCATAATCGGATCAACTTTTAAGGAAACCACGATGGACGAAAACAAGAGCAAGGCATTGCAGGCCGCCCTGGCCCAGATCGAAAAACAGTTCGGCAAGGGCTCGATCATGAAGATGGGCGAGGGCAATGTCGGCGACGACATCCAGACCGTCTCCACCGGTTCGCTGGGGCTGGACATCGCGCTCGGCATCGGCGGCCTGCCGCGCGGCCGGGTGGTCGAGATCTACGGCCCGGAATCATCCGGCAAGACCACGCTGTGTCTGCATGTGGTCGCCGAAATCCAGAAGGCCGGCGGAGTCGCCGCCTACATCGACGCCGAGAACGCGCTCGATCCCGGCTATGCCGCCAAGCTCGGCGTCAATGTGCCCGACATGCTCATCTCGCAACCCGACACGGGCGAGCAAGGGCTGGAAATCGCCGACATGCTGGTGCGTTCCGGCGGCGTCGATCTGGTGGTGATCGACTCGGTCGCCGCGCTCACCCCGCGCGCCGAAATCGAGGGCGAGATGGGCGACCAGCTGCCCGGCCTGCAGGCGCGCCTGATGTCGCAGGCCCTGCGCAAGCTGACCTCGAACATCAAGCGTACCAACACGCTGGTGATTTTCATCAACCAGATCCGGATGAAGATCGGCGTCATGTTCGGCAGTCCGGAGACGACCACCGGCGGCAACGCGCTCAAGTTCTACGCCTCGGTGCGGATGGACATTCGTCGCACCGGCGCGATCAAGAAGGGCGACGAGGTGATCGGCAACGAAACCAGGGTGAAAGTGGTCAAGAACAAGGTCGCGCCACCGTTCAGGGAAGCCCATTTCGACATTCTCTACGGCGAAGGCATTTCGCGCGAAGGCGAGATCGTCGAGCTCGGCGTCGAGCACAAGATCGTCGAAAAATCCGGCGCCTGGTATGCCTATAACGGCGAAAAAATCGGCCAAGGCAAGGACAATGCCCGCGAATTTCTGCGCGAACATCCCGAGATCGCCGCGGAAATCGAAGCCAAGGTGCGCGCCGCGGTCGGCGTCGCCAGCCCGAGCCGACCCGCGACCGAGTGAATGCGCTGCGCAGCCGTGCGCTCCGGCTGCTGGCCCGGCGCGATTACAGCCGCGCCGAGCTGGCACGCAAGCTCGCAGCGCACGGCAGCGCCGAGGAAATCGAAATCGTGATTGCCGAATTTGCCGCCAGCCAGTTGCAGTCGGACCAACGCTGCGTCGAGAGCTATCTGCGCACCCACGGCGGGCGCCTGGGAGTCTCGCGCCTGCGCCAGAGCCTCGCCCGGCGCGGCCTGGACAGTGCGCTGATCGAGGCGCAGCTGTCGGCGCAGACCGCCGGCGGCGAGCTGGCCGACGAGCCGGCGCGCGCGCGCAGTGTATGGGCACGCAAGTTTGCCGCGCCACCGGCCGATGCGCGGGAGTGGGCGCGTCAGGCGCGCTTCCTGCAAGGGCGTGGTTTTGCTGCCGAGATCATTCGTCATCTGATGAAATCGCTGCCGGCTTCAGTCGATCCCGGCGAGGACGATTCCAGATGAGCGTGACCACTCTTTCGGGCCACAACCTGCGCAAGAAATACAAGGCGCGCACCGTCGTCACCGATGTCTCGTTCTCGGTCGCGGCCGGCGAAGTGGTCGGCCTGCTCGGCCCCAACGGGGCCGGCAAGACCACCTGTTTCTACATGATCGTCGGCCTGGTCGCCGCCGATGGCGGCGAGATCCGCATCGACCGCGAAGGCAGCGGCGAAAGCGAACACGACCGCCTCACCCACATGCCGATGCACCGGCGGGCCCAGCTTGGACTCTCCTACCTGCCGCAGGAAAGCTCGGTGTTCCGCAAGCTCACCGTGTCCGAAAACATCCGCGCCATCCTCGAACTGCAGCAGCTTGACGCCGCCGAAATTGACAGTCGCGAAGAAGATCTGCTCGAGGAACTGCACATCACTCATATCCGCAAGAACCTGGCCGCCTCGCTGTCCGGCGGCGAACGGCGCCGGGTGGAGATTGCCCGCGCCCTGGCCACCCGCCCGCGCTTCATCCTGCTCGACGAACCTTTCGCCGGCGTCGATCCGATCGCCGTGATCGACATCCAGAAGATCATCCGTTTCCTGAAGGAGCGCGGTATCGGGATACTGATCACCGATCACAACGTGCGCGAAACGCTGGGCATCTGCGATCGCGCCACCATCATCAACGAAGGCGTGGTGCTGGCCGCTGGACACCCGGCCGAGATTGTCGATAATGAAAGCGTGCGTCGGGTATACCTCGGCGAGCACTTCAGGATGTAATGAAACAGTCCCTCCAGCTTCGAGTTTCGCAGCATCTGGCGCTCACCCCGCAGCTACAGCAGTCGATCCGCCTGTTGCAGCTGTCGACCCTGGAGCTCAATGCTGAAATCGAGCAGGCCCTGCAGGACAATCCGTTGCTCGAACGCGACGGGGATCAGGCCGGATTTTCCCAGACCGGCGACCTCTCGCCGGTATCCGTGTCTGCGGCAGAAAGCCGGGAACAGAATGAAGCGGCGGAGGCGAGCGACGAGGAGGGCTGGGGCACCGACTTTTCCGCCAGAAGCGGCCAGCGCGATCCGAACGACGACGACAGCGACAGCGGCGAGATGCAGACCGCCGTCACCAGCCTGCGCGAACACCTCGGCGCACAACTGGCGCTGACGCCGCTGTCCGACCGCCTGCGGGTGCTGGTCAGCTTCCTGATCGAAAGTCTGAGCGAGGATGGCTACCTGACCCAGCCGCTCGATGAACTGCTTGAGCTGCTGGTCGCCGAAGTCGGCGATGAACGCGAAGCCCTGCGCGACGATCTCGCGCTGGCCCTGGAGTACCTGCAAAGTTTCGATCCGCCCGGCATCGGCGCCCGCGACACCCGCGAGTGCCTGGCCCTGCAACTGGAAAACCAGATGGCAAGCAGCGAGCGCGATCTGGCGCTGCAGATCGTCGATCGTCATCTGGAACAGCTCGCCGCCCGCGATTTCGCCCACATCAAGAAGGCGCTCGGCTGCACGGACGACCAGCAACGCGCGGCGCTGGCATTGATCCGCTCGCTCAACCCGCGGCCAGGGGCACAATATGCGCCGCCCGACACGCGCTATGTCACCCCCGACGTGACGGTGCGCAAGCTGCGTGGCGCCTGGATCGTCAGCCTCAACAACGAAGCCATGCCCCGCCTGCGCATCAACCGGCTGTATGCCGATATCCTGCGCAACCAGCAGGGCGGCGGTCATGCCGGACTGGCCGCCCAGTTACAGGAGGCCAAGTGGCTGATCAAGAACGTGCAGCAGCGCTTCGACACCATCTTGCGGGTATCGCAGGCCATCGTCGACCGGCAGCGGGCTTTTTTCGAACACGGCGCGGTGGCGATGCGGCCTCTGACCCTGCGTGAAATCGCCGAGGTGGTTGGACTGCACGAATCAACCATCTCCCGCGTGACGACGCAGAAATACCTGGCCAGCCCGCGCGGCGTCTTCGAACTCAAATATTTTTTTGGCAGTCACGTCGCCACCGACAGCGGCGGCGCGGCGTCAAGCACCGCAATCCGGGAACTGATCCGGCAACTGGTCAGCGCCGAGGACGGCACGTCGCCGCTCACCGACGCCCGGATTGCGGAAATCCTCGGCGAGCAGGGCATCGTCGTGGCACGACGCACCATTGCGAAGTACCGCGACTTGCTCGGCATACCGCCGGTCAACCTCAGAAAGACTCTCTGAGCACATCACCACAAGGAGCCCTCATGAATCTCACCATCACCGGACATCATGTCGAAGTGACGTCAGCCATCCGTGACTATGTCACCCATAAACTCGAGCGGCCGGTGCGCCACTTCGATCAGGTCACCAGCACCCGGGTTTTTCTGACCGTCGAAAAACTGCTGCACAAGGCCGAGGTCACGCTGCACGTCAAGGGCAAGGACATTTTCGCCGACGCCACAGCCGAAGATCTGTATGCCGCGATCGACCTGCTGGCCGACAAACTCGATCGCCAGATCGTCAAGCACAAGGAAAAGGTGACCAATCACAATCACGAAAAACATGCCACGGACAGCGAATCCTGAAAACCGCGGCCGGGAGACGACGGCGTTATACTCTGCGCCGCCGTTTTCCCATCGTCCACTGCCCATTTACCTTGAAACCTCGGTTGATCGCTTATCCATCCTTGACCCGCCGCATGAACACCGGCCTTTGTGCCGTCGAGGCGATTCACCCGCTGGGTGACAGCGCTACGCGACGGCCGCTGGCACGTCCGGTCGGGCGTCCGGCTTTGTCGTTTCTCCTTGCAGGCATGAGCCTGTCGCGGCGTCGCTGCGCGCCGGCCATCCCGCCCAGACGCGCCATCAGCCGCGTCCAGCCGAGGTTTCAAGGTTGAACCGGATTGCCCCCCTGCTACCGCCCGCCAACGTGCTGGCGCACCTCGACGCCAGCAGCAAGAAGCGGGTCTTCGAACAGGCCGGGATCATGTTCGAAAACCACCAGCACCTCAGCCGCAGCGCCATCTTCGATGCGCTCTTCGCACGCGAGAAGCTGGGCTCCACCGGCCTCGGCCAGGGCATCGCCATCCCGCACGGGCGGATCAAGGGTCTCAAGGCCCCGCTCGGCGCCTTCATCCGGCTCGCTGTGCCGGTGCCGTTCGATGCCCCCGATGGCCAGCCGGTCAACCTGGTTTTCGTGCTCCTGGTGCCGGAGTCCGCCAACGAGCAGCATCTCCAGTTGCTTTCCGAACTGGCTCAGCTATTTTCCGATCGCGCCATGCGCGAGCGGCTGGCCGCCGCGCCTGACGCCACAACCCTGCATGAGCTATTCGTCAATTGGAACGCCAACTGATCGTCTCCCAGCTCTTCGAGCGCAATCGCGACCGGCTCAAGCTCGAGTGGGTCAGCGGGACGCTGACCCGGACCCTCTCGGCCGCCCAGGAATTCGTCGCCCCGGCGGATATCGTCGGCCACCTCAACCTGATGCACCCGGAACGCCTGCAGGTGATCGGCGCACCCGAACGCGACTGGTCGGCACGCCAGGCGCCGGAGCGGGTGGCGCGGCACATGCAGGACATTTTCAACGCCCGCCCGCCGGCACTTATCGTCGCCGACGGGCTGACGATTCCGGAGGCCGTCCGCCGCGGCTGCGAGGAGTCCGACACTCCGTTGTTCAGGACGCCACTGCCGGCGGCCTACGTGATCGACACACTGCGCCATTTCGTCGCTCGACAACTGGCCGAAACCACCACCCTGCACGGCGTTTTCATGGATGTGCTGGGCATGGGGGTGCTGATCACCGGCGACTCGGGCGCCGGCAAGAGCGAACTGGCGCTGGAACTGATTTCGCGCGGCCATGGCTTGGTCGCCGACGACGTGGTCGAGGTCTCGCGCATCGGCCTCGACCTGCTGGAAGGTCGCTGTCCCGATCTGTTGCGTGACTTTCTCGAGGTACGCGGCCTCGGCCTGATCAATATCCGCACGGTCTTCGGCGAGACCGCCTGCCGTCGCCGGATGCGTCTCAAGTTGATCGTCCATCTGCAAAAACCGCAGCCCGGCGTACCCGAGGCGGCGCGGCTGCCGCTCGATGCGCAAAGCGAAACCGTGCTCGGCGTGCCGGTGCGTCATGTCACCATCCCGGTGGCCGCCGGCCGCAACCTCGCGGTGCTGCTCGAGGCCGCAGTGCGGGTGACGATTCTCGGCCTGCGCGGCTTCGACAGCATGCAGGAATTTCTCGAGCGGCAGGAGCTGGCGATGGGCGCGGGAGAGGATGAAGTCAACTAACCTCCGTTCCGGGCGTTGATTGAGCACGGCGACCGCCGTGGCATATGTCATATTTCTTACTCATTTCGTTCAAGGAGAACACAATGCAAAAACTGCTCGCCCTCGCCCTGGTTTCCCTGTTTACCACCCATGTGGCCCTGGCCCAGGTGCCGGCCAAGCCAGCGACCCCCGCCACCCCTGCCACGGCAGCCACTCCCGCCACACCGGCCGCTGCGTCCGGCGATTGCGCCTCCCGCGCCGTCAGCAAGACCGGCAAGCCGCTGGCCGGCGCCGCGAAATCCGCCTTCATGAAAAAGTGTGAACGCGAAAGTTCCTCCGCGGCCGAGGCCTCCTCCGCGCCCGCCGCCGGTTCGCAACAGAACAAGATGAAGACCTGCAACAAGGATGCCACCGGCAAGAAGGGTGCCGAGCGCAAGGCCTTCATGAAGGAATGCCTCTCGAAATAAGTCGTCGCTGACACAAGGACGCGCGGCGCCGGCCCTGCCAGGGCCGGCGTTTTTTTGTCGTCGTTCCCGCATCCGCGAGAACGACGACATCAGGCCTGACCCGTATCCCCTTGAGAATTCTGTTGTCGTACCGCCTGGTCGCCCGCCGGGTACTTGAGAGCGTTCTTGACGATTTTCTGCCGTGCCGCGGCAAGCATGTCGATCTGCAGCACGTCGGCCAGTTCGGTGAGATAGATCAGCACGTCGGCGATTTCGTCGGTGACGGCAGCGCGCTGCCCGGCAGAAAGCGACCGGCTTTCCTCCGGAGTCAGCCATTGAAACTGCTCGACCAGCTCGGCGGCTTCGACGATCAGCGCCATGACCAGGTTTTTCGGCGTGTGGTAGCGAGGCCAGTCGCGCTCGGCGCAGAAGGCGTGCAACGCATCGCGCAGCGAACCGAGATCGGTAATTTCATTCATTCGACATTCCTTTCCTGCCAGACCAGCCAAGGCAGGGCAAGCCAGGGCCAGAGCGAAGCGACCAGGCGTGTGGCGCCGTGAAAATTGAGGAACTGTGCGGGATTCCAGACGCTCAGGGTATTTTCAAGGTAGGGATTTTCCGGCGCCAGATTGACCATCACGGTAGCCACCAGAAGCGCCAGCGCCGCCAGCGCGCGTTGCCCCGTGGATGAAAGCAGGACAGCCAGCAGCCAGAGCGCGGCGCCGAGCAGCAGCCCGTGCAAACCGCCCGGCGTGGCCCAGACGAAGGCAGCTTGCGGCTGCATCATCAGGGCAAAGGCCAGGGCCTTGGCCAGCAGCCCGACGGCAAGGATACTCAGCGCAAAAAGTCGGCGCCGGCGAGACGGCGCCAACAGGCTGGCGATCAGCAACACAGCCAGGCTGGCGGCGGCGGCGATCGCGGTTTCGACATGCTGGAAACTCTCGGCACTGAATTCGCCGGCGGCAGGCAGATCGACCAGCCGGCGCAAGTCGCCGGCGCCGAACAGCAGGGTGGTCGGGTCGAACTGGGTCAATAACCAGAGGCCGAGCAGCATCAGGCCGGCATCGGTACGGCCACCCTGCCCCGGCCAGTGGCTGTGGCGCAGATCGTCGATCAGGCGCGGGCCGAACGCCGCGCCGGGCCAGGCGCCAAGCGCGGTGCCGAGAACGTTGCCGGCCCAGTCGAGGTTGGAGGCGACACGGCTGGACAGATAGTTTTGCAGAAACTCCATGACAAACGAGAGCAATCCGGCGGCCAGCACGGCGAGCACCATGGCCGGCAGAGTGGCCGTGGCCCTGCGCCCGGCCGCGGCAAGGAGAAACCCCAGCGGCAGATAGGCCGCCAGATTGGTGAGCAGATCGAAGTTGGTGGTGTAGCGGGGCCAGCCGGCAAACACGAAAGCCAACGGATCGCCGCCGCTGTCATGCCATCCGCTTAGTGGATAGAGGCTGGCGTAGACGACGAGCAGCGCATAGCCAAGGGCAAGGTAGAGCGCCAGCGGAGTACGGCCTCGATTCACGGTTGCGGGTGCGGATGTACCGGCTCGGTCACATGGTGGGTATGGAAGCTGGCGTGGTGCCCATGGCGCAATTCATCATGGATCGCCGGATTATGGTGCATGGCCTGCGGCAGGAGCGAGCCGGCCACCATGCCAGCGGCGCTCATCAAAAGACCGGCGAACTGTGCCGGAAGGATGAAATCCTCCGCTCCGGCGAGCAGCAGCGACAGCCAGGTGGCGAGGCCCGCGAAAATCGCCAGCGCCGCCCCCTGGTTGGTCGAGCGCCGCCAGTAGATGCCGCAAACGAGCGGCACGAAGGCGGTCACCAGGGTGATCTGGTAGGCGCTCTCGACCATCTTGAAAATGCTCGCCTTGGAATTGATCGCATACAGCGTGACCACCAGGGTGAAGACGAGCGTCACGATGCGCATGGCGAGCAGCAGCTTGCGGTCGGAGAGCGGGTGGCCGGGACGGCCGAGTAGCGGTTTGAGGATGTTCTCGGTAAAGGTTACCGAAGGCGCCAGCAAGGTGGCCGAGGCGCAGCTCTTGATCGCCGAGAGCAGGGCGCCGAAGAACATCACCTGCGCCACCAGTGGGGCATGATCGAGTACCAGCCGCGGCAGGATCATCTGCGGATCGCTCGCCGCCAGTTCCTTGACCATCTGCGGCGCGATCAGGGTCGCCGAGTAGGCGAGGAACATCGGCACGAAGGCGAAGACGAAATACAGACTGCCGCCGAGGATCGAGCCCCAGACGGCGATTTTTTCGGTCTTTGCCGACTGCACGCGCTGGAACACGTCCTGTTGCGGAATCGAACCGAACATCATGGTCACCCAGGCCGCGGTGAAGCCGATGACTTCCTTCAGATCGGGCGCCGGCCAGAACTGGAACATCCCGGCCTGGGCGGCATGATCGACCACCACGCCGACACCGCCAGCCATGGCGGAGACCTCGCCGCCGATCCACAGCATGCCGATGACGATGATGATCATCTGCAAGAAGTCGGTGATCGCCACCGCCCACATGCCGCCGAACAGGGTGTAAATGAGGATGGTCGAGGAACCGATCCACATCCCGGAGAGACGGCTGATCTCGCCGCCGGAGACGACGTTGAAGACCAGGCCCAGCGCGGTGATCTGGGCGCCGACCCAGCCCAGGTAGGAAATCACGATGGCCAGCGTGGTCGCCACTTCGACGCCGCGGCCGAAACGCTTCTTGTAGAAGTCGCCGATGGTGAGCAGGTTCATCCGGTACAGCGGCGCGGCGAAGAAGATGCCGACCAGGATCAGGCACAGCGAGGAGCCGAAGGGATCGGCAACCACGCCATGCAGCCCTTCGGTGAGGAAGGTGGCGGGAATGCCGAGCACGGTCTCGGAGCCGAACCAGGTGGCGAACACCGTGGCGGTGACCATGTAGAAAGGCAAATGACGGCCGGCGATGGCGAAGTCCCTGGTGTTATGCACGCGGGTGGCGGCGTAGAGGCCGATACCCACCGAAACCATCCAGTACACCATCACGAACCAGAACAGCATGACGGGCTTTCCTCAAAAAGTCGGCGCTGGCAATACGGCGAACAGCCTCATCCGCGCCACAGGATCAACAAAAACAGGGCACAAAGCAGCGCGGAAATCAGCGCCAGGTAGCGGCGATTTTTCGCTTCCTCGGCGCGTAACGCAGCCAGTTCGGCGAGCAGCGCAGCGGAGCGTTCACCAGTCAGCGCCTGATGCATCAGGCGCGGCAAGGCCGGCAGAAAACCGGC
This sequence comes from Betaproteobacteria bacterium HGW-Betaproteobacteria-11, assembly GCA_002842395.1. Classification (GTDB taxonomy): domain Bacteria; phylum Pseudomonadota; class Gammaproteobacteria; order Burkholderiales; family Rhodocyclaceae; genus Rugosibacter. The sequence continues at coordinate 15,877 of PHCV01000002.1, forward strand.
CCATTGCGGCGCCTCGCGTTTCAGGTTGCGGACCAGGCCGCGCCAGCCGACCTGCTCGCTCATCCAGCGTTCGAGGAAGGGCTTGGCGGTCTGCCACAGGTCGAGGTCGGGATCGAGTTCGCGGCCGAGGCCCTCGATGTTGAGCAGGGTCTTTTGCAGCAGCACGAGTTGCGGCTGGACTTCGACATTGAAGCGGCGCGAGGTCTGGAACAGGCGCAGCAACACGCGGCCGAAGGAAATCTCTTTCAGCGGCCGGTCGAAGATCGGCTCGCAGACGGCGCGGATGGCGGCCTCGAATTCATCGACGCGGGTGTCTTTCGGCGCCCAGCCGGATTCGATGTGGGCCTCGGCGACGCGCTTGTAATCGCGGCGGAAGAAGGCGAGGAAGTTCTGCGCCAGGTAACTCTTGTCGCTCTCGGTGAGCGTGCCGACAATGCCGAAATCGACCGCGATGTAGCGCCCTTTCACTGCCTCGTCGGTGGCAACGAAGATGTTGCCGGGGTGCATGTCGGCGTGAAAGAACCCGTCACGGAAGACCTGGGTGAAGAAAATTTCGACCCCGGCCCGCGCCAGGCGCGGAATATCGATGCCGGCTGCGCGCAGGGCGGCGGTCTGCGAAATCGGGATGCCATGCATCCTTTCCATGACCATCACGCTATGCGTACACCAGTCCCAATACACCTCGGGCACGATCAGCAGATCGGAACCGGCAAAATTGCGCCGCAGTTGCGAGCAGTTGGCGGCCTCGCGCATCAGGTCGAGCTCGTCGTGCAGATACTTGTCGAATTCCGCGACGACTTCCCGCGGCTTGAGCCGGCGGCCGTCGGCCCAGAGTTTTTCCAGCAGGGTGGCGGCAACCTGGAGCAGGGCGATGTCATGGTCGATCACCGGACGGATGCCGGGGCGGAGAATCTTCACCGCCACCTCGCGGCCATCGGGCAGCACGGCGAAATGTACTTGGGCGACCGAGGCCGAAGCCACCGGCTCGACGCAGAATTCGGTGAAGACCTGATCGACCGGCTTGCCATAGGCCGCTTCCAGCTCGGCGAGGGCAAGGCGGGAGGCGAACGGCGGTACCTGATCCTGCAACTTCGCCAGTTCTTCGGCCAGATCAGCGGGCAACAGATCGCGGCGGGTAGACAGCACCTGGCCGAACTTGACGAAGATCGGCCCCAGCGCTTCCAGCGCCAGGCGCAGACGAACGGCACGCGGGGCGGAAAAGTCGCGCCAGAACATCAGCTTCTGCAAGGCAAGCAGCACACGCCCCCAGATGCCGAAGACCGACTCGTTGTCGAGGATCATCCGATCCAGGCCGTAGCGATAGGTGACGCAGGCGATGCGGAGCAGGCGGAAGAGGCGCACGGTGGCAGGCGGAGGTTGCGGAAACGGGAAGTATAATTCAGCACTTGATCGAAGCCCCTTTTTTGCACTGCCTCGCACGCCACTTCATGTCCTCATCAACTCCCCGCCATTCCGCTCCAGGTCTCGACATTCGTCACCATCTCATCCACTTGCTGCGTACCGCGCTGGGCAGCGTCGCACCGGGGCAGATGGATGCCGAAATCCTGCTCGAACGGCCGAAGCAGGCAAGTCATGGCGACTTCGCCAGCGCCCTGGCGCTGCAACTGGCGCGCAGCCTGAAAACCAGTCCGCGGCAGATCGCCGAACGGCTGGTGCGCGAATTGCCCCCCTCGCCCTGGGTGGAAAAAGTCGATGTGGCCGGTGCCGGCTTCATCAATTTCACCTTGACCGCCGCGGCACGCAACGCCGTGGTGCATGCCGTGCTCGCCGCGGGTGAACGCTTCGGCCGCGGTTCGTGCAAGGACCGCCGCCTGCAGGTGGAGTTCGTCTCCGCCAATCCGACCGGGCCGCTGCACGTCGGCCATGGCCGCGGCGCGGCCTATGGCGCGAGCCTGGCGGCGCTGCTCGAATTCGCCGGCTTCGAGGTCAGCCGCGAGTATTACGTCAATGATGCCGGGCGGCAGATGGACATCCTCGCGCTGTCCACCTGGCTGCGTTACCTCGCACTTTTCGGCGAGCCGCTGCCCTTTCCGCCCAATGCCTACCAGGGCGGCTATGTGGTGCAGATGGCCGAGCAGATCGCCGCCGCGCATGGCGACGGCTACCGGCGTCCGGCCGCCGCCGTGCTCGCCGGCCTGCCGGCAAGCGACGATCCCGACCTCCGCCTCGATGCCCTGATCGCCAGCGCCAAGGAGTTGCTCGGCGCAGGCTGGAACTACATCCACCAGCACGCGTTGAGCGAACAACTCACCGACTGCCGCGAAGACCTCGAGGAGTTCGGCGTGCATTTCGAGTCCTGGTTCTCCGAGCGCAGCCTGTATGACACCGGCAAAGTAGCGGCGGCCGTCGACCTGCTCGCCGCCGGCGGCCATCTCTACGAACAGGACGGCGCGCTGTGGTTCCGCTCGACCGCCTTCGGCGACGAGAAAGACCGCGTGGTACGGCGCGAGAACGGCATCTACACCTACTTCGCCTCAGACATCGCCTATCACCTCAACAAGTTCGAGCGCGGCTTCGATACCGTGATCGACGTCTGGGGCGCCGATCACCACGGTTACATCGCCCGCGTCAAGGGCGCACTGACCGCCACCGGCGCCGACGCCCGCCGGCTGGAAGTGACGCTGGTGCAATTCGTCAGCCTGTTCCGCGACGGCGAGAAAGTCTCGATGTCCACCCGCTCCGGCGAATATGTCACCCTGCGCGAGTTGCGCCAGGAAGTCGGCAACGACGCCTGCCGCTTCTTCTACATGCTGCGCAAATGCGATCAGGCGCTGGATTTCGATCTCGACCTGGCCAAATCGCAAAGCAACGACAACCCGGTGTATTACGTCCAGTACGCCCATGCCCGAATCTGCTCGCTGCTCGCCCAACTCGATGACCCGGCGGCGGCCGGAACGGCGGCCGTCACGACCGACCTGTCGCCACTTTGCCATGAACGCGAAGCCGCGCTCTGCCAGCGACTGGGCGAGTTTCCCGAATTGATCGAAAATGCCGCGCGCGATTTCGCGCCGCACGCGCTGGCTTTCTACCTGAAGGAACTGGCAGCCGATTTTCACAGCTGGTACAACGCCGAACGCGTACTGGTCGACGACCGGTCCCTGCGCCAGGCGCGGCTGGCGCTGGCACTGGCCACCCGCCAGGTGCTGCGAAACGGACTTTCCATCCTTGGCGTATCTCAACCGGAGAGCATGTAGTTGCCATGAATCCATCGCGCAAAACCTCCCCTGCCACACCCCGCACCACCGGCGCACGCCGCAAAAGCACGGGCGGCACCCTGCTCGGCATGGCCATCGGGCTGGTCATCGGCTTGCTGGTCGCGCTGGGCATCGCTTGGTACATCAAAAAATCCCCGCTGCCGTTCCAGAATCGTGAGCCGGCGCCGGCCACGAATGGCGAGCCGGTCGCACCAAACAGCGTTCCGGCACCTCTGCCCGGCAAACCGGGCGATACGCCACGGCAGAAACAACCGCTCGAGTTCTACGACATCCTCGAAGGCAAGCGTCAGGCCGATCCCGCTGCCGCCAACATCCGCGTCACCCCGACCGCCCCGGCCGCGACCGACAGCGCGGCGGCGGCCAAACCGGCCCCAGCCCTCTACCTCCAGGCCGGCGCCTTCCAGCAAATCCAGGATGCCGACAACCTCAAGGCCAAGCTGGCCCTGATGGGTTTCGACGCCAGCGTGCAACCCTTCACGGTGGCCGACAAGGGCACCCTGCAGCGGGTACGGATCGGCCCCTTCAACAGTCCCGAGGAAATGAACCGGGCGCGCAACATCCTCGTCCAGGCCGGGGTGCAGACCACGCCCGTCAAGCAGAAAGAGTAGCGTGAAGGCGCCTCTGGCCGTGTTCATGACTGCGTTCATGACCCGCTGCGGGCGCACCTGGCTGCTGTTTTTCGGTTGCTTCTGGCTGATCGCAGCCCATGCCGGCGAGCTTCAGCCGGAACGTGACTTCCGCCTGATCGAACCGCCGCTGGCCGCCACCGAGGCCGGCAAGATCGAGGTCATCGAATTCTTCTGGTACGGCTGCCCGCACTGCGCCGCTCTGGAACCCCTCCTTGACACCTGGAACAGGAGCTTGCCGCAAGGCGTCAACCTGCGCCGGGTGCCGGCGATTTCTCATGCCAAATGGATCAGCGGGGCACGGCTCTACTACACCCTGGAAGCCCTGCACCAGGTCGGCGCCCTGCATGGCGAAGTGTTTGCCGCGATTCACGGCGAGCGGTTGCGCCTGCTCGATGACGAGGCGGCGCTGACCGCCTGGATCGAACGGCATGGCATCGCCCGCAGTGCATTTCTCGCCGCCTGGAATTCCTTCGGCGTGCAGGCACAGGTGCGCGAAGCCCAGCGCCTGACCCAGGCCGCGGCCATCCGTGGCGTACCGGCGCTGATCGTGGCCGGCCGCTATCAGGCGCTGACCGAAGGCAGTTACCGCGACCTGCTGCGCCGCACCGATCAGCTCATTGCGCAGAGTCGCTCGCCCGGCGTCTCGCCAGCGCCGACTTTTTGAGCCATGCCCGACCCGCTGCGCGATGCGCTGGGCCGTTACCATGCCCCCTGCACCGGCGAACCGCGTATCGTCAGCCTGGTGCCGAGCCTGACCGAGCTGTTGTGCGATCTCGGGCTGGCCGCGGCGCTGGTCGGCCGCACCGGTTTTTGCGTGCATCCACGCGAAGTCGTACGCCGCATCCCGAAGGTCGGCGGCACCAAGGATGTCGATCTCGATGCCGTGCGCGCCCTCGCACCGACCCACCTGATTGCCGACATAGACGAGAATCGCCGACCGCAGGTCGAGGCGCTGGTGACCTGCGTGCCACAGGTCATCGTCGTGCATCCGCGCGCGGTGGAGGACAACCTTGCGTTGTACACCCTGTTCGGTCATGCGTTCTGCCGTGAGGAGGAAGCCGCACGTCTGGCCGCCGAATTTCGCGCCAGCCGCGCCGAACTCGCCGGGATCGTCGCCAGATGCCCGCGGCAAGCCGTGCTCTACCCGATCTGGCGCGAGCCGTGGATAACCATCGGCCGCGATACCTACATCGCTTCGATGCTTGCCGCCGCCGGCTGGGACAGCCTGCCTGCCGTGTCGGCGCGGCGCTTTCCGGTATTCGAATGGAATGCCCCTTGGCTGGCCACGGTCGAACGCGTGCTGTTGCCTTCGGAGCCTTACGCCTTCACCGCCCGCCACGCGGCGGAGGTCACCCGGCTCAGCGGCAAGCCAGTGGTGCGGATCGACGGCGAGATGGTCTCCTGGTATGGCAGCCGGGCGATCGCCGGATTGCGTTACCTGGCCGCGCTGCGTCGTGCCGGCGCCTGAAAACGATCAGTCGCCGCGCACCCGTTGTTCGATGTGGGCCAGCGCGGCTTCGATCTGGTCGATCAGGATCAGGCACAGATCGCCGCTTTCGATCTGCTCCAGAGCGCGCTGGATAACCTGATCCGTGGCCGCACCACCATCGCCATCGCCCACCGGCTGTCCACCCTGCGCAGCGCCGACCGCCTGGTGGTGATGGATCATGGCAAGATCGTCGAGATCGGCCCGCACGACGAACTGCTCGCCCGGCAGACCGCCTACTGGCGCCTCTACATGGCACAGACCCAACAGCTCGACGCGCTCGAAGGACGCGGCGCGGAGGATGGGGAGGATCTGAATGAGTGAGTACCGGCTGCTCCGTGACGCCTTTGGCTGCCTCGTGCTGACCCTGCCCGACGGCACGGTTCATGACGACGTCGTGCCGGTGCGCGCCTTTGCACTCAGCGCGACGGACCAAGGCATTGCCCTGGTCGACCGCCGCGGCCACGAACTGTGGTGGATCGAGCGGCTGGCCTCCCTCTCCATCGAGCTGCAAACCCTGATCCGGGAAGAACTCGCCGATCGCGAATGCCTGCCGCAGATTCTCGCCATTCGCGCCGTCTCCAGCTACGCCACACCCAGTCGCTGGCGGATCGATACCGACCGCGGCCCGACCGTACTGACGCTGAAAAGCGAAGACGACATCCGCCGGCTGAAGCCCGACGGCCTGCTGATCGCCGACAGCCATGGCCTCAATTTCCTGATCCGCGAGCGCAAGCGGCTCGACCGAACCAGTCAACGTTTCTTGAGCCGGTTTTTATAAGTCGGCACGCAGGTCGCCGTTCCATCAGCGCCGACTTTTCTAGTCCGTGGCGTTGCCACCCTTGTCGGACATTGTCCCCGCACTGCTGCGCAGCCATTCCGGCAGTTCGCGGTCGCCGGCATGGTCGATGATGTATTGCCGCATCAGCTTGCGCACCACTTGCGAGATGGTCAGATCCTGACTGGCGCAGATGTCCTCGAAGATTTTCTTTTTCTGCGGATCGAGCAGGATGGTCAGCCGGGCTGTTCTGTTTTCCATAAATATTAAATGTGTACAAGACTTTAATTTTAATTGTATAGGGTGTTAATATAATTGCAAGGCCCGCCACTTTGGGATGCTACAGCCGAGGCCAGTGGTCGGGGCAACATGGGGTTATGGGCGCTAAAACGTGATCTTGGGCGGGTTATCCATCGACTGGGCGTTATTCGTCATTGCCGTCTGGCTGGTACTCGGGCTGCTCGGTCTCGCCGCCTTGCGCCGCTTCGAACTGGTCGCCCGGGTACTGTTTCCGCTCGGCGCCCTGGCTGGTCTGGTGCTGGCTTTCGCCGCGGTGCAGGGATTGCTGTCCACCCCCGAGGTCGCCGTCTTGCCGATCGGCCTGCCGCAACTGCCTTTCCATCTGCGGCTCGATCCGCTGGCCGCTTTTTTCCTGTTTGTCATCGGCGCCGCCGGTTGCGGCATCTCGCTGTTCGCGGCCGGCTATTTCCGCAAGGGCGAGGGCACGCCGCCGGGATTGCTCTGTTTCGAGTATCACCTCTTCCTCGCCAGCATGGCGTTGGTGGTGCTGGCCGACGATGCCTATGCCTTCATGGTGGCCTGGGAGAGCATGGCGCTCTCGTCCTACTTCCTGGTCACGACCAACCACAAGGTGCCGGAAATTCGCGCCGCGGGTTTCCTCTATCTGCTGATCGCGCATGTCGGCGCCATCGCCATCCTGCTCTGCTTCGGCGTTCTGCAGGCGAATACGGGGGATTACACGTTCGCCAACATGCGGATTCAGCAGCTCTCGCCATTCTGGGCCTCGGCGGCCTTCCTGCTGGCCGTGTTCGGCTTCGGCGCCAAGGCCGGGGTGCTGCCGCTGCATGTCTGGCTGCCCGAGGCGCACCCGGCGGCGCCTTCACCGGTCTCGGCGCTGATGAGCGGGGTGATGCTGAAGACCGCAATCTATGGCCTGCTGCGCGTCGGCTTCGACCTGCTGCATCTGCAGCTCTGGTGGTGGGGCGTACTGCTGCTTGCGCTCGGCCTGGCCACGGCTCTGTTCGGCGTCGTCTTTGCCACGGTGCAGTCGGACATGAAGCGCCTGCTGGCCTATTCCTCGATCGAGAACATCGGCCTGCTGCTCGCCGCGATCGGGCTGGCCCTGGTCTTTCGCGCTTACGGCATGACCGCGCTGGCCGCCCTGGCGCTCACCGCCTGCCTCTATCACGTCGCCAGTCACGCCTTTTTCAAGAGCCTGCTGTTTCTCACCACCGGCTCGGTGCTGCACGCCACCGGCGAACGCAATCTCGGTCATCTGGGCGGCCTGATGCGCTTCATGCCCTGGGTCGCCTGGCTGGCGCTGATCGGGGTATTCGCCAGTTCCGGCCTGCCACCGTTTTCCGGCTTCGTCTCGGAATGGCTGCTGCTGCAAAGCTTCCTGTTCACCCCCGGGCTGCCCGATTCCTTCCTCAACATGCTGATTCCGCTCGCCGCGGCGGCGGTGGCGCTCACCGCGGCGCTCGCCGGTTATGCCATGGTCAAGTTCTTCGGGGTGATTTTTCTCGGTCAGCCACGCGAGGAAAAACTGCGCCAGGCGCATGATGCCGGCATGCAGGAAAAGGCCGGCATGCTCTGGCTGGCGGCCTGGTGCGTCGCCCTCGGCCTGCTGCCGAACCTGATGATCCGTTTCATCGATCCGGTGACCGAGAAACTCGTCGGCCAGGGGCTGGCACAACAAGCGGCGGCCAACGGCTGGTGGCTGCTCACTCCCACCTCGATCGAGCGGGCGAGCTACGGGCCGCTGTTCTTCCTGCTCGGCGTGGCGGCGGCCTGTGCGATTGCCTTCGTGCTGGTTCGCCTGTTCTATCACGGCCGCCTGCGCCGGGCCGCGCCCTGGGGCTGCGGCTACCCCTGGCTGACGCCGCGGATGCAGGACACCGCCGAAGGTTACGGGCAGCCGATCCGGCAGATTTTCGAACCCTTTTTCCGTCTCGAGCGGCAACTGCCCGCCCCGGCCGATCGCCAGCCGTTCTACCAGGTCATGGTCAGCGACCGCTTCTGGCATGGGGTATATCTGCCGATTGCCCGCGCCGTCGAGTTTCTCGCCGCGCTGGTCGGCCGCCTGCAGCAGGGGCGGATCGCGACCTATCTGCTCTACAGCTTCCTCACCCTGCTGTTCATGCTGCTGATGGTGCCGGGAGTGAAAAAATGAGCCTGAGCAGCATCTTCTCGCAATTCCTGGCCATCGTCGCCGCGCTGCTGCTGGCCCCGCTGCTGATGGGCTGGGTGAACCAGTGGCGCGCCTGGTTCGGCAACCGTTCCGGCGCCGGCCTGCTGCAACCCTACCGCATGTTGCACAAGCTGTTCCACAAGGAATCGGTGGTGGCGGAGAGCGCCTCGCCCTTGTTCCGTTTCGCGCCCTACGTGATCTTCGGCTGCATGCTGCTGGCCAGCGCCATCGTGCCGACGCTGTCCACCGATCTGCCACTGGCTCCCGCCGCCGATGCAATCGCCCTGGTCGGCCTGTTCGCCCTGGCGCGGATCTTCATCTCGCTGGCCGCGATGGACATCGGCACCGCCTTCGGCACGCTGGGCGCGCGACGTGAAATGCTGATCGGATTCCTCGCCGAGCCGGCATTGCTCACCGTGTTGTTCACCGCCTCGCTGATCGGCCAGTCCACCTCCCTGTCCACCATCGTCGAAACCCTGGCGCACAAACAATTCGCCATTCATCCGAGTCTCGCCTTCGCCGGCATCGCCTTCACCTTCGTCTCCTTCGCCGAGAACGCCCGGGTGCCGGTGGACAATCCGGCGACCCATCTCGAACTGACGATGATCCACGAAGCCCTGATCCTCGAATATTCGGGCCGCCACCTGGCACTGATCGAATGGGCCGCGGCCCTGAAGCTGTTCGCCTATTCCTGCATCGGCCTCGCCCTGTTCTTTCCCTGGGGCATCGCCGAAGCCCAGGCCCCGCTGGCAATGCTCTTCGCCCTGCCGGCGCTGGTCTTCAAACTGGCCACCGGCGGCTTCCTGCTCGCCCTGATCGAAACCCTCTCGGCCAAGATGCGCATCTTTCGCGTCCCCGAATTCCTCGCCACCGCCTTCCTGCTGGCGGTGATCGGCATGCTCACGCATATCCTGCTCGGGGCCTGAACCATGACCACGCTGATCTCCCAGCTCATCAATCTGTTCGCCGCGGTGATTCTGATGCTCTCGTTCGCCATGCTGGCGCAGCGGCGCATCCTCAGCCTGATCCACCTGTTCGCCCTGCAGGGGCTGGCGGTGGTCGGCGCCACCACGGTGGTGGCCTACGTCACCGACCAACACCACCTATACTACTCGGCGGCGCTGACCCTGGCGCTCAAGGTGTTCCTGATTCCCTGGCTGCTGCATCGCCTGATCGACCGCCTCAACGTCCGCTGGGACATCGAAACCCTGATCAACATTCCCAGCACCATGCTGATCGGCATCGTGCTGGTGGTCTTCGCCTTCAACCTGGCGCTGCCGATCTCCCAGCTCTCCGCCGCCATCACCCGCGGCACGCTGGGCATCGCCCTGGCCAGCGTGCTGCTCTCCTTCATGATGATGATCATCCGCTCCAAGGCGGTGCCGCAGGTGATCGGTTTCTTGGCGATGGAAAACGGCCTGTTCTTCGCCGCCACCTCGGCCACCCACGGCATGCCGATGGTGGTCGAGCTGGGCATCGCGCTCGATGTGCTAGTCGGTGTCTTCATCCTCGGCGTGTTCATGTTCCAGATCCGTGAACAGTTCGACAGCCTGGACATCCGCCATCTCGAAAATCTGAAAGAAGACTGATGAGCGCCCTGGTCCTGGTTTTTGCCATTCCCCTCGCCGGCGCCCTGGTGCTGGCCCTGATCGGGCACCGGCCGCAGGCGCGTAACGTCAATGTCATTTTCAGCCTCGGCACCCTGCTGGCCGCCGCCTTGCTCACCGCGCAGATCATCGCCAGCGGCCCCCTGTTCGCGCTCGAGCGGCAGTTTTTCATCGACCCGCTCAATGTCTTCCTGGTCACCCTGACCGCCTTCGTCGGGTTCACCACCTCGGTCTTTTCGCGGCCCTACATGCGCATCGAGGAAGACCACGGCAGGATGACGCCAGGCCGCATGCGGCTCTATTTCAGCATGTACCAGCTGTTTTCCTTCACCATGCTGCTGGCGCTGACCACCAACAACATGGGCATCCTCTGGGTGGCGATGGAAGCGGCGACGCTGACCACGGTGATGCTGGTATCGATCTACCGCACCCCGGCCAGCCTCGAGGCCGCCTGGAAATACTTCATCCTCTGCGGCGTCGGCATCGCCCAGGCGCTGTTCGGCACCATCCTGCTCTACATGGCCGCGCAGCGGGTCATCGGCGAGGGTGCCAACGCCCTGTTGTGGACCAACCTCGACGCGGCGAAGAGCCAGCTCGATCCCGCCATCATGGCCCTGGCCTTCGTCTTTCTTTTCATCGGCTATGGCACCAAGGTTGGTCTGGTGCCGCTGCACAACTGGTTGCCGGATGCCCACGCCGAAGGCCCGACGCCGATCTCCGCGGTGCTCTCGGGCCTCTTGCTGAACGTCGCGCTGTATGCCGTGATTCGCTGCAAGGTACTGACCGACGGCGCCCTCGGCAACCACTTCGCCAGCCAACTGATGATCGGCTTCGGTCTTCTCTCGGTGGTTGCCGCCGCCTTCTTCCTGTCCCGCCAGAAGGATGTCAAACGCATGTTCTCGTATTCGTCGATCGAGCACATGGGGTTGATGACCTTCGCCTTCGGCATAGGCGGGCCGATTGCCAATTTCGCCGGCCTGTTGCACATGACGGTGCATTCCCTGGTCAAGTCGGCGATCTTCTTCGCCGTCGGCCATGCCGCACAGAAGGCCGGGACGCAGCTCATGGAAAACATCCGCGGCCTGATCAAGGTCAGCCCCACCGTCGGCTGGGGCCTGATGCTGGGCACGCTGGCCATCCTCGGCATGCCGCCGTTCGGCATCTTCGCCAGCGAGTTCCTGATTCTCACCAGCGCCATGCGCCAGGTGCCGTGGGCCACGCCCCTGCTGCTGCTCGGCCTGGGCATCGCCTTTGCCGCGATTTTCAGTCGCGTCCAGCCGATGGTCTTCGGCCAGACCAGCGCCAAGCCGCTAGCCCATTCGCCGGCCCTGTTACCGGTATTCACCCATCTTGGGCTGGGCCTGATGCTGGGTTTCTACATTCCGCCCTATCTGGACGCCTGGTATCGACAGGCCGCCCGGATCATCGGCGGTTGAGCAAATGAAGATCGCCAGCCTCGATCTCGCGGTGCACCGCCTGCCCACGCCCTTCCCGCTGCTTCATGGCGAGGTTCGCGTCAGCGAATGGTCGGCGGCCGCGCTGGCCATCGCCGAAGCGCACGGACGCCTTGTTTCGCTCTGGGGCCGCGACGACCGGCGCGGCGAGTCCGGTCACTTCGTGATGTCCGCCGTCTATGCACTCACCGGCGGGACCCTGGTCTGGCTCGACCTGCCCCTGCTCAGCCGCGAGGAAAGCTATCCCGGGCTCGCCGACATATATCCTTATGTCATTCGACAGCAGCGCGCCGTGGCCGATCTGCTCGGCCTGGCCGCCACCGGCGAGAGCGAGGAACATGCCGATAGCCGCCCATGGCTGGCGCACGGCGCCTGGTCGGCGGACTATTTCCCCCTGCGTCGCGAAGCCGGCGAGCGCACATCCGGTGAATGGCCATCGGCCAGCGACTACCCGTTCGTCGCCGTGGCCGGCGATGGCGTACATGAAATCGCGGTCGGTCCGGTGCATGCCGGCATCATCGAACCGGGGCACTTCCGCTTTTCCGTGGTCGGCGAAAAAGTCCTCCGCCTGGAACAGCGACTGGGCTATGTCCACAAGGGCATCGACCAGCGCTTCCAGTCGCTGCCGGCCAGCGAAGGCTACCGGCTGGCCGGCCGCGTCTCCGGCGATTCGACGGTGGCCTGCGCCTGGGCCTATTGCATGGCGCTGGAAGCGGCCTGGAAGCTACCGGTGCCGCCTCGCGCGGTGTGGCTGCGGGCGCTGCTGCTGGAGCGCGAACGCATCGCCAATCACCTCGGCGATCTCGGTGCGCTGGGCAACGATGCCGCCTTCGCCTTCGGCCTGGCGCAGTTCATGCGCCTCAAGGAAGACTGGCTGCGACTGAACAAGGCGCTGTTCGGCCATCGCTATCTGATGGATGTCGTCGTTCCCGGCGGCATCGCCGGCGATATCGATGCGAACGGCATCGAAGGTCTGCTTGCCCAATGTGTCGCAATCGAGGCCGGAATACGCGAGCTGCATGACATCTACGACGAACATGCCGGCCTGCAGGATCGTTTCCTTACCACCGGCCGCGTCACCACGGAGCAGGCGATGGCGCTCGGCCTCACCGGCCTTGCCGGCCGCGCCAGCGGCATCGCCCGCGATGTGCGCCTCAACTTTCCGGCGCCGCCCTATACGGAACTGGAATTCACCCTCGCCTGCAAGAGCGGCGGCGATGTCGCCGCGCGGGTGGCGGTGCGCTTTGACGAGGTTTTCGAATCCTTGCGCCTGATCCGTCAGATCCTGCGCCGCCTGCCGTCCGGCATGGTGCGCGAAGAACTGCCTTCACTGCTGGAAAACGAGCGACCGGGGGGCATCGGTGCCGGCTGGATCGAGGGCTGGCGCGGCGAGATTTTCGTCGCCCTGACGCTCGCGCCAGGCAACCGTATCGCCCGCTGCCATTGCCATGATCCCTCCTGGCAGAACTGGCCCGTACTGGAACATGCGGTGATCGGCAACATCGTGCCCGACTTTCCGCTGATCAACAAATCCTTCAATCTCAGTTACTCGGGGCATGACCGCTGATGTGGAAGATCCTTGGGCGCATCGCCAAAACCGGCATCGCGACGGAAGCGCCACCCGCTGCCGCCGCCCAAAAAGTCGGCGCCGGCGAGACGGCGAGCGTGCCGCGCCTGCACCAGGAAATCCTCGACATCCTCGGCCGCGCGCTGACCATTCGCGCGGTTGACGCCGGCAGCTGCAACGGCTGCGAGCTGGAGCTCAACGCCCTCAACAACATCTATTACAACCTCGAAGGCCTCGGCATCAAGTTCGTCGCCAGCCCGCGCCATGCCGACCTGTTGCTGGTCAGCGGCCCGGTGACGCGCAACATGGTGCTAGCCGTGCAGCAGACTTATGCGGCAATGCCGGCACCCAAGCTGGTGGTGGCGCTCGGTGCCTGCGCCATCGATGGCGGCATCTTCGGCGCAAATTACGCCACGCTCGGCGGCCTCGCGCCGGTATTGCCGGTCGATCACGTGATTCCCGGCTGCCCGCCGGAACCGGTGGATATCCTCGCCGGCATCCTCGACGTGGTGCGCCGGCGGCTCCCGCCGGAAAGCGTCCCGCATGTCTGACACGGGCTCGCGCAGCGCCCTGTTGCGCTACATCGAGGGTGAGCTTTCCCAGTTGCCCGAGACGCACCCCGGCCACCCGTTCGTCAGCCGCAACCGGGGGCGCCTAAGCCTGCATTTCGACTATCTGGCGATCCAGAGCGAAATGCGGCTCGACACGCCCGAAGCGCTGGCGCTCGGCTACACCCGAACCATGATGGGGTTCCTGCTGTTTCAGCCGCAACCCGCAGAGATTTTGATGATCGGTCTCGGCGGCGGTTCGCTGGCCAAATATTGCCGGCGTCACCTGCCCGCCACGCGCTTCACCGCGATCGAGGTCAACCCGGCGATTCTCGAATTTCGCCAGGCCTTTCAGATTCCGGACGATGGGCCGAACTTTCGCGTCATCATCGCTGACGGCGCCGATTACCTGCGCCGCGAGGTCGACCGCACGGCAGACGTGCTGCTGCTGGATGGTTTCGACGGCCATTCGCCGCCGCCACAACTGTGCACCGCGGAGTTCTACGCCGACTGCCATGCCTGCCTGAGCGATGACGGTGTCCTGGTCGCCAACTTCTGGAGCGGCGATCGCGACAGTGCGCGGCATCTGGCGCGGCTACGGGAATGTTTCGCTGGCCAGGTGCTGCCGATCGATGCCTGCGAACCGGGCAACAAGATCGTTTTCGCCGGCAAGGGCCGCGACTTTCCGCCCGCGGCGGAGAGGCTGCTGGCGCGCGCCGTCGAGCCCGATCCGCAGCATCCGATTCGGCTCCATGCCACGGCGCGCAAGCTGCTCAGGCAATTGCGTCAGATGCCCGTCCGCAGTCGCGAATCACGCGCCGATCGCGCCGGGTGCCGTACAATCCCCCCATCGCTCTGTTGAGCCCCCCCCTGACTAAGGAACGCCGATGGCCAAACCCAACTATTCCTTCGAGAAACGCCAGCGTGACCTCGCCAAGAAGAAGAAGAAAGAGGAAAAGGAAGCCGAAAAACGCCTGCGCAAAGCCGGTACCGGTGAACCTGGCGCCGCAGAGCCCGAGGGCGCCCCAGATTCAGCGCCCCAGCCGATAGACGGCGAGACTGCCTAGAAAATTCGGTTCCTCGCCGACCAGCCGGCCGGCTTCGTCGAGCACCTGCCGCTCGCGAATGACAAGCCGCATCCGGGCGCACAGCGCCTCGAAATCGAGCATCGTGAAGAACCGCAGGTTGGGCGTGTCGAACCATTCGTAGGGCAGGTCTTCGGACACCGGCATGCGACCGTTCATGATCGCCAGGCGATTTTTCCAGTAGGCGAAGTTGGGAAAGCTGACCACCGCCTCGCGGCCGACACGCAGCATTTCGGTCAGCACCCGTTCGGTATGACGCACGGTTTGCAGCGTTCGCGAAAGCACTACGTGGTTGAAGGTAGCCTCGTCGAAACCCGCCAATACCTGTTCCAGATCGCCCTGGATGACATTGATCCCGCGCCCGATCGCCGCCAGCACGCTGGCATCGTCGAGCTCGATGCCATAGCCATGCACGCCGCGTTCCTCGATCAGCCTGGCCAGTAGCGAGCCATCGCCACAGCCGAGATCCAGCACGCGCTCGCCGGGCCGCATCCAGCCGGCAATCACATCAAAATCAGCGCGGATGGGAGTGGAGTTCATAGGCCGATCCGTTGCAGGTAGGCAGCCACCACCGCGTGGTAATGGGCGTCTTCCATGAGGAAGGAATCATGACCGTGCGCACAGCCGCTTTCGGCGTAGGCCACCGGCTGGCCGTTGCGCACCAGGGCATGGACGATCTCGCGCGAGCGGGCGGGCGAAAAGCGCCAGTCGGTAGTGAAGGCAATCACCAGAAAGCCGGCCCTGGCCGGCGCCAGCGCTTGCGCCAGGTCGCCGCCGTGCTCCAACGCCGGATCAAAATAATCCAGCGCCCGGGTCATGCGCAGATAGGTGTTGGCATCGAAGATCCCGGCGAACTTGTCGCCCTGATGGCGCAGATAGGATTCGATCTCGAACTCGACGTCGAAACTGTAGCTGCCCGCCCCGGGACGCTGGCGGCGTCCGAATTTCTCGGCCATCTGGTCGTCGGACAGATAAGTGATGTGGCCGAGCATGCGCGCCAGACGCAGCCCGCGCAGCGGGCGCACGCCGTGTGCGTAGTAATGCCCGCCGTGGAAATCCGGGTCGGTGAGGATGGCCTGGCGGGCGATCTCGTTGAAGGCGATGTTCTCCGCCGAGAGTTTGGGCGCGGCGGCGATCACCAGGCTGTGGCGCACCCGTTCGGGCTGGCTGATCGCCCATTGCAGCGCCTGCATGCCGCCCAGACTGCCACCGATCACCGCGGCCCAAGCCTCGATGCCGAGATGGTCGGCAAGTCGCGCCTGGGCGCTGACCCAGTCGGTCACGGTAACCACCGGGAAATCCGCGCCCCAGGGTTTGCCGGTGCCTGGATTGAGGCTGGCCGGGCCGGTGGAGCCATGGCAGCCGCCGAGATTATTGACGCCGACGATGAAAAATCGCTCGGTATCCAGCGGTCGTCCGGGACCGATGATGTTGTCCCACCAGCCGAGGTTCTCCGGCTGGTCCGCATAACGGCCAGCGACGTGATGCTGGCCGGAGAGGGCATGGCAGACCAGGATCGCATTCGACCGGGCGGCGTTGAGCTGGCCATAGGTTTCATAGACCAGGTCGAAGGCCGGCAGCACCGCTCCGCTCTGGAGGGTCAGCGGTTCGGCAAAGTGCGCGTACTGGGGAATGACGGTACCGATACACATGGATGACAAGGAGAACGTGAGCTACAGCCGCGCAACCAGCGCGCGCAGTTTGTCCGGTTCATCGAGTCTGAGCAGTTTGGCGACCAGCGGTTCGAGGCGGCTGATGTCGGCCATCAGCACCTGCTGCTTGGCTTCCAGGATCTGCGCCGGATGCATCGAAAACTCGCGCAGCCCCATCCCCAGCAACAAGCGGGTCAGCTTCGAGTCACCCGCCATTTCGCCGCAGAGCGCGACCGGCACTCCGGCCTGGCGACCGGCCTGCAGGGTCTTGCCGATCAGCTGGAGCACCGCCGGATGCAGCGGGTCGTAGAGGTGGGCCACGGCGCTGTCGGCGCGGTCGATGGCGAGGGTGTATTGAATCAGGTCGTTGGTGCCGATCGAAAGAAAATCGAGCCGGCGCAAGAAAGGCCCGAGCATCAGCGCCGCCGCGGGAATTTCGATCATGGCGCCGATCGCGATCGACTCGTCGAACTTGTGCCTTGACGCCGCGAGCTGGGCCTTGGCCTGCTCGATCAGGGCCAGCGTCTGCTCGATCTGCTGGACATGCGCCAGCATCGGAATCAGCAGCTTCACCCGGCCGTAATGGGCGGCGCGCAGGATGGCGCGCAGCTGGGTCAGAAAAAGTTGCGGCTCGGTCAGACAGAAACGGATGGCGCGCAGGCCCAGTGCCGAATTGCAGGCAACCGATTCGGCCGTGCGGCTGCGCAGCGCACGCACCTCCTTGTCGGCGCCGATGTCGAGGCTGCGGATGGTCACCGGCTTGCCGGCGAATTGCTTGACGACCTGGCGATAGGCCTCGAATTGCTCATCCTCCGTAGGCAGATCGTCGCGATTCATGAACAGGAACTCGGTACGGAACAGACCGATGCCGGCAGCGCCGACAGCCAATGCCCGCTCGGCGTCGGGCGGCAGCTCGATGTTGGCTTCGAGCACGATCTCCTCGCCGTCGAGGGTAACGCTGCGCGCCGTTTTCAGCCGCAGCCGCTTGCTGCGCTCGAGCTCCAGCGCGGTCTTGCGCAGCCGGTACTCGTCGAGGATGCGCGCGTCGGGATCGACGATCAGCACCCCGCGCACGCCATCGAGGATCAGCACATCGTCATCCTTGATCAGCGCCCGCGCATCGCGCAGGCCGACCACGGCGGGAATGTCGAAACTGCGGGCGACGATCGCGGTGTGCGAGGTGGCGCTGCCCAGGTCGGTGACGAAACCGCCGATCCGCTGGTTCTTGAACTGCAGGGTGTCGGCGGGCGAAAGATCGTTGGCAACCACGATCAGCTCGGCCTCGACCGCCTCCTTGCGCCGCGAAACCCGCCGTGGTTTGCCTTGCAGCACGCGCAGCACGCGCTCGACGACCTGGGCGACATCGTACTTTCGCTCGCGCAGATAGACGTCTTCGAAGGCATCGAACTGGGCCATCGCCTCCTGCATCTGTTGCACCAGCGCCCATTCGGCATTGCAATGGCGCTCCTCGATCAGGGCGCGAACGCCGTCGGTCAGCACCGGATCGGCCAGAATCATCGCGTGCAGATCGACGAAGGCGACCAGTTCACGCGGGTTGCCGGCACTGCCGGCCTCCGCGCGCAGAGCCTCGAAATCGGCGGTCACCGCGGCAACGGCGGCGTCGAGCCGTTTCAATTCGCCGGGAATGTCTTTTTCGTGGAACTGGAACTGGGCGACCTCGAGCGCCGCGTGCGAAATCAATTGCGCCCGGCCAATGGCAATGCCGCTGGAGACTGCGAGTCCGTGCAGACTGAAGGTCATGGCTTACTCGGTCTCGCCGAAGCGGTCCTCGATCAGGCGCAAGATGGCTTGCAATGCCTCCTCCTCCTGTTCGCCTGCCGTGTCGACAATGACCTTCGAGCCCTTGCCGGCGGCCAGCATCATCACCCCCATGATGCTCTTGGCATTGATGCGGCGGCTGCCGCGCTCCATCCAGACCTCGCAGGAAAACTCACCGGCGAGCTGGGTGAGCCTGGCCGAGGCGCGCGCATGCAGGCCCAGCTTGTTGACGATTTCGACTTCGGCTCGGGGCATGTTCGATGTCTGTCAATGGTTGAGCAGGTTGAGCACGCCATCGCGGCCGCCGCTGGTGGCGCGGGCCAGCAGAACCTCCATGCCCTTGTCGCGGTAGGTCAGGGCGCGCAGCAACATGGGCAGATTGACCCCGGCCAGACCCTCGATGCGGCCCGCTTCGAGCAGCTTGATGGCGATGTTGGACGGCGTGGCGCCGAACAGGTCGGTGAGAATCAGCACGCCCTGGCCATGATCGACGAAGCGCAGCATCTCGCGCGCCAGCGGCAGGGCGTCGAGCGGATCGTCCTGCGCGGCCACGCCGAGCTGGGCGATCTGGAGGGGGCGCCGGTTGAGTACATGACAAGCACATTGAATCAGCGATTCGCCGTAGGTGCTGTGAGTAATCAGGAACAGTCCGATCATGCCTTGATTCTAGCAGGACGACGCTTCAGGGCGCCTCGATGACCACGCCGGGGGCTTCGGGTTTCAGACGCTGGCGCAGTTGTAAAGTGGCTTTCACCGTACCGTCAGCGCCGACTTTCAGAACCGCCGTGACGCCCAGTTTCGCGGCCATCGCCCGCCAGTTCGCGCCGGCAATGAAAATCGGCTTGGACCACGCGTCCGAGCGCATGCCGGCCTGGGGGCCGGGCGGGATGAGCAGGGTCACCGCCTGCGCGCCCTGCGCCGGGCGGCCCGTGCGCGGATCGATCAGGTGACTGTAGCGGGCGCCCTCGGCCATGAAGTAGCGCTGGTAATCGCCCGAGGTGCCGATCGCCTCGCCGTCATGCAGTTCGAGGCTGGCCAGCGGCGCGCCCCCCACCGACTCGGCCCGCGGATGCTGGATGCCGACCCGCCAGGGCGCGCCGTTCTTGCTGCCCAGCGCCAGGATGTTGCCGCCAATATTGATCAGCGCGTCATGCACGCCGGCCGCCTTGAGAATGACCGCGGCACGATCGAGCGCGACACCTTTCAGGTAGCCGCCGAAGTCGATCGCCACGGCGCGGTTGCGGCTGGTGACCCGGCGCCCGTCGATGACCAGATCGGCGATCGAGGGATGTTGCGCGAGCAGGGCGGCCAGCTCGGCCGGCGGCGGCAGATGCGGCTGGATGTCGTCGGTCTGAAAACCCCAGAGGGCGATCAGGCGGCCGACGCCGGGATCGAACAGGCCCTCGCCCTGGCGCGAGAGCGCCTGCGCCTCGCGCAGGTAGCCGGCCAGCTCGGTCGAAACCTCGCTGCTCCGGCCGTCGGCGATGGCCGCATTCAGTGTGGAAAGCTCGGAAGGCTGCCAGGCATGATAGGTACGATGCAGGCGGTCGAACTCGGCCAGCACCTGGTTGCCGGCTGCCCGCGCCTTCGCCTCGGGCACACCGGCGATCAACAGCTCGACGCGGGTGCCGAAGACAAAGGATTCCATGTGGACAGGCGCGGCCGGGCCGCAGCCGGCCAGCAGTCCGATCAGCAGCCCGATACGCAGCAAAACAAAGGCCGGCCCGCCGCCAGCCGGCAAGCTCAGGCGCATTGCCGCTCTAGTGCATCGATCACCTGCGCGGCGACATCGAAGCCGGTCTGCTCCGTGATCTCGACGAAGCAGGTGGGGCTGGTGACATTGATTTCGGTCAGGTAATCGCCGATCACGTCGAGGCCGACGATGAACAGGCCGCGGGCCCATAAAGTCGGCCCCAGCGCGACGGCGATTTCGCGGTCGCGGGCGGTGAGCGGGCGGGCGATGCCGGTACCGCCGGCGGCCAGGTTGCCACGCGCCTCGCCGGCTTGCGGAACCCGCGCCAGGGCAAAAGGCACCGGCTCGCCGGCGATCAGCAAGATACGCTTGTCGCCTTCGCGAATCGCCGGCAGGTAGCGCTGCGCCATGATGCTGCGGCGGCCGTAATCGGTCAGCGTCTCGACGATGGCGTTGCGGTTCGGGTCGTCGTGACGGACATGGAAAACGCCGCGGCCGCCCATGCCGTCAAGCGGTTTCAGGATGACCTCGCCCAGTTCGTCGATGAACCCGGCGAGCGTGGCGGCATCGCGGGCGATCAGCGTCGGCGGGGCGAATTCGGCGAACTCGGTCAGCGCCACCTTTTCCGAATGGTCGCGGATCGCCCGCGGATCGTTATGGACGCGGGCGCCGGCCGCCTGCGCCCGTTCCAGCAGCCAGGTGGCCACCAGGTACTCGGTATCGAACGGCGGATCCTGGCGCATCAGCACGGCATCGAACGTGGTCAGCGGCCGCATCTCCTTGTCCAGCACGCAAAACCATTTCGCCGCGCCCGTGGCCGGCTGCGCGGCCGGGTCGATGCGTTGCGCCTGGGCGCTGACCACGCCGTCGCGCCAGGCCAGCGTCGGCCGCGCCAGCGCCCACACTTCGTGGCCACGGCGGGCGGCCTCGCGCATCATGGCGACGCTCGAATCCTTGGCCGGCTTGAGCTCGGACAGCGGATCGGTGAGGAAGGCGAAGTTCATGCCGGCGCCGTCATCCGTTCCAACCATCCATGAAAGTCACTCATTTGGCATCCTGTCGAGGGTCGAGCGAATCAGGAACCCCCCGTGAGGGGGCGAAGGGGGGCGGGAGTTCAGGATCGAGCTGGCTTTCATGATGCGGATGATGTTTCCCGCAGCATCAAAGTCAGCTCGATCGCGGCGGCCAGGCTGGCCAGCCGCGCCACCACGCCATAGGCATAGAAGCGGTTGGGCGGCGCATCGGGTTCGAGCCGGACATCGGGCAGGGTGCAGCTGGTGGCGAAGGCCAGCGGCTTGAAAGCCATCCCCGGCGCATTCAGGTTTTCGTCCGGACCGCGCGCGGCATTGACCCGGTAGAAGCCGCCGACCACGTAGCGGTCGATCATGTACACCACCGGCTCGGCGACATCATGGTCGACGCGTTCGATGGTCGGCACGCCTTCCTGAAGGATGACCTCGGTCACCGCCAGCCCCTCCTTGCCCACCGCCATCTTGTTGCGCTGGCGACGATTGAGGCCAGTCACCTCGCTCGCGTCCTTCACCGTCATGACGCCCATGCCGTAGGTGCCGGCATCGGCCTTGACGATGACGAAGGGCTCGCTGTCGATGTCGTATTCGCGGTATTTCTGGCGCGTGGCGGCAAGCAGGCGCTCGACATTGGCGGCCAGGCATTGCTCGCCGCTGCGCTCATGGAAATTGATCCGGCCGCAGACGGCGAAGCCCGGATCGATCAGCCAGGGATCGATGCCCAGCGCCGTGGCGAAGCGTGCGGCGACTTCGCGGTAGGCGGCGAAATGCCGCGACTTGCGCCGCGCGTGCCAGCCGGCGTGCAGCGGCGGCAGGATGAACTGCTCGTCCAGATTTTGCAGCAGCTCCGGCACGCCGGCGGAGAGATCGTTGTTGAGCAGAATGACGCAGGGATCGAAGCCGGCCAGTCCCAGCCGGCGGCCGCCGGCGCCGAGGCGCTGCACGGGTTCCAGCGTGATCTGCTGGCCGTCGGGCAGGTCGAGCGTGGTCGGCGCGGTGATCTCCGGCAGCAGCGAGCCGAGGCGCACCTCGAGCCCGGTGTGGCGCAGGATCTTCGCCAGCTGCGCGACATTCGCCAGGTAGAACAGATTGCGGGTGTGATTCTCCGGAATCAGGAGCAGGTTCTTCGCCTCGGGACAGATCTTTTCGATCGCGGTCATCGCGGCCTGCGCGCACAGCGGCAGGAACTCGGGATTGAGGTTATTGAAGCCGCCGGGAAACAGGTTGGTATCGACCGGCGCCAGCTTGAAGCCGGCGTTGCGCAGATCGACCGAACTATAGAACGGCGGCGTGTGCTCCAGCCATTGTCCGCGCAGCCAGCGCTCGACCGTGGCTTCGCTGGCCAGCAGGCGCCGTTCGAGGTCGAGCAGCGGACCGGAAAGAGCAGTGGTGAGGTGGGGAACCATGGAATGAAATATTGGCAACGAAATGACCATTGAGAATTACAAACGTACGCACGGAAATCCCGTTATTCCGGCCCCGGATCGCGTCCGGGGTGACGGGGTTTCGGCGTCATTCCGGACGGCCCCGGACTTGATCCGGGGACGAGCCGGAATCCAGGCGGCGGGCACCACGAAGTACCGTGGGCCATCCCTGGATTCCGGGACGAGCCCGGAATGACGGAGGAAAGTCCCGGGGCAGGCTCCGGAATGACGAAGCCGATGTCTGCTCAAGTCATGCAATTTCGCAATCATCAAAAGAACGCGACGGCCGATGTTACACCACGCCGTCGGCAAGAAACTCGGCGAAGTTCTCGGGCAGCAGGGCGTGCTCCAGGCTGCGCTGGGAGAAGATGAAGCGGCCGGCGCAGACGAAGCCGAGCTCGGCCCAGTCGACTTCGTTGAGCCGCTCGGCCAGGCGCGAAAAGTCGGCGCTGGCGAGACGGCGAGCGATGTGCGGATGAGGGAACAACGCCAGCACCGCGCCGTCGTAATCGATGCACGGATGCAGGAAGAACGGCCGCGGGTTGCGCGTGCGGCCGTTCACATAAATGCGCGGCGCCGAGGTGCGCGGATGATGCCGGCCCCACTGCCACCAGTTGCCTTCATCGAAGGCAGTCACCCGGCGATCGAGCAGGCGCGCCTTGAACTGTTCGAGATAGGGGATCGGGCCTTCGCCGGTGCGATAGATCATGCGCCGCAACTGGCCGGTCTGCGCCGTTTTCGAGCAGACGAAATCGGCATTGCCGAGCTCGGCATGGGTAAAGATGTCGTCCGCGCCGGAGACGGCGCCGACCTTGACCGAGAACAGGCGTTTCAGGGGCACGCTGTAGATGCCGCGGGTCAGCATCAGCTGGCCGCCGGAGAGCACCATGCGCCGCCCATCGCCGAGGCGATGCGCGAGATCGTCCTTCTCGAAGCGCCAGATCGCGCAGTTCGGGCTTGCTCCGTCGAAAATGCGGGCATCGCCCAATTCCTCGAAATCCGTGAAGCTGCCCTGGTCGAACAGCCAGGCATTGAGCCGCGCCGCGCCGGTGGCCTTGAGGAAATCGCGCGGCGTGATGAAGATCAGCTCGCCGCCCGGCGCCAGATGACGCACCGCCTTCTCGATGAAGTGCAGGTACAGGTTGGCGTGTCCGTCAAGCAGCCGGGAGCGGAGCAGCTGGCGGGTCTGCGGCAGGATGTCGCGCGCCTTGACGTAGGGCGGATTGCCGATGATGGTGGCGAATCGCTCGCTTTCCGGCAAACCGAAGAAGTCGATGTTGCGCGCGTCCGGCGGGCAATGCCGTGGATCGATCTCGAGCGCGTCGCAACCGGAAATGCGCGAGGAAAACGCGCCATCGCCCGCCGCCGGATCGAGCGCCCGGGCATGGTTGCGACGTAGCGCGAGCATCCGCTCGACGATCGCCGGCGGGGTGAACACCTGACCGAGCCGGGTCACGTCGTACCCGGCGGCGCTCACCGCTGCTTGTCGTACGACCGCCACCGTGCCGTCAGAATGTCCCGATGACCCACATCGGCACCCGCAGTCCGGAACCTGCGGTGGCATCCTGCCGCACCCAGCTGCCATCGCCGCGGTCGTCCATCAGGTAGTAGGGCACGCCGTGCGACGGCGTCACCTTCAGCATGTAGAGCTTGCCGTTGAGGCGATATTCCTCGACCTTGTCCGCACCGCGCCTGGTGATCGTCACCTGCGGTTCGAGCGACTCGTCGAGCACCCCGGCCGGCGGCGGAGGCGGTTCGGGCAGCGGCTCGAGTTTCGGCGGCGGCGTCTGCGCCAGGGCGTTGAGCGCGACAAGTGAACATGACAACAGCAGGGAACGCAAACGGAGCATGGCGGCTTCCTCGAAGTGCGCGTCATACCGGGAGAACCGGTATCCAGGCACTGGCAAACTCTGGATTCCGGCGGGTGCCGGAATGACGGGATGGAATCTGGGCGGAGTCCAGTTTATCAAAGGTTGAGCAGCAACTCGTGCTCCTCGGGCAGACGCTCGAAACCGCGCGTCTCGTAATGGTCGAAAATGGCCTTGACGATGTGCTCGGGTTCATCGATCACCTGCAGCAGGTCCATGTCCCCGGCATCGATCATGCCTTCGGCCGCCAGCCGCTGGCGCAGCCAATCGAGCAGTCCGGCCCAGAACTCGCCGCCGACCAGGATCAGCGGAATGCGCGGGCTTTTTCCGGTCTGGATCAGGGTCAGCGCTTCGAGCAGCTCGTCGAGCGTGCCGAAGCCGCCGGGCATCACCACATAGGCCGCGGCAAACTTGACGAACATGTATTTGCGGGCGAAGAAATGACGGAAGGTCTGCGAGACATCCTGAAAATGGTTGGCCTGCTGTTCGTGCGGCAACTGGATGTTGAGCCCGACGGACAAGCCCTTGCCGGCAAACGCCCCGCGGTTGGCCGCTTCCATCACCCCCGGCCCGCCGCCGGAAATCACCGCAAATCCCGCGTCGGAAAGCATCCGGGCGATGATCTCGGTCTGCCGGTAGACCGGCGAGTCCGGCCTGGCGCGCGCGCTGCCGAAGACCGACACCGCCGGCCGCACCGCCGCCAGGCGTTCGGTGGCCTCGACGAACTCTGCCATAATGCCGAACACCCGCCAGGCTTCGCGCTCCCCGGCGCTGGCCGGCGCCGGCGAATGGCCGAAGCCTTTCGGCAACTTGTCTTTTGCGCTCATACATCCTCCATGTCCACGCTGCTGCTGGTCGACGGTTCGTCCTATCTCTATCGCGCCTTCCACGCCCTGCCCGATCTGCGCACCACGGCGGGCGAGCCGACCGGGGCGATTCGCGGCGTGCTGTCGATGCTGCGCGTGCTGGAGAAAGACTATAAGTCAGATTGGCGCGCGGTGGTGTTCGATGCCAAGGGCAAGACCTTCCGCGAGGACTGGTATCCCGACTACAAGGCGCACCGGCCGCCGATGCCGATCGATCTTGCGGCGCAGATTCCGCTGCTGCACGAATGCATCCGCGCCGCCGGCTGGCCGCTGCTCATGGTTGACGGCGTCGAAGCCGACGACGTGATCGGCACCCTGACCCGGGCCGCCAGCCGCGACGGCATCGATTGCATCGTCTCCACCGGCGACAAGGATCTCACCCAGCTGGTCGATGCCCATGTCAGGCTGGCCAACACCATGAGCAACGAAGTGCTCGACACGGCCGGCGTGGCGCAGAAGTTCGGCGTACCGCCCGAGCGCATCGTCGATTACCTGGCGCTGGTCGGCGATGCCGTCGATGGCGTGCCCGGCGTGGCCAAGGTCGGCCCCAAGACCGCCGTCAAATGGCTCGCCCAGTACGGCTCGCTGGAGGCCATCGTCGCCCATGCCGATGACATCGGCGGCGCAGTCGGCGCCAACCTGCGCGCGCACCTCGACTTCCTGCCGCTGGGCAAGAAGCTGGTCACCGTGGTGTGCGACCTCGACCTGCCGGTGACCCATGCCGAACTGGCGCCGCAACCGCCCGCGCGCGAAGAGCTGATCACCCTCTACCGGCGACTCGAATTCAAAAGCTGGCTGAAGGAACTCGAAGGCAAAGGCGAAGGCGAAGGCGGAACGAGCGCCCCGCAAGCCATGCAAGCAGCGGAAGTCGCCGCCTCGCCAGCGCATAGCGAACCCGACCGCAGCGGCTACGAATGCATCCTGAGCGCGGCACAGCTCGACGCCTGGCTGGCGCGCCTCGAAGCCGCGCCGCTGGTCGCGCTCGATACCGAGACCACGGGCCTCGACCCGATGCAGGCGCGCCTGGTCGGTATTTCCTTCGCCATCGGCCGCGACAAACGGATCGCCGAAGGCGAGCAAATCGACGCCGCCTACCTGCCGCTCGGCCACGTCGCCGCCGGCACGCCCGAGCAGTTGCCATTCGCGGCGACGCTGGAGAAACTCCGTCCCTGGCTCGAGGCCGCCGACCGGCCCAAGCTCGGCCAGCACCTGAAATACGACCGGCATATCTTCGCCAACCATGGCCTCGCGCTTGCCGGCATCGTGGACGACACCCTGCTCGAATCCTACGTTCTCGAAGCGGCCAAGCCGCACGACCTCGGCGCGCTCGCCACGCGGCATTGCCGGCTCAAGACCTTGTCCTACGACGAACTGACCGGCAAGGGCGCCAGCCGCATCTCCTTCGCCCAGGTCGAACTCGCCCGCGCCACCGAGTACGCCGCCGAGGATGCCGACGTCACCTTGCGCGTGCATCGGGTGCTCGCCCCGCTTCTGGCCGCCGAACCGGCCCTGGAGAAAATCTACCGCGAACTCGAACTGCCGCTGGCCGGAATCCTCTTTCGCATCGAGCGCAACGGCGTGCTGCTCGATGCCGCGGCCCTGCATCGCCTGAGCGGCGAGCTCGGCCGCGCCATGCTCGGCCTCGAAAGCGAAGCCCACGCGCTCGCCGGCCAACCGTTCAACCTCAACTCGCCCAAACAACTCGCCGAAATCCTGTTCAACCGCCAGGGCCTGCCGGTGCTGAAAAAAACCCCCGGCGGCGAGCCCTCGACCAACGAAGAAGTCCTCAGCCAGCTCGCCGCCGACTATCCGCTACCGAAGAAGATTCTCGATTACCGCACGCTGGCCAAGCTCAAGGGCACCTACACCGACACCCTGCCGCGGATGATCGACCCCGCCACCGGCCGCGTGCACACCCAGTTCTCGCAAGCCGTCGCGGTCACCGGCCGGCTGGCTTCGTCCGACCCCAACCTGCAGAACATCCCGGTGCGCACCGCCGAGGGCCGGCGCATCCGCGCCGCCTTCATCGCCCCGCCCGGCCACCGCCTGGTCAGCGCCGACTATTCGCAGATCGAGCTGCGCATCATGGCGCATCTGTCCGACGATGCCCGCCTGCTCGAAGCCTTCACCCAGGGCATCGACGTGCACCGTGCCACCGCCGCCGAGATTTTCGGCATCGCCCCCGCAGCCGTCGGTCCCGACCAGCGCCGCACCGCCAAGGTCATCAACTTCGGCCTGATCTACGGCATGAGCGCCTTCGGCCTCGCCCGCGAGCTGGGGCTGGAGCGCGGCGCGGCGGCCGCTTACATCGAGCGCTACTTCGCCCGCTATCCGGGCGTCGCCCGTTACATGGCAGCCACCCGCCAGCGCGCGCGGGAACAAGGCTACGTCGAAACCGTCTGCGGCCGCCGTCTGTGGCTGCCGGAAATCCATTCCGGCAGCCCGCAGCGCCGCCAGGCCGCGGAGCGCGCGGCAATCAACGCGCCGATGCAGGGCACCGCCGCCGACCTCGTCAAACGCGCCATGATCGCGGTACAGGGCTGGCTCGACGCGGAGAACATGGCGAGCCTGCTGATCCTGCAAGTGCATGACGAACTGGTGCTCGAAGTGCCGGAAAACGAACTCGCCGCGGTGCGCGAACGCCTGCCGCGCCTGATGACCGGCGTCGCCGAACTGCGCATCCCGCTCGAGGTGGAACTCGGCGTCGGCAACAACTGGGACGAAGCCCACTGACGGTCAGGTGGCGCCGGTACGCTGCATCAAGCGCTCGTGGGCGGCGAATACCTCATCCACGCTGATGTCGGCGACATCACGACTCGCGGGCTGGAGCAACTCGCAGGGTACGGCCCACGGATGCCAGCGCGCGGCATCCGAATTGCCGAACAGGCAGACGACGGGTTTGCCCAGCGCCGCGGCGATGTGCATGGCGCCGCCGTCGGCACAGATCACCGTGTCGCAGAGCGACAAACCGGCGACGAGATCGGCAAGTTCCCGCGTCGCCACCGCCGCCAGCGGCAGGTCCTGCGTCTGCAGGGCGAGCGCCGCCGCTGTCGCGTCATCGCCCGGATGCAGCGGATCATCCTCCGCACCCGGCGACCAGAAGACCAGCAGGCCGCAGCCGCTGGCTGCATGCAGCGCGCGCGCCAGCGCGGCGAAGCGCTCCGGCGGCCAGCGTTGCCTCGGCTTGCGCGCGGAAAGCTGGAGCGCGACCAGCCGCCGTCCCGCCAAAGTCTGCGGCAGGCGTGCCGCGATGGCTGCTCGCCGCGCCGCATCGGCCACCACCTTGCAGGCCGGCGGCGTACCGCCAACGCCGAGTTTTCGGGCCGCCGCGAAACTGCGTTCGACTTCATGCCCGGTCACGTCCGGCGGCGAAACCAGGAGGCGGCGCGGCGCCACCAGCCGGGCAAAACGCTGCGCACTGGCCTGCGCCCCGCCGGGCAGAAGCACCACGTCGATCCGCATCCGGCGCAAGTCGAGCACCAGTTTCGCCCGCCGCCACAGCGCCGCCAGACGCTCGCCCGCAGCGGCCAGATGCTTGCCCTTGGTGTAGGCGAAGACGGCATCGACGTCCGGGCTGCCGGCCAGTACCGGCGCGTTGTAGCTGTTGGCCAGCACGCCGATCCAGGCCGCCGGAAAGCGCGCGCGCAAGGCCGCCAGCAGTGGCGTCGTACACACCAGGTCGCCGATGTTGTCGCGGCGGATGACGAGTATTTTTTGCGGTGACGGGATGTCGGCGAGCGGCGGCATGATGTCCTGGGGCAAAATAACGGACGCAAGCATACACGCAACCCACCCGCAAGCCAGCCGACTTCTCCCTCCTTCATGCCTTCTGCATTTTCCGCCAACCACGGCTCGCCGCGCATCCTGGTGACGCGCCGCGACAACATCGGCGACCTGGTGTGTACCACGCCGCTGCTCGCCGCGCTTCGCCGCCGCTGGCCGCAGGCATTTCTCGCCGTACTGGCCAGCAGCTACAACCAGGACGTGCTGCTCGGCAACCGCGACGTCGACCGGGTGTATGTCTTTCCCAAGCGCCAGCAGGCGCGGGGCAAGCTCGCGCTGCTTTGGTCGCGTTGGCAACTGGTGCGCGAGATTCGCCGCCAGCGCTTCGATGTCATCGTGCTGGCCAATGGCGGCTGGCGCTATGCCCGCCAACTCGGTGCGCGGCAACTGCTCGGCTTCCGCGAACGCGACAATCCGCCCGATCGCCAGCCGGACGTGGTCGTGCCGCTGGCCGCCGGAGCCGCCCTGCACGAAGTCGAAAAAATGGCGGCCCTCGGTCACGCGCTCGGCGTCACCGATGCGCTCGGACCACTTTGCGTTTACCCCCGGGCCGAGGAAGTCGCGCGCCGGCGCGAAGAGTTGCGGCGTAGCGGCTTCGATCCGCAGCGGCCGGCCGTGGCCATCCACATCAGCTCACGCCGCCCGCAGCAACGCTGGCCGGAACAGCACTTCATCGAATTCATCCGGCATCTTGCGCAGGAGCGGCCCGCGCTACAGTTTCTCCTCTTCTGGTCGCCCGGCGCGGAGAACGACCCGCTGCATCCGGGCGACGACGCCAGGGCGGCGCGCATCCTGGCCGCAACCCGCGGGCTCGCCGTCCACCCCTGCCCGACCACCCGGGTCGCCGAACTGATTGCCGCCTTGAGCCTGGCCGAGCGGGTGATCTGCGCCGATGGCGGCGCGCTGCATGTGGCCGCCGGCCTGGGCAAACCGATCCTCTGTTTCTTCGGCGACAGCATCGTCGCCGAATGGCGGCCGTGGGGGGCGCCCTATGTGTTGCTCCAGGCCGCAAGCC
This sequence comes from Betaproteobacteria bacterium HGW-Betaproteobacteria-11, assembly GCA_002842395.1. Classification (GTDB taxonomy): domain Bacteria; phylum Pseudomonadota; class Gammaproteobacteria; order Burkholderiales; family Rhodocyclaceae; genus Rugosibacter. The sequence continues at coordinate 45,806 of PHCV01000002.1, forward strand.
GCAAGGTCGCCGACCTCAGCGTGGCCGAGGTGCTGGCAGGGTTTCGCCGACTGGAGGGGCAGAGCGGAACAGCAGATAAAAGCCGAGAAACATGAAAATCTGCAGCAGGTGGTCGCGATTCACGCTATCCACCACCATCCGCCCGGCATGGCCGGAAGTGAGCAGCAGCAGCCACAGCGCATGCGGCTCGGCGCCATGGAAATAACGCAGCGCGCCAGTCACCAGCAGGCTGCCGAGAAAACCCGCCATCAACAGCAACGCCGGGATACCGCCGCCGACGCCCAGGTCGATCCAGCCGCTGTGGGCATGACCGACATGAGCGTCCGTGGTCTGCCGCAGGGCATGGGCGAAGGCATTGCGGCCGTAGCCCACGCCGAGCGGCTGCGCTTCGATCAGGCGCAGGCCGGCATGGATGAAGGCGATCCGCAAATAGGCGGAAGACTCGACCGTCGCTCCGCCAGGCAAGGCCGGATAAGGCTCGCGGTCACTGTCGAGCCAGGTGCGATGCGTGTCGATGTCCCAGGCGATCGGCACGGTTTGAGCGAAAGTCTGCCAGCGCACATCGCTGCGGTAACTGGCCACGGCAAAGCCGGTCACCGCCGCCAGCAGCAGCATGCCGCCGACCAGCGCGCGTGCGCCGCCGTGCCGGCGCCAGGCGTCGATCAGGTACAGGGTGATCGCCGAGGTGGAGAGAAACAACACGCCGAGCACGCCATTGCGCGCCCCGGCCAGATAGGTGCCGGCCAGCGCCAGAACCAGGGAGCCGACCACTGCGGCGAGCGGCAAACGTAGCAGGGGGGGCCGCCGGCAGGCGCGAAACAGCAGGTCGACGGTCAGCGCGGCGAGCAGGATGTTGAGGATGTAGCTCATCTCCAGCTTGCCGCCGGTGAGCGGCACCACCTGGCGCAATAACTCGCCGTGCAGCCACCAGTGCGCCACCGACTGACCCACCGCGATCGCCGCCTGGACGATCAGCACGGCGGCCAGCGCCGTGGTCAGCCATGCGCCATGGGTAACCGCGCCTTCGCGTACGGCCAGCGCCAGCAGCAGGCCGAGCAGCCCGGCGAGCACGGCATTACCCCACTGGCCCTTCAGCTCGCCGAGCGCCCAGGCCGTCTCCGGCGAGACGAAGATCGCCTGGGCGAGCAGCCAGAGCGTGAGCAAGGCCAGCCAGAGCAGCGGCCCGCGATTGACCCGCAAGGCGGTCATCAACCGCGGGCGATGGGTCAGCGGAACGAGAGCGATCAGGGCGGCGAACAGTAACAACTGCCGCAGCGCGGTTACTCCGGGCAAGGACCAGACGAAGAGCAGCGCCAGCGCCAGCAGGATAGCGAAGACTCCCCTCACGACCCCTCTCCGTCTGCGCGGCGGCCCAACAGCGCCAGCGCCGCCCGGGATATCTCCGCCGCGGAAAGGTCCTCGACGCAGGCGCGGGTGCCGACGCGGCAGGCATAGGGCGCGTGGAAGATGTGCGCGCAGGGCGCACACGGCAGGTCGGCGCGCTGAAGAATGACCACGGCAGCACCCAGCGGCCGCGTTTCCCGCATGTTGCATGGCCCGGCGACCGACACCAGCGGAATGCCGACCGCATCGGCCATGTAGGTGAGGCCCGAATCGACGCCGATGAACAACGTCAGACGCTGCAACAGCGCGGGCAGTTCGGCCAGGCTCGCCGCGCCGCAGGCATCGATCACCGCACGGCGCGGCGAGGTTCCGGCGGTGGTTTCATCAATGGCTCGAACAATAGCCGCGGCCTGCGCGGCATCCTCGCGGCTGCCCAGCAGCACCAGCTGCGCGGTGGGCAGCGCGGCCAGCAGCAGGCGGGCGAGGTCGACGATTTTTTCGCTGCCCAGCGCTTTCAGCCGGTTGGCGCTGGCCACACCGATCCCGATCAACGGCGCGCCACCCGTGCCGAGTACGGCTTGGGCGCGTTCCTGCCCGCCGCTCGCCGGAAAGACCTCTTTGTCGATGCGGCCGCCATGAACGTCCAGCCGCGTCAGCAGCGCCAGATAGGTTTCCTGAATCAGCCGGTCGCCGCGATGGGGCTCGACTGCGCTCCACAGGCGGGCAGCGAGGCGGTGACTGGCGCCGCCGAAATTCGACTGCACCGCCAGCCGGCGCGGGATGCCCGCCCACAGCGCCGCCAGCGCATAGGCCGCCCCGGCATTGAGGCAAACCACCGTGTCATAGCGGCCTTGGCGCAGCAGGCGCACGAGCCGGAGCTTGCCGCCCAAGCCGGAAAAGGCCTTCGCCTCGGCGACGACCACCGCATCGACCTGTGGATTGGCGTGCAGCAGCGGTGCGTTTTGCGCCGTGGCCATGACGGAAAGATGAACTCGTGGATGGCGCCGGCGGATTTCGCGGAAGACCGGTGTCGTGCACAGCAGATCGCCGATCTTCGCCATCTGGATCACCAGCAGGCGCTGCGGTTCGTCCGGCGCACGGCCGGCGACCAGGCGCAGCAGCGGGGCCAGCAGCCAGGTCAGCAGCAGCGGGATCATCGGGCCGCTACCTCGCCGAGTACCTTCGTCACTCCGGCGACATAGGCCTCGATGGAAAAGTCGGCGCTGGCGCGACGGCGACCGGCCTCGCCAAAAGCCCGCGCCTGGCCGGAATGGTGCAGCAGATCGGCCAGATGCGTCGCCAGCGCATCAATGTCGCCGTAGGGATAAAGATAGCCGGTCTCGCCATGCGCCACCACCTCCTTCGACCCGGTGACATTCGAGGCCACCACCGGTTTGGCCAGCAACATCGCCTCCAGAATCGCCCGCGGCAAGCCCTCGCTGGGCGAAGTCAGCACGAACACGTCCAGCGCCGCCAGCCAGGACAGCGGCTGCTTCTGGAAACCGGCGAAGGTCACGCGTCCGGCCAACCCCAGTTCGCCGGCCAACTGGCGCAAGGCCGCTTCTTCCGGCCCTTCGCCGACGATCAGAATCTGCGGCGCAATATCTTTCGGCAGCCTGGCCACGGCGCGCAGCAGATGATCGATCGATTTGCGCCTGACCAGCGAACCGATGGTGCCGATCACCGGCGTGCCCGCCGGGACGCCCGGCTGTGGCGCGGGCAAGGCTTGATGCGTGTCGATGCCGTTATGCACCACCTGGCACAATGCGCGCCGCACGCCCTGCTGCGCCAGCTTTTCGGCCACGCCGTGCGAGACGCAAATCACGGCGCGGGCAATGCGATTGACCGCATCGCGCTCGCTGGCATTGAGTTTCGGCTCGATGCGGCAATGCTGCACCACCGGCACGCCGGCTTGTTCGCCGGCGAGATAGCCTTCGAGGTTGGACGCCGGCTGGTTGTTCATGTAGAGCAGGTCGAATTTTTCCCGGCGCAACAGCTCCGCCAGCACGGCCGCGCGCGGCCGGATACGCCAGCAGCGTTCGATGGCGAACACCGCCGCAGCGCGCCAGGGTTTGTGCCAGAACAGCAACCCTCGCACGAATTCCTTGGCCAGCTTGGCCCAGCGCGGCTGGCGCCGGGTCGGCAGGACGACGAGCGGGATGCCGATGTCGGCCAGCTCCTCGGAAAGCAGTCGTCCCTCCTTGCCCCGCCGATAATCCTTGTAGAACCCGCAGGTCACCGCAAAGCCTGTGCGATCGATGCGCTTCAACAGTTCGATCATGCTGTTGGTGCCGCCACCCCATTCATTGCCGGTGTCGAGCAGCAAAATGCGCGTCGGCCGCTCATTCATGTTTGTGCTCCTTGTCGCTGTCGATCAGCCGCAGGACCGCCGGCAGCACGTCTTCCGGCGGAATCTCTGCCATCCAGCGATCATTATCGGTCTTGGAACTCACGGTTACCGCCGCCGGCCGATGAATGACGATGTGCTTGTCAAAGTCGTAGGCCGGGCCGGAAACGGCCGGGCCGGAAACGGCAAACAACGACACCGTGGGCACTCCGATGGCGACCGCCATGTGCAGTGTGCCCGTATCCCCCGTCACCAGCACGGCACAGCGTTGTACCAGTGCGGGCAACATTTCGATGGGTAACGCACCAGCGGCAACCACGGCCCCAAAGCCAATGCCTTCAGCGATTTCATCGCAGCGCGGCCCCTCATGCGGCGCACCGGTGATAATGAAACGATATGCCGGGTCCACGGCCAATAGCTGGCGGGCGAGCGCGACGAAATGCGCCACCGGCCACATGCGGCCACGACTGGACGCCCCAGCCTGCAAACCGATCACGGTATCCGCTGCCGCGACGCCCTGCCCGGCCAGCCAGTTCGCCACGGCAACACGCGTAGCCGCGGGAACGGGCAGGCCCATGCGCGCGCCGGCAACCTCCGCGCCCGCGAGTCCGGCAATTTTCAGGCGCAGGTTCAAACCATGTCCGCAATCGGCCCAACCCGGATGCGGAGCATGGTTGGTCAGCAAGAACGCGAAGCGGCTGGTGTTTGGCAGCTTGAAAATGAAACGTGCGCCGGCGAGATACGCCAGCGGCGTGGCCTGCGGTTCGTTGCCATGCAGAATCAGGGCCAGGTCGGGATGAAATCGACGCAACCGCCAGAGCGTGGCGATGAAATGCCGCCAGCCGCCATGGTAGGGGATCACCTCATCGAGAAAATCGGCGTCGCGAAACAGCGGCAGGTAGTCGCGATGGATCAGAGCCGCGATGCGCGCCACCGGGAAACGCCGTCGCATCGCCACCATCGCCGCCGTGGACAGCACCGTATCGCCCAGTGCGGTGCTCGACACCAGCAGGATGCGACGTACCCGCTCGGGGCGATAGTCCGCCGCCGCGCGGGCCCGGCGATCGCGGCGCGCAAGCAGTCGAGTGACCAGGTAAAGCAGGTTTTCGCGAAGATTGAGACGCAATGGGATCGTTTCCAGACGCGACAAAATGTGCAAACGGCATGGCAGGTGCGGGCGCCGAACACCCGGTACAATTCAAGAGGCTGCCGGCGATGAACCGGATCGGGATTATAACGGCGCAGGTTTCCCGGCCCGCCAAGGCTGCCTGGATGCCGCGCAATTCCCGCATCATTATCCTTGAAAAGATGGGCCCGCTCTCTACGCCGCTGAAGATCATGAGACGACTTGAAAAGTTACTGAAATTATTCATCCCACCGATCATTTCCGCGCCCATTCGGGCCCGCCGCAAACGTCGCGAGGAACAACGCTACGACGGCATCCCCGACCGGAATTTCTATGACGACGTATTCAGTCCGTGGCTGGGTTATGGTGACTTCGACCCGCTGTTCGACGCGATCAGGCCATATAGTCTGGTCTCTCCGTTTCGTGCCCGGAAATTTTTACGGAACCGGAGTGTTCAGGGGCGGCACCGCCTTGCTGTTGAGAAAAATCCTGGAAACCAAAGCGCGCGACAAACAACTCCGCCTGTTCGATACCTTCGGCGGCATACCGGAAGTAACGCTCGTGCTACCCACCGGCCAGGCGATCGTGTTCAAGCTGTAATGATGACCTGAAGGAAGCAATCTTGAAAATTCTGGAAACGCTACTGGTCGGCCTGATGCGCCTGCCGCTGATCGGCCCGCTGGTCCGTTCGGGCGTGCACGCTGTACATCGTCTGTCGGTTGGAGCCATGAAGCGGGTCGCCCGCGATGAAGTCAGGCCGCGCAACTGGTCGAATGCCGAACTGCGCAAGTTCGGTCCACTGTTCGATGGCGCCATCATCAACGTCAGTGGTTGGCGCGACGAGGATAAAACCGGCGGCCATTACCGTGACTATTTCCCGGTGGCGGCGTCCTATGGCATCTCCAACTATCGAGGGGAGAGCGGAATCACCGGCGCCACGGGCGAAGTTTTCATCGACCTCGAAGCCAACCTGTCGCCGGAGCTCGCCGGCCGCTACCAGGTGGCGTTCAACCACACCACGCTGGAACATGTCTATGACATCCGCCAGGCCGTTGCCAACATCTGCGCCCTGAGTCACGATACCGTGATTCTGGTGACGCCATTCCTGCAACAGGTGCATTACATCGAAGGCTCGTTCGGCGACTGGTGGCGGCCAACGCCAATGTGCATCGAGCGCCTGCTGGAAGAGCAGGGGTTCCGGGTGGTTTACCAGAGCAGCAACGACAACCCCTGGTACATCGTTTATGTTTTCACCATCGCCTGCCGCGACCCGCAACGGCTTCGTGGACGGCCGGAATCCGCCAACACCGCCAGGGATGCCGGCGTCATCCACTTCGGACTTGCCGGTACGGAATGACCACCTTGTCATTCCGGGCCTGACCCGGAATCCAGAGATGGCCCTCGGTACGCCGTGGTGACCGAGGACTGGATTCCGGCTCGGGCTGCGCCCGTCCGGAATGACGGGAAGGGGCGGGAATGACGCGGGAGGCGGACACCGTCATTCCGGCCCTGGATCAAGTCCGTGGTGACGGCCCCAGAATCCCTTTACGGTTTGCGCAGTACGACGAAGCCGTAATCGCCGAGCATCACGTCGGCCAGGCTCAAGGCGCGTGGCTTGGTCAGCAGGATTTTCAGGCTGCGCAGCGGTTGGCGGAAGAACAGCCTGAGCCAAGTTTTCGTGCTGTGCGAGCCGCGGGCAAAAATGCGCGTGCCGGCGGCGGCGGTTGCCAGACCGCTGCTCGCGGCCAGTGCGGCCAGCGCCGTCGGCGAATACAGGCAGAGATGTTCGTGGTACCACAGACTCCAGTCGTAGCCCTGCGTGCGGAAGGCCTGGCCGGTGTGCAGCGGCACTTCGATGTAGAGCAGGTCGCCCGCCCGCATCGCCGCGGCGACCTGGGTGACGAGGGCATTGGGTTCAGCGACGTGCTCGATGACGTGGGACAGCGTGAACACCTTGGCGGCGCTGCGGATGTCTTCGGGCAGGCGCTCGGCGGCGAAGTGACCGCACTCGACGCGCAGGTTCGCACTCTGGCGGATGTCGCGGATCAGCGTGGGATTGGCGTCAAAGCCGAAGCACAGGGACAGGTGCCGCGCCGCGGCTTCGAGCATCTGGCCCGAGCCGCACCCGATGTCGACCAGCGCGCGGTGATCGCGCAGGTGCGGTTTGATGATCATCAGCCGCCGCTGCGAGTTGATGCGCCGCCAGTGCTGCTTGCCCGGATCGGTGGCGTTGCCCAGTCCGCTGTAATCGACCGGCGCGGTCTCGAGGTTGATCAGCAGGTCGCACTGCGGACAGCGCGCGGCGCGGCTGTCCAGCACCTCGAGAGTGGCGTTGCCGCAGACGTAGCAGCGCTCGGGCTTCATGCTCACACGGCCTTGTCGAAGCGAATCGAAATCTCGCGCCGCTTGTGCACGTTCTGCAGCCGGCGGACGGACGCACCCCAGGTCGGCGTGTTCTCATAGCCGACTTTCATGCCGGGCACACCCGAGTTCACCGCGATCTCCTTCCAGCCGGCAAAGGTGATCGACTTCTCGTGGATGCCGTGTTCGTCGCCGCGCTCGGCGCGGTCCTTGAGGTCCTTGTCGAAGGCGCGCTTGTTGCTCGGCGCGGCGATGTCGATGCCGAGGAAGCGGCCGCCCGGCCGCAGCACGCGATGCACCTCCTGCAGCATGCGTTCGATGTTGCCGATGTGGTGGATGCTGTGGGCGATGAACACGGCGTCGAGCTGGTTGTCGGCGAAGGGCAGGTTCTCGGCGTCGACGGCGGCGAATTGGTCGATGCTGACGCCGAACAGTTGCGCCGTGACCACCGACTTGTTCTCGAGGTAGAGCGGCGCAACGTCGCTGGCCCAGACTTCGATGTCGGGACGATGCAACTTGGCCAGCGCGCTGATGTAACAGAGCCCGCCGGCGAGTTCGAGGAAGCTCTTCGTATTCTTTTGCAGAATCACCTTGCGCCAGCGCTTCTCGAAGCGGTCGATGTAGAAGCGCTTTTTCGTGAGCAGGTCGCGGCTGACCGAATCGTTGACGGTCTCGTGGATCTTGTTCTCGTTGATCTTTTCTTCGTCGAGAACCGCGGGCAGCAGGTCGATGACGCCGTTCCTGCCCTGGCGCTGCGGCCAGCCGGGTTTGAGTGCTACGGTCATGCTTCCTCCTGGGTTCCCTTAGTGGATGCGATCATAAATTGCCGTGAGCCGGGGCTGGTGATAGAGCCGCAGGCGGCTGCCGAACCACAAACCCGCCTTGTCCTTGACCACGACGATGCGCGGAATTTCTTCCATGGATGTTCGCGGCAGGCAGGTGCCGCGGCCGACGGTGTAGAAGTGCGAGAAGCCGGCAGCGCGGGCTATTGCGCGATAGCCGTCGTCGTAGTGTAGTGCTTCGTTATTCTTTGAGCCAAGGCGACGATTGGCGCGAAAGTAAAAGTCCGGCCGTGGCCGGTTGGTATCGAAACCGATCGCATCGATGCCACGTTCCAGCGCGACCAGGAGCATTTCGCCCGAGCCGCAGAGGATGCAGGCGATGATTTTCATGCTCCGGACTTTCCCTGGCAACCGAGATACAGCCGCGTCAGCCCCGGTTGCCGGTACAGCCACAGGCGCCGCGCCAACCAGCCGGCGCCGCGATCCTTGACCACGATGCGGGGGATGTTGCCGGCCGCGGTCGATGGCGTGCAGGTGTCGGGGCGGGTGGTGTAGAGGTAACGGAAGCCACCCTCCGTGGCGGCCTGCTTGTAGTCGTCGTCGTGATAGCCCTGCGGCCAGCACAGGTGAGCCGATGTTTCGCCGAGGTGCGCCTGCAATGCCTGGCACGACACGGCGAGATCGGCGGCCAGCTTTTCCCGGCGCGGCGCGGCATCCGCTTCGATCTTGTCCCACCGGGTATGCGTGTGGGTATGCGAATGAAATTCGAAGCTGCCGGCCGCGCGCATCGCCTCGACCTCGCTCCAGCGCAACATCACCTCGTCGGCCTGGCCACCACGCACCTTTTCCATGCAGACGCGATGCGCAGGAAAACGCGTCGGACAGGAGGGCGCGGTCCCGTCATCCGTTACGGCGAGGGCGCGTGGCGGGCCGTCGCCGATCCAGCCGGTGATGAGGAAAAGCACGGCCTTGAGTCCGAATTCCCGCAAGATCGGATGGGCATGGAGCCAGTTGTCGAGCCAGCCGTCGTCGAAGGTGAGCATCAGGCTTTTTTCTGGCAGCGGCTTGCCGGCGAAGAAATCTTCGAGTTCGCGGCTACCGATGGTGCGCCAGCCGTTTTGCGCGAGATACGCCATCTGTGCGCGGAAGTTTTCCGGCGAGATCGTGACCAGTCCTGGCGTCGGACTGACGTGGTGATACATCAGCACGGGGATGGCGCGGGCGATGTTCACCGCGACTTCTCCGCGGCAAGCACTTTGGCATAAACGGCGAGCATGCCGTCAACCATCGCTTCGCGCGAAAAGCGGGTCGCAATCCAGGCGCGCGCCGCTTCACCCATCGCCTGGCGCCGTGCCGGATCGGCAAGCAAGGCGCAGATCGCCGCGGCCAGGGCGGTGCTGTCCTTGACCGCCACGAGCAGGCCCGTAATGCCCTCCTGCACGACTTCCGGAACGCCATCGACGCGGCTGGCGACCACCGGCAGGCCCATCGCGCCAGCCTCGATGAAGGCGGTGCCGAGTGCCTCCTGGTGCGTCGGCAGGACGAACAGATCGAGGCTGGCCAGCACATTCACCACGTCGTGCCGCAAGCCCAGCAGATGCACGTTGCCGCCAAGACCAAGCTCGCCGATGCGCCGCGCCAGATTCTCGTGCTGTGGGCCGTCGCCGGCGAAGACGAAGTGGGCGGCGGGAAACTTCGCCAGCACCGCGGGCACGGCTTCGAGCAGTTCGGCATGCCCCTTCTTGCGCCGCAGGATGGCGACCGTGCCGATCAGCAGCGCGGCGGCGGGCAGGCCCAGCTCGGCGCGCAGCGTGCCCGGCCCATCGATCCGATAGCGAGAGAGATCGATACCGGTCGGCACCGTCGTGATGCGTCCGGCGGGGACTCCGGCCGAGGCCAGGTAATCGCCGACGAAACGGCTGACGGTGACCACCTGATCGACCAGCCGGACATAGGTGAAAGGTGAGGAGATCGGCAAGGCCAGATGCCGCGTGCGCACCACTCGGGGCCGGTGACTGCCGAGGGTTTTCGCCGCCAGGCCAGCCAGCTGCGTGTCGCGGCCGCTGTGGGTGTTGACGATTTCGATGCAGCGGCGTTGCATCAGTCGCCGCAAGGCAAGCAATGCCGGCAGATCGAGCGCACCACGCATCGGGATGTCATGCACCTCGAAGCCCGCTTCGCGCGCTCGCGTGCCCAGCCGGGCCTGCGGCGGACACGCCAGCATGGGTGCCAGCCCGCGCTCGCGCAGGGTCATCAGTTCGTTGAGCGTGCGGTTTTCCTGTCCGCCCCAGCCAGTGGAGCTTTCGGTATGCAGGATGTTCACGATCCGCGCTAGGCCTGCCGCGCTTCGTGCGAGCGCTGCAACCGGTAAAAATGCGCATACGCCCCGGCCTTCGTCAGCAGTTCGGCATGCCGGCCTTCCTCGATGATGCGGCCGGTTTCCAGCACGACGATGCGGTCGGCATGCTCGATGGTCGACAGGCGATGGGCGACGACCAGCGTGGTGCGGTTTTTCATCAGTACGTCGAGCGCGGCCTGGACATGACGTTCGGACTCGGTGTCGAGTGCCGAGGTGGCTTCGTCGAGGATCAGGATCGGTGCATTCTTGAGGATTGCGCGGGCGATCGCCAGGCGCTGGCGCTGGCCGCCGGAGAGCTTGACGCCGTTCTCGCCGATCAATGTCTCGAAGCCCTGCGGCATGGCCTCGATGAAGTCGAGCGCATGCGCGGCGCGGGCGGCGGCGATCAGTTGCTCGCGCGGCACCTCGCCCAGGCCATAGGCGATGTTGGCGGCGACGCTGTCATTGAACAGCACCACGTCCTGCGAGACCAGCGCGATGTTGGCGCGCAACGAGGCGAGCGTCAGCGTCTCGACGGGATGGCCGTCGATGCGGATCTCGCCGTCAGTCGGGTGATAGAAACGCGGCAGCAGGTTGGCGAGCGAGGTCTTGCCACTGCCGGAAGCGCCGACCAGGGCGACGGTCTGCCCGGCGGGGATGAGCAGATCGATGCCGGCGAGCGCCTCGCGGCCGGCTTCGGGGTAGCGCAGGCACACGTTGTCGAATTCGACCTCGCCGCGTGCCCGCTCCAGTTCGACCGTGCCATGATCGTCCTCCGCCGGCTGATCGATCAGATCGAACACGCTCTCGGCAGCGGCAAGGCCCCGCTGCAGCGGCGCGTTGATGTCGGTCAGCCGTTTCAAGGGCGCGAGCAGCATCAGCATGGCGGTGATGAAGGAAACGAAATCGCCGACCGTGGCGCCGCCGACCGAGGCCTGACGCAAAGCAATGGTGATGATGGTGGCCAGGGCGATCGCGGCAAAGACCTGAACGATGGGGCCGAGCGCGGCCGCGGCGATGGTCTGGCGCATCGCCTGGCCGCGCTGCTGACCGCTGGCGGCGGCGAAACGTTTCGCTTCATAACCCTGGCCGCCGAAAATCTTCACCACCTTGTGCGCCTCGATGCTCTCTTCCAGCACATGCATGATCTCGCCCATTGCCCGCTGCACGGCGCGGCTGGTGGCGCGCAGGCGCGAACTGAAGCCGCGCACGACAAGCGCGATGGCGGGAATCAGCAGCAAGGCGATCAGGCTCAGTTGCCAGTTGAGCCAGAACATCCAGGCCAAGAGCCCGATCACCGCCAGCGAATCCTTGACCAGCGTGGTCAGCACGCCGGTGGCCGCACCGGTGACGCCGGTCACGTCGTAGGCGATGCGCGACATCACGGCGCCGGAGGACTGATTGTCGAAAAAATCGGTCGGCAGATGCACCAGCCGCTTGAACATGTCGTTGCGCAGATCGAGCACGATCTTGTTCGAAACCCAGGACAGCGCATAATCGGCGCAAAAGCCGAACACGCCGCGCAACAGGAAGACGCCGACGATGAGCAGCGGCAGGAGCCAGGCCGGATAGGCCGTTTTGCCGGAAAAGCCGCCGTCGAGCAGCGGTTTCATCAACGCCGGGAAAGCCGGCTCGGTCGCCGCGGAAGCGGCCATCAGCACGATCGAGAGGACGAAAATCCGCCAGTACGGCCGGACATAACCCAGCAACCGCAGATACAGGTCACGGCTGGTGTGAAGCGTCGCTGCAGGACTGCGCTGGGCAGAGGAAGTATTCAACGGTCGGAGTGTGCTCATGCGCGGCGGCCAGGGCCACGCGCGTGGACGGTTACGTCGGTCTAGGGCGGCCGATTATACCGGCCGTAGCCATGCCGTCATTCCCGCAGTTTCGATACACCGTGGACTCCGCTCCGGGGCCGAAGCGACGGCTCTATCCCCGTCATTGCGGACGATGCGTAGCGGCGATCCGGAATTCATTCGGTGGTCGCCTTGGCATACCTCAGGGTCATCCCCTGGGTTCCGGGTCAAGCCCGGAACGACGATGAGGGGGAGGTTCGGGGGCGGAACAACGATGTGCCAGGTTCCCTGGGTCCGGGGCCGGAGCGATGACGTGGGAGCGAGGTTGCGGGAAGGCGAATGGGTGTGACAGAGTGCGGATGAAAGCAAGGAACGGACGGACCTGGACTCGCCAGGCTTGCCGCTCACTCGCCCTGGCTTTTGTAAACGCGGCTGAGGAAAGCGTCGACATCCAGCGCCGGGGTGCCGGCCACTGTGGTTTTTTCGCTACTGGCGGCGGCCTGGGCCAAGACCTCCGCCAGAGGTGGCGTCCAGCCGGCGTTGAGGACTTCGTCGGCAAAGTCGCCGAACTCGTCCTCGAAAATGTTTTCGCTCCCGATTGTCAATGTAGTCATCGTGCCTCTCCTCGTCTTGTAACCCGCATCTGGAGAGTATTACGACTCGATCAGAATTCGCTTGAATTATTTGGAATACAGTCCCGAATCACCCGGACTGTTGTTTTTTTGCCACGGCGCCACCTTGACCAGCAGTAGCATACCCGGCACCGCCAGCACCGCGCAGAGCAGAAAGAAGCCGACCCAGCCCATTTGTTCCACCAGCACGCCGGTGGTGGCATTGACGAAGGTGCGCGGCACGGCGGCGAGGCTGGTAAACAGCGCGAACTGGGTCGCCGTGTACAGCGGGTTGGTTGCCCGCGCGATGAAGGCGACGAAGGCCGCCGTGCCGAGGCCCACGCCGAGCGCCTCGAAGCCGATCACCAGCGCCAGTTGCATCAGCTCCAGCGCACCCGGCGTCTCATGGCGGCCGAGCCAGGCCAGCCAGGCGAAGCCGAAGATCGACAGCAACTGCACCGCGCCGAACAGCCACAGCGCCCGGTTGATGCCGATCCTGACCATCCACAGTCCGCCCAGCAGGCCGCCGATCACCGCTGGCCACAGGCCCGCATGCTTGGCCACCAAGCCGATCTGCGACTTGGCGAAACCCATGTCGAGATAAAACGGCGTGGCCAGCGCGGTGCACATCGAGTCGCCCAGCTTGTAAAGAAAAATGAAAGCCAGAATCAGCGCCGCCTCGCGCCAGCCGGCGCGGCTGACGAACTCGTGAAAAGGTTCGATTACGGCCTCGCGCAACGTTTTCGGCGCCCCGTCGGCAATCGCCGGTTCCTCGACCAGCGCGGCCATGGCGAGGCCGGGGAGCATGAACAGCGCGGTGACGAAAAAGACCTGGAACCAGGGCAGGTGATCGGCCAGGATCAGCGCCAACGAGCCCGGCACCAGTCCGGCGATGCGATAGGCATTGACATGCACCGAATTGCCCAGACCCATTTCGCGTTCCGGCAGAATCTCGCGGCGAAAGGCATCGAGCGCGATATCCTGGGTCGCCGAAAGCAGGGCGATGGCCACGGTCAGCCCGACGATGGATTGCAGCGCTTCGGCCGGCGACAAAAATCCCAAAGCGGCGATGGCGAGCAGCAGACCGATCTGGGTGATCAGCATCCAGCCGCGGCGCCGGCCGCGGATGCCGATGGCCGGTGTGTAGCGATCGAGCAGCGGCGCCCAGAGGAACTTCCAGGTGTAGGGAAACTGGATCAGCGCGAACAGGCCGATGGTCTTCAGATCGACGCCTTCCGAGCGCAGCCACGCCGGCAGCAGATTGAGCAGCAGATACAGCGGCAGGCCGGAAGAAAACCCGGTGAACACGCAGATCAGCATGCGCCGGTTGAGCAGCGGCAGGAGCCAGACCGGCATCAAAAATTTTCCATTCGCGGCAAGCTACCCGGCGCGTCCGACGCGGATCGGCGTTTCGCCAGCGCCGACTTTCTGGCCCGACCCGAACCCCTTGCGACCACCGGGGTGCGGTACCGCACGTACCCGGCTAGTGTGGCGCTTGGCAAATTTTAGTACCGGGGCGGTCGATCCATCGTCGTCCCCGCAGTCTCGACACACCCGGGTCCCCGCTTCGCGGCGGGCGAAGCGGGGACCCGGGAACGTACTGGATTCCCGCTTCCGCGGGAATGACGCCGAGGTGTTTTGACGGTTTCGACAATTCGCAAGCACTACACTAGACGCAAGATTCCGGCATCATTTCGCCGCCGGCTCCTTCAGCTTGCCGCCGGACTGGTTGGCCATGAAGACGGTGGCGCGCGCCAATTCGGTTTCATTGGCATCCGAGCCCCCCTTCGGCGGCATCGCATTCTTGCCGTTGGCCACCGACTTGAGCAAGCCGGCCAGACCCTGTCCCAGACGCGGCGCCCAGGCCGCCTTGTCGCCGAGCTTCGGCGCACCGGCGGCGCCGGTGGCGTGGCAGGCCTGGCATGCGGCCTGATAAATCTGCTCGCCCGTGCGATCGCCGGCCGTGGCCGCCCCGGCAGCGGCCAGATCGACCTTGGCCAGCGGTGCGATGCGGTCATTTACCGCTTCCTCGTCCTCGATCTTGGGCTTGGCGCCGATCAGGCTGGCCAGCACCACGGCAAAAACGATCAAAACCACCATGCCGCCGATCAGCAGGGCAAACGGACGGAGGCTTTCCTTGGATTCCTGGGTCATGACTTGACACTTCCGGAGAGATGAACTGAGGCGGTGATTATAGTGGATCGATGCCGGGCGATGGACGGAAACGCCCGAACACGCTATGCTTCGCCCCCTTGCGCTCGTAGCTCAATGGATAGAGTACTGGCCTCCGAAGCCAGGGGTTGTGGGTTCGATCCCCGCCGAGCGCACCAGATCCACCTTCCTCTTTCTCAAGCCGCCCGGTTGACGCCGTTTCCCCTTGACGACCCGACAAGGGATAAAGGCAGGTTCCTGACCAGGATCAAAATAAGGCGGCGGCGAACGCCGTATCATGGATCACGCGTTCCGCATCCCGGAGAGAAATCCATGAATGAAGCACCCCCCTGCCGCGAATCCGATGTGCTGATCGTCGGCGCCGGCCCGGCCGGGCTGGCTCTGGCGGTGGCTCTGGCGCAAGCCGGCCTGCGCAGCACCGTGCTGGAACAGGCCTCGTTGGCCAGCCTGGCCGCGCCCGCCGAAGATGGCCGCGACATCGCGCTGACCCACCGGGCACGCCGCATCCTCGAAACGCTGGGCCTGTGGCAGCGCCTGCCGGCGAACGAGATTGCGCCACTGCGGCAAGCGCAGGTGCGCAACGGCATTTCGTCCCTGATGCTGCCGTTCGATGCGCGTGCCGCCGGCCACGAGGCGTTGGGCTGGCTGGTGCCCAATCACCACATTCGCGCGGCTGCCCATGCCGCCGCGCTGGACGAGCCGTTGGTACAGGTACGGGGCGATGCGCAGGTCGTCGGCCTGAGTGTCAAGGACACCCACGCCTCGCTGCAACTGGCCAACGGCCGCACACTGGCCGCGCCGCTGGTGGTGGCCGCCGACAGTCGCTTCTCCACCCTGCGCCGGATGGCCGGCATCGGCGCGCGCCTGCTGGATTTCGGCCGCACGGCGATCGTCTGCCGCGTGGCGCACGAGCGCGACCACGAAGGCATCGCGCACGAGTGTTTTTTCCATGGCCACACGTTGGCCATGCTGCCGATGGCCGGGCGACAAAGCTCGGCCGTGCTCACCCTGCGCGGCGACCAGGCGGCCGCATGGCTGGCGCTGGACGAGAACAGCTTTGCGCAGCGCCTGCAAGCCGCTTTCGGCGACCGCCTCGGCCGCCTGCATGGCCCCGGCCTGCGCCATGCCTACCCGCTGGTGGCGACCTACGCGCATCGCTTCGCCATGCCGCGGGTGGCCCTGGTGGGCGATGCCGCGGTGGGCATGCACCCGGTCACCGCGCATGGCTACAACTTCGGCTTGTATGGCGTGGACACGCTGGCCCGGGAACTGGCCCGTGCGCGTGGGCGCGACGCGGCGCTGATGCCGGCCTTGCAAGCCTATGCGCGCGAGCACCGGCGCACCACCTTGCCCATCTACCTGGGTACCAACGCCATCGTGCAATTGTTCACCAACGACCACACCCCGGCGCGCCTGCTGCGCGGCGCCGTGCTGCGCGCAGCCAGTCTGTTGCCTCCAGTGCAGGCATTGATTACACGGCAGCTGACCGGCGCCGGGCAACCCGCTCGGCCCTGATCAACCCCGCTAATCCTGTTGCCCGGCAAGCCAGGCGGCGCCACGCACGCCGGAGGAATCGCCGTGGCGATGCCTGACCAGGCGCGTTTCCACCCGTTCCGAAAACACCGCTGGCGACCACAAACGCGGCACGTTGCAGTAGAGGCGGTCGATGTTCGACAGGCCGCCGCCGAGCACGATGACATCGGGATCGAGCAGGTTGATGACCTGGGCGAGGGATAGCGCGAGGCGCCGTTCATAACGTTCGAGCGTGGTGGCGGCCCGGGAGTCGCCGGCCGCGGCGGCGGCGGCGATTTGCGGCGCGGACAAAAACTCGGCGCCGGTGACACGTCGATGGTCGGCGGCGAGGCCCGGCCCGGAAAGATAAAGCTCGATGCAATCACGCCGTCCGCACCAGCAGACGAGGCCTTCCGGCTCGCCGGCGGCGGGCAACGGATTGTGGCCCCATTCGCCGGCAATGCGATTGGCGCCGGCGAGCAGGCGGCCATCGACCACCAGGCCGCCGCCGACCCCTGTGCCAAGGATGACGCCGAACACCACCACCGCTCCGGCGGCGGCGCCATCGCGGGCCTCGGAGAGGACGAAGCAGTTGGCATCGTTGGCCAGCGCGACCGGCCGGCCGAGGCGGGTTTCGAGATCACTGCGCAGCGGCCGGCCGTTGATCCAGGTCGAGTTGGCGTTGCGCACCCGGCCATCGGCCGTCTCGCTGCCGGGAATACCGATGCCGATCGGCGCATCATCAACGCCGAGTTTTTCTTGTGCCGCAGCCACCAGGCCGATGATCGCTTCGAGCGTCGCCGGGTAATCGCCACGCGGCGTGGCGATGCGCTCGCGCAACTGCTCGATCCCCGCGCCATCCATGGCAACGACTTCGATCTTGCCACCGCCGAGGTCGATGCCGAGATGGATCATGTCGAAAAAATCTTTGTCCGCGCCCGTTGCACCACCTGTTCAACTTCCTCGCTGCTCGCCACGGTAAAGCCAAAGTCATGCAGCAGGCCATCGGCCAGGCCATAGACCCAGGCGTGCACGCTGAGCGCCTGGCCGCGCGCCCAGGCATCGCGTACCATCGTCGTACTGGCGACGTTGCTGGCCTGCTCCAGGGCATTGAGTTCGCACAGCCGCCGCCAGCGCGTATCCGGCTCGGCGATGCCGGCGAGAAATCCGGCATGCTTGTCGCGCACGTCCTGCACATGCCGCACCCAGTTGTCGGCCAGCCCCAGGCGCAGATTGTCCAGCGCCGCGCGCACCCCGCCGCAGCCATGGTGGCCGACCACCATGATGTGGCGCACCTTGAGCACATCGACCGCGAACTGGATCACCGACAGGCAGTTGAGATCGGTATGCACGACGACGTTGGCGATATTGCGATGGACGAACACCTCGCCCGGCAGCAGGCCGGCGATCTCATTGGCCGGCACGCGCGAATCGGAGCAGCCGATCCAGAGAAACCGTGGCGCCTGCAAGTGGGTCAGCCGATCAAAAAATCCCGGGTCTTCGGCACGCATGCGCGCCGCCCAATCGCGGTTGTTGACGAACAGCCGTTCGATGTCTTCATTCATTTGCCGAACAATCCCTTCAGTTTGTCTTTCATCTTGTCGCCCGCCTTTTGCTGGATTTCCTGCTTTTTCTCGCTCACCTTGGCCTCGATCTTTTCCTTGGCGGCTTCCGTCACCAGATTGCCGAGCTCGATCTTCCAGGCCGGGTCGGCGAACGGCCCGAAGAGCCGCACCGGGATGGTAATGCCTTTGAGTTGCGCCAGATCCTTGCCCTCCTGCCCGGCGCTGGTCGCCACCACGCTGGCCTTGGCGAGGTAATCGAGCCGCTCGTGACCGAGGTCGATATCCCCCGCGCCGGTAACGCGCAGGAAGGGCGATTTGAGCATCAGGTCGTCGTTGTGCGCCACGCCGCCGGCGATGCGGAAGCTGGCGGAGAGTTCGGCGAAATCGGTTTTCTCGCTGCTCCGGGCGGCCTGCGTCACCTCCTGCTTGCTGCCCAGGCCGGCCTTGATCTCGCGCAGGCGCTGCGCCAGGTTGATGCCCTTCACCGCGCCATCCTTCAGGGCGAGGGCCGCGTTGCCGGCAAGCGTCTGCTTCATCGCCGCCACCGTCTTGCCGCGTCCATTCACGTCGAGCGTCACGTTGCCGCGGCCTTCGAGCACATCCTTGCCGAGCAGGTCCTTGAGCAGGGGCGCGATGCTGACATTGTTCAGCCTCTGCCGCAGGACGACGCCGTTGTCGTTGGCATCGATGCCGAGGCTGCCGTTCGCCGTCCCCTGATACAGGCTGGCGGAAACAGGCGCGATGTCGAGCCGGCCGGCGGCGGCCTTGAGCCGGGCATCGAGCCTGGCCAGTTCGAGCCGCCGCACCTTGAGTGCGCCGATGCGTATCGTGCCCGTAAGGTCCAGATTTTTCAGGGCGGAGAAGTCGAGCGGCGACGGTGCGTTGGCTTGCGTCGTACCCGCACTCGCGGCGCTGCCCGCGGCCTGTGGCGGGAAGTAGCGATCGAGATCGAGGCGGTCGATCGACAGATCGAAATTCATCCCGAGCGGCGTGAACTTCGCCAGTTCCAGCCGGGCATCGATCTTCGACTCATCGAACTGCGTGCCGAGTTCGAGGGCGGCGGTCTGTTGCTTGAGGTCCAGCCGCGCCTGGCCGCGCAGCGGCAGTTGCAGCTGCTTCATCGGCATGCCCGGACTGACCAGATCGAGGCGGCCGGCGAGCGGCTCCAGCCGGAAACTCTGCGCCGCGAGATTGGCCGCCAACGACGCGGAAAGCCGCGCCTTGAACTGCGTTGCACCCTGTTTTCCCTCGGCGTTGAAATCGAGTTTCGCCGCCTCCGGCGCCTCCGGCGAACCCTTGAGCCCGGACAGCGTCAGTTGCGCGGCGAGATTGCGTCCCGCGCCGGTCAGGGTCGCCGACAGGGCGAGCGACTCGCTGCGGCTTTGTTCGGGTGAGAACGCAAGTTGCGGCACCTCGAGCTTGAGCGTGAAGCGGTCATTGCCCTGCGGCCCCGGCAAGTCACCCTCCGTCATCAGTCGCAGGGCTTCGACCGACAGTGTCTTGCGTTCGCCGTCTGCCAGGAGGCGGCCGGTGGAAAAATCCAGATCGGAAATCGTGGTCGTTTTGCCACTCGTCTCATCGCGCCAGACGAGGCGCGCGTGGGCGAGCCGGATGTGGCCGATGTCGAGCTTGAGCGGCGCGCTCGCCGTCTCGCCAGCGCCGACTTTTTGCCCAGGTGCGCCAGCCGTGAGATCGGCGATGTTGAGCCGGCCGTCCTTGTACCTGATCAGCGTGGCCGCGAGATTCTCGATCTCGGCGCCATCGACCGACACCTGTTTTTTCAGCAAGGGCAGCACGGCCACCGACAACCGTGCCTGCTCGAAGGCAAGAAACGGCGTGGCGCTGCCGGATTCGGAAAGCGTCGTCCGGCCGAGGCGAACCGCCACGTTCGGCCATAGCGAAAGCTCGAGCGGGCCGCTGATCACCAGTTGCCGCTGGGTCTTGGCGAGGACGACCTGCGTCAGTTCCTGCTTGATCTTTTCCTCATCGAACAGCGCGTACAGCACGCCAGCCAGCGCCAGCAGCAAAATGGCGACGCTACCGGTGGCGATGCCGGCCCGGCGCAGCAAGTTCATGGAACCATTCTTCATTCCTGGCGGCCTCATCAGCCGAAGCGCAACCATGCCACCAGGGTCACTGCCGTGACCATGACAAGGGCGTAGAACACCCACGAAACTTCCCGTTCCGCGTAGGGATCGACCAGCGCCCGTTCGCTGCCTGCCGGCAATCGCGCCAGTTGGGTGAGCGAGGTGCCGAACGGAATGTTGATGCGGGCGCGGGTGTTGATCGCCCAGCCGTTGGCGTCGAGCAGCGGCCCCAGGCTGCGGTGGCGCAGCTTGAACCAGGCCAGCACCACCGCCGGCAGCGAGATGGCTAGCATCAGACCGACCAGCGCCAACGGAATCTGCCAGGCCTTGAGACCGAACAGGCCGCTCAGCATGCTTGCCAGCGCGGTGCCGATCGCCCCCACGGCGAGGCCGATGGCGGCGAAGATGCCGGCGAACTTGCCGACATCGAAGGCCTGCTGCGCCACCGGTTTGGGCGGCGCAGCCGCGACCTTGCCAACACCGGCGGCTTTCTCGGCGAGACCCGCCTCGGCCGCCCCGGCCTTGCTGGCGGCGACTTTTTGCAATTGCTCGCCGACCAGCCGCATCATTTTCTTGTACGGCGACCAGAATGCCTGGCGCAGGCTGATCGGGTGATCGACGATGCGCACGATGGTGGCATCCCAATCGCGGCCCTGGCTGTCGTAGAAGACCCCATTGCGGCCGGCCATCAACTGGTCCGCATCGCCGGCCGTGAACGCCGCGGCGATCGCCAGCTTTTCATCATTGCGCACGCAGTCGCAATAGACCAGGAACAGGCGCGAAAGCGAAGCCAGCGCCGCATGCTTGCCGGCGTCATTGACGGCGACGACCAGCTCGGCGGCCCGGCCATCGAGATACAGCGTGCCAAGCTGGAACATGGCCTTGCCTTGTCGCGTGTAGAAATTGCGGAAAGCGACGAGGTTGTTGGCCAGAGGCAGCAGATCGCGCACGTAGCGGGCGAGGCGTTCGAGGTCGCGTGCGGCGGCGACGTCCGGCGGCAGTTCGGCGGTCGGGTCGAGGACTTCCGGGTTGGCCGCCTGCCAGGCAAGGAACGGTGCCAGCCGTTCCTGAATCGTGCGCCAGTCGGCTTCGTCCAAGGTTTCGCGCGCGCCGAGCAGCGGCACGACAACGGCATCGCGCAGCGTCGTCAGCGGCGCCGCCCAAGCCGGGTTGATCCCGCTGTGCGCCGCTTCGACGGCCAAAGGCACCGTCCCGCCAGCGCCAGTGCCTTGTGTCTCCGTGGGAACTTTTGCCAGCGGCAGCGACTGCGACGCAGCGGAGGTGAGCAGCATCGCGCCCAGCGTTTTGAGCGCCTCGTCGTTGGCATTCAACAGCCCGCCGGCGCGCGGATCGAAGGCCGCCAGACGGCAGCGGGCAAAGTAATCATCGACTTTCGCCTGCATCGCAAGAAACGCGGCACAGGCCGTCTCCGTCGCCTCGCCGAGGATGGCAACGGCATCCCGCCGAGCCGCCCAGCTCGCCGTCAGATGGATCATGGCCGCGGCTTCGGCTTCGCTCGCCCGTTGGACCGTCAGCACGTCCTCGCCGTCGTGCAGCAGGGCCTGCGCAGTGCTCGCCAGGGCGGCATCGCCGATCGCCGCCAGCGGCACACCGGCATGCCGTTGCCCGAGCACCTCGGGATCGGCCAGGCGCGCCGCGGCCCAGTCGACCGCCGCCAGGAGTTCCGGCGCGCGGATGCGGCCATCGTTGTCGGTATCGATCAGCGCCAGCGTGCGCGCATCGAACTCGACCCCGGTGGTCGGACAGGCCAGCGCGACCCACAGCTTCTGGTCGAGCTCCTTGAGAGCGAGCAGGTCGGCGGCGGTATCGAGGCGGACCTGGTCGAAGCCGCCGGCGCGAAAGAATTTCCAGACATGACTCATGCATAATCCCCTACGAAAGGATTGTCGCGCCGTTCGGCGCCGAAGGTGGACATCGGGCCGTGCCCCGGTATGAAGGCCACATCGTCACCCAGCGGCCACAACTTGTTCCTGATCGAATCGAGCAGCGCCTGGTGATTGCCGCGCGGAAAATCGGTACGCCCGATCGAGCCGGCGAACAGCACGTCGCCGACGATGGCGAGCCGGCTTCCCGCATGGAAGAACACCACATGGCCCGGCGTATGGCCGGGCGTGTGCAGCACCTGCAGGGTTTCGTTGCCGATCCGGACGCTGTCGCCCTCCTCCAGCCAGCGGTCGGGCAGCACGGCCTGCGCCGGTGGAAAGCCGAACTGCCGGCTTTGCAGGGCCAGTTGATCGAGCCAGAAACTTTCCTCGCGCTGCGGCCCTTCGATCGGCACGCCGAGACGCCGCGCGAGTTCTCCGGCACCGCCGGCGTGATCGATGTGGCCGTGGGTAAGCAGCAGCTTTTCGATCGTCACCTGCCGCTCGGCCGCCGCGGCCAAAAGGCGCTCCAGGTCGCCGCCCGGATCGACGAAGGCGCCGCGCATGGTTTCGCCGCACCAGAGCAGCGTGCAGTTCTGTTCGAAGGGCGTGACGGGGATGATGTGGTAGTTGAGCATGACAATTCCATTCATTCGGCCAGCCCGCGCCGGTAGTGGATCGCCTCGGCGACGTGGGCGGCGGTGAGGTGGTCGAGGGCGGCGAGATCGGCAATGGTACGCGCCACCTTGAGGATGCGATGGTACGCCCGCGCCGAGAGCATCAGGCGCGCCATGGCCTGCTTGAGCAGTTGCGCACCGGCCGCGTCGGGCCGGGCATGCCGCTCTATTTCATCCGGCATCAGCCGGGCATTGGGCTTGCCCTGGCGCGCCAGTTGCCGCTCGCGCGCCGCCGTGACGCGCGCGCGGACGGCGGTCGAGGTCTCGCCCGCCGTCCGCGAGGTGAGCTCGGCTTCATCGACGGCAGGGACATCGAGCATCAGGTCGAGGCGATCGAGCAGGGGCCCGGAGAGCTTGCCGCGATAGCGCGCGATCTGGTCGGGCGTGCAGCGACACTTGCCGGCAGGATGGCCGAGCCAGCCGCAGGGACAGGGATTCATTGCCGCGACGAGCTGGAAGCGGGCGGGAAATTCGGCGCGCCGGGCGGCGCGGCTGATGTGGATCTGCCCGCTCTCCAGCGGCTCGCGCAGGGCTTCGAGCACGCCGCGCTGGAACTCCGGAAGCTCGTCGAGAAACAGCGTGCCGTTATGCGCCAGCGAGATTTCGCCGGGGCGCGGGCTGCCACCGCCACCGACCAGGGCCGCTGTCGAGGCCGAGTGATGCGGCGCACGGAACGGCCGTTGCGCCCAGTGCTCCAGTCTGAAACTGCCGGCTAGTGAATGCACGGCGGCGGTCTCCAGCGCCTCGGCGTCGGTCATCGGCGGCAAGAGGCCCGGCAGGCGCTGCGCCAGCATCGACTTGCCGGCACCCGGCGGACCGCAGAGGAGCAGGCTGTGGCCGCCGGCGGCGGCGACTTCCAGCGCGCGCTTGGCCGGCGCCTGCCCCCTGACCTCGGCCAGATCGGGGTAGCGCGAAAAACTCGGCGCTGGCGAGACGGCGAAAGGCTGGAGCAGTTCGCGGCCGGCCAGGTGCGCGCAGACTTCGAGCAGATGCCGGGCCGGCAGGATGGTCATGCCGTCGATCAGGGCGGCCTCGGGCGCGCTGTCCAGCGGCAGGACGAAGGCTCTCCGCGACTCCACCTCGCGGGCCATCGCCGCGCACATCGCCAGCGCCCCGCGCACTGTCCGCAGCTCGCCGGAGAGGGCGAGCTCGCCGGCGAATTCGTGCTCGTCGAGGGTCTTCGCCGGCAACTGGCCGGAGGCGATCAGGATGCCGAGGGCGATCGGCAGGTCGAAGCGGCCGGATTCTTTCGGCAGGTCGGCCGGCGCCAGATTGACGGTGATGCGCCGCTGGGGAAATTCGAAGCCGCTGTTCTGGATCGCCGCCCGCACGCGGTCGCGCGCCTCCTTGACCTCGGTGTCGGGCAAGCCGACCAGCGCGAACGACGGCAGGCCGCCGGCCAGATGCACTTCGACTGTAACTTCCGGCGCGGCCAGACCGGCTAGCGCGCGCGAACGGAGTACCGCCAGCGCCATGCGCTGCGGACGTTACTTACTTTTGCCCACCGGAAGCCAAACGCGCCGCTTCCAGTTCGGCGACCCGGGCTTCGAGCGCGGTGAGCTTTTCGCGCGTGCAGGCGAGCACTTCGCGCTGCACGTCGAATTCCTCGCGCGTCACCAGATCGAGTTTGGCGAACAGGCCGGCAAGCATGGCGCGCAGGTTTTTTTCAACCTCGGCGGCAGGTGTAGCGGCCACCACTTTGGCGATGCGGGCAGACACGTCTTCAAAAAATTGGGGATTGAGCATGATCGGTTTCCTTGTTCGAAATCGAGTCTAGCACAGCGTCAACGGCCAACCGACAAATGGTTAACTAGGGTTTCAAGGGTCGCCGCACCACGCTGGTGCAAATCTCCCGTGTGGCAAACACTTTCGGTGCAACAAACCCGGATTGATATCGAAAAATACTTTCTATTCATTGATATCAAAGCTTATTTCTAAATTGGCACGGTCTTCGCATAGATCAGGCTGTTTTTAACCACCCCAAAAGGAGTAACACACCATGAAGAAGTCCCTGATCGCCGCCGCAGTGGCCGGCACCCTGTCCTCGTTTTCCACCTTTACCCTGGCCGATGAGGCCGCACCGGCCAGCCCGCATACCTTCACCGGCAATGTCAGCCTGACCACCGAATATCTCTATCGCGGCATCGCGCAGACCCGCGGCAAACCTGCATTGCAGGGCGGTTTCGACTACGCCCACAGCAGTGGCCTGTATGCCGGTGTCTGGGGTTCCAACATCAGCTGGCTGAATGACGCCGGTGCCAGCGCCAGTCTGGAAATCGATGTCTATGGCGGCTACAAGGGCACAGCCGGCCCGCTGGGTTATGACGTCGGCGTGCTGACCTACAACTACCCGGGCACCAACAAGCCGAGCGGAGCCGCCAAGCCGGATACGACCGAAGTCTATGGCGCGTTGAGCTACCAATGGCTGACCGTCAAATACTCGGTCACCACGGGCAGCCTGTTTGGCTGGACCAAGGCGAGTGATGGTTCCAAAACCAAGGGCTCCGGCTATCTCGAAGCCAACGCGGCCTACGATCTCGGTGGCGGCTGGGGCATCAACGGCCATGTCGGACACCAGAACGTCAAGGACCGGGGCAATGCCTCCTACACCGATTACAAGGTCGGCGTGACCAAGGACTTGGGCATCGGCGTGCTGGGCCTGGCCTATTCGGCGACCAACGCCAAGGATGATTGCTCGGCAACGGCCACTGGCCAGGATTACTGCTTCCCCTTGCTCAGCAACCCGACCGATCTGTATTCCGCAGGCAAGAGCCGGGCGGTACTGAGCTTCTCCAAGACATTCTGATCGCCTGTCCTATTCATGCAAAGGAACCCATCATGAAACTGGTTACCGCCATCATCAAGCCGTTCAAGCTTGACGAAGTGCGTGAAGCCCTCGCCGCCGTCGGCGTGCAGGGCATCACGGTCACCGAAGTCAAGGGCTTTGGCCGGCAGAAGGGACACACCGAGCTTTATCGCGGCGCGGAATACGTGGTCGATTTTCTGCCCAAGGTCAAGGTCGAAGCCGCCGTCCGCGACGACATCCTCGAACAGGTCGTCGAAGCCATCGAAAAATCGGCCGTCACCGGAAAAATCGGCGACGGCAAGATTTTCGTCTTCGATGTCGAACAAGTCATCCGCATCCGCACCGGCGAAACCGGTGAGGAAGCCCTGTAAGGGAGAACTTCATGAAACAACTTCTCGTTACGCTGCTTGCCGCCTGTACGCTGGCTCTCGCCAGCGGGGCGCAGGCCGAAGATGCACCGGCCGCTGCAGCGTCTGCTGCCGCCCCGGCGGCAGCTCCTGCGGCCGCGGCGCCTGCCGTTGCCGCCCCGGCAGAGGCCCCCGCTGCGGCACCCGCTGCGGCACCGACACCGAACAAGGGCGACACGGCCTGGATGCTGGTGTCGACCGCGCTGGTGCTCTTGATGTCGATTCCCGGCCTGGCCTTGTTCTATGGCGGCCTGGTGCGCAGCAAGAACATGCTCTCGGTGCTGATGCAGGTCTTCGTGGTCTTCTCGCTGATTACCGTGTTGTGGTGCATCTATGGCTACAGCCTGGCGTTCACCGAGGGCAACGCCTTCATCGGCGGCTTCGACCGGCTGTTCCTCAACGGCGTGTTCGACGCGGCGACCGGAACTTTTGCCCTGGGCGCCACGTTCAGCAAGGCCACGCCAATGTATGAACTGGTGTTCGTCGCCTTTCAGGCGACCTTCGCCGCCATCACCGTCTGCCTGATCTTCGGCTCGCTGGCCGAACGCATCAAGTTTTCCGCGCTGCTGGTGTTCTCGGTGATCTGGTTCACCCTCAGCTACCTGCCGATCGCCCACATGGTCTGGTTCTGGCCCGGCCCGGATGCGTACACCGCCGCCGATGTGGTCGATGCTACCAATGCCAAGGCCGGGTTGCTCTGGCAGTGGGGCGCGCTGGACTTCGCCGGTGGCACGGTGGTGCACATCAACGCCGGGATCGCCGGCCTGGTCGGCGCCTTCATGCTCGGCAAACGGATCGGTCTGGGCAAGGAATCGATGTCGCCGCACAGCCTGACGATGACCATGATCGGCGCTTCGCTGCTGTGGTTCGGCTGGTTCGGCTTCAACGCTGGTTCGGCGCTCGAAGCCAACGGCTCGGCGGCGCTGGCCTTCATGAACACCTACCTGGCCACCGCCTGCGCGGTGCTCACCTGGATGTTCGCCGAATGGGCGATCAAGGGCAAACCCTCGATGCTGGGTGCCGCTTCCGGCGCCGTGGCCGGCCTGGTGGCGATCACTCCGGCGGCCGGCAACGTCGGCATCATCGGCGCCTTCGTGATCGGCGCGCTGGTCGGTCCCCTGTGCTTCTGGGGCGTCACCGGGCTGAAGAAGATGATCGGCGCGGACGATGCGCTCGACGTCTTCGGCGTGCATGCCCTGGGCGGCATCTTCGGCGCCCTGATGACCGGCATCTTCAACGCTCCCGGCCTCGGCGGCCCGGGCTTCTACAACAACTGGTTCGAGATGAAACCCGGCTACGGCTCGATTCTCGACCAGTTCATCGTTCAGGCCAAGGCCGTCGGCGTCACCGTGGTCTGGACCGCGGTGGCCGCCTTCATCGCCTTCAAGATCGCCGACCTCTTCATCGGTCTGCGCGTGCCGGAAGACGAAGAGCGCGAAGGGTTGGACATCAGTTCGCACGGCGAGTCCGCCTACCACGACTGACCGCGACAACACCCCGGCCGCAAGGCCGGGTTTCCCCTTCATGGTTTACGGGCGCCGCAGGGCGCCCGTTTTTTGCAGCCCCCCTTTCAGCGACATGGCTATCGTAGGTGCGGCATGACGGATTACAATGGCGACACAGCCATGGAAATCACCTGCCTCACCCACCATTTCCTGATCGCCATGCCGGCCATGGCCGACCCGAACTTTTCCCGCACGCTGACCTACATCTGCGAACACAACGCCGAAGGCGCGCTGGGTATCGTGGTCAACCGGCCACTCGAAATGGGCCTCGCCGAGTTGTTCCAGCGCGTCGACATCCCGCTGGCCGAGGGCACTCCGCAACAGCGTCTGGCCGCGCTGCCGGTACATTCCGGCGGCCCGGTGCAAACCGATCGCGGTTTTATCCTGCATCGCCCCGTCGGCCGCTGGCAGTCTTCCTTGCGGGTGACGGATGAGATCGCACTGACCAGTTCGCGCGACATCCTGCGCGCCATGGGCGAGGGCGGCGAGCCGGAGGAGGTGCTGGTCAGCCTCGGCTATGCCGGCTGGAATGCCGGCCAGCTGGAATGGGAACTGGCGCAAAATGCCTGGCTCACCGTCGAAGCCGATGCCGACATCCTGTTCCGGCTGCCTTCCGAGGAACGGCTGCCCAGTGCCTTGCAGCAGCTTGGGGTCGACTTTGCCAATCTTTCCGGAGTCGTCGGCCATGCCTGAGCACGCGCCCCGCACCGAACGGCACGCGCCAGGACCACAAGCAGGGCGACCGGCTGAAGGGGGTCTGGTCATGGCCTTCGACTTCGGCACCCGCCGCATCGGCGTCGCCATCGGCGAGACGCGCCTGGGTCTGGCCCGCGCACTCACCACCCTCGATGTCGAGGCCAACGTCGCGCGCTTTGCGGCGATTGCCCGGTTGATCGCCGAATGGCAACCGGCGCGCCTGCTGGTCGGCCATCCGTTCAACGACGATGGCACGGCACACGAGATGACCGCACGCTGCGAGCGCTTCGCCAACCAGTTGGGTGGCCGCTTCGTGCTGCCGGTCGAGTTGATCGATGAACGCTTCTCTTCACTCGAAGCCGAATCGGCGTTGCGCCAGCGCCGAGTTTCCTGGCAAGAACGCAAAACGCGGATCGATGCCGAGGCCGCCCGCATCATCCTGCAAGGCTGGTTCGATGCCCGCGCCGCCCACTCTTCGACTCCCCTCGAAATCCATGCCGCTGCCTGACGCCGAAATCCTCTGCGCCCAGCTCGCCGAACTGATCCGGCCGCGGCTCGCCGCCAATACCGTGCTGGTCGGCATCCATACCGGCGGCGTCTGGGTCGCCGAACGCCTGCGCGAGCTGCTCGGGCTAACGCAGCCGAGCGGCGCGCTGGATATCTCCTTCTACCGCGACGATTACCACCAGCGCGGCCTGCACGCCAGGCCGCAGGCCTCGCAGATGCCGTTCGAGGTCGAAGGCGCGCACATCATCCTGGTCGATGACGTGCTCTATACCGGGCGCACCATCCGCGCCGCGATGAACGAGATTTTCGACTACGGCCGGCCGGCGCGAATCGACCTGGCCGTGCTGGCCGACCGAGGCGGCCGCGAATTGCCGATCGCCGCGCGTTTCTGCCCGCACAGCCTGACCCTGCCGGCCGGACAGATGCTGGCGCTGGAGCACAGCGCCGCCGGTCGGCTGGTTTTCCGCCTGACGGAGGCATGATTACGGCATGACACGCAACCCACAACTGACCGCCGAAGGCGAGCTCAAGCATCTGCTGACCATCGAAGGCCTCCCGTGCGAGATGATCTTGCGCATTCTCGACACCGCCGCGCCCTTCGCCAGCGTCGCCGAACGCGAGGTCAAGAAAGTGCCGCTCCTGCGTGGAAAAAGCGTGTTCAACCTGTTCTTCGAAAACTCGACGCGCACCCGCACCACCTTCGAAATCGCCGCCAAGCGACTCTCCGCCGACGTCATCAACCTCAACATCAACACCTCCTCGGCCAATAAAGGCGAGCGCCTGCTCGATACGGTCGACAATCTCGCCGCCATGCAGGCCGACATGTTCGTCATCCGCCATGCCTCGAGTGGCGCGCCGCATCTGATTGCACAGCATCTCGCAGCTACCGGCTGCGACCACATTCATGTCGTCAATGCCGGCGACGGCCGCCATGCGCACCCGACGCAGGGACTGCTCGACATGTATACCATCCGCCACTACAAGCGCGACTTCAGCCAGCTCACCGTGGCCATCGTCGGCGATGTGCTGCATTCGCGCGTCGCCCGCAGCCAGATTCACGCGCTGACCACGCTGGGCGTCCCCGAAGTACGCGTCATCGCCCCCAAGACGCTGTTGCCGAGCGGCATCGAACGGCTCGGCGTACGCGTCTTCCACGCCATCGACGACGGCCTGCGCGGCGTCGATGTGGTGATGACGCTGCGTCTGCAGAACGAACGCATGCAGGGCGCGCTGCTGCCCAGCACCGAGGAATACTTCAAGGCCTACGGCCTGACCCAGGAACGGCTCGCCCTGGCCAAGCCCGACGCCATCGTCATGCACCCGGGGCCGATGAATCGCGGCGTCGAGATCGACTCGGCGGTGGCCGATGGCCGCCAGGCCGTGATCCTGCCGCAAGTCACCTTCGGCATCGCGGTGCGCATGGCGGTGATGGCGATGCTGGGAGGGACGTAAGGTGAAGATCCACATCAAAAACGGCCGCCTGATCGATCCGGCGCATGGCGTCGACAAAACGACCGACGTGTTCATCGCCGCCGGCAGAATAGTCGGCGCTGGCGATACGCCGGCGGGGTTTACCGCCAGCTGCGTACTCGATGCCACGGGCTGCATCGTCTGCCCGGGGCTGATCGACCTTTCCGCGCGGCTGCGCGAGCCGGGCTTCGAATACCGCGCGACGCTGGAATCGGAGATGGCGGCAGCCGCGGCCGGCGGCATCACCCGGCTGGCCTGCCCGCCGGATACCGACCCGGTGCTGGATGAACCGAGCCTGGTCGAGATGCTCTCGCATCGGGCTCGGCTGCCCGAGTTCGCCCACATCCATCCGGTGGGCGCCCTGACCACGCAACTGGAAGGCAAGGCGCTGACTGAAATGGCGGAACTCTTCGAGGCCGGCTGCATCGCCTTCGGCCAGGCCAACCGCGCCATCGTCGATAACCAGGTCATGCTGCGCGCCATGCATTATGCCGCGACCTTCGGTTTTCCGGTCTGGTTGCAGGCGCAAGACCCGTTCCTGGCGCGCCAGGGCGTCGCCCATGACGGCGAAATCGCTGCCCGCCTGGGGCTGGCCGGCATTCCGGTGGCGGCCGAAACCATCGCCCTGTCCACGCTCCTCCACCTGGCCCGCGAAACCGGCGTGCGCCTGCACATCACCCGGCTGTCATCGGCCGCCGGCATCGAGATGATCGTCGCCGCGCGCGCCGCCGGCATCGCCGTGACCTGCGATGTTGCCGTCCATCACCTGCACCTGTGCGATCATGACATCGGTTTTTTCAATCCGCAGGCCCGGCTCGACCCACCGCTGCGCGCGCAGCGCGACCGCGACGCGCTGCGCGCCAGGCTGGCCGATGGCAGCATCGATGCGCTGTGCTCCGATCACACCCCGGTCGATGACGATGGCAAGCAACTGCCGTTCGATGAAGCCGAGGTCGGCGCCACCGGCCTCGAACTGCTGCTGCCGCTGACGCTCAAGTGGGCACGGGAAATGAAGCTGCCGCTCGCCACCGCGCTGGCCCGCATCACCGCGGCTCCCGCGCGCGTGCTAGGCATTGACGCCGGCCACCTGGCGCCGGGCGCCGTGGCCGATCTGTGCATCTTCGACCCGGCGGCCGAATTTCACGTCACCCGCGCCAATCTGAAAAGCCTGGGCAAGAACACGCCGTTTCTCGGCCTATCCCTCCCCGGCCGGGTGCGCTACACCCTGATCGAGGGCCACCTGGCCTACGACGGCACGCTCGGCTGAGCGACGCCAACCGCTCCCGCACGGCTGCCGACTCGACGCCGGCGACATGAACGCGCTTGGCGCGCGAACTCTCGCCGCTAATCAACCTCACCGCAACCTTCGGCACGGCCAGGCGCGCAGCGAGAAAGGTGAGCAGGCAGACATTGGCCTTGCCATCGACGGGCGGCGCCCGCAGGCGAATCTTCAACGCCTCGCCGTGCGGGCCAACGATTTCGGTTTTCTTCGCCCCCGGCTGGATGTGCAGGGTCAGCATCACGCCATCGGCATCGCCCCGCAGCCAGCTCATGACATTAGGATTGTCAGGCGCAGCCGTTCGAGCATTCCCAGGCTGACCTGCAGCAGCAGCAGCAGCGCCAGCGGCGAGAGATCGACGCCGCCGACAGGCGGAATCAGGCGCTGAAACGGGTGCAACAGCGGACGGCTGACCGCATTGATGACATCGGCCAGCGGCGCCTGGGGATTGACCCAGGAGAGGATCGCGGAAATCAGCACCACGCCGATGGCCAGGTGGAAGCCGGTTTTTACGGTTTCGATCAGCGCCAGCAAGGCCACGGAAAAAATCGGCGCTGGCGAGACGGCGAGAATCGCGCCGGAGAGGCCGAGCGCGATGCCAAGATAGGCGGCCTGCCACAGCCAGGCCAGCAGCAGGCTGGCCAGATCGAGGCCGAACAGCCCCGGAATCAGGCGCCGCAACGGACGCAGCATCCAGTCGGTGACGGCGGCGATGAACTTCCCCAGCGGGTTGCGGAACGGCGCCCGCGTCCATTGCATGAGAAAGCGGGCCAGCAGCGCCATGCTGAAAAATCCGCACAGCATGTCGAGCAGCCAGAGCAGGGTCTGCATCAACATGCGTCTTCTCCCAGCCGCCGGCCCAGTTCCTGGCCACGTTCATGTGCAGCGAGCACGCCCTGGCCGATAGCTTCCGCCACGCCACACTCGGCGAAGGCACACAACGCCGCCTCGGTGGTGCCGCCTTTCGAAGTGACCCGCTCGCGCAGGGTAGCCACCGGCTCACTGCTCTGCGCCGCCAGTTGCGCCGCGCCGAGGAAGGTATCGACGGTCAACCGCCGGGCGCTGATGGCATCGAAGCCAAGCCCGCGCGCGGCCGCCTCGATCGCCTCGATGAAATAGAAGACATAGGCCGGGCCACTGCCGGAGACGGCGGTCATCGCGTCGATCCGGGCTTCGTCCTCGACCCACAGCGTGGCGCCGACCGCGCCGAGTATTTTTTCCGCCTGCGCGCGGCCGGCTGCATCGACCTCGGGTGCCGCATATAGGCCCGTGATGCCGGCGCCGATCAGGGCCGGCATATTCGGCATGGCCCGTACCAGACGGCGATGACCGCCCAGCCAGCGGGCGATGGCCGCCAGGCGCAGACCGGCCGCGATGCTGAGCACCAGCTGTCCGCCCAAGCGTCCGCCCAGCGGAGCGAGGGCCTCTCGCATCTGCTGCGGCTTGACCGCCAGGAGCAGGACGTCGCAGGCCAGGGCGACGTCATCGACGGCGGCCGCCGAGCGCACGCCGAAGCTGGCCGTCAGCCGCTCCCGCGCCTCGGCGAAAGGCTCCACCACCTGCACGCCAGCCATCGAGAAACCCTGTTTCTTCAGCCCGCCGATCAGGGCGATGGCCATGTTGCCGCCGCCAATGAATGTGATTCTCATGTCATCTCCATGGTTGCATTTAATCTCGTCCAGGCCATCCCGACCCGGCTGCGCCTTCATCTGCGCCGGCCGAAAACCGCCGTACCGACACGGACCAGGGTCGCACCCTCCATTATCGCCGCTTCCAGGTCATCGCTCATCCCCATCGACAACGTATCGAGCGGCAAATCCTGCGCTTTGAGCCGCTCGAGCAATCCACGCAGGCGGGCAAATGCCGCATCATCACCCGGTGCCGGGATGGTCATCAGGCCGCGCAGGCGCAGTCCGGGCAGGGCGGCCACGGCATGCGCCAGGGGTGGCAGTTCCGCTGGGCGGCAACCGCTTTTCGAGGCTTCGCCGGAAACATTGACCTCGATGCAGACCTCCAGTGGCGGCAGACCGGGCGGTCGCTGCGCCGCCAGCCGCTGGGCGATTTTCAATCGATCGAGCGAATGCACCCAGGTGAACCGCTCCGCCACCACCCGGGTCTTGTTGCCCTGCAACGGGCCGATGAAATGCCATTCGAGTGGCAGGCCGGGCAGCGCCAGGATTTTCGGCAGCGCCTCCTGCACATAGTTCTCGCCGAAAGCCGTCTGCCCTGAAGCACACGCTTCACGCACGCACTCGGCCGGCCAGGTTTTGGATACCGCCAGCAGGCGAACCGAAGCGGGCGAGCGGCCGGCGGCGCGACAGGCAGCCGCGATGCGCGCATGGACGGCTTGCAAGTTGGACTGAATTGTTGTCATATAGCGCCTGCAAACTTCGCAGCCAGATCAAGGGAAACCGGAAGCATCATGGATATTACCGAACTGCTCACCTTTGTCGTCAAGAACAAGGCCTCCGACCTGCATCTTTCTTCCGGCCTGCCGCCGATGATCCGCGTCAACGGCGACGTACGGCGCATCAACCTGCCGCCGATGGAGCACAAGGATGTGCATGGCATGATCTATGACATCATGAACGACGGCCAGCGCAAGACCTACGAGGAAAACCTCGAATGCGATTTTTCCTTCGCCGTGCCCAACCTGGCGCGCTTCCGGGTCAATGCCTTCGTCCAGCAGCGCGGCGCCGCCGCCGTGATGCGCACCATTCCCTCGAAAATCCTCTCACTGGACGATCTGAAAGCACCGAAAATCTTCCAGGAACTATCCGATCAGCCGCGCGGCCTGGTGCTGGTCACCGGCCCGACCGGTTCCGGCAAATCGACCACCCTGGCGGCGATGGTCAACCACAAGAACGAAAACGAATACGGCCACATCCTGACTGTTGAAGATCCAATCGAATTCGTCCATGAATCGAAGAAATGCCTGATCAACCAGCGCGAAGTCGGTCCGCATACGCTGTCCTTCAACAACGCCCTGCGTTCGGCGCTGCGCGAAGACCCCGACGTGATCCTGGTCGGCGAAATGCGCGATCTGGAAACCATCCGCCTGGCGATGACCGGCGCCGAGACCGGGCACCTGGTGTTCGGCACGCTGCACACCTCCTCGGCGGCGAAGACCATCGACCGGGTCATCGACGTCTTCCCGGCGGCGGAAAAGGAAATGATCCGCGCCATGCTGTCCGAGTCGCTCAAGGCAGTGATCTCGCAGACCCTGTGCAAGACCATGGACGGCACCGGCCGCGTCGCCGCGCACGAGATCATGGTCGGCACGCCGGCGATCCGCAACCTGATCCGCGAAGCGAAAGTGGCGCAAATGTATTCGGCGATCCAGACCGGCCAGCAGTTCGGCATGCAGACGCTGGACCAGAACCTGCAGGACCTGGTCAAGCGCAAGGTCATTTCGCCTGCGGAAGCCCGCAGCAAGGCGGCGAACAAGGATAATTTCCCGGGTTGAAACCCGGGAAATTATCCTTGTCGAAGGACGCCCGCCCCCTCCCTGCCTCCCCTTCGCGGGGGAGGTGACCATGTTAGATCGCCGCGTTGCGGCTCATTGTTGATGTCGAGGTAGAAATGGAACGCGACGAAGGACTCAAGTTCATGTATCAGCTTCTGGCCATGATGGTGCAGAAGAAAGGCTCGGATCTGTTCATCACCGCCAATTTCCCGCCGGCCATCAAGGTGGACGGGAAAATGACCCCGGTCACCACCCAGGCGCTGACGGCGCAGCATACCCAGGAACTGGCGCGGGCCATCATGAACGACAAGCAGGCGGCGGAATTCGAGGCCAGCAAGGAATGCAATTTCGCCATTTCGCCGTCCGGCATCGGCCGCTTCCGCGTCAATGCCTTCATCCAGCAGGGACGGGTTGGCATCGTGTTGCGTACCATCAATGTCCAGATTCCGAATTTCGAAGACCTGAACCTGCCGCCGGTACTCAAGGACGTGGCGATGACCAAGCGCGGCCTGGTGCTTTTCGTCGGCGGCACCGGTTCGGGCAAATCCACCTCGCTGGCCGCGATGATCGGCTACCGCAACGAAAATTCCTACGGCCACATCATCACCATCGAAGACCCGGTGGAATACGTGCATGAACACAAGAACTGCATCATCACCCAGCGCGAGGTCGGCGTCGATACCGATTCCTGGGAAGTGGCGCTGAAGAACACCCTGCGGCAGGCGCCGGACGTGATCCTGATCGGCGAAATCCGCGAGCGGGAAGTCATGGAACATGCCATCGCCTTTGCCGAAACCGGCCACCTGGCCCTGGGCACGCTACACGCCAACAACTCCAACCAGGCCCTCGACCGCATCATCAACTTCTTCCCCGAGGAACGCCGGCCGCAACTGCTGATGGATCTCTCGCTCAATCTCAAGGCGGTGGTCTCGCAGCGTCTGATTCCGCTCAAGGATGGCAAAGGGCGCGTGGCCGCGGTCGAAGTGCTGCTCAATTCGCCGCTGATCTCCGACCTGATCGGCAAGGGCGAGGTGCATGAGATCAAGGAGATCATGAAGAAATCGCGCGAGCTGGGGATGCAGACCTTCGATCAGGCGCTGTTCGATCTGTTCGAGGCCGGCCGTATCAGCTATGAGGATGCGCTGCGCTTCGCCGATTCAATGAACGAGGTGCGGCTGATGATCAAGCTCTACAGCAAGGACGCGCAGGCCAAAGACCTGTCTTCCGGGATCCAGCACCTGGACATCGTTTGAACAGCCGATTGCATTCGTCTCGCCCCGCTGCCGGATGCGGCAGGGCGACTTCCGGGTTCCGGCGCAGGCCGCGCTGATCCTGGGTCTCCGCCCGGTCTGCTCCTCGTTGCGGGTATTCGTCAGCGCGCCGCAACGGCATGCCGCCGGGCGCTGCCGCTGACGATCTCGAAACCATACAGGCGGCATTCGAGCGCACCGTTGTAAAGCGGAATCTTGCGTGAGGTCTGCAGGCGGATCAGTTTTGGCAACCGGGTATCGGCGGAAAGAAACCAGCAGCGCCAACCGGGAAAATTCTTCTTCAGCGCATCGCCCAGCCGCGGATAAAAGACGGCCAGCTCTTCGCTGCTGCCGAGCCGCTCGCCATAGGGCGGATTGGCCACCAGCACGCCGCTCTCGGCCGGAGCCGAGCGCGTCAGCAGATCGGCCTGTTCCAGCACCACCAGATCGTCCAGCCCGGCATGCGCCAGGTTCTGCCGCGTGCGCGCCAGCGCATCGGCGTCAAGATCCGAACCATAGATCGGCAGCGTTCCGCTGCTGGCGCGCCGGCGCGATGCGGCCTCGCGCTGCAGGCGCTGCCACAGCGCCTGGTCGAACGAACGCAGATGTTCGAAGCCAAAGTCGCCGGCTTGCCGCGACAGTCCGGGCGCGTCGTCCAGCGCCATCTGCGCGGCTTCGAGCAGGAAGGTGCCGGAACCGCACATCGGATCGAGCAGCGGTATCCCGGGCTGCCAGCCGGTCAGGCGCAGGATGCCGGCGGCCAGGTTTTCCTTGAGCGGCGCGCCGACCTTGGCCTGCTTGTGGCCGCGCAGGTAAAGCGGCTCGCCCGAGGTATCGAGATAAAGCATTGCCGCATGCTCGGTGAGGAACAGGTGGATGCGCACCTCGGGATGCCGGGTATTGACGCTGGGCCGGCGGCCGGTGTCGTCGCGAAAGCGGTCGCACACCGCATCCTTGACCTTGAGCGTGATGAATTCGAGGCTCTTCAGCGGCGAGCGGATTGCCGTCACATAGACGCGGATCGAGCGGTCGACCGAGAACAGGCGCGCCCAGTCGACGTCATGGGCGAGCCGATAGATGTCGTTCTCGTTGCGATAGTCGGCGCTGGCGACACGCCCAAGGAGCCGCGTGGCGATGCGCGATTCGAGATTCACCCGGTAGGCGAACTCGAGCGAACCGCGGGCAGCCACGCCGCCGGGCGCCGGCCTGACATCCTGTCCACCGGCGGCAACGAGGTCTTCGGCGAGCAGGGCCTCGAGGCCGCGCGGGCAGGTGGCGAAATAATCGTTCATGGCTGGATTCTCAGAAAGGCTTGACCACCGCCAGGATGCAAATGGCGATCAGCAGAAGCACCGGAATCTCGTTGAAGACGCGAAACCAGACATGACCGCGGGCGGGCTTGCCGCGCACGAACCCGGCGAGCAGCCGGCCGCACCAGAAATGATAAGCGGCGAGGATGGCGACCAGCAGGGTCTTGGCATGCAACCAGCCGCCGGAAAAACCGAAGCCGAGCCACAGCCAGAAGCCGAGGCCGATGGCCAGCACGGCAAGCGGCGTGACGAAGCGATACAGCTTTTGCGCCATCAGGATCAACCGCGCCCGCTCGGCATCGCTATCTTCCGCCACCAGCGCGAGGTTGACGAAAATGCGCGGCAGATAGAACAGGCCGGCGAACCAGCTGACCACGAACACGATGTGAAAGGCTTTCAGCCAGAGCATGACATCTCCATCCTGATTTCCTCGAGGCCGCGGCCGACCGTCGGATAACGCAGGCCGAATTTCAACTCATCCTTCAGCCGCGCATTGACCAGTCGCCGCGACTCGCGCATGAACGACCAGGTCAGTGGCGACACCCGCGCGGCTACTTCAGCGCGTGGCAGGCGTGGAGGACGCGGCAGGCCGCAGCGATCGGCGAGCAGGTCGAACCACTCGCCCATTTTCATCAGCGAATCGTCAGCCACGTTATAGGCCCGGTTGGGCCGGCCGCGAAGCAAGGTGGCCAGGCAGGCGCGGCCGAGGTCGAAGGCATGGATGTGGTTGCTGAAACCGTCTTCCTCCGCCGTAACCGAAGGCAGCCCCGAGCGCAGGCGTTCGAGCGGCAGCCGGTCGGCGGCGTAGATGCCCGGCGCGCGCAGCAGGCTGACGCAGCAGCCATGATGTCCCAGGCGACGCAACTGCCGTTCGGCATCGAGCCGCCGCAACGCCCGCGCCGACTTTGCCGCCAGCGGCCGCGTTTCCGCCGTCCAGGCTCCGCCGCAATCGCCATACACTCCGCTGGTACCGATATACACCAGACGCCGTGGTAGACTTTTGCCCCGCCGCAGGCTGGCCAGCAGGTGACGGGTGCGCGCATCACCTGGCATCCCATCTGCATCACCCGGTGGCGCGCTGTGCAGTACCGCATCGGCGATGCCGGAGAGGCGATGCAGACTGGCGGGCCGGTCGAGATCGCCGACGATCTGACGCACGCCGAGGTGCGTCAGCACCGCATCGCGCCGGCGCACCAGCGCCAGCACCCGCCAGCGCAAGACCAATTCGGGCAACACGCGGCGCACGACATCACCGCAACCCACGATCAACAACCGTCTCTTTTTCACCGGATCATTATCGCATGGCCCCTTCCGACACTTTCCGCATCAACCTCGTTCCCAGCGGCCACCAGTTCACCAGTGACCAGGAAACACCGCTGCTCGAAGCCGCGCTGGCCGCCGGCCTGGTACTGCCCTACGGCTGCCGCAATGGCGCCTGCGGCAGTTGCAGGGCCAGGGTGGTGAGCGGGCTGGTCGATCACGGCGCCGCCGCGGAAACGGCGCTGACCCTGGCCGACCGCGCCGCCGGGATGACGCTGCCCTGCTGCGCGCGGGCACTCTCCGATCTCACCCTCGAATGTCGCGAAGTCCGCGGCATCAATGACATCCAGGTGAAGACCCTGCCCTGCCGGGTCCAGCAGATCGAACGTACCGCCACGGACGTCATCGTTCTCACGCTGAAGCTGCCGGTCAATGAACGGCTGCAATTCCTTCCCGGCCAGTACATCGAATTCCTGCTCAAGGATGGCAAGGCGCGCGCCTTCTCGATCGCCAATGCGCCGGAGGACGACGGCTGCATCGAACTGCACATCCGCCGGGTGGCGGACGGCGCATTCACTTCGCATGTTTTCGAACACATGCAGGCAAGGGACATCCTGCGCCTGCGCGGCCCGCTCGGCACCTTCTTTCTGCGCGAGGAGCCGGCCAAACCGGTGATCTTCGTCGCCGGCGGCACGGGTTTTGCGCCGATCAAGGCGATCATCGAACACGCGATTCGCAACGGTCTCTCCCGCCCCATGACGCTGTACTGGGGCGCGCGCACGCGCGGCGGACTGTATCGCCATGAACTGCCGGCACGCTGGGCCACGGAACATCCGTCGTTCCGCTACGTCCCGGTACTCTCCATGGCGACGGCCGAGGATGCCTGGCCGGGCCGTAGCGGGCTCGTGCATCGCGCCGTGCTGGAAGACCATCCCGACCTGTCGGCCGTCCAGGTCTATGCCTGTGGCGCACCGGCGATGATCGAGGCCGCGCGCCGCGACTTTCTTGCCGCGGGCCTGCCGGAAACCGAGTTTTTCGCCGATGCCTTCACCTTCGCCTCGGCCACCGGCTGAATACCGTCATTCCGGAGCTGAATAGCGGAACCCGGAATCCGTCCCGCATCGTCATTCCGGCCCCGGATCGAGTCCGGGGTGACGGACCCGGAATCCAGGGGTGACCCTCGGTGCTTCGTGGTTACCACCGTCTGGATTCCGGATCGCCGCGTTGCGGCGTCCGGAATGACGCAAGTGAAGGATCATCATTCCGAGGCCACGAAGCGGCGCCCCGAATGTGCCGAGACCGCTGGAAAACGGGCACAAAAAAAGCCAGCCTTTGCAGGCTGGCTTTTCACGGATACTGCGACGATCTTACTTGGCGCCGGCGAGAACCCACTTGACCAGGGTCTTGACATCCTCATCCTTGACCGCGACGTTCGGCGGCATCGGGATCGTGCCCCAGGCGCCGGAGCCGCCCTTCTTGACCCTCTCGATCAGCTTGGCTTCGGCGGTCTTGTCGCCGGCATATTTCTTGGCCACATCCTGGAACGCCGGGCCGACCAGTTTTTTGTCCACGGCATGACAGGCGAAACAGGAACTCTTGGTGGCAAGTTCCTTGCTGGCGAAAGCTGGAGCGGAGACGAGTACGCCGGTGGCAAGGAGGGCGGAAAAGACGACGGATTTCATGATGGCTTCCTTTCGGTGGTCGGTAAGAATTAAAATTTCCGGCGGCATGTTACCTGATTTGTGCGCTACATTCGCTCTCATCCTACGCCAGCCTCATGACGAGCAGGCGGCGAGTGTGTAACTTCGAGTAACGGCAAGACATCGTCGAAACGGGTTACCGCGGCATGGCAAGTAACGCCGCGACACACCCAGGCGTTGGCCGCAGCGCTTTCCGGTTTGTTCAAGGCCGCCGGCAAATCCCGGGTGCCATTGGGTAAGGCAAGGATCGTGCAGTGCGCATCGGCTACCCGTATCAACTCCCGCTGCCATCTGTGAACTTCACCCTCCGGCCCCCTCAGGATAACGCTATTCGGCGGAGTGAGCGCTTCTTCCAGCGTCAGCAGCAGGCTGGAAAATCCGGCCGCCGAACGGTTGATCTGCGGCCAGAAAAGGCGCAGCGTGCGTTCGGCGGCAGCGAGGTAGCGCGGGTCGCCGAGAATGTGTCCGAGACGTTGCAGGGCCAGTGCAGCGATACCGTTGCCGGCCGGCGTGGCATTGTCGTGACCGCTCTTGGGGCGCTGAATCAGCGCCTCATGGTCGTGCGCGGTGAAGAAAAAGCCGCCGGCGGAATCCTCGAAACGGGCCAGCAGGGTATCGGCCAGGGTGGTGGCAAAAACCAGATCCTGCGCCTGGAATTCGGCCTGCATCATTTCCAGCAGGGCGGCCAGCAAAAAGGCGTGGTCATCCAGATAGGCCGGGTGCTGTACCCGGCCGTCACGGGAAGTGGCGAACAGCCGGCCATCGCGCCAGTGCCGATCGCGCAGGAAGGCAAGCGCCGCGCGCGCCCGGGCCAGCCAGTCCGGACGCCCGAAGAGGCGGGCGGCACGCGCCAGGCCCTCGATTGCCAACGCATTCCAGCTGGTCAGGATCTTGTCGTCGCAACCTGGGCGGACCCGCTGCTGGCGGGCTGCGTAAAGCGTCTGTCGCGCGGCATCGAGCAACGGCCGCTCGCTCTCGACCAGGGGCCGGGCAAGCTTCAGGTGCCAGCGGCCTTCGAAATTCGGCGGCTGATCGAGCCCCCAGTGCGGCGCGGCAACCCGCCATTCTTCGTCGGTGAGCAGGGCGCGCAGCTCGTCGCGGCGCCAGACGTAATACCTGCCTTCCTCGCCCTCCGCATCGGCATCGAGCGCCGAGTAAAAGCCGCCGCTGGCGGCCTGCATCTCGTTCCCCAGCCAGCTCGCGGTTTCCGCCACTACCCGGGCATACAGTGCATCGCCGGTCAGGCGCCAGGCTTCGGCATACAGGCCGAGCAGCAGGCCGTTGTCGTAGAGCATTTTCTCGAAGTGCGGAATCTCCCAGCGCTGATCGACGCTGTAGCGGCAAAAGCCGCCGCCGACCTGGTCATAGAGGCCGGCCTCGGCCATCTGCGTCAGCGTGGTCAACGCCATCGCCCGCACTGAATCATCCTCGCTGGCGAGCAGGAAGCGCAGGTCGGGCGCATGAGGAAATTTTGGCGCACCACCGAAGCCGCCGAATTGCGCGTCAAAGCTGTGCGCGAACGCGGCGACCGCCTGCGCCAGCGGCTGCCGGTCGAACTCGCCCCTGGCCGGCAGGCCGGGCAAGGTCGCCGCCAGGGCGCGACGCAGTTCGTTGTTCTGGCTCTCGACCTCGGCCCGCCGCGCATGGAAGGCCGCCGCCAGGCTCTCGCACAGATCGGCGAAGGCCGGCAAGCCATGGCGCGGCGTTTTCGGGAAATAGGTACCGGCAAAAAAAGGCATCCCGTCCGGCGTCAGGCACAGGGTCAGCGGCCAGCCGCCGGGCCGCCCGGTCAGCAACTGGTGCGCGGTCTGGTAAATCTGGTCGAGATCGGGACGTTCCTCGCGGTCAACCTTGATATTGATGAACAGCCGGTTCATCACCGTCGCGACGCCTTCGTCCTCGAACGACTCGTGGGCCATCACATGGCACCAGTGGCAAGCCGAATAACCGATGGAAAGCAGGATCGGCCGGTTCTCGCGGCGTGCCGCTGCGAGCGCCTCGGCATCCCACGGCTGCCAGGCCACCGGATTTCCGGCGTGTTGCAGAAGATAGGGCGAGGTCGACTGGGCGAGCCGATTGGAATGGAGTGCAGCGGGAACAGTAGGCATGGCAGTCCTCGGATCAGGACTGGAATAATACCCGATAAAACTACTCGACTATCGACCGGATTGCCGCGCCTTCCTTCGTCATTCCGGACGGGCCGTCAGGCCCGATCCGGAATCCAGGCGGTGGTTCCACGAAGCACCGAGGGATGCTTCTGGATTCCGGGTCCGTCACCCCGGACTTGATCCGGGGCCGGAATGACGGGGATAGGGGCGGATCAAGCCCGGAATGACGAGGTGGGATTCCGGGTCCGTTACCCCGGGCTCGATCCGGGGCCGGAATGACGCAGCGCTAGCGCAACCTAGTTTCAGCTCACGGCCGTGCTAGATGCCCATCTTTTCGAACACCGTATTGAGCTTTTCCTGCAAGGCATCGGCGGTAAATGGCTTGGCGATGCAGCCCGAGGCGCCTGCCTGGGTGGCGGCGGCGAGGCTTTCCTTCTTTTTGTCGGCGATGATCATCAGGAAGGGCACCTCCTTCAGCGCCGGATCGGAACGGACGCTGCGCAGCAGGGTGAAGCCGTCCATCTCGGGCATGGCCGAGTCGGAGACGATGAACTGGAAATCGCCCGTGCGCAGCTTGTCCAGCGCCTCGACGCCGTCGGCAGCCTCCTCGACGCGGGTGAAGCCGAGCTCCTTGAGCAAATTGCGCACGATGCGGCGCATGGTCGCAAAATCATCGACCACGAGGAATCTGAGTGCAGTGCGATCAACGCCAGTGCTGTCCATGAGTAAGCAGGGGTGCAGTGAATGGTGCCCACTATGCCCGATTCCCGGCCGCGCCAAAACCCGGAATACCACCGCAAGCCGTGCGTTATCCTCGCCGCCAAACCTGGCGGCTGCGCTCACTCGATCTGGCCGACGTCGCGCACCGCGCCGCGGTCGGCCGAGGTGGCCAGCGCGGCATAGGCGCGCAGCGCCTGACTGACCTGCCGCTGCCGCGAGAGCGGCTTCCAGGCTGCCTTGCCGCGCGCCTCCATGGCCTGCCGGCGTGCCGCCAGCGCCGACTTTTCCACCGCCAGGTGAATCGTCCGCCCGGGAATGTCGATCTCGATCGTATCGCCCTCTTCCACCAGCGCAATGGTGCCGCCGGCCGCCGCCTCGGGCGAGGCATGGCCGATCGACAGCCCCGAGGTGCCACCGGAAAACCGTCCGTCGGTGAGCAGCGCACAGGCCTTGCCCAGCCCCTTGGATTTCAGATAGGAGGTCGGATAGAGCATCTCCTGCATGCCGGGGCCGCCCTTGGGGCCCTCGTAGCGGATCACCACCACGTCGCCGGCGACGACCCGGTCGGCAAGGATCGCCTCGACGGCGGCTTCCTGCGACTCGAAGACGCGCGCGCGGCCGGTGAATTTAAGGATCGAATCATCGACCCCGGCGGTCTTCACGATGCAGCCCCGCTCGGCGATGTTGCCGTGGAGGACGGCCAGCCCGCCGTCCTGCGAATAGGCATTGGCCCGGTCGCGGATGCAGCCGTTGCTGCGGTCGAGATCGAGCTCGGGGTAGCGGCGATCCTGCGAAAACGCGGTCTGCGTCGGAATGCCGCCGGGCGCGGCGCGATAGAAATCGAACACCGCCACGTCGTGCGCCTGCATCACGTCCCAGGTGGCGATGGCCTCGCCCATCGTTGCGGCATGCACCGTCGGCAGCTCGCGGTGGATCAGTCCGGCGCGGTCGAGCTCGCCGAGAATGGCCATGATGCCGCCGGCGCGATGCACGTCTTCCATGTGATATTTCTGCGTCGCCGGCGCCACCTT
Source organism: Betaproteobacteria bacterium HGW-Betaproteobacteria-11 (assembly GCA_002842395.1). Classification (GTDB taxonomy): domain Bacteria; phylum Pseudomonadota; class Gammaproteobacteria; order Burkholderiales; family Rhodocyclaceae; genus Rugosibacter. The sequence continues at coordinate 89,922 of PHCV01000002.1, forward strand.
GGCCAGGCACGGCACGCGCCGCGAGAGGCGGTCGATGTCGCCCATGGTGAAGGGCACGCCGGCCTCGTGCGCTGCGGCCAGCAGATGCAGCACGGTATTGGTCGAACCGCCCATGCTGATATCCAGCGCAATCGCATTCTCGAAGGCGCCGAAGGCGGCGATGCTGCGCGGCAGGGCGCGGGCATCGTCCGCTTCATACCAGCGGCGGGCCAGTTCGACGATCAGCCGTCCGGCGCGCAGGAACAACTGCTTGCGGTCGGCGTGCGTCGCCAGCAGCGAACCGTTGCCGGGCAGCGCTAGCCCCAGCGCCTCGGTCAGGCAGTTCATCGAATTGGCGGTGAACATCCCCGAGCACGAGCCGCAGGTCGGACAGGCCGAGCGTTCCATGGCGGCCACCTCGGCGTCGCTGTTGCGGGCATCGGCGGCCTCGACCATGGCGTCGACCAGATCGACCTTGCGGAACTGCCCATGCCATTCGACTTTCCCCGCCTCCATCGGCCCGCCGGAGACGAAGACGGTCGGGATGTTCAGCCGCAGCGATGCCATCAGCATTCCCGGCGTGATCTTGTCGCAGTTGGAGATGCAGACCATCGCGTCGGCGCAATGGGCATTGACCATGTATTCCACCGAATCGGCGATCAGCTCGCGCGAAGGCAGGCTGTAGAGCATCCCGCCGTGGCCCATGGCGATGCCGTCGTCGACCGCGATGGTGTTGAATTCCTTGGCCACGCCGCCGGCCGCCTCGATTTCGCGGGCAACCAATTGGCCGAGGTCTTTCAGATGCACATGCCCCGGCACGAACTGGGTGAACGAATTGACCACGGCGATGATCGGCTTGCCGAAATCGCCCTCCTGCATGCCGGTGGCGCGCCACAGGGCGCGGGCGCCGGCCATGTTGCGGCCGTGGGTGGAGGTGCGGGAACGGTAGGCGGGCATCGGGGTCTCCAAAACGTCGGCAACGGGCAACTCGGGCTGCCGGACAAGGCGGCCTCTGGCGTGACTCAGGGAAACGCTGAATAAGCCGTCACGCCCGCGCACGCGGGCATCCATCACGTGATTTTCATGGATTCCCGCTTTCGCGGGAATGACGAAAGCGGACTTGCCCAGTATTTCCTTAGAATACCGATTCTACCCGCTCTCTTCCCTACACATGCTGATCCATCCCCAGTTCGATCCCGTCGCCCTGCATCTTGGCCCGCTCGCCGTGCGCTGGTACGGATTGATGTATCTGGCCGGCTTCATTGCCTTCCTCGTCCTCGGCAAACGCCGCGCTCAAGCGCAGCCCTGGCACGGCATGACGGAGGCGGCGGTGGACGATCTGCTGTTCTACGGCGCGCTCGGCGTGGTGCTCGGCGGCCGGCTGGGGCAGGTGCTGTTTTACGAACCGGGGTATTACCTCAGCCACCCCGGCGAGATTCTCGCCGTATGGAAAGGCGGCATGAGCTTTCACGGCGGGCTGCTCGGCGTGCTGCTGGCGATGGCGCTGTGGGCGCGGAAAAACGGCAAGACGTTTTTTCAGGTCACCGACTTCATCGCCCCGCTGGTGCCGCTCGGCCTGATGGCCGGGCGCATCGGCAACTTCATCAACGGCGAGCTGTGGGGGCGTGTCGCCAGCGCCGACTTTCCGCTGGCGATGATCTTCCCGCAGGTCGATGCCCTGCCGCGTCACCCTTCATCCTTGTATCAGGCGCTGGGCGAGGGGCTGCTGCTGTTTGTCATTCTCTGGTTGTATTCCGCCAGACAACGACCGCGCGGCGCGGTCTCGGGCGCCTTCCTGATCGGCTACGGAATCTTCCGTTCGCTCGCCGAATTCTTCCGCGAACCCGACGCCGGCATCTTCGGCCAGTCCCACGTCATCAGCATGGGCCAGTGGCTCTCGCTGCCGATGATCGCCCTCGGGCTGTGGCTGCTGCTGCGCAGAAAAGAGTGACCTGAAACGACAGTGGTGCAGCTCCGTCATGCCGCACGCCGCGCCTTCCTCCGTCATGCCGGATGCCACCCCCTCCCTCGTCATTCCGGATGCCACCCTTTCCTTCGTCATTCCGGACGGGCCGTCAGGCCCGATCCGGAATCCAGTCGGTGGTTCCACGAAGCACCGAGGGACACTCCTGGGTTCCGGGGCACGCCCGGAATGACGGTGCGACTTCGTCATTCCCGCCCCCCCTTCGTCATTCCCGCGTACGCGGGAATCCAGGCGGTGGCTCCAAGGAGCACCGAGGTTCACTCTGGATTCCGGGTCCGTCACCCCGGACTCGATCCGGGGCCGGAATGACGGCCGCCTCCGTCATTCCCGCGCACGCGGGAATCCAGTAGGCTCACGGCATGAAGCAGCCCTGTGTCTACATCCTTGCCAGTCGCAAAAATGGCACGCTCTACGTCGGCGTGACCTCGAATCTGGTGCAGCGCATCTGGCAGCACCAGAACGATTTGGCCGATGGTTTTACGAAAAAATACGGCGTGCATACGCTGGTCTGGTACGAAATCCACGAAACCATGGCATCGGCCATCAGTCGCGAGAAAACCATCAAAGGCTGGCGACGGGCCTGGAAGATAGAACTCATCGAAGCCGTCAATCCAGCCTGGCGGGATTTGTACGCGGAAATCATCTGAAATTACGCGGGATGCCAGGTCCGGAATGACAACCCCCTCCGTCATTCCCGCCTCCTCGTCATTCCCTCCCCCTCCGTCATTCCCGCGGCCTCGACACGCCCGGGACTCCGCTTCGCGGCGGGCGACGCGGGAATCCAGGCGGTGGTTGAGGCGGAGCACCGAGGTTCACCCTGGATTCCGGGTCAAGCCCGGAATGACGGGAGGGGGGGGTTCCGGGTACGTCACCCCGGACTTGATCCGGGGCCGGAATGGCGGCGCGATGGACCTGGGCCGCCCCTAGCGGAACACCACCGTCTTGTTGCCGTGCACCAGCACGCGGTCTTCGAGGTGGTAGCGCAGGCCGCGGGCGAGCACGGTCTTTTCGATGTCCTTGCCATAACGCACCATGTCCTCGACCGAATCGGAGTGGTCGATGCGGATCACGTCCTGCTCGATGATCGGCCCCTGGTCGAGATCGGCGGTGACGTAATGGCAGGTCGCGCCGATCAGCTTGACGCCGCGCGTGTAGGCTTGGTGATAGGGCTTGGCGCCGACGAACGAGGGCAGGAAGCTGTGGTGGATGTTGAGGATGCGGCCGGGATAGGCGGCGCACAGGTCGGGCGGCAGGATCTGCATGTAGCGCGCCAGCACCATCGTGTCGCCTTGCGCCTCGTCGAACAGCCGGCGCATCGTGGCGAAGGCCTCGAGCCGATTTTCCGCCGTCACCGGCACGTGATGAAAGGCAATGCCGTGCCATTCGACGAAGCCGCGGAGGCTGTCGTGATTCGAGATCACGCAGGCGATCTCGATGTTCAACTCGCGTGCCTGCCAGCGCGCCAGCAGGTCGTACAGGCAATGTTCCTGGGTGCTGACCAGGATCGCCACGCGCTTTTTTCGCGCCGAATCGGTCATCCGCCAGTCCATCCGCAAGGCCGCGGCCAGCGGCGCGAAGCGGCGGCGCAACTCATCCAGGGCGAAGGGCAGCGAGGCGGCCTTGATCTCGATGCGCATGAAATAACGGCTATCCACGGCATCGGCATGGAAGCTCGATTCGAGAATCCAGCCGTCATGGCCGGTGACGAAGCCGGTGACCCGGGCGATGATCCCGACCTGGTCGGGACAGGAGGCGGTCAGCGTGTAGAAGCGTTCCTGATGCATCAGAGCGTAGCCGCGGCGGCGTCGATCGCGGCGCGCAATTCGACGTAGTTCATGGTCACCGGAAACTGCGGAAACTCGTCGATCACGTTCTGTGGCGGATGGAACAGGATGCCGGCGTGCGCCTCGCCCAGCATCGCCGTGTCGTTGTAGGAATCACCGGCGGCGATGACCTTGAACTCGAGTTCCTTGAAGCGCCGCACCGATTCCTGCTTCTGGTTCGGCATGCGCAACCGGTAATTGACCAGAAAGCCCGCGGCATCGGCCTCCAGTTTGTGGCAGAACAGCGTCGGAAAACCCAGTTGCGCCATCAGCGGCATGGCGAATTCATAGAAGGTATCGGACAGGATAATGACCTGGAAATCGCGGCGCAAGGCATCGAGAAACGCCTTCGCCCCGCTCATCGGCCCCATCTCCGCAATCACTTTCTGGATATCGGGCAAACCCAGCTTGTGCCGTTTCAGCAAATCGAGCCGATAACTCATCAACTTGTCATAATCCGGCTCGTCGCGGGTGGTGCGGCGCAACTCCGGAATGCCGGTGCGGTTGGCGAACTCGATCCAGATTTCCGGGACCAGCACGCCTTCGAGATCGAGACAGACGAGTTGCACGAAAAAACCTCCAACGTTGGCCAGCACGAAAAGTCGGCGCTGGCGAAACGGCGAATTGTACCTGCCCCCGTCATTCCGGCCCCGGATCGAGTCCGGGGTGACGAAGGTTTTTACCGTCGTTCCGGGCTTGACCCGGCGCACCGTCATTCCGGCCCCGGATCAAGTCCGGGGTGACGGCCCCGGAATCCCCCCCGTCATTCCGGGCTTGACCCGGAATCCAGGGGTGGCCCTCGGTGCTCCGCCTCGACCACCGACTGGATTCCCGCGTCGCCCGCCGCGAAGCGGAGTCCCGGGCGTGTCGAGGCCGCGGGAATGACGCGGAGGGGCGGAAATGGCGTTTTAGGGCAAATGCCCCATCTTGCCGCTGCGGTAATCGGCCATCGCCTGGCGGATTTCCTCTTCGCTGTTCATGACGAACGGCCCGCTGCCGACGATCGGCTCGTCGAGCGGCGCACCGCTCAGCGCCAGTACCGTGGCCTGTTCGGCGCCATCGACGCGGATGCGTCGTCCCTCCCGGCCGAACACGCCGACCTCGGCCGCGCCGAGGGTCGCCACGCCATTCACACGCACGGTGCCGGCGAGCACCACCAGCGCCGCCGTGTGCCCCTCGGCAAAGGCGAGATCGAGCGGCGCGGCGCCGTGCAGCCGCAGATCCCAGACCTGCAGCGGGGTGAAGGTTCGGGCCGGCCCCCGCACTCCGGCAAGCGCGCCGGCAATGACCCGCGCGCTGCCCTGCCCGTGCGGCAGCGGGACGACGGGAATCTGGCGGTTGAGGATGTTCTGGTACTGCGGCGGCGCCCCCTTGTCCCTGGCCGGCAGATTGACCCAGAGCTGCACCATCTCGAAGCGGCCGCCCTGCCGCGCGAAATCGCGGCCATGAAACTCCTCATGCACCACGCCGGATCCCGCCGTCATCCACTGCACGTCGCCCGGCCCGATCCGCCCGCCGCCGCCGGACGAATCCCGATGTTCGACCTCCCCCGCGTAAACGATGGTCACCGTCTCGAAGCCGCGATGCGGGTGCTCGCCGACGCCGAGCCGTTCAGCGGTCGGCGCAAACTCCACCGGCCCCGCGTAATCGAGGAGCAGGAACGGGCTGAGCGCCGTCCCCAGTTCGGGATAGGCGAACAGCGTCCGCACCGGAAATCCGTTGCCCACCCAGTGGCTGCCCGCGCTGCGCTGGATGCCGCGCAGCGCCTTGAGCGGCGGTTCCTCCCGGTCTTGCGGCATGGATTTTCCTCCCTCGATGACGCCGATCCTACACCCGGCCGACAGCGCCGGCCACCACGGACTGCCCGCCGCCGGGCGCGCAAGCGGACGGCGAAGGCTATGACGGCGGGCCCTTGAGCTCGACCACATTGCCCTCCGGATCGGTGACATAGATCGACGGGCCGACGCCCTCCGCGCCGTAACGCGAAGCGAGCGGCCCGGCCGCGATGCCGTGCGCCGCCAGCTGGCGGCGAATCTCGTCCGCGTCGAACGGCTCCAGCCGCAAGCAGAAATGATCCAGGTTGCGCCCCTCCTTGCCCGGCGCCGCGCCACCGGCGCGGCCGATCCTGCCGGCGACCGATACCAGGTCGATCAGGGAACGGCCGGCACGCAACTGCACCAGACCACTGTCATCCACGCGACGCTCCACGCTGCATCCCAGTACGTCGCAGTAGAAGCGCAGCATGCGTTCGAGGTCGATCACACGGAGCACAAGATGATCGATTTCGCGGATCTGGATCATGGTCACTCCCGTGAAAAATTGTCCCGCAGACCCCGGTTGGACGCACCCGCCGGCGAAAGGTTCGGCGCTAAAGTCGGTGCTCGTGCGGCGCACCGTCTGGATTCCGGATCGTCCCCGGATCAAGTCCGGGGCCGTCCGGAATGACGAGGGTGACACCATCATTCCGGGCTTGACCCCTTCTCGCCGTCATTCCGGGCTTGACCCGGAATCCAGGAATGGCCCTCGGTGCTCCGCCTCGACCACCGACTGGATTCCCGCGTTCGCGGGAATGACGAGGGGGAAGGCGGGAATGACGGAGGCGGCCGTCGTTCCGGCCCCGGATCGAGTCCGGGGTGACGGACCCGGAATCCCCCCCCGTCATTCCGGGCTTGACCCGGAATCCAGAAGCGAACCTCGGTGCTCCGCCTCTCGATAGAGGTGACAAAATGACGCCGCCAATCTATACTCGGCACATTGAAAAATTGCTTGACACGGAGGTTGCCATGCTTGCTCAAACCGGAAAGCGAATCACAACCAGGATCACTAGTCACGTGCAGGATAAGCTGCAAATGGCGGCCGACCTTGTGGGTGCCACGATGAATCAGTTTGTCGTGCAGGCCGCCCTGGAAAAAGCGGAAAAGATCATCGAGAGCGAATCCACGATTGTCCTGACACGCAAGGAATCGTTGAGACTGCTCGAACTGATCGAAAATCCGCCGCCCAGAAACGAAAAATTCATTCAGGCAATGACTCGATACCAGGAAATAAAGAACAATGGTCTTCCTGCCGCTAAACAGCCAGCATGACCGGAAGGGCTTTGATTGCGGTGATGCCGATCTGAACCAGTGGTTCTCGCAAATAGCCAGGCAGCACAAGGACAGAAGAATATCCTCGACCTTTGTGGTCGTGACGGACAACGCGAGCGCGGAAGTGCTTGGGTATTACGCGATCACGATTGCCGAACTGATAAGCGCCGATCTCCCCGTGCACTATCGAAAGCGGTTGCCTGAAACGGTGCCCGCATTTCGGTTGGGACGATTGGCGGTTTCAGTCAACCATAAAGGACGGAGAATTGGCGAATCATTGCTGTTCGACGCCATGGATCGAATAGCGCGTATTTCACGGGAGGTTGGCGGAGTCGGCATCGTGGTCAACGCAAAACCGGCAGCCATCGACTTTTACAAGCAGTACGGCTTCGAGCAAATGCTGGATCATCCGCTCAATCTGTTCTTGCCGGTTTAACACCCCGGCCCCGGATCGCGTCCGGGGTGACGGACCCGGAATCCCCCCCCGTCATTCCGGGCTTGACCCGGAATCCAGGGATGGCCCTCGGCACTCCGCCTCGACCACCGACTGGATTCCCGCGTCGCCCGCCGCGAAGCGGAGTCCCGGGCGTGTCGAGGCCGCGGGAATGACGAAGGGGAGGGCGGGAATGACGAGGGAGGCGCATCGTCATTCCGGCCCTGGCCCTGCGCATCCGTCATTCCGGCCCCGGATCGAGTCCGGGGTGACGGACCCGGAATCCCCCCCGTCATTCCGGGCTTGACCCGGAATCCAGGGGTGAACCTCGGTGCTCCGCCTCGACCACCGACTGGATTCCCGCGTCGCCCGCCGCGAAGCGGAGTCCCGGGCGTGTCGAGGCCGCGGGAATGACGAAGGGGAGGGTGGGAATGAGACTCCGGGGACTGCCGATTCGCCTACCTGGGCATCCCCAAATGGACCAGAATGGCCTCTTCGACCGCCCGCATGTCCGCCTTGGACAAGGTTCCAAGCAGGCCCTTCAACCGTGCCTTATCCGCCGCCATGAGCTGATCGGCCATCGCCTTCCCCGGTTTGCCGGCGACCGTCACCCGCGCCTCGCCCGGATACTGGCAGTCTGTATTGCCGGTGAGAGGCACCACGACAACCCGCGCAAGGTTCCGGTTCGCCGCGTCGTTGCTGACGATGACCGCCGGCCGGGTCTTGCGAATCTCGCTACCGATCGCGGGGTCGAACTCCACCCACCAGATTTCAGCGCGCTTCATCGGCCATGTCTTTTGCCAGCGCGTTGCACCAGGCCATGGCTTCGGCCTCGCGCTCCTTGTCGGCAGCCATGGCCCGGTAGCCTTCATCCAGCGCGGCGCCCAGAACATGCGGCCTGAGCAGATCCTCGATGAACTGGCTCATGCGCCGCTTGCCAATCGTCCGATACAACCCTTCGTACACTGCCTCATCGAGCGAGATGGTCATTTTCTTGTGCATGGCAATCTCCTTTAGACTTCTTACGTATTACAACTGTATCACGAGATCATTGCGACACGCGCGCCCCGAACTCACGCCCTCCGTCATTCCGGGCTTGACCCCGCGCACCGTCATTCCGGGCTTGACCCGGAATCCAGGGGTGGCCCTCGGTGCCTCGTGGAGCCACCGACTGGATTCCCGCGTGCGCGGGAATGACGAAGGGAAGGGCGGGAATGACGAAGGCGCACCGTCATTCCGGGCTTGACCCGGAATCCAGGGGTGACCCTCGGTGCTCCGCCTCGACCCCCGACTGGATTCCCGCCTCGCCCGCCGCGAAGCGGAGCCCCGGGCGTGTCGAGACCGCCGGAATGACGACCCTATCCTCGTCACCCCGGACTTGATCCGGGGCCGGAATGACGAGGAGGGGGCGGGATTGACGAGGGAAGGCTTGATTTTGCGGACGTGGCGTGCAGCTCGATGCCAAGGGCGCGGATAACCTTCAGCACGGTCGACAGCTCGGGATTGCCCGTGGCCGAGAGCGCGCGATAAAGACCCTCGCGCGTGAGGCCGGTATCGCGGGCAAGCTGCGTCATGCCACGAGCCCTGGCGATGTCATTCAGCGCGGCGCGGAGCAGGCTGCCGTCGCCCGGGTCTTCTTCCAGGCAGGCGTCGAGGTAAAGCGCGACGTCTTCTTCGCTTTCGAGGTAGTCCGCTGCATCCCAACGGGTAAATTTCTTTGTCATATTCAGTCCTTCCATTCCTTGGCGATCTCGATCGCCGCTCTGATGTCAGCTTGTTGCGTACTTTTGTCGCCGCCCGCCAGCAACAGCACCCAAACCGAACCGCGCTGCATGAAGTAGAGGCGATAGCCCGGGCCGTAGTCGATACGCATCTCGCTTACCCCATCGCGCACCGGCTTCGCATCACCGAAGTTGCCGGATTCCTCGATGCGACGGATTCTGGCATTGATGCGAGCCTGAGCCTGCCGGTCTTTCAGTTTGCGAAACCATCGCTCATAGGAGGCGCTCTTGTAGATTTCACGCATGGGTAAATTGTAATTCATGGATTACAGTAATTCAAGGGCCGTCAGGCGTCATGCGCTGCGGCCTGGCTGCCCTCGGGCGAAGGAGCCGTCATTCCGACCCCGGATCGAGTCCGGGGTGACGGGGTTTCAGCGTCGTTCCGGCGAAAGCCGGAATCCAGGGATGGCCCTCGGTGCTTCGCCTCAACCACCGTCTGGATTCCCGCTTTCGCGGGAATGACGAAGGGGAGGGCGGGAATGGCGAAGGGGAGGGAGGGAATGACGAAGGGGGGCGTCATTCCGGGCTTGACCCGGAATCCAGAGTGAACCTCGGTGCCCCGCCTCGACCACCGACTGGATTCCCGCTTTCGCGGGAATGACGGGGAGGCGGCGGTCATTCGGACGGTGAACGAAAAACGGGCGCCCCCTTGTGAGGGGCGCCCGTTCTAACTTCGGACTCTGGAGTTACGCCAGATCAGAAGGAGTGACGCATGCCGAAGGTCAGGGCGGACAGCTTGACGTCGGCGCCGGCGAGGCCGGTGGAGTTGTTGCCGAAGTCATAGCCGATGGCGTTCTGGTCGTTCTTCAGGTAGGCATAGTTGGCGACCAGCATGGTGCGCTTCGACAGGCTGTGCTCGTAGCCCAGGGTGTAGAACTTGGCACCGGTATCACTAACTCCCACATTGCCGGTAACGTCCTTGGCCTTGTAGTACTGGGCGGTAAGCTTGCCGTTGGCGGTGACGTTGTAGGTGCCGCCGATGCCCCAGGTGGTCTGCTTCCAGTCCACGCCGAGGGCGGAGGCGTTCGAGCCGGCCTCGACCTTGTTGCGCGACCACATCAGGCGCACGGTGGCGTTGCCGAAGTCGTACTTGCCGCCGAGACGGGTTTCCTTGGTGCGGACATTGTCACCCATGAGAAAAGTCAGGCCAGAAGCCAGGGTACCTGCGCCACCCGCCGGCACATCCTGGTTACGCACCTGAATGTCGCCATGCGTCAGGCCGGCCCAGATCGGTCCGTTGCTGTAGGTCACGCCCAGATCGAGGGCCGAGGTGCGCACCTTGGTCGCGGCGACATCCGACTTGTTCTCGTCGGCGACATAACCGATGGTACCCTGGAAGCCGTTGAAGTTCGGCGTCACGTAGGCGATCACGTTGGGCAGGTACTGGTCGAAAATCGACGCGCCGTTGCTGGAACGGGCCTGGCCCGCAAACGGGTTGCTGCCGGTAACTGCCAGGTTGGCGCCGCCGAGGTTGGTCACGTTGAGGCCGGCGAGGAGGCCGCTCATCTTGCCGAGGATCGCCTTGTTGCTGGCGATGCCGTCCTTGTTGCTGTTGACGTCCATGGCCTGGCCAAGGGCGCGGGTCGGGCCGCTGGCCGAACCCAGGATCACGGTACCGAAGCCACCGGCGAGGCCGATGTAGCTGTCGCGCGAGCTGCCGAGCAGGCTATTGCCGGCGCCGGCATCGAGATTGACGGCGGTTTCGTACTGGAACACGGCGACCATGCCGTTGCCCAGCGATTCCATGCCCTTGAAGCCGATGTGCGAGCCGTTGCTGGAGACGCGGCCGTAGTTCGGGGTGTCGGCACCGGGCATGCCGCCGCTGACATTGATGAAGTCGTACGAGGCGTCGGCGGCACCGTAGACGGTGACGTTCGATTGCGCGAAGGCGGCGCCGGAGATGCCGGCAATGGCCAGGGCGATGAGTTTCTTTTGCATGGAGTGCTCCTGTAAAAGTTATTGAAAGGTTGAAAAGTACAGCGTACTTCGGTGTGACAGACAATGATTCCACGTGGTTGGTCACTGCCTGCCAACCCTTCGTTGCCGAAGAGTGGGGCGATTGTGCGGGCGGGGTGCGGTGGAGGGCAAGCAAAAATTCGCCTGCCCTGGCCCGGAGCGGCGAATCTGTGGTTTTTTTGCAACAGGACGTCATGGCGATGGCCCCGGTATTGACGCGCTTGACAACGGGACAAAGTGTTGGCACACTAGCCAACATCAAGGCAGCCCTACTCTATCGGCAGCGACTGGACTTTGATGACGGCGCAATCCTCGAAATCGTGGTCTGGCGGCTCTCCAAACCGGTTGAGGGGTGCGCTCACCCCTTCAAGTATCGGCTCTACTACGGGCTCTCCGGGCAACGCCTGGTCGGCTACGACAATGAGCGTCCAAAGGGCGATCACCGCCACCGGGACAACCTCGAGGAGGCCTACGCCTTCGAGAACCCGGAAAAGCTGATTGACGATTTTTTCCGCGACGTTGATGACAGGAGGGCAAGACGATGAGAACCGCGACGATCCAAATCCGCAAGGCAAACGAGGCCCTGGAAGCTGCGCGAGCCGGTTTCCTCTCGGCTTGGGAGAGCGGGGAATACGCGGGCGAGCACTTCAGTTTCGAGAGCCCTGCCGCCCTGTTTCGCGTGCTCACGCCCAAACGCTGGGAGCTGATCGAGTGTCTGCAAAAAATCGGCCCCACGGGCGTGCGTGCCCTGGCCCGCGCCTTGGGCCGCGACGTGAAGCGGGTGCATGCAGACGCCTCGGCCATGATCGGGATCGGCATGATCGAGAAGACGCCGGAAGGCAAACTGATGGTGCCTTTCGCCGAGATTCGCGCAGATTTCGTGATGCGGCCAGCCGCTTGAGCAAGCGCCGGACAAGCCCGTCACAGCGGCGAAAGAATGCCGTTCCGGATGAGCGCGGCGGCGCATCCGTCATTCCGGCCCCGGATCAAGTCCGGGGCCGGAATGACGAAGGAGGGAGCGCCATGGGAACTGCGGTCTGGATTCCCGCGTTCGCGGGATGACGAGGGGGCGGCCGTCCGGAATGACGGAGTGGGCTTTTTCGGCGCCACCACCTTAGCGGTATACCTCGCGGCGGTTGCCCAGCTTGACCACGAGGATGCGCAAGGCATTGTCCTCGATGTGGGTGACGATCCGGTAATCGCCCACGCGATACTTCCAGAATTCGCCCAGGCGCGAACCTTTGAGGGCTTCCCCGATGCTGCGGGGGTTGTCAAGCACGGCCACCCGGCCATGCAAAAAAATCAGAATGCGTCTCGCGCTGCCTGGGGGTCTAGCTTGTTCAATTCCCGCTCTGCGGCGGGGTCGAACTCAACCTTCCATACCATGGCGCTTCATCACTTCTTCCAGCGGTATGGCTTGGGTCTTGCCGGCGCGAAGGTCGGTCAATCGCTGTTCGGCCAGGTACAGGTCTTCAAGGTCGTCGAGGTGTTCGCGGATGGCTTCAAGCATGTAATAGGTTTTGCTACGCCCGGTGAGTTCGGCCAGATGCTCAAGGCGGCGCGAGACTTCTTCGGGTAGGCGCAGGGATACAGAGGCCATGATTTCTCCAAAATTCAAACGGTGAGCTACAAGTATTTCACTGGGTTGGAAGGCATGCAAGCCATCGGTCTGTGAAACTGGCGTTTTCAGACAACCAGGCAACGGCGCAACAGCGAGCGGAATCCCAGGAATGGCCCTCGGCGCTTCGTGGAACCACCGACTGGATTCCCGCGTTCGCGGGAATGACGAAGGGGAGGCGGGAATGACGAGAAGGCGGCCGTCCGGAATGACGGGGAAGGGGTCTTTGAATATTTGTTGCATGTAACTTGTTTGTTCCGTATTGTGTTGCATGTAACTTGATGAAGGAGTTTTAAATGGCAACGACACACGTTAATGCACGAGTTCAGAAGCACCGCAACGCGCTGCGGATGGCGGGGCTTCGCCTGGTGCAAATTTGGGTGCCGGATACGCGACGGCCTGATTTTGCAGAGGAATGCCGCCGCCAGTCCCGCCTTGCCGCTCAGGCGGACATGGCGGACACGGGCATGCAGCACTTCATGGATGAAGCGTTGGCGGACGTGGACGGCTGGACGGAATGATCCGGGGCGACTTCGTGACCATCGCCATGCAAGGCGATTTTGGTAAACCAAGGCCCGCCCTGGTGATTCAGGCTGACCCATTCGACGAGCACGCCACCGTTACGGTGCTGCCGGTGACAAGCACGCTTGTTGCGGCACCCCTGTTGCGCATCACCGTTCAGCCGAGCGCTGAAAACGGCTTGCAGAAGCCTTCACAAGTGATGGTGGACAAAGCCATGACCGTGAAGCGCGGCCGGGTAGGACAAGCCTTCGGACGCATTGATGCGAATGCGATGGTCGAGGTTGAGCGTTGCCTGGCCGTGTTCCTGGGGATTGCAAAATAAGCGACACCGGCAAGTAGCTTGGCCCGACGCACCGTCATTCCGGGCTTGACCCGGAATCCAGGGGTGACCCTCGGCGCTTCGTGGAACCACCGACTGGATTCCCGCGTTCGCGGGAATGACGAGGGAGGGGACGGCATTCCGGCCCCGGATCGAGTCCGGGGTGACGAAGGCTTTTACCGTCATTCCGGGCTTGACCCCGCGCACCGTCATTCCGGGCTTGACCCGGAATCCAGGGATGGCCCTCGGCGCTTCGTGGAACCACCGACTGGATTCCCGCGTTCGCGGGAATGACGAAGGGGGGGGGCGGGAATGACGAAGGGGAGAGCGGGAATGACGAAGTCGGCCGTCATTCCGGCGAAAGCCGGAATCCAGGAGCGAGCCTCGGTGCCCCTTGGAGCCGCGGCTGGCCACGCAGAAAGTCGGCGCTGGTAATACGCCGGCCGCCGGGGTGTTGCAGTTCGATCAGGCGCAGGGCGCCGGGGGCGGCGGCAACGATGAGGCCGTGCCCGGCATCGGCGGCGAGGATTTGCCCCGGCGCGGGGGCGCGGAGGGGGTCAGGGGCCGGGTCGACCACTTCGGCGCGCCAGATTTTGACCGCTTCGCCGGCCAGCGGCAGGGTGGCGCCGGGGAAAGGGTTGAAGGCGCGGATTTTGCGCGCGAGCACTTCGGCCGGGGCGTTCCAGTCGAGCCGGGCCTCCAGCTTGTCGATTTTTTTGGCGTAGGTGACGCCGTGCTCGAGTTGCGGCTGCGGCGTCAGGGATGCGTAGCGCGCCAGGGCATCGACGATCAGCGTCGCGCCGAGATCGGCGAGACGGTCGTGGAGTTCGCCCGCCGTCTCGCCAGCGCCGACTTTTATGGGTTGGGCGAGCAGCATCGGTCCGCTGTCGAGCCCGGCCTCCATCTGCATGATCGTGATGCCGGTTTCCGCGTCCCCCGCTTCGATGGCGCGCTGGATCGGCGCGGCGCCACGCCAGCGCGGCAGCAGCGAGGCGTGGATGTTCACGCCGCCGTGGCGCGGGAGGTCGAGCACGACTTGCGGCAGGATCAGGCCGTAGGCGGCGACCACTATGAAGTCGGCGGCCGCTTCGCGCAGCGGGGCATGGGTCGCCGGGTCGGCCAGGCGCGCGGGCTGGAACACGGGCAGGCCGTGGGCGAGGGCGACCTGCTTCACTGCCGAGGGTTGCAGGCGCAGGCCGCGTCCGGCGGGCCGGTCGGGCTGGGTGAGCACCAGGGCGATCCGGTGGCCGGCGGCGAGCAGCGCTTCGAGCGCGCGGGCGGCGAATTCGGGGGTGCCGGCGAAGATCAGACGGTTCATGCGCGACCTCGGTGCGTCAACTGGATTCCCGCGTGCGCGGGAATGACGGGGAGGTGGCTGTCGTTCCGGCCCCGGATCGAGTCCGGGGTGACGAAGGCTTTTACCGTCATTCCGGGCTTGACCCGGCGCGCTGTCATTCCGGGCTTGACCCGGAATCCAGGGATGGCCCTCGGTGCGCCATGGGGACTGCGGTCTGGATTCCCGCGTACGCGGGAATGACGGGGAGGCGGCTGTCGTTCCGGCCCCGGATCAAGTCCGGGGTGACGAAGGCTTTTACCGTCATTCCGGGCTTGACCCGGCGCACCGTCATTCCGGGCTTGACCCGGAATCCAGGGATGAATCTCGGTGCTTCGCGGAGCCACCGTCTGGGTTCCGGATCGGGCCTGACGGCCCGTCCGGAATGACGGAGGAAAAGCCGGAATGACGGACTCGGGAGTGTTCGCGCTTTTCAGTGCCATCACATGGCCCGCGCCTGTTTGGCGAGCCTGGCCTTGATCCGCGTCTGTTTGAGGCGGGAGAGGTATTCGACGAAGACCTTGCCTTCGAGGTGATCCATTTCGTGCTGGATGCAGACGGCAAGCAGGCCTTCGGCGGCGAGCTCGAAGGGCTGTCCGGCGAGGTTGAGGGCGCGCACCTTGATCCGCTCGGCGCGTTTGACGGTCTCGTAGATGCCGGGCACCGAGAGACAGCCCTCGGCGCCTTCGCATTCGCCGGATTTTTCGAGCAGCTCGGGGTTGATGAAGACCATCAGGCCCGATTGATCCTCGCTGCTGTCGAGCACGATCAGCCGGATGTGCCGGTCGACCTGGGTCGCGGCGAGGCCGATGCCGGGGGCGTTGTACATGGTCTCGGCCATGTCGGCGGCAAGCTGGCGGATGCGGGCGTCGACAGCGGCGACCGGCGCCGCCTTTTTGTGCAGGCGCGGGTCGGGATAGCGCAAAATCGGCAATAGGGCCATGAAAACTCTCGTGTACGAATTGATGCCGGGGGAATTGTCGGGCAAAATCGGCAGGGCCATCCGGGTGGCGGGGTTCTTTCCGCCGTCCATTCCATCACCGGCCCGACGGCCAGGAGACCTGCCATGCGCCATAGTATATCCGCCCTTTTTTGCGCCTTCCTGCTCAGCATCACCCTTCCGCTGGCGCAGGCCGCGCCGCCGCTCGAACTGGCCGACGGCGCGCCGGCGCGGCACATCGTGGTGCCCGGCGATACGCTGTGGGGACTGGCGGCGAAATACCTCAAGGATCCCTACCGCTGGGGCGAGCTGTGGCGGCTGAACAAACAGGAGATCAAGAAGCCGCACTGGATCTATCCCGGCCAGGTGCTGCTGCTGGACAAAAGCGGCACGGAACCGCAGTTGCACCTGGAAACGGTGAAGGAACACCCGCGCGAGTACGTCGAGCCCTGGCGCAAGGCGATTCCGACGATCGCGCCGCGCGACATCGAGCCTTTCCTGTCGCGGCCGCTGGTGCTCGAACAAGACGGACTGGATGCCGCGCCGCGCGTCGTTGCCCTGCAAAATGACCGGGTCATCGCCGGCGCCGGCGACGAGGTATATACGACGCAGGTGGCCACGCCGGGAAAATCCTGGCAGATTTTCCGTCCGGGCAAGCCGCTGATCGATCCGGAAACCAAGGAAACCCTCGGCTGGGAAGCCAAGTTTCTCGGCACCGCGCAGATGACGGCCGACGGCGTGCCGGCGACCTTCAAGTTGCTCACCACCAGCGAGGAAGTGGTGGCCGGCGACCGGCTCTTGCCGACGCCGCGCTCCGATGTGGTGAACTATCTCCCCCATGCGCCGGAAAAGGCGATCGACGGCCGCATCCTGGCGATTTATGGCGGCGTCCAGTACGGCGGCCCGCAAACGATGGTGGTGCTCAACCGCGGCGGCCGCGACGGGCTGGAGCCGGGCCATGTGCTGGCGATCGACCAGGCCGGAGCCAAGGTCGATGACCGCTTCCAGGGCGAGAAAACCACCTACACCCTGCCCAACACACGCAACGGCCTGCTGTTCGTGTTCCGCGTCTACGACAAGGTGGCCTATGCGCTGGTCATGGGGGCGAGCCAGCCGGTGGTGGTCGGCGACCGGGTACGCACGCCCTAAGGCCGCGCACGATCCCCGCATGCCTGAAACGAATGCCGAGCTGACCGCCAACCTGGCTTTCTGGTTGCGGCTGACGCAGATACCAGGGCTGGGCGGCGCGGCGCAACGGGCGTTGCTCAAGGCTTTCGGCTTGCCGCAGGCGATTTTTGCGGCCAGCCGCGCGGCGCTCGCGGCAGTGGTCGGCGAGCGGCTGGCCGCTGCCCTTTGCGCCACGCCGGTCGATGAGGCGGTGCTCGAGACCACGCTGGCCTGGGCGGCGCAGCCCGGTCACCACCTGCTGACCCTGGCCGACGCCGCCTATCCGCAGGCGCTGCTCGGCCTCCCCGATCCGCCCTTGCTGCTCTATGTGCAGGGCCGCGCCGCGCTGCTGGCGCAGCCGATGCTGGCGGTGGTCGGCAGCCGCAATGCCACCGCGCAGGGTGTGCGCGATGCGCAGGCCTTTGCCGAAGCCCTCGGCGCGGCCGGGCTGACCGTCGTCAGCGGCCTGGCGCTGGGCATCGATGCGGCGGCGCATCGCGGCGGCCTGGCCACCCCGGCGGGCACGGTAGCGGTGATCGGCACCGGCGCCGACCGTATCTACCCGGCGCGCAACCAGGCGCTGGCGCACGAGATCGCCGAGCGCGGCGCGATCGTCAGCGAGTTTGCGCTGGGCACCCCGGCGCTGGCGGCCAATTTCCCGCGCCGCAACCGGCTGATCGCGGGGTTCGCGCTGGGCACACTGGTGGTCGAGGCGGCGCCCCGCAGCGGCTCGCTGATCACCGCACGGCTGGCGGCCGAGGCCGGGCGCGAGGTGTTTGCCATTCCCGGCTCGATCCATTCGCCATTGGCCAGGGGCTGCCACCAGTTGATCCGCGAGGGCGCGAAACTGGTCGAGTCGGCGCAGGATATTCTCGAAGAGTTGCGCTTGAATCCGCCGCCGATTAAAAAAATCGGCGCTGATGAGACGCCGGATCCGTCTGGCTCTTGCCCGATTCAGCAAGATGAAACGGAAGAGCAGGTACTCACCTCGCTGGGGCGTGCGCCCTGCACCGTGGACGCCCTGGCGGCACGCAGCGGGTTGACGGCGGAGCAGCTTCTTGCCATCCTGCTGCCACTCGAGCTCGGCGGCCGCATCGCCCAACTGCCGGGCGGGCTGTATCAGCGACTGGATTGAATCTGGACTCAACATGATCGACATACTGGTTTACCTCTTCGAAAACTACCTGCCCGATGCCTGTCCGCCGAGCGGCGTGCTGGCGAAAAAACTATCGGCCGTCGGCTTCGAGTCCGACGAGATCGATGCCGCGCTGACCTGGCTCGACGGCCTGGCGGGCGAGCGCGCGGCGCTGTGCAAGGTGGCCGAGACCGACGCCATGCGCATCTTCGATGCCAGCGAGGAGCGCCGCCTGCCCGCCGAATGTCGTGGTTTCCTGGCTTTCCTCGACCAGGCCGAGGCGCTCGACCTGCCGCTGCGCGAGGCGATCATCGAACGCGCGCTGGCGCTGCCCGATCCGGTGATCGGCCTCGACCGGCTGAAGGTGATCGTGCTGGCGGTGATCTGGCGCTACCGCCACGAAGTCGATGCCCTGATCCTCGAAGAACTCCTCAGCGACGAGGACGAAGGGGATGAAGGGGATGACGGAGCGGCGGCCCTGGACCCGCGCCTGCACTGATTCCGGCTTGCCTAATCCCGACGGGCGCGCTTATGATGCGCCGCTCCCGACCCTGTTCCGCCATAAACAATGACCAAGCAACTGATCATCGCCGAGAAACCTTCCGTCGCCCAGGACATCGCCAAGGCGTTGTTTGGCGCGGGAGAAAAGTTCGAGCGCACGGGCGATTACTTCGAGAGCGAGAACTATGTGCTGTCCTCGGCCATCGGGCATCTGCTCGAGCTGGCGGTGCCCGAGGAATACGATGTCAAGCGCGGCAAGTGGAGCTTTACCCACCTGCCGGCGATTCCGCCGCATTTCGCGCTGAACCCGATCGAGCGCACCCAGGAGCGGCTCAAGCTGCTCACCCGGCTGATCAAGCGCAAGGATGTGGTGGCGCTGATCAACGCCTGCGATGCGGGGCGCGAGGGCGAGCTGATTTTCCGCTACGTCGCCCAGCACGCGCTGGGTGAAAAACAGAAACCGGTACGCCGCCTGTGGTTGCAATCGATGACGGCCAGCGCGATCCGCGAGGGCTTCGCCCATCTGCGCACGGACGAGGAGATGCGCCCGCTGGCCGATGCCGCGCGCTGCCGCTCGGAAGCCGACTGGCTGATCGGCATCAACGGCACGCGGGCGATGACCGCGTTCAATTCGAAGGAAGGCGGCTTCTACAAGACGCCGGTCGGCCGCGTGCAGACGCCGACGCTAGCGATCCTGGTCGAGCGCGAGCGGCGCATCAAGAACTTCGTTTCCCGCGCTTACTGGGAGGTCGAGGGTGAATTCCAGTGCCTGGCCGGCACCTATCACGGCCGCTGGTTCGACGAGAAATTCAGGAAGAACGACGACGAGCATGCCCGTGCCGAGCGCCTGTGGGCGCAGGCCCGCGCCGATGCCATCCGCGCCAGCTGCCTCGGCCAGCACGGCACGGTGGAAGAGGAAAGCAAGCCGAAGACCGAAGCCTGCCCGATGCTCTACGACCTCACCAGCCTGCAGCGCGAAGCCAACGGCCGCTTCGGCTTCTCGGCCAAGAACACGCTGGGACTGGCCCAGGCGCTGTACGAAAAGCACAAGGCGCTGACCTACCCGCGTACCGACAGCCGTCACCTGCCGGAGGATTATCTGGGCACGGTCAAGGAGACGCTCGCGGCGATGGCCGGCACGCCTTACGCCAGCTTTGCCGGCGCGATCCTGAAAAACGGCTGGGTACATCCGAACAAGCGCATTTTCAACAGCGCCAAGGTAAGCGACCACTTCGCCATCATTCCCACCGGCACCGTGCCGAAGAGCCTTTCGGAAGCGGAACAGAAAATTTACGACCTGGTGACCAAACGCTTCCTCGCCATCTTCTATCCGGCGGCCGAATACCACATCACCACCCGCATCACCCGCGTTGCCGGCGAGCCGTTCAAGACCGAGGGCAAGGTGCTGGTCACGCCGGGCTGGCTGGCGGTGTATGGCAAAGAAAGTGACGGCCTGCCCCCCGGCCCCCTTCCCGCGGAAGGAGGAACGGGCGAAGCCCGCTCCCCGAACCTGCCGCCGTTGGAGAAGGACGAGCGGGTATGGACCAGGGATGTCGAGGTCAAGGCCAAGGCCACCCAGCCACCGCCGCGCTTCTCCGAAGCCACGCTGCTCACCGCCATGGAAGGCGCCGGCAAGCTGATCGAGGACGAGGAACTGCGCGAGGCGATGGCCGAACGCGGCCTGGGCACGCCGGCGACGCGCGCGGCGACCATCGAGGGCCTGCTGGCCGAGGAATACCTGCATCGCAACGGCCGCGAACTGCAACCGACGGCGAAGGCTTTCTCGCTCTTGTTCGCGCTGGAAAACCTCGGCGTCGATGAAATCCGCTCGCCGGAGCTGACCGGCGAATGGGAACACAAGTTGCGCGAGATGGAACACGGACGGCTCAAGCGCGGCGAGTTCATGACCCACATCATGGACAAGACGCGCGAACTGGTCGAGCGGATCAAGACCGGCGAGCTGCCCGAGGCGGCCTTTTCGACGCTGAAGGCGCCCTGCCCCCAATGCGGCGGCGTGATCCAGGAGAACTACAAGAAATTCCAGTGCAAGTCCTGCGACTACAGCCTGTGGAAGGTGGTCGCCAGCCGGCAGTGGGAGCCGGAGGAAATGGACGAGCTGCTCACCCGGCGCGTGATCGGCCCCGTGCAGGGCTTTCGCAGCAAGATGGGACGTCCTTTTGCGGCGATGGTCAAGCTCAAGGAAGACCACACGCCGGAGTTCGATTTCGGCCAGTCGGACGCCGACGCCGATGCCGAGGCAGTGGATTTCTCGGCCCAGGAAACACTGGGCGCCTGTCCCAAATGCGCTGCCCGGGTGTTCGAGCACGGCATGGCCTATGTCTGCGAAAAGGCCGTGGGCGCGGCGAAAACCTGCGACTTCCGCTCCGGCAAGGTGATCCTGCAGCAGGAAATCAGCCGCGAGGAGATGCAGAAGCTGCTCGCAACCGGCCGCAGCAGCCTGCTCAAGGGCTTCGTTTCCAATCGCACGCGACGCAAGTTCTCCGCCTTCCTGGTGCGCGATGCCGCCAGCGGCAAGGTGAGTTTCGAGTTCGAGCCGAGGGCGCCCAAGGCCGGCGCAAAACCTGTCGCCAAGGCGGCCGCAGCCGTGAAGCCGGCCAACGATGCGAAAGTCGGCGCTGGCGATACGGCGAAGAAGGCTGCTGCAAAGAAGCCGGCCACAAAGAAAGCCTGATGGGCGGGGCAGCATCCTTGCCCCGCGCAGTCATCGACTTCTGGTTCCTGCCGGCGGAACACCCCGGCCATGGCGCCTATCGCGCCGAATGGTTCCGCAAGGACGAAGCCTTCGATGCGGCGATCCGCCAAGGCTTCGGCGCCGCGGTCGAAGCCGCGCTGAACAGTCCGCCCGGCGCAGGCGCCGACGAAGAACTGCTGGCGCGCATCCTCCTGCTCGACCAGTTCACCCGCAACATTTACCGCAACACGCC
Source organism: Betaproteobacteria bacterium HGW-Betaproteobacteria-11 (assembly GCA_002842395.1). Classification (GTDB taxonomy): domain Bacteria; phylum Pseudomonadota; class Gammaproteobacteria; order Burkholderiales; family Rhodocyclaceae; genus Rugosibacter. The sequence continues at coordinate 111,444 of PHCV01000002.1, forward strand.
GCGCGCCTTCGCCGGCGACGCGCAGGCGCTGCAAATTGCGGAATCACTCGTCGCCGCCGGCCGCGACAAGAACCTCACTCCCTGGCAACGCTGGTTCGTCTATCTGCCCTTCGAGCACGGCGAATCCCTGCTCGACCAAGAACGTTCGGTCGCGCTGTTCGCCGGACTGCGCCGCGAAATGCGGCACAAGGCATTCGACAGTGCCTACGACTACGCCCTGCGGCATCGTGTAGTCATCGAACGCTTCGGCCGCTTTCCCCATCGCAATGCGATCCTCGGCCGCACTTCGACAGGGGATGAGATCGAATTTCTGAAGCAGCCCGGTTCGTCGTTCTGATAACGCCCCTGCGTAGCAAGTGGGCCAGCCCGCTGACCTCGCCGCTACGGATGAGTCGGGCAAGAAGCGACGGTCGCGACGCAGGGCGAGCCGAATTGGGTGTCTCAGTTCGGCCAGAAGCCGACCAATGATCCGGGCCAGATTGTCGCCGCTGAACTTCCGCAATGCAGCTAAAGCGAACATCCGACTGTTTTAGTCAGGTGATCACACCGTGCCAAGAAGGGGCGTTGGGGGCGTCAAAGATTCGAATAGTGTGAATGCCCGTTTAATGATCAGAAAGCCGACGTTCGACTCCTCAGTTTGTCGGTCCATTGCTCGGCCTTTGCTTCTGGTGGAATTCCGTACCGTCCAGCTCCGCTATACGGTGGTTACCTGCCACACACCGGGAAAGCTAGCCGAACGGTAGCCATTTATTTTTCGCTACTGCTGGATTCGACCCCGAAGAGACGCTCAGCGCTTTGGTCCGGAACCGCAGCTCAGCACGCTTGACGGCAATTGAGAATAAGGCGCCCTCCTTCGCGATCTTGTGTCCCGTTTCAAGATGTATAGGAAACCACCTTCCTGAGGGTAAGTACCAAAAGCAATCCCATGCCGATTCTTGCAACAATGGTTTCCAGTCGGAGGCGTTCCGAAGGCTGATTGTCTAGCAGCGCTGTAACGCCGCATTGACCGGCAATGTTTCGCACCACAAATGCTGATGTCGCCCCCTTGTCGAATCGATTTGTACTTTTTAGCGAATCCCAACCAATATCATTTAGCTCTTGAGCAAGGGACGCGGCGTAGTCGGAAAAAAGACCATAGAGCGAACGCACGTTATTTTCGTTTGCGAGCTTGCTCTCTTTCCCGCCAAGGATAGCGACAAAGCCATCAAGAATCCCCACGGTCATTTCATCCAGGGCTTGGTCGCCATCAGCGCAGACCTGACGGCCGCACGTATAAAGCACTGCTGTCTTCAAGGCCAACAAATGCAGCTGAATTGGTCCGGCAAAATCTGCAAGTCTCCGTTGCATTTCTGACTCGCTGTTGCCGAGCAGTTCCAACGTGGCATTTCGAGAATCTTCCATCGCATTCTTGACGCAAAACAAGCCAAAATGCTGATGTGGCATTGGTTCGCCACCGTCCACTCTAAATAGCTTCACAGTTTTCATATGAAACCAATCCCTTTCCGGTCAAAAAGGTAAGACCTACTTCAAGTAGGTCGTGGAATTACTAACAATGAATATCATCAAGCTATCGCGAGATGTTCGAGACGCCATGCTCAAAAATTGTAGTCCTCGCGCGATTCGCAAACTCGCAGAGTATCTAGTGTCTGAAGATCACGATGGGCTTTGCATGATCCGTTTTGCCTCAGCCATATCAAAGGTAGGTTGATTGGAGCATTACTTCACAATTGATGCGATGACGACAATAGCAATCCTTGGTATCGCTATAAATGCCTTTGTCTTCTCGTGAGACTCAGCGTAGGCTGGGGCGCCGGAAATCATCGGCGAATGTTCCTGCAAACAGTCGATTGAGCTACAGATTTCCCCGAGCTAATTTTCAAACATCGAAGGGCCTAAACACCAAATGGCGACAAGGGATTTGCATCTACTCAATATCTAGCTTCGGGAACAGCTAACTCCGTGTGACGCAAGCTCGTAATTAAGAAGATATTTCTTCTTCGCGACGGCCTCTGGTGTCCCATTCAGCCGTTCCCAGAAATATTCCCACCAACAGCTTCTGGCAATCATCGTAGGGATCATTACCTGACCCGTTCCCCGATAACGTCCGTTTTGGTAGTCATATGTATTTTGGTAGGTATCTCCGGAACGATAGTAAGTAGTGATGCGGTAGAAATCATCTTGGTACTTGATCAGATCATTCCGAATCGAAAGCACAAATCCCCCCTGAAACTCGCCGATGAGCTTCCATCTTTTTTCAATCTTCCGCAACACAAAATATGCCTGTCCGCCACTTCCACTGGCAGATGGATCGGAAACGATAATTTCTTTAATTCCGTCCCAATTCAAATCAACGAATACAAATTGAAATGATTGTTTTGACGTTTCCTGCAAGTATTGTTGAGCGTCTTTGGGGAATGCCCGAAACGCCGAAGTAGGAAATTCTGTATTGGATGTGGATAGCCATTCCTTCTCGAAATCAATCGATGTCAGTTCTGTGGGGCGCGGGGGAAGCATGACTGACGCCGCATGGCTCGCTTGACCGAAGCCTGCAAGGATAAGAAAGCAAATCCATTTCTTAGCAGTGCGAAGCAACGCGAGCGCAATCTCAGTTGGATGAACTTTCTGTGGTCGTGTTTTGTTATGCCGAAAGCTCATCGAAGAAGTCATGCCGCCGGGGTTTCTGTCTGCGATTTGCATTCGGCATCAAACCTGTTTTGCCGCGATAGACCCAGCCTTTGCTTTCGCGATGATTTCCGCGAGCGTCGGCCTATTCGATGTCACAAATTCAAGTCGGTCTTCAGTCGCGCGAAGCTCTTTCTTTAGCAGCGAAATGACTAAATCGTTTTCACTTTGGGAAAGCAAAGGAAGCAGGCGTGTGATTTGATCGCAGAGCTTCAGCCGTTTGTTGTCTTCTAACGTGTTGTCCATCACGCTCTCCTTATCCGTGTCGTCCTAAACCCCGTAGTAATCGTTCGATCATCGGAGCTGCTTACGACCTTGTATGCGTTCCGCCACTCTGGAATGAGCTTTCGAACGGGAGATCGCCCCATGTCTCGCTCCATTTGCCGTACAGATTGTTTATCGAAGTAACGTACTACACCACCATGACCGTCATATTGCTCACGGCCGTAGGTATCCAGGAGGGTGATGATCAATGGCGGGATGCCCCGTTGTTGGACTCGAATATGTGCATGTGTTGTCAGCATGAAAGTCTCCATTCACGGAAGCGATAGCAGTTCCCATTCGCCATCGAGCTCTTTCTGTGCCAACGTACCGGGAACGTTGTAGTCAGCGAGATAGGTATTGAGGCCCCAGAGGTTTATGTCCTTGAGTATGGAAGCGTTGAATGTGCTCATGTAGAAGTTTGGCAACGACCCAGTACCTTCTGAATTCTCACTACCAGTAGGATTCCGATCAAATGGTTCTGCACGACTAATCGACAGCTTGCCATCCCGCTGCAACTGAAAATAGTCATGTGTCGCACCGAGTGGATCAATAAGCGCTTCTATGAGCGAAACATCAAGCGGATAGAGCGTGTCTGGATCAACGAGGTTTGCATTTAGCCTCGCCCGTCGGACTTCATCATCCCAACCAACGCCCAAGATCCGATCTACGACTTTCCCACTCGCGACGAGCCAAAATATCAGGCGGCATATAAATGCGTCGCGGACGATACGTTTGGCTGCGCAAACTTCGTTTAGTCGTTCAGCAACCGCCGAATCCAAAGTGAGCGTAACAAGCTTGCGATCAAGTACGTCTAGTTGCCCAGAAATGAACCTAGATGCCTCTTCCGAATTGGCTACACAGACATCCTTGTTAAGCCTTTCCACCTCAATCGCGATGATCTTCGACAGCCAAGAATCTCGCCTGAGGCAAGCAGCTTCAACTTTTTGATCGAGCTTAAAGATGAGGTCGCGCCACAGTTTCGCCGAGACCTTCTGCGTAGCTTTGTCACTCATGTCAGCGCTCCACGTACATCGAAATTGAAGGATAGCAACTAATATGGCTATTGTCAATAGCAATCGCTGTATGGTGTATGGCGCACCTCATTCAGGTGCCAAAAATGTACATGTTTTGAATTGACAGTTCAGCCCAAAGGATTCGGCAGCGCAGGTCAGATGCGCCAATTCGGAATTTTGGTGTGCAGCCGTTCTGAACGATTTCAGCGCTTGGCGCTTGGCGTTGCCATGGTCCGGTGCACTCACAAAGCTGCTGTTGGCAAAAAAATGGGGTCAGCGGTAGCCGGCGGACCGGATGACGCGTTGAATCCGAAAACCCGAGCGTCCGGTGACAATCTGTTGCCGCCACATGACAACGGCGATCCGACGGGCGGCTCAGGGTCGTTCTGAGACCTTGCCCGTCCCGCAATTAATCTCAACCATCCAAACATTCGCGCAGCACTTCTTCGAGCGCCGGATGTTTGCGTAGTGACCCGTACAGCGTTTTCAACAGCGGCTTGATCGGCGCGACCATCGGGGCAGGCGCCGCCTTGAAGGCATGCCTGATCGCGGGAGCATCGGTATCGGCGAGTACGGCGCCAAGCAGCAGGGCCTGCTGCCGGTCTTTCGCGGCCTTTTCCGGCGCGCCGCGCCTTTGCGTGCTCGAATACAGCTTGTGCCAGACGAAGCGCGCGGCCTGCGGCAGGCGCAGCGGAATGCAGTGGGCGCCGGCCAGCATCGCGCCCGCCTCGGCGCCGTCGAGCAGGTAATCGTAGTGGGGCACGGCTTGCGCCGACCATTGCAGTTCGGGAATGTTCACCGTGGCGCCAAGTTTCCTGCCGGGGGCCAGCACATCGACGCGAAGGCCCTGAACTCCCGGCAGCTTGACCGAGGTCGATGGCAAGGTCGAGGGCAAGCCCGGAACCGCGACGAAGGGCAGGCCGGTCGCCTGCATCGTGGTCAGGAACGGCAGCGGTGCGCCCAGTTTCAGTAGCTGCCGACGCGCCAGGTCGATGTCGAGTGTTCGCGCCGTCACCGCGATGGCGCCAAGCTCGTTGAGCCAGGCCATGCAGGCCAGCGTGCCGGTAAGGACCAGGCCTGCCTCGAAGGCCTGCCGATTGTGCAGTTCGACGAGAACGCGGGCCGTGGCCTTGTCGGCCACCTGAAAGCCGAGTTTGCGCAGGGCCGACACCTGGGCCGAGACCCACTCGCCGAAGGCCATGCGGCTGCGCATGACTTCCAGCGCGGCGGCATCGCCTTCCTTGCACACCAGTTCTTCCGCGGGTTTGCCGGGCACCGGGTAGAAGACGCGATACCAGTAGCCGTAACCGGTTCCGCTGCGCAGGGCCAGCGAGCCGGGCGTGCCCGGCAGCAGCGCGCCGGCGGCCCGGCTTCGTTCCTTCAGTTCCGCGTACTGCGTGCGGAACGCAAGTTCGTGTTCGCGATACGAGAGGGCTTCCATGACTTACCCCATAATTTCAAAATTCATGGGGTAAGTCTAGCGCATCCCGATTTACCCCGCAATGCTAATTTTCATGGGGTAAATACCGGCACGCGGTTCGCATGGAAGCGCGTCAGCGATGCCGTTGGCCGCTGTGATGAGCGACCGGCTTGCCGCCACCGGCGCCGGCACGCGATGAACGGCCGGCGCCGTTGCGCCCGCCGGCCGGGGCCGAAGGGCGTGGCGCATGACGCACCGGCGGGCGACCGGCGGGTGGCCGTGGCGAGGCGTGTTTCTGCTGCGGCTCGAAGCCGGGCAGGATGCTGGACTCCAGCTCGCGCTTGAGCAGGCGCTCGATGTCGCGCAGTTGAATGCGTTCGTCGATGCTGACCAGCGAGATGGCCTGGCCGCTGGCGCCGGCGCGGCCGGTGCGGCCGATGCGGTGGATGTAGTCTTCCGGCACGTGCGGCAGTTCGAAATTGACCACATGCGGCAGGCTGTCGATGTCGATGCCGCGGGCGGCGATGTCGGTCGCCACCAGCACGGCCAGCTTGCCGGATTTGAAATCGGCCAGCGCACGGGTGCGCGCATTCTGCGATTTGTTGCCGTGCAGGGCGGCGGAGCGGACGCCCGACTGGTCGAGCCGCTTGGCCAGCGCGTCGGCGCCGTGCTTGGTGCGGCAGAAGACCAGCACCTGGTGCCAGCCATGGGCTTCGAGCAGATGCAGCAGCACCTCCTTTTTCTGCGCCTGATCGACGCGAATCACCGACTGGGCGACCAGTTCGGCCGGCGCGTTGCGGCGGGCGACTTCGACCAGCGCCGGATTCTTGAGGATGCCGTGGGCCAGTTCGCGCACTTCGGGGGCGAAGGTGGCGGAAAAGAGCAGGTTCTGCCGCTGTTTCGGCAGCTTGGCGATGATCTTGCGGATGTCGTTGATGAAGCCCATGTCGAACATGCGGTCGGCTTCGTCGAGCACCAGGGTCTGGATTTTCGACAGGTCGACGGTGCGCTGTTCGAGGTGGTCGAGCAGGCGGCCGGGGGTGGCGACGAGGATATCGATGCCACGGCGCAGGGTCTGGATTTGCGGATTGATGCCGACGCCGCCGAACACCGCCAGGCTGCGAATGCCGGTGTGCTTGCCGTAGGTGCGCACGCTTTCCTGGACTTGCGCGGCGAGTTCGCGCGTCGGCACCAGCACCAGCACGCGCGGCGCGGTGTGGGTGAGGCGGGCGAGCGGCGTCGCCGGATCGCTCGCAGTGGCGGGCTGGGTCAGGCGTTGCAGGATCGGCAGAACGAAAGCGGCGGTCTTGCCGGTGCCGGTTTGCGCCAACGCTTCGAGGTCACGACCGGCGAGGACGTGGGGGATGGCCTGCGCCTGGATCGGCGTCGGCGTGGTGTAGCCTTGCTCGCCAATGGCGCGCAAAAGCTCGGGGCTGAGCCCAAGTTGGGTAAATTGCATGGTGTACCTCTGAAGCCGACCGGCCGCGCTGAAATTCAGAGCAACTCAGTCCGGACGGAAACTTCGTGGGGGATGAAACCGGAGAAGCGCGCGAAGCTTGTCGCGCGGCTTTCGTCAGGCACGGCCGGGGACTGAATCGCGGCCGTTGGGAAAGTGAAGCGGGGCGGACTTTAACACACTGCGGAGCCGACAGGGTGGCCTCCGGCGAAAAGCCCGAGTCCCCTTCGCTTCGTCATTCCGACCCCGGATCGCGTCCGGGGTGACGAAGGCTTTTACCGTCGTTCCGGGCTTGACCCCTGCGCTCCGTCGTTCCGGGCTTGACCCGGAATCCAGGGATGGCCCTCGGTACTCCGCCTCGATCACCGCCTGGATTCCGGCTCGGGCTACGCCCGTCCGGAATGACGGAGCGCAGGGGTCAAGCCCGGAATGACGGGGAAGGGGCCGGAATGACGGTCCGTGGAGCGCGGGCCGGGGTGACGGCTGCGCGACTCACTCTTCGAGCAGGCTGCGCAGCATCCACGCGGTTTTTTCGTGCACTTCCAGGCGCTGGGTGATCAGGTCGAGCGTGGGCTGGTCGTTGGCCTTGTCGAGCAGCGGGATGAGGCCGCGCGCGGTGCGGGCGACGGCTTCCTGGGCGGTGACCAGATGGCGCACCATGTCCAGCGCCCTGGGTTGGCCCTCGACTTCCTTGATCGAGGCCAGGCGGACGAATTCCTTGTAGGTGCCGGGCGCGGGACAGCCGAGGGCGCGAATGCGTTCGGCGATCAGGTCGAGCGCGGTCCATTGCTCGGTGTACTGGCCCATGAACATCAGGTGCAGGGTGTTGAACATCGGCCCGGTGACGTTCCAGTGGAAGTTATGCGTCATCAGGTAGAGCGTGTAACTGTCGGCGAGCAGATGCGAGAGCCCGGCGGCGATTTTTTCGCGGTCTTTCTTGGCGATTCCGATATCCATGATCTTCTCCTCGAATGAAGATGCAGCGAAAGTCTTCGCCCGCTACTCGAAATCGGCGACGAGCGAAGCGTGTACCGGATCGGCGAGCGGTCCGGTTTGTGCCTGGTACTGCGGGTGGTCGACGCCGGCGACAAGGGCGGCGCCCCGTTTTGCGGCGGCAATCATTTCGGGCGTGAATTCAAAACGCAGGAAATGCACGGCGGCGGTCTTTTCCTCGTTTTCGCGCTCCAGATCCTCGTCGGCGATCGGCCGCACCGGCGGGAAGCCCTCGATCTGGAGCCAGACCGCATCCTCGATCCCCTTGAGCTTGGCCAGCATCTGTCGGCGCTGGTTTTCGTCGGAATATTCGATCTGCATCGTGGCCTTCAGGTTGTGGCCGTCGGGAACCAGCGGTGCGTAGCTTTCGAGTTCGTGCCGGATGCCATCTTCCTCGAAGATTTTTTCCACGCGCAGCATCTCCTGCACCTGGTAGCGGATCGAGGGTTCGTTTTCGAAAATCAGCACGATGTGCTCACCGAGAAAAACCCGGCGCAGCTTTTTTTCTTCCATGACCTGCGCGCGCAGCGCCGGACGCTGGCGGGCGTAGGCTTCGAGGGTGAGCAGGGAGTCGCGGGTGAGGGCCATGATTCACTCCAGTCCGTAGGCGATGCGTAACAGGGTCAGGGGATGCCGCTTTTCGGCATGGCCGGCGGAGCCGGCTTCGCGCATGCCTTGCTGGATGTGGCGGCCGGCGATGGCGCAATCCGAGCTGATGTAATCCGGCGCGGCCTGCGCCATGGCGCGAAACACCGGGCGGCCGATTTTCATCGACAGGTCGAAGTATTCCTTCTTCACGCCCCAGGTGCCGTCATGCCCCGAGCAGCGCTCGACGGTAGTCACTTCGGCACCGGTGAGCTTGAGCATTTCCTCGGTCTTGCGGCCGATGTTCTGCACCCGCGAATGACAGGGGATGTGATACGCCACCTTGCCCAGCGGATGCTTGAAATCGGTGTTGAGCAGGCCGTCCTTGTGGCGCTGGACGAAATACTCGAAGGGCTCGAACATCGCTTCGGCCACCGCCTTGCAGCGCGGATCGGCGGCGAACAGCAGCGGCAGTTCGCTCTTGAACATCAGGGTGCAGGACGGCACCGGGGTGAGAATCGCATACCCCTGTTGCGCGAGGTCATGCAGTAGCGGGATGTTTTGCTCTTTTTGCTTTTCCACCGTGTCGAGGTCGCCGAGTTCGAGCTTGGGCATGCCGCAGCAGGTCTCGCCCTTGACGATGACATAGGGCACCTCGTTGTGATCGAGCAGCTTGAGCAGGTCGTGACCGATCCCCGGTTCGTTGTAATTGACGTAGCAGGTGGAAAACACGGCCACCTTGCCCGGCGTGCGCTGGCCATCCCTGACCGGATGATTGCTGCTGGGCACGGCGTGGGCGCGGAAATGGGCACTGTCATAGTCGGGCAGTTCGCGTTCCTTTTTGACGCCGAGCGCCTTTTCCAGTCCGGCGCGAAACGCGGGGTTCTTGTTGGCGGCATTGACGGCCTTGACCACCACCGGAATCGAGGCCAGGGTGCCGACCAGTTCGGTCGAGGTGAGCAGTTTGTCGCGAAACGTCGTTCTGCCCTGCTTGTACTGGATCGCCTTGGCGCGCAGCATGGTGTGCGGGAAGTCCACGTTCCACGGATGCGGCGGCACATAGGGACACTTGGTCATGTAGCAGACGTCGCACAGGTAGCACTGGTCGACGACCTTGTGATAATCGGCCCTGGCCACGCCGGCCACTTCGGCGTCGCCGGCGGCATCGATCAGGTCGAACAGGGTCGGAAAGGCGTTGCACAGCGAGACACAGCGGCGGCAGCCATGGCAGATGTCGAAAATCCGCTCCAGCTCGCGCTCGCAGGCCTGCGCATCATGGAACGACGGATTCTTCCAGTCGATCGGATGGCGGGTCGGGGCTTCGAGATTGCCTTCGCGCATGGGAATTCCTTTGCTTCGAAAAAGTCGGCGCTGGCGGAACGGCGATTTTGCGTCGCCGTTCGCCTGCCGCGGCGTGCGCTTACGCGCCGAGCGAGTCCAGCGTGCGCTGGAACTTGTTGGCGTGCGAACGTTCCGCCTTGGCCAGGGTTTCGAACCAGTCGGCGATTTCGTCGAAGCCTTCGTCGCGCGCGGTCTTGGCCATGCCCGGGTACATGTCGGTGTACTCATGGGTTTCGCCGGCCACCGCGGTCTTCAGGTTGGCCGCGGTGGGGCCGAAGGGCAGGCCGGTGGCCGGATCGCCGCAGGTTTCGAGATAGTCGAGATGGCCGTGGGCGTGCCCGGTCTCGCCTTCGGCGGTGGAACGGAACACGGCGGAGACGTCGTTGTAGCCTTCGATGTCGGCCTTGTTCGCGAAGTAGAGATAACGGCGGTTGGCCTGCGATTCGCCGGCGAAGGCGGCTTTCAGGTTGTCCTCGGTTTTCGAGCCTTTGAGTTGCATGATGGTTCTCCTTTGCAAAGAATGGGTGAGGGGCGCCTCACGGAGCGCCCAAGTCGCACCACCGGCAGGCGATGAGTCGACTTGGACCTACTTTAGCAGTCTGTCGTTACAAGTTCTAATTGATTTTCTTTGGCGTTGCGATAGGCAATCGCTATCGAGCCGGAAGTGCGACTAGCCGACCCGTTGCGTGCCGGGCAACTGGCAGTCGAGCAGCGCCTGGCGCAGCACCTCGACCGCCTGTTGCCGCGGGAAGCTGGCACGCCAGACGAGGCCGACGCGGCGGGTCGGCGCCGGCCTGGCGAAAGGGCGCACGCGCAGCAGCGGATCGGCGGCGGCGATCCCGTCGACGCTGCTCGAGGGCATCACCGTCACGCCGACCCCCGAGGCCACCATGTGGCGGATGGTTTCCAGCGAGGAGGATTCGAGCACCTGCGGCGACTGGCCGTGGCTGGCGCGGGCGCACAGATCGAGCACCTGATCGCGGAAACAGTTGCCGGGGCCGAGCATCAACAGCGGCTCGTCGAGCAGTTGCGCGGCCTGGATGGTTTTGAGCCTGACCCAGGGATGCGTTGCCGGCAGCAACAGACGGAAGGGCTCGTCATACACCGGCTGCACGCGGAGACCGGGCTCGGCGACCGGCAAGGCCAGCACCAGGGCATCGAGCTCGAAGGCGTGAAGCTTTTCCAGCAGCACTTCGGTATAACCCTCGGCGAGGATCAGCGGCATGTTCGGCGCGCGCGCCTTGAGCCGCGGCACCAGCGCCGGCAGCAGCCAGGGGCCGATGGTATAGATCACCCCGAGGCGCAGCGGGCCGGCCAGCGGATCGCGCCCGGCGGTGGCGATTTCGGCGACGCGGGCCGCTTCGGCAAGCACCTTCGCCGCCTGCGCGATGATCTGCGCGCCGATGACGGTCGGCCGCACCTCGCCGCCGCCACGTTCGAAGATCGCCACGCCGAGCGAATCCTCGAGTTTCCTGACGGCGACGGAGAGGGTCGGCTGGGCGACATGGCACTTCTCCGCGGCGCGGCCGAAATGCTGTTCGCGGGCCAGGGTGACGATGTAGCGCAACTCGGTGAGGGTCATGTTTCCGAATTCCGGAGTCCGGGCGGGAAATTTCCCGGAATAGGCTTAGTGCCGAAGAATATAACCCGATCATCGCCAGTTTCGTAAAATGGCCCGCTCACAATCGATGCGAACAAGGAAATTTTCATGACCGGCATTGCAACCGAGCGGGTGATCAGCGTTCATCACTGGAACGACACCCTGTTCAGTTTTCGGACCACCCGCGATCGCGGCCTGCGTTTCGAAAGCGGACATTTCGTGATGATCGGGCTGGAGGTGGATGGCCGCCGCCTGATGCGGGCGTACAGCATCGCCAGCCCGAATTACGAGGAATATCTGGAATTTTTCAGCATCAAGGTGGCCAATGGCCCGCTCACCTCGCGGCTGCAGAACATCGAGGTCGGCAGCGAAATCCTGGTCAGCCGCAAGCCGACCGGCACCCTGGTGCTGCGTGACCTGAAACCGGGGAAACACCTTTACCTGTTTTCCACCGGCACGGGGCTGGCGCCTTTTCTCAGCATCGTCCAGGATCCGGAAACCTATGAGCGGTTCGACAAGGTGATCCTGATGCACGGCGTGCGCTATGTGAGTGAATTGGCTTATCAAGAGCTGTTCACGCAGCACCTGGCGGAGCACGAGTTCCTTGGCGAAATGGTCAAGGGCAAACTGATCTACTACCCGATGGTGACCCGCGAGCCATTTCACACCCAGGGCCGGATCACCACCCTGATCGAATCGGGCAAGCTGTTCGCGGACATCGGCCTGCCACCGCTCGATCCGGCGCATGATCGGGTGATGATCTGCGGCAGCCCGCACATGCTGGCCGACTGCTCGGCGCTGCTCAATGCGCGCGGCTTCACCATTTCGCCGCACACCGGCGTGGCCGGCGATTACGTCATCGAGCGGGCCTTCGTCGAGCGTTGAACCGGCACGCTTCAAACGCGGTAGAACACCTCACCTTGCGCTGCCAGCGCACGCAATTGCCGCGTGGGGGCAAACCGTGCGCCATGCGCCGCGGCGAGGCGCTCCAGCGTGGTAACGGCCTGGTCGAGTCCCAGCGTTTGCAGCCCGCCGATCGGTCCGCCGCGAGCCGCCGGGTAGCCCCAGCCAAGCCGGGCGCCGACGTCGGCATCGGCGACCGCCCGCAACACGCCTTCTTCCAGGCAGCGCATGGCCTCGGCCGACTGGATCAGCAGCAGGCGTTCCTCGGCGCCGACCTGCGCCGTCTCATTCGCCGTCCCACCAACGCCGAGTTTCCGGGCAAGTTCGGGCCAGAGCCGTTTCCTGCCATCGGCCGGATAGTCGTAGAAGCCGGCACCGGCTTTTCTCCCGGCACGGCCGTGGACATCGACCATCGTCTGCATGACGGCGGTTGCGCCCGGAAAAGGATTGCCCCGCGCGACCTGATTCTGGCGGGCGATTTGCTGGATCAGCGCGATCGAGACTTCGTCGGCCAGCGCCAGCGGGCCGACCGGCATGCCGATCGCCAGTCCGGCCGCCTCGATCAGCGTCGCCGGACAACCTTCGGCGAGCAGTTCCATGCCTTCGCCGACGTAGCTCATGAATACCCGCGTGGTGTAAAAGCCGGGTGAATCATTGACCACGATCGGCGTCTTGCCCAGCCGGCGGACGAATTCCAGCGCCCGCGCCAGCGTGGCCTCGCTCGTCGCCTGGCCGACGATGACCTCGACCAGCGGCATTTTTTCCACCGGCGAGAAAAAGTGCAGGCCGATGAAATTCGCCGGACGGGCACTCGCCGCAGCCAGACGGCTGATCGGCAGGGTCGAGGTGTTGGAGGCGAACAGCGCATCGGGCGCAATCACCGCTTCGGCCTGGCGCGTCACTTCGGCCTTGACGGCATGATCCTCGAACACCGCCTCGATCACCCAGGCGCAGCCGGCCAGCTCGGGATACGCGGTAACCGGCCGGATGCGCGCCAGGCGCACAGCCTTCTCCGCGGCCGCGAGCTGCCCGCGCTCGCACTGTTTCTGCCACCGCGAACCGGCGTAGTCCTTGCCTTTTTCAGCCGCCGCCTGCGTCGTATCGAGCAACGCCACCACCAGGCCGACCTCCGCGGCGGCCATGGCGATGCCGGAGCCCATCAGGCCGGCGCCGAGCACCCCGAGTTCAGGCCGCGGGGACGTGGATTGTAATGCGTATGTCATCATATCGCCTCAATTCATTCGAAATAGGTTCGCGCCGCTTCGAAGCGGCTGGCATACCAGCCCTGCTGCAGGCTGTCGATGCGCACTTTCCCGCGACTGCTCGGCGCATGCACGAAACGGCCGTCGCCGATGTAGATGCCAACGTGCGAGAAGGGTCGCTCGAGCGTATTGAAAAACACCAGGTCGCCCGGCCGCAGCTGTGCCGGCGCCACCGGCCGGCCCTGGTGGACCATCTCGGCCGCCGAACCTTGCAACCTGAAACTGGCCGCCTGCCCAAAAACATAATTCACCATGCCGCTGCAATCGAGTCCGGCTTCCGGGTTCTTGCCGCCAAAGCGGTAGCCGGTCTCGATCAGGCCAAGGGCGAAAATCACCACATCGAGCGCCTTGTCGCTGACCGGCAGTGCGCTTGCCACCGACCCGGCGCCACGGTTGTCCCGCGCCGCATCCGTCGCCGGCAGCAGGCCGCAAGCAGCCGGCGCCAGCAAGGCGCTGGCGAGCAGGGCGGCACGGGCAGAACGCAGAAGGGTCATGCCGATAATTTAACCGTTCGACGTCTTTCGGGATGAACCGAAAAATGCCGCAAACCCGGAGCAGTTCCGCACCTCAACCGGTATAGCGCGCGCCATGGCCGCTGAGGCCAAGCGCCAGGCGCACCAATGCATAAGCCGCCCGATTGCGCAGCCGCAGCAGCCAGGAACGCCGCGCCTGGGTTGCCGGGGAGATCGTTGTGCAGTCGCGCGCCATGGCATCGACAAGACTGCCGCGCAGCGCCTCGGCGAACGTCGGGTCGCGCAACACGACATTGGCCTCGCGGGCCAGCAGCAGGCTGAACGGGTCGATGTTGGATGAACCGACGGTGGCCCAGAGGCTGTCGATCACCGCCACCTTGGCGTGCAGAAAGGCCGGGCGATATTCGTGGATGGTGATGCCGGCGGCGAGGAAATCCGCGTACAGCGCTTGCGTGGCGTAATACATCAGCTTGTATTCGGCGAGCCCCTGGAAGACCAGGCTCACCCTGACGCCACGCCGCGCGGTCGCCAGCAGGGCTTCGCGAAAGCGCCGGCCGGGGAGGAAAAATGCGTTGGCGATGATGACCTCTTCGCGGGCCGTGACCAGCGCATCGAGATAGGCATTTTCGATATCACGCCGATGGCCGAGATTGTCGCGGATGACCAGGGCGGCCAGGGTGTTGCCGCAAGGCTTCCGGGAAGGCGGCGTCCAGGCCGGCGGGGGCGGCCGGCGGCCAAGGCGCGCCCAGCGCACCAGCCGCCACAAATGCCGCATGGCCGAATGAATTTCGCCGGCCAGCGGGCCTTCGATCTGAACGGCATAGTCGAAGCGCGGCGCCGGACGCTGGCCCGCGTCGAAGTCGTCGATGATGTTGATGCCGCCGACGAAGGCCGTGCGGCCATCGATCACCGCCAGCTTGCGGTGCAGCCGCCGCAGCCGGTGGCGGCGCAGGCGCCAGCGTGTCAGCTCGGGCCGATAGACCAGCAGTTCGACACCGCTGGCCGCCAACTCCTGCCCCGAGCCGGCGGCGAACGTGCGGGAACCGAAACCATCGACCAGCAAACGCACATCGACGCCGCGCTGCGCCGCGCGCGCCAACGCGGCGGCGATGGCCCGCGCGACAGCATCGTCGGCAAAAATGTAGGTTTCAAGATGGATTTCATGCGCGGCGGCTTCGATGGCGACGATCAACGCGGGGAAAAACTCGACGCCGGCGACCAGCAAGCGTACCCGGTTGTCCGGCAAAAAAAAGTCGGCGCTCATGGCACGGCGATTACCGGACTCAAGCGCGCGGAGAGCGCGGCGTGATCGGAAAGCGCCGACCAGCGCGGCCCGGCATGGAGGTGGGCGGAGTGCACCCGCAGCCCGCGCTGGTAGATGCGATCGAGCCGGAACAGCGGCAGTGCGGCCGGAAAGCTGCGCGTCGGGCGTTCGCCGGCCGCCGAAAAAATCTCGGCCAGACCGAGCCGCTGCGCCAGCCACTGATCCGCCTGGTTGCGCCAGTCGTTGAAATCGCCGGCGATCAGCAGCGGCGCATCGGCCGGCACCTCGGCCTCGAGAAAACTTGCCAACGCATCGAGCTGGCGGCGGCGCGAGCGGGCCAGCAGCGAAAGGTGAACGCAGACGCAATGCAGCGGCCGGTGAAGCCGTGGCAGCTCGATCGCGCAGTGGAGCAGGCCGCGACGCTCGAAGCGCAGATGGGTGACATCCTGGTTGTGCTGATGCAGGATGGGGAAGCGCGAAAGAATGGCATTGCCGTGATGGCCATGGTCATACACCATGTTGCGGCCGTAGGCGCTGTTCGGCCAGACCTCGGCAGCCAGGAATTCATGCTGCGGCTGATCCGGCCAGGCGCCATGGCACCGTGCATGCTTGTGGTGCAGCCCCTGGACTTCCTGGAGGAAAACAATGTCGGCCGAGAGCTCGCGCAAGCGCTCGCGCAACTCGTGCACCACCAAACGATTGCTCTGTGAAAACCCTTTGTGAATATTCCAGGTAGCGATCGAAATCGAGGCAGACAGCGGCACGTGGCGGCGCTCCGTTCCGCTTCAGGAGACCGCGAGCATGCGCTCCAGCGCGACCCTGGCCAGCGCGGCTTCGTGCTCCGGCACCTTGATCTGGTTCACCACCTTGCCAAGGACCAGATTTTCCAGCGTCCACGCCAGGTGTTGCGGATCGATGCGCTGCATGGTCGAGCACATGCAGATGGTCTGCGCCATGAACTGCACGTGTTTGCCTTCATACGCCACTTCACGCGCCAGGCGCTCGACCAGGTTGAGCTCGGTGCCGACCAGCCAGCGCGTGCCGGGCGGCGCGGCTTTCACCGTCTTGAGGATGTATTCCGTGCTGCCGACATGGTCCGACTGCCGGCAGACTTCGAAGCTGCATTCGGGGTGCGAAATGACAATCCCGTCGGGATGCTGATTCCTGAACTTGAGGATGTCCCGCGGCTGGAACATCTGATGCACCGAACAATAACCATGCCAGAGGATGATCCTCGCCTTCTCGATCTGCTCGCGGGTCAGGCCGCCTTGTTCGAGATCGGGGTTCCAGACCACCATTTCGTCCAGCGGGATGCCCATCTGGTGTCCGCTCCAGCGGCCAAGGTGCTGGTCGGGAAAGAACAGTACCTTTTCGCGGCGGGCAAAGGCCCAGTCGAGGATTTTCGGCGCATTGGATGAAGTGCATACGATGCCGCCATGCGCGCCGCAGAAGGCTTTGAGGTCGGCGGCCGAGTTGATGTAGGTCACCGGCGTGATTTTTTCGTCGGGCTCGAGCACGCCGGCCAACTCGCGCCAGGCGCGTTCGACCTTGGCCAGATTCGCCATGTCGGCCATCGAACAGCCGGCGGCCAGGTCGGGCAGGATCGAAATCTGCTCGGGGCGGGAAAGGATGTCGGCGACCTCGGCCATGAAGTGCACGCCGCAAAAAACGATGTACCGCGCCTGCGCTTCTCCCGCCAGCCGCGAGAGCTTGAGCGAGTCACCGGTCAGGTCGGCATGCTCATAGACATCGGCGCGCTGATAATGATGACAGAGCAGGGCAACATCCTTGCCCAGTTTTTCCTTCGCGGCGCGGATACGCTGGCCGGCCTCGCGGTCGGCCAGCGTATTGAAACGGTCGAACTGGATGACTGCGCCTTGCATGGGCATCAACCCTGTACCCAGGGCAGGCCTGCGGCGCGCCAGCCGCCGCAATGGTTGCGCTGGCTGTTGGCGTCCTTGTCGCCCTCGAAGCCTTCGAGCACGTTGTAACAGTCGGGGAAACCCGCGGCGCTGGCTGCCGCTGCCGCGGCACTGGAACGAGCACCGGAACGACACATGAACAAAAGCAGGCTGTCGGTGGCCAGGGAATGCTTCAACATCTGCATGAAATGCGGATTGGGCTGCATGCCGGGCCAGCTCATCCACTCGATCTCGATCGCATCGGGCACCCGACCGACCCACTCAAGCTCGGCGTGCGTTCGCACGTCAATCAAGCGAGCAGCGGGTACCGACTGCAATAGTTCATAGGCCTCGCGGGGGAGGAGCGCACCGGCATAGGGCAGACCCAGGGCGCGGGCGCGTTCCTGCGCCAGAGTGAGAAATTCGTTGATGTGTCCCATGGCTGAAACCGGCGGTTAGAATGCTGGGAGTCCAAGTATAGCCCTCCCGCTTGCCCTGCGAAATGCCCGACGAACCCTTTGACCGGCACCCTCCGACCACGCGCCTGCAACGTTTTGCCGAAGGCCAGCGCATCACCTGGGTGAGCGTCGGCGTCAATCTGGTTTTGACCGGCATGCAGATCGTGGTCGCGCTGCTCGCTCATTCGCAAAGCCTGCTGGCGGATGCGATGCACACGCTGACCGACATCGTTTCCGATGGTTTCGTCCTGTTCGCCAATCGCAAGGGGGCGGAAGCCGCCGATGCCGACCACCCCTATGGCCATGGCCGCTTCGAAACAGCCGCTTCGCTGGTGCTGGGGCTGTTGCTTGCCGCGACCGGTGCCGGCATCCTGATTTCGGCCGCGGGACGCCTTTCCGACCTGGCCAGCCTGCCACCGGTCGGCGTGGCCGCGATGTGGGCCGCGCTGATCACCCTGGCCACCAAGGAAGGCCTGTTCCGCTACATGCTCGTTACCGCAGAGCGTCTGCGTTCGCCGATGCTGGTCGCCAACGCCTGGCATGCCCGCGCCGATGCGCTGTCTTCGCTGGTGGTCGCGGCGGGCATCGGTGGCGCCTTGCTCGGCTTTCCATTTGCCGATGCGGCGGCGGCCATCGTCGTCGGCGCGATGATCGTGCGCGCCGGCCTGCGCTTTGCCTGGAACGCCCTGCAGGAACTGATCGATACCGGACTGACGACCGAGGAAGTCGCCGCGCTGCGCCAGACCCTGGCCGGAACGCCAGGCGTCCTCGGTCTGCATGATCTGCGCACCCGCCGCATGGCGCACCAGGTGCTGGTCGACGCGCATGTCCAGGTCAATCCGCGAATCAGCGTGTCCGAAGGCCACCGCATTGGTGAAATTGCCCGCAAACGTGTGCTCGAGGGCCATCCGGAAGTGCTGAATGTGCTGGTGCACGTCGATGCCGAAAATGACCTGTTCGGCAATGCCGCGAGCGATCTGCCCGCGCGAACGGCACTGCTATCGCACTTGGGCACCGGGCTGGGCCTGGAACCCGCGGAATTTGACGGCACCTGGCTGCATTACCTCGGTAATCGGGTCGAGGCCGATATTTTTCTCTCCACGATGAGCACCGAAGCTGGCCAGGACGATCAATTGAAACACCGCGTCGAACAGATGCTGGAAAGCGACCCCTGGTTTTCGGCCATTCGCATTCATCGCCCTATCGCACTGTAATGGTGCATATTCTGGGCAAATTGCATCGAAATCGTGCGCAATTGCCCCACATGACCGAATATGACTGAGCCAACCATCTGTGGCACAATGCTTCGTTCAACAAAATTTTTTGGCACAGTTGATGCTACCGAAAGTTGCGCATCTTTTTTTGAACCGTTTCGCAATCACTCTCAGGAGAGCAGCTCATGACCCCCCAGGATGTACTCAAGCTGGTTGAAGAAAAGGAAGTTCGTTTCGTCGATTTCCGCTTCACCGATACTCGCGGCAAGGAACAGCACGTCGGCGTGCCAATCTCTGCTTTCGGCATGGAAAAATTCGAGGACGGTCACGCCTTTGACGGCTCGTCGATCGCTGGATGGAAAGGCATCCAGGCCTCCGACATGCAGCTGATGCCCGACGCGAACACCGCCTACATCGATCCCTTCATGGACGAAACCACGCTGGTACTGACCTGCGATGTCGTCGAACCATCCGATGGCAAGGGCTACGACCGCGACCCGCGCTCGATCGCCAAACGCGCCGAGGCCCATCTCAAGTCTTCCGGCATCGGCGATACCGCCTACTTCGGCCCCGAACCTGAATTTTTCGTATTCGACAGCGTCGAATGGAATGTCGACATGTCAGGCTCCTACTGCAAGGTGTTTTCCGAAGAGGCCGCCTGGGCTTCCGCCGAGAAAGTCGAAGGCGGCAACAGCGGCCATCGCCCCACCGTCAAGGGCGGCTACTTCCCGGTACCTCCGGTCGACAGCCTGAACGATATTCGCGCCCAGATGTGCATCGCCCTGGAAGCCTGCGGCGTGCCGGTCGAAGTTCATCACCACGAAGTGGCCACCGCCGGCCAGTGTGAAATCGGCACCCTGTTCTCCAGCCTGGTGCAGCGCGCCGACTGGACCCAGATTCTCAAATACGTCGTGCATAACGTCGCCCACAGCTATGGCAAGACGGCGACCTTCATGCCCAAGCCGATCGTCGGCGACAATGGTTCCGGGATGCACGTACACCAGTCGATCTGGAAGGATGGCAAGAACCTGTTCGCCGGCAACGGTTATGCGGGACTGTCCGAGTTTGCGCTGTACTACATCGGCGGCATCATCAAGCATGCCCGCGCGCTCAACGCCATCACCAACCCGTTGACCAACTCCTACAAGCGCCTGGTGCCCGGCTTCGAAGCTCCGGTCAAGCTGGCCTACTCGGCGCGCAACCGCTCCGCCTCGATCCGCGTGCCTTATGTGCAGTCGGACAAGGCGCGCCGCATCGAAGTCCGCTTCCCCGACCCCGGTGCGAACCCGTACCTGGCCTTCACCGCGATGCTGATGGCCGGTCTCGATGGCGTGCAGAACAAGATTCACCCCGGCGATCCAGCCGACAAGAACCTCTACGACCTGCCACCGGAAGAAGATGCAAAGATCCCGACCGTCTGCTCCAGCCTCGACCAGGCCCTGGATTACCTGGACAAGGATCGCGAGTTCCTCACTCGTGGCGGCGTGTTCAGCAACGAGATGATCGATGCCTACATCGCACTCAGGATGGAGGAGGTCACGCGTTTCCGGATGACCACGCATCCGCTCGAATACGACATGTACTATTCGATTTAAGCAGCGGCCTCACCAAAAAAGGACGGGCGCGCCCGTCCTTTTTTTATGCCCGCAGCGTCCTCATATACCTTTACACTGGAAGCCATGAAGACGAGAACATTCCTCCTTGCCGCACTTTTCAGCCTGCCGACCATGACCCTGGCCAGCACGCTGTACAAATGCACCGACCGCTCCGGCGTGGTGTTGTTCACCAACCAGAAAACCAGCCAGAAAAATTGCCGGGTGCTGATTCAGCAGACCGGCCCAGCCGCTTCACCGGGTAGCCGGTCCCCTGCGGCCGCCCGGCCGACGCCGGGCGATTTTCCGCGGATCTCGGCCGATCAGCAACGCTCGCGCGATGGTGACCGGCGAGCCATCCTCGAGCAGGAGTTGTCCACCGAGCAAAAAAATCTGCAACAGGCCCAGGCTACGCTCACTACCGCCACCCCACAAACAGCTCCCGCCCTGCGTGACAGCGTGGCGTTGCACCAGCGCAACCTCGAAGCGCTCAAAAAAGAACTCGGTCGGCTGCACTGATCCGCCTGTCTGGTGCGGTTCTTGCTGAGGTTCTGTTCGATGAATTCCTGCAAAGAATCTCTCCGCTAACGATGTCCACTTCCTCATTCGGCGGCCTGGATCTGCTCTCATCTGCCGTTCTCCTGGTAGATGACAAACGCGTGTTACGGTACGTCAATCCGGCGGCGGAGAACCTGTTTGCGATCAGTGCCCGCCAATGGACGGGTCGCTCGTTGCACGACCTGCTGGGGGAACCCCCGGGGCTGATTCTGGCGCTGGACAGCGCGCTGGCCAACAACTGGAGCTACACCAGTCATAACGTGCAGATCAAACCGGCCAATGGCGCGGCGTTGCATGTTGACTGCACGGTGACTCCGGTAGCGGCCGGCACTACCCGCCTGCTTCTTGAGCTGCGCCCGATCGATCAGCAGCTGAAGGCGGCCCGCGAGGAGCAGCTGGCCCAACAGCAACAGGCCAGCCGCGATCTGGTGCGCAACCTGGCGCACGAAATCAAGAATCCGCTGGGCGGGATTCGCGGTTCGGCGCAACTCCTGGAACGCGAACTGGCCAGCGAACAGCTCAAGGAATACACCCGGATCATCATCGAGGAAGCCGATCGGCTGCAGGATCTGATGCAACGCCTGCTTTCCTCGCATCGCGCGATGCAGCCGACGCAGGTCAACATGCACGAGATCCTCGAACGGGTACGCCGCCTGATTCATGCCGAATATCCCGGCGTGCGCGTGCGCCGCGATTATGATACCTCGCTGCCCGAACTCACCGGTGACCGCGAACAACTCCTGCAGGCCATCCTGAATATCGCGCGCAATGCCGCGCAGGCGATCATGCGCAATCCCCCCAACCCCCTTTCCAAAAAAGGGGGCGATCAAGGTTCGGCGCAAAGCGCCTCCGGCTCAATGGCCGACCCCGCCTTGGGGCGGCCCGGCGGCGGGGCGGGCAAGGGAGAAATCACCTTTTACACGCGCGCCACGCGTCAGGTCACGCTGGCCAAAAAGTATCATCGACTGGCGCTCGAACTGCGGGTGATCGACGACGGCCCGGGAATTCCCGAAGCCCTGCGCGACCGGATTTTCTACCCACTGGTTTCCGGCCGGGAAAACGGCAGCGGCCTGGGGCTGACCATCGCCCAGAGCTTCATCCATCAGCATGGCGGCACCATCGAGGTCGATTCACAACCCGGACGCACCTGCTTTTCGCTGCTCCTGCCATTGACACGAAAGAAGACATCGACATCATGAACCCAAAACTTGTCTGGATCATCGACGACGACCGCTCCATCCGCTGGGTGCTGGAAAAGGCCCTGGGACGGGACAATATCGCCGTGCGCAGTTTCGATTCCGCCGACGCGGCGCTGGCCGCACTCGCCAGCGACACGCCGCCGCAAGTCCTGGTTTCCGATATCCGCATGCCGGGGGCCAGCGGGCTCGATCTATTGCGCCAAGTGAAGACGAAGTATCCGGAACTACCGGTCATCATCATGACCGCCTGGTCGGATCTCGACTCCGCGGTGGCCGCGTTCCAGGGCGGAGCGTTCGAATATCTGCCCAAACCGTTCGACGTCGATCAGGCGGTGACCCTGGTGCGCCGCGCCCTGGCCCAGGTCGCGCATCAGAACGGTGCCGTCGCGGAAGTAAGCGACGTCCCCGAAATTCTCGGCCAGGGCGCGGCAATGCAGGATGTGTTTCGCGCCATCGGTCGACTTTCCCAGTCGCATGTCACGGTGCTGATCAACGGCGAATCCGGCACCGGCAAGGAACTGGTGGCGCAAGCCCTCCACCGCCACAGCCCGCGCCGCGATGCGCCATTCATCGCCATCAATACGGCGGCGATTCCGAAAGACCTGCTCGAATCCGAACTCTTCGGCCACGAGAAGGGCGCATTTACCGGCGCAACGACGCAACGGCGCGGACGCTTCGAGCAGGCCGAAAGCGGCACCCTGTTCCTCGACGAAATCGGCGACATGCCCGCCGAATTGCAAACGCGGCTATTGCGTGTCCTCTCGGACGGCAGCTTCTATCGGGTCGGCGGCCACCAGCCGGTGAAATCCAATGTGCGTATCATCGCCGCGACCCACCAGGACCTCGAGGCCCGCGTCAAAGCAGGCCTGTTCCGCGAAGATCTGTTCCATCGCCTCAATGTCATTCGCCTGCGCCTGCCGCCGCTGCGCGAGCGCCGCGACGACATTCCGCTGCTGGCGCGGCATTTCCTGCAAAAAAGTGCACAAGAACTCGGTGGCGAGCCGAAGAAACTCACCGAAGCAGCGCTCAAGCATTTGCAGGGGCTCGAATTTCCGGGCAACGTGCGGCAACTGGAAAACCTCTGCCACTGGCTCACCGTCATGGCCCCCGGCCAGAATGTCGATGTCAGCGACCTTCCCGCCGATCTACGCGAGGAGGCCCCCTCTTCCACCCGCGGTCAAGCGGCCGCCATCGACTGGGCGGATGCCCTGTCGCAGGAAGCCGACCGACTGCTGGGCGCCGCTCCCGGGCATGTCGCCGAACAGCTCACGCGTCGTTTCGAGGCCACACTGATTCGCCGCGCACTGGTGATGACCGCTGGCAGGCGGATCGAAGCCGCCCAATTGCTGGGTCTGGGACGCAATACCATCACCCGCAAGATTCAGGAACTGGGCCTGGAGAATGGCACGGGCAAGGAGCAGGCGAGCTGAAACTAGCCCTTCCGGGCAACCCTTGGGTATAGTCCCGCAGGTGACCGCCTTCGTTCGACACAGCCCGCCATGACTGCCCCTGCATCTTACGATCTTGCCGCGCTCACCCATGCCCTGGGCGCGGCGGCGTGCCGCTTCGACATCGACCTGTTGTCTGCTTGCGACTCGACCAATGCGCTCCTGCTGGCGCGTGCCGAAGCCGGCGCCCCTTCCGGCAGCGTGGTGGTTGCCGAGACGCAAACCGCCGGCCGTGGCCGGCGCGGGCGCGCCTGGCTCTCCGCACCCGGCGAGAGCCTGACCTTTTCCCTGCTCTGGCGCTTTGCCCCCGGCACCTCGCCTGCGGGGCTTTCACTCGCCGTCGGGGTGGCGGTGGCGCAGGCACTGGAACAGGCCGCATCCCAAAAAGTCGGCGCTGGCGAGACGGCGAGAACCGGCATCCGGCTCAAATGGCCGAACGACATCCTGCTCGACGGCAAGAAACTCGGTGGCATCCTGCTCGAACTGGTGCCCGGCGCCCCGCACGTCGCGGTGATCGGCATCGGCATCAATCTTTATCTGCCCGGGAACCTGACGGATGAGGTGCGAACGCAGGCCGCTGCACTGGATGAGTCGAGCGATCGCAACCGGTTGCTGGCCACGCTGCTGACCCATTTGCTGGCCGTGCTGGAAACCTTTGCCGCCGCCGGCTTCACCGCCCTGCGCGAGGACTGGCTGATGCGGCACGCCTTCCAGAATCAGCCGGTGCGGCTGCTTTCCGATTTTTCCCCGCCGCGTGTCGGGGTTTGTCGTGGAGTGGCGCCCGACGGCGCGCTGCTGCTTGAAATCGACGGCCGCATCGAGCGCATCCTTTCCGGTGAGCTGTCGTTGCGGCCCGCGCCATGATCCTCTGCCTCGATGCCGGCAACAGCCAGCTCAAATACGGCCTGCATGACGGTTCGGCGTGGTTGCTGCAGGGCGCCGTCGCTTATGCGGAAAGCCAGGCGCTGGCCCACCGCCTGCCAGCGCGGCCGGCGCGGATCGTCGCCTGCAATGTCGCTGGCGAGACGGCCCGGCGCAACATCGAACGACTGGCTGCGACACTGGGCGCATCGCTCACCTGGTTCTCCAGCCAGATCGCCGCTTGCGGGGTGAGCAATGGTTACCTCCATCCGGAGCGGCTCGGCGCCGACCGCTGGGCAGCCCTGATCGGCGCGCGCACCCTGCAGCCGGGCAACGTTCTGGTAGTGCTCGCCGGCACCGCAACCACCATCGATTTTCTGGATGCGAACGGTGTGTTCCGCGGCGGACTGATCCTGCCCGGACTCGCCCTGATGCGCCACTCGCTGGCCAGCGGCACGGCCGGCCTGCCGCTGGCGCAAGGAACGCACCACCCGCTGCCGCTGGATACCGACGATGCCATCGTCAGCGGCGCACTCGAAGCCACGGCCGGGGCCATCGAACGAATGGCGCGGCATCTCTCAGCCGATGTCCACGGGGATGCCGCTGCGCAGCAGCTTTCCTGCCTGCTCTCCGGCGGCGCGGCGGGCGCACTGCTGCCTCATCTCGACCTGCCGACACGGCATATCGAACACCTGGTACTCGAAGGCCTGCTGTGTGCGGACTAGAATGTGCCGAGCGATAAGCGCAAGGCGAAACGAACATGGCGATCCGGCTGATTTTCCTTCTTCTGGTTTTTTCCAATCTGGTGGTCTGGTTGTTCGACCCCTTCGGCCCGGCTGCCGCCGATCGGGAGCCGCAACACATGGCCCAGCAGCTCCACCCTGAGAAGTTGCGCATCGTGCATGAGGCGCCGGCGGCAAACGTGGCAAACGCTCCCGATCCGGAGCCCATCCCGCCAGCGGCGAAAACACCGGCTACTGCCCCGGTTGCGGGGACGAGTCCAGCGCCTGCCGCCGCCACACCTGCGGCCACACCGGCGGCCGCTCGCTGACCCGGCGTCGAATGGGTTTCGTCGTCGGTCTCACCGGTGGCATCGGCAGCGGCAAGAGTGTCGTGGCCGAACAATTTGCCGCCAAGGGCGTCCCGGTCATCGATACCGACCGCATCGCGCACGGACTGACCGCGCCCTCGGGCGCGGCGCTGCCTGCCTTGCGCGCGACTTTCGGTAGCGGCATCTTCGATGTGGCAGGCCGGCTCGATCGCGCGGCGCTGCGCGAGCTCGTGTTTGCCGATGCCGCCGAACGCAAACGGCTGGAAGCCATCCTGCATCCGCTGATCCGCGAGGAAAGCGCCCGGCAACTGGCCAGCGTGACCAATGCTGCGCCTTACACGCTGCTGGTGGTGCCGCTGCTCGTCGAAACCGGGGCCTACCGCGATCACCTCGATCGGGTGCTGGCCGTCGATTGCGCCGAGGAAACGCAGCTTCGCCGCGTCATGGCCAGAAACGGGTGCGGGCGCGCCGAAGCCGAACGCATTCTCGCCACCCAGGCTGGCCGCGAAGCACGGCTGGCGGCCGCCGACGATGTGATCGTGAATGAAGGCGAGCTTTCCGCCCTGACGCCTCAGGTCGACCACCTGCACCGGCTTTATCTGGGCCTGGCGCACCATGAAGGTTGAGCTTTGCCCCGAATTCAGTCACAATCGGCCGAATTTTTCCATTCCGGCCGGCTTGTGATCACCTACGAATATCCTCTCAGCGAGCGCGTTCGCACCCTGCTGCGGCTGGAGGACCTGTTCGACAAGATCGCGCATTTCATCGCCGCCAGCGGCACCTGCGAACACCACATGGCGCTGGTCACCCTGTTCGAGATTCTCGAAGTGGCCGGGCGCGCCGACCTCAAGTTCGATCTGGTGCAGGAACTCGAACGCCAGCGGCAAATTCTCCTTTCCTTCCGCAATAACCCGGAAATCTCCGAGCAGGCGCTTGACGGCGCGCTCTACGAGATCGAGCAGGCCAGTGCGCAACTCCTGGCCATGCAGGGCAAGATCGGCCATTACCTGCGCGAGAACGACTGGCTGATGAGCATCAAGAACCGCATCGGCATTCCCGGCGGCGTCTGCGAATTCGATCTGCCCGGTTACCACTACTGGCTACACCGCGACGCTCCGCTCAGGCAGCAGGACATCAGCGGCTGGATGGCGCCGATGCGGCCAATTCACCAGGGCCTGACCATCGTGCTGCGCCTGCTGCGTGCTTCCGGCCGGGTGGAAAAACTGCTCGCCAGCCGCGGCGCCTATCAGCTTACACTCGGCGGCCGCAATGCCCAGCTGGTCCGGCTGCGCCTGCGGTGCGAGCTCGCCGTGGTGCCGGAAATTTCCGCCGGCAAGTTTGCCGTCAACATCCGCTTCCTGCGCCCCGACATGGATCAGCGGCCGCGCCAGGTCGATGTCAATGTCGACTTCGAACTGACGTTGTGTAATCTGTAACTTCGCCACTCCGCATGACCTCGTCGTCGCAGACAACCCAGCGCCCCCGCAGCGTCCCCTGTCCGGTCTGTGGTTGCGAGGTGGTCTGGAGCGAAGAAAGCCCTTGCCGGCCATTCTGCTCGGCGCGCTGCAAGGGGGTCGATCTCGGTGCCTGGGCGAGCGGTGAATACCGGGTTCAAGCAACCGAAAAATCGGAGCCGGGTCAGGAAAGCGAGTAGCTACACCGCTTGCCACGCGGCGCGGATCGCGGCGACGCCGTGGGCGCCCGCGGCACGCGCGGCATCGAGATCATCCCGGCACAAGCTGCCAAGCGCAAAAGTCGGCGCTGGCGGCACGCCGATCTGGGCGGCGAAGGCAGCCCAGCCAAGGCCGGCCTGACCCGGGTGAGTGGTACTTTCCCTGACCGGCCCATAAACCACGAAATCGCAGCCGAGCCGGGCGGCGCACTCCAGTTCCCGCGGCGTATGGCAGCTCGCGGCGACCAGCGGAAAGTCCGGTCGCGCGGTCAGGGTGGCCAGCAGGCGTGCCGGCAGATGTACGCCATCGGCGCCGCTCTGGCGCGCCAGAGCGGGGTCGCCGTTGATCAGCACCCGTGCGCCAAAACGATGGCACAGGGCCACCGCCGCCTGCGCGAATTCGCCCCGCGCGGCGGCGGACAAGCCCGGCTCGCGAACCTGCACCAGCCTGAGCCCGGCCGCGAGCGCGGTTTCGAGCGCGGCGAGCTGCGCCGCGATGCCCATCTCGCCGGCCTGGGTGATGGCATAGAACTCGGGCAGGGCGAGCGCGGCGAGCACCGGCGCATTGGCCGGCAGCATCGGCACGACCGTCGGCGCCTCCCGCTCCTGCCAGGCCAGCGCGCTGTGCACATGATCGCGGATTTCACCCCGCCAGGCCCGCACCCGATAGAAGTAGAGCCGCACATGGGCATGCGGGTAGACGTGCTCGCGCCTGAGCCACGGATCGGCGCGCAGCACGGTGATGCCGAGTTCCTCGTTCAGCTCGCGGCAAAGCGCCGCCAGCGGCGTCTCGCCCGGCTCGATCTTGCCGCCGGGAAATTCCCAGTAGCCGGGATAGAACGTGTCGGCCGCGCGCTGGCCGAGCAGGAAGCGGCCGTCGGGCCGCTCGATCACCGCGGCGGCCACCTCGGTCAGCTTGCGTGGGGCAGGGGATGCTGCCGCCGGCTGCCGCTCGCTCACCTGGGCCTGGCCCGCCGTCCGGCAAAGTCGCGGGCGAACTGCCAGGCCACGCGGCCGCTACGCGAACCGCGGGCGAGCGCCCATTGCAGGGCTTCCTGACGGGCCGCAAGGATGGTCTCCGGGACACAGCCATACTGGGCGAGCCAGTGCGCGCAGATGGCCAGATACTCGTCCTGGCCGAAAGGATAGAACGACAGCCAGAGCCCGAAGCGCTCGGCGAGCGAGACTTTCTCCTCGGTCGTCTCGCCGGGACGGATGTCGCCGGTTTCCGAATGACCGGCTTCGAGGTTTTCCGCCATTTTTTCCGGCATCAGGTGGCGGCGGTTGGAGGTGGCGTAGATCAGCAGGTTGTCCGGCATGCCCGAAATCGAGCCGTCGAGCGCGCTCTTCAAGGCCTTGTAGCCCGGCTCGCCGACTTCGAACGACAGGTCGTCGCAAAAGACGATGAATTTTTCACGGCGCGGCGCGATCAGCGCGACGATGTCCGGCAGATGCAGCAGATCGTTTTTGTCCACCTCGATCAGACGCAGGCCGCGGCGGGCGAAGGAGTCGAGCACGGCCTTGACCAGCGAGCTCTTGCCCGTGCCGCGCGCGCCGGTGAGCAGCACGTTGTTGGCCGGCCGGCCCTGGACGAACTGGCGGGTGTTCTGCTCGATGCGCTGCTTTTGATCCTCGACCGCCTGCAGGTCGGAAAGCAGGATGCGGTGCGGATGGGGCACGGCTTCGAGAAAGCCCCGGCCCGCGCGCGTGCGCCAGCGAAAGGCGGGCGCCGACCAGTCGGGCGGAAAAGTCGGCGCCGGCAATACGGCGTCGAGCCGGGCATAGAGCCGGTCGAGGCGTTCCAGCAAGGGGGTGAGATCAGTCATTGTCGTCGGCAGGGGGTGAGCCGGGGCGATCCGGCCCGCGTGGTGACCCGGGCGGCGACTTCGGCCAGACGCGCCAAAGCAGGATCAGGAGAACGAGCGGCAGGCCGAGTTCGAGCAGGGTGCCCCACATGGGTTAAGCTTGGGTTCGATCGATGCGCCCACTTTAACAGATCGCCACCCATGCCACGCCCCTTCCTCCTGCTTCTCTCCGCCCTCGTCGTTTTCCTGCTTGCCGCTTGCGCGCCGCAACTCCCCCGTCCTCCGGTGGAAGCACCCACTCCGGCGCCACCAGTTCAAGCTGCAAGCTGGAACGACTTGCCTGGCTGGCCGGAAGAAAATCTCACCGAAGCTTTCGCCAGCTTTCGTGACAGTTGCAAGGCGCTGGAAAAACGCCGCTTGTGGCAGGCCGCCTGCGCCGCCACGCGCAACCTGGAGACGGCCGCGCCGGAAGTTCTCAAGGTGTGGTTCGAGCGCCACTTCCGTCCCTGGGCGCTGGTCGATCCCGACGGCTCGACGGAGGGTCTGATCACCGGATATTACGAGCCGATCATCAAAGGCTCGCGCACGCCCGGGCCGCGCTTTCCCTATCCGGTGTTCGGCCCGCCGGCCGACCTGATCGACGTCGAGCTGGCCGCGCTCTACCCCGAGCTCAAGTCGATGCGCTTGCGCGGACGCCTCGAAGGCCGTCGGCTGGTGCCTTATTTTTCCCGTGATAAATGGGAAAAAGAGAAAAGCAAGCGCTTACCTGACGCGCTGCTGTGGGTGAATGACGCCATCGATTTGTTCTTCCTCGAGATCCAGGGCTCGGGTCAGGTGGTGCTCGCCGACGGTCAGCGGCTGCGTCTTGGATATGCCGACCAGAATGGCCACCCCTACCGCTCGATCGGCCGCTGGCTGATCGAGCACGGCGAGCTCACTGCGGATCAAGCCTCGATGCAGGGTATCCGCAACTGGGTCGCCAAGCACCCGGAGCGACAAAACGAACTGCTCGGGGTCAACCCCAGCCTGGTCTTTTTCCGCGAGTTGCCGGTCGAAGGCAGCGGCCCACCGGGGGCGCTGGGCGTGCCGCTGACTCCGGAGCGCAGCCTGGCCGTCGATCCGCGCCATGTTCCGCTCGGCGCGCCGGTCTGGCTGGTCACCCGGCACCCGACCAACGGCACACCGCTCTCCCGCTTGATGCTGGCCCAGGATACCGGGGGCGCGATTCGCGGCGTGGTGCGCGCCGATTTCTTCTGGGGCAGCGGGGCAGAAGCCGGCCGGCACGCCGGCGCCATGCGCCATCCCGGCCGGATGTGGTTGCTGCTGCCGGTCGAAGCCGGGCCGGAAGACCTGTCGCGCTAGTGTAGTGCTTACGAATTGTCGAAACCGTCAAAACACCTCGGCGTCATTCCCGCGGAAGCGGGAATCCAGTACGTTCCTGGGTCCCCGCTTCGCCCGCCGCGAAGCGGAGTTAAAATTTACCAAGCGCCACACTGGGGCCTGTTCTCAATTAGTCGGCGTGATGCGTTGCCGCGCACTACGGATGGGTGCGCGAAGCGCGGCGACGGCAAGGGTAACTCCCTTGCCGAGCCGTGCGCCATCGCTTCCGCCGCATTTCGCGACAACCCGCAGGGACGGGACGATTCTGGCCACAGGGCGGCGTTACTTCCTCCTTATGTGATTCAACCACACCGCGTCGGTCGCGCCTTGCCCTGTGGCCAGACTCATCCCGTCGCACACGTCGCCTAATCGAGAACAGGCCCTAGCCGGGCGCAAACCCGCACCCCATTCGACATATTCCGGGTCACGTCAGGATTTTGCACCCTGTTGGTGCCTGTTTGTGGTGCGACTGCACCACAGGTGGGCGCCATGTTTCACAAAACGACTCCATCTCTTTGATTCGCATGGAAACAAACCCTGGAACACGGCTTGCTTGAAGGTTTCCTTTTTACGTGCATTGAAGGGGTGTGGCATGGAAACATTGAAAACCTCGGCGGATGTCTTGTTCATCCTGATCGGTGCGGTGATGATCCTGGCGATGCACGCCG
Organism: Betaproteobacteria bacterium HGW-Betaproteobacteria-11; assembly: GCA_002842395.1. Classification (GTDB taxonomy): domain Bacteria; phylum Pseudomonadota; class Gammaproteobacteria; order Burkholderiales; family Rhodocyclaceae; genus Rugosibacter. Next base: position 142,507 of record PHCV01000002.1, read on the forward strand.
GGTTTGCCTTTCTGGAACTTGGCACAGTGCGGCGCAAGAACCAGATCAATGCGCTGGTAAAAATCCTGGTCGATTTTTCGGTCTCGACCTTGGCCTATTTCCTGATCGGTTACGGCATCGCCTACGGTGTGCATTTCTTCGGCAGTGCCGAAACCCTGATGGCAAAGAACGGGTTCGAACTGACCCGCTTCTTTTTCCTGCTGACTTTCGCCGCCGCCGTGCCGGCAATCATTTCCGGCGGCATCGCCGAGCGCGCCCGCTTCGAGCCACAACTGGCCGCCACCTTCCTGCTCGTCGGGCTCGCCTATCCACTGTTCGAAGGTATCGCCTGGAACCAGGCGTTCGGTTTCCAGGCCGGACTGAAGCAGGCCTTCGGCGCGGAATTCCACGATTTCGCCGGCTCCGTGGTGGTACATGCCTTCGGCGGCTGGGCGGCGCTGGCCGCCATTCTGTTGCTGGGACCACGCCGCGGGCGTTATGGCCAGGACGGCCGGATCGCCGCCCACCCGCCCTCCAGCGTGCCGTTTCTGGCCCTGGGGGCATGGACGCTGATCGTCGGCTGGTTCGGCTTCAATGTCATGAGCGCGCAAACGCTGGACAAGATTTCCGGCCTGGTCGCCCTCAACTCGCTGATGGCGATGGTCGGCGGCACGCTGGTGGCCCTGGTGCTGGGCAAGAACGATCCGGGCTTCGTGCATAACGGACCACTGGCCGGCCTGGTCGCCGTCTGCGCCGGCTCGGACCTGATGCACCCGATCGGTGCATTGGTGACGGGCGGCATCGCCGGCGGCCTGTTCGTCACACTATTCACGCTGACCCAAAACCGCTGGAAGATCGACGACGTGCTTGGCGTCTGGCCGTTGCACGGCTTGTGCGGGGCCTGGGGCGGGCTCGCGGCGGGGATTTTCGGCAGCCAGGCACTCGGCGGTCTGGGCGGCGTCTCGCTCGCCAGCCAGCTCGTCGGCACCCTGACCGGCATCGCCCTCGCCCTGGCCGGCGGGTTCATCGTCTATGGCGGATTGAAGTTGCTGGTCGGCATCCGGCTCGATGCCGAGGACGAATTCAACGGCGCCGACCTGACGGTGCACAAGATTTCCGCTTCCGCGGAACACGACACGCTGTGGTGACTCCCTGAAAAAGTCGGCGCTGGCGGCACGCCGACCCACACCGCCCTTCCCGGTCTTCAGTTGGCCTTGAAGCGTTTTTCGATTTCGGTGGCCGGGATGTAACCGCCGACCCGCTCGCCGGTGGCGAAGAACAGGGTCGGGGTGCCGCTAACGCGCAGCTTGCGGCCCAGTTCCATCGATTTCTGGAGACCGGTCAGATCACACTTTTCCGGCTTGGGCGGCGGTACCTTGCCCCCGAGCATCCAGTCGTCCCAGCTCCTCGTCCGATCGGAGGCACACCAGATAGCCTGCGCCTTCTGCGTCGAATCCTCGCCCAGCACCGGGAAAAGGAAGGTATAAACGGTCACGTCCTTGACCACCTGCAATTCCTTCGCCAGCCGCTTGCAAAAACCGCAGTTCGGATCCTCGAAGGTGACCAGCACGTTCTTGCCCGAACCCCGCACCTGCTTCAATGCCAGCTCGAACGGCAGCGCATTGAACTGGCGCAGCGAGGTCAGATTTTTCCCGCTCTTGATCTCGATCAGATTGCCGCTCAGCAGGTACTCCCCCTTGTCGTCGGTATAGAACACCTGCCCGTCGACGCTGGCTTCCCACAGTCCGGGAAGCGGCGAACGGTTCAGTGACTCGACCTTGCCCAGACGACTTTCGAGTGCCTTCCTGATGTCAGCCTCGCCAGCCGATGCCGCAAAAGAAACACAGGCCAGAATGGCTGCGATCAGGGGTTTTCTCATTTTTAAATCTCCAGGGGAAAGGGTAAAACTCGGGAAAAGCTCAGGAGGCCAGTGCGTAGCGCACCAGCACGTCCTTTACGACCGGCAGATGCTGGGTGAAGTTCAAGCCCAGATTGCGCAACGACACCAGCGGCCCGGATGCGGGCCGAAACAGACGTTGCAGGCTGTCGGTCACGGTTTGCAGCAACACCACTTCTTCCTTGCGCGCGCGCTCGTAGCGGCGCAGCAAGGCAAGCTCGCCGCAATCCTCCGGGTCGGCTTTCCGGCACAGCACCGCGGCCAGCGCACGCGCGTCCTGAAAGCCGAGATTGATGCCGTGACCGGACAAGGGATGAATCGTATGCGCGGCATCGCCGATCAAGGCCAGCCGCGGCGCCACGGCACGCGGCGCACGCATCAGGCGCAACGGAAAGCCGGCCGCCGGGGTGACCCGCTCCAACTGGCCCAGCCGGCCGCCGCCCGCCGCCGCGACCCGCGCGCACAACGCCGCCGACTCCAGCGCCAGCAGCTCGCGGCCATGCGCCTCGGGCGTGGACCAGACCATCGAGAAACGATTGCCCGGCAACGGCAGCCAGGCCAGGATGCCGTCCTGGCGAAACCACTGGAAAGCCGTGCCGTGATGCGGTTTTTCCGTGGCGAAATTGGCCACCACGGCAAGCTGGTCGTAGGGCTTCCAGTCCACTTCGATCCCGGCCGCCGCGCGCGTCCAGGAATCCGCGCCATCGGCCGCGACCACCAGAGAGGCCTTCAGCGTGCGACCGTCGGCCAGGGTCAGGTGCGCGGCATCGGCCGAGAATTCGAGCGCCTGCGGCCGCGCCGGACAGAACAGGCTCAGATTACCCTGGCGCTTGGCCGTCTCCCACAATTCGCGCTGCATCAACGAGGATTCAAGAATCCAGGCCAGCTCGGCAACACCGCTGTCATAAGCGGAAAATTCCAGCCGCCCGCCGCCATCGCCGAACACCTCCATCACCCGCACCGGCGCCACACGCTGGCGATCGAGATGCGGCCAGACACCGATCTCGTCGAGAAACCGTGCATTGGCCGGACTGATGGCATAAACGCGCGCATCCCACCCCGCCGGAGTGCCGGGCAGCTTGCCTTCCACCAGCGCCACGGAAAACGCCGCGCGCCGCAGCCCCGCCGCCAGCGCCAGGCCCGCCAGCCCACCGCCGACAATCACGATATCGAAGTCCATCCCGTCATTGTCGCCTGCCCGCGCCGCCTTGACAAGGCAGGCCGGCGAAAGGGATAATCTGCCCCCTTTGCACGTTCCCGCAAGGTGATGTAGCTCAGCTGGTTAGAGCGACGGATTCATAATCCGTAGGTCGAGGGTTCAAGTCCCCCCATCACCACCAAACACACTCAACCAGCCAGCCAATCCTCCGGGGCTGGCTTTTTGCTTTTTGGCATTCACATAAGCCGGGAAATTTCGTCGACTCGCCGTCGCCGTCCCGCCAGCGCCGACTTTCTTAAAGTGGCCCCTCCCGCCTTGTCTCGCTTGGTCACGTTTCTTGGCATTTATCGCGGGGTCCGTGAGCTGATTGACGACGCCACCATGAACACGCTGTCCGATCAGGAAGCCAAGTTCCATCTAATCGCATTGTCATTGATGAATTATTGGCGCCATTTTGGCGACAGTGATACACTGGCCAATCGGATTAACGTAGGAGATAGTGATGGGAACCGCCATTGCCAAGCAAGATCGCATCGGCGCTCGGGTGCCCCACGAGGTTTATGAAACTCTGTGCCGTGCCGCCGAATTGACGGGTGCGACGGTCAATCAGTTTCTGGTGCAGGCTGCGCTAAAAGAGGCCCAGGAAGTTATCGAGCGGGAAGAAGTTATCCGCCTGTCGCCGCGCGACTGGAACTGGTTGCTCGACTTGATGGAAAACCCGCCCAAGCCGAACGCCAAACTGAAGGCCGCCCTGAAGCGTTACCAGAAAGTCAAGCGAGACGATGCGGGTACTTCCTTTAGCTGGGAACCATGACCGGCAGGGCTTCGACTGTGGTCGCCAGGAACTGAACGACTGGCTGCGGCAGATCGCGCGGCAGCATCAGGACAAGGGTCTGTCGAAAACCTTCGTTGCCGTCCGCGAAGATGAGCCGGCACGGATCTGCGGCTACTATGCGCTGACCTTGGCCGAACTTGAAAACCGCCATCTGCCGGAAGTTTGGCGCAAGAAGCTGCCGCGCCGCATCCCCGGCGTGCGATTGGGCCGGCTGGCGGTCGACCGGCAATACCGGGGCAAAGGGCTGGGAGAGTTGCTGTTGATCGATGCCCTGACGCGGGCGCGGCGCATTTACGCCAAGGCCGGTGGCATTGGCCTGTTCGTCGACGCACTCGATGAGGCGGCGGCAGAGTACTACCGCCGTTTCGGTTTCCGGTCAGCAGCGGATAATTCGCTGCTGCTGTTCCTGTCGGCAAAGGTCGCAGAACAAGAATGATTGAAGGGTGAGATGGCCAACAACTGGCATTGCATCAAACACTGGTTGCGCCTTCGGCAACCTGTTAAGTTGTGGCCTTTGCGATTTGGTGCGACTTTATACTGTCCATTTCAATCTCGATGGAGTCCGGAAATGACTGAGCCTTGGGTGTCTGTCGAGCAGATTGCAGAACACCTTGGTGTCAGACGGGACTCGATCTATCGGTGGATCGACGCCAAGGGCCTGCCAGCCCATCGTATCGGTCGCCTCTGGAAATTCAAGGTCTCCGAGGTCGATGACTGGGTGCGTAGCGGCGTCGCGAAAGAAGAAGATGCAAGGAGGCGCGATGGCAGCTAACGGGCCTAATAATTTCGGCATCCGCGACAACCATACGCGCGGCAAGGTCGCCGATTTCCTCGTCGAGAAAATCAATGCCGGAAGTCATCTGTCGGTTGTCTCGGCATACTTCACCATCTATGCCTACGAGGCGCTGTCATCCGACGACTCGGATATTGAGAACAACATCACCTTGCAGCCGAAGGGCAAAGACGAACTCAAATCTAAGGAACCGCTGAACAAGTCGTCATGCCCGCGCAAGCGGGCATCCAGCGCGTTGATTTTCATGGATTCCCGCTTCGCCCGCCGCGAAGCGGAGTCCCGACGAAACCGGGCTTTTTCAGCGTTTCCCTAAGCGCGCTGCCCTGAGAAAGGTTCTGGCCGACGACGGGTGGGCCAGGATGGAGGCCGTTGAAGCGGTTGATCGCGTCCTCGAAATGACCGAGCGGGTGTTGAATCCCGCCTCACATGGCAGCACCACTCCGCTCTACGAAGAAGAGGTACGCCGAGCCAAAAAGTTGATCGACCGGTTGGAACGCTTGTTGGCGACAAAACCATGAGAGCCAGTCCACCTGCAAGCCGCCAGGAACCGGAAGTACTCCTCTACCAAACCGAGGACGGCACCACCCGCGTCGAAGTGCGCATGACCGGCGAGACGGTCTGGCTCAACCAAAGCCAGATAGCGCTGCATTCAGTGAGGGATACGTGATGACGACGTTACGTCAGTTCGCTACGGGCCAGGCTGCAATACCGCCTGGCACGGCGTGGTACCTCTCCGACCTTGGCGAATTCCGTGGCAAGCAGGAACTTTATACGCGCCAGTCGCCCCAGCGGCTGAAGGCCCTGCGCGAGCACGCGTTGATCGAGAGTGCCGTCTCATCAAATCGAATCGAGGGTGTTTCCATCGACCCCAATCGGGTGCGGGATATTCTGGTGTTGCCCAAGCCTCTGTTCCGGGATCGTGACGAAGAGGAAGTGCGCGGCTATCGCGATGCGCTGGCGTGGATTCATGCCGAAGCACCAACCATCGCAATCGACGATCACTCCATCAAGCGCCTGCACGCGATGACACGGGGCCAGATATGGGATGCCGGGCAGTACAAGGAGAAAGACGGCGACATCATCGAGCGTTACCCGGATGGCAGTGAGCGGGTGCGTTTTCGCACCGTGCCGGCCGCCGAAACGTCGGTGCGGATGGCCGATCTGGTGCTGGACTGGAACCGTTGCCAAGATGAGGGGTGGGTGCCGCCCTTGATCGCATTGGCCGCGTTCAATCTCGATTTTCTGTGCATCCACCCGTTCCGCGACGGCAATGGCCGGGTTTCTCGCTTGCTCTGGTTACTGCAAAGCTATCAGCTTGGTTTCGAAGTCGGCAGATACGTCAGCCTCGAACGCCTGGTCGAACAGAACAAAGACCGGTACTACGAGACGCTGGAAAAAAGCTCGCAGGGTTGGCACGAGGGCAAACACGATCCCTGGCCGTACATCAACTATGTCTTGTTCATCCTGAAAACAGCCTACAAGGAGTTCGCCGAGCGCGTGGGAGAGACCAAGGCACCACGTGGCGCGAAGACCGATCAGGTGAATTCGGCCATCGAGCAGTTCGGCGGGGAATTTTCGGTCACGCAACTGGAACTGCGCTGCCCGGGCGTCAGTCGTGACATGGTTCGCCGGGTGCTGCGCGAACAGCAGGCGGCAGGCAAGATCGAGTGCCAGGGGCGCGGACCGGCTGCCAAGTGGAGGAAGAAAGGGTAATTACCCTTTAGTAAGGGTAATAAAGAGGGTAGCAACGCACGGTTACATCAGGAGCAACCGGCGCTCGATGGGTTGAAGGGCAACCAGTTATCCGAAAATCCCGGATTGCTGCCGACGTTACTCAGACACCCGCAGACTTGCTCATTGACCCCGATAGCGAGTGGTTCGGTGGTAAACCCATCATCACCAAACATACTCAATCAGCTAATGCTTGCGAATTGTCGAAACCGACAAAACACCTCGGCGTCATTCCCGCGAAAGCGGGAATCCAGTACGTTCCCGGGTCCCCGCTTCGCCCGCCGCGAAGCGGAGTCCCGGGTGTGTCGAGACCGCGGGGACGACAATGGATTGACCGCCCCAGTACTAAAATTTACCAAGCGCCACACTAGCCAATCCTCCGGGGTTGGCTGTTTGCTTTTTGGCGTTTCATGCAAGAGCTTTGCAAGAGGATTTCGTCAATCCGCCGTCGCCGGCCCGCGAAGCGGAATCCCCGGCGTGCAAGGCACACCAGCGCCGACTTTTACATCGTCGCCCGATGGCGCAGGCGAAAAGTCTTTTCGACGAGGCGGCTCAAACCGCGTTTGCGGAAGCGTTCTTCCTGGGCGAGGATGTCGCTGGTGGCGAGGTGCTCGATCGCGGCGACGGGTGCGAACAGGGTGCGGATTTCGTCTTCGCCGACGGAAAACGGTGGCCCGTCCATTTCCTCTTGCGGGTATTCGAAACTCACCAGCAGGGTCTGCGTCGCCGGCGGCAGAAGGCGGACGAGGTGGGCGGCATAGTCGCGGCGCAGGGCGGGCGGCAGGGCGACCAGCGCGGCGCGGTCATACACGCCGTGCACGCCGGCGAGCAGCGCCGGCTCGAGGGCGAAAAAATCGCCGCAATACAGCGTGAAGCCGCCGCCGCGATAAACATCGAAAGCGCCATCGCGCCCGACCCTGGCCGGGATGCCGTTCTCGGCGAAGAAGCTTTCGACGGCCAGCGGACTCAGCTCGACCCCGATCACCTCGTGACCGGCGGCGCGCAGCCAGAGCAGGTCGCGGCTCTTGCCGCAGAGGGGAACGAAAACCGGCGCGCCCTCGGGCACGCCCAGGGTCGGCCAGAAGCGGATCAGGCTGGGGTGATGTTCGCTGCGATGAAAGCCGATTTCGTTTTTCGCCCAGCGTTGGTGCCAGAAGTCTGCGTCCATGGCGTCCCTCGTTTTGGTGAGCGCGTACTGTAGCGCGAGGAACGGCCAGCCGGCAAACCGGCGACCTCTATAATCACCGGTATTCATCGAGGAAGGGGAAAGCGCGTGGACACGGACGCGGCACGGCGTTTCGGCGGCATCGAGCGGCTGTATGGCGCGGGCTCGCTGGCGCGGCTCGCGCGGGCGCATGTCTGCGTCATCGGCATCGGCGGGGTCGGTTCCTGGGCGGCGGAGGCGCTGGCGCGCTCGGGGGTCGGGCGGCTGACGCTGATCGATCTCGACCACATCGCCGAATCCAACATCAATCGGCAGATCCATGCCCTCGAATCGACGCTCGGCGCCGCCAAGGTGACGACCATGGCGGCACGGATCGGCGACATCAACCCGGCCTGCGAGGTCAGGGTGATCGATGAATTCATCGCCGAGGATAACCTCGCCGCGCTGCTGCCGGCGTGCGATGCGGTGCTCGACGCCATCGACCCGGTACGCGCCAAGGCCGCGCTGATCGCCCATTGCCGGCAGCAGCGGCAATTCATCGTCACCACCGGCGGCGCCGGCGGACGCTGCAACCCGACGCGGATCACGGTGAACGACCTGTCGCGCACCACGCAGGACGCGCTGGCCGCCAAGGTGCGCGCCCGGCTACGCAAGGACTACGGGTTCCCGCGCGGGCCGAAAAGCAAATTCGGGGTCGACTGCGTGTATTCGCTCGAGCCCATTCGCCGTCCCGCCAGCGCCGACTTTTCCCCGGCGGAGGCGTGCGTTATCTCCACGACGGACGACACGGCCTTCAATGGCGCGGCCGGACTCGGCTGCGCCGGTTACGGCTCCTCGGTGACGGTGACCGCCAGCTTCGGCCTGGCCGCGGCGGCGCGGGTGCTGACCGGTATACTGGCCGTTCGATGAATACGGAATCCTCACTTGCTCCAGTCATTCTGGTGACCGGCGCGGCGCACCGCGTCGGCGCGGCGATCACCCGCGCCCTGCACGCCGCCGGAGCGCGGGTAGCGATTCATTATTACCGCTCGCAGGCCAAGGCCACGGCCCTGGCGGCCGCGCTCGATGCGGAACGCCCCGGCTCGGCGATGACCTTCGCGGCCGACCTGCTGGACCTTGCCGCCCTGACCGCGCTGGTCGGGCAGGTCACGAATCATTTTGGCCGGCTCGATGCGCTGGTCAATAACGCCTCCTCGTTCTATGCGACAAAACTCGGCGCTGTCGACACGGCGGCCTGGGACGACCTGGTCGGCACCAACCTCAAGGCGCCGCTGTTCCTGGCCCAGGCGGCCGCGCCGCATCTCGTGGCAGGCGGCGGCAGCATCGTGAATATCACCGACATCCACGCCGAACGGCCGCTCAAGGGCTATCCGCTGTACTGTGCGGCCAAGGCCGGCCTGCTCGGCCTCACGCGCGCCCTGGCGATCGAGCTGGGGCCGGCCGTGCGGGTCAATGCGGTGGCGCCGGGGGCGGTCGAGTGGCCGCTGGACGAGACGGACTTTTCTCCGGCGGCGCGAGCGGCCATCATCGCCCATACCCTGCTCGGTCGCAGCGGCTCGGCGGAAGACATCGCCCGCGCGGTAAAATTCCTCATCTTCGATGCGCCCTACGTCACCGGGCAAGTCCTCAATGTCGATGGCGGCCGCACCGCCCACCTATGACCATGGAATCGCTCGCCACAGAACCCGCCCCCGCGCCGACCGCGCGTCAGGCCGATCGCGCCCGCATCGAGGCCAACAAGCTGGCCAAGCGCCTGCGCCGCGAGGTCGGCCAGGCGATCGCCGATTTCAACATGATCGGCGAGGGCGACAAGGTGATGGTCTGCCTCTCCGGCGGCAAGGATTCCTATGCCCTGCTCGACATCCTGCTCTTCCTGCGCGAGCATGCGCCGATCCATTTCGATCTCGTCGCCGTCAATCTGGACCAGAAACAGCCGGGCTTTCCGGCCGACGTGCTACCGCGCTACCTGAGCGAACGCGGTGTGCCCTTCCATATCGAGAACGAGGACACCTATTCCATCGTCAAGCGCCTGATTCCCGAGGGCAAGACCACCTGCTCGCTGTGCTCGCGGCTGCGGCGTGGCGTGCTATACCGCGTCGCCAGCGAACTGGGCGCCACCCGCATCGCCCTCGGCCACCATCGCGACGACATTCTGCAGACGCTGTTCCTCAACATGTTCTTCGCCGGCAAGCTGAAGGCCATGCCGCCGAAACTCGTCTCCGACGACGGCCGTCATGTCGTCATCCGGCCGCTGGCCTATTGTCGCGAAAGCGACCTCGAGGCCTGGGCCCGCGTGCGCGAGTATCCAATCATTCCCTGCGACCTGTGCGGCTCGCAGCCCAACCTGCAACGCCAGCAGGTGAAGCAGATGCTGCGCGAGTGGGAGAAGCGTTATCCCGGCCGCATCGAGACCATGTTCCGCAGCCTGTCGAATGTCGTGCCTTCGCACCTGCTCGATGCCCGGCTCCACGATTTCATGCATCTCGAAGCCGATGGCATCCCCGATCCCGAGGGCGACCGCGCCTTCGATGGCGACGAGTTCGTCAACACGGCACAGATCATCCGCTTCGCGGAGGGCGAAACCCGATGAGCGCACGCATCGTTCCCGCCCGTCATGGCCTGCTCTGGCTGCTCGCCGGGGTCAACCTGCTGCGCCGCGAACCACGCCAACTGGTCATGCTGGCGGTCGGTTATTACCTTGTGCTGGCCCTGTTCATCAGGGGACTGCACACACTCGGCATCTTGCTCCTGGCACTGGCGCTGCCCGCGATCAGCGCCGCGCTCGCCAATGGTGTGCGGGCCCTCGATCACGGCCAGAAGCTCGCGCTGGGCAAACTCAAGGAAGGCCTCCCGGCCGGCAAGCAGGCCTTGTTGCGGCTGGGTGGCGTGCAATTGCTGGGCACCCTGCTGCTGGGCGGGCTGAGCACTCTGCTCGGCAGCGACGTGCGTTTCGACGATGGCCTGACGATCGAGGAATTGCAGGAGCTGATCGGCGATCTGTCGATCCTGCTGCTCGCCGCCACGCCCTGGATGATGGCGTTCTGGTTCGCTCCGCTGCTGGCCCTGTGGCAACAGATGCCGGCCGGCAAGGCGCTGTTTTTCAGCCTGCTCGCCAGTTGGCACAACTGGCGAGCCTTTCTCGTCTATGGGCTGGCCGTCGCCCTTGTCGCCGGTGTCGTGCCGGGAGCGCTGCTGATCTTCGCCAGCATGCTGGGACAACCAGTGCTCAATGTGGTTTCCCTGCTGCTGCGGCTGGCCCTGATCTTCGGTCTCGCGCCGGTGCTGGTGTGCAGCAGCTATGTCTCCTGGCGCGACGTGTTTGCGCCCGAGGCGCCCAAGGCACCCGAGACCGCGGTGACCGATGCCTGAACCCGCCGGCAGCGCCGGCCCGCTCGGCATTTTCGGCGGCACCTTCGATCCGCCGCACATCGCCCATCTGCGTCTGGCCATCGAGGCCCGCGAGACGCTGAAACTCGCCGCGGTGGTTTTCGTTCCCGCCGGCGCGCCGCGGCTGCGCGCCGCGCCGCAGGCCGCGCGCCAGCACCGGCTGGCGATGGTCGAACGGGCCATCGCCACCACGCCCGGCTTGCTTCTGGACACCGCCGAAATGCTCGGCACGGGGCCCAGTTATTCCGTCGCCACGCTCGAGCGGCTGCGCGCGGCGCATGGCTCCGCACGGCCGCTGGTGCTGCTGCTGGGCGCCGATGCCTTCATCCGGCTGGAAGGCTGGCATCGCTGGCGCGAGCTGTTTGCGCTGGCCCACATCGGCGTGGCGGGGCGGCCCGGGTTTACGCTCGATGCCAAAAAAACCGGCGCCGGCGAGACGGCGCCGCTGACCCCGGCGCTGGCCGAGGAATGGAGCGCCCGCCGGGGCGAGGCCGGCGATCTGGCGGCGTCGCCGGCCGGCCGCATCGTGCCGTTTGACATGCCCGCACTGGAGATTTCCGCCAGCGCCATCCGCGCCCGGCTGGCCGCGGGACGCGACGTGCGCCATCTGGTGACCGATGCCGTTCTCGACTATATTGATTCAAATTCTCTTTACCGGACCACCTATGAACGTTAAAAAACTGCAAGAAATCATCATTGCCGCCCTCGAGGACATCAAGGCCAAGGACATCGAAATCCTCGACACGCGCAAGCTCACCTCGCTGTTCGATCGCATCGTCATCGCCAGCGGCGATTCCAACCGCCAGGTCAAGGCGCTGGCGCGCAATGTCCATGACAAGGTCAAGGAGGCGGGCGGCGAAGTTATCGGTATCGAAGGCGAGGACGGCGGTGAATGGGTGCTGGTCGATCTCGGCGATATCGTCGTCCATGTCATGCAGCCCACCGTGCGCGCCCATTACAACCTGGAAGAACTGTGGCAAAGCGTCCCGGCGCGCGGCAAGAAATCCGCGGCGCAATAAGAAGGGAGCCGGGGTGAAACTGATCGTCGCTGCCGTCGCCGCCCGCGCGCCCGAGTGGGTTGTCGCCGGCTGGCAGGACTATGCGAAACGAATGCCGCGCGAACTGGCGCTGGAGTTGCACGAAATCAAGCCGGAAGCGCGCTCCACCGGCAAAACGCCGGAAACGATGATGGCCCTCGAAGCCGCACGCATCGAGGCCGCCCTGCCGACGGGTTGTCGCCGCATCGTGCTCGACGAGGAAGGCGAAGCCCTGACCACCCGGCAACTCGCCGCCCGGCTGGAAAAATGGATGGCCGGCGGCAGCGATGTCGCCCTCATCATCGGCGGCCCGGACGGACTGGCCCCCGGCGTCAAGCACAGCGCCAGCGAGGCCCTGCGCCTGTCCAGCCTGACCCTGCCCCATGCGCTGGTGCGCGTGATTCTGGCCGAAGCCCTGTACCGTGCGGCAAGCCTGCTCAAAGGGCATCCGTACCACAGGGATTGACCATGTTCGAATCGCGAATTTATCTGGCATCACGCAGCCCGCGCCGGCGCGAACTCCTCGCCCAGGCCGGCATCCGCTTCGACCTGCTGCTGCTGCGCGGCGCGCCGCGTGAAGACCGTGAGGTCGACGAAAGCTGGCTCGCCGGCGAAACGCCGGAAGTCTATGTGCAGCGCGTGGCCCGGGCCAAGGCCGTCTTCGGCGTCCAACTGCTGCTGCCGCGTTCGCTGCCGCCGCGCCCCGTGCTGGCGGCCGACACCACGCTCGACCTGGATGGCGAAGTGATCGGCAAACCGCGCGATGCGCAGGATGCCGTGGACATTCTGTCCCGCTTGGCGGGCCGCGGCCACCGCGTGCTGACCGCCATCGCCGTGGCGCACCAGCAGCGCGTCGAACACCGTCTGTCGGTCAGCGAAGTGCGCATGCGGCCGCTGACCATGGAGGAAATCCGCCGCTACGTGCACAGCGGCGAGCCGATGGACAAGGCCGGCGCCTATGGCATCCAGGGTCGCGCGGCGCTGTTCATCGAGGAGATTCGCGGCTCGTATTCGGGCATCGCCGGCCTGCCGCTGTGCGAGACCGGATTGCTGCTGCGCGAATTCGGCCTGCCGTTGTAGGCACTGCGACGCTACCATCGTACCCCTGTCATGAGTGAACAATTCCTGATCAACTTCACGCCGCAGGAAACCCGCGTGGCCCTGCTGCAGCAAGGTGCGGTGCAAGAGTTGCACATCGAGCGCAGCAACAGTTGCGGCCTGGTCGGCAACATCTACCTCGGCCGCGTGGTGCGCGTGCTGCCCGGCATGCAGTCGGCCTTCATCGACATCGGCCTCGAACGCACCGCCTTCCTCCATGTCGCCGACATCCGGGAGGAACGCGTAACCAATGGCGGCACGCCGCGTCCGATCGAGCGCATCCTCAGCGAAGGACAGTCGTTGCGGGTTCAGGTGTTGAAGGATCCGATCGGCACCAAGGGGGCGCGCCTGACCACCCAGATTTCGATGGCCGGCCGCCTGCTGGTCTATCTGCCGCAAGACAATCACATCGGCATTTCGCAGCGGATCGCCGACGAGGATGCGCGCGGCAGGCTGCGCGCCCGGATTCAGGCCCTGGTGCCCGAGGAAGAAACGGGAGGCTTCATTCTGCGCACCGTCGGCGTCGAGGCCGACGATGCCGAACTGGCCGCGGATATCGCCTACCTGCGCCGCCTCTGGAACGAGATCAAGTCGCGCAGTGTCGGCACCCTGCCATCAGCACTGCTGCACAGCGACCTGAACCTGGCGCAGCGCGTGCTGCGCGACCTGGTGAGCAGCGAAACCAGCGTGGTGATGATCGACTCGCGTGAAAACTTCCTCAGGCTGCAAGGCTTCGCCAGCGAATATGTGCCGCAGGTCGCCGGCCGCCTGCTGCACTACACCGGCGAGCGGCCGTTGTTCGACCTGTATGGCATCGAGGACGAAATCCAGAAGGCGCTGGCCCGGCGCGTCGATCTGAAATCCGGCGGTTACCTGATCTTCGACCAGACCGAGGCAATGACCACGGTCGACGTCAATACCGGCGCCTTCGTCGGCGCCCGCAGTCTGGGCGACACGATTTTCAAGACCAACCTCGAAGCGGCGCAGGCCATCGCCCGCCAGCTTCGCTTGCGCAACCTGGGCGGCATCATCATCGCCGACTTCATCGACATGGAAGATGAAAACCACCGGCAGGCCGTGCTGGCGGAATTCAACAAGGCCCTGACAATGGATCGCACCCGCATCACGGTCTCGGGTTTCACCCAGCTCGGGCTGATCGAACTGACCAGGAAGCGCACCCGCGAGAGCCTCGCCCATGTGCTGTGCGAGTCCTGTCCGGTGTGCGGCGGGCGCGGCGAAATCAAGACGGCGCAAACCGTGTGCTACGAAATCCTCCGCGAACTGATGCGCGAGGCGCGCCAGTTCGAAGCCCGCGAACTGCGGGTGATCGCCGCGCCGGCGGTGATCGACCTGTTCCTCGACGAGGAATCGCAGGCGCTGGCCATGCTCTCGGATTTCATCGGCCGCCCGGTCTCGCTGCACGCCGAGAGCGGCTACACCCAGGAGCAGTTCGACATTGTCCTGATGTAACGCTAAAATCCGCCGCGTTCACCTCCGCGGGCGTCGTATAACGGCATTACCTGAGCTTCCCAAGCTCATGAAGAGGGTTCGACTCCCTTCGCCCGCTCCACCCATCGCCCCATTGGTGTTCCGGTAAAGAAGTCGTCATTTCAGCCATCGTCAGGACTACCGGCAAGCGCTGCGGCGCCTTGGCCTACGTGACCTTGTCGAGCCATGGCAGTTGAATATCGAGCACTTCACGATACAGAAACAGCAAAGCGGATTTGGCCTGGTTCTGCATCGACGCGGCCACCTTGCCCGCCACCGCGAGATGCGTCAGGAAGGCCTCCACATCGGACGCCCCGAGATTTTTTGGATGCTTCTTGTCATCAAACCGGATATGGCGTCTAATCCAATCTACATAAGTCTCCTCGGTACGAATCGCGTAGTGCTTCACACGCAACTTTTCGCGTACCCGATCAAGCAATTTCGGAGGATTTGGCATGGTGTATTTGTCGGATTATTTAGGGTGCGATGAAATATTTTTTCGCAACGATTCAACATACGACCTGCCATCACCCAGATTAGCCACCTTAGCGGCGCCTTTTCATCGCCGATTTAGGGTGTCGACTTTACGTTCGGCGTCTGAACAGATCGCATTGCTTTCACCAAGGAGGAAACATGGCTAGACGAGTCTTCTACAGCTTCCACTACCTGCCGGACAACTGGCGCGCTTCTCAAGTCAGAAACATTGGCGTTGTCGAGGGCAACAAGCCCGCATCGGACAATGATTGGGAGACCGTAAAGAAAGGCGGCGACAAATCAATCCAGAAATGGATTGACGATCAACTAAATGGCCGCAGTTGCACAGTAATTCTGATCGGAAAGGACACAGTGGGCCGAAAGTGGATCGACTACGAGATCGAGACTTCTTGGAACAATTCCAAAGGCGTTGTGGGCATCTACGTTCACAACATCAAAGATTCGAGCGGTAATCAAACAACAAAGGGGAAAAATCCATTCGAGAAGTTCACAATGAAGCGAGACAGCAAGACCTTGTCGTCGTTCGTGAAGGCATATGACCCGCCTTACTCCGATAGCAAGCAGGCATACGATTACATCAGTCAGAACCTGAGCAAGTGGATCGAAGAGGCCGTAAAAATCAGAAACGAGTACTGAGTCATGGCTGACGAACCCGCGTTCAAAGAAAACTCACAGGCAGTTCAGTCGCATTTGACCATCCTGCAGTCCGTCATTCAACGCATGGCGAACAACAGCGCATCGTCCAAAGCTTGGTGTATCACACTAGTTTCGGCAATCCTCGTCATCGTGGCTGACAAGGGCAAGCCTCAGTACGCATGGATCGCAGTGATTCCGACGCTTCTCTTCTTTGTTCTTGATGCCTACTACTTGGCGTTGGAGAAAGGCTTTCGGAACGCATACAACAGCTTCATCAACAAACTACACAGTGAAGCACTGTCCGCCGCCGATCTCTTTGTTGTTAATCCGCAAGGCGGGCAATTCGGCCTTTTCGCTAGATCGATCTTGTCGTTCTCAGTTTGGCCGTTCTACGCGACGCTTCTCGGAATGATCTATGCTGCAAAAGCATTCGTCATCTAAGACGCCCGCGAATACAATGATCGTCAATCAGAATTTACGGTGGTGGCGTAGTGGCCAATAACTTCAAAAGTGACGACAGTTTCCTAAGAAAGCTTGCCGTCGGTGCCGCAGGCACGAATACAACCATCGTCCGGCTGAAGGCGATGGGGTTCAACCCCATAGAACTTGAGCGAGGTTCCACTGGTTTCAAAATCTGGAAGAAAATCAAAATCAAGCGCGTCCGAGTTCCTGACGTTCTATGCTTGAACACTGGTTTACGGTTTGAATCCCGTGGCAAGACAAAGCTTGAGATATCAATGTCACATTCCCTCAATGACCCGAAGCGGGCGTGGGATGCTGGTATGCGGGATGACGACCTTGTCTCAATCGTCGTCTTCGAGCAAAACGACGATTCTCCCGTAGATTTGAAACAACTCTCGCCTGTTCACTTCGTCAGCGTGAAGGACATGCGGAAGGCGTTTGCGGCTGGACAGGTGTCCATCACTCAACCCAAAGGGGTCGAGGAAGGTTCCGAAATACGAGTAATGTGGACATGTGCGGCTGCCAACCAGCGATCAGTTGTTTTCGCTGTGGAATCCGGGAGGATCAGCTTGACTCCCATCCCGGAAGCACGGCGTCAATCCATCCAGTTGAGCCGAAGCAAAGGCAAGATAACCTTGTTGCCGCAGGTCAAAGTTGGCGATACGGTCGAGGCCAATCAGATTGTGGCTGCGGTTGTACCGGTCAACACAACGCTCCAATGCCCTACGTCGGTTAGCGAAGCCTATTTCGTAGACAAGCTCGCAAGTGTCAACTTGAGCGAGCGGTACGCCGCCGCGAAAGCGTTGCGGTATCGTGGCTACGCCACCGCCAAGCCAGTGATCGAATCCCGGATGAACGATGCCGATGAGGATATTTACGTCCAGCTTGAGGCTGCGGCTGCGCTTGCGGCATATGACGACCCGAACGGCTGGGAGTTCATAGAAAACAAGCTGCGCAGTCCGGTCATGACGGTTCCCCTTGAAACGCAGCTTGAAACGGTCATTGTCGCATCAGAAATACCCAAGAGCCGGAGCGAACAGCTACTGATCGAAGTGCTGCGGGACACTCAACGTGACGACGAACTCCGCGCTGGAGCAGCATGGGCACTTGGCCAATTCGTTTCCGCCACATCAGCGACGGCACTTGTCGATACTTTCAACTCAAGCCCTTTGGAGATAAAGGTTGAAGCGGCACGAGCGCTTTTGCGGATTGCCGAACCACAAATTCCCCACTTGCTTGATCTCCTGAAGAACGGCGATCCCGCCAAACGCGACGGCCTATCATGGGTTCTTGCTCGAACTGGCAAGTTTAATCCATCAGACATGATTACCGGAGCCGATGAGAACCTTAGAAGATGGATGGGTTACATCGTTGGCTATGGCAAAGAAAAGTTCGTTCAGGGCGATGTTGAAGCCATCTGCAAGGCTGACCCGGAAGTCTATTTTGCCGCAAGTGTGTTGTGGCAGATTGTGGCGAGCTGGGTCAGTGACCTGAGGGAATATTGATATGCGAGGCAAACCGCTTTACCACACCGCAAGGGGTCAAGCCTATGTTGGCGATTCGCTGGAACTTCTCGCAGAGTTGCCAGACGCCAGCATTGATCTGGTCATGACATCCCCGCCGTTTGCACTGCGGCGCCAAAAGACTTACGGCAATGTTGAGGAAACGGAATACGTACAGTGGATCACGCCATTCGGAAAAGAAGTTTTTCGAGTTCTTAAGGAGACTGGTAGCTTCGTTCTTGACTTAGGAGGTGCGTATCGGTCAGGCATGCCATCCCGTTCGCTGTATAACTTCCGCGTTCTCCTGGCTTTTTGCGACGAGATCGGATTTCACTTGGCCGAGGATTTCTATTGGTTCAATCCTGCAAAGCTACCATCACCAATTGAATGGGTAAACAAACGAAAAATTCGGGCAAAGGATTCCGTTAACACTGTGTGGTGGTTTGGTAAAACCGCTTTTCCGAAAGCCGATGTTCGAAAAGTGCTAGCTCCATATTCTGATCGGATGAAGAAGTTGATCGAGGATCCTGAGAGTTTCTATACGCCAAAAAAGCGCCCATCTGGCCATGACATAAGTGCTGGGTTCGGCAAAGATAATGGAGGGGCGATTCCTTCCAACCTCCTTTCTATACCGAACACCGACAGCAACTCAAACTATCTCCGACTCTGCAAGGAACTCGGGATCGAACGCCATCCGGCGCGATTCCCTTCGGAAATCCCCGCGTTCTTTATCAAGATGCTGACTGACGAGGAGGATATCGTCCTGGACATTTTTGGCGGATCAAATACCACCGGATTTACCGCCGAAGCCCTAAAGCGGAAGTGGCTAACTTTTGAGATGAACAAGGAATACCTTGCTTCGTCTGCGTTTCGGTTCCTTGAGGGGCATAGTTCTAAGTCCGTGAAGCAAGTATTGGGACAGTTGAATGACAGTCATGCCAATTTCTTTGTTGGTGAGACAGTCTGCGCATTAGAGCCAGCTAAGAAAGTAAAGTCGAAGGATGAATCTCTGGGGCAAGGAGCGTTGTTCCTTTCTGGGGCAGACACGAGGTAGCCAATTCACCGGAAGACGCCCAACAAATCGTTCCAGCGGACGCGCAAAAAGCCGCGCGCCGCTGAACTCTAACGCTAGCTGCTCCGTTTTTTCCGCTTCTATCCTGCCTTTTCCAGCCGCGCCAGCGCCTCGGCCGTGTTGATGTTGTCGAACGCGGCGGCTTCGTCGTCGAACGGGACTTCGCGCATGGCAAGCGAGGCGAACCATTCGCCCGGTCGACGGCCACCTCCTTCAAGATAGGCTTCAAGCCGCGGCAGCAGGCTGCGGCGAGCCAGGCAGAACACCGGTTGCAGGCGTTCCACGGTGCGCGCCACGGCGAGTTCCGGCGGCTCGCCGCGGGTATCTTCCAGCGCGGCGGCCAGCCGCGCCACCAGATCGGCCGGCGGATGGGGCGAATCGCAGGGGACGGTCACCACCCACGGCGTTGCGGCCGCCGCCAGCGCGGCATGCAGGCCGGCGAGCGGCCCGGCGAAACCGGCCACCTGATCAGGCACCACCGGGTAGCCGAAGGCCGCGTAGCGTTCGCCGTTGCGGTTGGCATTGATCAGCACGGCGTCGACCTGCGGCGCCAGGCGCTCCAGAACCCAGGCCACCAGCGGCCGGCCGTGCAGGAGTTGGAGGCCCTTATCGACGCCGCCCATGCGCTGGCCGCGGCCGCCGGCGAGGATCACGCCGGTGATGTTTTCCCGTTCCCTCATCGTCCTAGCGTAGCACGCGGAACCAACGAAAAAGTCGGCGCTGGCGAGACGGCGAGGAGGGCGCCATCCCGCGTAATTTCGACGCTCAGGCGAGCAGCGCCGCTTCGGGGGTGAGGATGTGAAACAGTCCGCCCAGGCGATTGCGCCGGGCCAGGCGGAGCAGGGCCTTGTCGGCGGTCACCAGCCAGTCGGCGGCGTGGTCGCGGGCGGCTTCGAGGAACTTCTGGTCGTCGCGATCCGTGCAGCGCGGCAAGGCGACAGGGCAGGCGGGCGGGTCGCTGTCCAGCGTGACGCGGGACGCATAGGCGGCGTAAGCCGCTGCCTGTGCCGCGGCATCGAGCGCGAACAGCGGATAGCCGAGCACACGGCGGAACTCGGCCAGGCAGTCGTCGCGACTACAGGCCAGCCACGCGCCGCTGTCGATCCGTTGTCGCAGGGCGGCAAAGCGGCTGTCGGCAAACACATACAGCGAGAGCAGGACATTGGTATCGAGAACGACCCGCAAGGGCCGGCGGGCGACCCCCGTGGCAGAACACGGCGGCGGCATGGCGGATACGCCGGATACGCCAACCGCGGGCGGCGCCTCCGCCGTGCCTGCCGCCCGGCTCACGCCTTCTTCTGCGCATCGAGGCGGAACTTGGCGTAGGAACCCGGTGCGTCTTCGAGTACCTTGAGCTTGCCCTTGGCCGGATCGCGCGCCGGGACTTTCTCGCTGTTCTGCGCCGTAATCCAGTTCTGCCAGTCCGGCCACCACGAACCTTCGTTCCGCTCGGCGCTGGCGCACCAGTCGTCGGCCGACTCGGGCAGGCCCTTGGCCGTGGCGGGGCTGGTCGAATAGCAATATTTGTTGGCCGCCGGCGGATTGACGATGCCGGCGATGTGGCCGGAGCCGCCGAGGACGAAGCGCACCGGGCCGGAAAACAGGCGGGCGCCGAGATAGGTGCTCTTCCAGGGGGCGATGTGGTCTTCGACAGCCGAGATGAAATAGGCCGGCGCCTTGATTTTATGGATGTCGACGGGAACATCGGCCAGCGTGATGCCGCCCGGTTCCTTGAGCAGGTTCTTCATGTACATGTTGCGCAGATAGAAGCTGTGCATCCTGTACGGCATCCGCGTCGAATCCGAATTCCAGTAGAGCAGGTCGAAGGGGAAGGGATCCTTGCCCATCAGGTAATTGTTCACCACGAACGACCAGATCAGGTCGTTGGCGCGCAGCAGGTTGAAGCTGCCGGCCATCTCGCTGCCTTCCAGGTAACCGCGTTCGGCCATTTTCTTTTCCAGGCTGGCGACCTGTTGTTCGTCGATGAACACGCCCAGCTCGCCGGGAAAAGAAAAGTCGATCATGGTGGTGAAGAAGGTACCGGAGGCGATGCGCTTGTCCTTCTTCGTCGCCATGTAGGCCAGCGTGGTCGCCAGCAAACTGCCGCCGAGACAATAGCCGACCGCGTTGATTTCCTGTTCGCCGGTCTGTTCGCACACCGCGCCGACCGCGGCGAGCGCGCCTTCGAGCAGGTAATCCTCGAAACTCTTTTCGGCCAGCCGGGCATCCGGGTTGACCCAGGAGATGCAGAACACCGTGTGGCCCTGGTCGGTGGCCCATTTAATGTAGGAATTCTTCTCGCGCAGATCGAGAATGTAGTACTTGTTGATCCACGGCGGCACGATCAGCAATGGACGTTTAAATTGCTCCTTGGTGGTCGGATTGAACTGCAGGAGCTGGATCAGATCGTTCTGGAAGACCACCTTGCCGGGCATCGTGGCCACGTTCTTGCCCATTTCAAAGGCCGTGGTGTCGGTCATCTTTACGCGCAACTGACCGTCGCCCTCGTCCAGGTCGCGCAACAGGTTATTGAAGCCGTTGATCAGGTTCTCGCCATGGGACTTGACCGTCTCGCGCAGTACGGCCGGATTGGTGAGGACGAAATTCGAGGGCGAGAGCGCGTCGATGAACTGGCGCGTGAAAAAGTTCACCTTGCGCTGTGAAACTTCGTCGAGGCCTTCCACCCCGCCGACCGCATCGTGCACATGACGGGCGGCAATCAGGTAACTCTGCTTGATGAAATCGAACAGAAAATGATCTTCCCACTGCTCGTCCTTGAACCGGTTGTCGCCCTTCGCCACGGTAGCGACCGGCAAGGCATCCAGGCCCATGGAACGCAGCATGGTGTGCTGCCAGAGGGAGAAATAATCCCAGACCAGATTCATCTGCTCCTGGGCCAGCCGATAGGGATTGGCCAGCATCCGCGCCATCATGTCCATGAAGGCCTGGGCCACGCCCAGGTCGTCGGAAGGCGTGGAGATGCCTTTTTGCATCTGGCGCTGCATATGCTCGGTGAGAATCCGCGAGGCACGCTGGGCTACCTCGGCGTAGGTTCTGGCCAGTCGATGGGGGTTGGGCAGATCCGGATGCTCTTGATCGGTCATGGTTGATTCCTTGAGTTAGCGGCTGAAACGAATGAAACGGTCGTGATCGACGCGACGAAGCTTTCCGGCATGGAACAAAAAATTGAGATGGGCAATCGCCTCGCCCATGGCGAACATGGTCTGGTGCGGATCGCTGAAATCACGGCCGAACAGCAACGGAATCAGCTCGGCGGCACTGTACGGGCGTTGTGCGCAGGCGGCCAACGCCACTTCGCAGCGCTCGGCATGGTGCGCCTCGAGCTGCGCGATGCGGGCATGCAGGCCGCGGAACGGTCGCCCATGCGAAGGCAGCACCAGGGTGTCCGCGGGCAGGGCACGCAAGTCATCGAGCGAGGCGAGGAACAGACGCAGCGGATCGCCATCGGGATTGGCGGCCGGCACGGCGATATTGGTCGAAATCCGCGGCAGCAGCATGTCGCCCGCGACCAGCACACCCAACGCCTCGCAATACAGGCTCATGTGTTCGGGGGCATGGCCATGGCCGACGAGTGTGCGCCATTCATGGTGGCCGATGCGCAGCCGCTCGCCGGCGAACAGTTGCCGGTAGCCTTCGGGAATTTCCGGCACCCCGTGCCGGTAGGCATTGCCGCGCGCCTCCAGTGCCGCCGCCCGTGCGGCGTCGAGCCCGTGGCGGCGAAAAAACTCCACCATCGCCGTTACCGAATAGGGCGCGATACCGGCATGGACCATCTTCCCTGTCAGGTACTCGCCCTGCGACATCCACAGCGGCGCGCCGGTTTCTTCGCTCAGCCAGGCCGCCAAGCCGAGATGATCGGGATGGAAATGGGTGACGATGATTCGCCGCAGCGGATGCTCGGCCAGCAACATGGTCCACGCGGCACGCACCGCCGCGCTGGCATATCCGGTATCGACCGCCGTATACGCATCATCGTCGGCGAGCAGCCACAAGTTGATGTGATCGAGCGCGAACGGCAACGGCATGCACAGCCAATCGACCCCTGCCGCCACCGGGACAGGGATGCCGGGCGCCGGTGCGGTTTCATGCAGATAGGCAATTGGGGCGTTCAAGAGTTTTCCCGGTTTTCAACGGAGACTTTTCCCGCCGAGGCGTGAGGTGAGTGCGATCAAATTGCGCCAGCTGGTGAATTCTGCTTAACTTGTTGCCGACAACTCTTCTCATTTTAGCGGATATCGGGTTTATTAATGCAGCGCAACAAAGACATGGGCGAAACCTACACGATCACTGAACTGGCCCGCGAATTCGGCATCACGCCACGGGCCATCCGTTACTGGGAAACCCATGGCCTGGTTTCCCCCCACCGCGAAAGCCGCAACCGCTGCTACGACAAACGCGACCGCACCCGGCTGAAACTCGCCCTGCGCGGCAAGCGGCTGGGGCTCTCGCTGGCCGAGATCAAGGAACTGATCGGCATGTACGATACCGCGACGAGCGGGTCGTCCCAGTTGCTGTCCTTTCTCGAAGTCCTCGCTCGCCGGCGCGGCGCGCTGGAACAGCAACGCACCGACATCGAGGCCGTATTGCAGGAAATTTCCCGCTTCGAAGCACAGTGCCGGGCACTGATCGAGACAAAGCGGGATCGCACCCAGACTGCGGAAGCGTAGTTGACGTTGACGTAAACGTCAAGTAACATGGCCCCTGATTTCCCATGGCCAGGGCATAGCGCCGAAGGCACCACGCTTGACGAGGAGAACCAATGATCGGACTTGACTTCAATCTCGGTGAAGACATCGACCTGCTACGCGAAGCGGTCGCCCAGTTCGCACAGAAGGAGATCGCACCGCGCGCCGCGCAGATCGACCGCGACAATCTGTTCCCCGCCGACCTGTGGCCGAAATTCGGCGCCATGGGCCTGCTCGGCATGAGCGTCGAGGAGGAATACGGCGGCACGCAGATGGGCTACCTCGCGCACATCGTCGCCCTCGAGGAACTCTCCCGCGCCTCGGCCTCGGTCGGACTTTCCTATGGCGCGCATTCCAACCTGTGCGTCAACCAGATTCGCCGCAACGGCAACGAAACCCAGCGGCGCAAGTATCTGCCGAAGCTGGTCTCCGGCGAACACGTCGGCGCGCTGGCCATGTCCGAGCCGAATGCCGGCTCCGACGTGGTATCGATGCAGCTGCGCGCCGACAAGAAGGGCGAGCGCTTCGTGCTCAACGGCGCCAAGATGTGGATCACCAACGGCGGCGATGCCGATGTGCTGGTGGTCTATGCCAAGACCGATCCGGCGGCCGGCCCGAAGGGCATCACCGCCTTCATCGTGGAAAAAGGTTTCAAAGGCTTCAGTTACGGCCAGCATCTGGACAAGCTCGGCATGCGTGGCTCGAACACCTATCCGCTGTTCTTCGACGATTGCGAGATACCGGAAGAAAACATCCTCGGTGGCGTCGCAAATGTTGGAATGGGCGTCAAGGTGCTGATGAGCGGACTCGATTACGAACGCGCCGTACTTTCCGGAGGCCCGCTGGGCATTATGGCTGCCTGCATGGATGCGGTGCTGCCCTTCGTCCATGAACGCGAGCAGTTCGGCCAGAGCATCGGCGAATTCCAGCTGATGCAGGGGAAACTCGCCGACATGTATTCGACCTGGATGGCCTGCCGCGCCTACGTCTATGCCGTCGGCCGCGCCTGCGACCGGGGCGATCACGCGCGCGCCCTGCGCAAGGACGCCGCCGGCGCCATTTTGTACGCGGCGGAAAAGGCCACCTGGATGGCCGGCGAAGCGATCCAGACCCTGGGCGGCGTCGGCTACACCAACGACTATCCGGTCGGCCGCCTCTGGCGTGACGCGAAGCTCTACGAAATCGGCGCGGGCACTTCGGAGATTCGCAGGATGCTGATCGGCCGCGAGCTGTTTGCCGAGACACTGTAAAGCGTGACGGCATGAATGACGACATTGTCATCGCCGCTGCCGCCCGCACCCCGATCGGCGGCTTCATGGGTGATTTCGCCACGCTTGCCGCGCCGCAACTCGGCAGCACGGCAATCAAGGCGGCGGTCGACCGCGCCGGATTGACCGCAGAGCAGATCGATGAAGTCCTCATGGGCTGCGTGCTGCCCGCCGGCCTCGGCCAGGCGCCGGCGCGACAGGCGGCGCTCGGTGCCGGCCTGCCGCCCGCCGCCGGGTGCACGACGGTGAACAAGATGTGCGGTTCGGGCATGCGTGCGGTGATGTTCGCGCATGACATGTTGCGCGCCGGCAGCGCCGGAATCATCGTCGCCGGCGGCATGGAGTCGATGAGCAACGCCCCCTATCTGCTGCCCAAGGCACGCGCCGGCCTGCGCCTCGGTCATGGCGAGGTGAAGGATCACATGTTCCTCGACGGGCTCGAAGATGCCTATGCAAGGGACGAAAAAGGCGGAGGCCGCCTGATGGGCAGCTTCGCCGAGGATTGCGCCGCGCAGTATGGCTTCAGCCGGGAAATGCAGGATGAGTTCGCCATCGCCTCCACCCGGCGCGCCGTGCAGGCCGGCAGCGACGGCAGCTTCGCCTGGGAGATCGCGCCGGTCACCGTCGCCGGTCGCAGGGGCGAGACGCTCATCGAGCGCGACGAGCAGCCGTTCAAGGCCGATCTCGACCGGATTCCGGCCCTGAAGCCGGCGTTTCGCAAAGATGGCACGGTGACCGCCGCCAATGCCTCCTCGATCTCCGACGGCGCGGCCGCGCTGGTGCTGCTGCGCGCTAGCACCGCCGCGCGGCTCGGCATTTCGCCCGTCGCCCGGCTGGTCGGCCACGCCACCTTCGCCCAGGCGCCGGCCCTGTTCACCACCGCCCCGGCCGGCTCGATCCGCAAGCTGCTTGCCGGCAATGACTGGCAGGTGGCCGACATCGACCTGTGGGAGATCAACGAAGCCTTCGCCGTGGTCACCCTGGCCGCGATGCACGACCTCGGCCTGGCGCATGACAAGGTCAACATCCATGGCGGCGCCTGCGCGCTCGGCCATCCGATCGGCGCTTCCGGCGCGCGGATCATCACCACCCTGATCGGCGCCCTGCGCAAAACGGGCGGCCGGCGCGGCATCGCCAGCCTGTGCATCGGCGGCGGCGAAGCCACGGCAGTAGGCATCGAGCTATGCTGACGCCGATGGCAGCGGGTCGGAAGGGGCCCTGATGAAAACCATCGAGTTCTGGTTCGACTTCACCTCGCCGTATTCCTATCTGGCCGCAACGCGGATCGACGACCTCGCCGCGAAACATGGCCGCACGGTGACCTGGCATCCCTTCCTGCTCGGCGCCATCTTCCAGAAAACCGGCGGCCAGCCGCCGCTCGATGTGCCGCTCAAGGGCGATTACAGCCGGCGCGATTTCGCCCGCTCCGCGCGCTTCCTCGGCGTGCCATTTCGTTTCCCGGCGCGCTTTCCGCTGCCGACCCAGGCCGCGGCGCGGGCGTTCTACTGGCTCGACGCGCAGTTTCCGACGCTGGCCAAACCATTCGCCCAGGCCATGTTCACGGCATTGTTCGTCGAGGGCCGCGACATCTCCGCGCCGGAGGTGGTACTCGACCTCGCCGCCGGCCTCGGCATCGAGCGCGAGGCCCTCAGCGCAGCGCTCGCCTCGCCGCCACTCAAGGCACAACTGGTCGCGGTCAACCAGGCGGCGCTCGACAAGGGCATTTTCGGCGCACCCTTCGTCATCATCGACGGCGAGCCGTTCTGGGGCGCCGACCGGCTGCCGCAGATCGAGCAGTGGCTGACCACGGGAGGTTTCTGATGTCGCTCATCAAATCCGCGCTCAACACCCGCACCACGGAATTCAAGACCAATGCCGAACGCCTGGCGGCGCTGGTGGCCGACCTGCGCGAAAAGTCGGCGCTGGTGGCACGGGGGGGCAGCGAGGAGGCGCGCGCCAAACACCTCGCCCGCGGCAAGCTGCTGCCGCGCGAGCGGATCGATGCCCTGCTCGATCCCGGCTCACCCTTCCTCGAACTCTCACCGTTAGCGGCACATGGCATGTATGGTGGCGAGGTGCCCAGCGCCAGCCTGATCACCGGCATCGGCCGGGTGGCCGGGGTCGAATGCATGATCGTCGCCAACGACGCCACGGTGAAGGGCGGCACCTACTATCCGCTGACCGTGAAAAAGCATTTGCGCGCCCAGGAGATCGCGCAGCAAAACCGCCTGCCCTGCATCTACCTGGTCGATTCCGGTGGCGCCTTCCTGCCGGCGCAAGACGAGGTCTTTCCCGACCGCGAGCACTTCGGCCGCATCTTCTACAACCAGGCCAACATGTCGGCCCTCGGCATCCCGCAGATCGCCGTGGTGATGGGCTCGTGTACCGCGGGTGGCGCCTACGTGCCGGCAATGGCCGACGAATCGATCATCGTCCGGGACCAGGGCACCATCTTTCTCGGCGGCCCGCCGCTGGTCAAGGCCGCCACCGGCGAGGTGGTCAGTGCCGAAGACCTCGGCGGCGGCGACGTGCACACCCGCATCTCCGGCGTCTGCGACCACCTGGCGGAAAACGACCAGCATGCGCTGGCCATCACCCGGCGCATCGTCGGCAATCTCAACTGGAAGAAAACGATTCCGCTCGAGCTCGCTCCGCCCGAGGAGCCCCTTTACCCCGCGGATGAACTTTACGGCGTGATTCCCGCCGATGCAAAGAAGCCCTATGACGTGCGCGAGGTGATCGCCCGCCTGGTCGATGGTTCGCGCTTCGACGAATTCAAGGCCCGCTACGGAGCGACGCTGGTGACCGGCTTCGCCCGTCTCCACGGTTATCCCGTCGGCATCCTGGCCAACAACGGCATCCTGTTTTCCGAATCGGCGCAAAAGGGTGCCCACTTCATCGAGCTGTGCGCCCAGCGCGGGATTCCGCTTGTCTTCCTGCAGAACATCACCGGCTTCATGGTCGGCAGGAAATATGAAAACGGCGGCATCGCCAAGGATGGGGCAAAGCTGGTCACCGCCGTGGCCACCGCCCAGGTGCCGAAATTCACCGTGGTCATCGGCGGCAGTTTCGGCGCCGGCAATTACGGCATGTGCGGCCGCGCCTTCGGCCCGCGTTTCCTCTGGATGTGGCCCAATGCCCGGATTTCGGTGATGGGCGGTGAACAGGCGGCCTCGGTGCTCGCCACCGTGCGCCGCGACGGCATCGAAGCCAAGGGCGGGGTGTGGACGGCGGCGGAGGAAGCCGCCTTCAAGGTGCCGATCCGCGAGCAGTACGAGAACCAGGGCCACCCCTATTACGCGACGGCCCGGCTGTGGGACGATGGCATCATCGATCCGGCGCAGACCCGCCGCGTGTTAGGCCTGGCGATTTCCGCCGCGCTGGGTGCGCCGCTTCCGCCGACCCGCTTCGGCATTTTCCGCATGTAATCCTGGAGCCTTCCATGACCCAATCCGTCTTGAGTGAAATCGACGCCGGCATCGGCATCCTCACCCTCAACCGGCCGGAGCGGCACAACGCCTTCGATGCCGCCGTGATCGACGAACTGGCCCGGGCCATCGCAGCCATGACGAACGATGAGCGGGTGCGCGTGGTCGTGCTCTCCAGCACCGGCAAGAGCTTTTGCGCCGGCGCCGATCTCGACTGGATGCGCCGCGCCGCCAGCCTGCCGGCCGCGGACAACCTGCGCGAGGCGCGCGAGCTGGCCCGCATGCTCAATTTGCTCAAGACCTGCCCCAAGCCGGTGATCGCCCGCGTGCAGGGCCCGGCCTATGGCGGCGGCGTCGGCCTCATCGCCTGCTGTGACATTGTCATCGCCACCTTCGATGCGCAGTTTTCGCTCTCCGAGGTCAAGCTCGGCCTGATCCCGGCGACCATCGGCCCGCATGTGATCGCCGCCATCGGCGAACGCCATGCGCGGCGCTACATGCTCAGCGCCGAGCGCTTTTCCGCCCGCGAGGCCTATCGCATCGGCCTGCTCCACGAACTGGTGGTCGATGCGCCGGCGCTCGATGAAGCCATCGGCGAGCTGACCGCGGCGCTGCTCGGGAACGGCCCGCAGGCGCTGGCCGAATGCAAGCGGATGATCGCCGACTATGCCGGCCGCGCGCTCGACGAGGAACTGCTCGAGGACTCGGCGCAGCGCATCACCCGTCTGCGCGCGGGCAGCGAGGGCCGCGAGGGAATGGACGCCTTTCTGCAGAGACGGCCGCCGGGCTGGGTGCGCTGACCATGTTCGAAACAATCCTGATCGCCAATCGAGGGGAGATCGCCTGCCGGGTGATCCGCACCTGCCGCCGACTCGGCATCCGCAGCGTGGCCGTGTATTCGGAGGCCGATGCCAATGCCCGCCACGTACGCCTGGCCGACGAGGCGGTGTGCATCGGCCCGGCGGCGGCGCGCGAATCCTATCTCGCCATCGACAAGATCATCGGCGCAGCCAAGGCCACCGGCGCCCAGGCGATCCATCCCGGCTATGGCTTCCTTTCCGAAAACGAAACCTTTGCCGAAGCCTGCGCCGCGGCCGGTGTGGTTTTCATCGGCCCGCCAGTCACGGCAATCCACGCCATGGGTTCGAAATCCGAAGCCAAGAAGCTGATGGAGAAAGCCGGCGTGCCGCTGACCCCCGGCTACCACGGCGACAACCAGGAACCGGATTTCCTCAGGCAGCAGGCCGACCGGATCGGTTATCCGGTGCTGATCAAGGCCGCCGCCGGCGGTGGCGGCAAGGGCATGCGCGCCGTCGACCAGAGCAAGGACTTTCTTGATGCGCTGGCTTCCTGCCGGCGTGAGGCGGCAGCCTCCTTCGGCGACGATCACGTGCTGATCGAGAAATACCTGCAACGCCCGCGGCATATCGAGTTCCAGATTTTCGCCGATGCCCACGGCAACGTCCTGCATCTGTTCGAGCGCGATTGCTCGGTACAGCGCCGTCACCAGAAGGTGCTGGAAGAAGCCCCGGCGCCCGGCATGACGGCCGAACGGCGCGCGGCGATGGGCCAGGCCGCCGTCGCCGCGGCGCGGGCCGTCGGCTACGTCGGCGCCGGCACGGTCGAGTTCATCGTGAATCAGGACGGCACCTTCTACTTCATGGAAATGAACACCCGGCTACAGGTCGAGCATCCGGTCACCGAGATGATCACCGGCCTCGACCTGGTCGAGTGGCAACTGAAAGTCGGCGCTGGCGAGACGCTGCCGCTAACCCAGGAACAGGTCGTCATCCGCGGTCATGCGCTGGAAGCACGCATCTATGCCGAAGACCCGGACAAGGGCTTCCTGCCCTCCGTCGGGCGCCTCTCGCATCTCTCCGCGGCGGCCGAAACACTCCATGTGCGCATCGACAGCGGAGTCGAGCAGGGCGATGAAATCAGCCCGCATTACGATCCGCTGATCGCCAAGCTGATCGTCTGGGACGATGGCGAAACCAGCCCCCGCGAACGGGCACGGCTGCGGATGCTCAAGGCGCTGGCCGACTATCGGGTGGTTGGCGTGACGACCAATATCGGCTTTCTCTCGCGACTCGTCGCCGCTCCGGCCTTCGCCCAGGCCGATCTCGATACCGGCCTGATCGAACGCGAGCGCACTTTCCTGTTTCCGGCCACGGCCGAACCGCCGGCCGAGGTCTGGCTGCTGGCGGCGCTGGCCGAATTGCTGCACGCCGAGGCGGCCGCAACGCACCGGAGCGAAGCCGGTCGTGACCCGTACTCGCCCTGGCGCCGGGTCGATGGCTGGCGCCTCGATGGCCATGCCCGGCGGACAGTGCACCTGCGCTGCGCGGAGAGCGAAAAAAGCCTCCTCGCAACCCCGGCCGGATCTGGCTTCATCCTGGAACTCGACGGCCATCCTTGCGCCGTGTCGGGCCGCCTCGCTGCCGACGGTACGCTCGCCGCCGACCTCGGCGGGAGACGGCTCGGCGCCAGCGTGATTGCCGCCGGTGAGACACGCCATGTGTTCATCGACGGCGCGCGCCATGTACTGAGTGTGATCGACCCGTTGTTCCATGCCGCCTCCGGCAGCCGGGCGGAGCACGGCGTCGTCGCGCCGATGCCGGGCAAGGTCGTCGCCCACCTGGTTACGCCCGGTAGTCGCGTCGAGGCGGGCACGCCGCTGCTGATTCTTGAGGCGATGAAGATGGAGCATGCGCTCACTGCGTCAGCGCCGGGCATGGTGCGGTCGTTTCATTTCGCGGTCGGCGAGCAGGTCACGGATGGCGTGGAGCTAGTAGAATTCGAGCCCACTCAAGACACGTGATCCCGCATGGCGCTTCCCAGCAAAGTCCGCATCGTCGAAGTCGGTCCCCGTGACGGGCTGCAAAACGAACCCAAAAGCATTCCCACCGCCACCAAGATCGAATTGATCCGCCGGCTGGCCGCTTGCGGCCTCAGGTCGATCGAAGCCACGGCGTTCGTATCGCCGCGCTGGGTGCCGCAGATGAAGGACGCCGCCAAGGTGCTGGCCGCGCTCGACAGACAGGCGGAGGTGGCCTATCCGGTGCTCACCCCCAACCTCAAGGGCTTCGAGGATGCCCTGGCCGCCGGCGCCCGTGAAGTGGCGGTGTTCGGCGCCGCCTCGGAAACCTTCTCGCAGAAGAACATCAACTGCTCGATCAGCGAAGCCCTGCAGCGCTTCGAGCCGATCCTCGAGGCGGCCAAGGCGGCCGACGTCAAGGTACGCGGCTACGTCTCTTGCGTCCTCGGCTGCCCCTACCAGGGCGAGGTCGCGCCGCTGGCGGTGGCCGAGGTGGCCCATGCCCTGTTCGAGATGGGCTGTTATGAAGTCAGCCTCGGCGACACCATCGGCGCCGGCACCCCGGAAAAAACCAAGGTCATGCTCGAGGCCGTGGCCCGCCGCGTGCCGCTGAAAAAACTCGCCGGGCATTTCCACGACACCTGGGGCATGGCTATTGCCAACATCTACGCCGCGCTCGAAGTCGGCGTCTCGGTCTTCGACAGTTCGATCGCCGGTCTCGGCGGCTGCCCCTACGCGCCCGGCGCCGCGGGCAACGTCGCCACCGAGGACGTGGTCTGGCTGCTCAAGGGACTCGGCATCGATCACGGCCTCGACCTCAATGCACTGGTCGACACCGCCGCCTGGATCAGCGGTGAACTCGGCCGCGAGCCGGCCTCGCGCGTGACCCGCGCCATCCTCGCCAAGCGCGCTGCGGCAGCCTGCTGAATCGATCCCCTGGATTCCCGGGCGTGTCGGGACCGCGGGAATGACCGGCTTCACTCCATCAATCTTTCGGCGAGCAGGTCCAGGTTTGTTTCGTCCAGAGCATCGGCAACCAGCCGGTGGCTGTCGTCCCGCACCGCGAAATGGCGGGCTTGCGAACTGCGGTAAGCCGGATCGTAGTGCGCTTCGAGCAGCTCGGCCACCAGATCGGCGAACCGCCCCGCATCGATCATTTGCTGCCAGCGCGCGATGGTTTCGTTGCCGCGCAAGGGGCGCAGGACATCGAGGCAGGCCTTGAGCTTTTCCGGCGCGGTCAGCCAACAAGCATATTCGTCGAGCAGGAACCGCGTCCGCGCGGCGAGCGGCGCTTCGATGACGAAGGGCTCGGCCGCGCGGATCGCGGCCAGCAAGGCGCTCGGAAGGTAGAGCCGGCCGATGCGCCGCGACTCGGCTTCGACCCATACCGGCGCGCTGCCGGAAAATCCACGCAAGGCCTGCCCAAGCAGGGTTTCGAACCGTTTCTGGCCGGGCTGGGCGAGCGCGGGCAGCGCACCGAGCACCGAGCCCCGGTGTCCGGCCAGCGCCTCCAGATCGAGCACCTGCCCGCCCCGCCGGGCCAGCGCCGCGAGCAACCGGGTCTTGCCGCTGCCGGTCGGGCCGGTGATCACCCGCCACCCGAGCTGCTGCGGCAGCTCCTCGAGCTCGGCCATTACCTGCCGGCGGTAGGCCTTGTAGCCGCCTTCGAGCTGACGGGCATCCCAGCCGATGGCGCGCAGCACCTGCACCATCGCGCCCGAGCGCTGGCCGCCGCGCCAGCACATGACCAGCGGGCGCCAGTGCTTGGGCTTTTCGATGAAATGTTCTTGCAGATGGCGGCCGATCGCCGCGGCGACGTAGGCCGCGCCGACGCGACGCGCCGCGAAGGGCGAGACCTGCGTGTAGAGCGTGCCGATCTCGGCGCGTTGAACGTCGTCGAGCACCGGGCAGTTGATCGCACCGGGGATGTGATCCTCGGCGAACTCGGCCGGCGAGCGAACGTCGACGATCTGATCGAAGTCGGCGAGCTGTGTTACGGTAGCGACCCCGATTTTCATGATCGAAAGGCAAGTCCGGGAAAGGACGTATTGTAATTCCCGCACCGCGACCCGAAGCTCGCACACAAGGAAAGTCCGCGCACCATGAACAGTTCCGCAACGATACCCGGCGAGCCGATCCGGCTCACCCGTTTTTCCCACGGCGGCGGTTGTGGCTGCAAGATCGCACCCGCCGTGCTGCAACAAATCCTCGCCCGAACCCCGCCCGGACTCCTGCCGCCGGAGCTGCTGGTCGGCATCGCCTCGTCCGACGATGCGGCGGTCTATCGCCTGAATGACGAGCAGGCGATCGTCGCCACCACCGATTTCTTCACCCCGATCGTCGATGACCCCTACGACTTCGGTCGCATCGCCGCCGCCAATGCGCTGTCCGACGTCTATGCGATGGGCGGCCGCCCGCTGTTCGCCCTGGCCATCGTCGGCATGCCGCTCGACAAGCTGCCGCCCGAGGTCATCGGCCGCATCCTCGAAGGCGGCGCCGACCTCTGCCGCGAGGCCGGCATTCCGATCGCCGGCGGCCATTCGATCGACGTGCCGGAACCCATCTACGGGCTGGTCGCCATCGGCCTGGTGCCCCCGGCGCGCGTCAAGCGCAACGACCGGGCGCGGGTGGGCGACACGCTGATCCTCGGCAAGCCGCTGGGCATCGGCATCCTTTCCGCCGCGCTGAAGAAAGGCCTGCTCGACGACCACGGTTATGCCGACATGCTGCGCTGGACCACGCTGCTCAACCGCGCCGGCGAGCAGCTGGCCGCCCTCGACGGGGTGCACGCGCTGACCGATGTCACCGGCTTTGGCCTGGCCGGGCATCTGCTGGAAATTTGTCGTGGTTCACGGCTTGCCGCGTGTGTCGAATTTTCCCGCCTGCCACGCCTTGCCGCAGCCGAGCGGCACCTGGCGTCAGGCATCCAGACCGGCGCCTCGGCGCGCAACTGGGCAAGCTACGGGCAGGAGGTGCGCATTGGCGACGACCTGGAGGCCGTGGCACGCACCTGGGTCACCGACCCGCAAACCTCGGGCGGCCTGCTGGTGGCCTGCGCGCCCGGGGCGGCCGCGGAAGTGCTCGAGCTGTTGCGCGCCACCGGCTGTACCGAGGCCGCGGTGATCGGGCAGCTGGTCGCGGAAAGCCACCCCCGGCTCACGGTGGTCCGGTGAGACGAGAACAGGTTACAGAAAGACCGTCATTCCGGACGGCCCCGGACTTGATCCGGGGACGAGCCGGAATCCAGACGGTGGTTTCTACGGAGCACCGAGGGCATCCCTGGATTCCGGCTTTCGCCGGAATGACGGCGCGAGGGGGAATTCCGGGGCCGTCACTCCGAACTCGATCCGGGCCCGGAATGATGCAATCCCTGCCCGGGTGATGTATTTTCGTA
This sequence comes from Betaproteobacteria bacterium HGW-Betaproteobacteria-11, assembly GCA_002842395.1. Taxonomy (GTDB): domain Bacteria; phylum Pseudomonadota; class Gammaproteobacteria; order Burkholderiales; family Rhodocyclaceae; genus Rugosibacter. The sequence goes on from PHCV01000002.1 coordinate 176,857, forward strand.
ATTGCTTCTAGAACTAAAGTTATAATTTCCCGCTCCAATTTCGAGCCGGGTATACCGTGAATCGTTCGGAACCTCTTTCCTCGCTGACCAGCGCCGACATGAAAGTCGGCGCTGATGAGACGCCGACTGCCTCGCCCTGCATCCAGGTCTGCCGCATGGACGGTGATTTTTGCTGCGGTTGCCGGCGCACCCTCGGTGAAATCGCCGAGTGGAGCCGGATGAGCGAGGCCGAGCGGCACCGCGTGCTGCAGCGCATCGAACGCCGGCAGGCGGCGTTCACCCGCAGCATCGCCACCCCCTGAACGCCCCGGTCGTGGTGGAAGCCGGCGCGATCCGCTATCCTTCGCCCATGCAGCTCGTGCTCATCAGCGGCCTGTCCGGTTCCGGCAAGTCGATCGCGCTCAATGTCCTCGAGGACAGCGGCTATTACTGCGTCGACAACCTGCCGGCACCGCTGCTGGTCGAGCTGGTCGGCCATCTGCGCCGCGAAGGTCAGGCGCAGGTCGCCGTCGCGGTGGACATGCGCGGCGGAGCGAGCATCGCCGCGCTGCCGCCGCAACTGCGCCATCTCGAAGCGGACGGCATCGCCGCGCAGTTCATCTTTCTCGACGCGCGCAATGACATCCTCATCCAGCGTTTTTCCGAGACCCGCCGCCGGCATCCGCTGGCCGCTGACGACCTGACCCTGGAAGAAGCCATCGTGCGCGAGCGCGAGGCGCTGGAAATGCTCGCCGCGCTCGGCCATCACATCGACACCAGCAACCTGCGGCCCAACGCCCTGCGCGCCTTCATCCGCGACTTCGTCACCCGTGCCATGGCCACCCCGGCGGCAAAACTGACCCTGCTGTTCGAGTCCTTCGGCTTCAAGCATGGCATTCCGCTCGACGCCGACCTGGTATTCGATGTCCGCTGCCTGCCCAATCCGCATTACGACCCGGCGCTGCGTCCGCTGAGCGGGCTCGATGCCGAGGTGATCGGCTTTCTCGAGGCCCAGCCGGAAGTGCGGAAAATGGCCGCCGACATCCGCGCCTTTCTCGAAACCTGGCTACCGGCCTATGTCCGCGACAACCGCAGCTACCTCACCGTCGCCCTCGGCTGCACCGGCGGCCAGCATCGTTCGGTGTACCTGGCGGAGCGGCTCGCCGCACATTTCCGCCCGCTGGCCAACGTGCTGGTACGGCATCGCGCACTGGCCGAATGAATCTGCCGGAAGAGCTGCGGACGTTGTTCGCCACGGCGCGGCAGGGCGCTCCGCAGCAGGCCTGGCACACGCTGTTCAAAGCCGGTGATTGGCTGCTGTTCGGCGTGCTGCTGGCCGCCTCAATCGCCGCCTATCCGTTGCTCTGGAAGGGCGGCGTCGCCGATCGCGCCATCGTCCGCCGCGATGGCCAGGTGGTGATCGAACTGGCGCTCGATGCGCCGCGCCAGGTCAGCGTCGCCGGCGCCCTCGGGCCCACGGTGATCGAAATCACACCCGGCCGCGCCCGCATCCTGGCCGATCCCGGGCCGCGCCAGATCTGCGTCCAGCAGGGCTGGCTGACCCACGCCAATGCCATCGCCATTTGCGCGCCGAGCCACATCACCTTGCAGCTCGCCGGCAAACAGGGCAACTATGACTCGCTCAACTACTGAGTCCAGGCCGCTGCTGGCGCTGCCGATCACCGACGACGACCGGCGCATCGCCCGCTACAGCGCGGCGGCGATCGCCCTGACCATCGCCGAAGCCGCGCTGCCGAGTCCGCTGCCGGGCGTCAAGCCGGGATTGGCCAACATCATCGTCCTCCTGGTGCTGTTGCGCCACGGCTGGCGTGATGCGCTGTGGGTCGGCTTGTTGCGCGTGGTGGCCGGCAGCCTGCTGCTCGGCCAGTTCCTCGCGCCGGGATTTTTTCTCGCCCTCGCCGGCGCCGTGGCCAGCCTGGCCACGCTGTTTTTCGCCCGGCATCTGCCGCGGCGCTGGTTCGGCGCGGTCAGCCTGAGCCTGCTCGCCGCCTTCGCCCACATCGGCGGCCAGATCGTGCTCGCCCGCCTGTGGCTGGTGCCGCATGACGGCGTGTTTTATCTGCTGCCGGTGTTTGCCACGGCGGCACTGATCTTCGGTACCATCAACGGGCTGGTGGTCGCGCGCCTGTTCGCCGTGTCACCAGCGCCGAGTTTTTACCAAGCGGGAAACGAGTCATGAGCCAAACCATCGCCGTCGCCTTCACCGGCGCTTCCGGTCTGCCCTACGGCCTGCGCCTGGTCGACTGCCTGCTTCACGCCGGCTGCCGGGTGCAGCTGATGATTTCGCCGGCGGCGCAGATCGTCGCCAGCCAGGAACTCGACTTCACCCTGCCGTCACGGCCGGCCGAGGCGGCGGAGGTCCTGAACGCGCGCTTTTCCGCGGCTCCCGGACGCCTCGGGGTCTACGGCTTGCAGCAGTGGTTCGCGCCGCTCGCCTCCGGCTCCAATCCGCCCGATGCCTATGTCATCTGTCCGTGCACCATGGGCACGCTGGCGAAGATCGCCGCCGGGATGGCCGACGACCTGATCACCCGCGCCGCCGATGTGGTGCTGAAGGAAGGCAGGAAGCTGATCCTGGTGCCGCGCGAAACACCGTTTTCCGTCATCCATCTGGAAAACATGCTGCGCCTGGCGCGCGCCGGCGCCATCATCCTGCCGCCCAACCCCGGCTTCTATCATCACCCGCAACGAATCGACGATCTGGTCGATTTCGTCGTCGCCCGCATCCTCGACCAGCTCGGCATCCCGCAGACGCTGGTGGCGAAGTGGGGCGCGGCGGAGGGCGAACAGGGCGCATAGCCGTTCCCGGATTTTCACCACCTCACCACAGAGGCTTGCCATGCCCGGACTCATCCCCGGAGTCGACCCCGACGGACTCCTCGAATACTCCGTGGTCTATACCGACCGCGCGCTCAATCACATGTCGCGCCGCTTCCAGGGCGTGATGAACGACCTCTCGGCCCAGCTCAAGCGTACCTACAATGCCCGCTCGGTAGCCATCGTCCCCGGCGGCGGCACCTTCGGCATGGAAGCCGTGGCGCGCCAGTTCGCCACCGGCAGGAAATGCCTGGTGATCCGCAACGGCTGGTTCAGCTATCGCTGGACGCAGATTTTTGAGATGGGCGCGATCCCGGCCAGCGCCACCGTACTCAAGGCGCGGCCGCTCGGCAACGCCGCGCCGTCACCCTTCGCCCCGCCGCCGCTCGATGAAGTCCTGGCCCGCATCGCCGCCGAGCGGCCCGATCTGGTCTTCGCTCCGCATGTCGAAACCGCCTCGGGCATTCTCCTGCCCGACGACTACCTCGCCGCCGTGGCGGCGGCCGTGCATGCGGTAGGCGGGCTGTTCGTGCTCGACTGCATCGCCTCCGGCGCGCTCTGGGTGGACATGGCGGCCCGCGGCGTGGACATCCTCCTCAGCGCACCGCAAAAAGGCTGGAGCGGCTCCCCCTGCGCGGCCTTCGTCATGCTCGGCGAAACCGCCCGCGAGCGGATCGAGGCCACCACCAGCACGAGCTTCGCCGCCGACCTGAAGCAGTGGCTGCACATCATGGAAACCTACGAAGCCGGCGGCCATGCCTATCACGCGACGATGCCGACCGATGCGCTGGCCCGCGTGCGCGAGACGATGCGCGAGCTCGACGAACTCGGCCTGGAAACCCTGCGCGCCGCGCAATGGGAACTCGGCCGCCGGGTGCGCACGCTGCTCGCCGGGCGCGGCTTTCCCAGCGTCGCCGCCGCGGGTTTCGAGGCTCCCGGCGTAATCGTCAGCTATACCGACGACGCGGAGATCCAGTCGGGCAGGAAATTCCTCGCCCGCGGCCTGCAAGCCGCCGCCGGCGTGCCGTTGATGTGCGACGAACCCGCCGGCTTCCGCAGCTTCCGCCTCGGCCTGTTCGGCATCGACAAGCTCACCGACATCGACGGCACGCTCGCCCGTCTCGCCGCAGCGCTGGACGGGCTGTAACGCGTCAGGCCGCCGCCCGCAGCCGGCCCTGGCGGAAGAAATAACGCGCAGCGCGGAACGCATCAGGAGCCCCACGAGCCCGAGGGCACCGTGCCGGGACAACTCAGGCCACAAGAAGCCGACACCTGGAAATACGCGAAAGCGCTTCGCCCATGATTTCACGAGCGATTGCCGTGTCGTAGTTGGCCTGCCCCCGCAGCCACCAGCCGTCACCGAGCCCGAAATATCGACACAGCCGCAGATCGGTGTCGGCCGTGATGGCCCGCTTGCCAGCCACGATATCCCCGATGCGCTGGGGGGGCGCCGATATCCTTGGCCAAGCGGTACTTCGTCAGTCTGAGCGGCTTCAGGAATTCTTCTTCTAGCATTTCGCCTGGAGATACAGGGGGAACGGTGCGCATGATCAGGCTCCTTCAGTGGTGCCGGAGGAACTCATCGAGAGTAAGCCCTATATCCTTTGCGATTTGACGGAGCAAGACGGGCGAGATATCGCGGCCTTGATGGAAAGGCACTGTAGTGCATCTGCCCTTGATGTCTCGAAACTGCTTATGCGAACCACGTTGGCGGACTTCAGAGAAACCGAGCGCAACGAGAATAGCGATGACCTGACTCGGTTTGAGAACAGGAATGTTCCCCATCGCCTACGCAACAGCCACGTTCTGGATGCCGATAAACTCGGACTCAAGTTCTGGCTCCCCATCTTCAAGAAGCATTGCGATGACTTCCTGAAGGTTGTGATTCACCTCGTCGAGAGTTTCGCCTTGAGAATGGGCTCCGGGAAAACCAGGGACAAACCCCACAAAAAGTTTGGTCTGCGGACAGCGTTCAATTACAGCAGGGTAAGTTCTCATGATTAGCTCCAGCGTCGCGAGTAGTTGATTATCGGCCTGGCGTAGCAAACCCGCAACCGGCTAAGCCCAACGAGGCTGTAGAAAAACCCCTTCACACATAAGGGGCCACACACATCACATAAGGGGCCAGGCTCCACATCACATAAGCATCACATAAGGGGCCAGGCTCAAATATTCACAAACATCACATAACTAATCGAGCCTGGCCCCTTTAACTCGTGGAGCGCCAGGTTAGCCCTGTTGGTGACCAAAGAGTCCTCCAAGAGTGCCAGTGTTCGAAGATGAGTAATTTTGCACCGCTTGAACAAGAGCATCGCGACGTGACTTTTCCATGAGCGATGCCCAGTCGGCCTTTAATGACTGGCCAGAAAACACCATAAAGTTATTATCACCCGATGCGACACGCATGCGTTCGACGCATTGCTCGACAGCTATGCCTTTGAAGAAGAGGTGATAGAAGGTGATGTACGCAACCGCCGCATCTGACCAAAGTGCTGACTGTGAGTTTCCCACCAAGGCCCAAAAGGGATAGTCTTTCTCTTCGTACATGGCCATTCGACAACCAGCCCCTCCAAAGCAGGATGACATACAAATCAAAAGGCCGCCAGCCATTATGTTAGTTAGTGGGGTGAGCGACTTTCTAAGATTTTCCCAAGTAAGAAATTCGCCGTTGGTAAGAGCAACACCCTCATTGTTGCCATGCATGCTTAGGTGAAGAATCGGCGGTTGGTTACGCCGTGACAGTGCTTCGCTCAATCTTGACCCCAGACTCTCCTCGAAGGTTTTTGCTGTCGTAACGAGGCTGTACCAATGAGGAATATTCGCTAGCCGTAATGCTTCACAAAGCGAGCGGCCCTCGGTTCTGCCATCAAGCAGATCAGTGTCCGCTGGCGACTCAATTACGTAGACGAAACCTTGGGTCAAAGTAGTCTCCGGGTGGAAGGGCTAACGTGATGTGTACGCCAAGTGGCGTGTTAATCGATTATCCGGTCTGGCGTACAACTCAGGCATCGCTTTGCAAGCTATTGACCGCAATGGGTACTGCGAAAAGTTATCCACCCGCATCCGCTTCTCTCCCTCCGGCCGATCCGCCGAAGCGGCCCGTTCCTGCTCGCTCCGGAACGGGCTATTTCTTGCGCGCCGCCTGCATTTCGCGGACGATCTGATCGGCTGGCTTGAGGCCCCGGCAGTCGGCGCCGAGATATTTCATCTGCGATTCGCTCTGCATCGTATGCCGGCCATGGGCATCGGTCGTCGTCATGTCCATCCGGGTGCTGACGCTGTCGCCGGACAGGATGCTCTCGCCCTTGCCGGCCGTGGTGCGGCCCGCGCTGGCGCAGTTGAACTCGAAGCTCACCTTGTTGCCGCTGCGGCTCATTTTGGCCGGTTCGCAGCGGGCATCGGCCGGCATCAGCGGCTTGTCGCGCGCCGCCATTTCCGGGCTGATGCAAACCTGCTGCGCACCCGCCGCCGGCGCGGCCTGCCTGCCCATCACCGCCTCCATCTGCTTGCGCTGTTGCGGCGACATCCCGGCCAGCGCCTTCTGCATCTGCGCTTGCGCGGCGGCCATCTGCGCCGTCATGTCGCGCCCGTCGACCACCTGCTTGAGCATGCGCACCTCCCACAGGCCCGGCTTCATCATCGTTTCCGCCAGCGCCGCCGCGGTCGTGGCGGCGAGTGCGAGTGCGATCAACAGCTTTTTCATCTTCGGCTCCTTCCTGGTTGAGGATGGCTGCCATTCTAATGAAGATTGCTTATCCCGGTGACGAAAGACTTGTCATTCCGGGTGCTCACGCCTTGGGCAGGTCTTGCAGAATCCTGCGCACCGGCGCCGGCAGCGCGGCGGTGGCGATGGCTTCGAGGGGCAGCCATTGACGGCCGGGTTCCATCACGGCGGGGGCGGCGGCCGCCACCCGGCAGACGAGCGGGCTGATCGCCAGCCGGAAATGGCTGAAGGCGTGCGTAAAAGTCGGCGCTGGCGTGCCTTGTGTGCCTTGTGTGCCTTGTGTGCCTTGTGCGCCTTGTGCGCCGGGGATTCCGCTGCGCGGGCCGGCGACGGCGAGGAAGGGGCCAACGCCGAGCGTGGCGGCGAAGCTTTCTACCGCTTGCCCCGGCGGCAGTTCCGGCAGGGCCAGCAGGCCGCCCCAGAGGCCGCTCGGCGGGCGGGTTTCGAGCAACACCCGCTCGCCGTCGGTGATGACGAGGAAGGTCGCTTCGCGCAGCGGGATCGCGCGGCGGGGCTTGGGCGACGGCAGTTCGTTCTGGCGGCCTTCGCGTTGCGCGACACAAATTGCGGCCAGCGGGCAGGCGGCGCAGTCGGGCCGGCGGCGGGTGCACAGCGTGGCGCCGAGATCCATTTGCGCTTGCAGGTAGTCGGGAACTTTGTCTTGCGGCACCGCGGATATGAGTTCCGCGGCGTGTCGCCAGAGCCGACTTTCCACGGCGGCGGCGGCGGCCGGCGAACCTTCGATGGCGAAGACGCGGCAGAGCACGCGCTTGACGTTACCATCGAGGATCGGCAGCCGCGCGCCGGAACAGCAGCCGGCGATCGCGTTGGCGGTCGAGCGGCCGATGCCGGGCAGGGCGGCAATCGCTTCGATCGTGTCCGGAAAGTGGCCGCCATGCTGCGTCATCACCGCCTGCGCGGCGCGGTGCAGGTTGCGCGCCCGGGCGTAGTAGCCGAGCCCGCTCCAGTGCGCCATGACGTCTTCCAGCGGCGCGCTGGCGAGCTCGGCAAGCCGCGGGAAGCGTTCGAGAAAGCGCGTGTAGTAGGGAATGACGCTGGCCACCTGGGTCTGCTGCAGCATGACTTCGGCCAGCCAGATGACATACGGGTCACGGCGCTGCCGCCAGGCGATCTGCCAGGGCAGGTCGTGGCGGCCGTGGGCGCGGTGCCAGCGCAGCAGCCGCGCCGAAAAATCCTTGATCACCCTTGACCAGCTTGGCGATCCGCCGCCTGCATGCCCGGTGCATGCGCATGGCGATCGACGCCGATCACCTCGCAGCCCAGGCGCTGCAATGCGATAATGACCTCCTTGCCGAGCTCGCCGCAACCGAGCAGCATCACCCGCAGGGCGGAATTCGACAGCGGGGTGCCGAGGCGAAACCTTGTTTTCATCACTTGCTCCAAAATATAGGGAACCGCTGAATGACCCTGGTTTCGTCATTCCCGCGAAAGCGGGAATCCATGTAAATCAACGCACTGGATGCCCGCGTACGCGGGCATGACGACTTATTCAGGGTTTCCATAGTCCGTTCGACCTGCCACATTTTAGGCCGCCCCACCCCATGAGCCAAACCACCACCGAAAATTCCGCTGCCCTCGCCCTGCGCCAAGCGCTCGGCGAATATGCCACCGGGGTTGCCATCGTCACCGCCCGCGATGCCGCTGGCGATCCCGTCGGCCTGACCATCAATTCCTTCGCCGCGGTTTCGCTCGAACCCCCGCTGGTGCTGTGGAGCCTCGGCCGCCAGTCGCAGCTCATCGAGCCCTTCACCCTCCGCAGCCACTGGGCGATCAATGTCCTTGGCGTCGACCAGAAACCGCTCGCGGAGCGTTTCTCGCAGCCGGGTGCGGCGCGTTTTGCCGGGCTCGAGTGGAAACTCGGCGCTGGCGGTACGCCGCTGCTGGCCGGGTGCAGCGCCTGGTTCGAATGCCGCAGCGAGACGCGCCACGACGGCGGCGACCATCTGCTCCTGATCGGCCGCGTCGAGCACTACGAGCGCGCAAGCCGACCGCCGCTGCTCTTTCACGGCAGCCGCTATTTCACCCTCGGCGAGCCGGCATAACGTGCAACAGCCCCCGGCCCAGGCCAGAAGCGGCTGGTGGTTCGTCCTCGCCACGCTCGCCATCTGGATCGGCTTCATCCTCGTCTCGCGCGCCGGCGGGCGGGGCGTGCTCACCGGCTGGGATGTCGCCGCCCTGCGCTTTGGCACCGGCGGTTTGATCGCCCTCGCTTTCCTGCCGCGCGTAAGCCTGCCGCCACTGCGGACGACGCTGCTATTTTCGCTGTTCGGCGGCGTTATTTATGCCTGCTGCGTGTATACCGGCTTTCGCCTGGCGCCGGCCGCGCATGCGGCGATCCTGCTGCCCGGTGCGCTACCGTTCGCAACCGCGTTCATCGCCTGGACTTGGCTCGGTCAAAAACCCAACGGCGGCCAGCGCCGCGCGCTGCTCTGGGTGCTCGCCGGAATCCTGCTCACCGCGGCCGATACGCTCGCCCATGGTCCGCAACTGACCGGCCGGCAAATCGCCGGCGATCTGTTGTTCCTCTGCGGTGCCTCTTCCTGGGCGACCTTCACCCTGCTCCTGCGCCGTCATCCGGTACCGCCGCTGACCGCCACCGTGGCCACCGCGATCGGCGCCGCGGCGCTCTATCTGCCCGTGTGGTGGTTATTCCTGCCCAGCACGCTGAGCGTGGCGCCGCTTGACGAAATCCTCATGCAGGCGATCTATCAGGGAGTGCTCGTGGTGTTCATCGCCATGCTGCTCTACGCCCAGGCCGTGCGCCACCTCGGCGCGCAAACCGTGGCCCTGAGCATGGCCGTGGTGCCGGGGGTGGCCGCACTGGCGGCCGTGCCGCTGCTCGGCGAACCGCTCTCGCTGCTCGCCCTGACGGGACTCGCCGCGGTCACCGGCGGCGCCCTGCTCGGCGCCCGGGCGGCACCGAGGCCAGGGGGCGGGGCGCCCGTATAATCGCCTCCCATTTTCAGCGCATCGCCCCACCATGAATGTCCTGTTCGAAGAGGACGGCGCCTTTCGCGCCGGCACGATCCTCGCCGACAACGTGAGCTCCCTGCAGGTCGAATTGCCCGGCGGGCGGCGCATCAAGGTGAAGGCGGCCAACGTCCTGTTGCGCTTTGCCGCGCCCGCGCCGGCGGAACTGCTGGCGCGAGCCGAGACCGAGGCGGCCGGGATCGAGATCGATTTTTTGTGGGAGATCGCGGCGGAAGCCGAGTTCGGCTTCGAGGAACTGGCCGCCGAGTATCACGGCGGCAAGCCCGATCCGGCGCAGGCGGCGAGCCTGCTTTTGCGCCTGCATTCGGCGCCGATCCATTTTCATCGCAAGGGTCGCGGCCGTTTCCGCCGCGCGCCGCCGGAGATCCTCCAGGCCGCGCTCGCCGGGCTGGCGAAAAAGCAGCAGCAGGCCGCCGCCATCGAACACATGACACAAGAGTTGCTGCACGGGCAGTTGCCGGAAGAATTCGCGCCCATCCTGCCGCAACTGCTCTACGCGCCCGACCGCAACCGGCCGGAAACCAAGGCCCTCGAAGCGGCGGTGGCCACCTGCGCCCAGCCGGGCGCCTGGACGCCGCAAAAACTCGGCGCTGGCGAAGCGCCGAGCGCCCTTCCCGCGACACCGCCGGCTTCGGCCGCGCATCTGCTGCTCGCCTGTGGCGCACTGCCCTCGGTGCATGACTACCATCTCGGGCGTTTTCTCTACGCGCATTTCCGCGACGGCACCGACTTTCCTCCCTTCGAGTCGCCCGTGCTGCCGCCGGCGGGCGGGGAGGGTGGGGCGGGCGGCCTGCCGCTCGCCGAGGTGCGCGCCTTCAGCATCGACG
>PHCV01000017.1 GCA_002842395.1 Betaproteobacteria bacterium HGW-Betaproteobacteria-11
CGAGCCGCCGGTATCGGTGCCGGTCGCCGCCGGCGCCAGCCGCGCGGCCACCGCCGCCGCCGAGCCGCCGGACGAACCGCCCGGCACGCGGGCAAGATTCCAGGGATTCTTCACCGGCCCATAGTAGGAGGTCTCGTTCGAGGAGCCCATGGCGAACTCGTCCATGTTCAGCTTGCCGAGCATCACCATCCCGGCCCGGGCGAGTTTGTCCACGACATGGGCATCGTAGGGCGAGATGAAGTTTTCCAGCATCCGCGAGCCGCAGGTGGTGCGCCAGCCGGCGGTGCAGAAAATATCCTTGTGCGCCAGCGGAATCCCGGCCAGCGGCGTATCGCCAGCGCCGACTTTTCCGGAAGCATCGGCGGCACGCGCCTGGGCCAGGGTCTTTTCCCGGTCGAGGGTGATAAAGGCATTCAGCCGGGGGTTCAAGCGCTCGATGCGATCGAGAAACAAGGTTGCCAGTTCAACGGCGGAGATTTTTTTCGCGGCCAGGGCGGCCGACAGTTCCTTGAGCGAAGCGTCGATCATTCAATCACTTTCGGTACCAGATACAGACCGTTTTCGACTTCCGGCGCGATTGCCTGGAAGAGTTCGCGCTGATCGCCTTCCGTCACCCCGTCGGGACGCAGGCGCTGGGCGAGATCGAGGGCATGCGCCATCGGCTCGATGCCGGCGGTATCCACCGCCTGCAACTGTTCGATGAAACCGAGGATGCCGGTCAACTGCTGGCGCGAGGCCTCCAGTTCGGCCGGAGAAAGCTCGATCCGCGACAAGAGGGCGATCCGGGCGACGTCTTGCGGGGACAGGGACATGGCGGTATGCAGGGCGATCAAAAGGGAAACACAGTGGGCGCGGCGGCTCAATTTTGCCGGGCGCGATAGGGTATCATAGGCGCCCTCGCTCCGGGCTGCCGGAGCCTACTTTGTCGGGATTTCGATGTTCAGCTTTCTGCGTTCCTATTTTTCCAATGATCTGGCGATCGACCTCGGTACCGCCAACACCCTGATCTACATGCGCGGCAAGGGCGTCGTCCTCGACGAACCCTCGGTCGTCGCCATTCGCATCGAAGGCGGCCCCAACGCCAAGAAAACCATCCAGGCGGTGGGCAAGGAAGCCAAGTCGATGATCGGCCGCAACCCCAAGGAAATCTCGGTGATCCGTCCGCTGAAAGATGGCGTGATCGCCGATTTCACCGTCACCGAGCAGATGCTCAAGCAGTTCATCAAGCGGGTGCATGAGTCGCGTCTGCTCGCGCCCAGTCCGCGCATCATCATCTGTGTGCCCTCCGGCTCGACCCAGGTCGAACGCCGCGCCATCCGCGAGTCGGCCCTCGGCGCCGGCGCCAGCCAAGTTTATCTGATCGAGGAGCCGATGGCGGCGGCGATCGGCGCCGGCCTGCCGGTCTCCGACGCCACCGGCTCGATGGTGGTCGACATCGGCGGCGGCACCACCGAGGTCGGCGTCATTTCGCTGGGCGGCATGGTCTATGCCAATTCGGTACGCGTCGGCGGCGACAAGTTCGACGAGGCGATCATCTCCTACATCAGCCGCAACTACGGCATGCAGATCGGCGACAACACCGCCGAAAATATCAAGAAGACCATCGGCTCGGCCTTCCCCGGCTCCGAGGTGAAGGAGATGGAGGTTTCGGGCATCAACCGTGCCGAAGGCATTCCGCGCAAGTTCAACATCTCCTCCAACGAGGTACTCGAAGCGCTTTCCGAACCGCTCAACCAGGTGGTCAAGGCGGTCAAGGACGCGCTGGAAAAAACCCCGCCGGAGCTCGGCGCCGACATCGCCGAACGCGGCCTGGTGCTGACCGGCGGCGGCGCCCTGCTGCACGACCTGGATCGCCTGCTCACCGAGGAAACCGGGCTGCCGGTGATCATCGCCGACGATCCGCTGACCTGTGTCGCCCGCGGTTCCGGCCTGGCGCTTGAAAAGATGGACAAACTCGGCAGTATTTTCGCCACCGAATAGAGTGCCCGCCGTGTAGCTTGCCATAGCGTGCAACGAGTCTCGTTGCATTGCACTATTTCATTTCGGGATCCGCCACTGCCTTGATGTCCGTCGCCGGTCATGCGCCACCCCCCTTTTTCAAACGGGGCCCGGCTCCGCTCGTGCGCCTGGCTTTTTTTGCCACGTTCTCCCTGCTGCTGCTGATCGCCGACCTGCGCTTCCATACGCTCGAGTGGGCACGCCTGACCATTGCCACGGCCGCCTGGCCGCTACAACGTGCCGCCTGGCTGCCGCTCGACGCTGCGGAGGATCTCGGCGATTACCTCACCCACCAGGCAACGCTGCAAAAAGAGAATCGTGAGTTGCACCGGCGTCAGCTGGAGACAGCGCATCTGCTTTTGCGGCAGAAACACCTGGAAGCTGAAAACCAGCGCCTGCGCGCCTTCCTCGACCTGCGCGCGCAGCACCCGGCCGGGGCCCGGGTGGCCGAGATTCTGTATGCCGCCCGCGATCCCTTTTCACGCCGGGTGATTATCGACAAGGGAATGCAGCAAGACATCCAGGCGGGCCAGGCGGTGATCGATGAACTCGGCGTGATCGGCCAGGTCACGCGAGTCTTTCCGCTGACAGCGGAAGTCACCCTGCTCACCGATCGGCAACAGATGATCCCGGTACAGGTGCAGCGCAACGGTCTGCGCGCCGTGCTGGCCGGCGCCGGGGACCGCCTGGAACTGCGCTTTCTTGCCGCCGATGCCGACGTCCGGCCGGGCGATACGCTGGTCACCTCGGGGCTGGACGATGTGTATCCGTCCGGCCTGCCGGTCGCCCGCGTGAACCGCGTCGACAACAACACGGCGACCAACTTTGCCCGCATCCCCTGCACCCCGCTGGCCGCGCTCGACCAGCACGGCCTGGTGCTGGTGCTCGCCCTGCGCACGGCGAAGCCACCTCACCCGGAAGAGTCGGCCGCCCCAGCGGCAGCAGCGGAAGCCGGACAGCGCATCCGCCGGGGCAGCCGCTGATGCAACCGATCCATGCCTCGCGCCGCATCCTGCGCCCGGTGAACCGGCTGTTCATCGCCATCTCCCTGCTCGTCGCGCTGCTGCTCAACCTGATCCCGTTCGGCCGCCTGCCCGGCATCCCGGACTGGGTCTTGCTGGTGCTGACCTTCTGGTGCATCAACCAGCCACTGAAGGTCAACATGGGGGCCGGCTTCCTGCTTGGCCTCCTGATGGACGTCGTCGATGGCAGCGCGATGGGGCAGCATGCTCTGGCCTATGTGCTGCTCGCCTTCGCCGCCAGCGGCCTGTCGCGGCGCATCCTCTGGTTTCCGTTGCGCCAGCAGGCGCTGCATGTGCTGCCCCTTTTTCTCGGCACGCAAGTGGTGATGCTGCTGGTGCGCCTCGTCGCCGGCGCCGAATTCCCCGGCCTGCTTTGGTTCCTTGCCAGCGCGAGCAGCGCCCTGCTCTGGTATCCGCTCACCTATTTGTTGCTCCTGCCGCAATTCCGGCCAGAGGAAAAGGACGACAATCGTCCAATCTGATCGCACATGGACTTTGAAGCCTCTCAGGAAGAACTCGGGCGATTCCGTTCGCGCCTGGCGGTGGCCGGCGGTTTCGTCCTCTTCTGTTTTCTGCTTCTGCTGCTGCGTTTTGTCTGGCTGCAGCTCATCCAGCAGGGCTATTACCAGACGCGCGCCGAGGACAACCGCATCGCCCTGGTACCGATCGTGCCCAACCGCGGCCTGATCGCGGACCGCAACGGGATCGTACTCACCCGCAACTTCCCGGCCTACACGCTGGAGATCACGCCTTCCCGCACCGGCAACCTGGAGCAGACCATCGATGCGCTGGCGACCCTTGTCGACATCCAGCCGATGGACCGCAAACGCTTCAAGAAGCTGCTCAATGAAAGCAAGAACTACGAATCGCTGCCGATCCGCACCCGCCTGACCGATGCCGAGGTGGCGCAATTCGTCGCCCATCGCTACCGTTTCCCCGGCGTCGACATCAAGGCGCGGCTGTTTCGCCAGTATCCGAACGGCGCCTTTGCCTCCGGCGTACTCGGGTACATCGGCCGAATCACCGACCGCGATCTGGAAAAAATCGAGGGCGCCGGCATCGAAGCCAACTACCGCGGCACCGATCACTTCGGCAAGACCGGCCTGGAGCAGCGCTACGAGTTCGAGCTACATGGCATCACCGGCTTCGAGCAGGTCGAAGTCGACTCCGGCGGCCGCGCCGTACGCACGCTCGCCAGCACCCCACCGACCCCGGGCAACAACCTGACGCTGACGCTGGATGCCGAACTGCAACGCATCGCCGAACAGGCTTTCGGCGAGCGCAAAGGAGCGCTGGTAGCCATCGATCCGGCCACCGGCGGCATCCTGGCGCTGGTCTCGATGCCGAATTACGACCCCAACCTGTTCGTCGACGGCATCGACGCCCAGAACTGGCAGGCGCTCAACGAGTCAGTCGACAAGCCGATGGTCAACCGCGCCCTGAACGGCGCCTATCCGCCCGGCTCGACCTTCAAGCCCTTCATGGCGCTGGCGGCGCTCACCTACGGCAAACGCACACCGCAACAGGCCATCGCCGACCCCGGCTTCTTCAATTTCGGCGGCCATCACTTTCGCGACGACAAGAAAGGCGGGCACGGCATGGTCGACATGTACAAGTCGATCGTCGAGTCCTGCGACACCTACTACTACATGCTGGCCAACGACCTGGGCATCGATGCCATCGCGCGCTTCATGGGCGAACTGGGGCTGGGCCGACGCACCGGCATCGATCTCGAAGGCGAAGGCGAGGGCATCCTGCCCTCGCCCGAGTGGAAGAAGAAACGCTTCAAGAAACCCGAGCAGCAGAAGTGGTATGCCGGCGAAACCATTTCCATCGGCATCGGTCAGGGCTACAACGCCTACACGCCGATCCAGCTGGCGCAGGCGGTGGCGACCCTGGCCAACGATGGCGTGATGTTCCGTCCGCATCTGGTGCAGTACATCACCGATAGCAAGACCGGCAAAAAAACCCTGATCGAGCCGCAACCCTTGAAGAAACTCGACTGGAAGCCCGAGCACATCGCGGTCATCAAGCAGGCGATGGTCGGTGTGAACACGGAAGGCACCGGCGCCCGCGCCTTCGCCGGCGCCGGCTACGTCTCGGCCGGCAAGACCGGCACGGCCCAGGTCTTCTCGCTCAAGGGCGCCGACTACAAGCATCACACCCTCAAACAGGAGCTGCGTGACCACGCCCTGTTCATCGCCTTCGCCCCGGTCGACCAGCCGAAGATCGCGCTGGCCGTACTGGTCGAAAATGGCGGCTTCGGCGCCCAGGCGGCGGCGCCGATCGCCCGTCAGGTACTCGACTACTACCTGCTCGGCAAGCGGCCCGACGCCCCGGCGCCGGCCGACGAGGCGGCGGTCGAGGCCGACCCGCCGGAGAACGACGAATGAACCGCCTGCGTCCCTACTGGCAACGCCTGATCGATCCGCTCGATGGCCAGCTGCTGCTGATCAGCGGCCTGATCGTGCTGCTCGCCTGCGTGCTGATGGGCAGCGCCTCGCCGGAACGGATGGGGGCGCATCTGGCCAACGTCGCCGCGGCGCTGCTCGTCATGCGCATCGTCGCCGGCGTGCCGCCGCAGCAACTGATGCGCTTCGCCCTGGCCTTCTATCTCCTGGCCCTCCTCCTGCTGGTCGCCGTGGCGCTGTTCGGCGACATCTCCAAGGGCGCGCGGCGCTGGCTCAATCTGGGTTTCATGCGCGCCCAGCCTTCCGAACTGATGAAAATCGCCATGCCGCTGCTGCTCGCCTGGTTCTTCCAAAAGCGCGAAGGTCGCCTCAGGCCGGGCGACTATGTCATCGCCGCCGCGCTGGTGCTGATTCCGGTCGGCCTGATCGCCCGCCAGCCGGATCTGGGCACCGCCCTCCTGGTGCTGGCCGCCGGCTTCTACGTCATCTTCCTCGCCGGACTGTCCTGGAAAGTCCTCGCCGGCCTGGCCGCCGCCGCCCTGGCAGCGGCGCCGCTGGCCTGGAATTTCCTCCACGACTACCAGCAGCAGCGCATTCTGACCCTGCTCGACCCCGAAAAGGATCCGCTGGGCAAGGGCTTCCACATCATCCAGTCGACCATCGCCATCGGCTCCAGCGGCCTCTTCGGCAAGGGCTGGCGGCAGGGCACCCAGGCCCAGCTCGAGTTCATTCCCGAACGGCATACCGATTTCATCTTCGCCGTCTTCGGCGAGGAATTCGGCCTGCTCGGCAATCTGGTGCTGCTCGCGCTCTACGGCTTTCTGATCTTTCGCGGGCTGAAGATCGCCGCCCAGGCGGCCACCCTGTTCGGCCGCCTGCTGGCGGGCGCGATCACCCTGATCTTCTTCACTTATGCCTTCGTCAACATGGGCATGGTCAGCGGCATCCTGCCGGTGGTCGGCGTGCCGCTGCCCCTGGTCAGCTACGGCGGCACCGCCATGGTGACGTTGTTTACCGGCATCGGCATCCTGATGTCGATCCAGAAACATCGCCGGCTGGTTCAAAAATGAATCCGTTCCGCCTTGCCCTTGCGTTGCCCCTGCCGCTGCTGCTCGCCGCCTGCGGCAGCCAGCCGCCACGGCCGGCCGTCGAACGTGGCGCGCCGCCGGGCGCCGTATCGCCAGCGCCGACTTTTCGCGGGCCGGCGTCGCGGCCGCCGGCCGTGGTCACCAAACGCGGCGGCGGTTTCTACAAGGACGACGGGCCCGGCGAGAACCCGCCCGCCGATCTCGACGCCATTGCCGATGCCGTGCCGAAGATCGAACCCCTGCACCGCTTTGCCAACAACCCCTATTCGGTGCTCGGCCGCGACTATGTGCCGCTGCGCCGGCTCACTCCCTACCGGGCGCGTGGCATTGCCAGCTGGTACGGACGCAAGTTCAACGGCCAGAAGACCTCCAGCGGCGAGGCCTACGACATGTACGGCATGAGCGCCGCGCACCCGACCCTGCCGATTCCCTCCTACGTCCGCGTCACCAATCCGGCCAATGGCCGCTCGGTGGTGGTGCGGATCAATGACCGTGGCCCGTTCCATGCCGACCGGCTGATCGACCTGTCGTGGACGGCGGCGGCCAAGCTCGGTTATCTGGGCGAAGGCAGTACCCTGGTCGAAGTCGAGAGCCTCCTGCCCGGCCAGGAGACGAGCCCGCCGCTCGCGGCGGCCGATCCGATCGCCCGGCCGGCCACCAGCAGCGAGAGCGAACCGGCCAGGGAAAGCGCGCCCGCTAGGCCACTGCCGGAAGTCGCCCGCAGTGGCGGCCACTACATCCAGCTCGGCGCCTTCGGCAACCGCGACAACGCCGAAGCCCTGCGTGTCCGCCTGGCCCGCGAACTCGACGACCTGGCCGACAAGCTGGTGATCGATGCCAGCGGCCCGCTGTTCCGCGTCCAGCTCGGGCCCTGGCCCGATGCGGCGGCGGCCCGCCGCGCCGGCGAGCGAGTGCGTGCCGAACTCGGCCTGGCCGCGGTGGTGGTGACGCGGCCGCCTATAATTCGCGACTGACGCTCATGATGAATTTTCACACCCCGCGGCATGCCGCTCGTCGCACCGGAGCAGAAACCCGAATGCTTGTCGTTCCGGCCCCGGATCAAGTCCGGGGTGACGGCCCCGGAACCCAGGTATGCCCCACCGCACTCCGCCGAAACCACGGCCTGGATTCCGGATCGGGCTACGCCCGTCCGGAATGACGGGGCTATCCCACCGCTGTGCCACGTTAATTTTCCGTTCCACTCATTACATGCGCCCATTCCTCGCCTGCCTCATCGCACTCTTTTTCGCCTCCGCCCACGCCCAGACCGTTGCCGAGCCGGTGCTCTCGGCCCGCGCCTGGCTGCTGATGGATGCCGCCAGCGGTCAGGTGCTGGCGGCGCACGAGGCGGATACGCGGCTGGAACCGGCTTCCCTGACCAAGGTGATGACCACCTATCTGGTGGCCGAAGCGCTGGCCGGCAAGACACTCTCGCCACAACAGCCGGTGACGATTTCCGAGCGGGCCTGGCGCACCCAGGGCTCGCGCAGCTTCATCCCGGTCGGCGGCCAGGTCAGCGTCGATGACCTGTTCAAGGGGATGGTGATCCAGTCCGGCAACGATGCGGCGGTGGCGCTGGCCGAGGCCATCGGCGGCAGCGAGGAGGCCTTCGCCGCGATGATGAACCGCACCGCCCAGCGCCTCGGCCTCAAGGACACCCGCTTCCTCAATGCCAGCGGCTACTTCGAGGGGCCGCAGCCCGGTCACTACAGCACCGCACGCGATCTGGCGCGCCTGGCCGCCGCCCTGCTGCGCGACCATCCCGAGGCGCATCGGCTGCATGCGGTGAAGGAATACACCTATGCCGGCATCCGCCAGTACAACCGCAACCGCCTGCTCTGGCTCGACCCCAGCGTCGATGGGCTGAAGACCGGGCATTCCGAAGCCGCCGGCTTCTGCCTGATCGCCACCGCCCAGCGCAGCCCGCGGCGGCTGATTTCGGTGGTGCTCGGCGCGCCCTCGGACGAAGCCCGCGCCCGCGATTCGCTCAACCTGCTCAACTGGGGATTTTCCGCCTTCGAGCCCGTCCGGCTCTACGCCAAAGGCCAGGAAATTTCCCGGCTCAAGGTCTATAAGGGCGCCGAAAACACCGTCAAGGCCGGCTTCAGCCAGGACTTCATCGTTTCCGTGCCGCGCGGCATGGCTGGCAAGCTGGCCGCCCGGCTGGACAGCCGGCAGCCGCTGTTGGCCCCGGTACAGGCCGGCGCCGTGATCGGCACGCTGAAGCTGACCTTGAGCGACCAGCCCTTTGGCGAGTACCCGGTCCCCGCGCTCGAAGACGTGCCGCTGGCCGGCTGGTTCGGCCGCCTGTGGGATACGCTGTTGCTCTGGTTCAGGTAATCGCTTGATTAGCCAAAATGTTCAGCCGACCGGCCAGAGCATGTACTCCTCCCCCTTTCGAGGGAGAGGCTGGGAGGGGAATGGAGGTAGTTGCGCCGTATCGCCCCATCCCCACCCCGGCCCTCCCCTTGAAGGGGAGGGAGACTACACTTGGCTGAACTTCATGGCTAATCAGGAATAACCATGTCCCGCATCTATCTCAACGGCCGCTGGCTGCAACCTCAAGAGGCCGTCGTCCCGGTCATGGATCGCGGCTTTCTGTTCGGCGATGGCATCTACGAGGTGATCCCGGTCTATTCGCGGCGGCCGTTCCGCCTGACCCAGCACCTCGCCCGCCTCGAACGCAGCCTCGCGGCGATCGCCCTGCCCAACCCGCACAGCGCCGACGAATGGCGCGCACTCGTCCTGCAACTGGCGCGGGAGGCCGACTGGGAGGACCAGTCGATCTACCTTCAGGTCACGCGCGGACCGATGGCGGTGCGCAACCATGCCTTTCCGCAGCATCCCCTGCCGACCGCGGTGATGTTCGCCGAAGCGATGACCCCGCCCGACGAGCGGCTGGCCGAACAGGGCGTCGCCGCCGTTTCCGCCGCCGACATCCGCTGGCTGCGCTGCGACATCAAGGCCACCTCGTTGCTCGCCAACTGCCTGCTGCGCCAGCAGGCGGTGGCCGCCGGCTGCGCCGAAGCCGTGCTGTTCCGCGACGGCTTCCTGACCGAAGGCGCCGCCTCCTCGATTTTCGTGGTCAAGGACGGCATGCTGCTGGCGCCGATCAAGAATCACCTGATGCTGCCCGGCATCACCTATGACGTCATCCTCGAACTGGCGGCCACGCATGGCCTGCCCCATGAAGTGCGCGACATCGGCGAAGCCGAAGTGCGCGCGGCGGACGAACTGTGGCTTGCCTCCTCGACCCGCGAAGTACTGCCGATCGTGATGCTCGATGCGCAAAAAATCGGCGCGGGCAGGCCCGGCCCGCTGTATGCGCAGATGCGCCGCTGGTATCAGGAGTTCAAGGCCGCCGTGATGCGCGGCGCGGAGGGCCCATGACGCGGCCGACGCGGCTCGAGTTTCCCTGCGATTTTCCGCTCAAGATCATGGGCGGCACGGTCGACGGCTTCGCCCAGACCATTGCCGCCGTGGTGCTCGAACATGCCCCCGACTTCGATCCGGCGACGATGGAAATGCGTCCCTCGCGCGCCGGCAACTATCTCTCGCTGACCTGCACCCTGCGCGCCACCTCCCAGGCCCAGCTCGACGCCCTCTATCGCGCGCTCACCGCGCATCCGCTGGTCAAGGTCGTGCTGTGAGCCGAATGAATGACATCCTTGTCCGCCACCTCGGCCGCGTCGACTACGCGCCGACCTTCGCCGCGATGCAGGCCTTCACCCTTGCCCGCGACGCGGCGACGGCCGACGAGCTCTGGCTCTGCGAGCATCCGCCGGTATTCACCCAGGGGCTGTCGGGCAAGCCCGAACATCTGCTCGCCGACGTCGGCATCCCGGTGGTGCACATCGACCGCGGCGGCCAGATCACCTATCACGGCCCCGGCCAGGTACTCGCCTACCTGCTGCTCGATCTGCGCCGGCGCAATCTCAAGGTGCGCGAGTTGGTGACGAGAATCGAGCAGGCGGTGATCGACCTGCTTGCCGGCTACGGCATCCGGGCCGAGCGCAAAGCCGGCGCGCCGGGCGTCTATGCCGACGGGTGCAAGATCGCAGCGCTCGGCCTGCGCGTGAAAAACGGCTGCTGTTATCATGGCGTCGCGCTCAATGTCGCCATGGACCTCGCGCCCTACCGGGCGATCAACCCCTGCGGCTATGCGGGCCTTTCCGTGACACAATTGGCCGACCTGTGCATCACCCCCGACGCCGAACGCGATATCGGCAACGTCGGCGCGGCCCTTGCCGCACAACTGAAAGCGAAACTAGAATGAAGCAGCCCCCTTATTCGCTACGCTCGTTCCCCCCGAGGGGGAGTCAGTTCCTTCGGGACGGCCGTGCGGGACTGACATGAGCGTCAAACAGAAGGGCGAAGCCAAGACCGCCCGCATCCCGATCAAGATCACCCCCCTGGCCGTGCCGCTCAAGAAACCCGAGTGGATCCGCGTCAGGGTCGGCCATGCGCCGGGGGCGGCCTCGCGCTTCGGCGAGATCAAGCAGATCCTGCGCGAGCACAAGCTGCATACCGTCTGCGAGGAAGCCACCTGCCCCAACATCGGCGAATGCTTCGGCCACGGCACGGCGACCTTCATGATCCTCGGCGACCTGTGCACCCGCCGCTGCCCGTTCTGCGACGTCGGCCACGGCAAGCCGCTGCCGCCCGACGCCGCCGAGCCCGGGCATCTGGCGGCAACCATCGCCGCCCTGCGCCTCAAGTACGTCGTCATCACCAGCGTCGACCGCGACGACCTGCGCGACGGCGGCGCCCGGCATTTCGCCGACTGCATCGCGGCCGTGCGCGAACGCTCGCCGCAGACCCGGATCGAAGTTCTGGTGCCCGACTTCCGCGGCCGCCTGGAGTTGGCCATCGACATCCTCGGCGAGACTCCGCCCGACGTGATGAACCACAATCTGGAAACCGTGCCGCGCCTCTACCGGGAAGCCCGCCCCGGCGCCGATTACGCCCATTCGCTGCGCCTGCTCAAGGAATTCAAGGCCCGGCAACCGCGAATTCCGACCAAGTCCGGGATCATGGTCGGCCTCGGCGAGACCGACGAAGAGATTCTCGCCACGCTGCGCGATCTGCGCCAACATGACGTCGACATGCTGACCGTCGGCCAGTATCTCGCCCCCTCCGGCCACCATCTGCCGGTGCGCCGCTACGTGCATCCCGATACCTTCGCGCGCTTCGAGCAGGAAGCCCTGGCGCTGGGCTTTTCCCACGCCGCCTGCGGGCCGATGGTGCGCTCCAGCTACCATGCCGACCGCCAGGCGCAGGAAGCCGGCGTGGCGTGAGCGCCGACTTTCCAGATGAGCGATTCATTCGCCAAGGAACCGCTGCACAAGTCGTCATGCCCACGAACGCGGGCATCCAGGCGGAGGCTCCGCGAAGCACCGAGGGCCACTCATGGATTCCGGGTCAAGCCCGGAATGACAACCCTCTTCGTCACCCCCCCCTTCCCCTCGTCATTCCCGCCCAAGCGGGCATCCAGGCGGAGGCTCCTTAACCTCTTCGCGGTGCACCCATGCGCGCCTTCCCGATTCTGATTGCCGGATTCGTTTTTGCCTGTACGGCGCAGGCCTTCACCCTCGACGCGCTTTCCAGCAAGGAAGCCGGCGGCGGCTTGAAGCAGGCGCTGACCCAGGGCGCCGGCAAGGCGGTCGAAACCCTCGGCCGCAGCGACGGGTTTCTCGGCAATCCGAAAGTGAAGATTCCACTGCCGGAGAGCCTGCACAAAGCCGAGGGCATGATGCGCACGCTGGGCATGGGCCAGCAGGCCGACGAGTTGGTGACGGCGATGAACCGTGCCGCCGAGGCGGCGGTGCCACGGGCCAAAACCCTGCTGGTCGGCGCGATCAAGCAGATGTCGGTGCAGGATGCCAAGGGCATCCTCGGCGGCGGCGGCGATGCCGCAACCCAGTACTTCCGCCGCACCACCGCGCAACCGCTGACGGAGAAATTCAAACCGATCGTCAAGGCCGCCATCGCCAAGGTCGGACTGGCGCAGAAATACGACCGGTTCGCCGGCAAGGCAGCGAAGTTCGGTCTGCTCGGAGAAGAAGATGCCGCGCTGGAAAATTATGTCACCCGCAAGACGCTCGACGGGCTTTACCTGATGATCGCCGAGGAAGAAAAAGCCATCCGCCAGAATCCGGCGCAAGCCACCGGCAAGCTTGCGCGCAAGGTTTTCGATCTGCTCAAATAGCCCCGGTAAAAAATCGGCGTTTGCCGGCCCGCGCAGCGGAGTCTCCGTCTCCGGCCAGACAAAGTCCGCCACGCCGAGTTCACCTGTAACGCTCATGCATACACTCAATCCGGCCCAGCGCGCGGCCGTGCTTCATGTCGATAGTCCGCTGCTGGTGCTGGCCGGCGCCGGCTCGGGCAAGACCCGCGTCATCAGCCACAAGATCGCCTACCTGGTCAATGACTATGGCATCTCGCCGGCGCACATCGCGGCGATCACCTTCACCAACAAGGCGGCGAAGGAAATGCAGGAGCGCGCCAGGGGCCTGCTCGGCGCCCGCGCCGAGGCGCTGCTGGTGAGTACCTTCCACGCCCTCGGCGTGCGCATCCTGCGCCAGGAAGCGCGGGCGCTGGGGATGAAACCGGGCTTCTCGATCCTCGATGCCGCCGACACCACGGCCGTGTTCCGGGAACTCGCCGGCGACGCCGACAAGGCACGGCTGCGCCTGCTGCAAACCCGCATCTCGCTGTGGAAGAACGCGCTGGTTTCCGTCGAGGCCGCGCAACAACTGGCGGGCGATGACCTGGAAAAAACCGCGGCCGCGCTGTATGCCGCTTACGAGCGCACCCTGCGCGCCTACCAGGCGGTCGATTTCGACGACCTGATCCGCCTGCCGGTGACCCTGTTCGAGACCGATCCGGAAGCCGCCCAGCGCTGGAAGAGCCGCCTCTGGCATGTGCTGGTTGATGAATACCAGGACACCAATCGCGGCCAATACCGGCTGCTGCAATTGTTGACCGGGGGCCGCGACGCATTCACCGTGGTCGGCGACGACGACCAGTCGATCTACGCCTGGCGCGGCGCCGACAGCGAGAACCTGCGCCTCTTGCAAACCGATTACCCGCGGCTCGAAGTCATCAAGCTGGAGCAGAACTACCGCTCCACGGCGCGCATTCTCGGCGCTGCCAATACGCTGATCGGCCACAATCCCAAGCTGTTCGAGAAACGACTGTGGTCGGAACACGGCCCCGGCGACGCGATCTATGTCGAGCGCTGCCGCGATGGCGAACACGAGGCCACCTGGGTCGTTTCGCGGCTGGCCGCCAACCGCTTCACGCGGCGCGGCAAGTTCGCCGACTACGCCATCCTCTATCGCGGCAACCACCAGGCCCGCGTCTTCGAGGAACAGTTGCGCGCGCAGCGCATCCCGTATGTCATCTCCGGCGGGCAATCGTTTTTCGAGCGCAGCGAGATCAAGGACCTCACCGCCTACCTGCGCCTGCTGCTCAATAGCGACGACGACCCGGCCTTCATCCGCGCCGTCACCACGCCGAAGCGCGGCATCGGCGGCACCACCCTGGAAGCGCTGGGGTGCGCCGCTGGAAGGCGGCAGATGAGCCTCTTCGCCACGGTCCTGGCGCCCGGTCCCGGCGACGAACTGCCGCTGCGCCAGCACGTCGCCCTGCGCGAGTTCGCCGGGTTCATCCGCCGCTTCGCCACCCGCGCGGCAACGGAAGACGCCGGCCGCGTGCTCGGCGATCTGCTGGCCGCCATCGGTTATGAATCCTGGATTTTTTCCGGGAACCCTGCGCCCGAGGCGCAGACCCGCTGGGGCAATGTCCGCGACTTCGTCGCCTGGCTCTCGAAAAAAGGCGCGGAGGAAAACAAGACCCTGCTCGAACTGGCGCAATCGATCGCCCTGCTGTCGATGCTGGACAAGGCCGAAGGCGCGCAGGATGCGGTGCAGCTGGCGACCCTGCACGCCGTCAAGGGACTGGAATTTCGCCATGTGTTTCTGGTCGGGGCCGAGGAAGGCATGCTGCCGCACCGCGATTCACTCGAACCCGCCAAACTGGAAGAAGAGCGACGCCTGATGTACGTCGGCATCACCCGCGCCCAGGCCAGCCTGACCGTCAGCTGGTGCGAGAAACGCAAGCAGGGCCGGGAATGGCAGCCGCGCGAGCCCTCGCGCTTCATCGCCGAGATGGGAGAAGATGCCGGCCAGGCGAAAACGCGTGAACGTCAGGTCGCCGACCCCGGCAGCGCACTCGACCGCGCCGCCCGTCTGCGCGCAATGCTGGCCGGGGGGAAATAAGGGGCGTCATTCCGGACGGGCGTCCCTCCTTCGTCATTCCGGACGGGCCGTCAGGCCCGCCCCCTTCGTCATTCCCGCGAACGCGGGAATCCAGACGGTGGTTCCACGAGGCACCGAGGGTCACTTCTGGATTCCGGGTCAAGCCCGGAATGACGATGCAATGAGGGATTTCGGGGTCAGGCCCGGAATGACGGGGGCTTTGGGTTCGTCACCCCGGACTCGAGCCGGGGCCGGGATGGCGGCCGCCGCCTCGTCATTCCCGCGAACGCGGGAATCCAGACGGTGGTTCCACGAGGCACCGAAGGTCACTCCTGGATTCCGGGTCAAGCCCGGAATGACGATGCAATGGGGGATTCGGGGTCAGGCCCGGAATGACGGGGGCTTTGGGTTCGTCACCCCGGACTCGAGCCGGGGCCGGGATGGCGGACGAAAAGTCGGCGCTGGCGGAACGGCGGGGCGGCGCATCGTGGAGAAGCGTCTCACCGCCCGCGCCTCAGCCGATCAGATCTGGCACTCGCTGCCGCCCTGGTTGCCGACGCCGCCACCGATGTTCGACGGCACCGTCACCTGCACGCCATCGCTCGGCGGCACGATGGCCGGCGGCGTGCCGGAGTTGGCCACGAAACCAAACTGGCCGGGGTTGATCTGGATGCTGCCGGCGCCGTTGCTGACCACGATGGCGCCGTCGGTCACGTCCAGATGCAGACCGTTGGCCGGCGGCTGGCCGCTGGTGGTCGGCACGTTGTCGCAGTCGTTCTGGCACAGCAACGCGCCGAAGTTGGTGCCGCGAATGCCGATGGTGGCGGTGGCGGTCTGGAGGCTCACCTTGTCGCGGCTGCGTTTGCCGAGCAGGCCGGTGATCGCCCGCAGGCCACCCTTGAACATCGAGAGCACCATGTTGTCGCTCTCCGGCTTGGCGACGTTGTAACTGTAGCTCTGGATCTTCAGTTCGCTGCCGGGGCGCAGCACCACTTCCGCGCCATCGACGAACTTGACGCGGGCATAGGTGCCGGCCGCGGTGGTCAGCGTGTCGCCTTCTTCCACCGCCGATTTGACGCCGAGCAGTTTCTTCGCGCCGTCCGCGCGCTGGGCGGCGAGCGTGCCGGAAAGGTGCGTAATCTCGCCCGCCGTGGCGGCCAGCGCCGCCTGGCTCAGGCAGAAGCCGGCGAACAGTGCGGCGAGCAGCAGGCTCGCGGACTTGGCCGCAAACTCAACTGCAGTAGGCAACGGGCTGGTCGGCTGGGTCATGGGGTTCTCCATTGGCTTCGGATTGCTGCAAGCGCTTGCGGCGCTCTTCCTCGGTCTCGCCGGCGCGGGCGAGGTTGTTGTTGAGGATGGCGAGGATGGCGTCATTGGCCGGCTGGGCATAGGTGACGAACAGGGTCGAGTCGAGCACCGCCGGAGTGGAATGACCGATCACGAAAAACCCGCTGCCGTATGGCAGCGAGGTGGTCGTCTCCACGCCATCGAGGAAGATGCCGCCACTGGAGCGGGCGGTGAAGGCCAGGTAGATGGTAGTGATGGCTTCGGCCAGCAGATAGCTGTTGTTGTTCAGCGAAAGCTCGGAGCCCGCGCCGGTCAGGGTGAGGCGGATGTCGTTGCCGGCTTGCATGCCGGCGTAATTGTCGAGCGTGATGTTGCCGGCGGCAAAACCGATGATATCGTGACCGGCATAGAAGCTTCCCCCTTCACCGCTGCCATCCATGGCGACGTTGCCGGCGATGAAGGTCAGATCGTTGCCGGCAGAGAACTGGCCCGTATTAACCAGCGACCCGGCGAGAATATCGAGGTCGTTGCCGGCGTAGATCCACGAGCTTTGGTTCGATACCGTGCCGCCGACGAGGAGGAGATCGTTCCAGCCAGAAATATAGGCCGACGTGAGGGTCAGGTTCTGACCGGCAATCAGCGCCAGACTGGTACTGAAACTCTCGGAGTAGTTAGGAATGTCGGAGTCGACCATTAGGTCGCGGGCCGCGCTGACGATCACGCTGCCGCCGGTATCGAATGTTGGATCAAGAGTGATCGCCACATCGCGCCCGGCAAACAGCGTGATCGGCCCATCGTTGTTGGTAGCGAAATACTGGCTTCCATCGAGGGAGATGTCGTTCGTGGCACTGAAGTAGATGCTGTTTTTACTAGCTGCAAAATCTTCAAGGCCGATGTTGGTGGGTGAATCCCCCGCCACGCGCAGCGAGATGCCGCCGTAGCTGGCAGTCCAATCCACGGTTGCGTTCAGGCTGCTGACATTGCTATCGCTGTTGTCGATGTCGCTGCTGATGGCCAGCCCGCCGGCCGAACCGCCGTAGACGCTGGTCAGGTTGATCGTCCCGGCCTTGAGATTCACTGCGCTGCCGTTGCCATCGAGAATGGCGTTGCCGGCCATAACGTTGATGGTACCGCCGTAGCCGGCAACCACCCGGTCGAGGGTGATGTTGCCGCCCGCCGCGAGGTCCACGCTACTGCCACTCTGAATCAGGGAGCCCGACATAGCGATGTTGCCTGTGCCGGAGATGACGTTACTGCTGGTGTATTCGATGCCATCCCATCCGGCCAGCAGGGTCACGCCGCCGAACACGGAAAAGCTGCTGTTGGTCAGGGTGATGTTGCCGGTGGCGCTGCCGCCGCCATAGGCGGCAAGGGTCAGGCCATAAGCGGCGGTGCTGTTAATCGTAACACCGTCAGCGGTGATGTTGCCGTTGCCGATGCCGCTGGTCTGGAGCGTAACATTGGTTGTGCCCAGTGCGGATTCAATCCCGTCGCCGTAAATCGTCGAGGAAGCCGACGCTGTCGCAAAAATAGAAGGACCGCCAGAAATACCTATATCAGTACCCGACCCGTTGAGAATGGTCAGTTCATCCGGATCGAGCAGCCAGTTGCCGGTCGTCCCCTGCGGTGCCCGGGTGTCGACGCGGATGCCATCGACCGCCAGATAATTCTTGCCCGAGGTTTCGACGAAGCCGCCATCGCCGCCGTTCGCGCCACCGCGCGCGCTGATGCTGCCGTAGGCCCGCGTGGTGTCGTCGGCCCAGACGATCACCGTGCCGCCAGCGCCGACTTCCGTGGCGTCGGCCTTGAGGCTGGCATTGGGGCCGAAATAGCTGATGCTGGCGTTCTGCACTCCGGGGTTCTTGCCCTGGTAGTCGCCGCCGACCAGGATCGTGCCGCCGCCGTTGGCGCCGCTGGCGTCGATTTCTGCGTTGTCCATCACGGCGACGCGGTTGCCGAGGACTTCGACGCGGCCGCCGGTGGTGCCGGTGGTGGTGATGCGGCCGTTGCCATCGACATAGGCATCCTGGCTGGCGCGGAGGAAGATGCGGCCGCCCTCGCTGACCGCGCTGCTGGCATTCAGCGTGCCGCTGTTCCTGACGATGACGCCGGCGATGCCGATGCGCCCGGCGTCCGCCACGATCTGGCCGAGGTTGGTGGCGTTGCCCTCGCTGCCGGTGATCTCGACCTTGACGCCGGGGGTGGCGGTGTCGATCAGTTGCACGGTCTGCCCGGCGGCAAGGATGGTTTCGCCCTGCGGGGTGGTGATGAGGCCCTCGTTGCTGACATTGCCGCCGATCAGATAGACGCTGCCGCCGCTGGGCGTGGTGATCTCGCCCTGGTTGACCACGCCGGCGGCGCCGGGGGTGGCGCCGAAGTTGAGTTTGCTGGCGAGGAAATCGGCGTTGCTGATGTTGAGGGTGGAGCCGACGAAGCCGGCGACGTCGATCCGCCCGCCGGGGCCGACCATGATGCCGGCGGGATTGACCAGCCAGACGTGGCCGTTGGAGGAGAGCGTGCCGTAGATCGCCGAGGGGTCGCCGCCGAGGACACGATTCAAGACGCTGCTCGAGGCCGAGGGCTGGGCGAAGTGGGTGGTCTCGCCGGCGGCGATGCTGAACTGTTGCCAGTTGATGATGGCGCCGTCGCTGTTGGTGACGGTGAGCACGTTGCCGCTCTGGTTGAAGGAGGCCGAGCCGTTGACCACCGTCGGGTCGACCGGATTGGCCTGGGCGCCCAACGCGAAGCAGGCGGCCACCGCGGCGGCGGCGAGGCGCAGCGAGGTACGCAACGGCTTGCCGGAACGGCGGGGCGTGTGACAGGGAGTGCAGTGGCGGTTCATGGTCAGCTCCTTTGGCGCGGGGTCGGATGCGCCGTTCAGAATCCGTAGGTAACGCTGAAATGGCCGAGGAAGTCGCCCACCTTGGCCGTGCCCTCCCAGCCATCGTCGGTCACCACGGCGAGGTCGAAGCGGGCTTTCACATCTTTTCTCAGGCTGTAGCGCAGGCCGGCGCCCAGCGCGCCGATGCCGGCATGGCCGTTGCTGCCGGCGGCAGGCTGCACGTTGTCGCCCTTGGCGAAATCGTAGAACACCACGCCGCGCAGGCCGCCGGGAATGTTCAGCCGGCCGGCGAGTTCGGGCGAGGTGAGTTCGAGGTTGACCACATAGCCGCGGTCGGTGGCCATCGCCCGCTCGGAGAAGCCACGCACGGCATTGACTCCGGCGAGGCTGAGCTGCTCGGGCGAGGGCAGGGCGTCCTGGGTGTATTGGGCGTTGAGGCCGACGCGCCCGCTCCAGTCGCCGGCGAGGGCTTGCAAATAATTGCCGCCGAAACGGAAGGCGGTGAATTTATCCTTGATGCTGCGGCCGCTGGCGGCGGAATAATGGTCGGCGGGGCTAGTCGGGCCGGGAAAGGGGTAACTGACGCCGATCGGGTTGATGTTGTAGGCGACGCCGAGGTTGTACTGGAAGGCGCGGCCGGGGGTTTGCCATTGCCCGCTGTAAGTGGCGCTCGCCGGTTGCAAGGTGTAGGGCGTGCAGCCGGCGATGCCGAAGGGCGTCGGCGTGCCGCCGATGCGGCAGGTGCTGTTGAAGAACTTGTAGTCGTAGCCGAACACCAGCTTCGAGGTGTACAGGCCGCGGCGGGGAAAATGGTGGTTGTAGCGCAGGCCGATGACTTCGCCCTTGCCGTTGATCGCCAGCGGGCTGGTCAGGTTGGGCGTCACCGAGGGCAGGTTGGTGCTGGAGTTGCCGTAGATGAAGTCGATGCTGTCGCCGAGGCCGTAGAGCGGCAGACGATAGCCGACGGAATAGATGTCGACCTTGACCCCGCCCGGCGCGTCGAGCGCGGTGGTGTAGGCCAGGGTCAGCATCTGGTCGCGGTTGAACAGGTTGGCGTTCTGCCAGGCGATGCCCAGCCTATGCTTGCCGCTGCCATGGGTGCCGGTGTTGTCGAGGGTGAGGTAGAAGCGTTGCGGCGGTTCCTCGGCAACATCGATGCGGGCGTTGACCTTGCCTTCTTCCTCGCTGGTGCCAAGCGTGACTTCGACCTTCTTGGCCGGGTTTTCGTTGACTAGCTGGGTGTTTTGCGACAAGCGGGTGAGATTCGGCGCCGCGCCTTCCTTGAGGTCGGGCAGGCTGGCGCGGATGTTGCCGTCATCGAAGGCCTTGTTGCCGGTGATGGTGACCGTGCCGATGGCGCCTTCGGTCACCTTCAGCCGCACCACGCCGGACTCGAGCTCCTGCTCGGGCACGGTGACATTGACCGTGCCGTAGCCGAGGCGGTGGTATTCGTTGCCGAGCGCCTCGAGCGCCTGCTGCACGTCGTCATAGACCTTGTGTTCGCCGGTGAAGGGCGCCACCAGGGCGTCAATGCGTCCCTCTGGCAGCAGCGTGTTGCCTTCGACCTGGAAGCGGCGGATGGCGAAGCTCGGATCGCCTTCGGCCAGGGCGGAAGCGCTGCACAGCGCGATCAGCGAAGCGAGGAGCAGCTGGCCGGGAAGACTCTTCATGGCGCAATCCTGATAGGTTCGTACAACGTGAAAAGAGCCTGACGGAAATCATCGAGGTAACGACTGCGGTTCGATGGCCTCGAATGCTCCGGAAATTCGTGACTATTCGCGCGTCAAGTTAGCAGAACTCGATGCCGTTTGCAATCACTGGTTGCCCGTCATCCAGACCGTCATGCCCGCGCAGGCGGGCATCCCGTTCGTTGATTTCATGGATTCCCGCGTTCGCGGGAATGACGGGGCATCTCTTTTCCTCGTCATTCCGGACGGGCCGTGAGGCCCGATCCGGAATCCAGGCGGAGGCTCCGCGAAGTACCGAGGGCCACTCCTGGATTCCCGCGTTCGCGGGAATGACGAAGCCGGGCTTATTTACCTTCCTTGATCAGCAAAAATGCCGCCGGGTCGCTTCGTCAGCCCCGCCTTGATGCTGTCGTATGCCTTGCCCATGCTCAGGCGGCAACCAGCACGGCACGGCGAACCTTCGGCTTGTCGGCCTTGCGCGCTTGCCAAAGATCATAGGCGGCCTGTTGTGCGATCCACAGATCGGCCCGCCCGCCGTTTTCCGCACCTAGCCAGCCTTCAAGCCGCAGGGCCATTTCGGGGGAAATGGCAGCGCGGCCGTTCAGGACACGGGACAAGGCGGCGCGGGTAACGCCAAGCTGTCCGGCGGCATCGGTTACGGTCAAACCCAGTGCGGGCAATACATCCTCCCGCAGCGTTTGGCCGGGATGCGATGGGTCATGAATGCGCGTCATGTTCGTTCTCCTGGTGGTAATCCTGATAATCGACCGACACGGCATCCGTGCCTTCGAATACGAAAGTCAGCCGCCAATTTCCATTCACCCAAACCGACCAAGGTCCATTCGTCAAAGGATGCAGCTTCCAGCCCGGCAGGTTCATATCGTCGGCACCGGCTGCCACATCAAGGCGGGTCAGTTGCCGCTTCAGGCGCGGCGCATGGTGCGGTTGAATGCCGGCCTTGCTGCCTGGCTCGAAAAAGGCTTGCAGCCCTTTATGGCGGAATGTCCTGATCACGGCGAAAGTGTATAGCGTTACGTTACAGAGCGCAAGCGACACCCAGGGGCGCCGCTGAAAGTGGTCGCGCTTCCCCCTGTCATCCGGGGCTTGGCACGGAATCCGATCCACAGCCACCACGAAGGTAGAATGGGCCGATGGAAACCGCTCAGACCCTGCTGGTGTTCACCCAGATGCCCGATGCGGAAAGTGCCGAGGCCCTTGGCGCGGCGCTGATCGAGGCGCGGCTGGCGGCCTGCGTGAATCTGCTGCCGGCCGTGCGTTCGATCTACCGCTGGCGGGGTAGGGTCGGGCAGGCCAGCGAAGTGCCGCTCCTCATCAAGACCACGGCGGCGCGCTACGCGGCGCTCGAAGCCTTCGTCCGCGCCCACCATCCGTACGAACTTCCCGAGGTCGTCGCTGTCCCAGTGACGCACGGTCTGGCCGGGTATCTGGCCTGGATCGATCTCGAAACCCGTCCGGAAACGATCTCATGCTGATGCGCTTGTTTTGCCTGCTGCTTGCCCTGACTGCCCTCGCTGCCCCGGCCGCCCACGCCGCCGAGCCCCTGCCGCCGGAGCAGGCTTATCGCTTCTCGGCGCGCGTGCTCGATGCCCAGACCCTCGAGGTGCATTGGCAGATCGCCGAGGGCTACTACATGTACCGCGACAAGTTCAAGTTCGCGCTCGACGGCCAGGCAGCGGCGAAACTCGGCGCGCCGGCGCTGCCCGCGGGAAAAATGAAGGAAGACGAACTGTTCGGCAAGGTGGAAACCTATCGGCATGAAGTGACGATCCGCCTGCC